>NZ_CALPCP010000001.1 GCF_943192995.1 Flintibacter muris
TGGCAGAACCGGCCTCTGGAGGCGGTGTATCCGTTCATCTTCATGGACGCCATCCACTACAAGGTTCGGGAGGACCACCGGTACGTGACAAAGGCGGCGTATGTGGTCCTGGGGATCACCATGGATGGACGGAAGGACATCCTTGGGGTGTGGATCGGGGAGCATGAGAGCAGCAAATTCTGGCTGAATGTGTTGAATGACCTCAAAAGCAGGGGAGTTTTGGATGTGTATCTGTTCTGTACGGACGGCCTGTGCGGGATGATGGAAGCCATCCGTGCGGTGTATCCCCAGAGCCGTTTGCAGCGCTGCATCGTTCATCAAATCCGTTCCTCCACCCGCTTTGTCAGTTGGAAGGACATCAAGCACGTGGTGGCTGATCTGAAGAAGATCTATACCTCCGTCACACTGGATGAGGCGGAAGAGAACCTGCTTCAGTTCTCGGAAAAATGGAGGAATCAGTACCCCTCCTGCGTGAAAAGCTGGGAGGAGAATTGGGAAGTTCTGAGTACCTTCTATGAATATCCGCCCGAAGTTCGTAAAATCATATACACGACGAATATTATCGAGGGCCTCAACCGCCAGTTCCGTCAGATCACGAAGAACAAACCCTGCTTTACCAACGATGATTCCCTGCGCAGGATGCTTTACCTGGCCTCCCAGCGCATTACGAAGCGCTGGCGCACCAGATGCCAGAACTGGGACCTGGTGCTCAGCCAGCTGGAGATCCTGTTCTCCGGCCGTGCTGTTGGCTGATCCCTGGCTGTAAAATGTCCCGGCAAGCAGGCCGGCATTCACACCTGCGGCGTGCATACCGCCCCGCCCGCCGGGACCCTAGGTGGCCAAGGGATTCAGCCCCAGCCTGTGCACTTTCCATCGCGCCACTTCTTGACTTTGTCGATTTTCGCTTACACAAGATTTTACACCAAGCCGGACGGCGTTACCACCCAGCATATCACCATCTATTACAACTGTATCGGCGCTTTCTCCGTCCCTGACCGCCGGAACATCCCGGCTGTGGAAATCACGATGGGGACAAGAAAGGGAGTAGCCGTCAGCTACTCCCGGTCGCGGATCGCCGTATAGGATTTTGAGCAAAAATAATGCGGAGTGTCCTCCGAGGATACTCAAATCCTATAAGGACACTCCGCATGGTCGGAGTGCGGGGACTCGAACCCCGGGCCTCCTGCTCCCAAAGCAGGCGCGCTACCAACTGCGCAACACCCCGATCTCTTATTCTGCTGGCATTCCTAAAACGGTCCGCAGACAGCATATCGTTCAAAATCTCTACAACAGTATAATATATTTTAAAAACGATTGCAAGTCTTCTGATAAATATGTTAAGATATTTTTGAAATTCTACACAGAGGTGACAAAACCATGCGAATGAGAAAAAAGCCAAACCTGTCGGCCCGGATGGAGCGGTGTGCGGCAATGCGGATTGACAACCCTGCAGCGATGCGAGGGCGGTGGCGGGAGCTTTTCCCGGAGGCCCGGGAGGTGCGGCTGGAGATTGGCTGCGGCAAGGGCCGGTTTTCCGCTGAGACGGCGGAACAAAATCCTGATGTACTGTACATTGCTCTGGAGCGGGTTCCGGACGCCATGATTGTCGCTATGGAGCGCTGTCAGGCCAAGGGGCTGACCAACATTTTCTTTATTGACGGGGACGCGGCTCTGCTGCGGGACTACTTTGCACCCGACGAGGTCGATCTGCTCTACATCAACTTCTGTGACCCCTGGCCGGGGGTGAAGCACGCCCGGAGGCGGCTGACTCACGAGCAGTTTCTGATTCTCTACCGGGGCGTTTTGCGGGAAAAGGGAGAAATTCACTTTAAAAGTGACAACCACGATCTCTTCGAGTGGTCCCTGTTTCAATTCCCCAAGGCGGGTTTTGCTTTGTCTGAGGTGACCCGCAACCTTCACGGCCAGAGCATACGGGGAATTATGACAGACTACGAGGAAAAATTTCATCTGATGGGGACGCCCATCAACCGCTGTGTTGGGACCAAAGAGCCCATGGACCCGGAGCCGGAATTCAAGCCTATCCCGGGGCCTGCCAACCGGCCTGAGGCAATAGCGGCCAGGGAATAACCGGCAATGTCAGCCGGGCGACCCTCAGTTTTTGGACAGCTCCCTCCACCCCAGCAGCCCGTAGGCGGAATCGGAGGACTGAACCGCTCTGACAATGGCCCGCTCCATAGCCTGGGCAGCCATAGCTCCCACCACGTTGACATCACCAGGGAAATCCCCCAGGGACAGGGCGTAGATACTGTCCCCGTCAGCAGTAGTATGGACCGGTCGAATAGCCCTGGCATAGCCGTTGTGGGTCATACCGGCCACCTTGGTCAGGCGGGTTTTGTCCAATTTGGCGTTGGTGACCACCACTCCTAAAGTGGTGTTTCCAGCAAAGAGGTTTTCCGCCAGGGTCACATCCCGGAACAGCTCCTCCAGAGTGGAGGACAGGCCGGTCCAACCCTCATTTAACAGCCCGGCAATCTGTTTCCCGTCAGGGCCATACACGTCCCCAAGGGCGTTGACTGCCACCAGTGCTCCCACCTTCAGCCCGCCGGCCTGGAGGGCACAGGTACCAAAGCCCGACTTCATTGCCCGTCCCATTCCCCGGTACTTTCCTATGGAGCAGCCGGTCCCGGCGCCCACATTACCCTGGGCAGGCTCATCATAGCTTGCATTCTCACAGGCGGCGTAGGCCATGGCCCCGTCAGGGCGCACATGTTTGTCCCCCACCCCCAGGTCAAACAGGCAGGACTGGCTGACCAGAGGGACCTTGGCCACCCCCGTGTCAAACCCGATATCCCGCTCCTCCAGATACCGCTGCACACCCCCTGCGGCGTCCAGGCCAAAGGCGCTGCCCCCGGAGAGGAGCACGGCGTTGACACCCTCTGCTGCGGCCACAGGATTCAATATCTGAGATTCCCTAGAGGCGGGACCGCCTCCCCGCACATCCAGCCCGGCGGGGCTCATCCGGTCACACAGGATCACCGTACAGCCGGTGGCCGCCTCCTGATTTTCAGCATGTCCCACCTGGAAGCCGCCTATCTCCATAATTCCAATCTCTTTCATGCCACAACACTTCACTTATCTATAAATAGAGAGGCCAGGACACATTCACCTTGGCCTCTCGTTTTCTGTTTCAGAACCGATTACTTAATCATGGAGGCGACTTCAGCGGCGAAGTCGTCCTCAGCCTTCTCAATGCCCTCGCCGGTGGCGAAGCGGGTAAATGCCTTCACAGTGATTTTGCCGCCCAATTCCTTGGCCACAGCGGCCACGTGCTTCTCCACGGAGATCTTATTCTCCTTGACGAAGGCCTGCTGGAGCAGGCAGTTCTCCTCATAGTACTTGCCCAGCTTACCCATGACAATGCCTTCCTTTACCTTATCGGGCTTGGAGGCCATCTTGGGGTCGTTGGCCATGGCGGCCAGCTGAATCTCCTTCTCCTTGTCCAGAACCTCCTGGCTCACGTCGGACTTATCCAGATAGCTGGGGTTCATGGCGCAGATCTGCATGGCCACATCCTTGCCCAGCTCCACCACCTTGGCGGCGTCGATTCCCTCAACAGCCAGGTTGACCAGCACGCCTACCTTGCCGCCCATGTGGATATAGGGCACGCTGACACCCTCGGCGTAGCGGACGAAACGGCGGATCTGGATGTTCTCACCGATAGCCAGCACCTTGTCGGCGGTGACGTCGGCAATGGTGCGGTCGGTGCCGGGGTACTTGCAGTTCTTCAGGGCCTCCACATCAGCGGGGTTCTCAGCGGCCACCACAGAGGCCACGTCCTTGACAAAGCCCTGGAACACCTCGTTCTTGGCCACAAAGTCGGTCTGGGAGTTGACCTCGATAATAACGCCCACGCCGTCATCAGACACAAAGGCGCAGGAGGCGCCCTCGGCGGCCACCTTGCCAGCCTTCTTTACCTGAGCGGCAAGGCCCTTCTCCCGCAGCCACTCAATGGCCTTGTCAAAGTCGCCGTCGGCCTCCACCAGGGCCTTCTTGCAGTCCATCATACCTACGCCGGTCATCTCGCGCAGCTTCTGTACGTCTTTTGCGGAAATCGCCATAATATATTACCTCCAAATTGTTATGATTCGCAGGGCGCAACGACTCGCCACGCCGCACACCGTCTTTGCCGGAAAAGGACAGCACACCGGGGTCGTCACGCCCTACACAAATACAATATTACTCCGCGGCGGCGGGAGCGGCCTCCTCGGCGGGGGCAGCATCCTGGCCCTGGCGGCCCTCCTGAATGGCGTTGGCCATGACGGAGGAGATCAGCTTGATGGCGCGGATGGCGTCGTCATTGCCGGGGATGACGTAGTCAATCTCGTCGGGGTCGCAGTTGGTGTCTACAATAGCCACAATGGGGATGTGGAGCTTGCGGGCCTCGTTGATGGCGTTGCGCTCCTTGCGGGGGTCCACCACGAACAGGGCGCCGGGGAGCTTCTTCATCTCAGTGACGCCGCCCAGGTACTTCTCCAGCTTGGCGATCTCGCCCATGTGCTTGATGACTTCCTTCTTGGGCAGCATGTCAAAGGTGCCGTCCTCCTGCATCTTCTTCAGCTGGGCCAGACGGTCCACACGGCCCCGCATGGTTTTGAAGTTGGTGAGCATGCCGCCCAGCCAGCGGGCATTCACCCAGTACATCCCTACCCGGCTGGCCTCTTCCTTGATGGCCTCTTGGGCCTGCTTCTTGGTGCCCACGAACAGCAGGGTTTCGCCCTTCTCGCCCAGGGAGCGGACAAAGTTATAGGCCTCCTCCAGCTTCTTCACGGTCTTCTGGAGATCAATGATATAGATCCCGTTGCGCTCCGTGTAGATGTAGGTGGCCATTTTGGGGTTCCACCGGCGGGTCTGGTGGCCGAAGTGTACGCCGGCCTCCAGCAGCTGCTTCATAGATACGACTGCCATTGTTTGTTTCCTCCTGTTTTTCAGTTATTCTTCTGGGGGCATCATATCCTCCGCCAACCCGGTTTGTCCGGGCACCGGGCGGATGATCCGCACTCCCACGCATAATGCCTTGGTAGTATACCACACATTTTTTTCATATGCAACAGTTTTTTCCTGATTTTTGGCACTTTATTCAAAACCTGTTTGACAAACTGACCAATTCGGCTTTTATTTAGAACCTGTATTCATATGTTACACGATAGAACGCCATTTTGCTGGGGTTAGGTATAAATCCTTATCCCTGGCAAAAACGCGCTCACAAAGCCGCATATAGCAAGGCTCTTTTTGCCCCTACTGCGTAACATGAGGGCATAAAAAAAGCGGCGTTCCTGTTCTCCCGTTAGGGATAGAGAAACGCCGCGTCTGCGTCGTATTCAGTTTTCATTTATTCTTTCTCAATACTGTGTGCTGGTGGCTGGGCTTGCAGGGTTCCGGGCGGCATATCAAGGCTCTTTCCCTCAAAAGTAGTAAATTGGTAGTGAATTCTGCTTGAAATCCTGCTTGTATGCCCATAAATCAAGGCTTTTTTTGAGATAATCAACCATTTTATATAAATAGTTTACATGCGCTTGATATAGTCACAAATCAGCCCGGCGGCCTTTTCCGCACCGATGGAGCTGTCTATACTCAGCTCATATTGGTGGGCATCGCCCCACTCATGGCCGGAGATACTCTGGTAGTAGGCCCCGCGGGCCGCGTCGGAGCGGGCAATGCTCTTTTTGCCCTCCTGCTCTGTGTCGCCGTACATCTCCATCACCTTTTTTACCCGGTAATCTTTGGGCGCATGGATGAAAATACGTACCAGGTTGTCGCGGTCGCGCAGAACGTAGTCCGCAGCCCGGCCTATAATGACGCAGGCGCCCATGTCAGCAATCATGTTGATAGCCTTGTCCTGAGCAATGACCGCCTGGTGGACGGCGCTGGTGCTGAGGTACAGCTCCCGCATGACCGCGTTTCTGTCGGAATTGATGCCGGAGATAAACTCCTCAGCCAGACCGCTCTCCTGGGCGGCCAGGGCGGTCATCTCTTTGTAGTAGCAAGGGACGTTCAGCTGCTGGGCCACCAGCTGGCCGATGCGCTTGCCGGCGGTGCCGTGTTCCCGGGCAATGGTGATGATGACGCCCGGGCGGGAGGGCTGCAAAATTGTTTTGGCGGTACTGGCCTGCCGTTCGCCCTCCTGGCTCAGATGCTTCCACACCTGGGCCACTACCGCCGCAGTAATGACCATTGCGATAAAGTCGGCCACAGGAGCGGACCACAAAATGCCCATAATCCCCATCTTCATGGGCATTGTAATGGCCAGTATGATGAGCAGAAGGTCACGCAGTACCGACAGGGGAACCGCGGCCTTGGCATGTCCAATGGACTGGAGGAACATGGCGCAGGCCTTTTGCAGGCAGGTAAAAATCACCAGTGACAGGTAGATGCGCAGACAGCTGGCGGCAAAGGTGAAATAGAGCTCACCACCATTGTCGCCAAACATGCGTACAAAGACCATAGGCACGCTTTCAAACAGCACGGTGGCAATTACGCATACTGTCAGGGTGGACAGAACAACCAGCTTAAAGGTCTCCTTCACCCGGCCATACAGCTTGGCGCCGTAGTTATAGCCCATGATGGGCAGCGCCCCGGCGGTAATGCCGCAGGCAATGTTCAGGATGATCTGGAACAGCTTGATAATGACCACAAAGGCGGACAGGGGGATGTCAGGGCCGTAAATGCTCTGAGCGCCGTAGGACTTGAGCAGGATATTGTTGGCAATAGTAGTGGCCACAATGCACAGCTGGGTCAAAAAGCTGCCTGCGCCCAGGGGCAGAACGGGCTTGAGGTGCTTCCAGCTGAGGATGAAGTCAGACGCCTTCACCCGGAACACCCGGCTGCGGCGCAGATAGGCAACGCAGATAAGGAAGCTGACAAACTGGCCCAGAATGGTGGCGATGGCTGCCCCCTTGATGCCCCAGCCCAGCACAAAGATGGCTACCGGGTCACCAATCATGTTGATAACCGCGCCCACCATCATAGCCGCCATGGAGTATTTGGGGCTTCCATCGGCGCGGATGATGGAGGCCAGGGTGTTCTGCACCAGAGCCAAGGGCATCATAATAAAGATAATGTTTCCGTAGTCCCGGGTCAGCTCAATGGTGGCCTCGGTGGCGCCCAGGGTGTACAAGATGCTGTCCCCCAGGGCGTAGCATACGGCGATAATGACCACACCGGAGAAAAAGGAGCCCAGCATGCTGTTGGCCACAGACCGCCCCGCTCCGGAGGTGTCCCCCTGGCCCTGGGACAGGCTGAGGAAGGTGGCCATTCCGTCGCCAAACAGGACGGAGGCGCCCCAGCCCACCACAGTAATGGGGAAAATGATTCCGGTGGCGGCGTTGCCCAGGTAGCCAATGCCGTTGCCCACAAAGATCTGGTCCACAATGTTGTACAGGCAGGAAATAATCAGAGCCAGCGTACTGGGCACGGCAAATTGCACCAGCAGCTTGCCCACCCGCTCCCTGCCAAGATAGTTGTTTTCTTCCATAAAGATACCTCCCTTGATGTGTATACAGCCCAAAAAAGGCGCGTGCTTCCGCACACGCCTTTTTTCGACAAAACGACACACGCGAAACATTACTGTACCGTAATCAGATTTACGTGCAATGCACCACATGTGTCGTTGAATGGCCGTATTCAATTTACAGGCTTTAGTATAACAAAACGAATGTTTCATTTCAAAGGTCAATTTTCACAAAAATTCTATTCTCTAAAGGACCATCAAATAATGGCGCCTGGCGTTTTATTTGCAAAATCCTGCGAAAAAGATTGAATCTTGTTCCATTATGTGGTATCCTTACTATGAACTGCTGGAAGCTTTTGTGTGTACCGCTTCCGCGGGCATACCCAGAGAGAAACGGGGAATCGTAATGAGCCAGAAGTTACGCCGTGTGGTTTCCGCCTCCTTGTCGGCGGTCCTTTTATGCCTGACAATCCATGTGCTGGCGATAGAGCCCTCCCGCCCGGCGGCCACCGTGGCCGCCGCCCAGGTGACCATTCGCTTCCACGCCAACGGAGGCAGCAGTGAAGCGCCCGCCCCCATGTCCGGGGAGCAGGGCCAGCAGTTTACTCTGCCCCAGACCCAGATTTACGCCCCCACCGGGCTGACGGACCTGTACTTTATAGGCTGGTCACAGCGCAGCGCCTCCGCCTCTGCAGACTATCTGCCCGGAGACCAGCTTTACCTCACCCGGGACATGGACCTCTACGCCGTCTTCTCCCAGACCCCGCCCTCCTTCCAATCGGGGCAGGAAGGCCAGAGCAGCCCTTCCCGGCCCGCCGCCTTCACCATTAAAACGGGCAGCCACACCAAGTATATGAGCGGCTCCAACGACGGCCTGTTCCATCCCTCCGAGTCCCTCACCCGGGCGGAGCTGGCTCAGATGCTGTACAGCGTGGTGGTTGAGCGGCCCGCCGCCGGGGCCGGTTTTTCTGATGTCTCCAGCGACGCATGGTACGCCCAGGCGGTGGGCGACATAGCCGGCCTGGGCATCCTGCCCGGATACAGCGACGGCTCCTTCCGTCCCACTCAGGCCGTGACACGGGCGGAGAGCGCCGCCGCTCTGGCGCAGCTCATCCCTTCCGGCGGCGCGGCCAGGGCTTTCCGTGATGTACCCACCAGCCACCCCAACTACTCGGACATCTCCGCCGTAGGCGGCTACGGCCTGTTCAGCGGAGACGACGTCGGGAACTTTAACCCCTCCGCCGGCTTTACCCGGGCGGAGGCCGCTGTGGTCTTCAACAAGCTGTTGGGCCGTATCCCTGATTCCAGCGCCATCTACGCCCAAAACCTGCGCTATTTTCCCGACGTCCCCACCACCCACTGGGCCTACGGTCAGGTTATGGAGGCCGCCACCACCCATAGCCACATCTCCAACGGCTCCGGTGAGCGGTGGCAGGATGTGCAGACAGAGCCTGTCCCCCTGGCCGACGGCTTCTACCGCATCAACGGACGGCTCTACTGCGTCAGCGAAGGCCAGTTCCTCCGCTCCGCCGCCATAGAGTGCTTTTACTTTGACGCCGAGGGCCGCTACACCACCGGCGACACCGCCCTGGACGACCAGCTCAACGCCCTGGTGGAGCAGTATACCGACTCCTCCATGACCCGGGACCAGAAGCTGCGGGCCCTGTACAACTACTGCCGGGACAATTTTTCCTACTTAAAGCGGCCCCTTCTGGAGACCGGAGCCACTGGATGGGAGCCTGAATACGCCTCCGCCTTTTTGTCTATGGGGAAGGGCAACTGTTTCAGCTTCTCCTCTTTGTTCTGTCTGCTGGCCCGTGAAATTGGCCAGCCGGCCTACACCGTGATTGGCGGACTGGGCAAAAACGCCTCTCCCCACGGCTGGGTGGAGATTAAGCTGGACGGGAAAAACTACACCTTCGACCCCCAGCTGGAGTGGCGCTACGTCCACGACTACGGCTACAAGAGCCACAACCTCTTTAAGGTTTTTCCGCAGAACACCGGCCACACCTATAAAAAGCTGAGCGGGGGAACGCCTTAAATGAATACCAATAGAATATAATATTAGGAGTGAAACTATGGTATTCAGTTCCCCCATTTTTCTGTTCGCCTTTCTGCCGGTTGTCTATCTGATCTATCAGCTGCTGCCGGGCGTCCGCAGCCGGAATTTCTGGCTGGCCCTGGCCAGTCTGGTGTTTTACACCTTCGGCCAGCTCCGCTGCCTTCCGCTGCTGCTGGCCAGTGTGCTGGTCAACTATCTCTTTGGCCTGTGCCTCATCTCCAACCGGGGGCGGAAGCTGGCTGTGGCCGGGGCGGTAGTGTGCAACCTGCTGGCCCTGGGCGGGTTTAAGTATCTGGACTTTCTAGTGTCCATCGTCAATGCCCTGTCCGGCCTGGACCTGCCCCTGTTTGGCATTACGCTGCCCATTGGCATCTCCTTTTACACCTTCCAGGGCCTGAGCTACGTGATTGACGTCTACCGGGACCCAAAATCGGGTACCCGCAGCCTGGGCAAGCTGATTTTGTACATCTCCTTTTTTCCTCAGCTCATTGCCGGACCCATCATCAAATATCACGACGTCTCCCTCCAGATCGACAGCCGGGAGATTACTCCGGAGGGCACCCTCTTCGGACTGCGCCGGTTCATCACCGGCCTGGGAAAAAAGCTTCTGCTGGCCAACACGGCAGGGCAGGTGGCCGACGCCGTCTTTGCCCTCACCGCCGGGCAGCTGGACGCCCGGCTGGCCTGGCTGGGAGCTGTGTGCTATACCCTGCAAATTTATTTTGATTTCAGCGGCTACAGCGATATGGCCATTGGCCTTGGGGCCATGTTCGGCTTTACTTTCCGGGAAAACTTTGATCTGCCCTATATTTCCCGCTCCATCAAGGAGTTCTGGAGGCGGTGGCACATCTCCCTGTCCACCTGGTTCCGGGAGTACCTCTACATCCCCCTGGGAGGCAACCGGAAGGGGGCCTTCCGCACCGGCGTGAATAAATTTATCGTCTTTTTCACCACCGGCCTGTGGCACGGGGCCAACTGGACCTTTGTGCTGTGGGGGCTGTGGCACGGACTGTTCTCCACGCTGGAGGACGCGGGCCTGATTCCCAAGTGGCTGCGAAACAGCTTTTTGGGGCATCTCTACACCATGCTTGTGGTGGTTTTGGGCTTTACCCTCTTCCGGGCGGACAGCCTGGGCGCGGCCTGGATCATGTTCAGCCAGATGTTTACCGGCTTTTCCGTCTCTCCCGCCAATACACTGACCCTGATTGCCCTGCTGGACGCCAAAACGGTATGTTCCCTGACCGCCGCCCTTCTGCTGGCCTTTGGCTTGCCCCAGCGGCTGGCAAAGCGGGCCTCCAGTGAGGCCGGGCCCGCCCTGACCCAGGGGGGACAGGCGCTGCTTTACGCCGGGATCTTTGCCCTGTGCGTGCTGAACCTGTCCAAGGCCACCTTCAATCCCTTCATCTACTTCCAGTTTTAGGCGGTGACAGCAATGCAGGCAAAAACAAAGGCCAGGCTGGCCATGGGCGCGTTTCTTGCCGCCTGTCTGGTCCCATCGGCGGGTATGCTGGTTATTCCGGAGCGGAGCGCCGCCGCCAATCAGCAGCTGGTCCAGCCCCCCGTCATAACCAAGACGGACGGTTCCTTCAACCTGAACCTGTTCCAGGAGGTCACCGACTATATCGCCGACCACTTCGCCCTGCGTCAGGAGCTGATTACAGCGGACGCCGCCCTGAACGCGGCGTTGTTCCATGTGTCCGCTGAGGAGGACGTGGTTCTGGGCCGGGACGGCTGGCTGTTCTATGCCGAGACGGTGGACGATTATCTGCGCACCAACCCCCTTACCGGCCGTCAGCTCTGGGCTTCGGCCCACACGCTGGCTCTGGTGCAGGAGTACGTTCAGGACCGCGGGGCCCGGCTGCTGTTTACGGCGGCTCCCAACAAAGCGACGCTCTACCCCCAATATCTGCCCTATGTGGGCACACCTTTGGAGGCGGAGGGCAATCTGGACCGCCTGATTCCCCTGATGGAGGAGGAGGGCGTGCCCTGGGCCGACCTGCGCGGGGCCCTTCAATACCCCCATTTTGCCACCTATTTTCCCCGGGATTCTCACTGGAATACCATTGGAGCCGCGATGGCCCAGCAGGCGCTGCTCAGCGCCCTGGACAAGGAGCACCAGCCCTTTTTAGAGGGCCGGGACCCCTTGACCGATTCGGACGCCTTTACCCCCTGCGGCCACCGGGGGGACCTGTATGAGATGGTCTACCCCACCGGCACCGAACAGGACGGAGACCTCCAGTTTGACCGGCCCTTTACCTTCAACCATGTCCGCCAGCCCAGAGGGCCGGACGACCAGCGGATTGAGACGGAAAATCCCGCCAAAACGGGCTCTCTGCTCATGTTCCGGGACTCCTTCGGCAACAGCCTATACCCCTTTATGGCGGAGGAATACGGCTCCGCGCTGTTCTCCCGGTCTATGCCCTGTCAGCTGTCTCTGCTGGACCAGACTGGGGCGGACACGGTGATTTTTGAGCTGGTGGAGCGAAATCTGGACTACCTGGCCACCCGGCCCCCCATTTTCCCTGCCCCGGAGCGGCTGCTCACCGGCACTCCCCCGCAGGGGACGGGGACAGCCCGGCTGGCCCTCTCCCAGCAGTACCCGCTGGAGGGGTACACCCGCCTGACGGGCACGCTCACCGGAGTGGACGAGAACTCCCCCGTCTATGTCCGGCTGGGTGAGGCCCTCTATGAGGCCACCCCCGCCGGTGAGGACTGGGACGGCGGCTGTCCCTTTACTCTCTATGTTCCCCAGGACGCCTGTCTGGAGGACGCTTGTGTGCTCTACATTCAGCAGGGCGAATTGCGCACCCTGCTGCCGGCAAATATGTAATGTTTGGAAAGGACCGATTGAAATGAACAAGCTTTGTATTTTGCCCTGGCTGCTGGCTGGCGCTTTGGCGCTGTCTGCCTGCGGAGGAGGGTCCTCCGCCAACAATGGTGACTGGGTGGAGTCCTCCGCCAGCCAGCCCCCGGCCCAGAGCACGATAGCCCCCCTTCTCACTCTGCCTGACGCCTCTATACCCGACGCCGGACAGCCAAGTGACAGCTCCGCTGCCGCCTTCTCCCAGGGTGGAACGGATCCCGGCCAGCCCTCCGAAGGCAGCCAGGAGCAGGAGGTGCCCCCTGCGGTGGTGTCCAAGCCTCAGGTGACCACAAAACCGGAACCCAAGTCTCAACCGGAGCCTCAGACACCGGATACCTCCGAGGAAACCTGCGAATTACCCCTTGCCCCGGGCGGTGATAATCCCCCGGCAGAGCCGGAGCCCCAGTCCGCCCCCACCAAGGCGGATGCTCAGGCTTATATCGGCAAAAGCGTATCCAGCCTGATCGCAGCCATTGGCCAGCCCAAGGGCAGCGACTACGCCCCCAGCTGTCTGGGCGACGGCGAGGACGGTGAGCTGTTTTACGACGGCTTTACCGTCTATACCTACCGGGTTAACGGCACGGAGACCGTCCAGGACGTGGTGTAAGGGAGAGGACCATGCGAGGAAAACTGTCTATCCTGCTGTCGGCGGCGCTGCTTCTCAGTGCGCTGACAGCCTGTCGCAGCGGAACGGCCCCTGTGGACGGCTCGGGCAGCTCCCAGCCGCCGGGGGGCGGCACCGCCTCCTATCTTGGCCCTGATTTCACCGGGAGCGGCCCGGAGGACGCCAGCGGACAGCCCCTCCCCGAGGCTGAGCCCCCTGTGGAGTATGACCCCAATTACACATTGGATATTTCAATTCCCCGGGTGTCCCACGGAAGCTTGGAGCTGCCCGTTCAGGGCGCTACCGGCTACGCCTCGGTGCAGCTGCCTTTGTGGGAGGAGATCCCGGAGGTGCCAGAGGAGGAAGCGGAGGAGGGTTCGGAGGAAGACCCGGAGTCCCAGCCTGGAGATGAGAGCGGCTCTGGCTCTGGCAGCAGCTCCCAGCCCGGAGATGCCTCTCAGCCCGGCGACAGCTCCCAGCCTGGAGATGCCTCACAGACTGGTGACAGCTCCCAATCAGGAGATACCTCACAGACTGGTGACAGCTCACAAACGGGAGATGTTTCCCAGATTGGGGACGCCTCTCAGTCCGGCTCCTCCGCTCTGCCCGGAGATGCCTTCGACTGGGAGGAGGGGGCCAGCTCCTCCAACGGGCTTACTCCCGCGCCCTCATCCCCCTTTCTGCCCGACTTCTCTCAGGACGAGGATATCAGCGACCCCTCCCAGCCCACAGTGGGCCCTGACGGCGAACTGATCTACGCCCCGGGCGAGGAGCCCATTCCCGAGGTTGAGGAGGACCCGGATGTGGATCCCTTTGAGGGCGCGCTGGCCGTGCTGGAGCCTGGCACCGCTTTTCTCATTGCAGAGGAGAGCGAGGAGGGGGACTGGTGGTGGGTGGAGTGTACACAGGGCGAGGGTTGGATTGAAAACCGCTACTGCCTGATTAACCTGCCCGACGTGATCCCCTCTATGGTCTACAACGCTACCAACTCCTACGATTCCCGATTTGTTACCTTGGGGCGGAATATCCCCAACGTCACCGGACGGGCCTTTTACCCCAGGGGAAATTATAACCGCCGGCTGGAGCGCAACGAGTTCATGATGCCGGTGCTCTACCCCATGTCCAAACAAATCTGTCAGGCCCAGCAGGTGGCTCTGGCCCAGGGAAATACCCTGGTGCTTTATGAGGGCTACCGCCCCCATGAGGTGCAGACCACGGTTTACAAGGCTCTCACCGCACTGAGCCGCAGCAACCCCGAGGTGAAAGAGGCGGTAACCGGCGCGCCTTGGAACATCTCCTGGTTCATTGCCGGGGGGTACTCCAACCATCAGCGGGGCTTTGCCATTGACGTCACCCTGGCCAAGGTGGAGCGGGCGGAGTTACAAAATATTGGGGGGCACCAGGTGGTGCGGGTACGGGAGTACAAGGAGTATACCATGCCCACCCCCATCCACGAGCTGAGCAAGGCCTCCGCCACCTTTGTGGGGCCGGTGGCCAGCCACTCCCCTACCGCCTGGAAGTCCGCCCAGCTGACCGACACCATGAGCAGCAACAAGCCCGCCATGGCCCTCCAGCGCTGCTGCACTGAGGCGGGACTGACCCCACTGGCCTCTGAGTGGTGGCACTTCAACGATTTGGAGACCCGAAACTCCGTATTGGACAACCTGAGCACCGGCGGGTACAAGATTTCCCAGTGCCTGAGCCGGGCACCGTAACCCCAGACAGATCGCAATCATCAAATTTGCTGCCATATGTGCAGGGGCAGCCTGTGGCCGCCTCTATGGCGCCGGTGTCAGCAATTTTGGATGATGACAGCATAAAATTTACCGGGCACACTGACAGCCGATAAGGCTTCAGTGTGCCCGGTATTTGCAGTCCGGAATGGGTCCCGGTGTGAGCTGGCATTTACAGGTTGGCGAAAACCTCTACCTGATGGTGCAGCTCGCCGGCGATCTTTTGGTTTTTATCCAGCTCCCCCACGATACCGGCCAGGTCGTCAACCAGAACACGGGTGCTGCCAGTGACGCCGGTGACGCCGGTAACCGCGCCGTCCACCGCGCTGGAGATGGAGGCAATGGAGTCGGCAACCTCCGCCATAGCTGTCTGGAGTCCGTCCGCCTGATGATTAAAGGTCTCAATAGAGCGCTGAATGTAGGCGGCGTCCTCACGGTACTGCTGTCCCGACTGAACCGACCGGGCCAGCTGGATTTCAATGGCCTGGCCCAGATAGTCCGCCAGCTCCTGGGCGCTGCTGGACAGGTATTTTACCGCACCGGTTACAATTCCGCTGACCTCCTGGATATGGCCGGCGGCCTCGGCGCAGGCGTCCGCCAGGCGGCGGATCTCCTGGGCCACCACGGCAAAGCCCTTCCCCGCCGCCCCGGCCCGGGTGGCCTCAATGGAGGCGTTGATGGCAATGAGGTCCGTGGAGGAGGAAATAGACAGGATATCCTGGGTTAAAATGCCGATTTTGTCCACATTTTTGCTCTGTTCAATGGCCTCGTTCAAAATGGCCATGATCTCTTCCGTTCTGCGGTGTACCACCTCCATATCCCGCCGGGCGGACTGCTCCATCTCCTCCGAGCGCCCGCGCATCTCCACCGAATAGCTGTTGAGGGCGGCGCAGGCGTCGGCCACACGGGCGGTATCCTCCTGGGTGCTGGAGGCGCTGGCCGTGATGGCGGCGGTGTTCCGGGATATCTTCTCAAGGGCGGCGGACAGCTGTTCCGTCAGGCCGGAGAGCTCTCTGGCGCTGACGCTGGAGGTTTTGGTCCGCCCCCGGATTTCTTTGACCACGCCGCCAAGGCGCTCAGAGCTGTCCTGCAAGGTGCCCATAGCGCTTCGGATGGGCGCTATAACATAGGTCCGGATGATCCGCAGGGCCGCCCACACCAGCAGGATACCAATTATCAGCGTGGCGGCGCTGGTGACCAGCGAGATGACATAGACCGTGAACAGGCGGCCCTGGGCCCTTTCCGCCTGCGCGCTGACGGAGCTTGAAAGGGTGTCGATCCCCGCCTCCACGGCGGCGCTCTGGTCGGCCACCGTTCCGTTGGCCATGGCGTAGGCGTCCTGGGTTTTGCTGTCGGCGCTGGCGCAGACCAGGCCAACCAGCGCGTGTTTAAAGGCGTCATAGTCCTCCAGCAGGCCGTTGTACACTGCCTCGTCTCCAGCGGACACAAAGCCTGCGTAGTCCTTCAGCTGCCCGTCCAGCACGGCCTCCTCCGCCTTGATTTCCTGCACCAGCTGGATCATGCTGCCGTGGTCCGCCGCCACAATATGGGACAGAGCCAGGCGGTGTATATCCATCATGGAGCGGCGGATCTCCTCCAGTTTGGCCTCACTGACCATATATTCGTCCACTATGGTTCCGGCGTTGGAGTGGACATTGTTGATGCTGAACACCGCCAGGAGGTTGGAAAGCAGCGTCACCAGTCCCAGCAGAATGATGGGTAAAATCAGACGCTGCTGCAATGTAAGCTTCCCTTTCATATGTTTTGCCTCCATATGTTTCTGATTCGGATTACCGCGCTGTTACGCCCTCCACCATACGGTCCAGCTGGGCCTGGAGAGAGGCGCCGGAGGGATTTCCCTGGGCCATGCTGGAGGCGAATTCCGCCACCGGGTCCCAAATGTTTCCTCCCACCCGCTGGACCTGGGAAAACTCAGCCTGGGACAGCAGCGCCGCGATAGCCGCCGACTGCTGTACCTCCGGCGAGGAGGCTGCCGCGCTGTTGGAGGGCCCCTGGCCCCGGCGCTCAAAGCGCAGGCGCTGGCTCTCCTCACTGGTCAGCCATTCCGCCAGGCGGGCGGCCCATTCCGGATGCTGGGAGTAGGCGTTTACGCCGATAAGCTTACAGCCGGAAAAGGAGGCCATCTGCACCTGCTGTCCGCCGCAGGTAAAGGTGGGCAGTTTGACCGCTCCGGCCTGTTCTCCCCAGGCCTCTTGAATGGCCACCGCGTTCCACACGCCGCTGACACCGGCAATGACCTCGCCGTTCCGGACACCCGCCATAAACTCCTCGTCCGTCCGGCTGGAAAAGCCCGGGCTGGCGGCAATATCCAGCATGGCCTGGGCCACATCCAGGCCGGTGATGTCTCCATCTGTGCTGTTCCAGGTACAGTAGTTGGTCAAACCGTCGTCATTCAGGCCGACCTCCAGGCCGGTGTTGCCAAAGAAGGAGTAGACATACCAGGCGGAGGACCAGTCCATGGTAAACAGTTTTCCCGCCTGGGCGGCCGCCTCCAGCAGGCGGTCCATGGTCTGGACGTCCTCCTGGGAGAAATAGGCCTTGTTATAGTAGAGAAAGTAGCCATTGTCCGCCGTAAGAGGGTAGGCGTACAGCGTTCCGCCTACGCTGGCGGCCTCAACCGCCGCAGAGAGGTTTGTCCCCCGGATGGTCCCGGCATTTGTGATGGGGTCCAGCGCGCCGGCGGCGGCCAGGGCGGCTACCTGGTCATCTGCAAAGGTGAAGACATCCGCTCCCGCCTCCAGATCCCCCAGCAGAACATCTTTACAGCTGGCCTCGCCCTGGGGCTGACAGGTAATCTGAAAGTCGGCCTCACCGGCGTAGCGGACCTGGAACGAGTCGATCAGCTCCTGGAGCAAATCCGCATCCTCCTCCGCCCCCCAAACGGTGAGCGCTACTGTCTGCCTGGCCGGTGCCGGCTCCTCAGGGGAGGTCTGTCCCCCGCAGGCGGTCAAACCCAGCAGCATTGCCAGAAGAATTGGCAAAAAAACAGGTCTATTTTTCATGTCGTCACACCTTCCCGGTGAATTTGCAGCCGTGCACAGGGCCGAACAACCTGTAACATGGCCCCCGGCTGTTTTTCCTATTATAACATTGTCTTCCAACCTTCGCAACCGCCTCTTGCGGAAAATGCGCTTCAACGCTGGCAGGCTTCGAAATTGAGGATACCGGACCTGTAGGGGCGGGCTGCGGCCGCCCCTGCATACCGGCGATTGCCATAAATGTAACATCCCCTCCGTTGGAAGGGGATGTTGACTTACGGGGACAATTCTTTTATGGTACTTTGCAAGAACTCCAGAAACCGGGCGGCGTGGGCCCCGTCCATCTGGGTGTGGTGAAATTGAAAGGAGATGGGCAAAAGGGACCGAAAGCCCTTTCTCTGAACCCTGCCCCAGATCAGATAGGGGTTGTTGTAGCAGCCGGCGTAGATGTTCACCGCGCCGTCCAGCTCGGTCTGCACCAGGGCGGAGGTACCGATCACCATGCAGTCCTCCAGGTCGTGGGGGTGACAGGTTTCCCGAACCCGCTGGGTCAGTTCCAGGTAGTCCTTCTCAAACTGGGCCAGGTCGGGGGAGTAGAGGATGTCACAGGTGCTGATTTCACCGTTGGGAAGGGCGACCACCGTGTTCACCGCCAGGCGGTTGTATTCCACCAGGGTGTCCCCCACTGGCAGCAGGAAAAATTCCTCCACCTTGGAGGCCGCCTTGCCGATACACCAGCACATCATCATATTGAACTTGCAGTGGTACTTATGGCTCCACCGTACCAACGGGGTGACATCCAGGGTCTTGAACAGCGTTACCATAGGCATAGGCGCATGCATCCACAACTCAAAGGCCGCAGCGCGCTTGGTTTGGGACGGATCAATCTCTCTCATGTTGGTTCCTCCTTCCAAAATCCGGTGTTTTGATGCTAAAAAATATATTATACTACAGAGGAAGTCTGCCTGCAACAAAATTCCCTCCCAAATGGGAGGGAATTGGTGTTTATTTGGCTTTCAGCATTCGGCTTGCGTTGAGAATGGCCAGCACGGAAACCCCCACGTCGGCGAACACTGCCGCCCACATGTTGGCCCTGCCCATGGCGGACAGCACCAGCACCAGCAGCTTCACGCCCAGGGCAAAGACCACGTTCTGCCGGACGATTGCCAGCGTCTTCCGGGCGATACGCACCGCCACAGGGAGCTTTAGCAGGTCGTCGTCCATAAGGACGATGTCGGCGGCCTCAATGGCGGCGTCCGAGCCCAGGGCTCCCATGGCCACCCCGATATCGGCCCGAGACAGAACGGGGGCATCGTTGATGCCGTCCCCCACAAAGACCAGCTTCTCCTTGGGGCCCTTGTCCCGGAGGAGCTCCTCCACCCGTTCCACCTTACCGGCGGGGAGGAGCTGGGCGTAGAACCGGTCCAATCCCAGCTGTTCCGCCACAGCCTGGGCCGCCCCCTGGGCGTCTCCGGTGAGCATGACAGTCTGCCTCACGCCTGCCGCCTTCAGCTCCCGCAGGGCCTGGGCGGAGGTGGACTTGGGCTGGTCGGCAATGACCAGATGTCCGGCGTATTGGCCGTCCACCGCCACGTGGATGACCGTTCCGGGGTGGTCGTGGTCTGAGGTGACAGCGATCTGTTCCCGGTCCATCAGCTTCCGGTTGCCGGCCAGAACTCTGCGCCCGTCAATGACAGCCTGAACCCCATGGCCTGCGATCTCCTCCACCCCGGCGGCCCGGCTCTGGTCGGCAAGACCGCCCCAGGCTGCTACAATGGACTTGGAGATGGGGTGGGTGGAGAACTGCTCAGCCAGGGCGGCCAGCTCCAGCAGCTCCTGCTCAGACATGCCCTGGGGGTGGACCGCCGTGACGGAAAATTTCCCCTGGGTCAGGGTGCCTGTCTTGTCAAAGACAACCACCCCCGCCTGGGCCAGGGCCTCCAGATAGTTGCTCCCCTTGACCAGAATGCCCTGTTTGGAGGCTCCGCCAATGCCCCCGAAGAAGGACAGAGGGATGGAGATGACCAGAGCGCAGGGACAGGACACCACCAGGAAGTTCAGCGCCCGGGGCACCCAGGTTTCCCACTGGCCGTCCATCAGCGACGGAATTACCGCCAGGGCAAGGGCGGCGAAGACCACGATGGGGGTATAATACCGGGCAAATTTGGTGATAAAATGCTCCGCCTGGGCTTTTTTCTCGCTGGAGTTTTCCACCAGATCCAAAATCCGGGCCACAGTGGACTGGCCGAAGGGCTTTGACACTTTTACATGGAGCAGTCCGGAGAGATTGACACAGCCGGAGATCACCTCGTCCCCGGCGGACACGTCCCGGGGCAGGGACTCGCCGGTGAGTGCGGCGGTGTCCAGGGCGGAGGTTCCCTCCAGAACGGTTCCGTCCAGGGGTACCCGCTCCCCGGCCTTGATGACAATTACGTCGTCCACCGCCACCTCATCCGGGTCCACCTGAACCAGCTGGCCGTCCCGCTCCACGTTGGCGTAGTCGGGGCGGATGTCCATGAGGGCGGAGATGGACTGCCGGGACCGGGAGACGGCCACATTCTGAAACAGTTCGCCCACCTGATAAAAGAGCATCACCGCCACCGCCTCCGGGTACTCGCCAATGACCAGTGCCCCAATGGTGGCCACACACATGAGAAAGTTCTCATCAAAGACCTGGCCGTGCATGATATTACGGACAGCTTTCCAGAGAACATCCCATCCGATCACCAGATAAGGAATCAGGAACAGCGGCCACTTCGCCAGGGTGTACGCTCCGCAGCCATCCCGGTCCTGAACCACGCTGAGCAGCGGAATGGGGCCAGACAGCCGGACAGTGGGCAAAAGTAAGCAGACAACAAACAGCACAAAGGCAATGAGGATGCGGTACAGGGTCTTTTTTTGCTTTCGGGTCATATAAAACACCTCTTTATGTGGGCTTCTCCAGCACGGCGATACCTTCGGGCACCCGGCCGGAAATGACCTCCACCGCCACTGGGGCCAGTCTCAGGCGCTCCAGCAGCATCCGGTAGGTCTCCGGGGTGAAGGCGTGTTCATAGTGGAAGCCCACACCCTGATAAATTTTAATCATGGTCCCGTAGGCCGTCCCCACCTTTCCCTGGAGGTAGGTGGGCAGGATGAGCCGCCCGCCGGGGGCGGTGACCCGCCACAGCTCCCGCACCGCAGCCTCCGGCTGGGGGAGGAGATGGAGAACGTTGGCGGCAATCACCGCGTCAAAGCTGCCGTCCGGGTCGGACAGGGCAGTCACGTCCCGCCGGGAGAAGGTGATGTTGGTCAGCCCCCGCTTTTTTGCTTTCTTCCGGGCCTGCTTCAGCATAGCCTGGGACTGGTCGGTACACAGCACCGTTCCGGCCCGTTTTGCCGCCGCCAGGGAGAATTCCCCCGTCCCGGCGGCGCAGTCCAGGACCCTGGCCCCGGCTGGAACCAGCTGGGCCGTCCGGGCGGCCGCCGCAGTATTGACCGCCCGGTTGCTCCGCTCCACCAGGTCGTACAGCCAGGCCACCCGGTCCCAAAAGGTACTCACAGCACGATCTCGCAGTCGGGCTCCACTTTTTTACAGCATTTCACCACGTCCTTCATCACAGCGTCCACATCATCAGCCTCAATGGTCATTTTTTGGGTCATGAAGGACACAGAGGCACCGGTGACGCCGGGCAGCTTTTTGATGGCGGTCTCCATTTTGGCGGCGCAGTTGGCGCAGTCCAGATCAATGAGCTTAAAAGTCTTTTTCATGATAAAACATCCTTTCTGTCACTCTAAAATATGTTCCATACCCTGGGCCAGGATATGAATGACGTGGTCGTCGGCCAGGGAGTAGTACACAGTTTTGCCCTCCCGGCGGAATTTTACCAGCTTGCTGTTTTTCAGCACCCGCAGCTGGTGGGAGACGGCGGACTGGGTGACCTCCATCAGCTTGGCGATGTCGCACACACACAGCTCCGACTCCAGCAGGGCGTACAGGATTTTGACCCGGGTGCTGTCGCCGAATATTTTAAACAGCTCGGCCAGGTCGTATAGCTGTTCGTCGGGGGGCAGCTGGGCGCGGACCTTCTCCACGGCGTCCAGGTGGACGCACTCCTCCTCGCAGTGAGGGATGGCTTTCCCTTCCATAGCGTTCTCCTTTCAACATATGAGCACTTGTTCATGTGTTGGCATTATCATACTACACAGCCCCCCCTTTGTCAAGGGGGACCGGGAATTTTTTTCGGCGCCCTTGCCAGCATGGGAGAAAGACAGTATAATATTCCTGCCGCAAATTTTTTTCTCCCAGCCGGGAACCTTTTTCCGCGCTCTGCGTCAAAGCTCTCAGAACCCAAAACCGGGTCAAACCATAACCCCAACAGAAAAGGAGTTTACTTATCATGAAACGACGCATCCTAGCTATGGCCCTGGCCAGCGCCCTGGCCCTGTCCCTTGCCGCCTGCGGCGGCGGAAACGGCGGCGGCAGCGCCTCCTCCACCCCCGGCGGAAGCTCTTCCGTCAGCTCCAGCCAGCCGGACGGCTCCGCGCCCGGCGGCTCCAATCCGGACGTTTCCAGCCCGGACGGCTCCCAGCCCGACGCCTCCGCCCCCGACGGCAGCGCCAGCGGCTCCGCCGGCGGCAGCGCCTCCTCGGCGGAGGGCTTGAAGGTCACCCTTACCCTCAACCGCACCAACATCGAGCTGAATAAGGCCGGGGCCACCTTCCGCCTGCGCTATACCGCCGAGCCCGACACCGACGGCATTCCCACCTTCACCTCCAGCGACACCAAGGTGGCCACGGTCGCGGAGGACGGCACCATCAAAGCGGTTGCCCCCGGCAAGGCCACCATCACCGTGACCTACGACGGGGCCACTGCCACCGCTTCCGTCAACTGCAGCTGGAAGGAGAGCCAGCCCGCTCCCACCCCTAAGCCCGACGCCTCCAAGCCCGACAGCAGCGGCTCCGGCAGCTCCAGCGGTTCCAGCAGCTCCGGCGGCTCCAGCAGCTCCGCCCCCGCCGCCAGCGTGAACCTGTCCGATTTCTACACCACCATCACCGGCAAGTATCAGTTCTCCTTTATGATGGAGGCCGATGACACCATGCTGTCCACCTTCTTCGCCGGGCTGTCCAACCTCACGCTGTCCCAGCAGGTCCTTTACCTGTGCGGCATGAGCCCCTCTCCCCACGGTGACTTCGCCCTGGTCCAGGTGTCCGACCCCAAGAATGCGGATACGGTGAAGGCCATCTTCCAGGCCCGCATCGACTACATGGTGGGCGACGGCAACGGCCCCGGCGGCGCTCTCTACCCCATGGAGCAGACCATGTGGGAGGAGAACGCCCGCATCGCTGTCAACGGCGACTGCGTGATGCTGATTGTCCACCCGGACTGCGACAGCATTGTCGACGACTTTAACGCCCTGTTCTAAACATTACGCCAAACGGTGGACGAAGAATCGTCCGCCGTTTGTATGAGGAGGTTCCCCATGGTCTTTTCCACCCCCATTTTCATGTTTTATTTCCTGGTTCTCACCCTGGCGGTGTACTATGTGGTGCCCCGAAGGCTGCGCAACCCGGTGCTGCTGTGCGCCTCTCTGGCCTTCTACTACTGGGGGGAGCGGGCCTATGTGTCCATCATGTTCCTGTCCACCGCTATTGACTACACCCACGGCCTGCTGGTGGAGCGGTGCAAGGCAAAGGGGAACGACCGGGGGGCGCGGGCGGCGGTGACCGCCTCCATCCTGTTCAATCTGGCCCTGCTGTGCTTTTTCAAGTACTGGGACTTTATCGCCGGGACCCTACAGTCCGCCGGCCTCACCTTTATGCCTGTACTGGGGGTCCATCTGCCCATCGGCATCTCCTTCTACACCTTCCAGACCATGAGCTACACCATTGACGTCTACCGGGGGGACGCCCGGGCTCAGCGGAATATCTTCAATTTCGGTACCTTTGTCACTCTGTTCCCCCAGCTCATTGCAGGCCCCATTATCAAGTACAAAGACCTGGGTGACCAGATTGATGAGCGGACCTGTTCCAGCGAAAAATTTGCTTCCGGTGTACAAATCTTTATGGTGGGCCTGGCCAAAAAGCTGCTCATTGCCAACAATGTGGGTATGCTCTGGGACAGCTACAAGGCCATGGCCCTGTCCGAGCTGACAGTGGCCGGGGCCTGGCTGGGGGTGCTGGCCTTCACTTTCCAGATTTATTTTGACTTCTCCGGCTACTCTGACATGGCCGTGGGCCTGGGGCGGATGCTGGGCTTTGAATTTCTGCCCAACTTTAACTACCCCTACATCTCCAAAAGCATCACCGAGTTCTGGCGGCGGTGGCACATCTCCCTCAGTACCTGGTTCCGGGAGTATCTGTATATCCCCCTGGGAGGCAACCGCAGGGGAAAGGGCCGGCAGATGTTCAACCTGCTGGTGGTCTGGGCCGCCACCGGCATCTGGCACGGGGCCAACTGGACCTTTCTGTTCTGGGGGCTTTACTTTTTTGTCCTGCTGATGATAGAAAAATTCTTTCTGCTGGACAAGCTGGAGCGGGCCCCCGCCCTGGTGGGACATGTGTACACCATGCTGCTGGTTATGGTCAGCTGGGCCATCTTCGCCATTGAGGACCTGGGGCAGCTGGGAGGATATCTCAAGGTCATGTTCGGCCTGGGGGGCGTCCCCCTGGCGGACGGCGCTTTCGGCTACTATCTGACCAGCTACCTGCCCACCCTCTGCGCGGCGGCGCTGGCCTCCACACCGCTGGGCGGGGCACTCTACCGCCGCCTGGGCACAAAGGCACAGCAAATCGCCTGCACTGCCCTGGTGGCCGGTGGACTGATGATCTGTACCGCCTATCTGGTGGCCGGCACTTACAACCCCTTCCTGTACTTTAACTTTTAAGGAGGCGCGAATATGACAAAAAGGTTCAGCATCTTTCTCAGCGCTCTGTTCTGCGCCTTTCTGGGCGGCGTCTGCGTTGTCAGTCTGCTGCTCCCGGATGTGAAGTTTTCTCCTTTGGAGAACCGTTACCTCCAGGACCCGCCCAAGCTGTCGCTGGAGAACCTGAACAGCGGCAGGTTTATGGAGGATGCCGAGGATTATGTCTCTGACCACATTATGGGCCGGGACCTGTGGGTGTCCATGAAGGCCTGGAGCGAGCGGCTGTCCGGCAAAAAGGAGAACGAGGGGGTGTACTTTGGGAAGCAGGATACCCTAATCAACCGGGTTGACGATCCGGACCCCGGCAAACTGGAAAAAGATATGGGCTACCTGGATGCGCTGACAGGCAATGTGTCTGTGCCGGTGTACTTTGGACTGATCCCCTCCGCCGCCGAAATCTGGAAAGACCGGCTCCCGGAGGGGGCTCCCACCGCGGACGAAAAATCTATTATTCACTCCCTCTACTTCTCCACCGGGGCCTCTACCGTTGACCTGTACAGCGCTCTGGCGGCCCACAGCGGTGAGGACATCTACTACCGCACCGACCACCACTGGACCAGCCTGGGGGCCTTCTACGGAGCCAATGCCATCTTTGAGGCCATGGGATTGGAGCCGCTGAACCTGGACGACTATCAGAAGGTTACCGTCACAGATCAGTTTAACGGCACCAGCTTTTCCACCTCCGGCGTGCGCTGGCTGCCCCCGGATACCATTGACACCTATGTCCCGGATGAGGGAATCAAGGTGACCTCCTGGTTTAAAGGCGCGCCTGAGCCGGGCAGCCTGTATGTGGACAGCTACCTGGATGTGAAGGACAAGTACTCCTACTTTCTGGGGGGGCGTCAGCCCCTGTGCGTGGTGGAGAAGGAGGGCAGCACCGGCCCTAAGGTGCTCCTTGTCCGGGATTCCTACTCCGACTCCCTCACCCCATTTTTGACAGATCGGTTTTCTGAAATCCACCTCATTGATCCCCGGGACAATCTGAGCAGCATCAAGGGCTATGTGGAGGAACACAACATCGACACAGTGATTGTACTGTACAGCTTCTACAACTTTGCCACCGATAAAAATTTGTTTTTGCTGGGCAGATAACAAAAATTCCCTTCCGTTAGGTGGGTACAGATAAGGAAGAACCCACCCACAGCCAAACCCTAAAACCGAAAAGACAGGAGGCCGAAACCAGGCCCCCTGTTTTTTTCGTACCTTCCAGCGGCCCACCGCTGACCGCCTCAAGAATCCTATGCTCAACGAGTTTATTGAGAAAGTCGTTGTCCATGAAGTGGACAAATCCACCGGGGACAGGCGGCAGAAGGTTGATATATATTTTAACTTCATCGGCTGTTTCGTCCCGCCCAGGCCGGAGGTTATTCTGACCGCCGGGGAAAAAGCAAAGCGCAAAAGGCGTTGGCGGCGAGGAACCGGGAACGGAGCAAAACAAACTGCGTATGCGCCGGGTGAGGGAGGTACAGCGGGCCGCAAAGGAGGCCGGGAAAGTTTCGGCTCCGGCTGGTTGATTTGGGTAATTTGTCGTGCTATACTGAACTCGACATTTGCCCCGGTTAGGAGGATGGCTTATGCCCATGATATAGATTTCACAAGGAAACGCCCCCGGTTTGGTCTATGGCATTAACATTAAAATCCCTCATGAGCGCACATTCTTGTTTGGTAGTTTGACCGTTGGACTAACTAATAAATACTCCCGCTTTTCAAAGGGTAAACTGATAATTTTTCAAGACGGGCAAGTAAAATTCCGATTGAAGGAATCAAACAGATTAAATTGGGCGTTAAATTCCGTCCTTCCCATATGTGTCCTATTACTCTGCTTCACGCTTTTTATTTTTTTCCCGCAGTATGAAGCATTGTGGGTATCACTATTTCTCGTTTTTATAATACTGGTGCTCGGCTCTATTAACCGGCAATACTCCATTTTCGAGGGTGAAGAAGAAATTGGATTTTCACAGGAAAGATGGATAAAGCCGATAAGTAGTTTTTCTATACGAAATAATAACTACCGCATCTACTCTCACAGCCATGAACGTTATTCTCTGTTCAAGGATGGCATACAAATTGCATTATACAACAGGAAATTGGAGAAATCGAAGAATAGGTATCTAATTTATTATTCCGCAGATGAACCTTTAGAGGTAATCGAATTGTTTTGTTTGTGGATTGATATGTTTCACTACGATGATAATCGGGGACGGACAATCCTAAAAACATTTAACCTTCATCCAGATAAACACACTGAATATACGTTTTGGCGACCTAAAGATGTTGAGTAAAAAATCCCGCCGCAAAGCAAGGGCGCACTTCTATACATGGTCTGCGGCCATGTATCGTGCGCTCTGCGAGGCCCGGCCCGGACTTCCGAAAGTCCGGGCCGTTTGCGTCGCTCCGCTCCGTACAAGGGGCTGCGCCCCCTGCGCCCTCGCCGGAAAGGTACACCCGCTTCGCGTCTGCACCTTTCCAACGAGGCTAAAACCGAATACTCTGTGGGCGGCGAAAGGATCGGCTCAAAGGGCTGTACTGGGAGGGAGACGGCTTTGTACTAGTGTATAAGCGGCTGGAAAACGGGAGTTTCCAGTGGCCGAGGAACGGTGAGGAGGCGCGGCAACTCACGGCACAGCAGTACCGGTGGCTGATGGGGGGACTGAGCGTGGAGCAGCCAAGGGCACACAAGACAATGTCTGGGTTGAACATTGTCTAATAAGAGGCAATCGTGGAGAAAGCTGGTTTTTTGCCTGATTTTATGGTATAATTAAAGCTATGAAAGAGCAAACGCATGAGAGAAACACGGGGACAATTACGATTTCCCGTGCGGAATAGATCTATTAGCCAAGTTGCAGACTTCCGGCATTGAAATATGCTCCCCACCCCAAAGGCCAAGAAAGAAGTGGCGTAGCCTTTCGACTACGCCACTTCTTCCAAATGAAAATACTTCCTTATGAGGCCCCCCGTTAATGTCTGCGGGCCTGTTTTACAATGTTTACTTAATAACACCCTTCTGCAAGATCAGATTGGCGTAGATGGAGGTCTCGCCGGACTGGAGGATGCAGCAGCACCCCTTGGCCTGTTCATAAAACTCAAAGCGCTCATAGGTGCCGAAGGCGGCTGCGCCCCGCTCGTCATACTTGGCGACAATTTGTTTGTACTCCTCCACAACGGGGATATCCAAGTCCTTGTCGCACTCCATAGGCTCCATGGTCATGGCGGGGGTCGCCACATAGGCGTCCAGGGGGATGACCTGCATGATGGCGTCCAGCAGCTCAGGCACGCCGTGGCCGTCGGCCCGGACCAGGATGGCCCCGCCCGCCTGGGCCATGGATTTGCCGGGGAAGTTGCCGTCACCGATGCAAATGCGGTCGCCATGGCCCATCTCGGCCAGCACCTTCAGCAGTTCAGGGGAGAGGATGGGGGGGATATTCTTTAACATGGAAATGCCTCCTTATTTGACTCCCCGTGAGGGGAGGGGACGCTTAAACTCAGCGGATGTTGCGGTACATGGGGCCGTAGGCGGCGCAGGCGCGGTAGTCCTGGCCCTCCTTGTCCATGCCAAAGGCGTTCCAGGCGGCGGGACGGAATATATCCTGGTTGGGCACATTGTGCATGCACACGGGGATGCGCAGCATGGAGCACAGAGTAATCAGGTCGGCGCCGACGTGGCCGTAGGAGATAGCGCCGTGGTTGGCGCCCCAGTTGTTCATCACGTCGTAGGCGGAGCGGAAGGGGCTGCCCTCCACGCCGTCACACCGGGGGGCGAACCAGGTGCAGGGCCAGGTATAGTCGGTGCGGCGCATAAGCTTTTCCGTCACCTCGTCGGGCAGGCTGACAGTCCAGCCCTCGGCGATCTGGAGGACGGGGCCCAGCCCCTTGACCAGGTTCAGGCGGATCATGGTGGCAGGCATCTCGGCGCGGGTGATATAGTGGCTGGAGAAGCCGCCGCCCCGGAAGTAGCCATAGTCGGCGGAGGGCCAGTCGGTGGCGGCGGTCATCTTTTCAATGTCCTCCGCAGTGACCTCCCACCATTTTTTCATCACGGGCTTGCCCTGGCCGTCCAGACACTCGCCGCAGGCGTCCAGGCAGGCGGCGCCCGAGTTAATCAGGTGGATAAAGCCGCCATTCTCCTTGGCAACGCCGGTGAGCTCATAGCCGGTGGCCCGCTTGGTGGCCTCGGGGGACCAGAAGGTGCGCACGTCGGCGAAGATCTGAGCCCGGTTGGTGAGCAGCTTCATAAACAGCATGCCCAGGCCGTTGAGCACGTCATTCTCGGTGGCCAGAATGTAGGGCTCGCGGGCGCCGCTGTAGTCAAAGCTGGAGTTGAGCAGGGCCTCGGGATAGTCGCAGTTGGGGTAGAAATCGGTCCACTGGCGCTGGCCCTGGAAGCCGCCGGCAATGGCGTTGTGGCCCACCATCTCCTCCTCGCAGCCCTCGGGCAGGTTGGGATTGCCGTTCATCAGATCCTTGATGATGCAGTACATCTTAACCGTGAACTCCCAGGCCTCCGCCTTCTTCTCAGGGGACGCCTTGACAAAGTCGGGGTTCTTGTCCCAGCCCTCCTTGCAGTGCTCCTTGGTCCAGGCCAGGGCCTTCTGGAACTCGGCCTCGTCATAGATGCCCTCGGTCATGCGGCGGATAATTTCCACCTCGTCCACAGACTCCACCCGCATGCCCAGATAGTCCTGAATAAACTCCTGGTCAATGATAGAGCCGCCAATGCCCATACACATGGAGCCGATCTGAAGGTAGCTCTTGCCCCGCATGGTGGCCACGGCCACGGCGGCCCGGCCAAAGCGGAGCAGCTTTTCCTTCACGTCTTCGGGGATATCAGTTACCTCATCCAGGTTCTGCACCTCGTGGCCATAGATGCCAAAGGCGGGCAGGCCCTTCTGGGCGTGGGTGGCCAGCACGGAGGCCAGATACACCGCGCCGGGGCGCTCGGTGCCGTTAAAGCCCCATACACCCTTGATGGTCATGGGGTCCATATCCATAGTCTCGGCACCGTAGCACCAGCAGGGGGTGACAGTGAGGGTGATGTCCACATTTTCCTTTTTAAACTTGGCGGCGCAGGCGGCGGCCTCAGCCACCCGGCCAATGGTGGTATCGGCGATAACCACCTTGACCGGTTCCCCGTTGGAGTAGCAGATGTTTTGCTCAAACAGGGCCTTGGCGGCCTGGGCCATGGACATGGTCTGCTCCTCCAGAGACTCCCGGACCTTCAGGGGGCCGCGCCGACCGTCGATTGTGGGGCGGATGCCGATAACGGGGTACTCGCCAATGTACCGGTTCTTTGCCATAATAATCTTCCTCCTTGCATTTACTGCTCCGCCGGTTTCTGGCGGCGTTGTTTGGAAATGGACTTATAAGACGCTTGTGGAAAGCGTAATATACTTACAGATGGATGGTGCATTTCAGCCGGACGGTGCGGGGCGGGCTGTCGTCCCCCTCCAGCCGCTGGATGAGCCAGGCGGCGGCGGTGCGGCCGATCTCCTGCTCCGGCTGATGGATCACAGGCAGGGGAGGGGTCATCATAGAGCAGATATCCAGGCAGTCGTAGCCGAACACAGTCACGTCGTCGGGAATGTTGACCCCCCGCTCCCGGGCGGCGGTGATAATGCCTATGGTGGTGTCGCTGTTGGTGGAAAAGATGGCCGTTGGGGGGGCGGGCAGCGCCATCAGGTCCACAAAGCCCTGATAACCGGTGGCAAAGGTGTGTTCCCCCCGGACAATCAGGGAGTCGTCATAGTGGACGCCCTTTTCCTCCAGGGCCCGCAGATAGCCGGCGATTCGCTCCCGGGCGGTTTGGAGGGAGCTGGGGCCGCTGATAGCGGCAATGCGGCGGTGGCCGCTGCGGATCAGGTAGCTGATGGCCTGCCAGGCGGACTCGGTGTTGTCGGTCAGCACCGCGTCGGCGGAAATGCCGGGGATCACCCGGTCCACCTGGACCACCGGCACGCCCCGGTTGGCGGTGATCTCCAGAAATTCGTCGGAGGTCAGATTTTCGGGCAGATAGATCAGGCCGTCCACCCCGGTGCCGATCAGGAAATTGAGGTAGTCCCGCTCCAGCCCGTGGTCGGAGGAGTAGCAGGAGATAATGGTGTGATAGCCGTTTTCCCGAAACACCTTGTCCAGGGCGGTGAAGATATAGCTGTAAAAGGAGATGCTCAGGGTGGGCAGCAGGATGCCGATAGAGTGGCTGCGCTGGGTTTTAAGGCTGCGGGCGAAGGGGTTGACCCGGTAGTCCAGGGCGGCGATAGCGTTTCGGATGGCCTCCAGATTGGCGGGGCGCACCTGTCCGCCGTTGATGTATTTGGAAACAGTGGACTGGGAAACGCCGGCCATCCGGGCTACATCCTTGATTGTCGCCATGGTTCCTCCCGTAAAAACGAATCGTTTCGACTAAAAAGTCGGATACTGCCCTGCACTATTTAATGATATAGAAAAACTTTTGTGCTGTCAATACAAAAATTTATAAAAAATATCTTGCTTTTTGTGGAGAAGTCTATTATAATGAAAACCTGAACAGCGAAACCGGCCTTGAAATGCCGCCAAAAAAACGAAACGATTCGAGTTTTGCGTTGTTGATTTATATAATAATACCAAAAAAGAACCGGGATAACTGTGCAAAACAACGGATACTTGGCGGCAGGACGGTTTTCAAAAGGATAGACGGAGTTTTATGATTGGGAGGGAAGAACTGGAATGGGTGAAGTGATCCTAAAAATGGACGGCATCCAAAAATACTTCCCCGGTGTCCACGCGCTGGACAACGCGCATCTGGAGGTGCGCGCCGGAGAGGTGATGGCCCTGGTGGGCGAGAATGGCGCGGGCAAGTCCACCCTGATGAAGATACTGACGGGTATCTATCAAAAGGACGGCGGGACCATTGAGTACTTCGGCCAGGAGATTGAGATCCATGGTCCCAGAGACGCCCAGGCCAAGGGCATCTGCATTGTCCACCAGGAGCTGAACCTGATGCAGGACCTGACGGTGGCGGAGAACATTTTCATTGGCCGGGAGCCCAGCAAGGGGCCCTTCCTGGATAAGACAGAGCAGAACCGGATGACCCAGGAGCTGCTGTCCTCCCTCCACCTGAACATATCCGCCAAGACGCAGATCAAGCGGCTGACGGTGGCCAAGCAGCAGATGGTGGAGATCGCCAAGGCCCTCTCCTATCAGAATACCAAGGTGCTTATTATGGATGAGCCCTCCACCGCCCTGACCACCAGCGAGATTGAGGACCTGTTCACCTTTATCCGCCGGCTCAAGGCCACCGGAGTGGGCATTGTGTACATATCCCACCGGATGGATGAGCTGAAACAGATCACCGACCGGATCACCGTTATGCGGGACGGCCAATATGTGGAAACGGTGGACACCGCCTCCACCACCATTGACCAGGTGGTGCAGATGATGGTGGGCCGGGTGATTTACGAGGAGCCCAAGAGCCACTCCAACGTTCCCCCTGACGCCGAGGTTGTGCTGGAGGCGGAGGGGCTCAGGTCGCTGGATGTGAAGAATGTATCTTTCCAGCTGCGCAAGGGCGAGATTCTGGGCTTTGCCGGACTGATGGGCGCCGGGCGCACCGAGACCATGCGCCTGCTGTGCGGCGCCGACAGGCGGGAGAGCGGCACCATCCGGGTCCAGGGTAAGGAGGTCAACATCCGCAGCCCCAAGGACGCGGTGAACGCCGGTATTGGCTACCTGTCTGAGGACCGGAAGCTGTTCGGATTGTGCCTGGGACTGGCGGTGTCTGACAACACGGCCCTGCCCTCCCTGGATAAGCTGTCCGGCCCTTTGTTTGTGGACGACGGTAAGATCAACCGGGCCACCGCCGAATATGTGGATAAGATCCGCATTAAAACGCCCTCGGTAAAAACCCTGATCCGCAGCCTGTCCGGCGGCAACCAGCAAAAGGTGGTAATCGCCAAATGGCTCCACCGGGACTGCGATGTGCTTATCTTCGACGAGCCCACCAAGGGTATCGACGTGGGTGCCAAGAGCGAGATTTACAAACTGATGAATCAGCTGGCGGCGGAAGGAAAATCCATTATCATGATCTCCTCCGAGCTGCCTGAGCTGCTGCGTATGTCTGACCGTGTGGTTGTCATGTGTGAGGGGCGGATCACCGGAGAGCTGGATATCTCCGAGGCAACTCAGGAGAAGATCATGACCCTGGCCACCAAACGTGAACTGGAGGAAGCGGTATGAAATTGAGTGAAAAAAAGATTGATATGCAAAAGGTGCTGGCGCCGGCGGCGCTGGTCATCCTCTATGTGTTCTTCTCCTTTGCCAGCAAGAGCTTTTTTACCCTGGACACCTTTAAGGCTATTCTGGAATCCAGCTATTATATCGGCTTCATGGCCTTCGGCGTCACCTTTATCATCATCACCGGCGGCATTGACCTGTCTCTGGGCACGGTGATGATGTGCGCGGCCCTGCTGGGCGCGTACACCTTTAAGCAGCTGCACTGGCCCCTGGTCGTCTCCCTGCTTGTGGCGATTTTGGTGGGTGCGGGCTTTGGTTTCCTCAACGGCGTGATGGTGGCCAAGCTGAAGCTGCCCCCCTTTATCGCCACGCTGGGCACCATGATGATGAGCCAGGGCTTTGGCTCCATCATCACCAAGGTGCAGTCCCAGACCTGGCCCACCGCCACCGAGCCTGTGGGCGGCTGGTTCAAAAAGGTGTTTATCCGCAACGACCTGTTCGGCGTGAAGGGTTTTCCTGTGGGCGTGTTCTGGCTGATTGGCTTCTTTGTTATTGCCGCCCTGATTCTCCACAAGACCAAGTTCGGCCGCTACGTCTTTGCCATTGGCTCCAATGAGGAGGCCGCCCGCCTCAGCGGCATCAACGTGGACAACTGGAAAATCGCCGTTTACACCCTGAGCGGCATCTTTGTGGGCCTGTCCGGCATTATGTACGCCGCCGCCTACACCACCATCACCCCTGGCACCGGCAACGGCCAGGAGATGAACGGCATCACCGGTGTGGTGATTGGCGGCACCTCCATGTCCGGCGGCTCGGGCACCATGGTGGGCACCCTGATCGGCGTGTTCATCATGTCCGTGCTGAAAACCGGCCTGTCCGCCTGCGGCCTCCAGGCCCCCTGGCAGACCTTCTTTACCGGACTGGTGGTAATCGGCGCCGTCCTGCTGGATATCCAGCGCACCAAGGCGGCCAACCGGGTGAAGAAGTCCTGAGTTTTGGGTATTAAGCGCGGCGCGTCTGTCCGCTTAATAGATATCGAACCGAAAAATTTAAGGAGGAAATGTAATGAACAAGAAAAGACTGCTCGCAGCGATCCTGTCCGCGTCCATGGTGCTCGCCTTAGCCGCCTGCGGCGGCGGCGGTGGCGGAGCCGCCTCCAGCAACCCTGCCACCAGCACCCCTGCCACCAGTACCCCTGCCGCCAGCACCCCTTCTACCGGCGGTGATGAGACCATCTACATCCCCGTTATGGCCAAGGGCTTCCAGCACCAGTTCTGGCAGGCTGTTAAGGCCGGCGCCGAGGCCGCCGCTACCGACCTGGGCGTGGAGATCTACTTCGACGGCCCCGCCTCTGAGACCGAGATCGACAAGCAGGTGAACATGGTCAAGACCGAGATGGCCAAGAACCCCAAGGCCATGGCCCTGGCCGCCCTGTCCACCGACGCTGTGAAGGAGATCCTGGAGGAGTGCGCCGCCAAGGGTATCCCCGTAATCGGCTTTGACTCCGGCGTGCCCGACGACACCAGCGGCGCCGTGAAGGCCACCGCCGCCACCAACAATGAGGCCGCCGCTGCCATCGCCGCCGAGAAGTTCGGCGAGCACGAGGGCCTGGTTGCCAAGATGCAGGCTGCTACCCCCGACAACCCTGTGGTTATCGGCTGTATCTCTCAGGATGCCGTCTCCGCCTCCGTTATGGGCCGTACCACCGGCTTTGTGAACAAGATGGCTGAGGTCGCTGAGAAGTATCAGCCCGGCAAGGTCTCTGTTGAGGGCCACACCATTTGGGAGAAGAAGGTTGCTGATCCCGCTATCATCATCCAGGTTGCCATCTCCGCCACCACTGAGGCTACCGCTGTCCAGACCGCCGCCACCTCCCTGCTGGGCACCAAGGGCCTGGCTGCCGTGTTCTGCTCCAACGAGGGTGCTGTGACCGGCTTCCTGGCCGCCGTTTCCGACGGTGAGGACCTGGCAGAGGGCGGCCGCTACGCCGACCTGGTCGTGGCTGGCTTCGACGCCGGCGCCGCTCAGAAGAACGCCGTCCGTCAGGGCTGGTTCTACGGCTCCGTCACCCAGGACCCCTACTCCATTGGCTACAACGCCGTTGAGATGGCCTATAAGGCCGCCAAGGGTGAGCCCGTTTCCGACGTGGACACCGGCGCCCAGTGGTACAATGCCGACAACATTGACGACGAGATGATCGCCCTGCTGGTCTATGACTAATCTAAGGCTGAATATCATTTGATTTTCAGGCTGAAGCAATTCCGGCCGGCGCCGCAGCCTCTGCGGCGCCGGCCTTTTAAATGGCGCGGCGGCGCGCCGACATACTGCTCCGAACAGGAGGATATTGCCTATGACACGCAACATGATTGCCTTTGACCTGGGTGCCAGCAACGGCCGGGCCATCCTGGGCCGATTTGACGGACAGCGCCTGGAGATGCGGGAGCTGCACCGGTTTGAAAACAATTACGTCGAAATGAATGGGGTGTTCTACTGGGACACGCCCTATCTATACAGCCAGCTGAAGCAGGGACTGCTGGCCTTCCGCCAGGGGGGCTTTGGCCAGCTGGACTCCTTCGGTATTGACACCTGGGGGGTGGACTTCGGCCTGCTGGACAAAAACGGCCACCTGGCCGGGGTGCCCCGGTCCTACCGGCTGGGGGTGCAGGAGGACGTGGACGCGGTGACCGCCAAAATTCCGGCGGAGGAGCTCTACCGCCGCAGCGGCATTGATCCCTCCCTCACCTTTAATACCCTCTACCAGCTCCACCGCCGCCAGCGGGAGGGGGACGGGGCGCTGGAGATTGCGGACAAGCTGCTGCTCACCCCGGACCTGCTGGGCTACTTTCTCACCGGCGCGGTGGGCACAGAGTATACCATCGCCACCACCACCCAGCTCTACAACCCCACCGCCCGGGACTGGGACTGGGAGACCATTGACCAGCTGGGCCTGCCCCGGCACATCTTTACCCCGATTCAGCCCAGCGGCACTATCCGGGGCCAACTGCGCCCGGAGCTGTGCCAGGAGCTGGGGCTGAACCCCGCCGCCTTTGTGGCGGTGGGCAGTCACGACACCGCCTCCTCTGTGGCGGCCATTCCCGGGCAGGGCAGCTTTGCCTTCTGCTCCAGCGGCACCTGGTCCCTCTTCGGAGTGGAGACAGACCGGCCTGTGCTGGAGCTGGGGGCCGGCTCCGGCTTCTCAAACGAGGGCACCATCCAGGGCGGCTTCCGGCCTTTGAAAAACATCATTGGCCTGTGGATTATCCAGGAGTGCCGCCGGGACTGGCAGAAGGAGGGCAAGGACCTGTCCTGGGACGACATTGTCAACGAGGCCCGGGGGGCCGCTCCCCTGCGCTCCATCATTGACACCGACGCCCCCGAGTTTTACGCCGGCGGGGACATGGTGAGAAAAATCCGGGACTACTGCGCCCGGACCGGCCAGAGCGTTCCGGAGACGGTGGGTGAAATTGCCCGGTGCGCCTACGAGTCGCTGGCCCTGAAGTACCGCAAGGCCCTGGAGGGGCTGGAGGGGCTGGAGGAGATGAAGGGCGAAGCCATCCAGTCCCTGAACATTGTGGGGGGCGGAATTCAAAACAAGCTGCTCAACCAGATGGCGGCGGACGCCACCGGGCGGACTGTGGTTACCGGTCCTATCGAGGGGGCGGCTATGGGCAATCTGCTCACCCAGGCCATGGCTTTGGGGGATATCAAAGACCTGGAGGAGCTGCGTCAGATCGTGCGCGGCACGGTGGAGGTGGACACCTACACGCCCAACCACAGCCCGGAGTGGGAACAGGCCTATCGCAAATTGGAATCCATGATGAAATGAGAGGTGTACGGCAGTGAGTGTAGATATGACAAAGTGGCAGGAGCTGGCAAAGGAGCGTATCCATGACCGCCCTGCGGGGACCGGCCGTCTGGCGGGGAAAATCGCCATTGTCACCGGTGCGGCCCAGGGGTTTGGCAAGGGGATCGCGGAGGAGCTGTATAAAGAGGGATGCACCGTGGTGATCGCCGACATGAACCAGCCTCTGGCCGAGACGGTGGCCCGGGAGCTGGGGGAGCGGGCCTGCGCCATCCCGGTAAATGTGTCTGATGAGGAGAGCGTGGCCAGCATGGTGGCCCAGACAGTGGAGAGGTACGGCGGGCTGGACCTGATGCTGGCCAACGCCGGCGTGGTCCGCTCCGGCCCTCTGGCCACCTTTGAGAAGAAGGATATGGAGTTTGTCACCTCCATCAACTATACGGGCCTGTTCCTGTGCTGCAAGTACGCGGCCATCATCATGCAGGCCCAGCACGAGGCGGACCCGCAGGCCATGTTTGATATCATTGCCATGTCCTCCAAGTCGGGCCTGGTAGGCTCCAACAAGAATTTTGCCTACGCCGGGTCCAAGTTTGGCTCTATCGGCCTGGTGCAGAGCTTTGCTCTGGAGCTGTGCGCCTGCAACATCAAGGTCAACGCCATCTGCCCCGGCAACTACCTGGACGGCCCCCTGTGGACCGATCCGGTAAAGGGGCTGTTTGTCCAGTACCTGGAGGACGGCAAGGTGCCCGGGGCCAAGACGGTGGAGGATGTCCGCCGGTTTTACGAGGCCAAGGTGCCCATGAACCGGGGCTGCCTGCCCCTGGACGTGGCGAGGGCTGTGATGTACTGCGTGGAACAGCAGTATGAGACCGGCCAGGCCATCCCCGTCACCGGCGGCCAGGTTATGCTGGCATAAGGAGCGGCCATGATTGACATTGAAATTCTAAAGCAGCTCAACGCCCCCACCCGGGAGGAGCGGCTGGCCAACCTGAAAACCGTGCTGGCCGGGACAAAATTTCCCCCCACGGTGCCCCAGTACATCAACAACCATATCCACACCACCTACTCCTTCTCCCCCTACTCCCCCACGGCGGCGGTGTACGCCGCCCGGATGGAAGGGCTGTGTACAGCGGGCATCGTGGACCACGACTCTATCGCTGGAGCGGAAGAGTTTCTGGCGGCGGCGGAGCTGGCGGGCATGCCCGCCACTGTGGGTATGGAGTGCCGTGTGTCATTGAAGGGCACCCGCCTGGAGGGCCGGCGCACCAATAACCCGGATCAGGCGGGAATCAGCTATATGACCATCCAGTCGGTGCCCCACGACAAGTTCCCCGTGCTGGACCGGTTTTTTGCCCTCTACCGGGAGGCGAGACATGTCCGCAACCGGAATATGACGGCCAACATTAACGCCCTGCTGCCCGGTATCGGCCTGGACTACGACCGGGACGTGCTCCCGCTGTCCCTGGCCCGGGAGGGGGGCGGGACCACCGAGCGCCACCTGATGTATGCCCTGGCCCAAAAGCTGGTGGAGCAGACCGGAAAAGGGAGCGCTATGGCGCAGCGGCTGTCCGGCTTGGGCATCACCCTGTCGGACAAGCAGCGGGCCCAGCTGGAGGACACTGAATACCCCTTTTACGAGTACGATCTGCTGGGCATCCTCAAGGGGGCCTTTGTGGGCAGAGTTTATGTGGACGCAGATGAGGAGTGCCCACCGCTGTCCCGGGTGGTGGAGCTGTGCCGGGAGACGGACGCCTGCTTGTGCTACCCCTACCTGGGAGATGTGGTGGACAGCGTCACCGGGGATAAAAAGGCGCAGAAATTTGAGGACAGCTACCTGGAGGATGTGTTCCTGTGCATGAAGGAGGAGGGGGTCTGGGCGGTCACCTATATGCCCACCCGAAATACCTCCGCCCAGCTGGAGCGGCTGCGGAAGCTGTGCGAGAAATACGGCATGTTCCAGGTCTCCGGAGAGGATATCAACTCCCCACGGCAGAGCTTTATTACACAGATTATGGAGGACCCCCGGTTCCAGAATCTGATCGACGCCACCTGGAAGCTTATTGAGCACGAAAAGACCGGGGCGGCGCTGCGCTGAAAGTCCCGGCCATGAAACAGAAGGAGGAATGCGTGATGAATACCAAAGCCGTGCGGCTTTACGGCAAAATGGACCTGCGGTTGGAGGAGATGGCCCTGCCCGAGGTGGGCCCCGACGACGTGCAGGTGAAGATTATTTCCGACAGCGTGTGCATGTCCACCCACAAGGCGGCCCTGGAGGGGGAGGATCACAAGCGGGTGCCCAACAACGTGGCGGACCACCCGGTGATTGTGGGCCATGAGTTTTGCGGCGACATTATCGCCGTGGGGGAAAACTGGAAGGACAAATATAAGGTGGGGGACAAATTTGTGATCCAGCCCGCCCACTACTACAAGGGCTCCCAGGACGCTCCCGGCTACTCCTACCCCTATTGCGGCGGCTCCTCCCAGTACGCCAACATCCCCATTGAGACCCTGATTATGGACTGCTTGATCCCCTACAGCTCAGATACCTATTTTTACGGCTCCCTGGCCGAGCCGGTGTGCTGTGTGGTGGGGACCTTCCATGCCATGTACCACACCAAGGGCGGCTCCTATGTCCACGAGATGGGCATCAAGGAGGGGGGCAAGATGGCCCTGCTGGCCTCGGTGGGCCCCATGGGCCTGGGCGCTATTGATTACGCCCTCCACTGTGACCGCCGGCCCTCCCTGCTGGTGGTAACCGACATTGACGACGCCAGGCTGAAACGGGCGGAGTCCATCTTCACCGTGGAGGAGGCCAAAAAGCAGGGCGTGGAGCTGCACTATGTCAACACCCGAATGGAGAACGCCACCGAATATCTGCGGGAGCTGTCGGGCGGTACGGGCTATGACGACGTAATCTGCTTTGCCCCCGTCAAGCCGGTGGTGGAGCAGGCCGGCGATATTCTGGGCTTTGACGGCTGCCTCAACTTCTTCGCCGGACCTACCGACTCTAAGTTTAAGGCGGAGTTCAACTGGTACAATGTCCACTATCTGTATACCCATGTGGTAGGTACCTCCGGCGGCAACAGCGACGATTTACGGGAGGCGGTGGAGCTGATGAACGCCGGCAGGCTGAACCCGGCGGCCATGGTCACCCATATCGGCGGGCTGAACACCGTGGTGGACACCGTGTGCAGCCTGCCCAAAATCCCCGGCGGCAAAAAGCTGATCTACAACCACATTGACCTGCCCCTCACTGCCATTGACGACTTTGAGGAGAAGGGCAAAGAGGACCCGCTGTTCGCCGAGCTGGATAAGCTGTGCAAGGCCCACAACGGCCTGTGGAATCCGGAGGCGGAGAAGTATCTGCTGGCCCACGCCAAGGCGATTTAAAAAACATTTCCCCGCCCGGCTGGGCGGGGAAACTCAAATAAAGGGGGAATTTCCATGAAACCTGATCTGGAGCGGGCGGTGCTGGGGCTGGAACTGGGCTCCACCCGAATCAAGGCTGTTCTGATTGACGAGGAGCACCGGCCTGTCGCCTCCGGGGACTACGTCTGGGAGAACAGGCTGGAAAACGGCATATGGACCTACAGCCTGGAGGAGGTTGTAACAGGAATCCGGGCCTGCTATCAGGCCCTGGCCGGCGACGTGGAGCGGAAATTCGGGCAGCGCCCCCGGCGCTTCGCCGCCATGGGCATCTCAGGCATGATGCACGGCTATCTGGTCTTTGATCGGGCCGGGGAACTGCTGGTTCCCTTCCGCACCTGGCGCAATACCATCACGGGGCAGGCGGCGGCGGAGCTGACAGAAAAGTTTCAGTTCAATATCCCCCAGCGCTGGTCCATTGCCCATCTGTATCAGGCAATCCTCAATGGGGAGGAGCATGTGAAGGATGTGGACCTGCTCACCACCCTGAGCGGCTACATCCACCTGCACCTGACGGGCCGGAATGTGGTGGGCGTGGGGGAGGCCTCGGGCATGTTCCCTTACGATCAAAAAATCGGGGATTTTTCTCCCCGCCATGTGGAGCTGTTTGACAATCTGATAGCTGGCCGGGGCTGCCCCTGGAAGCTGCGGGACATTCTCCCCGGCGTCCTGCCCGCCGGGGCGGAGGCGGGGGTGCTGACGGCGGAGGGGGCCGCCCTGCTGGACGAGAGCGGCCTGCTGGAGCCGGGCATCCCGATGTGTCCCCCGGAGGGGGACGCGGGCACCGGCATGGCGGCCACCGGTGCGGTGCTGCCCCGGACGGGGAGCATCTCGGCGGGGACCTCCTCCTTTGCTCTTTTGGTGCTGGAGCGGGAGCTGAAGGGCTGTTACCCGGAAATCGACGTGGTAGCCACCCCTTCGGGCAGGCCGGTGGCCATGGCCCACACCAACACCTGCACCTCTGACGCGGACGCCTGGGTGCGGCTCTTCGCCCAGTTTTACCAGGCCATGGGGCACGAGGCGGATCTGGGGAAGCTGTTCCCCAAGCTGTTCGGATTGGCTCTGGAAGGGGAAGCGGACTGCGGCGGGCTGGTAAGCTTCAACTACTTCTCCGGGGAGCCCGTCACCCGGACGGAGGCGGGCCGGCCCATGTTTGCCCGATTGCCTGACAGCCGTTTTACCCTGGCCAACTTTATGCGGGCCCAGCTCTATGGCGCGGTGGCCACCTTGAAGCTGGGTATCGACCTGCTGGTTGAGCGGGAGCATGTGGAGACCGACCGGCTGCTGGGCCACGGCGGCTTCTTCAAGACAGAGGGGGTGGGACGGCAGATCATGGCTGACGCCCTGGGCGTGCCTATCACCACTATGAAAACCGCCGGGGAGGGCGGCCCCTGGGGGATGGCTCTGCTGGCCGCCTACATGGCGCGGAAAGAGACGGGGGAGACCATGGAGGATTATTTCACTCAGAGGGTCTTCCGCAGCGCGGAGAGCCAGAGCTCCCTGCCTGATCCCGCTGGGAGGGCCGGATTTGCGGCCTTCCTCAAACGCTACACCGCCTGCCTGAGCGCGGAGCGGGCGCTGGCCGCAATGGAATAAAAGAACGGGTTCCCGGTTTTAACCGGGAACCCGCTGTTTTCCTGGAAAATAGGGCGGCCGAAGGGGAAAGTCAATCCTCCTTTTTGGAGGCGGTGCGGCTGTAGAACCGCCGTTCCTCCTGGAACACGTAGCTGCGCAGCAGGGACTCCTGCTGAACGCCCATATCCACAAAGCGGCAGCCGTAGCCGTAGGAGCTCCGGCCGTTTTGGTTTACCTGGAGCTCCGCGCGGAGGATTTCCGCGGTGAGCAGAATGGGGGGCGTTGTCTGGTTAAACTGGAAGGACAGCCGGTCACCCACGGCGGCCACCAGGCCGGAGACCAGAAAGACCCCGCCGGCGCTGATGTTCTGAATCATGGCCGGGGAGCGCAGGCCCTCACATTCCACTTCCACCATGACGGAGGAGGAGACCTTGATGTCCTCACGCCGCTGGATCTGGGTGAGCTGCTCCAGCACCTCGCAGCGGTAGGAGCGCATGGTCCCCGAGACCAGGGGGGAGGACAGACGGCATCGGCAGCGGACCACGCCCAGGATGGGGTCGAAAAATCGAATGTCAACCGGGGTGCGGAGGGGACATTCCGCCTCACGGGGGGCGGTAACCAGCAGTCCGCCAATGGCGCCGGTACTCACCACGGCCAGAATGGGCGCGGCCCCCTTGGGATAAAGAATCTCAGCCTTTTTGCAGTGAGAAAATGGAGTCATCTTGTACACCTCTTTTAACAGGACTTGCCTGACAATCTCTCCTATCCATTATAATGGAAAATTCTCCGGTGTGCAACGGTCAATTACAAAGATTGAGGGCGGAGAAAAAATTTTCGCCGGGAATGTTATTTTTTGCCCTGTACAGTCCGATAAAAGTATTACAGAATGTTCTTTGAGCTGTAAAGCGTACGTCCTCCCGGCGGGAGGATCAGGAGGTTACGATATGTGGGTTACAAGACAAGAAAGATTTTCCACCGCGCCTATCACGGCTTCGGATAAGGTGCGCTCCTCCGGAGCCCGCCGTACCCAGACGGCGTCGGCGGAGAGCAGCTTTGACCAGATTACCCTGTCTGCCGGCCAGGCGGCCAGCCCAGCCTTCCGGGATCTGGCAGTCAGCCTGTCTCAGCAGGTGCGCACCTATAATACTACGGGCAAGATCCAGGACCTGCGCAGCCAGGTGGCGTCCGGCGAGTACCGCCCCGACGCCCGGGAGACTGCGGCCAGGATGCTGCTGATGGCGGAGGATGAGTAAATGGCGGGCTGGCAGGACTATTTAAAATTGATGCGCAGCCTGAGCCATACGATGAAGGAGCTGTCCCAGGTGGAGCGGGATAAAAACGCCGCCGCCGCCAGGGGGGATCTGCAGGGGGTTGAGGCATGCATGAAGCGGGAGCAGGTGCTGAGCCTGACTTTGCGGGGGTATGACCAGAAACGGGATAAGCTGCTGGCTGAGCTGGGCATGACTGGGCTTACCCTCAACCAGATGGAGAGCCGCAGCCCCGAGGAGCTGCGGCTGGAGACCAAGGCCGTGGCGGAGGAGCTGCGCCGGCAGTACGAAATTTTTCAGGCTGCCAGCGGGGCGGCCCGGAATACCTTGGAGGTCAACCTGCGGGCTATTGAGCGCATGCAGGCCGTTCAGGCTGGCGACGCCGCCGAAGCGGAAGAGACACGTAAAAACCATCAAACTGATTTCCGGGCCTGAGCCCCGGTGCTAAGATAAAGGAGAACGACTATGGCTGTTATTGGTACTTTTGGTTCCTTCACCGCCTCGCGGCTGGGCATCTACGCGTCCCAGTCGTCGCTGAATGTGACGGGCAACAACATCGCCAACATCAACACCAAGGGGTATACCCGCCAGCGTATGGACCTGGTCTCACTGTATTCCAACGGTGACGCCCGCTATGCCAACAGCTTCAACCTGAACATTGGCTACGGCGTAATTACCGACGGCGTGTCCCAGCTGCGCGACCCCTTTTTGGATATCCGCTACCGGGATGAAAACTCCCACCTGGGCTTTTACGAGGCCAAGCTGAAGGGATTGCAGCAGCTGTCCAACGTGCTGGACGAGGTGGGCATGGGCAAGGGCGAGTTCGGTATTATCGAGCGGCAGTTCAACGACTTCCTCCAGCAGCTGCAAAACCTGAACAACCGGGTCAACTCCCAGGAGTACGACACCACCGTCCGCTCCTCCGCCGAGAGCCTGGTGAACCTGTTCCACGACTACGCCGAGGCCCTGACAAGGGTGAAGGACAACCAGCTGAAGGATTTGCAGGGGGATGTGAAAACGGTAAACACCACCCTGGAAAAAATCCGGGCCCTGAACGTTGAGATTCGCAACGCGGGTATCTACGGGGACAAGGCTCTGGAGCTACGGGACCAGCGCAACGTGCTGATTGACGAGCTGTCTTCCTATATCAAGATCGACGTGCGCTACGACGAGGAGAAGCTGGATGAGTTCTCCTCTGTGGAGCGGCTGAACATCACCCTGGCCGGCTCCGGAAATCCTCCCATCAAGCTGATTGAGGGCGTCTACGGCACCCAGCTGTCCATGCCGGAGGAGACGCTGGGCCGCAACCCCAAATATGACCCGACCGATATTACCGGCATGAGATATCTGGACCCGGACGGGAACCCCACCGATTCGGAACGGTTGGCAGACCAGGACGCAAACGGAAATTTTATTTTGAATCCTAACTACTCCGCCTCCGCCATTGCGGGCCACAAGTATGTGTCCGCCTACAACCCGGACGGCAGCGTTGCCGCAACCACAGATGACCCCGATCAGGCGGTTACAGTGAACAACGCCAAGTCGGGAGCGGACGACAACCGGCTGTGGATGAGCTTTGAGCCCCTGAAGGATGAGCGGGGCCGCTACCTGAAGGACGAGTACGGCCGGGATATCACTGATACGGTGGATTTGGGGGACAACAACCTGTACGGCTCCCTCCAGGCCAAGCGGGAGCTGCTCACCGAGGAGGGTGAGTTCGCCAGCCTGGACGACATCAGCTTTGACCCCAATGCCAAGAGCAAGCGGGGTATCCCCTACTACCAGCGGGCCTTAGACGCCCTGGCCCGGAAGTTCGCCGAGAGCTTCAACGCGGCCAATACAACGGATGATGGAAAGCCGGTCCTGATGGGCTACGAGACCGAAATTGTGGATGGCGTTGAGCAGTATAAGACAACGGATAACTGCCTTTTGGGAACCTATACCACGCATACCACAAAGGACGGCAAGGTTGTGGACTTGACCAACTATCAGGATGAGCAGAAGTGGGTGGACCTGTCCAGCCTGCCCGCCGATGTGCAGACGGCCATCAAGGAGCTCCAGGAGGAGCACCTGTCCTCCTCCGCGGATGTGGAGGGCGCCAAGGGACACGGCTACCCCATTACCGGCGGCGGCATTCTGTTCAGCGTCAGCGGCGACAGCAACGATACGCAGGATGCCAACGGTGTGGGCATCACGGCGGCCAACATCTCTATCGCCAAGGACTGGGCCAACGGCTCGGTGCGTCTGCTGAGCAGCAAGAAATACAACATCCTGGACAATACCACCGCCAATGACAATATCTATCACATGATTGAGCTGATGGGCGAGAAGATGGCCTTCACAGCGGATGAGATCAAGGACATTGTGGCCGACGCGGCGGACGGCGACAAGCCCTACTTTGAGGGCACCTTCCAGCAGCGCCTGGCCGATATCAACACCATCCTGGCCACCGACCAGGAGACCACCACCATTGAGTACAACAGCTTTGAGCTGACGTCGCTGAATTTGGACAACCAGCGCCAGAGCGTGTCCGGTGTGGACCTGAACGACGAGGCCACCAATATGATGATGTTCCAAAAGTCCTATGCCGCCGCCTGCCAGCTGATGACCACCCTGGATTCCATGCTGGATAAGCTGATTAACGGCACCATTTGATTAGGAGGTAACCTGAGATGGGCTTTCGTATTACCACAAATATGATGTTGAACTCCTACCGGTACAATCTGCAAAACTCCACCGGCAAGCTGGCAGACGCCCGGGACCAGGTGCTCACGCATCGCAAATTCAACAGCTACGCCGAGGACCCCGCCGCCGCGACTCAGGCCTTCCGCCTGCGCCGGGACTACTATCAGACCAACAACCAGATCACCAACACCAAAGATGTGTACAGCAAGTTCAACACCGGCTGGCAGAACCTGCAAGGTATGCTGAAAGACCTGATTAACCCCATGGAAAAGGTGTCCGCTATCCGGGGCAACAACGGCACCGCCGGCGAGAGCCGTCAGGCCCTGGCCCAGGTTCTGCGTGAGAGCTCCGAGTCCATGGTCCAGGGCTTTAACCAGCAACTGGGCGACCACTTTATCTTCGCCGGCAACGACGGCCTGCGCGCCCCCCTGGAGTGGAAGGGCGATGAGCTGTATTACCGGGGCGTCAATGTTAACGCCGGTGGTGTGGATAAGCCCACCGCACCGGAGCCCACATGGCTGAATGACTGGTCAGACGCCCTGAAGGGAGGATTGGCCGCTGGTACTGTGACCCAAGATGCTTATGATCAGGGCATGGCATGGATCAAATATTATAGGCATGAGACGGATGTTATTCCGGAAAATGGCGTTGACCCTACTACAACATTAAATAACCTTGCCGGTCCGAACCCGAGCGCGAAGGATCAGGAATGGATTCAATATTATGCGCACCAGGCCGGCAAACCCACGGCGGATGAGCCCGCCTGGGGCGATAAGGATGAATACGGAATTCCCAAAGACATGCCCGCCGCCTCTGACGACCCGGTGGAGCAGGGCTGGATCGACTACTACAAGGATCAGGCCGACTACATCAAGCTGAAAGAGATGGCCGGGGAGGAGATGTATATCGACCTGGGCATGGGCGCCAAGGAGAGCACCCCCAACAACCCCATCAGGGGCACCTATTTCAACAGCGCCCTGTCCGCCCTGAACTTTATGGACTACGGCGTTGACGCGGACGGCGACCCCAAGAACTTTGCCATCCTTATGAAACAGCTGGCCGACGTGTTCGACTGCTGGGATGAGGACGCCGATCCCCAGGGCTACAATCCGGAGCTTGCCAAGGGCACCTCCGTCGAGGGCCTGACCAGCAAGGAGCTGGAGGATAGGGCTTTCCGCCTGATGGATAAGCTGAAGCTGGCCCAGGAGACGCTCACCGCCGCCCATGTGGAGATGGACGCCCAGTCCTCCTACCTCCAGACCAACCAGGAGCGGCTGGAAACCCAGGCCACCGACATCAACATGGAGATTCTGGACGTGGAGCAGGTGGACCTGGCCGAGGCCATCACGAACTTTTCCTGGGACATGTACTGCTACAACGCCGCGTTGAAGATCGGCAACCAGTTGCTCAGCCAGTCGCTGATCGACTATATGAACTGAGTGTTTTATGACAGCGGCCTTTAATCCCCGCCGGACGGGCCGGCCAGAGGAGCGCTGTCCGCAGTTTTGACATTTTTAGATGTAAGTGTGTGTAATATCGGTAAGGATGCCGAATCATACTAGAAGGGAGCGCGTGTTACACAATGAAACCGCTGATTGAAATCACAACTGTTCCCATTCAAATTGAGATGAAGACCACCAATGCCAAGCTGGAGTACGCCCGTGGAACCGCCGAAATGGAAATTTCCCGGGACAACGGCAATCTTCAGATCAAGAGCCGTCCCATCAAGGTCAACATTGACACCTTCGAGGCCCGCAACTCGCTGTCCCCCACCCTGGCCCGCTATCTGGAGCAGAGCGCTCAAAAGGGCCAGCAGGCCGCCTACGAGGCCACCGCTACCTACGCCCGTCAGGGCCAGCTGCTGCTCCAGACCCAGGTGGGTGAGGAGCTGGTGACCAAGTTCGCCGAGGACGCCATGATGAAGGATGTCAAAACCAATGTGGGTATTGACTTTCTGCCCGACCCCGGCGCCGAGATCACCTGGGACCCGGGCGAAATGAACATCCGCTATGAGATGGATAAGCTGAATATCGACTGGCGGATGAATGAGGGCAGCTTTGAGTTTACTCCGGGAGACGTTGAATTCACTGTCACCCAGCGGCCCGACGTGGTGATCAAGTATATCGGCGGCCCCATCTACGTCCCGCCCTCCTCCGACCCCAACTATGAGCCGGTGGATGTGAAAGTATAAAGGATTCTCCTCCCCCGCGCGGGGAGGAGAATTATTAGGAGGAACTATGCGTCTTAAGACCAAATATTTTGGCGAAATTGAGTGCCGGGAGGAGGAGGAGCTCCACTTTCCGGACGGGCTGTTCGGCTTTGAAGAGGAGAAGGACTTCTTCCTTCTGCCCTTTGAGGGCAGCGACAGCACCCTTCTCTGCTTCCAGAGCGCGGCTACCCCCGGCCTGGCCTTTGTGGCCGTAAATCCCTTTTCCCTGAAACCGGACTACGCCCCGGTCCTCACCGGCAAAGACCTGAAAGCCATGGGGGTGGAGCGCAGCGAGGATCTGAGCTTTTACGCCCTGTGCGTAGTGCGCAATCCGGTGGGGGACAGCACAGTCAATCTGCGCTGCCCTGTAGCCATCAATGAGGACACCGGACGGGCCGCCCAGTTTATCCTGGAGGAGGGCGGCTATCACATGCATCACCTTCTGTCAGAGTTCGGACGCAGTGAGGAGGGGGCGCTATGCTGATCCTGCAGCGAAAAGAGGGAGAATCTCTGCTGATCGGGGACGAGGTGGAGATCAGCGTCCTGGCCGTAGAGGCGGGACGGGTGCGTCTGGCAATCCAGGCCCCCCGCAGTGTCACCATCCTGCGCAGCGAGCTGAAGGTGGCCGCCCAGACCAACCGAGAGGCGGCGGAGGAGGAGGTGTCCCCTCTGGAGCTGCTGGGCGTGCTGAAGGAAAAAAAGGAATAGGACGTCCATTAGAGGCTGTATGTTCACCGACGTGCAGCCTTTTGCCTGTAGTGCCTGGAGGGAGCTAAAAACACATCTGCGGCAAAAAGTAAAAAGTGATGAAAGAAGGAGAGTAGGATTTACAGTATTTACCATTGCGATTCCAGGAAATATGCTGTATCCTATAAAATACCGCTGGTGTAAAGTTCCTCTTTCACCACAGACAGGAATAGGCAATTTCACGAACCGCAGGTAAAATCTGTAGAGAATATATTCGCCCAATGTCTTGCAATGACAGGGAAAATGGGTTATAATGAAGTGTGCCGCTTGAGATGACGGAAGTTGTTTGTAGAGAAGTGAAAAGTCATTTTCCACCCTTGCCTTTTTTGAGGAACCGTGGTATGATAACAAGCGCTCACTTTTTGCGTCGATTTTATTTATGAGGAGGGAGCCTCCATGTCCAATCTGTTGTTTAACAATTCCCAGCTGATGCTGGAGCGCGCAATGAATTTCCAGTGGACCAAGCAGTGTGCCATCAACGACAATATTGTCAATGCCGAAACCCCCAATTATAAGGCGAAGTATGTCACCTTTGAGGAGGCCCTGGACGCCAGCATCCGTTCCGCCCTCCACAGCACCGACAAGCGGAAGATTTCCACCGTCCGCTCTGCCATTGACCGCTCCCAGCCCATTGTCCATGTGGCCCAGGCCGAGAGCATGCGTATGGATGACAACGGCGTCAACATTGTGGAGCAGGAAACTGAGGCTACCCGCAACGCCTACCAGATGGAGTATACCATTGACGCCCTGAACAGCAACCTTTCTCTGCTCCGTACTTTGATCCGGGGACAGTAACCACATAGAACGCACCGTCCGGCGCAGCTGAGAAGCACAGCTTTTCCCCGCCGGCGTTATAGATCGTGGAGGAGATACATATGGCTTTTGTCAGCAGTATTGATGTGATTGGCTCCGGCTTTACCGCCCAGCAGCAGCGGCTTGACATTATCTCCGAGAATATCGTAAACATGAACACCACCCGCACCGAAAACGGTGAGGGCCCCTACCGCAGGAAGGTAGTGGTCTTCCAGGCGCAGGACAGCACCGGACGCTTCCGAGATGTGCTGGCCCGCACCCGGAACGGAAGGGGGGGCAGTTGGGCCTCCGAGTCCGAGGGGGGTGTCCGGGTGGCGGAGATTAACGAGGACCCCTCTGACTTCAAGCTGAAATATGACCCGGACGATCCCGACGCCAATGAGGACGGCTACGTGGAGATGCCCAATGTGGACCTGGTGAAGGAAATCACCGACGGTATGGCGGCCAGCCAGGCGTTCTCTGCCAATGTCACGGCGTTTAATTTGCTGAAAACCCTGATTTCCAAAGGACTGGAGATTGGAAAATAAGACCATTCTAGGTCAGGTTGAGTTTCTGTCCGGAGGGCATGAGGCCCAAGGAGCGAAATTTGGTCTGGCCTGGATTTGCACTATAGGATACCTGATTACAAGCTGTTTTAATTCACCGTTTTGGAGGTTTTTACCATGGAATTTACTCCCATTACACCTATTCAACCCCTGTTTGGAGCCTCTGAGGTCCAGTCCGGGCGGAGTGTGGAGAGCACCGGAGCGTCTTTGTTCGCCAGCGTGTTCCAGTCTGCCATTGACAACGTGCGCCAGACCAACGCCACCCAGGTGGACCTGGAGTATAAGCTGGCCACCGGCCAGATCGACAACCCGGCGGAGGTAACTCTGGCCATCAGCAAGGCCACCACCGCCGCTGAGCTGCTGATGCAGATGCGCAATCAGGCGCTGGACGCCTATAATGAGTTGATGAGAATCTCCTTATAAGGGAGTTTGAGATCACTGTCCGGAGGGATCCAAGTTGCAGAAATTTCAGACAAAGCTGAAAGAGCTCTGGGAAAAAGTAAAGGGTTTTTTCAAAAAACTGAATAAAACGGCCCGGATCCTGCTGGGAGTATGCCTGGTTGTGGTCCTCGCTGTTATCATCTTTGCCGTTGTGCAGATGAACAAGAAGGAATATGCCACGCTGTGTACCGGCCTGACTGCCAGTGAGACCAGCACGATCGTTAAATTCCTGAGTGACAACGGGGTTACGGATTACCAGATCAAAAACGACAGTATTCTGGTGCCCGCCGGGCGGGAAACGCAGCTCCAGACTCAGCTGGTTCTGTCGGGCAACCTGAACAGCGGTTTTCTGTACCCCTACTACACAGATAATATTGGCCTTACCTCTACCAGTTCCGAGGAGGAGCAGGCCTTGCGGATTTCCGTTGAACAGCGGCTGGAGTCTATTATCCAGATGTTTGATGGTGTGCGGGATGCATGGGTGCAGATTACCCCGGGAGAAAAACAGGTCTATGTGCTTCAGGACAGCGCCACTCCCGCCAAGGTGTCGGTAACCATTACGCCTGACGGCAACCGCCAGCTGGATGACAATGTAGTCAAGGCCATCCGTGATACCGTGTGCCACAGTGTGGCGCGGCTGAGTGCTGAGGATGTCAGTGTGAATGATATCTACGGCAACCCCTATTCCGACAACAGCACTCTGGCTCAGTCAGGCCAGGCCACGGCCTTGAAGCTGGAGCATGAGGAGCGGATCAACAACAACGTCCGCAGCCAGATTCTCCAGACCCTGGGCCCCATCTACGGCTATGAGAATGTGAGCGTGGGCGTCATCAGCACGGTGGAAGTGAGCCGCAAGTACCGGGACAGCACATTCTACAACCAGCCTGAGGGCTCTGTGAAAGGCGGCGGACTGGTGAGTGAGGACCACCTCTTTCAGGAGGTCATCCGGGACGGCAGCCAGCCTACCGGCGGCACCGTGGGCACTACCAGCAACTCGGACATCCCGATACAGCCCGATTTGAACAGCAGCCTGACCGGTGACGAGGACTATGCGGGCAACCAGGTCGACCGGTATCACAATATTGACACCACCAACGAGCAGGAGGAGATCCTGGAGGGCCGGCTGGCCGACCTGCGCGTAACGGTGAGCGTCAACCAGAACTGCCCCAACGCCGGCGCCATGACCATTGACGCCCTGCGGGACAGCGTGGCCACCCTGGCCGGCGTGGGAACAGAGGGCGTGGAGGCCGCGCAGCAGCGTGTGTTCGTCACCATTGCCCCCTTCAACGAGGATGTCACAGTGGCTCCCGGAACGCCCGGCTGGCCGATATTCCAGAACAGCTGGGTCCTGTATGCCGCAATCGGCGGCCTGGTCCTGTTCCTCATTCTGCTGCTGGTCATTATTCTTCTGCTTAGAAGAAACCGGAAGAAGAAGCTTGCCCGGCAGCAGGCTCTGGAGGAAGAGATGGCCTTGGCCGCGGCGGAGGCCGAGGCGGCCGCCATTATCGCTGCGGCGCCTCCCACCGGCGGAGCCGATATTATGGAAGTCAACACCGAGAAGAGTATGGAGCTGCGTAAGACAGTCCGGCAGTTCGCTCAGAACAACCCGGAGATCGCCGCTCAGATGGTGAAAGCCTGGCTGAAGGGAGATGACACTGGTGGCTGAGGCAACAAAAGTTGAACTGACTTATCCCCAAAAGGCGGCGGCCGTCATTGTCTCCCTGGGCGCAGATAAGGCTTCCGGCCTGTACCAGCACATGGAGCCCGAGGAGATTGAGACCCTTACCCTGGAGGTGGCCCGGCTGGGCATGCTGGATTCGGAACAGACCGAGGCGGTGCTGACCGAGTTCTATCAAAACTGCATGACCAGCAAGGCGGTAACCGAGGGCGGCCTGGAGTATGCCCGTGCTGTGCTAGAAAAGGCTTTTGGCAATCAGACGGCCCTGGCCCTGCTGGAAAAGGTGACCAAGTCCCTGAAAAACCGGGAGTTCGCATTCCTGGACAAGGCGGATGTCAAGTCTCTGTTCTCCGCACTGCAAAACGAGCGTCCTCAGACGGTGGCTTTGGTGCTGTCCTATGTGGACCCCGACAAGGCGGCAGGCGTAATCGAACAGCTGGAACCCCGCCGCCAGATCAGAGTGGTGGAGGCTATCGCCACTATGGAGAGCGCCTCCCCCACCGCCATCAAGACAATCGAGGCGGAGATGGAGCGCAAGTTTTCCAGCATTATTACCCAGTCCAATGTCAAGGTGGGCGGCATAGACTATGTGGCCGGCATTATGAACAACCTGGACCGGTCCAGCGAGAAGTCCATCTTCGACGGCCTGTCCGCCCACAACGCCGACCTGGCCGACGAGATCCGCAAGAGGATGTTCGTCTTCGAGGATATTATCACTATGGACGACCGCTCCGTACAGCGCTTTGTCCGTGACTGCGACCCGAGAGACCTGGTGCTGGCCCTCAAGACGGCCAACGCCGACGTGGCAAACAAGCTGTTTACCAACATGTCCGCCCGTATGGCCGAGAGCATCCGGGACGACCTGGAGGTCACGACAAATGTCCGTATGAAGGACGTGGAGGATGCCCAACAGCGTATCGTCAGCGTCATCCGGGACCTGGAGGAGAGAAACGAGATTATCATCATGAAGGGCGGAAAGGACGATATCATTGCGTAACATCCTGAAAGGGTTTTTGGAGCCCAAAGCGGAGGCCTATGTTCTGCCCAGTGCTGATGAAATCCATTTTGAAGGGGAGGAGGAATTCCTTCCCCCGGTGGAGGAGGAGTTGGTTCCTGAGCAGGCCTTGGATGTCACCATAGGCGGCGCGGAGCCAGAGGAACCCGAGCCGGAACTCCCCCCTGAGCCGCCGAAGGAGACCCCCGTTCACTATGCGCAGCTCCAGGCGGAGTTGATTTTGAATCAGGCCCGGGAGGAAGCCCAGCAGATACTGGAGCAGGCCCGGGAGAAGGCCCTCAGCGAGCAGGAGGAAATCCGGGGCGGTGCTCGGGATGAGGGCTACCGGGAGGGCTACGCCCAGGGGATAGCCAAAGCGATGGATGACTCTGTCCGGGACCGGGAGGCCACCGCCGCCCGGCTGGAGAAGGAGGTCCAGGCCTTTTTGGAAAAGGCCTCCCTGGCCCGGGAGGAGATGCTTCTTCAGTGTCGGGACGAGCTGCTGGAGCTGTGCCTGTCCGTAGCCGAAAAGGTGGTGCGGGTCAGCCTGAAGAGCAGCAGCGAAGTGATTGTCCGCATGATCCAAACCGCCACCGAGCGGATGAAGCGGCAGGAGTGGGTGCATATTTACATCTCCGGTTGTGACAGCCGCCAGCTGGCCCAAATATCCCCAGCGCTGACCAGCACCCTGGGGGCTCTGTCTCAGCATATCAAGGTGGTCCCCATGGGGGATGACGAGAGCGGCACCTGCATTGTGGAGACTCCGGAGGAAATTGTGGATGCCAGCGTGTCCACCCAGATGTCCAACATCCGGGATGTGCTCTATGAGCAGATGGGGGGCTACTGGCCCCAGTAAGAGGAGATTGACGTGTTCCGAGAATTGATTCCCGCCGTCCGCTCCGCCGAGACGGTGGGCAGGACGGGAAAAATCGAAAATATCGTGGGCATGTCCATTGAGGCCTCCGGCGGCAGGGCCGCCATTGGCGACATTTGCCGTATTTATTCCAACGAGTCCGGCGGGCAAATTCCCGCTGAGGTGGTAGGCTTCAAAAATGACCACATTCTGCTGATGCCCTACGCCAATATGAGCGGTATCTCCGCGGGCAATTTTGTCCGCAACACCGGCAAGCGGCTTACGCTTCCGGTGGGACCCTTTCTGCGGGGACGGGTGATTAACGCCCTGGGCCAACCTATCGACGGGCTGGAGCCCTTCCAGCGGGCGGACACCTTCTCTGTGGACAGCACTTACATCAACCCCATGGCCCGCCCCCCCATCCGGGAACGGATGGAGTTCGGCGTCAAGGCTATTGACAGTCTGCTTACCATTGGCAAGGGCCAGCGTATCGGTATCTTCGCCGGTTCCGGCGTGGGCAAATCCACCCTGATGGGCATGATTGCCAAGAACGTGAAGGCGGACATTAACGTGATTGCCCTGGTGGGCGAGCGTGGACGCGAGGTTCTGGAGTTTATGCAGAAGGACCTGGGGGAGGAGGGCATGCGCCGCTCCGTGCTGGTGGTAGCTACCAGTGACCAGCCCGCCATGCTGCGGATGAAGTGTCCCAGTGTGGCCACCAGCATTGCTGAGTACTTCTCCGGCCAGGGCTACGACGTCCTGCTGATGATGGATTCCCTCACCCGTTTTGCTATGGCCCAGCGCGAAATCGGTCTGGCCATTGGCGAGCCGCCGGTGGCCAGAGGATATACGCCCTCCATGTACGCCGAGATGCCCAAGCTGCTGGAGCGCAGCGGGAACTTTGAAAAAGGTTCTATTACCGGCGTTTACACCGTATTGGTAGAGGGCGACGATACCAACGAGCCGATCGCCGACACGGTCCGGGGCATTCTGGACGGACACATTGTCCTGTCCCGCCAGCTGGCTAATGCCAACCACTTCCCCGCCATTGACGTGGGGGCCAGCATTTCCCGTCTGATGGTGGAGATTGTCTCTCCGGAACACAGGCAGCTGGCCGGACAGTTGAGAGATATCATGGGCGTATATGAGAAAAACGCCGACCTGGTGTCGATCGGTGCCTACAAATCGGGCACCAATCCCAAACTGGACCACGCGCTGAGCAAGATGGACGCTATCAATCAGTTCCTGATGCAGGGGGTGGATGAGTCCTTCTCCTATGAGGAGAGTTTGGAGCAGCTGCGGCGTATTTTGAAATAGGCCTTTTGTAGGGGTGGATATGATTCGCCCGCCTGCGGGCTGCGGGCGCATGATATGCGCCCCTACAGGAGATATTCCTGAAAAGGAGCATACAGATAGATGAAGAAATTTCGCTTCTCTCTGGAAACCGTGTTAGATTACAAAAACCAGGCGCTGGACGCCCTTCGGGCGGAGCACGGTGCAATTCTGGCCCAGATTCGGGCACAGGAGCAGGTGATTGACAACCTGGAGACCGAGCACCGCGAGGCGGACGCCGATTTTACCCGGCGTAAGATGGAGGGCATCAACGTTTTGGACGCCATGAGCTATGAACAGTACCTCCGCTGTCTAGAGCGCAAGCTCCAGGAGGAGTACCGCAAGCTGGACCGGCTGCGGAAGAGGGAGGAAGACAAGCGCGCCCAAGTGGTGGAGGCCCGGAAGGAGACGGCCACCATTGAGAAGCTGAAGGAGCACAAGCTGGAGGACTACCGCAAGGCGGAGCAGAAGGACGAGGAGCAGCGCATTGAGGAGTTTGTCTCCACCACCCGCGCCATGGCGGCGATGGGTATTTAAAAGGTGAGTTACACTTTTTAGTGTTTCTCTATATAGGTCACAGGAAGGAGGTGAACGCAATGAGCATTCCGCTTTCGTACTGTGACATCAGCGCACGGTGTGGGCAGATGCCCGCTCCCCAGCAGACTCTGGCGGAGCAGACCGGCTGGAACCCCAAGCAGTTCTTTACGAACTACCTGCTGAAAGTTCAGGAACAGAAGGAGAAAGACGCCAAGCAGGCCGAGGAAGATGCCCTGATGGCCATGATCGACGCCATGAACGCCTCTGAGGAAGACAAAGAGGCGGGCAAGACGGACATGGCCGCGGCCAACTCCCTGGCAGACGCCGGCAAAGCCATCATAGCCCAGCACGAGACGGTGGAGGAGGATGGCACCAAGCGGGTGGCCTGGTTCGATCCCACTCAGACCCTGACCATCCAGGTTCTGATGTCCTGCCTGGGCGACCGGTTCACATTTGAACAGGCCGACAAGATCCAGGAAAATCAGGACAAGGTCCAGGAGGACAAGGAGCAGGAGGACAAAGAGGACCGTTTGGAAGTCACAGAAGCGCACAGCCCCAGCAAGACCAGCGACCCCACTCAAACCGGAAAGGAGGTGTAACAAGACATGAATGTGAACGATCAATGGATGCTGGAACGGATGCAGCAGATGGCCGCCAATATGGCCGCTTCCCTGCCTCAGACGGGCCAGAACAGCGAGACCCCCAAAACTGAGAAGGGCGACAGCTTTAAGGACATGATGGATAAGGCCAAGGACCAGAAGGTGGAGTCCTCCCAGCCGGACAATGCCGTCAAGGAGACGAATACCGTCCAGAAGAAGGAGCCGGTCCAGACCGTACAGAAGACCCAGAAGACCGTACAGACCGACCCACAAACCGGGATGCGTCAGATTGATGTGACCCCCGAGGAGGCCGCGCTGCTGGTGGCCGGCTACGCCAAGCTGTCTCCTCCCATGGAGGACGGCACGGTGTGGATGGTAACCGTTCAGGACGAGAACGGTGTGTTCCAGCCGCTGGATGCGCCGGGAGCGGCGAATATCCCCTTCCTGGATGACATGATGGTGGATACCACAGGTGAATGGGTACTGGACGAGATCACCCCGGAGTTCACCCAGGCCCTGGAGCAGCTGCTTCAAAAGACAGGCGATACCCGGTCTGCGGCGGACATTATCGGTGAGCTGCAGCAGAAGGTGGAAGACACCGGCTTTGCGCCCACAATGGAGCTGACCGTTAAAACCGAGGAGGAGCAGGACGACGCCAATCTGGATGCCTCTGAGATGGCAGCCAGCCAGCCGCTGTTCAAAGACGTGAAGGCCGCGCCTGTGAAGGTGGGCGAGAACTTCCAGCTGGACACGGAAGAGCCCGAAATGGACACTCAGCTGGCCGATACCATCCGCTTTGCCGCCCAGCAGGGCTTAAAGCAGATTGAGATCAAGCTCAGCCCCGAAAATCTGGGCAACCTGACCGTCAAGCTGACCCAGAGTGCCGACGGCACCCTCCAGGTGGTGCTCCACACCGCCAACGCCAAGGCGGCCAACCTGCTGAATCAGCACCTCGACAACCTGAACGCGGCTCTCCAGGGCTACGGGCAGAACAACGAGGTCCGGGTAGAGGTCCAGCGCAATGAGGACAGCCAGCAGGCTCAGCAGCAGCAGGCCGATCCTGACGGCCACAACCGCCAGCAGCAGCAACAGCAGCAGCAACAGCAGGACAGCGGACACGACGGCGATTTCCTGCAAAAGCTCCGCCTGGGACTGTTTGGCCTGGACGGCGTGAACTGATTTTAAAGGAGGCGAACCAATATGGCTGATACTTCACTGCCCACTGGATTGGACGCTGCGTACCGCAATACAACCTACGGCACGCAGACTGACTATGACGCCTATGTAAACCGCTGGGCGGAAAAGGATAAACTGGACCAGCTCTATGAGGACAAAACCACGCTGTCCTTTACCGACATGCTGGGCCTGATGGTCAAGCAGTTCCAGAACCAGAGCATGGACAACCAGGCCAGCACCACCGACATGATGAACCAGCTGGTGCAGATGACCTCTATGCAGGCCATGACCGAGCTGACCACCAAGATGGACGAGATGCTTCTGGCCAACGTGATGGGCTATGCCGCGTCTTTGGTGGGACAGACCGTTACCATTGGCGTGTATGACAGCAAGGGCAACCTGAACGAGCTGGTAGGCGTGGTGGAAGGCACCGGCACCTACAACGGCGAGCAGGTCATCTATGTGAATGGCAAGGGCTACTATCTCAGCGAGATCATGGCCGTAGGCAAGCTGCCCCCCAAGGTGGAGGAAGACCCCGACACAGGTGACGACAGCGACGATACTGAGACACCTCCTCCTACAGGTGACGGAGACGGCGACGGCGACGGAGAGTGAGCCAAAGGCCAGGAGGGAATCTGGCCGGAATAAGCGGACAGGAGGTCCGTGAAGAAAGAAGAGGAACGACAATGGCAGAACGCATCAATTCCATCCAGGGCGTGTCCCAGGTGGAGCGCGTCCAGCGGGTCAGCCCGGTAAGCCGGAGTATGACCGGACAGTTTGGCGCTCTGCTGCAGCAGGAGCTGAAAGTCGCGGAGCCCGCGATCTCCTTCTCCAAGCACGCCCAGAACCGGGCTGTTGAGCGGGGTATCCAGGTGGACGACGCCCTGATGGGACAGCTGGCCGACTCGGTCGAGCGGGCCCAGGCCAAGGGAGCCACCAATATCCTGGCCTTCGACGCGACCCGGGCCTTTATCATCAACGTCCCCCACGGGCGGGTGATTACCACCATGTCCCAGGAGGAGATGCAGGAAAACATCTTCACAAATATCGACGGCGCTGTGCTGCTGAAATAAGGCAAAGGCAGGACCTTTTCGGATGCTTTGGTCCTCTGCCCGACTGACAGAGGACCGGCAGCGCCATAGAAAGGAAGTAATTTAGCGATATGACAGGCGCAATGTACGCCGCCATTGGCGGCCTGAAAGCACACATGACCAAGCTGAACGTAATCGGCAACAACGTGGCCAACGTAAACACCTATGGCTACAAGGCCCAGCGTATGACCTTCCGGGAGTCTATTTACACCACCAGCAAGTCCGGCTCCAACGGCGGCGTGACCATGGGCGGCAACAACCCCTCCCAAATCGGCTACGGCTGCTCCGTGGGCTCCATCGACTTGAACATGAGCCCCTCCACCTATGCCCCCACCGGCGTGGGCCTGGACTGCATGCTCACCGGTGAAGGCTTCTTTATGGTGGGCGACAAGCTGGAAAAAGTGGAAAATGAGGACGGCACCGTCACTTGGGTCGGCGGCATTACCAGCGGCAATGACGTGTCTAAGATGGACCTGACCCGTGTGGGCGACTTCTGGGTGGACCCTGACGGCTATATCTGTAACCGTGACAATAAGGTGCTCTATGGCTTTGCCCGGGTGCAGAACCCTGATTATAAGGCGAATGCTACAGCCGCAGAGATTGAGGCTGCGAAACAGAATGGCAAGGACATTACCAGCAAAACCATTATCAGCTCACATCTGGTTCCTCTGCGGGTCCCTCTGTCCGCCGCTGCCCCCACCACGACTAATGGAGGTATTACAGCAGGTGCGAATGGAGGCGCTGATGTTTATAACTGGCAGGAGGGTGACCCGGTTTATCCCTTCCTCAGCGCGGCAACAGGCGGCACTAACCAGTACGCGACTCCAGGCGTTAATGCTGATTTAACTGGCGGCGCGAATAAATCCTGTATGGCCGTTGCGGAGAACACCGCTGAAAATGCGGTTTCTGACGTGATGCCTATCCAGCTGAAGAGCATGAAGGTTGGCCCAGACGGTTCCATTACAGGCATTGCCCCCAACGGCGACACGGTAGTGGTGGGATACGTGGCCGTGGCCACGGTTGACAGCCCCGACGGTGTGACCCACCAGGACGGCTGCTACTACAAGGCCATGGGCGGCGCGGGCAACGTGCGCGTGTCCACCCTGGGCATTGAGCTGCCCACCGCTTACCTGGGCAACAAGGTGGCTCCTGATACCCAAAATGCTGCGGCTGGTACAACCGCTGAGGCTATTGACGCAGTCCTGATTGAGAAGACCACCCAGATCAAGAACGGCGGTCTGGAGGCCTCCAGTACCGATGTAGCCAACGAGTTTGCTGAGATGATTACCACCCAGCGCGGCTATCAGGCCAACACCCGTATTGTCACTGTCACCGACTCCATGCTGGAAGAGCTGGTGAACATGAAGCGGTAAGCTGATTGATTTTTCCGGTTGAGCGCCGCGGGCCCCCTCCGAGGGGGCTCCCGGCGTGAGCCGGGCGGGGGTTATCTCCAAAATGGGAAGCAGAACCCTCCTCCGCCGCTTTCAGCGGCGGGCCCCCTCCCTTTTTATGGGAGGCTCACGAGTGTTTTGAAATAGGAAAGGAAGGTTTGTCATGATTCAACTGACGAAGAGAAACGGGGAGCGGTTTTTGGTAAACCACAACCAGATCGAGAGCATTGAGATGATTCCGGAGTCTAAAATTGTCATGATGAACCGGGACTATTTCATTGTCCGCGAGGACCCGGACACCATCATCAAGCGTATCATGGAGTATTCCGCCAAGGTGCAGGATGTGCATCGTGCCCTGACTGTTGTGGACCGGCGCTGACAGCGCCGGCTGCGGGGCATATTTGACAGGCGTTAAGCCTGAAGCAGAGGGGGCCCTTTCCTGAGCCTGGACCCAACGCCTTTCAAATGCGCCCCGAAAAAGAAATAACATCCCCGGTGGGGAGAGGAGTGTGGACCTGTGAATATTACGTATATCATCGGTACGGTAGTCGCTTTTGCGGTCATGATCGTAGGTATGATGCAGGGCGGTACAGATGGCTTTATCACTATCAGCCAGCTGGGCAACTTTATCGACCCGGCCAGTATCTTTATCGTCATTGGATGTACCTTTGCCGTACTGGTAGCCAGCTTCCCCATCAGCGCGCTGGCTGCCGTGCCCAAGCACTTCGCGACCATCATGAACAATAAGAAGTATGACCCCATGGCCATTATCGACAAGCTGGTTGATCTGGCCCAGGTGGCCCGTAAGAACGGCCTGCTGGCTCTGGAGGAAAAGGGCAATCAGGAGACCGACCCCTTTTTTAAGCAGTGCATCATGCTCATTGTGGACAACAACGACGCCGACCAGGCCAAAGAGATCATGATGAACGACATTGAGCAGTCCGTCGCCCGCCACGAGGACGGCGCGGGCATGTATGAAAAGGCCTCCGCCGTGGCCCCCGCCTTCGGCATGGTGGGTACTCTGGTTGGTCTGATTAACATGCTGAAAGCCATGGACGTGGAGAGCGGCGGCGGCGACCTGGGCCCCGCCATGGCAACCGCTCTGGTTACCACCCTGTACGGCTGCGTGCTGGCCCATATGATCTTTGGGCCTATCGCAACCCAGCTGCGCCGCCGGGACGAGGAGGAGACCCTGTGCAAGCTTATCATTGTGGAGGGCATCATGTCCATCCAGTCCGGCGCCAACCCCAAGTTCCTGCGTGAGAAGCTGCTCACCTTCATGGGTCAGAAGCAGCGCGACGGCGCCGGAGCCGGTAAGAAAGGCGGAGGCGGCGGGGAATAACCCCGTCCCCCTGTATGAACTGAGGTGAAACCATGGCAAGCATCAAGAAAAAAAGCGGCGGAGGCGGCGGCGCCAACTGGATGGATACATACGGCGACATGGTGACCCTGCTGCTGTGCTTCTTCGTTCTGCTTTACTCCATCTCCACCATTGACCAGGAAAAGTGGATGGTCTTTGTCAAAAGCTTCAACCGGGACGCCATTGACGAGGTGGAGCCCATCCCCGGCCCGGTGGATGATCCCGACGGCACCGGAGGCAAGGATCTTCCCCTCCCCGACGAGAATGACATGGTGGACGAGGCGCTGGTTGAGCTGTATGACTACCTGACAGAGTATATTGAGAGCAGCGCGGCCGCTTCGGACAGTATCTCTGTCAGTATGGGTGACGACTTTGTCTTCATCTCCTTTGACGACGCCGTCTTTTTTGACGGCAACAAGTCCGATCTGCGTCAGGACGGCAAAATTGTACTGGATGCCCTGATTCCCGCTATCGCGGAGGCCGGCCCCTATATCGACGAGGTCCGGGTGCTGGGCCACACCGCCCAGTCCCGCAACATCCCCAACACTTCCATTGTGGACCGGACCCTTGCCGCCCAGCGCGCCGCCGTGGTGGTGGCCTATTTCCAGGACAGCATCGGTTATGAGGTGATCCATCCCGGACGGTATGTGGCTGAGGGTTACGGCCAGTGGCGCAACGTGGCTGACAATTCCACCGCCGAGGGCAAGGCCAGAAACCGCCGCGTGGAGATCATCATCAGCGGCCGCGACCTGGAAAACGAGCTGAACGATGACTACCGGCAGTACTACACCATGTCTGATACCAATACCGGCAATACCACCGAGTTTACCGCAGATGGCAACGCCGCCGTCAGCTACAGCACCAACGGAAACTGAGGTTGGTATTTGAAGAGCATTTTCTAAAATGAGGGAACGTTATGGCTGAAGTCTTATCACAAAGTCAGATTGACGCCCTTTTGAATGCGGCCAGAAGCGGAGAACTGGACGTAGACAAACCGGCGGAAAAATCTGCGGAACAAAAATATCGTAAATATGACTTTTACAGCCCGCGCAAGTTCACCAAAGACAGGCTGAAGATGCTCAACAGCATCTTTGAGAGCTATGCCCGGGTCATCAACTCCAGAATCAATGCTCTGCTGCATGCCACCTGCGAAATTGACGTGGACAGTGTGGAGGAGCAGCGCTACTACGAGTTCTCCAACGGCTTGACGGAGAGTGACGTGGTCTCACTGGCTGAGATTGACCTGGGGCATCTCCAGGGTGACGATCCTATCCTGGTCCATATGGACACGCCGGTGGTGCTGTCTATGCTGGATCGCATGATGGGCGGCGAGGGCGACCCGGACCCCACCATACCAAGCGACTACAACATGACCGATCTGGAGCTGAACATGTATGAGAGCCTGGTTGCAGACCTGGTTCCCATTATGGGCAACAGCTGGGAGAACTACATAACCCTGCACTTCTCCTATGTCCGCACCGAGGTGAATCCCACCCTGGTCCAGTTGATTGGCTATGATGAGACAGTGGTAATTGTGGGCCTGAATATCAAATTCCCCAACTGCACAGGCCGGATAAGCCTGTGTCTGCCCGGCGAGATGCTGACCAATGTTTTTTCCGAGATCAGTAAAAATACCAGCCGCCGCACCACTGGCGAGGATAAGTCCGAGGAGATATTTGATACCCTGCGGGACTCTGAGCTGGAAATTGTGGCCGAGTTGGCACGTACCCGGATATTACTCAGCGACCTGTACCACCTGAATGTGGGCGACGTGGTGGACATCAAACGGTCCAAAGACTCCCCGGTCTTCCTGAACATCGGTGGGCGAAGGTGGTTTGACGGCAAAATGGGCACCAGCAACAAGCAGGTGGCCGTGAAAATCGGAGAGACCTACATCAAGATGTAGGCTAAAAGGAGCGAATCTGGATGGAAGATATTATTTTTAGCCCGATGGAAATAGATGCCATCGGGGAGATCATGAACATCAGCCTGGGCTCCTCTGCCACTGCGGCCTCCAACATGCTGGACCACCGGGTGGACATCACAACGCCCAGGGTGAGCGTGGTCAACGCGGAGGATTTCACCCTTGGCAAGATTGAGCCGGCGGTAGGCGTGGAGATCAAGTATGTGTGCGGCCTGGAGGGCAGCAACATCATGCTGCTCAAGCGCAGCGACGTACGGGCCATCACGGATATTCTGCTGATGACCGAGACGCCCGACGAGGAATTTGAGCTCAACGAGCTGTCTATCAGCGCCGTGTGCGAGGTTATGAACCAGATGATGGGTTCCTCCGCTACCGCCCTGTCAGACCTGCTGGGCCGGATGGTGAACATCTCTACCCCCGAGTCATTTGAGTTGGTGGATCTGGACAAGGTGAAGGAGGAGCATTTCCCTGTTACCCACGGCCCTGTGGTGGTGGTGCGCTTTAACCTGACCATTGACGACGTGCTGGACAGCGAATTTATGAACGTCATGTCGGTGGAGCTGGGCAAAGAGCTGATCGCCGGCTTTGGCTTGGGCGCGGAGGAGGAGACCCCCGAACCGGCCCCGGCTCCCGCACCTGCGCCCGCCCCTGCCCCTGCCGGCGGAGGGGCGTCTCTAAGCCAGGAGGAGATCGAAAAGATGATGGCTGGTGGCGCTCCGGCTGCTGCTCCAGCTCCCGCCCCCACTCCTGCGGCCCAGCCGGCACCTGGTGCGACCGCAGCTCCCGCCGCCCCTGCCCCTGGCGTGCCTCAGGCTGGCGAGATGCCCGGCTACCCAGGCTATCCCCCCTATGGCCAGTACCCCTATCCCTATCCGCCCTATCCCATGTATCCGCCCCAGCAGTCTGTGGCGCCGCCTGAGCCCAAGGTCATCAACGCTCAGCCCAACCGCATGAAGGAGCTGAGCAGCGAGACCCAGCTGAATCAGGAGCAGAAGGACAACCTGGACCTGATCCTCTCTGTCTCCCTGGAGGTGGCGGTGGAGATTGGCCGCACACGTCGGAAGATCCAGGATATTCTGTCCTTCTCCAAGGGCTCTCTGGTGGTGCTGGACAAATTGGCGGGCGATCAGGTGGACCTGCTGGTCAACGGACAGTGTGTAGCCAAGGGTGACGTGGTGGTCATTGACGACAACTTCGGCATCCGGATCACCGAGATTTTACAGAAGCCAGATATCAATGTGCTGACCCAGGGCTGAGCCCTTTTGTATATAAAAAGCAACTAAAAAGCAACTATTTTTAAAAAAAGGATGGTTTAACTATGGCTAAGATTCTTACAGTTGACGACGCCGCTTTCATGCGCAAGGTCATTAAGGACACTCTGAGCAAGGCCGGTTACAGCGAGATCTACGAGGCCGAGGATGGCGCCATGGCAGTTGAGAAGTACAATGAGCTCAAGCCCGACCTGGTGCTGATGGACATCACCATGCCCAACATGGACGGCCTGGAGGCCCTGAAAGCCATTCGGGCTTCCGATGCCAACGCCAATGTGGTCATGTGTTCCGCCATGGGCCAGGAGACTATGGTTATCGACGCAATCCGTTCCGGTGCCAAGGACTTTATCGTTAAGCCCTTTAAGCCCGAGCGCGTACTGAAGACGGTTACTTCCATTGTAGGCGAGCCTTAATGTACTACTGGTCCCAGATTCTCTCCGTGCTTGGCCTGCTGGCCGTTGTCCTGTTGGTGATGCTTGGAGCCTATGTGTTCACCCGCTGGGCGGGAAAAAATTTAGGTGCCGGCGGGTGGCTGATCCGAAGCGGAGGCAGCCGCCTCCAGATACTGGACCGGGCAGCCTTGGGCCGGGACCAGTCTGTACTGTTGATAAAGGCTGGGCAGCGTTATCTGCTGCTGGGCTGTACCCCCACTGGACTGACTCTACTGGCTGAGCTGACCCAGGAGGAAGGAGAGAACTGGGAAGCGCCTGCGTCTCCGGAGGGGCCGGAAGGAAAACGGCCCCTGGATTTCCGCGCCCTGATGCAGCGGCTGAGAGAGAAAAAATAACCCGAAGTGCCGGTGAATGAATCGAGGTGAGGAAGGATGCCAACCGACGCGCTAATCAATGTAAATGGTGATAGCGTACAGACGCTGGAGATCCTGTTCCTGACCACCGTCATGATGCTTCTGCCTTCGCTGATCATCATGATGAGCTCCTTTACCCGGTATGTGGTGGTTTTTTCCTTCCTGCGCAATGCCATGGGTACCCAACAGACGCCTCCAAACATGGTGCTGGTGGGTATGGCCCTGATCCTGACCCTGTTTACCATGAGTCCAACTCTGGCAGCCATCAATGAGGAGGCCTTTGTCCCCTACCAACAGGAGGAGATTACCCAGGAGGAGTTCTTTGACCGGGCTCAGGTTCCGCTCAAGCGGTTTATGGCGAACTGGGCGGAGCTGGAAAGCGTGGGACTGTACTGCACTATGTCCGGGGTTGAGGCTCCGGAAACCCAGGAGGAAGTGGTTCAGCTTCCGCTGACGGTGATTATTCCAGCCTTTGTCACCAGTGAGTTGAAGCATGCCTTTATACTGGGCTTCCTGCTGTATATCCCTTTCATACTCATCGATATGCTGGTGGCATCCACCCTGATGTCTATGGGTATGGTCATGCTTCCGCCGTCTATGATCTCCACCCCCTTTAAGCTGTTGCTGTTTATCCTGCTGGACGGGTGGCAGCTGCTGTTCTCCACCTTGGTGGCAGGCTTTTCGTTAGGGTAAGGAGGGAACATGGATACATCATTAATAACTCAAAAGCTGCGTGAGGGCATCTGGGTTGTAATCAAGCTGGGTGGTCCTATGCTGGTGCTGAGTATGGCGGTAGGTGTACTGGTAGCCATCTTTCAGGCGGTGACCCAGATCCATGAGCAGACGTTGGGCTTTATCCTTAAGCTGACTGTGATTATCCTGGTGCTCCTTGTAGGAGGCGGCTGGATGATGGAGACCCTGCTGGACTATACCCGGGGGATCTTTGAGCTGATGGCCACCCGATAGGGAGGGGCGCGCTGTGGACTGGACTTCACTTACCCTCTTTTTGCTGATTACAGGCCGTATGACTGGCTTTGTGGTGTTCAACCCCCTCCTTGGGCGGCGGGGCATCCCCAATATGATTAAGGCAGGCTTTATCCTGCTGCTGTCAATCTGCGTGTTCTCCATGAGCCCCGCCCAGGTCCAGGTGCCGTCCACCCTGCTGGGGTTGGCCTTCACCTTCCTGTTGGAGCTGTTTTTGGGCTATGCGCTGGGCCTGATCGTCAATATCTTTTTCTATATTCCCATCATGGCCGGATCTGTCATTGATATGCAGATGGGCCTGTCTATGGCATCCACCTACGATCCCGCCTCGGGCATTCAGGTGACGGCTACCTCCACGTTGCTCAACGCGTTGATGTCACTGCTGTTCTTTGCGGCAAACGGCCACCACACTCTGATACGCATCTTTGCCAATTCCAGCCTGGTGATTCCCTTCGGCGGGGTGGCGCTGGGAGATAACTTCTACGCCGCTATGATCCAAATCTTCATTGACTGTACCATTCTGGGTGTCAAGCTTAGCATGCCCATTCTGGCGGCGGAGCTGATGGGTCAGGTGGGTATGGGCATTCTGATGAAGGTGATTCCTCAGATCAATGTCTTTGTCATCAACATTGATTTGAAGGTAATCATTGGTCTGGTGCTGGTGATGCTGCTGCTGGCCCCGTTCAGCGACTATCTGCTGGACGCGGAGACCGAGATGCTGCTTACCCTCCAGCATATATTGCCCCTCATGTCGGGCTGAGCAAACCTACAAAACGGCTGACAAAGGGGGGATCATTCCATGGCCGGTGACTCCAAAACCGAAAAGGCGACACCAAAGAAACGGCGAGACGAACGAAAAAAAGGCAATGTTCTGATGAGCAAGGACGCCGTTGCCGTTTCCACCCTGATTGGCAGTTTGTTCATGATCCAGATCATGGGCAAGGTGGTAGTACAGCAGATGGGAGCTCTGTTTAATCTCTGCTTCTATTATATGGGCTCCGGCGTGGTGGAAATGGTCCCTGGAGTGTTCTTTGAGCTGTTTAAGACGGTGCTGCTGTCCTTTTTTGTGATGGCCGGCCCCTTTTTGGGCGTCACCGCCCTGCTGGCGGTGGGAGTGACCTTTTTCCAGACCAAGATGCTTGTGGCCACAGAGTCCATCAAGCCTAAGTTCAGCCGGCTCAACCCCTTGCAGGGCTTAAAACGGCTGTTCTCCCTGCGCAGCGTGATTGAAGCTGTCAAGAGCATTTTAAAAATCTCTGTTCTGCTTTTTTTGATTTACAACTATTTCACCGGTGTGGCCCTGACGTTCAGCAGGTTTCTGGACATGAGCCTGGTCCAGTCGTGCAGTATCCTCTTTCAGGATATCATCACTCTGGTGATTCAGATCGCGGTGGCTTTCACCGCCCTGGCCTTCTTTGACTATCTGTATCAGTGGTGGGACTACGAACGCCAGCTGAAAATGTCCAAACAGGAGATCAAAGAGGAGTATAAACAGACCGAAGGCGACCCCCAGATCAAGGGGAAAATCAAACAAATCCAGCGTCAGCGTGCCCAGCAGCGCATGATGCAGCAGGTGCCCGGCGCTGACGTAGTCATCCGTAACCCCACCCACTTTGCCGTAGCCCTGCGCTATCACGAGGAGGAGGACAGCGCCCCGGTAGTGCTGGCCAAGGGCATGGATGAGCTGGCCCTGCGCATTGTCAAGGTAGCGGAGGAACACAGTGTCTCCGTAGTGGAGAATGTCCCCCTGGCCCGGGCTCTGTACGCCTCTGTGGACCTGGGACGGGAGATCCCCCCCGAGCTCTACGGCCCGGTGGCCGAGGTGCTGGTCTATGTGTTGAAGCTGGACCAAAAAAACTGATAAAGCTGCGAATTCTTCCCGTTTTGTGGAATTCAAATAAAAAGGAAAGGATGACACCATGCGGCGTATTTTTCAAAACAGCATAGCCCTCCTCGTGGTGGTCATCGTTCTGTTCCTGATCGTCCCCCTGCACCCAGCCCTTCTGGATATCCTGATCATCACCAATATTTCCCTGTCTATTGTGATTTTGATGGTCACGATGACCATCTCGGAGGCGCTGGAGTTCTCTATTTTTCCATCCCTTCTGTTGATTACCACCCTGTTTCGTCTGGGCTTGAACGTATCCACCACCCGGTCTATTCTGAGCTTTGACGGCAGCAGCGGCGAAACTCCGGGTACCCAGGTCATCCAGACCTTTGGCGAGATGATTACTCAAGGCAATATCGTGCTGGGTATTATTATCTTCTTTATTATCGTGCTGGTGCAGTTTATCGTCATTACCAAAGGCGCCGAGCGTGTGGCCGAGGTGGCCGCCCGCTTCACCCTGGACGCTATGCCCGGCAAACAGATGGCGATTGACGCCGACCTCAGTTCCGGTCTGATCAACGAGCAGCAGGCCCGTGAGCGCCGGTCCAAAATCCAGCGGGAGGCCGACTTCTACGGCGCTATGGACGGCGCGACCAAAATCGTCAAGGGCGACGCCATCATGTCCCTGATTATCACGGCGATTAACCTGATCGGCGGTATTATTATTGGCTCCATCAATGGCGTGGGCGACTTGGGCACAGTGGCACAGACCTATTCTATTGCCACCATTGGTGACGGCCTGGTATCTCAGCTGCCCGCTTTGATGATCTCCACCGCCACCGGCATGATCGTCACCCGGTCGGTGTCTGAGGGCAGCCTGAACGCCGACGTCATCAACCAGTTTGCCCGTCAGCCCCGGGCCATCCTCACCGCCGGTGCTGTGCTGGTTATCCTGGGCATCATTCCCGGTACGCCCACTGTCCCCCTGCTCATTGTGGGCGTGGGACTGGCCGTATTCGGCTATCTGATGAGTGGACGTCTGGAGCGCCAGGAGGCCGCCCAGTTGGTCCAGCCTGAGGAGCCTGTGGTGACCGATATGACGGCGGCTCCCAGCGAAACCGATTATTATAAGGATATCAACAACGTCTACGGGTTGCTCACGGTAGACCCCATTGAAATGGAGTTCGGTTACAGCCTGATCCCCCTGGTGGATGAGAACAGCGGTGGCAAACTCATCAGCCGTATTGTGATTTTCCGCCGGCAGTATGCTCAGGACATGGGCTTTGTCATCCCCTCTATCCGCCTCCACGACTCCTCCGCGCTGGGTACCAACCAGTATGTGGTAAAAATTAAGGGAGAAGAGGTGGCCCGGGGCGAGATTCTGGTGGATTACTATCTGGCTCTGGAGCCCGTCAGTCCCGCCGGTGAGATCGACGGCATTGAGACTATTGAGCCTGCCTACGGCATCCCCTCCCGGTGGATTTTGCCGGAGAACAAAGAAATGGCGGAGATTTACGGCTACACCGTTATCGACCCCCTGTCTGTGATGCAGACCCACCTGTCTGAGGTGGTCCGCCGCCACGCCTACGAGCTGTTGGGCCGGGCGGAGGTGATGCAGCTGGTGGAGAACCTGAAAAAGACTGCCCCGGAGCTGGTGGAGGAGGCCATCCCCAGTGTGATGTCCTATGCCAACCTGGAGCGTATCCTGCGCAATCTGTTGAAGGAGGGTGTCCCCATCCGGGATCTGGCCACCATTCTGGAGACTGCGGTGGACTCCCTGATGACCACCAAGGACATCGATATGGTGTGCGAGAATATCCGCGTGGCGCTCAGCCGCACCATTACCCGCCGTTTCTGCGAGCACGGTCAGCTTCGGGTGGTCACCTTGGACGCCGAGGTGGAGAAGCGGGTTATCAGCTCCCTGAGCAAGAACGAGCAGGGCATCTACTTGGCCATGGGTCCCGACTTGATGCAGAGTATTGTCACCCAGCTGGCCGATTACTTAAAGAAGTTCAGCGACTTGTCTCAGACCCCCATTGTGCTGACCAGTCAGGTCATCCGTGTCTATCTGAGCAGAATGCTGTCTCAATTCTACCCTGGCGTCTATGTGCTGTCCTTTAACGAGATTACCAGCGACGTGCAGATCCAGTCCCTGGGCAATATCACCCTGGACGCTGCGCCGGCCCGGCCTGAGAGAAAGGCGGCAGCGGTATGAGCGGGGCGGCGACGTCCGGGCGGGAAAAGCTGACTTGGAGCCAGGAGGAGCTGGACGCGCTGACCACGGAGGAGCTGCTTTTAACCTATAAGCGCACCGAAAATGAGGAGCTGAAATGGCCTTTGGTGATGCGCTATGTGGGGCTGGTCAAGACCATTGCACTCCAGGTTCGGGGGGTATACAGCAGCTTTGCCCAGGTGGACGACATTGTCAATGAGGGACTGCTCACCCTGGCCGGGGCGGTGGACAAATTTGACCCGGACAAGGGCATCAAGTTTGAAACTTATGTGTCCAAGCGAATCCGGGGGGCGGTGATCGACCTGGCCCGGCGGCAGGACTGGGTGCCCCGCAGCGTGCGGCGGAAGGCCCGGGATATTGACCAGGCCAGCAGCGAGCTGTTTTCCGAACTGGGCCGCTACCCCACCGACCAGGAGATGGCTCAGCGCCTGGGTGTGACCCAGGACCAGTATCAGGAGGATCTGGCCAACTCCTCCATGTGCAACGTGCTCTCGCTGGACGCCCTGTTTGAGGACCGGGAGCAGAACGGCGGAGCGGATGTGCCTGACGGCGCCGCTGACAGCCGCCCGGAGGACTCTATGCTCCGCCAGGAGCTGCTGGAGACGCTGACAAAGGCCATTGAATCCCTGCGGGAGAATGAGCAGATGGTCATCTCCCTTTACTACCACAAAAACCTCAGCATGAAGGAGATCGCCCAGGTGATGGAGGTCAGCGAGCCCCGCATTTCCCAGCTCCACTCCCGAGCCATCCAGAAGCTGAAGCTTTATATGAATCACTATATGACCGGCATGAAGTAGGCCGAAGACGAGAGGAGTTTTATACTATGCTGAAGGGGTTTTATAATCTGACTTCCGGAATGCTGTCTCAGGGGCGGCGGCTGGACGTTGTGGCCAATAATATGACCAACATCTCCACCGCCGGCTTTAAGGCCGAGCAGTACACCGACCGCACCTTTGACGAGGTAATGGCGGTGCGTATTGGCAACAAGGACAAGTCAGTCTATCAGGAGCTGCCCACCTATCAGGCCCATATCCTGGCCCCGGATCATCTGTATACCGACTTCACCCAGAGCTCCTTTGAGGAGACCAATCTGCCCCTGGACTTTGCCATTGAGGGGGAGGGCTTCTTCGCCATCCAGACAGTGGACGGCGTGGCCTACACCCGGGCGGGCAGCTTTACCCTTGACAACGAGGGCTACCTGTGCCTGTCTGAGCTGGGCCGGGTGCTGGACCGGGAGGGCAATCAGATCCAACTGCCCACCGACAAGCTGGAGGCTGATGCCCAGGGCAACCTGTCCACCGAGAACGGCGAGTATCTGGCCACTCTGGGTGTGTTCATGTTTGAGGACAACGGGGAGCTGGAGCGTACACCCTATGGCCTGTTTACAGGTGACGGCGCCCAGGTCAATGAGAATGTGACCATTCACCACAAATGGGTAGAGCGGTCCAATGTAAGCCTGATTGAGGAAATGACCAACATGATGACCACCCAGCGGGCTCTTCAAAGCGCCGCCCAGATGAGCAAGATCTATGACGAGGTCATCACCCGGGCTGTGAACGATATCGGCAGGATGCAGTAATCATCCGGAAAGGAAAGGCGTGAGCAAGCTATGAATATGTCCTTCTACACCGGCGCTGTGGGCGCTTATCAGCAGCAGCAGCGCATGAATGTCCAAGCCAACAACATTGCCAACGTGAACAACTATGGCTACAAGGCGGAACGGGCCACCTTCCATCACCTGATGTACGGCAATGTGACCGGTATCGACCAGGAGCAGCTGCCCAAGGGCACCGGCACCAAAATGGTAAAGGCCAGCGTGGACTACGAGACCGGCGGCTATGTGGAAACGGGCTTCACCTTCGACTTTGCCATTACCGGAGACGGTTTCTTTGCGCTGTACGATCTGGTCAGCCAGGAGGTTTCGTTCAGCCGGGACGGCGCGTTCATCATGGCCCGGTTTGAGGTAGAGCCGGACGAGGACGCTGAGCCTGAGATTGACCCTGTAACCGGAGAGGAAATTCCGCCCGAAAACACTGTGGAGTGGCGTCTGTCCGACAACGAGGGGCGCTGTGTGCTGGACAGCACAGGCAACTTTATTGTTGTTGACCCGGAAAACCGGGAGGCTGATCTGGATATCGGTGTTTTCGACTACCGGATCTACGACGGTATGCAGCACGCCGACAGCGGACGCTTCTCGCCCACGGATAAAAACGGCGACCTGTATCTTGGTACGGGAAAGGTGATACGGGGTTATCTGGAGCGCTCCAATGTGGACCTTGCTCAGGAGCTGGTCAAGGTGATCGAATCTCAGCGGGCTTACAGCTACGCGCTGAAGATGGTGCAGACATCAGATGAGATTGAGCAGACCATCAACGGCCTGCCTAACTAACCTAACTAACTAGAAAGAAGGGAAGCTGGGGTATGATAAAAAACTACGATCAGTTGTCGTCACTGGAGATTGATACCCTGCGGGAAATAGGCAGTATCGGAACCGGCAACGCCGCTACCGCCCTGTCCCAGATGCTGGGCAAAGAGGTGCGCATCACCATGCCGGAGGTACGTATTATGGGCTATAACGAGGCCATCGAGTGGATCGGCGGTCCAGAGGCGGTTACCGCTGGCGTTCTGGTGAAGATGAGCGGCGACGTAGGCGGCATCATGCTGTCAGTACAGAAGCTTGACTTGGTCAACTTCATTTTGGAGACCATGCTGGGCCAGGGAATTCAAGGCTATGAGGAGTTGGCTGAGCTGGAGCAGTCCGCACTGATTGAGATCGGCAATATTATGATTTCCGCCTTTGTGACGGCGCTGTCCGGTCTGGCCGGAGTCAACATCAACCTGACGGTCCCCGCCTTTGCGGTGGATATGCAGGGCGCTATTTTGGCGGTGCCGATGGCCGAGTATGGCGGTATGTCCGACTATTTGATGACCGTTGGCGGCAATTTTGTGAGCAACGGCCAGGAGATCCCCAGCCATCTGCTGTTGTCCCCCGATCTTCGGTCGTTAGAGTTCTTGATGAGGAAGCTGGGCGTTAGCGATGGCTGAGCACAAACTGACAGTAGGAATTGCCGATATGAAGATGCTCCAGGGGGAGGGCATCCTGATAACCTACGCGTTAGGCTCTTGTATCGGCCTGTGCTTTCATGATCCAAAACTGCGGCTGGGGGCACTGCTCCACATTATGCTGCCGCTGAATATGGAGGCTGGACGAGCCCATCCGCTAAAGTACGCCGATACCGGCATTAAGGAGACCTTGAAGCAGATGGAGGCCAAGGGGGCTTCACGCAGCCGGATGACGGTAAAGATTGCCGGCGGTGCTAAAATGTTTGAGATTGCTGGGGGCGGCGGCCTTGGCAATATCGGACAGCGGAACATTGAGAGCGTCCATGCCATCCTGAAGCGGGAAAATATCCGCCTTTTGGCGGAAAATGTGGGCGGAAGTGTGGCCCGGACCCTGCTTTTTGACGTGGCCAGCGGCCAGGGCTGTATCCGGTCCTACGGCCAGAAAGACATTATTTTCTAAATCCTGAACCAAACGCGCCGGACGGCGCCATCCTAAATAGAGTGAGGAGTGTCAGAAATGGCGGAGGTACATAACGGCGGTATTCTTTTGGAGTCCGGCACCAACGAGATCGAGATCATGGAGTTTACGATTGACGGAAACTTGTACGGAATCAATGTGGCTAAGGTGCGGGAGATTATCATGCCTACCCCGGTCAAGATGATGCCTCACGCCCACCCGGCTGTGGAGGGGATCATCAAGCCCCGTGACATTGTGATAACGGTGGTCGATCTGCCCGAATACCTGGGTGCTGGCAGCCCGAAGGGTGAAAAGGACCTGTTCATTATTACCAATTTCAACAAGATGTTTATCGCTTTCCGGGTGCACACGGTTGTTGGAATCAACCGGATCTCCTGGATGGACATCCACAAACCGGACAAAACGGTGTCCGGCGGCTCTGAGGGCGTGGCCACCGGCATTGCCCAGTGCGGCAAGGACCTGGTGACTATTCTGGACTTTGAACGCATTGTGGCTGAGATTGCACCGGAGACCACCATCCAGATGGATGAAATCGATCAGATGGGCCCCCGTACCCGCAGTGACGAGCCCATTTGGATTGCGGAGGACTCCATTTTGCTGTCCAAGATGATTGAGGACTGCCTGCGCAAAGCCGGGTATGTCAATCTGCGCATGTTCCCCAATGGCCGGGAGCTTTGGGAGGCCCTGAATGCCCTGCCCGAAGAGCATAGTCTCTTTAGTCAGGTGGCACTGATTATCACTGATATTGAGATGCCTCAGATGGACGGCCACCGGCTGACAAAGCTGGTGAAGAGCACTCCCCGCTTCGCCCCCGTTCCGCTGATTATTTTCTCCTCTCTGATCAGTGAGGAGATGCGGATCAAGGGCCGCCAGCTGGGTGCTGACGAGCAGATGAGCAAGCCGGAAATTGGACACCTGGTGGATGTAATGGACCATCTGCTGCGCGACTTAAAGGTAGGATAAGATTGAGAAAAGCTGGACGCCCATGCTGTAAAGCATGGGCGTCCACTGCTATATATAAAGGCGGCCTTTGGCCGCCCCCGCGGTTTTGGTGTTTTTGAAAATATTGATCCAAGATAGCGCCGCCTGACTGGTTTAACATCAGTCAGGCGGCGCTGCTTTATGCAAAATGCATTGTTACAAAAAAGTGTACTTTTTAGTAAGCTGCTATCCTTCTAAAAATTTCCTCAGAAAGTATTGAATACTTGATAGTTTTGTGTTATCTTATTAACAGAAGCAGGTTGTAAAATACCTTGTTATAAGGTACACTTTCCTGCAAGCTAAAGAGGTATGGAGTCAGGAAGGTGCAGAATGGGACATTCTACAAAAAAGTTGGATTTGACGGGGCAAAAGTATGGAAAACTGACCGTTTTAACCCCGGCGGAGCGTATAAACGGCAGGACGGCCTGGCGGTGCCGGTGCGATTGCGGGCAGGAGAAGGTGGTCCGGACCAGCCATCTGCGGGACGGCCATACGACCAGCTGCGGCTGCGTGAGAGGTGAGGAACAGCCGCGGTCCCGCCGGGAGCGCACCGGGGCACGGGGTCCGGGCCTCCAGGGGCTGACTTATATCGATGGCACCTGCATTGAGATGCTGGCGGCAAAAACGGTGCGAAGCAACAACACAAGCGGCGTGCCCGGCGTGGACTGGCGGGCATCCAAGGGGGTGTGGCGGGCGTCGATCTGTTTTAAGGGCCGAAGGATGTATCTGGGCAGCTATGGCCGGTTTGAGGACGCCGTTCGGGCCCGGAAACGGGCTGAGGAGGAGCTGCACGACAGCTTTGTGAGGGAATTTGCCCAGGCCGCCTCTGAGGGGGCGGCGGAAGGTTGATTCATAGACCGGATTTTGAAGGGAGGCAGCACTATGGAACGTGAATATCCACCCTGGAGATGGCCCGCTGCGGTTGAGTGCCGGCGGCAGCGGGAGGGCGGTTTGCTCGGCCAGACAGGCACATTGGCAAACCATAGGAAACTGTGGGACTGCAAAGCTATGGGAACTAAGGCATCGAATTCGTGGAGCGGTGCTATGTTAGCCCGGCTGCTGGACACTAGTAAACCGTTTGAAAAAACGGGACACAAAGCCACGGGGCCTACGGCGGTTTTTTTTGCAAAAAACCGCTACGGCAGCCCAGCCGCCGGATACTTTGCATCCGAAAAATTGCAAAGAAAGGAAGATATCTATATGACTAAGAGAAATTGGAACAATCTCAGCAGGCGCGGCCTGGCTATGTTCCTGGCTCTGATCATGTGCATGGGCATGCTGCCCGTTTCCGTCTTTGCGGAGGAGGGGACCGCCGGTCATTGGCACAACGAGGATGGCTGGAACTGCGTGAGCAGCCAGACATTGGTCTGTGAGTGTGAAGAGCACACCCACGACGAGATGTGCTACAACACCGAGCTCACCCTGATCTGTGAAAACGAGGACGAAGATCATGAGCACAGCGACATATGCTATGAGACAAGCGAAGAACTGACCTGCGAGGCCGAGGAACACCAGCACGGCGACAGCTGCTACGCAGTTGACTGGCAGTGCGAGGAGCCCGAGGCTGAGCCCGAGACAGAGGCTGAGGTTGAAGAGACCACTGAGCCCGAGGAGATCACCGAGTCTGAGCCTGCGGAGGAGGCCGGGGATCAGGCTGAGGACGAGACCCCCGACAGCAGTGTGGAAGACGACGTCCAGAACGCTGACAGCGTTAATCTGGGCGAAATTTCCAGCGCTGTTGTGGAAGAGATTGTCCTGGAGACCTCCAAGGACCTGTTCGAAGCGGTAGCCGAGGCCACCGAGGACGAAGAGCTCTCTCAGGCTGCCGGGGAAATCGCAGCTGTGTTGAATCCCGCCCAGCCTGTTGAGCCCGCTGAGCCCACTGTGGCCGAGCAGTTCATCAACGCCGTTGCGGCGCTGCCTGACAGCGTTGAGACCGCCGAGGACTTCGACGCCGTGGAAGCCGCCATGCAGGACATCCTGCCCCTGTATCAGGCTTTCGAGGTGGAAGACTACGACTATCCCGGCGTGGACAGCGCCCTGATGAAGCTGGAGTCCCTCCAGTCTCAACTGGGCATGGGCCGCCCAGAACCGCTGGCTGAAACAGGACATGAGGCTTATTTTTATGTTTGGAATCCTGCTCATGGAGAAATTCCAGATCATAGTACAGGTAACAAAGCAAAATGGTGGTATATTGGACGAGGAAGTGTCAATTTAGGTGCTCCTGGGTGGGAGTCCTATCCTGTGGAATCTGGTCTGTTGATAGATATACCAATGATGCCAGATAGGTGCAAGACGCTCCACCTTGGCGGTGTGGACTACAAATATAATGAACAGGGTGGACCTGATACCTTCAAAATTGTATGGAATGATGTTGTTGGAGCCAGTGGCGCAACGACGGCTGATGATGGCAATCATGAAATCACCCAAGAGAAGACGTGGCATGTCAACGGTTCTGTAGTCCTTGAGTCCAAAACCTATTGCACTGTTGACTTCAAGGTACGGCAACCTAACAGCACTTCTTTTTCCGCTGCTGCCGATAACGCAACCAGCTTTGTTAAGAAAGATGGATATGTGACCAGCGTTCCTGGTGAAGACAAAGTTCCTGGAACAAAAGTGGTCGATGGCGAAACCTTCATCTTTAATGGTTGGTACGACAATGAGGCGTGCTCTGGAGAGCAAGTGAATTTCGAAACTTATGCAGTCACTGAGAACACCACTTTCTACGGAAAGTATGATCCCAGTTGCAAGCATGAGAACACCGAAATCCGGGGTGCCGTGGATGCAACCTGTGCTAATAAGGGCTACACCGGCGATACCTATTGCCAGGACTGTGGTATAAAGCTGGATGGTGGCGTTGAGACTCCTGTTAATAGCAGTAATCACGAGGGCCCCTTTACTACCGGCTTGAGCACAGTAGCAACCTGCACGGAGCCTGGCCGTGTAGGCGACGTGACCTGTAATGCTTGCGGAGAAGTGAGCACTCAGGGCCATGAGGTCTCTGCACTGGGTCACCAGCCGACCAAGCATGACGCCGTGTCTGCTACCTGTATACAACCAGGTACCATTGAGTATTGGTCCTGCAACCGCTGCAATGGGAACTTTCTTGATCAAGAGGCAACGGTGAAAGCAGAAGATGTCGAGATTGCTATTGACGCGAATGCCCACAGCTATCCTGAGGCTTGGTCGGAGATTGAGGGAAACGATGAACAGCACGAACGCGTTTGTACCTTGAGCGAAGAGCACGTTGAAAGGAATGCTCATCGCTACGGTGCTTGGCGGGTCGATGAGACAGATTCTGCCAAAGAGGTCCGCACCTGCGATGACTGTGGTCATAAGCAGTACCGTACAATCCCCACTGTCACCTATCCCACGGAGTCCGGAGGTAAGGAAACCGATCAGGTCGACGTTGGTGTTAAGATCATTGTTGACCCCAACGGCGGCATCTGGGAGCATGGGCAGATCGGTATCTGGACTGAGGAGAATGATGGCACCTTCACTCACACTGCAGCGGCTGGTGACACCATCAAGTTGGAGCCCGATCCCACCTGGGAGAGCCATTTGTTCCTGGGCTGGGAAAAGACGGAAGGCGGAGATACAGTCACCTTCACCGCCCAGTGGGAGCAGACCTACACCCTGACCTACAACGCCAATGGCGGTACATTCGCTGAGGGCGCGGAGACAGTTTCGGAAACCGGTCTTGTAGGCGCACATTCCCTGAAGTCTGGCAAGGAGATGGTCTCTCGTGAGGGCCATGCCTTCATCGGCTGGAGCGATAGCGAGCTTGGCGTTGTGGGCAAAGATGACTCCATGCCCATGATTGTGTACGCTGTCAATATGTCCGCAGACAAGACCGTCTACGCGGTCTGGGGCGTGGACTCCAACGATAACGGCACCGCCGACGTGCTGGAGACCAAGTACATTGTCGTCTACAAGAACGGCGACGATGTGATCGAGAAGGTCACGAACCTGCTGGGCACTGATAAGCTCGGGGAGAATAAGCCCAATGATCCCACCGAGGATGACAGTGAGTTTGTGGGCTGGAATTTCGGCGATGATTCTCTGATGTCCTTGCATTTCCAGATGACCGTCGAAGCGTTCTATCAGATGGTTAAAGGTAATGACAACACCATTGTTCTTACTGCCTCCTGGAAGGAGAGCCAGCTGAGCTACACCGTTGTGCAGCACTTTGTGAACGTTGATGGCTCGGAGTCTACTGTGACAACTGGCCCCTACACTGCCACAGCTTCTGCTGCCGTTGGTAGTCTGGACCAGGTAGCAAGCCGCCAGCAGGACACGACTTGGAATGATGTTGAATACATCTTTGACCGGACAGAGAATGCAGATGCAAATCTGACTGACAATATGGTAATCGACATCTACTACAACGTGGACAGCTGGAATAATTCCGGCAGCGAGACCGGCGGCGACGGTAATCCCGACAACCAGCAGGCCCTGGTGAAGTTCGTCAGCGAGAGCCTGGCTCAGGGCCGGGTCAGCGGCGACACTGTTCAGGTGTTTACGGTTGAAGGTGAGACTGTAGCTCTGTCGAATGAAGTTGAGGCGAAGGGCGTTAATGGCTATGCCTTTGATTACTGGACCCTCAGCGATGGCGAGCAGAAGTACACTACCATCCCCGAGACTCTGAAAGTCGATGGCGGCAAGACTTACACCTTCACCGCACACTTTGCCGCTGACAGCAACGGTGACAACACCCCCGACAAGTATCAGGTTGAGGTGACTCTGAATATCGCAGGCGGCACTTGGGATGAAATTCCCGATGGTTGGACTGTGACCAATGGCACCCTGACCCGCCTCTTTACCGTGAAGCAGCTGGTTAACGGTGTGGAGGAGATGGTGAGTCCCTCTGCTATTATTGGCACTCTGCCCACCGGCACCGCCAGCGACGGCTACACCGCCGGCAGCGGCGTGTGGAGCGACGAACTGACCGCTGAAACAACTGTGACCGAGGCGGCCAGCTACACCCTCACCTTTGCCCAAAAGGCCACCGTGACTTACCCCGAGGCTAAGGAAGAGGACGGCAAGCCCGTTCCCCCCGTGAGCGGCACTGACGCAGTTGATCAGGACGTTATCATCATTGTCGACCCCAACGGCGGCAAGTGGGAGCACGGTAAGGTGGGAACTTATTGGACTTATGTGGACGGCGTCTTTAAGCACATTGTGCGTGCAGGTGAGGCGGTTGCTCTGACTCCTGATCCCACCAAGGAAAGCTTTGCTTTTGTTGGCTGGACCAAGACGGTTTCGGATGATGGCATGACCATCACCTACACCGCCAAGTGGGCTGCGGACGAGGTCGATGAGAAGAATCCCAATGAGGAGGGCCCCGACGGAATTCCCGACGACTGGCAGGCCAAGGTCACCCTGACCGTTCAGGGCGGCACTTGGAATGCCATTGAGGGTTGGACCAATGAGAACGGCACTTTGACTCAGGTTTACAACCTGTATGAGAAGAACGCCGATGGTAAGTGGGAGAAGCAGAATGTCACAGTTGGCACTCTGCCCACCGCCGCTGCCAACGCCGGCTTTACCGGAAATGGCACGTGGAACGTCGAGCTGACCGCTGACACCGCTGTGACCGGCGACGCCGCCTACACCCTGACCTTCGCGCCCGCCGGTTCCCGCGCTATTGCGGTGAACTATGTGGACGCCAACGGCAATCGTATCGGCGGCACTACCGTTTACGGCACCAACGGCCTGCCCTACACCCTGACCTCCGCTCCTGAGGCACTGGATGCCAACGGAAACCACTACGTGATCAACGACACCCTGCCCAAGACGGTTGGAGCTGCTGTAAGCTCTGTTGACGTGCGCTACGCTGTTGACAACAACGGCGGCGGCACCGACGGCAGCCAGCCTGACGGCACCCCCGATGAGCGTCAGGCGATTATCTACTACAGCTCCAGCAACACCGCCTACGGCACTGTCAGCGTGCCTGTCCAGGTCGTCACCCTGAGCGCGGAGAGCGCCAGAAGCACTGTGACGCTGAGCAGCACCGCTTCTACCACCACGCTGAGCCGCACCTACTTCAGCAGCTGGACCCAGGGTGCCAATACCCTGAGCACCAACGCTGTTCTGGACGTTGAGTTCGAGGTTGCCGGCGGCCAGACCTACAGCGTGATCGCCAACTTTGGCCGTACCGGCACCGGCGGTGGCGGCGGCACTGGCGGCACTGGTGGAACCGGCGGCGGTGGAGGTACCGGCGGAACCGGAGGCGGAACCACTACAATCGAGGACAACGAAGTGCCTTTGGCTGGTGACACCCAGCTGAACAAGGATGACCACTTCGCCTACGTGAGTGGTTATGCTGACGGCACCGTCCGTCCCGGCAACAACATCACCCGTGAGGAAGTTGCCGCCATCTTCTACCGCCTGCTGACCGAGGAGTCCCGCGCCATCTACGACACTGATGTCAATGACTTCAGCGACGTAGCCAGCGAGCGGTGGTCCAACCGGGCCATCTCTACGCTGGCCAACGCAGGTGTCATCAGCGGCTATCCCGACGGCACCTTCCGTCCCGGTCAGACCATCACCCGCGCCGAGTTCGCGGCTATCGCCGCTCAGTTCGACGTTGTGACCGAGAATGTGGAGAACCCCTTCTCCGACACCACCGGCCACTGGGCTGAGAATCTGATCTCCTTCGCCGCCAGCAAGGGCTGGGTCGGCGGCTACACCGACGGCACCTTCCTGCCCCAGAAGGCCATCACCCGCGCCGAGGCCATGACGCTGATCAACAACGTCCTGGACCGCGAGGTGGATGAGGAAGGCCTGCTGGCCGAGGCCAAGCAGTGGCCCGACAACCAGGAGGGCAGCTGGTATTACTACGAGGTTCTGGAGGCCACCAACTCCCACGATTACACCCGCCGCAGCGAGGGCAATCTGGTAGAGAACTGGACCGCCATCACCAACGAGTAATCCCCGAAAATCCCCCAAGCGATAATAAGGGAGAGAGCCAAATGGCTCTCTCCCTTATCTTATAATCTTGATGGTTCTGAGCTTTCACATACATACTCAGATCTGAGACGTGCCCTCCAGAAAACGCACCAGCATAGAGGCGGCCTCCGCCCGGGTGACCTTGCCCCCGGGGTCCAGACAGCCGTTCTCCCGGCCGTTCAGAATTCCGCTGTGCGCCGCCCACCGCGCGGCCTCCACCGCCCAGGGGGACAGAGCGCCGGCATCAGAAAAGGGGAGATTTCCCTCGGATATCAGGGGCCGGCCAGCGTACCGCCACAGCATCATGGCCAGCTGTTCCCGGGACAAAGCTGACCGGGTCACAGCCGCTCATCAACCCCCAGTCCAGACAGTAGTGGATCCCGTTGTGGTACCAGCCATCGGGGGAGAGGTCGCCATAGGCGGCCAGGGGACAGCTGCTGTCTTTGCCGCAGGCCTGATAGGCGGGGGGAAAGACGGCATAAAACCGCACCTTCTCCCCGGGGTGGAGGAAGGACCAGGTCCCGTCGCCATTGCTGACAACCTCCACCGCCGCGCCGCTCTGGCCGGTGACGGTGAGGGAACCGGAGGCATAGTGCTCACCCGGGGTGAGGATCACAGTCACTTTGTCTCCTGCGCCGGGATCGGCGGGCCGAGCACGGACCTGTCCCCGGCCAATGATGGTAACGTCGGCCTCAGGCACTGGAGGGGGAAACAGCAGACCGGAGGAGGGGGGAGAAATCACACGGGTGATGCCGCAGACATTGCAGTCAGGGTCTGTCTCGCTGTCGTAGACGTGGAGGGAATAGCCTTTGGCCTGGGTGGGAACCACGCCGGGACAGCCGGAGGCGACACACTGATACCAGTGGCCGGTCTCATTGCCCTCCCATTCTGAACCCCAGGTGTGGGTGTGGCCGGAATCCAAAAAGCGGGTCCAGCCGCAGATGCTGCATTGCATGTCCTGGGGGCTGTTGTAGACGTGAACAGCCCAGCCCTTTGCCTGAGTGGGCACCACGCCGGGACAGCCGGAGCCGGTACACTGGTACCAGTGGCCGGTCTCATTGCTGTCCCACTGGGAGCCCCAGGTATGAATATGGCTGGGGTCCACAAAGCGGGAGCGTCCGCAAACACTGCACACAGAGGCCTGGGGACTGTCGTAGACATGGGCGGCACAGCCCTCAGCCTGGAGAGGGACCACGCCGGGACAGCCGGAGCCGGTACACTGATACCAGTGAAAGCTCTCATTGCTGTCCCACTGCGTTCCCCAGGTGTGGGTATGGTCAGGGTCCACAAAGCGAACCCGGCCGCAGACAGAGCAGCTGGTGCCCTGAGAGCCGTCATAGACATGGGCCGCGTAGTCCATGGCCTGGACGGGGACCACGCCGGGGCAGTTTTCATCGGTACACTGGCGCCAATGGCCTGTCTCATCACTGTCCCACTGGGTGCCCCAGGTATGGACGTGGCCAGGGTCCACAGCCCGGACCCAGCCGCAGATATTGCAGTCCGGGTCATTGACGCTGTCGTAAACATGGTAGGAATAGCCGTCCGCCCAGGCGGGCACCAGGGTGCGGCAGTTGGGGACAGAGCACTTGTGCCAGTGACAGAGGTTGTCCGCGTCCCATTCAGAACTCCAGATATGGGTGTGGGCCCCGGCCGCTGAGGCCAGCGGCAGGCTAATACACACCGCCAGCGCGGCGGCCAGCGCGCGGCCCATAATTTTTTTCATCTTCATCAGACGCTCCCCCCTGTCCTGTATATAAACATTTTAACACAAAATCTCCCTGCGGGGAAGTTCTTTTTGCTGGCAAATTAAAACAATGGACGCTGGCCGCCCGATCTGCGGGTAATCTGTGCGGGGATGGCCTGCTCCCTTCGTCTAAGAGCCTGTTTAAAAACTTTAGACAAGAGGGGGAGAGAAGTAGATAATAAGGGAAAACAGGCGGGAGATGAGGATAGGATGCATCAATATCCAAGCGATATCAGCCGGGAAGAATATGATTTGATTCGAGAGGATTTGGAAGGAGCACGAAAAAGAACGCGTCCAAGACAGTACGATTTGTACGATGTGTTTTGTGCAGTGCTGTATGTGGTGCAGGGTGGAATACAATGGCGAATGCTGCCCAGCGATTATCCCAAATGGCAGAGCGTGTACTATTATTTCCGGGTATGGGCCGAAAAAGATGCGACAGGCGTCAGTGTTCTTGACAAGGTTCTGCACAAATTGGTAAAGCAGATACGGAACGAGGACCTGCGGCAGGATAAGACCACTTTTGGAATTGTTGATGCACAAAGTGTGCAGAATGCTGACACAGCGGAAGAAAAAGGGTATGACGCGGGAAAAAAGTATGTGGAATCAAACGCCATGTTGTCGTAGATACGATGGGGCTGCCCCATGCCATAGCCGTAACAACCGCTGATGTGACTGACCGGGATGGAGCCGTTCAGATGATCCTTTTTAACCGGGACAATCTTTCCTGTCCTCTGGCATAGGAGCCAAACAGGATAGCCTCTATTTTATTTTGTGAAAACAGCATCGCGATCTTACTGCACAGTTCCGCAATAATTGCAGTCACTTCTTGCCTGGTACGCATAAGAGACCCCCTCTCTACTTTTTAATATGCTATATTGTACTCACTATCGTATAATTCCAAACAGAGACAAACGTCCTCTACACACTGTTCATTGTCCTCAAAGTCCTGCAATTTCAAGGGTTTCAGCAGCAGTGACAACAGAGGAAGCGGTCTGTTTTATCAGAAATCAGGCAGAAACGGCTGCCTGTGCCAACGGGCAAACTATGCCCATTTGAATATCATCCGTAAAAATAAGGAGCAATGCTATGACCATAAAAACGAGAAATTCCGGTATCTATCAAACTCTCATCGCTCAACTGGACAAGACCGCCCGGCACAACCGACAGGGCAGCTTCCGCACCAAAGAGCGTTACTATGAGGCCATGCAGCCATTAAGACCGATTTAGCGAGCATCCGCTTCTTCCATGACAAATGGAGCGGACAAAATACCGTCTGCCCTCCAATGACGAGCTGGCAGTGGAACTGGAGCGCCGGCGTTTCGGTGGGGTGGACCGTACCTGGAGTGTTCGGGAGTTCCATCGGTTTCTGGCGACCTGTATGGTAAACGGTCACGAGGACTATGCCGCCATCGCCTGGCTCCAGCAGTACATCTATCAAGTGCGGCCCCAGATTCAGGACGAGGACTCCACCCGTCCTATGACCCATCATGGCCTGCGCCACAGCTTCGCCGCCCGGACCTACCAGGAATTGATTGACAGCGGCATGAGTTCGCTCAGCGCCAGTCTCCATGTCTCCCAGCTGCTGGGCCACGAGCGGCCTGACGTCACCCGGGGCTACCTGGCTGCTATTCCAAAGGACGGTGTGGATGGGAAATAGTGGGATAAATCGACCTGTTCCGGAGCAGAATAATCCCGGAGGCGATGCAATGGAACAGCAGACCATTACTATGGGTCAGGTCACCTACGAGTTGAGTCGGGTCTTTCAGGGTACACGTCCCCTCTCTGAGTTGATGGCGGAGCGGATGGTCCAAAATATTCCAACCGCCCCGCCCGTTGACGGAGGTGGCAGCCATGGGGTATAATCAATCCAGTGGGCCGGTTCACCGGAGGAGGCGAGCATGAAAACCGGCAGATTCACACTGGCGTTTGCCTACCTGCGGCTGTCCAACGAGGAGGCCCAGGACGGGGAATCGTCCAGTATCACCAATCAGCGCATGATTGTGCAGAACTACTGCAAGCAGAACGGCATTACTCTCGTCCGGGAATTTGTAGACGATGGCTACTCCGGCGGCAACTTCAACCGCCCTGGTTTCAAGGAGATGCTGAAGCAGCTGGAGCAGGGCAAGGCTAACCTGGTCATCACCAAGGACCTCAGCCGGCTTGGCCGCGATATGCGGGAGGCCAGCTACTACGCCGAGCAGTTTTTCCCGGAGCACGGCATCCAGTTCCTCGCCATCGCGGACAACTTCGACACAGAGCACGACAACATCATGGCGCCATTCCTGTTCGCCATGAATGAGGTCTACCTCCGGGACGGCTCCCGCAAGGTGAAGGACGTGCTGCGCAGCAAGCGGGAGAGCGGCCAGTACTGCGCCTGTCCGCCCTACGGCTACCGGAAGGACCGGGAGAACAGGCACCGCCTGGCTCCGGATGAGGCCACCGCCCCGGTGGTGGAGCGCATCTTCCAGCGGGCGGCGGCAGGGGATTCTTCCCGGAAAATCGCCCTGGACCTGAACGCCGACGGGGTGATCCCGCCGCTGAAATACCGGGTTCTGTACCGGGACGAGTTCAGTGAGGAAGGTGCGTCCCATGCTTCAGACACCTGGAACTACACCACAGTCAAGCGGATTTTGAAAAACCCGGTGTATCTGGGCCACACCTTGCTGGGCAAGAGCAAAAAGGTCAGTGTCAAGTCCAAGAAGAAGGTGGCGGTCCCCCGGGACAGCTGGGCAGTGACCGAGGACACCCACCCGCCGCTGGTGGACCAGGCGCTGTTCCAACGGGCCCAGGAAAACCTGGGCCGGGGCAGCCGAGACTACCGGGCCTATGACCAGGTACGCAAGAGCATATTTGGCGGTGTGGCGGTGTGCGGCAAGTGCGGGCACTCTCTCTGCTCCTGCGGCACGGTGTACAAGGGGGAGCGGGAGAAGTACTGGTATCTGTCCTGCACCCACCAGCGGCAGGATATTGCCAACCCCTGCCAGGGGGTGCGCATCCGCTATGCCGACCTGGTGGAGCTGGTGCGGCAGGACCTGAACAGCCTGTTGGCCCTCAGCGATGAGGACATGGAGGCGCTGGCTCAGGAGGCGGTCAGGCGGATGGGCAGCGAGGAGAATCTCAAGACCCGGCAACTGAAAAAGGAGCGGGCAGAGGCGCGGCTTGCTACCATCGACAAGATCGTTACCAAGCTCTACACCGACAACGCCATGGGTAAGCTGGACGACGACCGTCTGAGCCGCATGGTGGCCGACCTGGAAAAGGAATCCGCCGGGCTGAAAGTCGCGCTGGAAGAACTGAATGCCCCCGATGCGGCCCAGGAAGCGGTGGACAATTATGCCCGCTTTTTTGAGCTGGCCAGGCAGTACACCCACCTGGAGGCGCTGGACCGGAATACCCTGCTGACCTTTGTGGAGCGCATTGAGATCGGTCCCAAGGTGTACGAAAACGGCGGACACAAGGTCCCCGCTCGAGCCAACCAGCCTTACCGGCAAAGTGTGCGGCTCTTCTACAAATTCATCGGGGAATTGGCTGAAAACGGCGAAAAATGTTCTGAAGAGAAGCCCGCTTAAGATGGAGGAGGTACACCAAGGGAGGTGGGCGTCAACCTGAAGCAGGGCTACAACGGCGATCTGACCAGCAAGCAGGCCGGCTCCGTGGGCGGCCAGATGGTCAAGAAGATGATACCCGTACGAACCGCGAGCTTTGCGCGGGCGGACAGAACGGCTATAGGGCATCGGGTGATGGTTACATATCGGGCGGGACTATACCTGTAAAGTGAATAGAAAGAGAACCCACCCGCAGGGAGTACAGCTCTCTGCGGGTGATTTGTGCATTTTCGATTGATTTTTCTTCTCTTGTCTGTTATGATGTTTCTAAGAACATAACAACATAAGAACTAACATAAGAAAAATCTTACTTATCCCCTTTCTTTCTTATGTTCTTGCGGCTTAAATAAGGAGTGTGCTTATGCTGGAAGAAGAATTTGGAAAACTGCTTTTAAGAGTTCAGCAGCGAAATTGCGAGGAACAGACCTTGGAGGTCAAGGCCGCCAACAAGGGATGTCCGGAGCGACTCTATGACACGTTTTCTGCCTTCGCCAACCAGAACGAGGGTGGGATGCTTTTATTTGGCCTGGATGAAAAACAGGGCTTTGCCAAGGTTGGGGTCTATGACGCCCAGGATCTCCAAAAGAAGCTGATGGAGGTCGGTGAGTCCATGACGCCGGTAGTACGTCCTGTCTTATCGGTCTACGCGGAGGGGACCATGCTGTTTGTGGCGGCGGAGATCCCCCCACTGGATCTGGCAGAGCGCCCCTGCTTCAAAACAGCGCGGGGCCGTCTCAAGGGGGCTTTCATCCGGGTGGGCGATGCCGATAAGCCTATGACCGAGTACGAGGTCTACAGCTACGAGGCCTACCGCAAGCGGAGCCGGGACGATCTGCGAACGGTGGCGGGAATCTCCTCCTCCGCTCTGGATCAGGTCCAGCTGGAGCAGTATCTGCTGAAGCGCAAGCTGGACCGCCCCAATTTCGCCTCAGTCCCTGCGGAGCAGCTCTATGAGCTGACCGGACTGCAAAAGGAGGGGCAGTTCACCCTCACAGCGGTCCTGCTGTTCAGCCTGTACCCCCAAGCCTATTTTCCCCAGCTCAGCATCATCGCGTCCCGTGTGCCGGGCACAGAGATGGGGGAAGTGGACGAAACAGGGCGGCGTTTCCTGGACAGCAAACGCATTGAGGGCACCCTGGTGGAAATGCTGGAGGGTGCGGTCAGCTTCCTGCGCAGCAATATGCGCATTGCTGTGCGCATCGACCCGAGAACGGGAAAGCGGCAGGATATCCCGGAATATCCCCTTGATGCCCTCCGGGAAGCGGTGCTGAACGCGCTGGTCCACCGGGACTACAGCACGCATACAGAAAATATGCCCATTCAGCTGATTATGTTCCACGACCGGGTGGAGATCCGGAACCCCGGCGGGCTTTACGGCCGTCTGACAGTAGATCAACTGGGAAAAGTCCAGCCGGATACCCGAAATCCGGCGGTGATTACCGCGATGGAAGCCCTGGGCCAGACGGAAAACCGCTACTCTGGTATTCCCAGGATTCGCCGCGCCATGGCGGAAGCAGGCCTACCCGAACCCGTCTTCCGGGATGACCGCTGGGAATTTTCTGTCTGCCTTTATAACAGGGAGGCAGCGGAACAGCCTCCGGAAATCAAGCCGGCGCTTCCCGCCGAAGAGCGGCCGTCGGACGACCGTGGGCTGCTGGATTTTTGCAGGACGCCCCGCACACGCAAAGAGATTGTGCGCTTTTTGGGGATCGCCTCCGGGCAGTATGCCATCCGGCGTTACCTGGAGCCGCTGGTGAAATCCGGCACAATCCGGATGACACTCCCGGATCGGCCTAAGAGTCCAAAACAGACCTACCAAACTAATTCAGATGTTTTGAAGGACAAGAGATAACATAGAAGAAGGAACAACTTAATAAAGTAGCCAAGCCAATGTGAACAAAAGCGTTTAGAGGGCATATTCCTCTAAACGCTTTAATTGTTGACCGTCTCTTCGTTCAAGTCCGCATTTTCTGAGAAAACTCCAGTATCAGTTTAATGTGAAATCGTGTGATGCAAGAATTTCCTTCGCGTCTGCCATAGATTTATTGATCTCTTTGGTATTGACCTTATTGAGTTCATTTTGGTTTGCCGCTTTCTGAACCAATTGAACCTTGCACATATTATATAGCAGACCCACAAGCAACACAGAATTTTCTGTACAAAGCCTCTCGTCTTGGGTGAACTGGTTCCAGTCGGTTTTCTCCATATCGTTCACGATATTCTGCAGACGCTTGAGATGTGCTTGATAGATGTGGTTAACAGAATCCAGAGACTTCGTGTAGTCCACCGCTACACTGCTCAATGATTGCATATACGTACAGACTCTATCAATTTCCGCCTCGGCGCGTTTCATTTGGTCCCATGCTTCATCGGCCTTATTGGATAAAGACGATCCAGTAAAGTTAAATATAACGCCGCCTACAAGCAACCCGACGCCTAAAGTGGCTGCACCAAGAATGGTCGTCCCCAATGCAATTCCACCGCCACCAGCAGCGATTGCTCCACCCCCTAATGCGGCTAAAGTAGCATTTGTAGCAGCTGCGCCGCTTAAAGACGCGATAGCAGTTCCAGTAGACGCAGTTCCAAGGGCCATGACAGCCGCTGTAGTTGCACCAGCAGCTGCAAATCCACCAGCCGTACCTAATGCTGCTCCACCGATTCCCCCCAGAAGGACTCCAGCGCCGATAGAAACCTTTTTAAGTTCCTCCCCATCATACTTGGGGATATTGACACCATTTTTTTGATATTGTTTAAATTCGGGCTTGTTTTGAATTTTTTCAAACACATCAGAGAAAGTCTCAAAACTTTTCAAAATTTTTAATTCTAACGATCCCAGTTTATCCATATCGCCATTAGTTCTTTTATTTTGATTTTCAAACTTTGTCAGATTCCGTTTGTGGCGGGAATCTGCAGCCTTCATGGTATCGTTTGCTTCTTTCATTTTAACAGCGCCATGAATTCCTGTCCCTACTCCAGCCAGTCCTGCAACCGCAGCGGCAGCGCCTAAAATCAAAGGTAGTGGCATAATCATCTCTCCTCAAAAAATGTGATTTTTCATTTTGCGACAAGCCTCATAATTCTGCTTGTAATATTCATCTTGGCTCATAGTGCTCTGGAAAAACAAATCAAAACTCTCATCGACCCGGCAAAGTAATGGCCTTGACTCATAAATGCTGCACAAGTTTCCTTCTAGAAATTTGCATACACCATCGCCACGGTCAAGTTCTTGGTAGAGGGGCGATAAAGTCAAATGACGACAACATTCCCCACACTGATCACAATCGAACATTATTCAAACACCAACTTAGCACTTTTATCACCCATAAATTGGTTAAAGCTTTCATATCCATTCCAAGGCATAAGAATATTTGCCGCTTTCAATGCGCTTTTCAACACATTATTCAGTTCCTGCTCCGTTTCTGCAGTCTCAAGACTAAAGAGTCCGGGTCGTCCAAATCGTCATAGTTGAGGATGTCCTCGTCCTCGTCTATGGGCGTTCCGTCCGGCACGTCCGCCTCGTACACGGTGTACTGCTCGTTGGGATTGAGCTTTTTTATACGGCGGCAGATAAGCCGCTCCAGCGAAAAGGCGTTTTTCTTCTTGTCCGCATCCGCCGTGTATCGGTAGTTGGGGTGCTGTTTCAAATCGTATTTCCGGGAGTAGAACGGCGGCAGGCCCCGCAGTTGCAGGATGCACCTGTCGCCGGGCATGGTGGCAAGCTCGGCGGGGGTCATAAGCTCCCGGCCCAGCCGTTGCGTGTTCTGATTGTAGCTTTCCGACTGCCCACGGGAGCGGCCCTCGGTCTGCATGGAGATGGTGGCCTTGCCCAGCCAGTTCTCGGAAATCTCCTTGATGGTGCTGGCCTCCCGGCCCCCGAGGAATACCACGCTGTCCATGTTGCCTAAAATGGTTTCCGCGTTCTTGTCGTAGATTGCCTTACATTGGGCCAACTGCTGGTAGAACAGCGTCAGGCTCACCTCCCGGGAGCGGATGACCGCCACCAGCTTTTCGAGGTTCGGCACTTGCCCGGTGTTGGCGGCCTCGTCCCACAGCACCCGCACATGATGGGGCAGGCGGCCCCCGTGTACGTTGTCCGCCCTTTCGCACAAGAGATTGAACATCTGCGAAAACGCCAGAGCTACAATAAAGTTGTAGGTGGTGTCGGTATCGCTGATGATGAAGAAAGCCGCCGTCCGTCTGTCCCCCAGCTTGTCAAGCTCCATCTCGTCATAGCTCATAATCTCCCGGAGTTGCGGGATGTCAAATGGGGCCAGCCTTGCGCCACAGCTAATAAGTATGCTCCGCGCCGTCTTGCCGCTGGCCAGCTTGTACTTTTTGTACTGCTTGACCGCGAAACAGTCCGGCTTGCGCTTTTCCAGCCCGGCGAACATATAGTCCACCGCGTTCATAAAGTCGTCATCGTCCTCCTTGACCTCCATGCCGGAAATCATGTCTACAAGGGTATTCATGTTTTTATCCTCGTCCGGGCCCTCGAAGATGATATAGGCGATAAGGGCGCAGTATAGGAGCGTTTCTGATTTCGTCCAGAACGGGTCGCCCTCCTTGCCCTCGCCTTTGGTGTTGGCTATTAAGGTATTGACGAATTTCAAAATGTCGGCCTCGTTGCGGATATAGGCCAGCGGGTTGTAGTGCATGGAGCGGGAAAAATCAATGCTGTTAAAAACCTTGATTTTATATCCCTTTTTCCTTTGCAGGAAATACCTGGCCTGCTCCAGCACCCCGCCTTTTGGGTCTACCACCACATAGGAGGAATGGGCCTGCAGAAGCTGGGGCGTGAGCCAGAACCGGGTCTTGCCGGAGCCGGAGGAACCGACAACACAGCAATTCAGGTTCCGGGCGTTGGCGGGGACGGCGGGCCGGGTGTTGGTGGTGAGAAATTCCGTCCCGGTCAGAATGATGTTGTTTTCAAACCTGGGGTCGGTGAACGGCTTGATGTCTTTTTCCGTTCCCCATGAAGCGTTTTGTCAAGTGCTTTTTTGAGTTATTGACGCAAGCCCTTGTTAGTGCGGCGGGAAACGGGCAGGAAAAGGGGCGTAAAATACGCCTGTGGACGGTTAGAAGCCGTTTTCGTGGGTAGGTAGTATAAAATCCTTACCCTGTGGATTTTCGCGTCTGCAACGCCTTAAAAATCAAGCCTTTTCAAGCCCTATTGCGTAACAATCCATTCTGTTCTTTGGGAGAGGTCGGGGGCGCGGGGGCAGAGCCACCGCAAAACCTAACGACTGCCGCCGCAGTAGTGCAGACGGTTTTGCCGTTAGAATGAAGCGGACGAAAGCGGGGGCAGGATTGTTAAATCCTGTTCCCCGTTTTCGGCGGCGAAATGGCAACGGCAAAAATCCAGACGGTCAAGGGTTTAAGGGTGGAGATTTTTTCGCATCCTTTGCGAAAAAATACTACTCGTCCCTTGACAGTCTGGATAGGCAGAACGGACGTAGAACGAGGATTGTTTTCAGCGGGAAGGTGTGCTATAATTTGAACCGACAAACTAACCGACGCCGCAGTAGTGCAGACGATTTTGCCGTTAGAATGAAGCGGACGAAAGCAGGGCAGGGTTGTAAAATCCTGTTCCCCGTTTTCGGCGGCGAAATATATTTGCGTTTTGCATAATATTAGAACGGAATAGAGAAAGTTGTTGTTTAAAATATGCAAAATTTGTTCTTAAATGTAAGATTTTTAATAACAGAAAGGCTATAATAATATATGTTTAACAATGACATAAAGAGAACAATTGGAAAAATTTTAAAGGCAGATGGATATAAACTTGCGCCACCCCTCGGAAAAGGGGTGGTGTATTATATAAAGAGGCATTCAGAAAAGTTGGGCTTTTATGTTGGATGCCGTGATAACAGAAGTTTGAATGGTCCAATTACAATTGATCTGCATTTTACAGGTCTTATGAATCCTGATGACAGTGTGATGAATTTTTTTTCGGGACTTCATGTAAAGATATTAGATGTGTATGATACGGAAGTAACAGACAAAGTAATGATTGCCGCTGGTAATAAAATAAAAGTGATAGAAAAGTATATAGGCAGTTCTTATAAGTTTGTTCTTCAGGAATTGATATCTCCTTGTATTGATTCAAACAAAAGACCATTTGGGCAATTGGCTATCTATCGTGAATATATCTTAATTTATGATACACTAAAGAATGATAAGAATTTACAAGAAGAGTTTGTTTTGCTGCAAAATAGATGTTTTCAAAACTATAAGAAAATGGGAGAGAATGCTGAAAGAATAGAAAGAATAGCACTTTGCAGCAGCTTTATTGATAGACTTCCAAAAGATTATTTTATAGAGAAAGGGATTTATGAATGCTTGGATTTTACTAGGGATATAGAAAACTTAAAATATGGATTGTCATCATATATTTATGCACAAGCATTGTTTGGAGAAAAATAGAAGTTGAGAACAGAAGTATATGGGAGATCGTATTATGTATAATGAGAATAATATTGATGAGATAATCACAGTTATTTTAAGTAGTAAAGGATATCATAAGGTGCCTATTTTACAAGAAGGAACGAACTGCTATCTAAAGAGATATTCAGATAAACTAGGTTATTACGTGTTGTGTTATTACGATAAGAAAGGAATCTCTATTCATTTCTGTTTTACAGGCATTATGATGCCAGATATTAATTTAATGGATTTTTATGCTGGGATACATTTAGAAATATTAGAGATGTACAATAAAACAACAGAGGAACCAATTATAGTTGCAGTAGAGAAGATAAAAGCAATAGAACCATATCTTGAAACAGCATCTGAAATAATTTTACAGGAGCTAATGAACCCAATTTTGCCCATAGAAAAGTTATTTTTATACCGAGATACTATCATAGCATATGATATATTAAAAAATGATGAAAACTTGCAAGAAAAGTTTGCACTTCTGGAAAAAGAACTTTATAAGGTATGTAAGAAAACATCACTTGACAAGGGCATACAGGGAAAAGAAGCAAAAAAAGTGCTACCAACCTTACACAAAACACCGCCTAACGGGACAATAGGCGGTGTTTTTGTATGCGGAGGAAAATCCCTGAACCCTGGGCCGCGTGGGTATGCGGCCCAATCATGATAAGGAGGCATTTGCAAACATGGCAGACGAAACCAAGACCAACGCCACGCCGGAAGCGCCGGGCGGCCCTCCCCCTCCCGCGCCGGAGCAGACGGAACAAGCGGTGATCCCCGGCATGGACGGCGGTCCTGCCCCCTCCGGCAAGGTGATCGACCTGTCGGACGTGCGGGCGGAGGCTGACAAGACCGGGCCGGAGTCCCCCGCCCCTGGGGAGGCTCCCCCGGAGCAGGGCGCTGCTGGCTCCGTTACCGAGTACACCAAGCAGGAGTGGGAGCGGCCCCAGGAAGAACCTGAAAAGCCCCGCCGTGGCCGCCCGCCCAAGGCAGACCGGGCCGCGCCGGAGGCTGGTGAGAAGAAACAGGGCCGGGGCCGCACTCCAAAGGCCAAGGCTGACAAGGCCCCCGGCAAGGGCAAGCGGGCCGCCCCTGGCAAGGGCGCTCCCCCTGAACCGGCCAAGGAGGAGGCTCCGGCCCCTCCGCCTGAACCTGCCCAGCCCCGTGACGCGACCCGCGCCGTAAAAGAGGAAGTTGTCTATCTGAACCTCTCCGATCTCCACCCGTTCAAAGATCATCCCTTTGGTGTGCGGGACGATGCGGAAATGCAGGGGCTGGTGGAGTCCGTCCGCTCCGGCGGTGTGAACCAGCCCGCGCTGATGCGTCCCCGCGAGGGCGGGGGCTATGAAATCATCGCGGGCCACCGCCGCCAGCGGGCCAGTGAGCTGGCCGGGTTTGGGAATATGCCCTGTATTATCCGCGAAATGACGGACGATCAGGCCGTCCTCGCTATGACCGATGACAACCTGCGTCACCGTGAAAAGCTCCTGCCCAGCGAAAAGGCGGCGGCCCTGCAACAGCAGTATGAGGCCATCAAGCACCAGGGGGCGCGGGGTGACGATGACGAGGCGGGCAAGCTCTCCCTGCAAAGCGTGGGCCAGCGCAACGGTATGAGCGTGAAAACCGTCCAGCGGTATCTCTGGCTGAACGACCTTGTTCCCGAACTGAAAGGGGTCATGGACGCTGGCAAGCTGTCTTTCACCCCCGCCGTGGAAATTTCCCGCATCCGGCCCAAGCACCAGAAGTATATCGCCGTTTCCATTGAGGGCCAGCAGTCCTCCCCGTCCCAGGGACAGGCCAAGCGGCTCCGGGAACTGGACAAGGACAACAAACTGAACCCGGACGCCATAGACGCGATTTTGAGTGAAGAAAAGAAAAAGGAGGATATTTCTGTGATTATTTCCGGCGCTGAACTGGAGAAGTATTTCGGCAAGGAGGCCACGCCCCGTCAGATGAAAGACCAGATCATGGCCCTGCTGGACGGATGGAAAGAGAAACAGCCCCCGGAGCTGGGCAAGGGGGACAAAAAAGTGGATATGGAAAAGTAACCTCTGGCCATCCTGACCAGAGGCTTTTTCGTTCCCGTGTCCCTCGTCCCCCCGCAGGGGAAAACCAGGCTCTGGTGGGTATATCCCCCGTCGCCGCCGTCGTAAAAGTACAGGCGGGGACGGCTGTCAAGGGGGCGGAACGCCCCGCCGCTTGCGGCGGCTTGCCCTTGACGGGCGGCCCCGCCTGTGCTATCCCCTGCGGCGCGGCGGGGGTATATCCTCCAGAGCCGCCCCCTTTCCCATGAATGGGAAAGGGCGGGGGGATAGGGTTGACCGTCCCCCACCGACTGAACATAAAAAGGAGGCATTTTTGATATGAAGCGACCCCTCGCCTATGTGACCGCCGCATGGCGCGGCGATCCCTGCGAAATCACGGAACAGGCGGCCAAGTATTGCCGGGCCGTGTATGACGCTGGCTTTTCCCCCATCTGCCCCACGCTGTATCTGCCCCTGTTCCTCAATGACGCTGTGCCGGAGGAGCATAAGAGAGGCATCGACATGGGCCGCGACCTGCTCCGGCGCTCCCGCGTTCTGGTGGTGTGCGGCGGCCCCGTCACCGAGGAAATGAAAAACGACATCGCCACCGCCCAGCGGCTGGGGATCACCGCCACCACGTTAGAGGGCATCCTCACCGTCAAGGGCCAGGGCCACAGGCGGCGCTGATATGGAGGGCAAAATTCTTGAAGCCTATGTAACCAACCTGGGGAAATACAACGAGGGCTGTCTGGCGGGTGCGCCGCTGAATTTCCCCACCACCACCGAGGACGTGCAAGCCCTGTTGAAGCGCATCGGGGTGGACGGTGTTCGGTATGAGGAAATTTTCATTACCGACTTTGAAAGCGACATCCTGGGCCTGTACGACCACCTGGGCGAGTATGAAAGCATTGACGAGCTGAACCATCTGGCTCACCTGCTGTCTGGCATGGACGGTGACGAGCTGGCAAAGCTGGAGGCCGTAATGGACAGCGGCGAATACACCGGGAGCGTCAAGGATTTAATCAACCTGACGCAAAATCTGGACAGCTACGACTTTTACCCCGATATTGACAGCGAGGAGGCCCTGGGCCGCCTGTATATCCAGGAATTTGAAGCCGTTCCTGTGCCGGAGCATTTGATTGACTACATCGACTACGAGGCATACGGGCGGGATGTGCGGATCAACGAGGGCGGCCACTTTGCCCCCGGCGGCTATGTCATGTGCAACCACGGCTCCTTTGTGGAGCATTACCACGGCATAGAGGATATTTCCCCGGAGCATCGGGTGTTCGCCTATCCCCAGCTCAATATCCGGGAGCAGATGGCGGCCTATCAGGAGGTGATTGACCGCTCCGCGCTGAACGAGGGGAAACAGCGGCTTGCCACTGGCCGGGAGGACAGGTAGCTTCTGGCCATCCTGGCCAGAGGTGCGCGGCCCAAGAAAGGGGGCGTTTGAATGATAGATGAAGAAATTTCCCGCAGCACTATCGCAATCTCCGTCCGGGCCAGTAAGCTGACGGCGCGGGGGCTGGCCTACGCGCTGGGGGAGGCGGCCAAGAAAATCCGCAAGTCCCAAGCGCCCCAGGGCAAGCAGACGGTGAAGCAGCTTCTGCGCCACGGCGGGGAGGCCAGCGCCATCGACCTACCGGGGCGGGTGAAAGACTTTGACCGGGTGGCCCGGCGCTGGGGCGTGGACTACGCCATCAAGCGGGTGGAAAAGGGAAAATACCTGCTGTTGTTCAAGGCGAAACAGGCGGACGCCATCACTGGCTGTTTTTCGGAATACTCCCGCCGGATGATGAACCGTGGCCGGGATCAGCGCGTCCCCCTCCGGGAACAGCTCAAACGCGCCCAGGAGCTGGTACGCGATCAGCCCCGGCAAAAGGAGCGGACAAAGGAGGCGGAGCGTGAGGAACGATAATATCCGCAAGTACATTTTGCCTAACATTCCCTATCTGTTCATCCTGTGGGCCTGTCTGAAAGTAGGGACGGCCTACCGTCTGGCGGCTGGCGGGAACATGGGCCAGATCCTGACTTTATGAACGCGGTGGACTATATGTTTGCCGGGCTGGAAAAGCGGAAGCCGGATTGCTTTGCCGTGAAGCAATACCGCAAATACCGCCTTGCCAGCGGCAAAACAGCCCGTTCGATCCTGATTTCCTGCGGGGCGCGGCTGGCTCCCTTTGACATCCCCCAGCTCCGGGAGATTATGAGCTACGATGAAATGGAGCTGGACAAGCTGGGGGACAAGCGGACGGCGGCTTTCTTCATCATCAGCGACACGGACAGCACCTACAATTTTATTGTGGCCCTGGCGTTCTCTCAAATGTTCAACCTGTTGTGCGAGAGGGCGGACAACGTACACGGGGGCCGTCTGCCCCATCATGTGCGGGTGCTGTGGGACGAGGCGGCCAACACGGGCCAAGTGCCGAACCTGGAAAAGCTGGTGGCCGTCATCCGCTCCCGCGAGGTAAGCCTGACCCTGTTCTACCAGCAGATGGCCCAATGCAAGGCCATCTACGACAAGAACGCGGAAACGATACTCGGCAATATGGACAGCGTGATATTCCTGGGGGGCCGGGAGGCCAGCACCATCAAGGAAATATCCGAAAACTGGCTGGGGAAAGCAACGATCTCCATGCAGACGGAGAGCCGTTCCCGTGGGCAGTCTGAGAGCTTCAGCCAAAACACCCAACGGCTGGGCCGGGAGCTTATGACCCCCGCCGAGCTTGCCACCATGCCCGGCGACAGGTGCATCCTGCAACTGCGGGGCCTGCCGCCGTTCTATTCCCCCAAGTACGATTTGGAACAGCACCCCAACTACAAATACACCGCCGAGGCCGACAAAAAGAAAAACGCCTTTGACCTCTCCCGGCTCATCCGGCGGCGTATGGAAAAGCTGAACCCCAGCGAGGAATATACCGTGTACGAGGTGGACGTGCCGGACGGGGGCCACATGGAAGAGGACGAGGACATCCTCAACTATGATGACCTGGACGACCCGGACACTTTTGTATAGCTTCTGGCCAGAGTGGCCAGAGGATGTTACCTGCCGCCGTAACTGGCGGCTTTTTTCATGGCCGGGATGATATTCCCGGAGAATATGGAGGTTTATATGCAGTTTTTCTCTACCGCTGTTACTACTTTGCAGACCCTCGTTGTGGCCCTGGGCGCGGGCCTTGCCGTGTGGGGCGTGGTCAATCTGCTGGAGGGCTACGGCTCGGACAACGCTGCGGCCAAGTCGCAGGGCATCAAGCACTTGACACCTAAATTGATGTAAAGACAAATGCGTTGTGTATGCCGCAGTTTTTGGAGAAGAATTGCAACAGTGCATTGTGTTTTCTCAACGGAGGCGGTATAATAGTCGAAAGGCCATAGGACCGGGGCCGTTTCTGATGGCTCCAGCCCGGAAAGGTGGAACAGGCTATGAAAATCAGCTACAAACCGCTCTGGAAAACACTGATTGACAAGAACATGAGCAAGAAAGATTTGCGGCTCCAGGCACATTTGACAACGAACCATATCGCCAACATGGGTAAGGGAGAGCATATCTCCATGCAGACCCTTATTAAGATTTGCGAAACGCTGAACTGCGACATTGCTGATGTGATTGCGCTGGTGCCGGACGATGACCCGTAAGGGAGAAAGGGCAGCGCAATGAAAATCGAATTGGACTATGTGAAAGTGGGCGATTACTACCTCCCCGACCTGGCAGCGGAGCCGTACCCCAAGCGCGGCCCGGGCAAATATGGCCTGCTGCGTCTGCGGTATCTGAAAGAGCATCGTCCCATCATTTGGGCCGAGTATGTGATGAAGGGCAAGCTGTACGCCCATCTGCTGGAAGTGGAGGACGCCGCCCATGACCTGCTGGACAGCATGATGCCGGGAATGGCAAAGGAGGCTGGGGCCACCGAGAGTTTGAAGTCCCGCGACCCGCTGGCCTGGGTGGGGCTGATGAATTGCCGCAAAGCCCAGGTGGAGGAAATTTTTTCGAGGAATTGATATATTGCTGATTGGGCCTGTCATGGACAAGATTCCCTCCATGTGGTATGATAGCCCGCAGAAAGGAGGCGTCCGCTATGCTCACACTGGAGGATTATCTGTTTCAATTTACAGTTTCCCTGATCTCCCACGCCGTCCTGGTGGTCTATCTGTTTGTGATTATGGACGCGCGGGGCCGGCGGGTGGTGAGAAAGCTGCCCGTCCTGCTGCTCTCCCCGCTGCTGGCCACCCTGCTGGATGCGGTTTTGTATGCGCGCTTTCCCGACCACTATGTGGTCCGCTACTGTGCGTTCTCCTGCGCCATCCTGCTGATGTGTACCCTGTGGATTCGGTGGGCGTGGCGGACCGGGTTCTGGCACGCCTTTGCCGCCGCGTGCATGGCGGGCATGTTCCAGGTGGCCGCGTCCGGCCTGGCCCAGATATTGCTTCTGGACAGCGAGATCCCATACATGGCGTTGATCGCCGTCTATGGCGCTGTGGCGCTGGTCTCCGCCGCGCTGCTGCACCGGCTCCGCTTCGGGCGCTGGTTCCGCCTTCTGCTGGAGGACAGCTCCGTCCAGCGCCGCATGGCCCTGTTCTTCTTTGGCCTGGAGGCGGCTATGGAGGCATTCTCTCTTTTGCAGGAGGGAATCCATCCGGAATATCTGGTTCCCTACTACGCGCTTGTGCTGGTGATGGCGGGGCTGGCGGTGGGGCTGGTCATTTACCTGTCCCAGCGGCTGGACGCCTCCCGGAAGATGGAAGTCCAGCGGGACGTCATTGCCCAGCAGCAGCTCTATGAGCGGGATTTGGAGGCGATTCAGCGGGAGGTGCGGGCGTTCCGTCACGACTACAAGAATTTGCTGGCAGGGCTGTCTGAACAGGCCGGAAAAGGAGAATTGGATGAACTTCGGGCCTCCTTGTCCCAACTGGACGCGGGCTTTGACCAGCACATCGGAGAGAGGATACAAGCATCCGTCCATCTGGGCAATGTGAGAGTCCCCCAGGTGCGCAGCCTCCTGCTGTCCAAGCTGGCAGCCATGAGAGAAAAGAAAATCGACTGCCGCCTGGAAGCGCTCTACCCCATGGAGCGGGTGGGGATGGACGTGTGGGATTTCACCCGCTGCCTGGGAATCCTGCTGGACAACGCCGCCGAGGCCGCTTTGGAAGCGGAAACACCCTGGGTGGAGATTGTCCTGCTGTCTCAAAAGGACAGGCTGTCTCTGCGGGTGTCCAACCCCTACAATGGGGCCATCGACCCGGATAGAATCTGGACGGAGGGCTTTTCCACCAAGGGAGAGCGCCGGGGATTGGGACTGTCCAGCTATCAGCGGATTTTGAAGGACTATCCCCATACGGTCGCGTCCACAAGCTGGGCCAATGGCGTGTTTGTTCAGGAATTGGTGGTGGAAGAAAAAGCATGATTTCAATTTATCTTTGTGATGATGAGGAAAGTGTTCGTCACCAGCTCAAAACCGCCCTGGAGTGGAAAATTTTCGTGGAAAACTACGATATGAAGGTGGTTTGCGCCGCCTCCACCGCCCAGGCGCTTTTGGACGCGGCGCAGGACAGCCGCCGGGGCGTCTACTTCCTGGATGTGGATTTGAAGGACGGAGCGTGGGACGGCTTTACGCTGGGGCTGGAGCTGCGGCGGCGGGACCCTCATGGCACGCTGGTCTACATTACCAGCTATGGCGATCTGGCCTGGAAAACCTTCCAGTACCATTTGGAGGCATTTGACTACATTGTGAAGGAGGGAGAGCAGACCGGCCCTGCCGTTGCCCGCTGCCTGGAGGCGGTCCACGCCCGCTTACTGGACGAGCGCCGCGACCCGGCGGAGATGTTCTCCCTGCGAACAGGCGATGAAACCCGCCACATTCCCCTGGCCGACATCCTGTTTTTTGAGGCCGCGCCCAAGGCCCACCATGTATATCTTCATACGGCGGACAGCCGTCTGGATTTCGTGGGCAGTCTGAACGAGCTGGAAAAGGAACTGGACGGACGGTTTGTCCGGGTCCACCGGTCCTTTCTGGCGGCGTGGGACAAAATTGAGACAGTGGATGGAAAGGGAAATCAGGTCCGGGTAGGGGGCAGAATATGTTTGCTGTCCCGAACCGGAAAGGCGGAATTGAAGAAGAAATTGAGAGGGAGCTTTTGAGGCTCCCTCTTTATTTTTGCCGCTCAGGAAGAATTTGTGCCGTTTGGGAAATTCGGCCCCCGGCGGGGCCGGGCAGTGGTATGCTCCTCTTTGCGGACAGGCGGGACGAGAAAGGAGGGAAACGCAATGGCAAAGGAGCGCTTTGTGGAGGTCTATAACCAGGGCATTGTGAATGTGATGAAAGTCGTCGTCGATACAGAAACCGGCGTGAATTATGTGCTGGGCTCTCACAATAAAGCAAGCGGCACGGGGATGACCGTGCTGGTGAACGCGGACGGCAAGCCCATCGTCACCCCCGTAAACTGAACGAATCCATCCAATTCGGAAAACACGAATTCATCCCGCCCGCCCGCGCCAACAATTTGTTGTAGCTTTTTCCATGCGGTTTTGGGTCCTCTACAATGGAATAGCCGTTCTCAACGCAGATGGTATCATTCAGCCGCCGGACCGCGCGGGTGCTGCCCCAGAAGTTTCGGAATTTCCGGTCACAGTTCAGATTGACTGCGTTCCAGATGATGTGATTATGGATATGGGACTTGTCGATATGGGTGCAGACCACAAAGGCGTGACTGCCCTTGGTGAACCGCTTTGCAAACTCCACGCCCAGCCGGTTTGCTTCTTCCGGGGTAATCTCGCCGGGGACAAAGGACTGCCGGACATGGTAGGCCAGCACATCGTCCGCGCCCCGTACCCGTCCAGTGGTGGAAATGTACTCCCGTTTCGCCAGTAGAAACTCGGCGTCGGCTATCCGGCTGTCACACGCAAAGCCGGTGACGAGCCTGCCGTTATCTGTCTTTTGTGGGTTGGATACATAGTCGATAATGTCACTGACTGCCTGACTTTCGGTGCGGCCTTTGCCAATGTGCAGCGGCATGATGCGTGTGGTTGCCATGATGGAATCCTCCTCTCAAAAAAATAACGGCCTGATGAACAGGCCGTTGCTGGTTATTCAAAGTATGTCATAGGGAAAATCTGTGAAATCTCCGTTTGGTTCATCCTCCTCGAACCGGGCTGGCGAAAAGCGCATTTCATATTGTTCCTTTGCGAGCGCCCGAATGTCCGGGCGTTTATCGTGCATCTTCTTTTTCAGCCAGGAAATCCGCTCCTTTGAAAGCCGCCAGGGGAGATTCAACAGGCGGTTCATTGCCGCCATTTCAGATTTCTTTTCCGGCGGCAGGGAGGCGCACGTTTTGCAGATATGCGCCGCATGGCCTTTACCCGAAAACTTTTCGTTTGATTTATACTCACCGCAGATTTTGCAGTAATGCCCGCGCTTTTTCATTCCGATTCACTGTCCTCTGTCAGAGCATACAAACGGTGGACCGCCCCCATAACGGTGTTCCATTCCAGATCAGCCGCATAGGAAAATTTCCTGCGGTAAGCGGACCAAAGCGCCTGCATCGCATGGCTGTTTTCTACTTCGGAAAACACTTCCTTCGCTTCTTTCAAACGCCTCTCGGTCCCGCGCTTGCGGGCGGTAGCAAGGAGCGCGTGGCGGAGAATATCGGAATCCAGCGATCTTCCATGAAGCTGTTCCAGAATGTAGAGGTCATAAAAATCCCTCATACGGGTGTTTGTTATGGTCCGGGCAATCATTGTTTCCAGCTTTTCCGCAAGTACGGTTTCCAGATTGTACGCCCAAATATCAATGGAGCGTTCCTCCAGCATAAGCCGGAACCTGTACCGGACTGCCCTCGGCGTAATCACATCCCCGGTAGAAATATCAATTTTCAGCGGCGTCACCACCCCGTCAAAGACAGTGGCCATGCTGACCCGAATCCCCGGATACTCGGCCTCGTCCATGATTTCCGAAATGCTTTTCACCTGGAACTCCACACCGTCCTCAATGGGGACTGCTATGATAGAGGACATCAGATTTTCAATGTCCTCCACATTCACGCTGGCCCCTCTGACGGTTGCGTCTAAATCCATTGTAGACCGGGCATCCAACCCTACCATTGCGGCAACCAGCATCCCGCCTTTCAAAATAAAGTTATCCCGATATTCAGAAAGGGAAATACGTTCCAGGAAACGCTCCATCATATAGTTCCGCATCAAAATCTGTGCGTCCGCCGATTTCTCCTTTGCGAGATTGCGGATCAAATCTTTCAGCTGCCTTGCTGTCTTTATCATAATAGCACCTCCAAATACTGCCGCAAAATTTTTTCAACCCGGAACAGCCCTGCATACTGCATCAGCCTCCGCAGGTTTTTCTCTTTCCTGCGGGCGTACATTTTGAGCGCCCCTTGAAATGTCTGCATCTCAATGCTGCTCCGGCAGCGAAGCAGGTCGCAGATGGTCCGCTCAATATCATAAGCCGGAACCGTATGCCCGAAAGGGGTTCGAGCCGTACTCTTTCCGACGTCATGCAGCTCCGGTTTTATGGTGTAGACCAAAATCCCGTCCGCTTTCAATCTGGTCGTGCTGTATCCCCGTCTGACGGTAATGGAATAGGGGGAAGGCTCCCGGTCGGTCAGATCATGGAAAAACAGCGCCGTTTCATGAGAAAAAATCCCCTGGCTGCATCGTAAATGGAGCAGGTACATCCCATCGACCCAGGCATCCGGCGATACATAAACCCCATGTGCCGCCTGTTCCAATTCTTTTTCCTTCACATAGTTGTAAAAAACGGATTTTGGAATTCCCCGTTTCACCACCTCTGATGTTTGGAGCATACCGTGTTGTCCCTCTAAAATCGTGTCCAGCTGTTCAAACTGTGTCATGCCCTCACTTCCTTTCGTGCTACTATTATACATGATTGTAGCACGAAAGTAAATAGCGTCAAAAAGAAAAAGCGGAGGAAGGCGCGGCGAAGAACGCCGTTCCTCCCTCCGCAGATGGGGCAGATTGTCCGGTCAGGAGAGCTTGAAAAGCTGGGCCAGTATCTTCTGCACACCCTCCCAAAGCTGTTCTTGCCGCTGGGATATATCCTCCAGATCAGCGTCATAAACCCGCCCGGTTTCATGTACTTTACGGGTCAGCTGGTTCAGGTTGTTGCTGGAATAGCGCATCAGGGACACCAGCTCCTTCAGTTCCGGCAAATCCAGCTTTACCACATACCCATCCAGCGCCATTTTCCGCAGGTAGGCTTCCCGGTTGACGGTTCCAAGCTGGGACATTTTCTGCTCAATCAGAGCCAGCTCCTCCGGGGAAACCCGGAAATTCACCTGTACCTCCCGTTTCCGCTTTGCCGCGCTCATCGTTCCGGTTCCCGTTTCTTAGGGGCGGCGGGTTTGCGTTCCGGCGGCTCCTGTTTGAGTTTTTCCAGGACGGAGCCTTTCTCCGGGGCTTGAAGGACTTTCCGCGCCTGCTTCAAAAACAGGTCGGTCAGGCCGGGGTTGACCTTATCCACCACCAGGACATAACCTTGTCCAGATCGCTTTTCTTTTCCTCGCCCATAATCGCCCGCATTACATCTATGGACAGATGCCCCTCCTGGCTGAATTTTTTGAGCCGCTGGGCTTGGGAAAGGGAGGGGGTGGCCTGTTCGCTGTCCATCGCGTCCAAAAGCTGTGTCTGTTCTTCTTTTTTGAGAAAGGACAGCTCATAGGCCGGGTTCAGGGCAATTTTCTTTTCGTCCACCATGTTCAGCAGTTCGGGGATTAACTCGGTCAGGCGGATGTAGCGGAAAATCTGGTTTTTACTCTGGCCGACCTGTTCGGCTAACATTTCGCTGGATTTCCTTCCTGCGGACTTGTTCCCAACTTGGGAACAAGTTAGGTCTGTGCGTTCTCCCTGATGTTTCATGGCCTCCAGCTTCATTTTGTAGGCAAAAGCCCTTTCGCTGGGGAGCAGGCTTTCCGGCTGTAAATTGCTGTCAACCATGATAATCGTGGCGGCGTCATCGTCCAAATCCCGGACAATGACCGGCATGGTTTCTTTCTCTGCCAGTTCACTGGCCCGATGCCGCCTGTGTCCGGCTACCAGCTCATAGCCGCCCTCCGGGTCAGGACGGGCAATCGCCGGGACCAGAACGCCGTACTGCCGGATGCTGTCGGCGGTTTCCATCATGGCGTCATCGTCTTTGACCTTGAAAGGGTGTCCCTTGAACGGGTGCAGCTCGCTCAAAGAGATTTCTACCACCTTTTCCCGCCCCGCATCGGCGCGGCTCTCCTCGGTGGAAAACAGATCATCGACCGATGCCAGCTCTACTTTTTTCGCGCTGCTTTTCAAGTTTCAACACCTCCTTGGTCAGATTTGCGTAGCCCTCCGCTACTTTGCCGCCTGGGTCATGGGCGAAAATGCTCCTGCCCTCCGCGCTGGTTTCCTTTGCCCGGACAGAATGGGGAATCTCTGTGCCGAATACCTTGATTTTGCTGCCGTAGGTTTCCCGCAGCAGGGCGGCAATCTCTTTGGAAAAGTTGGTGCGGTTGTCCACCATCGTCAGCAGGATACCGTCTATTTGCAGTTTCGGGTTGATCTGCCGCTTGACTTTGGCTACCGTAGAGAGCAGCTGTTCCAGCCCTTTGGCGGGCAGATACTCCGCCTGGACCGGAATTATAATCCTGTTGGCGGCGGCCAGTGCGTTGACGGTGAGCATACCCAGGGAGGGCTGGCAGTCTATGAGGATATGGGAATACTGCCCCTTTACGGTATCCAGGTATTGCCGCAGAATCGTTTCCCGGCTCATAGCGTTTACCAGCGACACCTCCATGCCGGACAGCTGAATATCCGCTGGCATCAGGTCCACGCCCTCCGGGTGGCGCAGAATCCCCTCGCCGGGGCGGACCGGCTGATCGGTCAGGATACGGCCCATTGCGTCAGAGAGGGTAAAGGGCAGCTTATCCGGCTGGGGATTGCCCAGGCTGATGGTCAGGCTCCCTTGCGGGTCCCCGTCAATGAGAAGCACTTTCTTTCCGGCCTGCGCCAATCCAATCCCTAAGTTGGCACAGGTTGTGGTTTTGCCCACACCTCCCTTTTGGTTGGCGATGGCGATGATTTGCGTGTTCAAGATAATCACCTCGTTTCTAATTCGTTGTGGTTGCTTCTGGAAATAGAAAAAGCCGCCACTTCATAAATTGAAAAGTGACGGCTTTTTCTGATCCCGGAATACAGTTCCCCGGAAACGCAAAAAGCACCCAGCAAAAAATACTGAGTGCCTGCATTAAAATCATATTCAATTATTCAAATTCGGTCAAACTACGCCAAACTGTTCTCGTATAAATTGAGGGGTGAGAGGGAGTAAAAATCGCCTCTGAAATACCCAGAAATCAGGGCTGTGGTTGTCCTATTTTTTAACCACTAAGCCCGTTTTTTACCTCCATTTTTGCCGGTTGTCCTATTTTTAACCACTAAAAATTGGGTGAAAATGGCTCTCGTTGTGTCAAATCAGGTCAAACTATATCAGCTTGTTTGGGTATAAGAAAACCCCGGAAAACCTTCGCTTTACGGTGATAAGGAAGTATAGAAACTAACTTATCATCAACGCTGACAAACAGGGTGCAAGCAAGAACAGAGAACACATCACTTTCATTAGTGGTCGGTTCTCTGCTTTTTGTTACGCAATAGAACGCTGTTTTTGAGGGTAGGGATATAAAATATCGTCTAAGTGTTTTCCATGCTCTGAAAGCCGCATAAATCAAGGACTTTTTAACCTCTACTGCGTAACATACCTACCCAAGAAAGCATTAGTTTTATAAAGCGATTGGATTAGACGGATTTTGAACACCGTAACAACTCCCGGTGTTGGATTATCCGATATTGGATTTTCCGACACCGGGTTATCCGACATCGGAAAATCCAACGCAATTAAATAAAGATATAACTAACTAAAGAAAAACCAAATACAGACTTAATCAAATATCTATTCCTTTCCTATCCTTTCCCCTAACCCCTTTCCTTTGAAGCACAATATAGTGACAGAGCTGCAAGAATGGAAAAGAATGGAACGGAAACGGCAGTATAAAGAAATATTGTTTACTATGTTACGCAATAGAACACCGTTTTTAAGGGTAGGAGTATAAAACCCTTACCCTTGTCCTTATCGCCGCTGTAATGCGCTTAAATCAAGCGAGAAACACCCTCTATCGTGTAACAATCATTCCATACTGGATTGAGGGCGAAAGCAGTCTACTGATTTCGTCCTCTTGACTGCCCATTAGCAAAGGCGGGAAAAGCTGTCAAGGGCGCGTAGCGCGAAGTTTACCCTTGACAGCTTTTCACGTCTTTGCTACTTCCTATCGGTCGAAGCGGAATTTCAATATGGCTTCAACCAGTTTTGCCTTTAATCTGTCCTGTGTGTCGTCATTGATATGCCCCTTATACATAGACAGGTATTTGATGTGTGCGGTGTAGTGCTGCAATACTGCGTCTACCGCTTCCGGCTCTCCGGCAACGGCTTTTTCGATTACTTCAAAAGGTATCAGCTTTTTGTTCCTCATGTTCCAATCTCTCCCATTCTTTCCGCAACTGTTTCAGCGCGACATTTCTTCTGTGATTTATCGTACTTCTACAACGCCCATACAGTCTGCCGATTGCTTCATCACGATAACCGATGAAGTAATATAGCAACAAAACTTCTTGCCTTAACTCCGGCAACTTTGCTAATGTCGTCGCTAACCGTTCATCATCAACGATAACTTCCTTTCCCAACACAAGAAATACGGTCGGCTTGTCCTGCTTTTCAAAGTAGCTGTCCATAGCAGACGGTTCAAAATATCGTTCTGACATCAGATAGTCAAGGGATATTTCCCGTTCCATTTTCCGCTTCAAATCCCTCCATGCGTTGATTGCTTCATGGCGCAGGACAACCTTGCAGAACGCATGGAAAGCATATTCAATATGCTCCATGAACTGTTCAGAATATCTCATTTTCTCTCACCCCCTTTCTTCCCAGTAGGGGGCTATTACAACAAGAACCCATGCAGAATATATCCGCATAGGTTCTTGAGTAATATGAGTTATTAAGACATACTAAATGATATGTGTATTCATACTCATAGGCGCAATAATCCTCGTTAATGGCTTGGATTTTTTTGACAGGTCAATGATTGTTGGATTTTGTCGATATGATTTATGCTTCATGGCGGTACCTCTTTTTAGACATCGCGTCAAAAGGAACGTGTAAAAAGCTCTCTGCTGAACAACAGTTTTTTCTTTGTCGTCATTCAGCAGATTGGATTGAATTATCAAAAAAGGAGCCGATAACAGCAGTTCAAATCTGCGTGTTATCGGCTCTGCGTCTGTGCGTCCGGCTCTTTGATAACCGAAATATGAAGTTGTGTTACATTGATTAAAATTTCCTGCTTACATTTGGGGCAGAACAGCGGGAAGTTCCGAAGCTCTGTATCTAACCGCATTTTAATACGTGTCTTGCTCCCGCAAACAGGGCATAATAACCATTTGAATTGCTCGCTCTCGTTATGATTCATGGGTTTTATTCTTGCTTTCCTTTTTCAGTACAGCACTGCTGATAACGCTGATACCGCCCAATAACGCACAAGATTTTGACGGAAAAAGGATTCCTGCCGCCACAAGACCAGCGCCGACAACTAAGTTACATACCGCTGCCGTTTTTAACGCTTTCTTTTTCGGGTTGGGAAGCTCTACGGATATTCCCAGTGTGTCATTCAGCTTTTCGCAAGCCCTGTTTACTTCTTTAATCATTTTGCCCTCCTAAAATAATAACTGTATGCCGTGATTTGCAATGAGTAACACGCCAATGCCTATGACAACCCATAAGGCTGTGGCTTTCTTTTCTTTCCCTTTTTTCTTGTTCAGAAACAGGAAAAGCAATCCCGCACCCACAAGGCAGATACCGATAATCAATGATATGATTGAAATAGTCTGCATAATTTCCGCACTTGGAACGGGTACAAAGTCGGGAATTGGAAAGTTCATTTTATAGCCCCCTTTCTTTTAATTGCTCAAATCTGATAAAATCATTTTCCTCATTGTGATTGCTGAAAAAGTGATTCCTATGATGCCGAAAATAATTGCCGCAATGGGAATTGACAAAAGTCCTGCGCTGCTTCCCTGTGAATTTGACGCAATGGCAACAATGATGATAGACGAAACAACGGTTGCAATCGCTGACTTCTTTATCATTCCAACATACAGCGGGAGAAGCCCCAACAGGATTGCGGATATTGTTGTAACTGCCTGTGTCATTATGTTTCCAAAGCTGAACGTGACAAAATCAAAACATTTTGCCGCAAGAAAGATTGTGGCATATTGGAAGATATTTGATAGTACATGGAACAGGAACATGATACCACATATCAAAATGAGTTTTGCCGTAATCAGTTTTGTGCGACTGATCGGGTAAGTGAAAAGCAAACAGATTGTTTTGTTTCTGTATTCTTCAATCACAAATACGGAAATCAGTACCGCTTCCCATACAATCAGAGTAGCCCTTACAAGCATTGCCGCTAACGTAACTGTATCTAACTGGACAGGGGCAAATCCCGGAAGCGTGGATATATTGCCGCTTGCGGTTAAAAGGCTGGACGTAAAGACGGAAAGCAGAAAGATAATAAAGTTAGCGATTAACAATCCGGCAATATGCGGCTTTAACGGTACTTTCTTAATTTCCATGCGGATAAGGTTCCACATTTTTTTCACCTCCTCCCAATAAGCCTAAATAATAGGTTTCAAGGTCTATCCCTTTGGCTGTGAGTTCTTTCATTGATACTTCCGCAAGCATAGCCCCGTGGTCAATAATTCCGATTGTATCGGCAATTTTAGATAGTTCGTCAAGGATATGGCTGGATATTAAAATGCTTGTGTGGTATTCATGGTTGATTCGCAACAGCAGCTCCCGTACTTCAATAATCCCCTGTGGGTCTAAGCCGTTTATTGGTTCGTCTAAAATAAGCAAATCCGGCTTCGTGAGCATTGCCCTTGCAAGCGCAAGCCGCTGTTTCATTCCCAAAGAGAATTTCCCTACGGCTTTTTTGCCCGTTTCTGCAATCCCTAACAGTGACAGCGTTTCCATGATGTTTTCATAGCCTGCGCCCATGTATCGGCAATGGAGTTCCATGTTCTCGTATGCGCTTAAATGGCTGTAAAAAACAGGGCTTTCAATAATGCTGCCGATACGGGAGAAAACGGGATTGTTCCCCTTGTTGATAGTTTCGCCTAATAAACATACCGTACCTGTATCGGGGAAAATGACGTGGTACAGCGTTTTCATCAGCGAAGTTTTTCCTGCGCCGTTCGCGCCCAAAAATCCGTACACTTCCCCTTGCCTTACATTCATGCAAATATCATTCAGTATGGGGCTGCCCTCTATGGATTTTGATAAGTGCCGGACTTCAACCGCATTTGTCATTCGCCCGCCCCCTTTTTGGGGCATAGCCGCCTTTTGAATATCAGAGTTGCTTTCTGTGCGATTCCGATAAGAGAATATTGGGAGCTGCCTATACACGGATAGGCGAAACAAGTAACCAGCTCCCAACCGTCCTTACCGTAATGGTTCAGTTTATCAGACAGCGACTTTTCGGAATGTTCTGTTTCCTTGCTGTCAATTACTATCGTTTTGTACTCAAATTCTGTCATAACAATCTCCTTTACTCAAAAATATCTGCCACAAGGCTATCCACCATAAAATCAAAAACAGCGAAATAATCACAAGTGACGGAAAGCGTTTCTTTTGCATTGATTGTTGACAGCAGCGCACTCAAAATTCCATATGCCTGTGCTTCCTCCATTTTCAGATTGAGGTCTGCGGCATGGATAACCTGTCTGAAAAAATCGAAACTGTCAAACTTGATTTTCTTAATCGTTTCTTCCGGCAGCTTTGTTACAAAAGACTGAAAATCCGGCGTATTGACATTGTAGAGGAACGGCTTGCTGTCGTATTCCCGGAAAAGCCTTTTCATGGACTGTGCAAAGCCCTCTTTCGTCCGGCTGTTCCTGTTTATGTCGATAATTTTTTCTGTCAACCTCCTTTGTATGTCTGTGATTGTTTCAAGGAATAAATCTTCCTTTGTCGGGTAGAGCGTATAAAAAGTACCGATAGATATAACTGCCTTGTCGCATAGATTCTTAATGCTTGTCTTTTTGTACCCTTGCGCTATCCAACATTCCTCGCATAGTTCTTCCAGCTTTTTGCGGATTGCTTTTTTATCAGCGTCCGAAAGGACTGGCTTTGACGGCATAGATTCACTTCTCCTTTCTTCTGAATTGTATTTGCGAATATTCGCTATAAATATTCACAAAACGAATGATAGCACGATTGATAACTATTGTCAAGTAGGGAACTTGATTTAGCAATGCCGTATACCCCCAAAATCAGAAAATCATTCCTTACATTATAGGAAGTATTTTAGTTAACTGATAGAACTGAATAGACATACTCTGAAACCATATTTCAGCTTACAAAAAACCTCTGCTATTTTTTATTCATATTTGGCATTTCTGAAACTCCCCCGTATTAAGAAGCAAGGAAAACTTTTTGAAAAATTTCTCTCAAATATTCGTCAAAAACGCCCTGTGCGGTGTTGTAGGTAGTGAGAGGATTTTCAAGAGGGTTTGGGAAACTTCCCAACAAGCAAAATCTGTCCGGCAAGCCGTAGCGCGGACGGGCAGATTTACGGAAATGGGTACCCGTTTCCTATGCTTGCTCCGAAACTTATCATTTCGCAAATACGGAAAGGAAGGGAAAAGAATGGATTGGGAACCAGAAATCAAGGACAGCGGCTATTTGCCGGAAAAAGGGAAACCGACAGAGGAAACTGTCTGCTACAAAATCGGCGGCACATACTATGAAGTGTCTACCTCCTGCGGCGGCTCGGAACGGCTCCGCGACAAGATGATACGGCTCATAAAATCGGAAACCGTCAAACCGCCCAATGACAAACAGGGATTAATGCGCTATAATAAGGACAGCACACTGTTTGTCGGGCGTTCATTACAGGAGGAATGAACATATGACAGCAAATACATATAAGCCCGGACAGATAACAGCATTATACGCCCGTCTTTCGCAGGAAGATACGTTAGAGGGCGACAGCAACAGCATTGTGAACCAGAAAGCAGTCCTCTCCAAATATGCGGCGGACAACGGCTTTTCAAATCCCGTTTTCTTCATTGATGACGGTGTATCGGGTGTGACGTTTGACAGACCGAATTTTAACAGAATGATTGCAGAAATAGAAGCTGGAAACGTGGCGACAGTCATTGTCAAAGATATGTCAAGATTAGGGCGCGATTATCTAAAAGTCGGCTACTATACGGAAATCTTTTTCGTGGAACGTGACGTGCGCTATATTGCAATCAATGATGGTGTTGACAGCGCAAAAGGCGACAATGATTTTACCCCGTTCCGTAACCTGTTTAACGATTTTTACGCCAAAGATACAAGCAAAAAGGTAAGGGCAATCAAGCGGGCGCAAGGACAGGCGGGGGAACATCTGACAAAGCCGCCCTACGGTTACATGGTAAGCCCTACCAACAAAAAGCAATGGATTGTGGACGAGGAAGCCGCCGCTGTGGTGAAGCGGATTTTTGATTTATGTATTGGAGGGAAAGGTCCCATGCAGATAGCAAAAATCCTCAAAGAAGATAAGGTGCCGACTGCCAAAGCCCATTACGCAAAGAAAAAAGGAAATCCATTTCCCGAAAATCCCTATGATTGGAGGGATAGTACCATTGTCGGTATTTTGGAACGTATGGACTACTGCGGGCATACGGTAAACTTCAAAAGCTATTCCAAATCCCACAAGCTGAAAAAGCGGATTCCTACCACAAAGGAACAGCAGGCGATTTTCTACAATACCCATGAAGCGATTGTAGAGGATGCCGTATTTGAACGGGTACAGGAACTTCGGACAAACAAACGCCGCCCCACAAAAGCAGAGCGACAGGGATTGTTTTCCGGCTTGGTATATTGTGCGGACTGTGGGAGTAAGCTACATTTCGCTACTTGTAAAAGTTTTAACGGTTCACAAGACCATTACCGCTGTGCAAAGTACAAGAGCAATACGGGAAGCTGTACGGCTCACTTTATCCGCGAGGAAGTGTTGAAGCAAATCGTATGGAGCAGGATATTTGACGTGACTGCCCTTTTCTTTGATGACATCATGGCTTTCCATGAAATGATGTATCAGCAACGCTCCGCTGAAACAGAAAAGGAAATGAAGCGCAGGAAACGTGAGGTCGGACAGGCGAGGAAGCGGATAGCGGAACTTGACCGTATCTTCAAGCGGATTTATGAGGACGACATAAGCGGAACAATCAGTCATGACAGGTTTTTGAAGCTGTCCGCAGAATATGAAGCGGAACAGCGGGAACTGGAAGAAAAGGTCAAGGCAGACCAGCAGGAAGTCGATACCTACGAACAGAACAAAAGCGATTTTGACAGCTTCGCCGCGATTATCCGCAAATATGTGGGGATAAAGGAGCTCACCCCCGCAATCGTCAATGAATTTATCAAGAAAATCATAGTCCATGCGCCGGAAAAGGTGGACGGGAAACGGGTACAGAAAGTGGATATTATTTTCAACTTTGTTGGAGAAATCAATTTCCTTTCTGCCACGCAACCGAAACGGCAAGGCGCATAGGAACTCAAAAAGACGGTATAGCCCTTGTAATCGGGGCTATACCGCCTAATCTGAAATTACTTCCCTCTAACCGTAAACATTTGATTTTCCGGGGTTTTTGAGCAATTTTGATACGGTTTGAACAGCCGATTATCGCTTGCTGAACTGCGGAGCGCGACGAGCCGCTTTGAGGCCGTACTTCTTGCGCTCTATCCAGAAAAACCGCATATTTTCAAGTGCTTTACGGGTTATCTTTGAAAATGCACCCCGGTATGCACCCCAAAAACCACTATTTTGGATTGTTCGCAAATGCCTGGTTGACCTTCGAAATCAGATCCTTCGGCTGGTTGTAGGTCAGGTGTGCGTAGATGTCCAGCGTGATCTTAGCGTGCTCATGGCCAGCCAGCACCTGCACCGTCTTGACGTCAACGCCGGCCAAAAGCAGATTTGTGATATAGGTGTGCCGGAGCTGATGGGGCGTCACCTCGAAGTCAATGCTATATACCACATCGCTGTTGTGGGCGGCCCGCTCCCCCAGCACCGGGGTCACGGTATGTGGAATCTTCTGGCCGTTGACATAGCGATAGTATGTTCGCTCCCTGACGGTGCGGGTTCGCACATATCCCCACACCCGGCGCCACTGGGTTTCCGACAGTGCCCCGCCGTCCCGGTTGGCAATCACGAAGTCCGAGGTGGACTTTTCCTTGACGGCTTTCAAGCACTCCACCAGCTGGGGCGGGATGGGGATCGTCCGCTTGGCGGCCTTCGTCTTAAGGTCGGTCAGGATCACCGGCCGATTGTGCTCCACATGCCAGGCTCGGCAGACAACGATGTGCGGGGCGTCCCCCTCAAGGAAGACACTGTCCCACTGGAGGGCCAGGGCCTCCTCCCGGCGCAGGCCGGAGTAAAGGCAGAGCATGATGAAGGGGTATGGGGGTAGGCCGCGGACCGCATCCAGAAGGGTGGTGACCTGGGCCTCGGTGAGAGCCGTCTTCTCCTTCGGGGTTTTGCCGCCCCTGGGGTTCAGGTTCTTGCACGGCGATTCATCAATGATACGGCTCTCCAGGGCCGAGCCGAAGATCATCTTGTAGAGCATCTGGACGCTGCGGTAAATGGAGGCAGACTGCTGGGCGGCCTTGTTGATGGCCATCTTCACATCGTCCGGGGTGACCTCGGCCATGTACTTGTCCCCCAGCGGCTCGATGACATAGATCTTGACCTTGGAGGTGTAGTCCACCAGGGTGGTCGTGCGGATGTGGGAGCCGTGCATGGCGAGCCACTTCTCAGCGTACTCCTTCACAGTGGGGTTCTCCCGGTGGTAGACCTCCTCTTCGATCTCCCGTTGGACGGCGGCAATTTTCGCTGTCAGCTCCTCCGGGGTCTTGGCATAGACGGAGATACGATTCCCGCTGGGCCCTTTGAGCCGTTTTCTGTACTCGCCCCGACTGGCTATGAATTCATAGGTGGGCTTTTTGGGTCGAGCCATGGGGACACCTTCCTTCATTTGTGCTAAAAACAGAAAAAACCGGGATTTTCTAAAAAAATTGCAGTCAGCCGCCATTATGTGGCAGAAATGGACAGCTTTTTGTGGTATACTGCATTATGCGCAAATACATACCTTGACGCCGGGGTGGAAAGGATCGAACGATGACAAAGACCGAAGCGGAGCAGCTGGTCCAGTCTCTCACGCCGGATGAGAAGTTGCGTCTGGATGAACTGCTGTCCTCCCTTATGCAGGCCCGTCAACCCCAGCCCTCCACGACCGTGGAGAAATCCGAATCGAGGTCATGAACATGAAAAGTCCTTTAAGGCAACGAGCGGAAAAACTCCAGAACGAGCTCAATGATGTTATGGAGGTGCTCAAAAAAGAGGGTCAGAGTGACGGTGAACGCCGCTACAAAAAAATCATGGCGGAAGCTGTGTTTCTTATCCTTTCCCGCCTTGATTTCATCGGCACGGCGGTTCTCGTTATACTCGGCATGGTACTCGGCCATATTCTGGGCAATGTCTTTTAACTCGCCCACAACATGGCTTGGGGCAAGCTCGGCCTCCAAAGGCTCTACAGGCTGGTATTCTGCCTGGGCCTTTTGAAGTAGGCGTAGCTCCTCATCTGCTTCAGCCTGTAGCTTTGCGAGTTCGTTCAGCTCATCGAGATCCATGTGCGTCCCTCCCCGCAATCATGCCCTGCACAAACACCTCGACTTTTTCTCGCTCTTCTGGTGTCAATTGAATAAGGCGTTCAATCAGAGATGCATCCAAAGTAGGCCCGTCCCCATCCGTGGGGGCGGGCTTTTTTTCTTGCTCTCCGATTAGGTATGACACAGACACGCCGAGGGCATCTGCTACAGCAGCCACCTTTGCCACAGAGGGGGAATTTCTGTCCCATTTATTGATTGTGCCATTGCCAAGTCCGCACTCTTTTTCCAGAGAAAACAAGCTCTTGCCTTGAGCTTGGCAGAGACGACGTATTTTATCGACCATGATGGACACCTCAAAAATAAAATTGAGTAAATTTGCTGAAAACCTCTTGACATTTAGCAAATATGCTGATAAGCTAAAGGAGCCTTGAGGGAACAAAAAACCAAGCCCCCTCAAAAAGCGGGCCTTTCGGAAAATTTCTATAGCTTCAGCAAAAGTATATTAGCAAATTTTCCGATTTGTGTCAAGGTGTAGGAGGTGAGATTTTGATTTTAGACAACGTCAAGCGTTTGTGCCGCGAACACGGAACCAACATCACCGAGGTAGAGAAGGCGGTCGGCATCGGAACCGGGAGCATCTACAAATGGGGTAAGTCATCTCCCAGCGTGAACGCGGCCAAGCTGGTGGCGGACTTTTTTGGCGTAACGGTGGACGAGATGCTGACCGACCCATCGGCGCGGGACGTTGACCAGTCCAGCGCATGAAAAACCGCCTCTGGCGGTGAGGAGGTGAACAAAGATTCTGGAACCGAACCAAAGCAGCCTTCTAAGACAAAGCAGCCAGCCGGATGGCACCCGACTGACTGCTGAAGAAATCGCGGAGGTGGCTCAAGGCCCCACCCTCCAGGAGGTAATGGCACACTTCGGCCATGAAACGATAGGCGAGTGGAGCAGCACTTGGCTGAACAAGCCAGGACAGCTCGAGCGACTTTCTGGACTGCCGGAGTTCATCAAGATGCTGGGGGTTGACAGAAGGTACCGGATCATCTTCGACTATGACCCAGCCTACCCCAAGATGCTCTTACAAGCTACGGCCTCAGATCCCAGCCAGTGACGTCAGTAAGTACACACTGTTCTGGAAGACTAAGTGCGGACTTGAAATCATCCAGCGATGTAAAATCGCCCTGTTTTTCCTCAATTGCATCGAACGCAATCAACAGACCATTTTTGTTCATGCGATTGAGAACCATGAAAGATACGGTTCGCAGTTTAGTGTCTACCTCGCGCTTTTGTTCTGCGGTCAGGTGAGAAACATCCACACGATATACTCTTGCCACTTGAATCACCCCCTTTCCCCGGCAAAATTCTACCACAAGCTGAAGGGTGAGGCAACGCAAAAACAAAAGCGCCCTGCCGGGTGAAGCGAACACCTGACAGGGCAAGCGACCCATTGCAACCGACAAAAAGGCCACAATTGGATTATATCACATCCTCCTGGTGGCTGACAAGTACGCAATCGACAAGGAGTGACGCAAATGACACTTATGACCCGAAAAGAGGCTGCGGCCCGGCTGGGGATGTCGTTGCCCACGCTGGATCAGGAGCGCAGCACCGGCCGGCTGGCCTACATACAACGGAAACCCGGCAGCAAGGTGTGGATCACCGAGGAGGCCATCGCCGAGTACCTGGCTCGGGCCACCCATCAGGCCCGGCCGGAGATGAAGACCATCAAGCGGCGGCGGTGGGCCTGACCGAAGAAAGGAGTTTTACATATGAAACCGAAAAGGAGCCTCGCATCGGTGGCACTTGAGCTGGCCGCCGTGCTCCTGGTGACGGCCCTCGCCTTTGCGTGGGGCAAGCAGACGGCCCAAGCCGAGCGGGGCTACACGGCCATCGGCGGCGAGTACCTGTTCCTGCTCTTCCCCTTCATGTACTACCCCGGCAAGCGGACAATCCTGGATTGGATTACCGAGATCCGCGAGCTGTGGAGGTCGGGCGGCAATGGGTAAGGCAAAAGACTTAATCGGCCTGACCTTTGGTCGCCTTAAGGTTATTGAACGTGCGGGCATATCGCCAAACGGTGCCTACCTGTGGCGGTGCCTTTGCGAATGCGGCAAAGAGAAAATTGTAACATCATCTGCCCTCAATGGCGGTTTTACCCAGAGCTGTGGGTGTATGAAAAAGGACGCTGGGGCAAAAATTCGTGCCGCCAAAACCACTCACGGTGATGCAAAACATGGGAAATGGCAACGACTCTATCATGTGTGGATAAGTATGCGGCAGCGTTGCAATAACCCCCAAGACCACGCTTACAAGGACTACGGCGGTCGCGGCATCAGGGTGTGCCCGGAGTGGGACGATTACCAGAACTTCAAAGACTGGGCAATTTCTACTGGCTATGACCCGGAGGCCGAAAGTGGCGAAATGACCATTGACCGAATTGATGTCAATGGAATGTACTGCGCGGAGAACTGCCGATGGGTCACGCGGGCAGCACAAAACAAAAACCGCCGCAATGTACGAAAGGAGGACGCATCGTGAAGATGGCACTGAAGGGCAACACCCTGATCTTGGTTGAGGTGGACAATGTTCAGTTTACCATCATAAAAAGCTGGAACAAACTGCGCTGGGACAAGAAAAGCCAGTCCCTCTATGGAACCGCCGACATCGAGCTGCTGGACAAGCTGACCAGCATCGTCCGCCTCCCCCCCACGGTGGAGCAGCGGTGGCGGGAGCTCCACGCCCTGCAGGATGCGGTGGATCGGGAGCGGGTGAACCCGGAGCCGGCCCCCTTCTACAAGTACCCCGTGAAGATGCCGCTCTACGCCCACCAGGTCCGCGGGGCGAACATGGCCATGCTGACCTTCGGATGGATGGTACCGAAGGGAGGTGTAGCACATGGATAGCAATAGCAATGTCACGATGGATGCCATCATCACCTTCCTGGGGCAGACAGGGGCATCCACCCCGCCGGAGGCGGCGGAGCTTACCAAGGCGGCAGTCAACATCCTTTTCGCCATTTCGGAGGAAGGAGCCAAGACTGCGGAAGATGCCCTGGACATCATCCACGACTACCGGCTCCAGGCCAAGCAGTACGCAGCCCTCCAGAAAAAGCACCTGACCGCCGGCAAGCCCTTCCTGAAGGACGGCGTGTGGCACTGCCCGGACTGCAATGGGCGGTGCAGGCCCAACAATTCCTTTTGCCATCGCTGCGGGAAGAAGTTGGGCTGGAGGTGATCCAGAATGCCGGTCAGAGAAGAATGGCGTGACATCCCCGGTTTCGATGGCTGGTATCAAATCAGCACTGAAGGCAGAATTCGCACTTTCCGAAAGGGGCATGGCGAGAAGGACACCAGATCGGAAATACCGAAATTGCTTACACCAAGGCTGGTAAGGAACATCAAATCAAGTTCCACGTGTCTGCGAATCCGGCTGGTGGCTCCTGACGGAGAGCGTGTTTTCAGGTACATGACCACGCTGATGGCGGACACTTGGATGGGGCCGAGGCCCCCAGGCTGCAACGTATGCATCAAGAACAACAACCCAGCAGATGTTCGCCTTTCAAACCTCTGTATCATGAAGCGGAGCGAAATCACCAGGCTGAAGACCACGGGCCCCAAGACGATCCGGCGCAAGCTGCCGGTAATAAAGATCGACAAGTCGCTGGAGGTGGTGGACGCCTATCCCAGCGCAAGGCAAGCAGCTCTGGCCTCCGGGATCAGCCCGGTAACGCTCCGGGACTACTGCAACCGAAAGGTTAAGCGCACGGTCTTTGCCCCGGACGGTCACATCTACTGCTGGGACGATAGCCGGAGCATTTGGGCCACCCTGCGGAGGGCAATGAAGGAGCTCGATGAGCTGGGTCTCCGCTACAACAACCCTTACACAGGTCGGTACTTTGACCTTCCCCCGGATGAGCCTCTGGACATCGACATCGGTACCCTATTGTGGGGCATCGCTCCGGCTCTGATGGAGCGTCTTCAGAAAGAATGTGGGGTGATGCTATGAAAAGCGCATGAAAAAGCCTCTCCATGCGGCAACACGGAGAGGCCGAGAGGCCGGGAAACATCAGGAAAAATGTCCTTGCCTGAGAGGATTATAACACCTTTCACGGCGGGACGCAATAGAAAGGTGGTTTTTTATGAACGAGTGGTACGAGCAGGCTAAGCGCAAGCTGGAGGCCGAGCGGAACTCCGGCAGTTACGACAGGTACGCCAGCGCCATGAAGGGCGCCGTGTGCGAGGCCCTGGACGGGTTCTGCCGCCAGGATGCGGAGTTTGCCCAGGCGGTGGTCCAGGGCGGCACCTTCTCCGACTGCATGAAAGCGGTGGCCAAGAGCTGCGGGAGCGCGATCTCCGACCTGGAGGCGTTCCGCCGGGCGGTGAGGTTCTACTTCCCCGGCGCCGATGTGAAGTTCCATATGACGGTCAACCTCTGCGCCGATGTGGAGGCCGAGGCTGCGGCCACGGCGCCGGTGGCCAGCCCCGGCCCGAAGATCCTCGACCTTGAGGACTTCCTGTAAGGGGGCGTGAGAAGTGACAGAGCAGGAGAAAGCCGAGCGGTTTGCAAAGTCAGCACCGCCCCTGCGTGATGGAGAGCTGGAGGCCATCAACGCCCTGTTCCCCACCTACATTTTTCGCCGTTCCTGCACCGAGGAGATTTGGACGACCTGCTGCCATGAGCACACGACGGTGGGAATCGAGGACATGAGGGTGACCACGCCGGAGCGAAACTTCCTGGCGGTCATGTGGGAGCCCCACCAGCGGGAACCGAGGAATCGGTGGTGCGAACCCGCAAAGCCCCATGTGGAGTGCCCCTTCTGCGGAAAGCCGGCCATTGTGAAGGAACTGCGATACACCGGCAAGCGGGAAAACCTTTCCAGCTATCGGCGGGCGGTAGTCCTGCGATGGTACCGGGGAGCGTTGTGGGCCAGGGCCTATGACTGCGGTAAGCACTATACGGCAGGCTATGACTTGGCAGGAGACCCTACATATAAGCTGGTGGGAGTGTATCGTTTCCGGCCAGGACTGGCTGAGGCGACCACTCGCAGCTGGTACGGGAACAGCCCTTTCGGACACATCGAAAAGCAGGACGGGCCGCTCACCAAGGGGCGCTGGAACATACACGCCCCATTCTCCGCAAATGCGGATTACGGCATCGGCTACGATGTGATTGGGCTGGATGAGATACAAGAGAGCCCTTTCCGCTATTGCTGTGCGGCAGATTTCAAACTGAGTGGCAGCCGACTCCTGGAGTTCCTGACCGCCTGCTGTTTCTACCCCCGGCAGATCGAGATGTTGATGAAAGCCGGAATGAAGGATGTTGTCACGGATTTGGTGGACCGGGGCGTGAAACACGCTACGGTCATCGATTGGGACGACCCCAAGAAGGCATTCAAGCTGAATCGGCAGGACATGAAGACCTTCCTCGGCACGAACCGCGATATTCGGATTTTGGAACTGCATAAGCGGCTGAAGAGTCGCATTCCGCTGACGCAGTGCGCAGAGTGGATATCCAGGGGCATTGATATTCAGAGAACTGTCCGAGCGGCAAAGAAGTGGAATATCCCTCTGGAAAAGCTGATCCGATACCTGGACGGCTATGTGGGATGCGCCCAGTATGGCGGTATGAGTAGCCTTAGCTCGGCCCTGCGGTTTTGGGAGGACTACCTCACCGCCGCCGAGGCCATGGGCTATCTCCTCCACCGGGAGAACGTCCTGCTCCCCCGCAACCTGGGGGCGGCCCACGACGAGGCCACGAAAAAGCACCAGGCGAAGCTGGAGCGGGAGCGGGCGGCCCAGCGGCGGGAATGGGAGCGTCAACAGCAGGCAGAACGGGCCGAGCGTGAGCGTCAGGCCCGTCTGGCGGAGGAGAAGTACGAGGAGCGCCGCAAGAAGCTGGAGAAGAAGTACGGCTTTGCCATGGATGGCTATGTAATCCGGGCACCCCTCGGTAAGGATGAAATTCTGGCCGAGGCCCGCAAGCTCCAGCACTGCGTGGGCGGCCACGCTGACCGGCACATCCTGGGACAGACAACTATCCTTTTCATGCGGAAGGTCAAAAAACCGGACGAGCCGTGGCTGACCATTGAAATGAACGGGAACAAGCTGGTGCAGATCCACGGATTCAAAAACGAGGGTTTGCATACGACCAAAGGCCGCTTTGCCCCTGATCCGAGAGAGGTCTACCGGGAGTTTCTGGACACTTGGTTGGACTGGATGGAAAAGGGCAGCAGACGCGATAAAAAGGGCAATCCCAAATTGCCCAAGAAGAAAGGAGCAGCAGCATGAGCGAAATGGAAGTAACTGAGGGCCAGCTTCTCAGTCAGGACTTTGGGGTTGGTGGCCCGCCCACAGCCGTGGAGGTTCCGCCCCCGCCTCGCACCGTGGAAACGGTGACGCTGGAGATCCGCACCCTTCAGCACCAGGCCAACGGCATCATCCTCAACTACGCCATCGAGATCGGCCGACGGCTGGAGGAGGCCAAGGCCATGCTCCCCCATGGCGAGTGGGGGGCTTGGCTGAAAAGGGAGCTGGACTACTCCCAATCCACCGCACAGAACTTCATGCGGGTTTTCCGCGAGTACGGGGACAGCCAGCAGAGCTTGTTCGGCGGAGCCCCGAAATCCCAGACGTTTGGGAATTTGACCTACTCCAAGGCGCTGCGCCTCCTGGCCATCCCGGATGAGGAAGAGCGGGAGCGGTTCGCGGTGGAGAACGATGTGGAGCACATGACCACCCGCGAACTGAACGAGGCCCTCAAGGCCAGGAACGAGGCCGAGGAAAAGGCCGCCGCCGCCGAGGATGAGGCCCGTGGGCTCCGGCAGGAGGCGGAGCGGCTCCGGGAGGAGCTCACCGACCAAGCCAAGGTCTATGAGGCCAAGCTGACCAGCGCCGGGGTGGAGGCTGACCAGGCCAAGGCCGCCGAGCAGGCGGCGAAGGAGGCCCTGGAAAAGCAGAGGGAGAAGGCCCAGCGGCTCCAGGATGCCTTGAGCGAGGCCAACACCTCCGCCCAGGCCGCCGAGGAGGAGCACACCCGCTTGGCGCGGGAGCTGGAGGAGCTCCGCAGCCGGCCCGCCGAGACGGACACGGCGGCGGTGGAGGCCGCTCGACAGGCCGCCATCGCCGAGATGACCGAGAAGGTGGACAAGGCCAAGGATGCCAAGAAAAAGGCCGAGGAAAAGCGCAAGGCCGCAGAGGAATCTCTGGAAGCTGCCCAGAAGGAACTGGCCGATCTGAAGGCCAAGGGGCCAGAGGTACGGGAGCTCACTCAGGAGGAAAAGGACGCTCTGACCGCCGAGGCGGTGGAGCGCATCAAGGCCGAAAGCGCAGAGCGAATGCAGGCCCTTGAAAAGCAACTGTCCAAGGCTGACCCCGATACGACCACCCTCATGGTGCTGTTCAAGAGCTGGCAGGAGACCTATACGAAGATGTGGGAAACTCTGAACCGGATTGAGGCCGCAGACAGTGATAAGGCCCAAAAACTGCGGGGCGGCATCCGAAAAGCTCTGGAGACCGCGCTGGAGCAGATGGGGGGTGGTGCCGCATGACAGCCCAGGGTAAGGGATTCGGATTCCTTTTTGAGATGGGCTGTGGTTAGGCAAGACCCTGACAGCCATCGCCACAGTCGGGGCCGGGTATCAGATGGGCAAGGTCAAGAAGGTGCTGATCGTGGCGCCCACCAGCGTCTGCGCCGTCTGGCCGAAGGAGTTTAACGACTACGCCGATTTCAAGTACACCGTCAAGGTGCTGCTCGGTGACAAGAAATCCCGCATCAAGGCGCTGGATGACCTGGACAAGTTCCCCTTCGAGGCGCTGAAGGTGGCCGTCATCAACTACGAGTCCACCTGGCGGGAGGACATCTTCGACCGGCTCCTGGCCTACGATGCCGACCTGATCATCGCCGATGAGAGCCAGCGCATCAAGACACACGATGCCGCCCAGAGCAAGGCTATGCACCCCCAACGCCTCAAGAGCCTGGAGACCGGCGATGAGAAAATCGAAGTAGCCTTCAAACGGGACGGCCAGTGGCAGACCGCCATCTACCCCCGCTCCACCATCTTCTCCAGCCGATCCATTACCACACTGGCCGACCTGGGCTGTACCGTCACAAGCGAGAACGCCAAGCGGGTGGTCAGTTTCCTGGGGGCGCTGGAGGCCGAGAACATCGACCTGATCCCCAAGAACGACGCCACATCAACATTCGGCTGGCAACCGGGAAAGCGGTTCCTGCCTGGCCACGACGATGGCCTGACCCTGGACATAGACCCCTCCCAGCGTGGCATGGCGGCGGCCTACTGTAAAAACGGCACCATGGAGCGGTGGGTGGAGCACATGGCCCCACACCGCGGCAGGATGAAGTTCCGCTTTATCTTGGCGGCCGGGTTCGCCGCGCCCCTGCTGCGGATCGTGAAACAGCGGATATTCTTCGTATACAACTGGGGCGGCTCCAAAGGCGGAAAGACCGCCGCCCTCAAGGCTGCCCTCTCCGCCTGGGGGGACCCGGAGCGGCTCATGGTCAGCTTCAACGCTACCCAGGTCGGCCTGGAGCGGACGGCGGCCTTCTACTGCGACCTGCCTCTTGGCATCGATGAGCGCCAGCTGGCCGGGAACAACCAGGGGGCCTTGGAGAAGATCGTGTACATGATCGCCAGCGGCACCGGGAAGATCCGTGGCAGCAAGGGCGGGGGCCTCCAGACCATCCACCAATGGCGCACCGTGGCCTTGGCCACCGGCGAGGAACCGCTCAGCACGGAAACCACCCAGACCGGCGTCAGCACCCGTGTGTTGGAAATCTACGGCGGCCCATTCGACAACGAGGCGGATGCGGCCCTCATGCACCAGCAGTCGGCCACGGACTGCGGCTGGGCAGGCCCGGCCTTTATTGAGAAAATCCTCCAGATGGATGAGCGCCGGATTGTGGAGCTGTACGAGGAGATGCAGAACTATGTCCGCACCGTCAGCGAGGGCAAGAACGGCTCCCACATCGCCGGCATCGCGGCCGTCGCCCTGGCGGACGCTCTCATCGACACCTGGTTCTTCGGTGGGGAGTGGGAGGTATCCTGGGCCTCCGCAAAGCAGATGGCGGTGGACATCCTGGTCAACCAGGTGGAGAGCAACGCTACCGACGTCAACGAGAACGCTGTGCAGTTCATTGTGGACTGGGTGCTGTCGAACAAGGCATACTTCGGCCCAAACACCGTTGGCACCTGCCTGGGCTTCACCAGCGAGACCGGGAACACCGCTTACATTTTCCCCTCCATGCTGAACCAGGCGCTGACGAAAGCTGGGTACTCATATCGAAAAACCATGAAGTACATGGCAGACCAAGGGCTAATCGGGTTTTCTATGAACAAAGGAAACCGAAAAAAAGACTACTCTGTATTGAAATGGTTTGTAAACCGAAGTAGCCGCTTTGTGGAGTTTTACATTGGGAAATTATCCAAGGCAGGAGACCCCGTGGATGATGCGGAGGAACTTGCCGAGGCCAGATCCATTGCCGCTCAGCCAGAGTGGGAACAACAGCATTTTACCCCCATTGACGGCGAAGATGAGGAACTGCCTTTTTGATGGGTAATCCCTTACGCCTAAAATTAGGCGTAAGGTTAGGCGTAAGGTTAGGCGTAAGGCTGAAAACCCGCACGGCGCAAAGGGTACAGGGCTTTCCTAACACCTATTACACCTAAATTCACCAATTACACGGTATTGTTGCAAAACGATTGCAAGTCTCGATTTTTTGACTTAGAGACATAGCTGAAAGAAAACAAGGGATATTCTGAAAATTAGGCGTAAGGCGTAAGGAATTCCAGGAACGCCCGTAACCGCAAAGCATCCCGGCCTTACACCTAATTTTGAAAGTAGGCGTAAGGGGGCCGTTTCCCGCCGCACGGCGGGGCGACAACGGGGAGAGAAGGGTAAACCTACCACCCCGGCGAACGAGGCCCACAACGCGCCCCTGTGGCCGCACAGGGGACAACCGAGAGGAGGCGCCAAAATGGAGACTGATACCCAGCGGTTGACACGGTTCCATGCCGACTTCCAAAAGCTCAAGAACAACCGGGAGAAGGTTCCGCTCCAGCAGCTCACGACCCGGTACGCCAGATCCTACAACACCCTGGTGGCGGAGGTCATGGACGGGGCAGTCTGGTTCTACCGAAAGTGTGTCGAGCTTGAGGAGGACTTTCCCACCTACCCGGAGGACACAGCCGGGAATGAGTGGCTGGCCAAGTGCCTCGCCATCATCGGGGAGGGCGAAAAGAAACCCGGCGGCCTGGTTGACCAGTTCCGGGCCGCCCTGATCGACCGGCTGGACATGGATGAGTACCATGACCTCATCAACAGAACCTACGAGCCCCGCCTCCAGGTTTTCAACCGCTACTGGGCGCGGCATTGCAAGCGGCTGGACAGCGGGTGGATTTACAATCGGATTCTTAAAAAGTTTTGGTGGCCCAAGACGGAGGGCTACCCAGGGAGCGGGTGCTGGATCAACAGCGACTACACCGGCCGCGATTATCGGTACCCGCCACAGCTGAAGGAGGACACACCATGAGTTACTACGATGGATTTACACCGACGTATACCTTTTCCCTCTGCATCGAACGGAGCGACCGCGTCCTGGTTGACACCACGGTCGAGGTGAAGGCCACCGCTGAGGAAATCGCCAAAGCCAAGAAGACCATCCAGCGCCTGATGAACGAGTACGCCCCGGTCGCCAAGGCTCCGGTCCCCGCGGATGACCCGGTGGAGCCGGAGATGGAGGGCCAGGCTCCCACCAGCTCGCCGGAGCAGGAAGGAGAGACCGATCCTCCTCCGGAGAAAAAGCCGGATGGCGCCAGGGGGCTGCTCCACCTCCACTGCAAGGAGTGTGGGCGCGCTTTCACGACTTTTCTGCGGGAGTATCAGACGGAGGTGGACTGTAAGTGCGGCCACCAGATCGACCTCACTGCCCCGCTCGCCAAGTTTGCATACACCTGCCCCTATTGCGAACAGACCAGGTGGGGGCAGACCAACCTGGAAGACCCGGACATCACGGTTCGGTGCAAGTGCGGCGGGGATGTCAATCTGCGCTGGGTACCCAAATCGAGAGAGTACCAAAACTGAGGAGGACACAGCATGATTTTGTTTGACAAGCCCATCGACTGCAATAAGTGCGGCCAGCAGTTCACCGTGGATGACTCCCGCATGGGATCGCTCCGGGACGGTGACTTGGAGGTGCAGTATTTTTCCTGCCCGGCCTGCGGCGCCAAGTACCACATCCTCACCACCAACAGCACGATGCGGAGTCTGATCGAGCGGCGGAAGGCTGTGCAGCTGAAAATCAAGGCAGCCCACGCCAAGAGGTTCAAGGAAAGCACCTTCAAAAAGTACCTCCAGGAGTACGAGCAGATCAAGAAGGAGCAGGAGAAGATTTTCCCGGAGCTTAAGGCCCAGGGGGAGAAACTCCTGCGTGAAGGTGAGCCAAGTGAATGAGTATGGTATCGGCGTCATCAGATGCCATTGGGACAAGAACTTTCGGTGTGGTGTGGGCAGGATGTGCCGCGGCTGTGAGCACCAGCCGGAAGACGATGATAAGCCGAACGGAAAGATGCCGCCGGTCAAACTCCTGTGGGTACCCACGCTCAATGCGGCCGGCGATGCATTCATCCCGGACGGTGAACCGAAATGCCCGGCCTGCGGTGAGATGCCGTACAGCACGGAACGGTGCGTCTTCTGCGGGCAGAAATTTTTGAAGGAGGACACGAAATGAATATCGAGAACAACATCGCCCGCTTTGAGGCGGAGCTGGCCAAGGTTCAGCGCCCCGGCATGGACAAGCTGCTGGAGTACATCCAGAAAAGCGACTTCTACAGGGCTCCGGCCAGCACCAAGTACCACCTGGCCGCTCCCGGCGGTCTCCTCCAGCACAGCCTCAACGTCCTGGATGCGCTGCGGGGGCTGCTCACTTGGCAGAGTGAGGACGCCGAGGAGGGCACTGGGTATTGGGAGTACATGGCCGCTGGCAAAGTGGTGGACACCATCTCGGATGACAGCGTGATCATGATGGCGCTGCTCCACGACATCTGCAAGACCCACTTCTACGGCACCAGCACCCGGAACGTGAAGAACGACGCCACCGGCAAGTGGGAGAAGGTTCCCTTTTACACTGTGAACGACATGATGCCCCTGGGCCACGGCCCCAAGAGCGCCATGATCATCAAGCAGTACACCACCCTCACCAGCCAGGAGATGTACGCTATCTGGCACCACATGGGGATGAACGGGAACTACGAGAACGACAATGCCGTGGGCAAGAGCATTGAAATGTGGCCCGCAGTCCTCGCCCTTCAGACGGCGGACATGATGGCCAGCCGGTTCATGGAGGGCGAGAAGGAAAACCTGGAGCTGTTCGCCGACGCCCCCGCCCCGGCCTCCGCCGGCGAGTGGGCGGACAACCCGGCCACCGGGGGGCCGGCCTTTGAGGAGGCACCGCCGTTGAGTGAGGGGGCCTGAGCTGTGGAAATCAAAGCGTCAAAAAAAGAATGGGAGATTCTTGCGGCAGCTGTGGCCACCTGGGGCAAGGATGCCCAGGCGAAAATGCTCCTGGAGGAAATGGCCGAGCTTCAAAAAGAAATCTGCAAAGCGTGGAGAGGAAAAGACAACGAGGTTGAAATTGCAGAGGAAGTAGCGGATGTGGAGATTATGCTTGCACAAATCAAGATGATTTTCGGTATCGACACCTCTGTTGAGGTGTATCGGGACGCAAAAATTGAGCGACTCCGGCAACGCCTGATTATTGCAGGCTGGAAGGGGGATTGCCAGAATGGAGGAGAATAGGGAACGGTGCTGCGGCACCTGCAAATGGCACCAGTACGATGACAGCGGCGATGACCTTGTCTGCGCCAACTCGGGAAGTGAGTATTGGACCGACTATACAGATTATGAGGATGGCTGCGAGGAATGGGAGAGTCGGAAATGAGCGCCCCCCACAAAGAAAGCTGGTATCAGGCCAAAATCATCCGCTGGTTGAAGGAGCAATACCCCGGCGCATTCGTCTGGAAAGCCCAGGCCGGACCCTACTGCCGCCAAGGTATCCCGGACATTTGCGCCATCGTCAACGGTCACTTCTTCGGATTTGAGGTCAAGCGCCCGGAGGTTGGGCGGCTCTCCAAAATCCAGGAGCAGACCATCAAGGAAATCAATGCCGCCGGGGGAACCGCCGCCGTTGTGTCCTACCCGGAGCAGGTCGAGAAGATCATCTTGGCGGCGGGGATCAACTGAGCCAAAATCCCAAACGTCTGGGATTTTGAAGGAATACATATGCTCAACCTCCACGCCACCTTCACCAAGGGCACGATTGAGTTCCGCCTTTTCCAATTCGACGCCCCTGCGGACGGCAAGAAAAACGGCCTCCACGCCGGCCAGTTGAAGAGCTACATCCAGCTTTGCCTCGCGCTGAGCCAGATGGCCAAGAGCCTCAAGAACGCCAGCCCCAAGCCCCAGCAGACCGACAACCCCAAGTACGCCATGAGGACTTGGCTTCTCCGGCTGGGGTTCATCGGAGAGGAATTCGCCACAGCCCGTGACCTCCTGACCCGCCGCCTCTCCGGGGACGCGGCCTTCCGCAACGGAAGGGCCGCCTGACCGGCCCCGGCTCCGCACCGCCCCGCCTAACCCGCCACAAGCGGGCTTTAGGCAGTAGAAGGGAACGCCCTTCGGAAAGGACGGATCGGAAATGGCGAAAAGGTTTTACATTGCCTACGGCAGCAACCTTAACCTCCCGCAGATGCGGGGGCGCTGCCCTGGGGCGACCGTTGTTGGCACCGCAGTTATTGAGGACTACCGCCTGCTGTTCAAGGGCAGCAAGACCGGCTCATACCTCACCATCGAACCGTGGGAGGGGGGCCGGGTGCCGGTGGCTGTGTGGGAGGTCACAGCGGCAGATGAGCGCAGCCTCGACCGCTATGAGGGTTACCCCGTGTTCTACCACAAGGTGGGGATGGAACTGGAGGTGACGCTGGCCGGCTCCGGCGAGGTGCGCACCCTGGAGGGCTTTGCCTACGTCATGTACGCAGACAGGCCCCTCGGAACACCCAGCAATTCCTACTTCATCACCTGCACCCAAGGGTATCGGAGCTTCGGCTTTGACCCGCGCATCCTGCTGGATGCATACACAGACAGTAAAGGGGAGGGGATTCTATGCACAGCAAAACAGTGAGCGAGCGCGTCTGCCCCAGATGTGGGCGGACGTACACCGAGCGCCCTGCTACGGCAAGGGATGGCAGCGGCCCTATCTGCCCAGACTGCGGAACGCGGGAGGCGCTGGAGAGCATCGGCGTGGGCAAGGATGAGCAGGAGCGCATCCTCGACACCATCCATCGGCACCAAGTGTAAGCGCAACAGCACGGCAGCGGACGGCTCGGAGGGGCCGCCCGTTCGCTCGTTGGATGAAAAGGTACTGTGAGCCCCTCCCCCAGGGGAGCGGGGGCGAAAACGCCCGAAACGCGTGTAGTCACCAAAAAATTTTTTTGGGGGACTTTCGTTTCTGGGGCGCTATTTTTATGCCATTTTTCAGAGAGGTGATCAGGTTGGCAACCGCCAGAAAAGGAAAAATCGAGGAGACCCCCGGCTACTGCAAGGCCGAAGACCTGGCGAATCTGTTCGCCCTGACGGGCCAGTGGATCAACCAGCTCACCAGGGACGGTGTGCTGAAGAAAAGGGACACCCCCGCCGGGAAACGGTACAACGTGGTGGAGTCCACCAGGGCCTATGTGCAGTACCTTCGGGACAAGGCGGCAGGCCGCGGGGAGAAGGGCATCCCGGAGCCCAAGGAGCTGGAGAAGTTCGAGGCCGAGGTGCGCATCAAGAAGGCCAAGGCCCAGATTGCCGAACTGGAGGCCCAGGAGCTCCAGGGCATCATGCACCGCAGCGAGGACGTGGCCGCCCTGACGGAAGATTTGTTATACACCATTCGGGATTCCCTCATGGCCCTGCCTGGCCGTCTGGCCGTAGACGTAGCCGGGACTACCACCGCGGCCGAGGCCGCCGAGGTCATCAAGCGGGAGGTCTACCTGGTGATGAAGGACTTGTCCTCCTACACCTATGACCCGGAGAAATATGCCGAGCGCGTTCGGGAGCGGATGGACTGGCAGGCGGAGCACGAGGGTGTGGACGATGACGAATAACAGAGCAGGCGGAGCACGAGGGTGTGGACGATGACGAATAACAGAGCGGAGCGGCGGCAGGCCGAGGCAACCGCCAACCGGGCGGCCCGCCGGCTGATGAAGGCCATCTCCAGGGGGCTGGCCGGGATGCAGCCCCCGGAGAACCTGACCGTCACCGAGTGGGCGGAGTGCAAGCGGTACCTTTCCACCGAAGCCAGTGCCGAGCCGGGCCTCTGGCGCACCAGTCGGACGCCCTACCTCCGGGCCATCATGGATGCCTTCACCGACCCGAAGATTCGCCACATCGTTTTTGTGGCCGCGTCCCAGGTGGGTAAGACGGAGGTCATCAACAACATCATCGGGTACATCATCGACCAGAACCCCGGCAGTATCCTCTTTGTCCATCCGACCACCATCGACGCCAGGGAGTTCTCCAAGCTGCGCATCGCGCCCATGATCCGGGACAGCCCCGCCGTGCGCCGGAGGATTTCCGCCCCCAAGAGCCGGGACAGCGGGAACACCTTGCTCCAGAAGACCTATCCCGGCGGCATCCTGACGCTGTGCGGCTCCAACGAGGCCCATGCCCTGGCCTCCAAGCCCATCCGCTATGTGTTCGGGGATGAGAGAGACCGCTGGGCGCAGTCCGCCGGCACCGAGGGCGACCCCTGGGAGCTGGCCATGGCGCGGCAGACCACGTTTTACAACGCCAAGGCGGTGGAGGTCAGCACCCCCACCATCCGGGGGAGCAGCAACATCGCCAAGAGCTTCGCCAAGGGCACCATGGAGCGGTGGAAATCCCAATGTCCCCACTGCGGCGAGTTCCACGAGATCCAGTGGAAGGACATCCGCTACAAGGCGGAGGAGACGGTGGTCAATCACGAACGCACCTATACGGTGCATGATGTGTTTTGGATCTGCCCCGGCTGCGGCTGCGTGTCCGAGGAGGCCACCATGAAGAAACAGCCTGCCAAGTGGGTGGCCGAAAACCCGGCGGCCTATGCCAACGGCGTCCGTTCCTTCTGGCTGAACGCCTTTGTCAGCCCGTGGGCCAGCTGGGAGAGCATCTGTCTGAAGTACCAGAACGCCCTGGGGGACACTGGGAAGATGCAGGTGGTCTACAACACCTGCTTTGGGCAGCTCTGGGAAGACCGGGGCGACACCCAGGACCCGGACACACTTTTGGGACGGCGGGAGGTCTACGAGGCCGAGCTCCCGGAGGGTGTGCTGGTGCTCACCGCCGGCGTGGATACCCAGGACGACCGCATGGAGTACGAGATTGTGGGCCACGGCCACTTTAATGAGCGGTGGGGGATTGAAAAGGGCGTTATCATGGGCCGCCCGGATGATCCCGCTACTTGGGCCAGCATGGATATGATGATTTTTGACCGGGTACTGAAATTCAAGGACGGTCTTGGGTTAAAGGTCAGTATGTCCTTTGTAGACGAGGGCGGACACTTCACCGGACAGGTGCGGCAGTTCTGTCGTGACCGCATCGGGAAAAAGGTGTTCTGCATCAAGGGATTTTACGGCCCGGACAGGCCCACGCTCAGTCCCCCAAAAAAGATGAAAATCATCATCAATAACCGCTATTTGGGCGTAGTATGGCAATATCAGCTTGGCGTGGACTCCATCAAGCAGACGGTGATGGATGACCTCAAAGTCCAAGCGCCAGGGCCAAAGTACAACCACTTCCCCCTACGGGACGATTACGGCGCAATGTACTTCAACGGCCTGCTGTCGGAGCACCTGGTGCCGGAGGGCAAGACCCGCCAGCGGTGGGTGTGGACGAAGATACAGGGCCATGAGCGCAACGAGCCCTTGGACTGCCGGGTGTACGCTCTTGCGGCGTTCCGTGCGCTCCCTGTCGATTTGGACACGATAGACCGAAAAATCAAGATGGCGCGGGGGAAAGCGGTAAACGGCACAGCACCCGCCCCAAAGCCTGCACACCGCCCCAGAACCATCCAGCCGAAGAACAACGAAAATTCCCTTGATGAGTGGTGAAGAATTATCTTGACTTTTGCATAAGCATATATTATAATTTTGCTTAGGCAAAAGTGAGGTGATGAAATGTCTCCCAGAACTGGGCGGCCAATTGTAGGGGAAAGCCCAAAGAGTTCTCAAATTGGTTTTCGAGTAGCACAGCAAACCGTAGAAAAGTTTGAGGAGTGCAAACGGATATCAGGAAAGACCAAGGTTGAACTCTTTGAAGAAATGGTTGATGACCTCCACAATAAGCTGACCAAAAAATAATAAGAGTTTCGGTGCTCCCTCGACAAGACGCAACCGAAACCCTTATGCCAAACCAAGGAGGTTTGATAAATCCATTCTATCAGACCTTCCTTGGATTTTCAAGGAGGAATTTATATGGTGGAGGGCAAGAAAAATCTTCCCGGTGAAACCGAAACGATGAAGTTGGAAGATGGCTTTGACGCTTTGGATGCGCTCATGGGCTGTCTGAGCCAGTCGGAGGAATGGGCGTATATCCAACGGCACGATGCACTTATCCTGAAAGCAGAGGACGTGCTGTACCAGCAACTTGGACGGGTTAAGGCTACCGATGAGGATTTCTTTGGGAGCCTGGAGGATGCCATCAGCGTTTATAATGGCACGCTCAACGATGCGGCAATTCTGTACGGCCTGCGCATGGCGGTCAAGCTGTTCTACGCATTCGGCAAACCGCTGGAAATGTCCCGGTATTTTCTGGAGCATGACACGGAGCGAGGCGTGGGGGTTGGCTACAGCAGAACGGTTTGATAGAGTGGGGGCAACACGGAATGAGAAAACTGATTGACCTAACCGGCCAGCGGTTCGGAAGGCTACTGGTGATAAGGCGGGTCGAATGCGAAAAACATGGAGAGGCGAAATGGCTTTGTCAATGTGATTGTGGGAATGAGACCGCAGTGTTTGGGTATCTATTGCGAAGTGGTAAGACCAGCAGTTGTGGATGTTCCAAACATGACGAAACTTTTCGCAACAAGAAAAAAGAGCAATCAACCGTTCATGGAGGGCGTGGGACAAGGCTGTATCGGATTTGGATAGGGATGAAAAATCGTTGCTATAATCCGAATGCTGCGAAATACAAAGACTACGGTGGTCGAGGTATTACCATCTGCGCAGAATGGAAAAATGATTTTCCAGCCTTCCGAGATTGGGCTTTATCCCATGGGTACACTGATGCTCTCAGCATTGACCGTATTGATGTTGATGGCAATTATGAACCTTCAAATTGCCGCTGGGCCACAGCGAAGGAACAGCGGCACAACCGGCGAGACAATTAAACTCAACCAACGACAAGCCGTCCTTGCGTAGTACGAGGGCGGCTTTGTCATGCAAAAATTTAGGTGGTGAGTATATGGCGGCAAACACAACTGAACTGAAGGCGCGGCTGGCCTTCTGGCGCAGCGCCCTGGAAAAACTGCGGGAGGCTTACCTCGCGCTCTTGGACGGCGGCGTAAAATCGTACAAAATCGGGAATGAAGAACTGACCCGGCTTGACCTGGTCTCCCTCCAGAAACGCATTGACGAGGCCGAGAAAAAGGTGGACGAACTGGAGGCGCTGCTGGCGGGTGGCCACGCCCGGCGGGCCTTCGCGGTGACGCCTATGGATTGGTAAAAAAACTCTTGACTTTTGTGGCACATTAGTCTATCATAATTATGGGCCACAAAAGTGAGGTGATAAGATGTCCCCAAGAACTGGTCGCCCAACAGACAATCCAAAAGGCCAATCTATCCACATCCGTTTGGACTCCAAAAGCGAAAAAATATTGGAGCAATATACTGAACAGGAACAGGTTAGCAGAGCCGAGGCCATAAGGCGTGGGATTGAGAAGCTGGAGGACGACATAAAAAAATAGAGTGTTGGCGACCCTTCCAAAGTCACACCAACACCCTATTTCACCAAACCAAGGAGGTTTGATAAATCCATTCTATCAGACCTTCCTTCGGATTTCAAGGAGGAAATTCAAATGACCCTGCTGACGCGCAAAGAGGCCGCAGCCCGGCTGGGGATGTCATTGCCCACGTTGGACATTGAACGCTCCACTGGTCGGTTGGCCTACATTCAGCGGAAACCTGGCAGCAAAGTTTGGATTACTGAAGAAGCCATTGCCGAATATTTGGCACGGGCTACCCATCAGGCCAGACCGGAAATCAGAACTTACCGGCGGCGGTGGGCCTAAGTATCGTGATACGAATGGAGGATTCTTATGGTAACGGTAAGGGAGGCAGTCAAGCTGCTGACAGATGCAAGCGAAATCAAACTCTGTTGGTGCAGAAGTTCGTACCCATTCGATGAGAACGAACCTTTAATGATGGATGCATACGGCGATTATGTTGTTGGCGAAATCAGGACAGGGCTTGACGCGCACGTCTACGAACTCCACATTGCTTTTCAGCCTGTCAAAGTAGGGAACCCAAATGGGCAAGCTGATTGACCTAACGGGCCAGCGGTTCGGAAGGCTGGTGGTGCAAGAATACCTCGGGCTAAACAAGCATCGAAAGGCTATATGGCGTTGTTGCTGTGACTGCGGGAAAAGTGTAACTGCAATCGGGACAGAACTCCGAAATGGGCATACCAAAAGTTGTGGTTGCTATGACCACGATCAGATCCAAGTGAGAAATACCGTTCACGGTGGATATGGAACACGTCTGTATAACGTTTGGCATGGAATGAAGCAGCGGTGCTACTATCAAGGCCATAAAAAGTACGCTGATTATGGTGGACGCGGTATTGCTGTGTGTTCTGAATGGCTCCATGATTTTGCGGCATTCCAAAAGTGGGCACTATCCAATGGGTATCGAGATGATCTGACTATTGACCGTATCGACAACGACAAAGACTATAGCCCGGAAAATTGTCGATGGGTCACGATGAAAGAGCAGAACAATAACCGTAGGCCCCGTAAGAAGAAAAGCTGATACAACGAAACCGTCCCCACAAAAACAGTGGGGGCGGTTTTCTTATGCAAAATTTAGGTGGTGAGAACAATTTACAACCAGGATAAGCGGACAGGACTGTATCTCCCCGATGGTATTCGCCCCCAAGCGTCCGGGTACTCGGAGACTGGAGCAAGCCGCACCCGGAGAGCGTTTAAGGGGTTCAATGCTCACAGCGGTTCGCCAAATGAAGATATAAATTGGAATAATTATACCCTGCGCCAGCGCGGCCGGATGCTCTACATGAGTTCCCCGCTGGCAACCTCGGCCATCAACACCAACCGCACTAAGGTGGTGGGCATTGGTTTGGCGCTGAAACCGGCCATCGACCGGGAAACGCTGGGGCTCTCCCCGGAGGCGGCGGAGGAGTGGCAGCGGCATACGAAGGCGGAGTTCAGCCTTTGGGCCAAACGAAAAGACGCCTGCGACGCCATAGGAGTAAATGGCTTTTATGCGCTCCAGCAACTGGCCCTTGTCTCCTGGCTGATGTCGGGTGACGTGTTTGCGGTTATCAAGCGTAGGCCGCCTGACCGCATCCGGCCCTATTCCCTTCGGATACACTTGGTGGAGGCGGACAGGGTGCGGACGCCCATGGAATACGGAGGTACGACCTTCCCCAGCATCACCAACGGGAAGAACCCCAACACAGAGAACCGCATCTTTGACGGTGTGGAGGTGGACGCCAGCGGCATGGTGGTGGCGTATTTCGTTCACAGCACCTACCCCTGGGAAGCGACTATGGCCGAGAACGAGTGGGTGCGGGTGGAGGCTTACGGCAAGAAGACCGGCCTTCCAAACATCCTCCACATCATGGGCAGTGAGCGGCCTGACCAATACCGGGGCGTGACCTATTTGGCCCAGGTGATGGAACCCCTGCTCCAGCTGCGCCGGTACACCGACTCCGCGCTGATGATGGCCCTGGTGCAGTCTTTCTTCACGGCCTGGATCATCACAAAGTCCAACCCGGACGGTATCCCCTTCAACGAGACCGGCGACGGGGTGGTGGGCGTTCCCGGCTCCAACCCCTCGGAGGCCCCGCGGGGAGAGAACGAGTACGGCATGGGGGCCGGTACCATCAACGTGGTGCCGGAGGGGGAGGATGTCAAGTTCGGCAACCCCACCATGCCGGTGGCCAGCTTCGACACGTTCGTGAAAACCTTCTGCAAGCTGGTGGGCGCCGGCCTGGGCATCCCCTATGATGTCCTGGTGAAGGAGTACAACTCCAGCTACTCCGCCGCCCGTGCTGCCCTTCTGGACGCCTGGGAGGAATTTCGGATGCGGCGAACGTGGTTTGTGGACGATTTCTGTCAGCCGGTCTATGAAATATGGCTTTCCGAGGCTGTGGCCCGTGGGCGAATCATTGCTCCGGGCTTTTTTGATGACCCGCTCATCCGCGCGGCTTGGTGTTCGGCTCAGTGGATCGGCCCGGTGCAAGGCTCCCTCGACCCGCTGAAGGAGGCCAATGCCGCTGTGCTAAAGATCCAGCACGGTCTGAAGACACACGAGCAAGCCACCATGGAGGACTCCGGCGGAGACTGGAACGCCAACGTGGAGCAGCTGAAGGCCGAGAATGAAAAGCTCACTGCCGCCGGGGGCGGTGGCCCGATCCAGCTGACCGTTGACCCCAACAAAGATGACGATGACGAAGGAGGAGATTCGAAGTGAGTTTTTGGAGCGAGTTTTTCAGCAAAGGGCCCTTCCGGGGTGCCCCCGCTCCGCCCCATCAGATGGCGGCGCCGCAGGGCAAGCCCTACACCATGGCAATGGTGGATGGCGAGAATGCGGAGATCACCATGTACGGGGAGATCGTGGAGGCCCAGCCCGTGGACTGGTGGACCGGCGAGCGCATCGAAGGGGCGTTCATCGTTCAGACCGAGTTCCTGAAGGATCTGGAGGAGGTGGCCGGGGCCAAGACCCTGACCATCCGCATGGACAGCATCGGCGGGAACGCCGGCGTGTCCATTCTGATCCACAACCGCCTGCGGGAACTGGCGGCGAAGGGAACCAAGCTGAAGTGCATCGTGGACGGTGTGGCCATGTCCGGCGGCTCCCTCATCATGTGCGCCTGTGACGAGGTGGAGGTGAACCCCTCCAGCCTGGTCATGATCCACAAGTGCTGGGGCTCCCTCTGGGGCGGGTACAACGCTGACGAACTGCGGGCGCTGGCCTCTGAGTATGACGCCTGGGACAAGGCCCAGGTGTCCATCTACAAGCGAAAGTGCAGCTTGTCCGACCAGGTGATTTCCAACATGATGGCCAAGACCACCTACATGACAGGAGCCGAGGCGGTGGAGAAGGGCTTTGCCAACAAGCTCCTGGAGGATGCCGAACCGCTGGACATCTCCGCCAGCGCCGATAAGCGCAGCCTGTTCGTGCGCGGCCGGCAATTCCACCTTGCTCCGGGGATGTTCGCCCCGGATACCATCCCAACGGTCAAAACCGGGGCTCCGGCTCCGGCCAAGACAAATACAAACCCGCCGGCGCAGACCGGCAGCGAAGGAGGAAAAACCATGGCAAAGAATCTTGAAGAACTCCGGGCGGAGAACCCGGAGCTGGCCGAGGCGCTGATGTCCGAGGCCAAGGCCGCCGTGTCTGCGTCTGCGGGCGGCGGGACCCCCGCACCCCAGCCCGGCCCGGATGCCGTCAGTGCCGCCGTGCAGGCGGAGCAGAAGCGCATCCAGGAGATCGACGCGGTGGCCAGTCTGTATGACGCAGAGACGGTCAAGGCGGCGAAGTACGGCGAGAACGCCTGCACCGCCCAGGAGATGACCTACCGCGCCGCCCAGAAGGCCGCCCAGCAGGGTAAGAAGTTCCTGGACGACTTGGAGGACGACACCCAGGCGTCCGGCGCTCAGGGTGTCCCGGCGGCGGGCGACCCCGGCACCCCGCCCCCTGCGGAGGCTCAGACGCCCGACCAGCGCATGGCCAGCGCCCGCGCGGAGGTCAAGGCCCTTTTCGGAAAGGAGGAGAAGTGATCCATGGCTAAGGAACTGCGTCAGAAACTCGGCAGCATGGAGTATGACGGCCTGATCACCGGCCTCAACCCGCCCGTCCGCGTGGACGGCGGCACCATCGCCAAGCTGGAGGCCGCCACCGTGCTCAAGCGCGGCACCCTGCTGGGGAAGGCCGACAGCGGCCTTCTGTCCATCTATGACGGTACCGGCACCCCGGACTGCATCCTGTGTGATGACACCGAGGTGGGTACCGCCGAGGACGTCCCCGTGGATGTCTATGTTGCCGGCTGCTTTGACCCGGAGAAGGTCACGGTGGGCGATGGCTACACCATCACCCAGGCCGACAAGGACAAGCTCCGCACCTACAGCATCGTCTTCAAGGCCGCAACGCCGGCCCCTTAAAGGAGGAGGAATCACACTATGGCTGTTTTGAACTTTTTTGACACCTACATCCTCATGGCGATCATGGAGGAGGTCGTGCCCAACACGTTCTTCTTCCGCGACCGCTACTTCCCCACCGGGGAGGGGGATGTGTTCGCCGCCGACAAGGTTCTGACCGAGTACCGCCGGGGCGACCGGAAGATGGCGGCCTTCGTCTCCGAGCGCATCGGGGACATCCCCATGGACCGCATCGGCTATGAGATCCACGAGCTCCAGCCCGCTTTTGTCGGCGTGTCCCGTCTGCTGACCACGGACGAGCTGAAAAAGCGCGGCTTCGGCGAGGCGCTCTATGCCAACTCCACCCCCGCCCAGCGGGCCGCCCGGCTCCAGCGGGACGATATGCGCGACATGGATCTGCGCATCCGCCGCCGGGAGGAGTGGATGGCCGTCAACACCATGCTGGAGAACGCCTGCTTCATCCAGGAGTATGTGGACGACCAGACCAAGGGCAAGGCCCTCAGCGTGAAGTTCTACGAGGGCACCAGCGACCACCTCTACACCGTGGCCAAGCCCTGGACCACCTTCATGGAGATGCGGGCGGACATCATCGCCATGTGCCGGATGCTGTCCTACCGGGGCCTGCCTGCGGCTGACCTGCTGCTGGGCACCCAGACGGCGGACGCCATCCTGCAGTTCGATGACCTTCAGAGGCTGTTGGACAAGAACAGCGGCATCGCCATCGGCGCCATCAACGAGCAGCTCTCCGCCTACACCGGCGTGGTGTTCCTGGGCACCATCAACTTCGGCGGGTTCCGGCTGAACCTGATCTCCGTGGATGAGAGCTACGAGGATAAGGACGGCAAGAACAAGTCCTATTTCCCGGTGGACGAGGCCATGGTCACCGCCCCCAACTGCGGGCACTTCATGTACGGCCAGATCACCCAGATTGACTTCGGCAGCACCGACTACACCTCTCACCCCGGCATCCGGGTACCCAAGTTCACCCTGGACCAGGACAAGGATATGCGCAAGCTGCGTCTGGCCTCCCGGCCTCTGTCCGCCCCCAAGAACTACTGCCCCTTCATCCGGGCTAAGAAAGCGGTGGGCTGAGATGCGTAACGTTGTGATCAAGACCGGTGTCTATGGCCGCAGGGACGAAAAGGGCCGGGTGCTGCCCGTTGCCAAGGGGGAGCGGGTGACCCTCTCGGATGAGGAGGCCGCCCGGCTGGTGGCCCTGGATGTCGCCGTCTATGCGGACACCCCCGCGAGGGCCCCCGACACGCCCCCTGCGCCGCCCCCTGGCGGCGAGGAGCCGCCTGCCCCGCCCCAGGATGCCCCCGGCGAGGAGCCGCCCGCAGAGCCGCCCGTAAGCGGCGGGGAGGGCGATCCTGCCGCGGCGGAGGTGGCGCGGCTGGAGCGTATGCAGCGGCCCGATCTGGAGCAGATGGCCACAGACCTGGGCGTGGATTCTGCGGCTATCTTCGGTGCGAAAAACAAGCATGACCTGGCCGTTCTGATCGTGGCCGCGGGCGAGCCGGAGGACGGAGAGACCCCTCCTGACCTGGGGGCCGGGGACATCGTGCAATGAGCAAGTTCAAGGACATGGTCAAGCGGGACATCCACAAGGTCTTTCTGAACACCAGCGAGTTTGCCGAGAAACGCACCGTCCGCTATGACGGGGAGGAGTACCCGGACATCCCCGTGGTGCTGGAGGGCCCTGTGCGGGAAAAGCGTGACCGCCTGACCGATGACCATGTCCGGGGGCTCCACATGATGACCGCCGTCCTCTACTGCGCCCAGGAGGACATGGGCGGCAAGGTCCCAAAACAGGGGGCCAGCCTGGAGATCGCCACCCGCGAGGGCGGGAGGTTCTTTCAGAAATACTACGTGGTGGCGTCCACCAGCCACATGGGGATGCTGCACGTTGAACTGGAGGCGATGGCGCAGTGAGCGAGAACGGCGTCAGCCGGGAGGCCCGCGTACACGTTGGCGGAGGCGAATACCTCGGCCCCACTGACAGCGGCGGATTCGCCGGCATACAGCTGTCCGTGGCCGATCAGGAGGCGGTGGATCGCACCGCCAGACTGCTGGCCGGCGTGGAGGGCGGTGTGGAGAAGGCGGTACGCAGCGCCATAAGCAAGGCCGTGGCCCGCCTGCGGCGCTCCAATGTGAGCGCCGTCCGGGAGCGGTACGCCATTTCCGCCGCCAACATCCGGGAGAACGAGAACGTCCAGGTGACCTATTCATACGACAGCGGAGTGCAAGCCTTTGTCCGTTTCAGCGGGGCTCGCATTCCGCTGTTCCGTTTTGACGGGGCCTCTCCCCACCAGCCCACCAGGGACACCAGCGGGCGGATGCCCGTCATGTCCGGGGAGGAGCACTGGCGGCTGATGTACCCCAGCGTGGCCGCCTCCGGGCACGTCCTCAAAAGCACCTCACCATACAGCTTTGAGCGGGCATTCGTGGCCCGGATGGGTACCGGGCATACCGGCATTTTCGAGCGGACGGGCGGCATGACCTCCAGGGGCAAGGACGAGATCGAGGAGCTGTTCGGGCCGTCCGTCCCCCAGATGCTGGGCAGCGAGGACGTGGAAAAGGCGCTGGCGGAGGATGCCATGAAGTCCTTCGAGAAAGACCTTGACCACGATGTCCTCGCCATTCTGAGCGGCTACATGAGGTGACGCTATGACAAAGATCACGCTGCTGGAGCGGCTGAAGGAGTTCAGCGAGATACACACCGGGGATCTGCTGCTCCCGGTTCAGCCCCAGGAGGAGGACGAGAACCCGCCCGACCGTGCGGCCACGGTATACACTCCCTGCCTGCCGGAACTGCGTTCCTACGAACGGAAGGCTCCCTTCATTACCCATGAGATCGTCACCGGCAAGGATGCGGCGGTCCAGCGTCCCGGCGGCGGGAAGTTCATGCAGTCCACCGCCGTGGCGCGCACCTGCTTCTGCGTGTACCACAAAAATGAGCAGGAGGGCAAGCTGGCGCTGCTGACCCTGATGGAGCGGACGCGCATCGCCCTTTTGGAGGAAGTGGTCATCGGGGGGCAGTTCAAGCTGGACCTGGATGCCGGCGTGGAAACGTTGGTGTACCCCGGCAACCCGAACCAGACCGCAGTTTCACCATTTTATCTTGGGGAGATGATCACCACATGGCAGCTCCCCATCATCGAAAGGAAGGTACCCCATGGAAAAAATCAACCCGACTTCCGGGGCGGCGGATACCCCGGAGCCCAAGGTGGAGAGATCCACCGCTGACAGCTTTTACTGCTACATCGGCCCCAGCATCACGGGCCTGATCCAGCATGGCGCCATCTACCGGGGGACGCGGAAGAAGGCCATGGCTGCCGCCGCTGCGGCCATCGAGAAGTACCCCCTGATCAAGACCCTCATCGTCTCCGGGGACAAGCTCCCGGAGGCCCGGCTGAAGGTGAAGAAACCCGGCAATGCGCTGTATAAGAACTACCAGCGCATTCTGGGGAAAGCGTAAGGAGGAGACATCATGGCTTTGAACCTTGGCGTTCATGTATACGAGAAGGCCACGGCGGTCAGCACCCCTGTGCTGGCTGACGTGAGCATCCCCTTCGTGGTGGGTGCGGCGCCTGCCCACTCCGCCAGCGACCCGGCGAAAGCCAATGTGCCTGTGCTGGCCACCAGCTGGGACGAGGCGGTGGCCCAGCTGGGCTTTTCCTACGACTGGAAGAAGTACCCCCTGTGCGAGTTCATGTACTCCCACTTCCAGCTGTACGGCTGCCAGCCGGTGGTGTTCTGCAACGTGCTGGACTCCAACCGGGCCAGCATGAAGGATAGCACGGCCGGCGACGGCCAGACGGCTGTTCCCGTGGTGGAGCACCAGGCGTCGATCCCCTTTGACGCCATCGCCTCCACCATCCAGGTCAGCACGGATGCCACCTTCGGAACCACGCTGGAGCTGGACACCGACTACAGCGTCCTCTATGACGAGGACACGGACACCTGCCTGGTGGAACTGCTGGACGGCGGCGAAAGCTACGATGCTGCCGAGCTGTACATCAAGTTCGGGATCGTCAAGCCCGAAGCGGTGGCGAAGACCGACATTGTGGAGGGTCTGAGCGTCATTGATGACTGCATGAACACGGTGGGCCTGATCCCCGACCTGATTTGCGCCCCCAGCTGGTCCCACGACAGCGTGGTGGCCGCCGTCATGGCCACCAAGTCGGAGGGCATCAACGGCCTGTTCCGGGCGAAGGCCCTGGTCGATGTGGATACCGGCGAAAACGGCGTCCGTAAGTATTCCGAGCTTCTGCCCTGGAAGAACAAGAACAATGTGGTGGACGAGAACCAGATCCTCTGCTGGCCCATGGTCAAGCTGGGGGATTACAAGTTCCACACCTCCACCCAGCTGGCGGGCCTTATGGCCCAGGTGGACACCGCCAACGGCGGCGTACCCTACGAGTCCCCGTCCAACAAGAACTTCAAGATGGACGGGTGCTGCCTGGAGGACGGTACGGAGATCAGCCTGACCTTCGAGCAGACCAACATCATCGCCGGCTACGGCATCGTGACGGCTCTGAACTTCATGTCCATGGGCTGGACGGCGCGGAACAACTACACCGCCTGCTATCCCGGCAACACCGATGTGAAGGATCAGTTCATTCCCGTCTCCCGGATGTTCGACTTCGTGGCCAACACCCTGATCCGCACGTTCTGGAGCAAGCTGGACAAGCCCATGAACCTGCGGCTCCTGGACAATATCCAGGACACCTGCAACATCTGGCTCAACGGCCTGGTGAGCCAGGAGTATCTGCTGGGGGCCAGGGTGGAGCTGAAGGCTTCGGAGAACCCGGTGACCAGCTTGCTGGCCGGTATCATCAGCTTCCACATCTACCTGACCCCGCCTGTTCCGGCGCAGGAGATCCACTTCACGCTGGAGTTCGATGTGGACTACCTGACCAGCGCGCTCAACCTGGCCGCGTAAAAATTCGGCCCGCCCCACCCGGCAAATTCCCAGACGTTTGGGATTTTGCCGGGGAGGGGGAGGCCAATCTGAAGGAGGTAAACTATGAGCAACAAACAGCCTGCGGCCTACATCAACCTGGAGATCTACGAGGACAGCATCAACCTGCTGGGCGTGGCCAAGGTGCAGCTCCCGGCCATCGCTTTCCCCTGCGTCAACATCTCCGGTGCCGGGATGATGGGCGAGATGGAGGTTCCGCTGTACGGCATGGTCAGCAACATGACCACCACAATCAACTGGCTCACGCCCCATGGGGACGCAGTCAAGCTGATGTCCCCCAAGAAGCACCAGCTGGATATGCGGGTGGCGGAGGAGTTCTGGGACGTCGAGCAGGCCGATGTGGGCCTCTGGGCGGACAAGTATGTGATGATCGTGCGGCCCAAGACCACCACCCCCGGCACCGTGGCGCCCATGGCGTCTGCCGACACCTCCGGCGAGTACGTGGTGTACTACTTCGCCGCCTACAAGAACGGTGAGCAGCTGTGGGAGGTCGACAAGCGCAATATGCGCTGCGTCATCCTCGGTGTGGACTACATGGCCGAGGTGCGCAAGGCGCTGGGCAAGTAACAACGAACAGGCTCCGGGCGGCATAGCTGTCCGGGGCCTGTCTATTTCGGAAAGGAGCATCCACCATGAGCACCGAGAAGAAAACTGATTTCTCCGCTGACGCGGAGGCCGCCGTTCAGCTGGAGGCTGAGGCGCAGACCGGGCCGGATGTCACGGCTTACACGCACACATTCGAGAAACCCTTTGAGTTTCGGGGCCGCACCGTCACGAAGCTGACCTTCAACTGGGGGGCGCTGACGGGTGAGGATCACGAGGCTATCGAAGGCGATATGCTCCGTCACGGCCAGACGCTGACGATCCCGGCCTTTACCGGCCCCTATTTGGCTGGCATGGCTGTCCGGGCCTGCACCGACCGGGATGACAACGGCATCCGCATCGTGGACGCTGACTTCCTGAAGGCGCTCCCCCTGCGGGACTACCACAAGATCTATTTCAGTGCCCGGCGTTTTTTACTGCGCTCGGGGTCGTAACTGGCGACGGCGGGTTATGGCTCCAAAAGCAGTGTATGATCCTGGCCCGGAATAACAATACCCCCGTTCCGTACTGGCTTTCCCTTCCACTGTGGAGGCTGGGCCAATGGATCAAGACCAACAATGTCATTGTAGCCGAGGAGAAGAAGGAGGCATCCAATGGCCAGTAAAAAGGAATTTGAGATGCTTTTCGCTCTGAACGCCCGGATGAACGGCGGGTTCAGCAGTACCTTCTCTAAGGCTCAGGCGGAATTTACTCGGCTGGGGAAGGAGATCCAGGGCCTCCACCGGGTGCAGGGCGACATTGCGTCCTATCAGAAACAGCAGAGCGCCATCGAAAATACTCGCTCCAAGCTGGAGAGCCTGCAGAAACAGCACGACCTCCTCCAGAAGGAGATCAAGGAGACTGAGGGCTCCACCGCTGGCCTAGAGCGGGAAAAGGTCAAGCTGGAGGAACGCATCAAAAATACCGAGGCGGCCCTGGAGCGGCAGAACCAAAAGCTGGAGACTACGGGCGCACGGCTGAAGGATGCCGGGGTGGACACAGGCATCCTTGCTCAGAAGGATGCCGAACTGACCGCCAAGATCAAGGAGCTTGAAACCGCCCAGGACAATGCCGCCGAAGGCGCGGCCAGCTTCGGCGAGAAGTCCGCCCAGGCGTTTGGGACGATCCAGAACGCCATTGCCGCCGCAGGTATAGCCACGGCGCTGAAGGAGATCGCGGATGCCTATCTGGAGTGTGTGGGAGCGGCCGGGGACTTCCAAGAGTCCATGTCCAATGTGGAGGCCCTCTCGCAGGCCAACACCCAGGAGATGGCCGCACTGTCCGCACAGGCTAAGGAGCTGGGCGCCACCACGAAGTTCACCGCCCAGGAGGCCGGAGACGCCATGGGCTACATGGCCATGGCAGGCTGGGACGCAAGCGATATGCTCCAGGGCATGGATGGCGTTCTTCAGCTGGCGGCGGCCTCCGGGGAAGACCTGGCTATGGTGTCGGACATCGTCACCGACAGCCTCAGCGCCTTCGGCCTGACGGCAAAGGACACGGCGCACTTCTCTGACGTCCTGGCAGCGGCAGCCACCAACTCCAACACCAACGTGGCCACCATGGGCGAGACCTTCAAGATGTCCGCCTCGGTGGCCGGGGCCCTGGGGTACAGCATTGAGGACGTGGCCGTGGCCATGGGCCTCATGGCCAACAGCGGCGTGAAGGGCTCCATCGCCGGCACCGCTCTGCGGAATACCTTCAATGGGCTCCTGGAGGGCGTCACCCTCACCGGCGCGGCCTTCGGAGAGTATGAATACTGCGCTGTCAAGGCAGACGGCACCATGAAGGACTTCGGCGCCACCATTGATGAGCTGCGCGGCTACTTCGAGCAGATGACCGAGGCCGAGCGGGTGGCCAATGCCCAGGCCATCGCTGGCCAGCGTGGTTACAACGGCCTGTTGGCCATCCTGAACGCCACCGACGCAGACTACGCCTCCCTGACCAACAGCATCAACAACTGCACGGGGGCAGCCCAGCGCATGGCGAATGTCAAGCTGGACAACCTCAACGGCCAGCTGACCCTGATGGACAGTGCGTGGGAGGCCCTAAAGGTCACCATCGGGGAGCAGTTCAACCCGGAACTGCGGGGCCTGGCCGAAATTGCCACCGACATACTCGGCGGCGTCAATGAATTTATACAGGATCACCCCGCACTGGTGAAGGGCCTTATGGCCGCAGCCGGCGCCGTGGGTGCCGGAGTTATCGCCCTCACTGGGGTGGCCACCGTCACCAAGGTGTTGATCCCTCTGATGGGCGCCCTCACAGCGGCCACGACCGGCGTCAACATCATCGTGGGTGTGACCGCCGCCATCGCTGGCGTTGTGGGTGTAGTGACTGCGCTGGCCACCGCCGCCGATGCCGGTGTTCCCTCGGTGAAGGAGCTGACCGAGGCCGCACGGGATATGCAGGAGGCCATGGACGAGGCAAGTGTCTCCTATCAGGAGACGGCCACCCAGACCATGGCTACGGCGGAAGTAGCCAGCATCTACATTGACAAGCTGGAGGAGATCGAGGCCGCCACCAGCGGCAATGTCGCGGAGAACCAGGAATACCACAACATTCTGGCTCTGCTCACTCGTACAGTGCCAGAGCTGGCCGATTACATCGACCTGGAGAGCAATGCCATCGAGGGTGGCACTGAGGCCCTGCGCCAGCACACCGAAGCCTGGAAGAAGAACGCGGAGGCCCAGGCGTACCAGGAGTACATCAATTCCCTGTATGACCAATACGGGGAGGTCATGGCGGAGTCCGCCGAGAACAGCATCAAACTGACCCAAGCCCAAATCAAGTTGCAGACCGCTGAGAAGAATTGGGATGCCGCCCTGGTTCGGATGAATGAGCTTTCCGAGGAGGCTTGTGAAAACGGCACCGCCCTCACTGGCGAGTATTACGAACTGGAGAACGCCATCTTCGGGTACCGGGACGAGATGTATGAGGCGGAGCGCACCATCGAGAACCTCAACAAGGCCATCGACGCGGATGCGGAGGCGGTTGCCGCCGCCGAGGCGGAGATCGAGAGCGCCCAGGAGGCGGTGGAACAGCTCACCGGCGCCACCGAGGAGCAGGCGGCGGCGGAGGCCGAGGCCGCAGCGCAGACCCAGGAGCTGCAGGCCGTCATCGGAGATACCGCCGAGCAGGTCATGGCACTGGCGGAGGCTTACAACGAAGCGTACACGGCCGCGCTGGATTCCATTTCCGGGCAGTATGCCCTTTGGGACGAGGCGGCGGCTGTGGTGGAAACCAGCGCCGGGAGCATCAACAGTGCCCTGGAGAGTCAGATCACCTATTGGCAGGACTACAACACCAATTTGCAATCTCTGACGGAGCGCAGCGCCGATATTGAGGGCCTGAGCGCGGTGATCGCCAGCTTTGCCGACGGGAGCCAGGACAGCGTGAACGCAGTCGCTGGCATGGCCAACGCCACGGATGAGGAACTGACCACCATGGTCGCCAACTGGCAGACCCTCCAGCAGGAGCAGGAGGCCGCCGCCGGGAGCGTGGCCGAGCTGAAGACCGACTTCACCTCCACCATGGACGAACTCCAGACCGAACTGGCCGCCGACATCGAGGCCATGGATCTGGGGGACGAGGCGGCAGCGGCGGGCCGGGCCACCATCCAGGGGTACGTTGATGCGGCAAACGATATGCTCCCCCAGGTGAAAAGCGCCTATGAGAATTTGGCGAAAGCGGCATCCAATGCCCTGGGCACCCCGTCCTACAGCAATAGCGCCTATGCCGCAAACAGCAGCGTCCCCATGTACGCCAGCGGCACCGACAACGCGGCCCCCGGCCTTGCCCTGGTGGGCGAGGATGGGCCGGAGCTGGTCTACTTCAACGGTGGGGAAAAGGTCATGGACGCGGCGAAGACCGCCGCCTTCCAGTCCAACGCTGCCCCGGCTGTGTCTGCCATGCTCTCGGCAACAGGCGGTTCCTCCCCCTCGGTGCAGGTGGTGTTCCAGATCAGCGGAAACGCCACGCCTGAGACAGTCCAGGCCCTGCAGGAGTACGGGGATGAGTTCGCCGCCCGCGTGCTGGAGGTCTTGGAGGATGCCGGCGTAGACGCACAGAGGAGGGCCTACTGATGGCAAAGATCTATACCACCGTCCAGGGGGATATGTGGGACAGCATCGCCTTCGCCCAGATGGGGAGCGTTGATCACACTGACAAGCTAATGAACGCCAACCTTCGGTACCGGGAGATATACATTTTCCCGGCGGGGATCGTTCTGACCATCCCGGAGGTCAAGGAGAGCGTCAGCAGTTCGCTGCCGCCCTGGAAGAAGGTGGGCTATGAGTAACAAGAACAACGCCCGCCGCACCGCCGTGGAGGTGGCCTTTGACGGTGCCGACATCACGAAGTCCATCCGGCCCTATCTCAAGTCCATGACTTATGTGGACAACGAGGAGGACGAGACTGACGAGCTTCAGATCCAGGTACATGACCGGGATTCCATTTGGCTGGAGAAGTGGCTCACCGACGCCATCGAGGCGGCCTCTGCCGCGAAACTGAAGATGGACGCTGTAATCGTTCGGGAGAACTGGACGGGCGGCGGCAGTGACGCGGTGCTGCCCTGCGGGGAATTTGAGCTGGACAGCGTGGCGGCCTCCGGGCCGCCCGCCGTCATCAACATCAAGGGTACGTCGCTGCCCTTCAGCGCCCAGGTGCGCCAGACCAAGAAGTCCAAGGCGTGGGAAAACTATACCCTCTCCGGTATTGCCAATGAGATCGCCGGGGCCAACGGCATGGTCTGTATGTACGAATCGGCGGCAGACCCCTTTTACTCCCGTGTAGAGCAGATCAAGACCAGCGATATTCAGTTCCTGGAAACGCTGTGCCATAACGCGGGGATCTCGCTGAAGGCCACCAACCGCATCCTGGTTCTGTTCGACCAGGCCGCCTATGAGTCCAAGGCGGCGGTGTTCACTATCAAGCGGGGGAGCGGTGTCTACACCAAGTACAAACTGAACGTGGGCACGGCGGACACGCAGTATTCCTCCTGCCGGGTGAGCTATGTCGACCCAAAAGGAAAGTGCATCTCGGCCACGGCGAAAATCGAGGACTACAATGCGGACGCCAAGAATAACCAGCAGCTGGAGATCACCGCCAAGGTCGCAGACAAGGACGAGGCCAAGGCCCTGGCGGAAAAGCTCCTACGCAAGCACAACCGCTACGCCAAGACCGCCTCGTTCACACTCCCCGGCAATCCCGACCTGGTGGCCGGGGTGACGGTGATGCTGGAGAAGTGGGGCGGCTGGGACGGAAAGTACATTGTCACTCAGGCAAAGCATACCGTGGGCGGCTCCGGGTACACGGTGCAGGTCAGACTTCGGAGAGTATTGGAGGGGTATTGATGGATCGGGAAATGGAGACCTCGCTGGAGAACCTGGTGCGCGTTGGTACTGTCACCTGGGCTGACCCGGTCAAGAGGGTGGCCCGCGTGAAGTTCCAGGACATGGATCTCCCGTCCGCCCCCCTGCACGTCCTGGCCAACCGGCCCTATATCCCAGACTACGATACCAAGCCCCAGCGGACGGAGTTCGAGGCCGGCGGCAGCGGCGATGCGGCCTATGAGAGCCACAAGCATGACCTGCTGATCAAGCCGTGGATGCCCAAGGTCAACGCTGTGGTGCTGTGCATATACCTCCCCGGCTTCAACACAGACGGCTACATCCTGGGGGAGATCGGGGCGCTGGGCGAGCTCAAGCAGATGGAATAGGAGGTGGCGCGGCATGGTTATCGGCTGTTTGGGCGACATCGTTTTTCAGGTGTCGGAGGCCACGGTGCGTACCCTGGACAATATGACATGGTCCGGCTCCGCCCGGTACGCCGTCCACGAGCGTCACCTGACACACGCCCTCACGGAGTTCGTCGGACTTGATCCGGACAAGATCACCTTCGACATCACCCTGTGTACTGACCTGGGGGTGGACCCCATCACGGAGGTGGTGAAAATCTGGAATATCGAGCGCAGCGGGAAAGCGGTACCGCTGACCATCGGAACCAAGGGCTACGGCAAGTACCGCTGGAACATTACCAAGCACGAGATGAAGGCAACGGCCCACTTTATAAACGGCGACATCCACACGGCCACCGTTTCGGTAAGCCTGCAGGAATATCTGGGGGGATAGGTATGAGCTACATCGTTTCCGCGACTGACTTGAAATCCATCCAGTTCAACGAGAAGAACGAGTTAAACGCAGTCCTCCAGAACATCGCGGTGATCCTCTCCACGCCCATGGGCACCGTGCCCCTTTACCGGGACTTCGGGCTTGACTGGTCTTTCCTGGATAAGCCCACCCCCGTGGCGAAGGTGCTGATGGTCGCCCCGGTGAAGGAGGCCATCCAGCGGTGGGAGCCGCGGGCCGAGGTGCTGGACGTCTCGTTTTCGGAGGACCCGGCCCAGCCGGGTGTATTGATCCCAACAGTGGAGGTGGACATCAACCTTGAGTAGAAATACGGAGCATCAATTTATCCCCACAGACACTGGGGAGGTGGTGGCCCTCCTCACGGCACTTTACGAGAAGATCACCAAGACCACCGTTCACCCCGCCAGCCCGGAAAGGCTGTTCATCCAGTACATGGCCAACATCATCATCCAGGAGAGGGTGCTGTCCAACTATGCGGCAAATCAGAATGTCCCCAGCCGCGCCGAAGGGGAGAACCTGGACGCCCTGGCGGAGTTGACCCACATCAATGGCAGGCCGGAGGCAAAGCCCGCCGTGTGCAAGGTACGGTTCTCCATCTCGGAGGCCCAGGATACGGCTATCCTGATCCGCGCCGGCACGAGGGTGACAGACCCCGCTAATACCCTGATTTGGGAGACGGAGGCCGATGCCTACGTCCCCATCGGGGAGACTTCCGTGGAGCTTCCTGTGCGCTGCCAGACTGCCGGAACAATCGGCAACGGCTATGCCGTCGGCCAGATCAACACGCTGGTGGACGTCTATGACTACTACTCGGAGTGTGTCAGCACTACGGAATCCGGCAGCGGCTCCGATGTGCCGGATGATAATGAATACTACGAGCTGATGCGGGCCAGCATGGACTCCTTCAGCTGTGCCGGAGCCCGGGGCGGGTACATCTTTTGGGCGAAACAGGTCAGCACGGAAATTGCGGACGTGATTGCCAACTCCCCGACCCCCGGTGTGGTCAAATTGTATGTCCTGATGAACGGCGGGGAGCTGGCCAACGAGGAGGTCAAGGGTAAGGTGCTGGCCGCCTGCAACGCCGATGAGGTGCGCCCCCTGACTGACCAGGTATTCGTGGAGGACGCAGATGTCGTTGACTACGACATTGACTTCACCTATTACATCCAGACCGGGAGCGCGGCCAGCGCGGCGGACATCGCCGCAGCGGTTCAGATGGCGGTGGATGAATTCAACGCCTGGCAGTGCGCCAGGCTGGGCCGGGACATCAATCCCTCGCGCCTGATCAATATGCTGATGCAGACTGGGATCAAGCGGGTGGAACTGAGAGCCCCGGCCTTCACCGTCCTCCGAGATGGCGGCAACAAGACCGTGCCGCAGGTTGCGTCCTTCGGCACCGCCGCCATTGTGAACGGGGGCTATGAGGATGAATAAGCACGGCCTTACAAAAGAAAACCTGGTGGCCACCCTGCCCCCGGCCCTGCGGACTGACCCGTCCGTGGTGGCACTGGCCGAGGCCCTCGGAGAAGTGCTGGCCGCCCGCCCGGCGGAAATCGACCTGCTGCGGATCTACCCGGCTATTGACCAACTGGACGAGCGGCTGCTGGACATACTCGCCTATGACTTCAAAGTGGACTGGTGGGATGCTGACTACTCTTTGGAGGAAAAGCGCCGGACGCTGAAGGACAGCTGGCGCGTCCACAGGCTCCTGGGCACCAGGGCTGCCGTGGAAATGGCCATCTCCGCCATTTACCCACACACACAGGTGCTGGAGTGGTTCGAGTACGGCGGGGAGCCGTACCACTTCCGGCTGGACATCAACATCACCAACGACCACATCGACTCGGACAAGCAGCGCCGGGTATTGGAGCGGCTGAACTTTTATAAAAGCCTCCGCTCCCACAATGACGGTGTGACCTACTTCGTGGAGGCGGAGCCCGCTGTTGTAAAAGCGGTGGCCAGCGCCCCCGGCCTGACCGAGACCCTCCATGTTCCCCTGGTGCTGCCGGTGCCGCTGATCCAGCCCACGGCAAGCGTCCGTGTTGGCGCCACAACGGGCCTGTGGGAGAGTGTGGCGGCCAGGGTGGAATTACCCACCCCCATCATCAGGCCCACGGCCACGGCCCGCACAGGGGCCACAGCGGCGCTCTACGAGGCGTTCACGGCAGGGGTGGATTTGCCCACGCCTGCTATTCGGAGGACGGCCAGCGCACGGCTGGGGGCTGCAGTGAGCCTGCTGGAGGAGTTCGAGTCCCGGCTCGTGCTGCCGGACGGAGCGCCGGCGAGGAGCGGGACAAGGCTCCGGGCAGTCGTGGCCAGCACATGGCAGGAGTGCTATGTGACCCAGGCCGTCCCCCTCATGGATAAGGTGTTAACTGCCGCCGCGCAGGCCCATGCGAAAGGCGTGGTGGCGTCAACGCAAGAAACAGCAAAGACCCATATCAATTTACAGGAGGTAGACTATGGCGGAACAGAGTAAAACCACACGCTGGTCTAAAACGGCGGTGACGGATGCCGGTACCAGCCTGCTGACCGAGTTTGCGGCGGGGCGGCTCCTGACCATCACCAGCGCATTCGGTTCCGTCAGCGACCCTGGGGAGAACCTGGTGGAGCTGACGGAGCTGCCCGATGGCCGGGAGCACCCGCTGACCATCGAGAGTGTCACCCGAAATGATGACAGCGTGACGGTGTGTATCCAGGTGACCAGCATCGGAAACCCGGAGCCGTACAAGCTGGAGCAGATCGGTATCTTCGCCGCGGCCGGCGGCGCCGATGGGCCGGGAAGTATCGTGGCCGGCGAAAAGCTGCTGATGGTCATCGAGGACACGGAGGATGAGCGCGGCGGCAAGGGTGTAACTGTGCCGGCGGAGACCGACCAGCTCTATACGTTCAAGCTGTATGCTGTGCTGACCGTTACCAACAAGGAGCGGCTGGAGATCAGCGTGTCCGCCGCCGGGATCGCTACGCTGGGGGCCATCGAGGACGCCATGAAGGCGCATGAGGAAGACCCCAACGCCCACCCCAATCTGGCGGGCAAGTCTGTGGGAGACCACAACGAAGACCCGGAGGCCCACCCCAGCCTGACCGCTCGGATGCGGGCCACGGAGCTGGCTCTGAACGGGAGCGAGACGATCCTTGCCCCGGAGGGCGACCCCACCACTGAGACGGTTGGCAAGAAGGGCCAGCACTACATCAATATGGACACCGGCACAGAGTGGGAATGCGCCGGCGTGAAGGATGGCGAGTACATCTGGGGGCTGGTGGACTACGACAGCGAAAACTACAAGTCCATGCGGGATATTCTGAGCGAGGCAGCCACCACCGCAGCCCAGGCCAAGGAAGTGGCCGACGGTGCAGCCGCGGCCATTGCCGCCGTTCAGAATACCATCTCTGTGATCCCCTCCCAGTCCGGCAGCCTGACCTACAACGGGGGCGCCCAGCTCCCCAGCTGGAACAACCTGGCCCTGGAGATGATGACCATCACCTACGGGGAGGACAGGGTGTCGGCGGCTGACTTCCAGGGAGAAACGGATGCGGGAACCTACAAAGCCTATGTCACGCCCAAGGAGGGCTACACGTGGGGCGACAAGTCTGCCGAGGAGAAGGAGATCCCCTGGACGATCCAGCGGGCCACCATCACCACCGCCCCCAGCGTGAGCGGCTCTCTGAGCTACACCGGGGAGCCCCAGGTTCCCACCTGGCTGAACCACAACCCGGAGCAGCTGACCAAGGTGGAGACGGCCCAGACGGACGCCGGGGACTACTCCTCTTCCTTTGCGCCCACCAAGAACTATCAGTGGCCCGGCGGTGACACCTCGGCCAGGGTGATCCCCTGGTCTATCGCCAAGGCTGCAAACACCTTCAGCATCGCCCCCAGCACGGCCCAGGAGCTGGACGTGGGCGACACGGTGGTGATCCAGGTGACGTCCAACAGCGATGCTGTCATCACGGCGGAGTCCAGCAATACGGGCTATGCCTCGGTGTCGGTAGATGCGGATGAAAAGACCGTGACCATCCGTGGTACTGGCGAGGGCGCGGCCACCGTCAGCATCCACAGCAAGGGCAGCGCCAACTATGCCGACGCCAGCGCCACCCTCAACGTGGCTGTGAGCCGGAAGACGCCCACCTTCTCCCTCAGTCCTTCGGGCAATCAGTCTCTGAACATCGGCGGCAGCAAGCAGATCGCCGTCACCACCGACAGTGACGGGGCCGTGTCTGCCAGCTCCAGCGCCCCTGGCGTGGCCACGGCAGCGGCCAGCGGGAAGAACGTGACCATCTCCGGCGCGTCCGCCGGCAATGCGGTGATCACGATCTCCGTGCCGCAGACCACAAAGTATAACGCGGCCAGCGCCACGGTGAATGTCAGCGTGGTCAAGCCCTCGGTTGCCAATTCCACTTGGGACGATATCAAGGCCATTTCTGATGCGGGGACGGCGGCCAGCTACTTCGCCCCCGGCGACACCAAGAGCATCACCCTCAACGGCACCGTGGGGACACTGGCGCTGAACAATCTGGCGGTGGATGTGTTCATCCTGGGCATCAACCACAACGCATCCAGGGAGGGCAGCAACCGCATCCATTGGGCCATCGGGAAGATCGGCGGCACCCTTATTGCCCTGTGTGACAGCAACTACAACAGCGGCTACACGGACGGCAGGAAGGGGTTCAATATGAACCACTGGGGGAATTACAACTACGGCGGCTGGAAGGGCTGTGACCTCCGCTACGATATCTTGGGCAGCACCAACAAGGCCCCCAGCGGTTATGGTAGTTCCCCGCAGACGAGCCGAACCGGGAATGATCCCTCTGGCTATGACATTGTGAACAGCCCCGTGGCAAACACGCTGATGGCCGCACTGCCCCAGGCGCTGCGTAAGGTGATGAAGACCGTCACCAAGTACACGGATAACAAAGGCAATGCCAATCAGAACACCGCCTCTGCCGTGACAACCTCGGTGGATTACATCTTCCTCCTTTCGGAGTTTGAGGTGTTTGCCGCTAAGACCTACGCCAACGACTACGAGAAGAACTACCAGGCGCAGTACGATTATTTCAAGGCGGGCAACAGCAAGACCATGTATAAGCACGACGCTCGTACAACGGCAGTGTGGGGGCCGCTGCGCTCTCCTTATTACGGCAGCTACAATCCCTTCAGCGCAGTCGGCTCCGGCGGCTCCGTCAGCGCTTGCAATGCTAACCACTGCGGGGGGCTGCTGGCCGGCTTTTCTACCTAATCCCCCGCAGGGTATCCCGCCCTAATCCCGCCCCCGCAAGGGGGCGGCCCACCGGGGCCAACAAAAACCGGCCCGGCAGGGCCGGAACATGGAGGGCGCGTAAGCGCCCGACGCGATTTTTTATTTTTGCCCCCTTTGCCTCTGGAGGTTTTTGTGTTATACTGGCCCTTATCCAGTGTCGAAGGAGGCAGGAAAATGTCGGTACTTCTCAGCAAGCGCACGGTGAGCGGGGCAGATTTCGTAAATGTAGCAAATCAGATCTACGTGGAAACGCTGGCCTTCCTTACGCGGCTGTCGGCACGATACTCCCGGCTGGTGGCAGAACCCACGGCACAACTGGCGGGGGAAGTCAAAGACCACGCTGAAAAGGCAAACAGCATCTTTCCTGCCGGCGCTCAGCTGGAATTGCGGGTGAAACTCAGAACGGAGCATCTTTTGGAGGCCCGCGCCTCGCTGATGGCACTGGATTCCAGACTGACGGACTGCTACCTGGTCATGATGCAGAACCCGGAGGGGTGTTTTACCACCTCCAAGGGGAAAACGGTCGGGCCGAAGGAGGCGGTAGAAAAGCTGGACGCGATGGCCCAGAGCCTGGGGGAAAAAATAGACCAGGAAATGATCTTCTCAAGGGCCAAATCGAAAGTATGGGCAAAAAGCTAAAATCCTGATTGGGCATTGGGTGTACTTCTGATAATTTGCCCCGCGGCAGTGTGGGGGCCGCTGCGCTCTCCTAATTACAACAACAACAATAACTTCAGCGCAGTCGGCTCCGGCGGCTCCGTCAACAACTACAATGCAAACAACTGCGGGGGGCTGCTGGCCGGATTTTACGTAAATACGCGGTCAAATGGAGTAGCAGGGCTACGGCCCAGGTGAAAGACGACCGACGTAAAAGGAGAAGTACTTCCCTGGGTAGCCAATCCCTAAAACTGCTCTGCTCGGGAGAGCAGAAAAGGGTATAACCTATGATGAATAGCCGATACCCTTTCTTTTGATGCCTTTACACGTACGCTTCTTGCATGGTGGGGCTATGTGTCTACCCCCATTTCATGTGTACGGGCAAAGCAGATTAGAGGACACCCTACAACTTATCTGTACGAAAGGCGAATACTTTTATTATGAACAGTCAGGAACGCAGAGAGGCCCGGTACCAGCGCCGCAAAGCCAAGCGGCAAAAACGGAGGGAGGAGCGGTGTGCCGCTCTCGGCTCCATCGACCAGGTATTCAGCTACCGCAAGATGTTCTTCTACGGGCGAAAGTGCTGCAACGGTGTCCGTTGGAAGCGAAGCGCCCAGAACTTCGAGCTGCACCTGTTTTCCGGCACTGCAAAGCGTCGCCGGCAGGTGCTGAACGGAACATGGAAGCCCAAAAAATGCGTTCACTTTACCCTGTATGAGCGGGGTAAGGTGCGACCCATTGACGCGCCCCACATCACTGACCGGCAGATCCACAAGACCCTCTGTAATGAAGTCCTTATCCCCCTGTACACGCCCAGCATGATTTATGACAACGGGGCCAGTCAGAGGGGTAAGGGCCTGCATTGGCATTATCGGCGAATCGAGGAGCATTTGCATTGGCATTTCCGGCGCTATGGCCGGGAGGGAGCTGTCCTTCAGATTGACCTGAAGGGGTACTTCCCCAATGCGCCCCACGCCCTGATCTACCAGCGGCACCAGCAGCTGATCACCGACCCCGCCCTCCGGGAGTTGGCGGACAAGATCATACGGTTCTCCCCCTGTCCCACGCCGGGGCGGGGGATGCCGCTGGGCGTGGAGCCGAGCCAACAGGAAATGGTCGCCCTCCCCAGCCAGATCGACAACTGGGTCAAGTGTCAGGCGCGGGTTGAGTATGATGGCCATTTTATGGATGACAACATACTGTTCTTCCCTACGATTGAGGAGGCCAAGCGGATGGGCCATGAGATCGTGCGCCGGTTTGAGGCAAAGGGCATCCGGGTAAACCGCCGCAAGTGCAGCGTCACCCCGCTTACAAAGCCTTTCAGGTTCTGCAAGGCCCGTTTTACCTTGACCGAAACCGGAAAAGTCAAAATCAATGGCAGCCGGGACGGAGTAAAGCGAGCGCGGCGCAAGTTGAAACTATTCCATCGAGAGGTTAAGGCTGGTCAGCGCGAGTTCAAAGACGTTGAGCAGTACATGGTGTGCCAGGGCGCATACTACAAAAATTTTGATGACCATGGGCGGGAACTCCGCCTACGGCGGCTCTGCCACGCTATCTTTTTTGGAGGTGCAAAATGTTCAGGATCACCAACACCAGAGACGGGAAAAGCCTCGGCATGACCGAGGCCCCCACCTACATCAAGCAGGCCGAGAACGGCTGCTACATCCTGTGCCCGGAGCCGGAGGCTTCGGGCATTGCTATTTCCGGGGTTCCTTACCGTCTGCTGGGCCGGGAGGCCCCGGAGGGTATGGAGGAACTGGATGCCGTCATGCTGGAGGAGACGGACGCTGGCCCGATGGTCGCTGCGGCCCACGACCTTTCGGCGGACATTGACGGCCTGACCGTAGACCACGAATACCGCATTACCTTGCTGGAGCTTGGCCTTGCGGCAGACAGTGAGACCGTTTGAGAGGGGAGGTGCAAAAAATGCTGTATCGGACACTTAAGCGCATGATCGAGCGCGGCCAGATCGATGGCATGGAGGAGAAGCTGGACATCTTCCTGGCCTCCAGCAAGATCACGGCGGAGGAGTACACCGAGCTGATGGGCCTGCTGCCCAACAAAGCCGCCGACAACCCCACGGAGGAGTAAGCCATGGAGCAGAGCTATCACAAGCGGTACATCGCCCGGAGGCGGGCGCGGTTCAAGGGCTGCAATGGCCAGCAGGTCAATATTCCATACGGTTCCATCCTGGAGGCCCAGGATGGTTTTTTGTTGTGGAAGGGTCAGCCCCTGTGTGTGGACACCAGCCAGAACGCTCACGAGTTCTTCAGCCAGGACGATGACGGCCAGGGCCAGGAGCGCGGCCAGTTGGTGGCCGCCATCCTCGCCCGGCTGGAGACCCCGCCCAATGCTGGGGAGAAGTGCCGGACGGAGCTGCAGGCCCGGTGGGATAAGGTGTGGGCCGATCCTCTGAGCCAGAAGTACAAGCGGCCGGAACATGAGGACTTCTGGATTTGGAGTCATGACTTCTATGATGCGCCGGTAGTAGATCTCCGGCACATCGCCGCCCTGGTGGGGGCGAAAGTCAAGGGCTAAAACAAGAGCAGGAGCGCATCACTTCGGTGGTGCGCTCCATCGTTTTTGAAGGAGATGTAAAGACATGGTCATTGAACTTTCTGTCGGTGGGCTGATCACGCTGCTGGGCATCCCCACCGCCATCACAGCGTTCTGCTCCTGGATGCTCCAGCGGCGCATCACCAAGAGGGAGAAAGCCCAGGAGGAGCGAGAGCAGGCCCGTGAGCAGAACGAGGTGCTTATCATCAAGGGCATGGGGGCCGCCATCGCTCTGGGGGAGGCTACGGCACAGGCCGTCCAGCGCATCCCGGACGCCCACTGCAACGGCGATATGCACGCCGCCCTGGAGTACGCCAGGAAGGTCAAGCACGAGCACAAGGAATTTATGACAGAGCAGAGCGTCCAGGCGCTCTATTGAGGAGGGCGGCACAGGATGGAATTTTCCAAGAAAATGCTGGTGCTGCACATCTTCATCTCCGTGATCTTGTGCGGTATCACTGTGGCCGGAACCATCCTGGGGTGGGATGTCAGCGCCGTGGCCGTCCTGGCGGGCACTTCTTTGGTGACAGACGGCACCTGGGGCGGTTTCTACCTGTGGAAGTCCAAAAATGAAAACCGGGCCAAGTACGCACAGCGTTTTCTAAAGCAGTTTGCCAGCCAATACGGGGCAGACGTGGCCCTCCGGGCTGCTGAAATTGTGCTGAAGGACTGAGAGGTGATCGGGACATGGACACAAAAACCAAAACAGAAATTGTGGTGACCGCGCAAAAAATCATTTTCGGGCAAGAAGGGAATTACGGTTCTGTCAATGCGAACGACAACGGAGCTATAAGCGTGGGCAAGGTGCAATGGCACGCCGGGCGGGCGCTTGCCCTTCTGAAAAAGATTTGCTCAGCGGAAAACGGAGCGGCTTCCATCCTGGGGGCCGCCTTGTATCAAGAAATCACGACAGCGGCAGCTGGTGCCTGGAACACCCGGACGGTGAATGCGGCGGAAAAGGCAGCAATCAGCAAGCTACTTTCTACTGATGCCGGGAAACGTGTGCAGGACGCCCAGGCGGAAGCAGACGTGGGCGCATACGTGGATCACGGCTTGAAAGTAGGCGTAGAAGACCCGGCGGCCCTTGTGTACTTTGCCGATCTGGAAAACCAGGGCGGCGGTGGTGCGTCCGCAAGAGTGGCCTCCGCCTCAAAGAAACCTGTAACACTGGATACGATACACGCCGCTGCTCTTGCTGACCGCGTTATGGGTAAGTACGCAACCAGGAGGAAAAACGTGTACAATGCGGCAAAGGCATCGGCAATAGGAGGAACCAAGATGAACAAAAAGCCTGTTTCTTATTTGCAAACCGATTCCCGGTGGAAGAACAAGCCCTACCGGGTCAAGGGCGAGAATGCCACCATCGGCGGCTCTGGCTGTGGCCCTACTGCTGCGGCCATGATTGTCGAGACCATGACCGGGAAAAAGTTCACCCCGGAAGACGCCTGCAACTGGTCTATGGCTCACGGCTACAAGGCCCTGGGCAATGGTACCTACTACGGCTACTTCAAACCGCAGTTCGCCGAGTTCGGCATCGACTGCGATATGCTGAACTGGACCAAGACCTACGGCAAGCCCGACCACGCCAACCATAAGAAGGTTGAGGAGATGCTGAAGCAGGGCTACTATTTTATCGCCCTGATGCTGGAGGGACTCTGGACTTCTGGCGGCCATTTCGTTGTTCTGTGGTGGCAGGATGACAAAATGCGCATCCTTGATCCGGCCAGCACAAAGGAAGCCCGCCTGAACGGTGACATCCGCACATTCCGTAGCCAGTGTGCCTACTACTGGTGGGTCGATGCTCGGAAGTTCAACGGGTACGGTGCGGCTGTGAAGCCCCCGGTCGCCTCCAGCGGTACTCCCGCCACCGGCTCCGCCCCGTCTCTCGGTCTGAAGGTCGGTGACATCGTGGACTTCACCGGCACCGAGCACTATTACAGCGCCAACGCCTCGAAGCCCGCCACCTGTAAGCCTGGTCAGGCAAAGGTAACGCAGATTTACAACGGGAAGCACCCGTATCAGCTGATCCACGTCAAGGGCGGCGGCTCCACCGTCTATGGGTGGGTGGATGAAAAGAATATCCAGCCCCCGGCCCTGGCCGCAGTCGATAAGCTGGCCAAGCTGGGGGTTATCAACTCCCCGGATTACTGGAAACAGGCCGTGACCGGCGGCAAGGTGAAATACCTCGATGTTCTGCTCACCAAGGCGGCGGCGAAGATCAGCAAGGCCGGCACCCGCTCCAGTACCCCGGAGGCTGCCGTGGCCGCCTTGGTGTCCGCCGGCGTGATCGACACCCCGGACTATTGGCTGTCCAACTATGGCACATTCCCCAGCCTGGGGGCGCTGCTGTGCGCTCTGGGCGGGGCTGTGAAATAAATTTTGAGGAGGAACACATCATGAAAGAATTTCTGTTTGAACTGCTCCAGGCGGTGGCCACCGCCGCCGTCCCTGTCTGCGCGGCTTTCCTCGTGCAGTTTCTGCGCCGGAAGTCGGCGGAGGCCGCAGCGCGGACCGACAGCCTGATCACCAAGGAGCTGCTGGCCGAAGTGACCGAGGCCGTGACCACCGCCGTCACCTACACCAGCCAGACCTATGTGGACACGCTGAAGAAGGACGGCATCTTCAATAAAGAAGCCCAGATGGAGGCTTTGCAGAAAGCCAAAGATAAGACCCTGGCCCTCCTCTCGGAATCCGCAAAGGATGTGCTGGCGCAGATCTACGGCAGTCTGGACGATTACCTGGAAACCATGATCGAGGCGCAGGTCCGGGTGCAGAAACAGGATGCCCCCGCTACCCTTGGTGTCCCCTTGGAGGCTATTGAGAGCGTCCGGGAGGTCCCCGACACCGCAGCCATCGCCACGGCCACCGCAGCGGCTACCGCTGCCGCTACTTCTGCGGCAACCGCCGTTGTCCAGAACACCATCACTCAGACGCCCCCTGTCAGCGCCCTTGACAGCCCCCAGGAGGGCGGGGCAGCTCCGGTGGTATAAATTCACGTCCTCGCCACTTTCCCTCGCCTGTGGGCCAGAGAGCGGCGAACGTGACCGCAGTAACGCCCCCTTGCAGGTTTCGGCCTGCGAGGGGGCTTTTTTGTTTGTGGCAAATTCCCAGACGTTTGGGATTTTGGTAGGCGGTCAGAGGAAAATCTTCTCGCCAGTAAGGACATCCACCACCGTGGCGCCCTTGCCGAAAGCAGCCCGCATCTCGGCCATTTCCGTGGCGCTGGGGGCCCTTCCCGCCGCCCGGTAGGATTCCAGGTCGGCTTTTACCTCGGCCTCACGTGCGGCCTGTGTCGCGGCGCTGTCGGCCTTGTCGGTGACCAGCACCAGCATCTCCAGCAGATCATCCATCAAGGCCCGCCCGATGCAGTTCCGGGCAACCCCGGCCTCGTCAATGGTAATGGCTCCACTGCCCAGGTCGGCCTTGACCTTTGCCAGTTCGCCTTGGGCGTGCTGCTGCCAAAAGGCCCCCAGGTCGCCGCGCAGTTCCCGTTGAAATCTTGTCATTGTCAAAACCTCCATTTTTTGTGTATAGGCGACCAGAAGAGCCGTGGCCCTTCTGGTCGCCGGTTTGGTCAGGTGCGGAAAAGGATGCCGGGGTATTCCTTGGTGCCCTCGCCGCCCCAGCGGGTCTCGCTCCTGGTCACCTTGCAAAGCCCCTGCATGGTGCAGCCCTCGGCGGTCAGCAGATGGAGGAGTCTCATCAGCGCGGTGCTCTGATCGGTGACTGCGAACTCGGTAATCCCGGCGGCCCGGAGGGCCTCCACGAAGTCGTGGGTGTCCTTATCCCAGGGGAGGTCGCGCACCTCGAAGGTGCTGCTCTCGTCCCGGACGCTGTTGAACCAGGCGCAGAAGGCTTTGTCCTGCCCGTTGGTGAAGGGGTACTTAATTCCCTTCTCGCGCTCGTGCCAAGACTCCAGCGCGGCCCAATCCTCGGCCTTCAGAATGGCATCCTTCTCGGCCTCACGCTGCGCCCGTGCTTTTTCGTATTCGGCGCTGGTCTGGTTCATGGTCTGGAAGTAGGTGTTGTTTTTCATGGTGATTTCCTCCGTTTTCTGAAGTGTGGTTTTCCCTTTCGGTAGTGTATTAATCACTCTGAACCGAGATAATAGCAAGCATTTTCTGAGAATAAACTACACAATTTCTGCTGGCCATGTTTGTGTGGATTACGCCCCAGAATACACTTGCTATTTCCTCTATTTAGAGCGAATATGTGTGTACCGAAAGGGAAAACGAACAAAACGGAGGGCTACACCATGAAGACAAAATTCTACCTCAACGGCAAGAAGACCACCCGCAAGGCGATTAAGGAGCAGCTGGGGGAGGAGCGGCTGGCCCGGATGCTGAAGGAGGCCAAGGCTACCTTCCTGGAGGACCCCCTGACCCAGAACGACTTCTTCATCGGGAACGGGATGCTGACCATCTCCTTTGAATGAGCCAGCGAGACCGGGGGCAGGGCCGCAAGGCCCTGTTTGCCGTTTGCAGCCCCGTGTGGCGCGTCCTCCGGGTGGGTGGATGTTTACCCCTCCGCCGTTGCAGCGGCCCACTGTGCCCAGCGACGGGGGGCAGTGTGGCCGTTCCATGTTCCGTTTTCAAGGTGCTTATATTAACGGGGCGGCGATTGACTCCCCCGGTGCCGGTGGGTTCCCACGACACTCCATACCTGCATCTTCTTCGGACTTATGCAGGTATGGGTGTTTCGGCCCGTACCCATCGGGCCATCATCAGGCGGGGTTCTTCAGATAATGGATGTACCATCCACAACCAGCGGCGCGGTCTTTGTTGTCTGCGCTGTAGTCCCGGCCATAGGAGATGACCTGGTAGCGATCCGGGCAATCCCACAAGTGGCGTAGCGCCCTGGCATAGCGGCTCCGCTTAGAAAATCTGAGTACAAACATGACGCTCTCCTTTCACTCAATGATCTCGTGGAGTTTCCACCCGTGCCAGGTGTGCTCCGGGTCCATCTTGGCCCACCGCTCCTCGTTGTAGCAGAAGGCATAATTCATGATGCCCTCATGCCCAGGCCGATCCGGGAACCGGGTGCGGAACTTGCGGTTGGCCTCCTCCCTGGAGGTAGCCCTGACCTCCACCCAGCCGTTCTGATAGGGAAAGCTTGGGTCGGAGCCGAAGGTGTAAAAGTAGCGGTTCACAGCTTTCCCTCCCACGATTTTTTCACAAAAAGGGTGTTCTGAATGGCCTCCTCGCGAGTTGCGCCCATGCCGTTCTGCCCGTCAAAACACCGATCAGGATGGGGGATGCAGAGCCAGGTGTCCAGGGAGATATCCGTGACGCTCTCCACAACGCCAATCTCCATCAGGTCTTTGAAGGTTCCGACGATGCCCAGCACCTCGGTCTTGTCGTCGGTGACGATCTTGCGAACCGTCCCGGTGTAGCCTTGCTTTTTCAGAAGTTTCATGTCAATGCCTCCTTTGCCCTCGTAACCTCTTGGGCGGGCGTATCAATCAGCAGGGGCTTTCGATGGTGTAGTTGCCATCACCGAACATTTCATTTCCGTACTCCTTTGCTGCCTCATAGCTGGGGAAGTCCTGCGGCATTTCGCTGGGATCGTTGGGGAATACAGTGCAGAACCAGTCACTCATAATTGATTGCCTCCTTGATTTTTCTGCCTTACTTTGTTATCATGGAGGCGGCCGGGGTAAGGCTCCCGGTCGCCCCTCTGGGGTTGGGTGGCGGTGTTCCTTGGTCGGGGCCGCCGCCCTTTTTATGCCTTGACCTTGCTGTCCCGCACGATCTTCGCGGCCTCCTCAGCGGCCTTGGCATCCTTGACGTTCGCCTCAATCAGCTTTGCGATGTTCTCCAGGTACTGATTGAGCTCCGCGCTCGTCATCTCGTCCATGTCCTCCCTCCTTTCGTAAGGGGCGGGCCGCCCCTGCCTTACGAGTATTATTATAAACTAAACGGTTGAAAATGTCAACCCTTTATTTTAACTTTTTTGGGGAAATTTGAAAAATTTTATTTGACTTTTGAAAAGGTTTAGTTTATACTTTGTCACATGGAGGTGAGGCTATGACAGCACGCCAGATTGTCGAGATGGCCACGGGGTACTGTGGGGTGTCGAACTCCGAGCTTGCCCGACGCCTTGGCTGGTCTCCGCAGCTGTTGAACAAACGGCTGAACACGGGGAAGTTTACGGTGGAGGAATGGGAAAAGATCGGGGAGGCCCTCGGAGCAACGGCGAGGGTCAGGTTCAAGTTTCCGGATGGCACAGAAATTTGATCCCTGCAAAAAGAAAGACCCGGACGCCAGATGAGCATCCGGGAGGGGAGAGCAGGGGCATATTCCATTTTAAGCAGGGAGACCGTGCCGGGCCTCTCTGCTTTTCTCTGTCCATGTACAGCCCCCGCGCCCATCCAGGCCCGCCAAGCCCGATGGACAGTGAAATCCTAATCAAGCCGCTCTCCTTATGGCCGGAGTATAGCACGGGTGGCCTGCTGATTTTGTTAAAAATTAGGAGATTGGATGCACCCACCTATGCACCCCAAAACACGGTTTTAAGGCCAATGCACCCCGGATGCACCCCAATTATTCTTGTTTTTCTTGGCTCCGTTTTGTTAGACTTTGCTACATGGAAAAACCCCGGAACCGTTGTGGCTCCGGGGTTTTGCAGGAAACTCAGCGCTTGGAGAACTGAGGCGCGCGGCGGGCCGCCTTGAGGCCGTACTTCTTGCGCTCCTTCATGCGAGGGTCGCGGGTAAGGAAGCCAGCGGCCTTGAGGGCGGGGCGGTATTCCTCATTGACCAGCAGCAGGGCGCGGGCAATGCCGTGACGGATAGCGCCAGCCTGGCCGGTGACGCCGCCGCCGGTGACAGTGGCCACAATATCCACCTTGCCCACCTGCTCGGTGGTGACCAGGGGCTGACGGACGATCAGCTTCAGGGTCTCCAGGCCGAAATAATCATCAATGTCGCGGCCGTTAATGGTGATGGCGCCGGTGCCGTTCTCAAACAGATGGACGCGGGCCACGGAGGACTTCCGGCGGCCAGTACCATAGAAATAAGGCTTCTTGCTCTTATACATATTCTAAATCCTCCTTACTCGGCGTCCCAGAGCTCAGGCTTCTGGGCGGCGTGGTTGTGCTCGCCGGCGCGGTAGATGTGCAGGCGGGTCAGGGCGTCGCGGGACAGGCTGTTCTTGGGCATCATGCCCTTCACGGCCAGCTTCATAGCCAGCTCAGGCTTGGTCTGCATCAGGGTGCGGTACTTGGTCTCCTTCAGGCCGCCCACCCAGCCGGAGTGGGTGCGGTAGTACTTCTGGTCCAGCTTCTTGCCGGTGAGCACCGCCTTCTCGGCGTTGATGATGATGACGCAGTCGCCGCAGTCGGCGTTGGGAGTGAACTCGGGCTTGCGCTTGCCCCGCAGCAGGTCGGCGGCGATAACAGCGGTTTTGCCCATGGGCTTGCCGGCGGCGTCGATAACGTACCACTTCCGCTGGGTGCTGCCCATTTTAGCCATGAACGTGGACATAGGTGAAACCTCCAATTTCCTTTACATTTATGTGAAAAATGCTTCTTTCAAAGCATTTTGCCCCTAAGAGTGTACAAATGGAGCGTTTTGTATTATAGTACGGGGATCTTCGGGTGTCAACGGATTTTTTAAAAAATTTTTAAAAAAACCAGGATATCTCATGAAATCTCTCATTTTCTTAATGATGCTCTTGATATCTCTTATTTAATTTTTGTTTTTCGCTTGCCGAAAACAGGCCTTTTATGGTAAAATGCGAGACATAAACGCCCTCCTCTTTGAGGGAGCCATTACAAAGGAGGATGTAGCATGAATAAAATCCTCTCCCTCACCCGCCGGTGTGTGGAGGATTACAATATGATCCAGCCCGGCGACCGAATTGCGGTGGGAGTATCCGGAGGAAAGGATTCCCTGATACTGCTGATGGCCCTGGCCAAGCTGCGGGAGTTTTACCCGGTTCCCTTTACCGTAGAGGCCATGACTGTAGACCTCGGCACGTCCAACTTCGCCCAGGGGAACGATTTCCGTCCAGTGGCTCAGCTGTGCCAGCAGCTGGACATCCCCTACACCATAATCCCCACCCAGATACGCTGGGTCATTTTTAACAGCCGAGAGGAAAAAAATCCCTGTTCCCTGTGCTCCAAGATGCGCCGGGGGGCCCTCCACGCCGCCCTGCAGGAGCAGGGAATCACCAAGATTGCCTTGGGCCACCACTACGACGACGCTGTGGAAACCTTCTTTATGTCCCTGATCTTTGAGGGGCGGCTGTCCTGCTTTCAGCCGGTGACCTACCTGGACCGGACGGGCATCACCCAGATCCGCCCCCTGCTCTACTGCGGGGAGAGCCTGATCCGTAACACCGCCCGGCGGCTGGAGCTGCCTGTGGTCCACAGCACCTGTCCCGTTGACGGCAGCACCAAGCGCCAGGAGATCAAGGAGCTGATCTATGAGCTCCAGGGCCGGTACCCAGGCCTGAAAGCCCGGGCCTTTGGAGCCATGCAGCGGCTGCCCCTGCCCGAATGGGGCCCTGTGGAACACCGCCGCCGGCCCCTTCCGGAAGAAGTGGAGGAGTGAGCTATGCGCCGTTCAAGACGAAGTCAAAGACCCAACCGGGTCCTGCCAGCCCTGATTGCAGCAGCCTTGGTGCTGGCTGTTGTTTTGGTCCTGTTAAACCAGCAGGAGCCCGCTCCTTTACCCCCGAGCACACAGGGGGGCAGCTTTGAGGTCCACTTTATCGATGTGGGCCAGGCGGATTCCGCGCTGGTGATCTGTGACAACCACTATATGCTTATCGACGGCGGCAACGCCGAGGATTCCGACCTGGTGTACGCCTACCTGGAACAGCATGGGGCGCAGCATTTGGACTGTATGGTGGCCAGCCACGCCCACGAGGATCACATCGGCGGCCTGTCCGGCGCACTGAACTACGCCACAGTGGACGTGGCGTACTGCCCGGTGGAGGAGTACAACACCAAGGTTTTTCAGAATATGGTATACTATCTGGGGGAACAGGGGAAGTCGCTGACCATTCCCACGCCGGGGGAGAAATTCAGCCTGGGTTCCGCCCAGGTGGAGATTCTGGGCCCGGTAAAAGAGTATGACGACACCAATGACACCTCCATTGTCCTGCGCATTGACTACGGTGAGACCTCCTTCCTCTTTACCGGCGACATGGAGAAGGGGGCGGAGGCGGATCTGATTGAGTCCGGGGCCAACTTGCGGGCCACTGTCCTGAAAGCGGGCCACCATGGGAGCGACACCTCCAGCAGCTACCAGTTCATCCGGGAGGTGATGCCTCAATACACCGTCATCTCGGTGGGGGAGGGCAACAGCTACGGGCACCCCTCTGAGGAAGTGCTCAGCCGCTTCCGGGACGCGGGGACAGAGGTCTACCGCACTGACATGCAGGGCCATGTTATCGCCATGAGTGACGGCAAAACGGTTACCTTCCGCACCGAGAAGGAGGCGGACACCGCCACAAATCCCACCAGCGGCGCCCCTTTGCAGACATACATTGGAAATTCGTCCAGCAAAAAGTTCCATTTGCCCGACTGTGCCTCCGCAAAGAACATCCAAGAGGACAAGCGGGTGGTATTCCTGACCCGGCTCCAAGCCACCCTCCAGGGTTATGAGCCCTGCGGGCGGTGCAAGCCGTAGACACAGCAAATCCCCCGGTTTATGCGTTCAAAGCCTTTTTGTCACAATCCAAACTTGCTACATCATCTATAGCAATCATCAGATTTGCTTCCAACGGGTAAGGGGCGGGAAACATCCTCTTCCAGTACCAGAAACTGCTAAGCTGCCGGCGGGGGTCTGACGGCCAGTCGGAGATTGCACCAGAGGAGGCAGAGGTGGTGAAGTGTATTCGTTGCCTTTGTTCCAATTCAAGTTGTTCTATCAATCAGTGTCAGCAACGCATCCCGCTCATTTGGGATCTCACCATTCAGGACCCGTTCCAGCAGTCCGTTCAACACCTGCCCCACCTCCGGTCCTGGAGCAATTCCAGCCGCAATCACATCCTGGCCATTTACGGACAAATCCTTTAGGCAGAAGCACTGGCCCTGGGCGATGATCTCCTTTGCTTTTGATTTCATCTTCTCTAACTCGGCAAGACGATCCTTCACTAGTTCATAGGACTGACCCATTCCATCCGCCCGCTTGACCTCAAGGAGCTGGAAAAAGGTTTCGGGCCCCAGTCGGCTTAGCCATTTACGGATCGAGCGGTCCCGGCACGGAATTTGTATGTCGTGATACTCCACCAGGGTGACCACCCGTTCCCGGGTTTTGTTGTCGAATTTCAGTGTCTGAAGCATCTGGCCGGCCAGCTTGGCGCTGACTGCTGGGTGGCCATAGAAATGGTCGATTCCGTTTTCATCGGTGGATTTGCAGCTGGGCTTGCCGATATCGTGGAGGAGCATGGTCAGCCGCAGCATCAGGTCAGCGGGAGCGGCCTCTACCGCATGGATAGTGTGCTCCCAGCCGCCCCAGCAGTGCCAGGGGTTATTTTGCTCCAGTGTAACCAGCGGCTCCAGCGGCTGCCAAAACTCACACAGCACATCGGGGTATTGACGCAAAATGTCCCCCGCTTTGCCGCCCACCAGCAGCTTACACAGTTCCACGTTAATCCGCTCCGCCGCCACATGCTCCAGCATGCGGCGGTTTTCGTGGATGGCCTGGGCGGTCTTTTCCTCAATCTCATAGCCGAACACCGCTCCGAACCGCAGCGCCCGCATCACTCGCAGGCCGTCCTCCTGAAACCGCTGGGCAGGTTCTCCCACACAGCGGATTACCCCGGCTTTGATATCGTCCGCACCGCCGAAGGGGTCTTTCAGACTGTCATCCAGCCCGATGGCAATGGCGTTTACGGTAAAATCCCGTCGAGAAAGGTCGGCCTCCAGGCTGGAAATAAATTCCACATAGTCCGGCCTGCGGCTGTCAGAGTAGGGACCCTCGGTGCGGTAGGTGGTGATCTCGTAGGGTTCGCCTTCCTCCAGCACGGTGACAGTGCCGTGCTTCAGTCCGGTTTCAATGATCCGGTGTCCAGCAAAACAGGCCTCCGTCTCCTCGGGACGGGCAGAAGTGCAGATATCCCAGTCGTGAGGTTCCACTTCCCGGAGCAGATCCCGCACACAGCCGCCTACCAGATAGGCCTCATAGCCTGTATCAGTAAGCGTCTGGAGGATATGTCTTGCTCCAGGGGGAATGTCAAATTTCATTCTGCACCACCCTCTCGTTGACCTCCATCTGAAACACTCTATTCAGGACAGGCGTGAAATCAGATATCAATATCCCAGCCTTCCATATTGATGCCATAAGTATAGCTGTCTCCATAGGGGAGGAATACATAAGATTAAGCTGGCACCCCATGCGGTTGAGTTCGTTCAATATGTCTAAAACCAGCTTCTTCATCCGGTGTCCGTCCTCCGGTCATTTTTTGCTTGGTACAAGCATACATGGTCTTTCCCATCTCTGTCAAGAGCACAGGAGGGGTTGGACTGGACAATTATGCTGAAAACAGATATAATGTGGAAGATATTCTGCGAAGGGAGTATGTCCATGCTGTACCGTTTTCTCTGGATTTTCTTCATCTATGCCTTTCTGGGCTGGTGTACTGAGGTGAGCTACGCCGCCCTGGTCACGGGAAAATTTGTCAACCGGGGCTTTCTCAACGGGCCTGTCTGCCCGGTCTACGGCTTTGGCGTTGTCATTGTGCTGGGCTGCCTCACCCCTCTGTCGGACAATCTGCCCATTCTGTTCATAGGTTCGGTACTGCTCACCTCCGTGCTGGAGTGGCTCACCGGCTTTGTGCTGGAAAAGCTGTTCCACCAGCGCTGGTGGGACTACTCTGACGAACCCTTCAATCTCAGCGGCTACATCTGTCTGCGCTTTTCCATTGCATGGGGCTTTGCGTGCATGTTTGTGGTTAAGCTGCTGCACCCCACGGTGCTGATTTTGATCCATCTCATTCCCCGCATTGCGGGCCTTGTGCTTTTGATACTGCTGGGGGCGGTGATGGCCGTGGACCTGGCCGCCACTGTGGCCACCATCATCAAGCTGAACCGCCGCCTGGCTCAAATCGACGAGCTGGCCGCCAGGATCAAGGAGGCCTCCAACGAGTTTGGCGAGAATCTGGCCGACAAGGTGCTGGACGCCGTGGAGCGCAGCGCCGACTGGAAGAAGGACATGGAGGAGCTGTCCTTCACCCTGTCCATGCGCCGGGCGGAGCGGGCGGATGAGCAGGAGGAACGCCGGGCCCAGGCCAGGCGCCAGCTGGAGGAGTGGCGGGCGTCCATGCAGGAACTGCTGGATCAAAAATCCTTTGGCCACCGCCGCCTGCTGAAGGCCTTCCCCCGCCTGCGGTCCATTGACCATAGCCACGCCCTGGAGCGGCTGCACCGCCGGATGGGAAATTTTAGAAAACATTAAACCTCCCCCTTTACAATACCAGATACTCCATGATATAATTACTGACATTACATTTTTTAAGAAGAGGAGCCCACCAATGGACGAACTGCAAAATTTAAAAAACCGCATGGAACAGGAGCGGCCCGCCCCGTGGGAGGATCTGCCAGACATAGCATTGTATATGGATCAGCTGATTTCCTATATGCCCCGGCAACTCATCCGCTTTGAGGACGGCCCCACCCTCACCTCCGCCATGGTAAACAATTACATCAAGGACGGCCTGGTTCCCCGGGCGGACGGCAAGCGGTATGGCCCCACCCACCTGGGCTACCTCACCGCGGTGGTAGCGCTGAAACAGGTGCTCACCGTCCGGGATATCGGCGCGCTGATGGGGGCCGGACGGGCACTGGAGAAGACCCCTCCGGAACAGTACGCCTACTTCTGCAACGCCCTGGACCAGGCCCTTACCGATACGGCCCAGGCCATTGATCCGGAGGCCGACCGGTCCGATCTGGCCCGGATGGCCCTGGACTTTGCTGTGCGCAGCTATGTCAACCAGCTGGCCTGCCAGCGTATTCTCAACATCATCCAGCCCCAGGAGGGCAAACGTAAAAAAGAGTAAAGGAGTGCCGCTTGTGTCCAATTTTGTCATCCTCACCGATTCTTCCGCTGATCTGTCCGCCGGTATGGCCCAGCAGCTGGATGTTCAGGTCCTTCCCCTGTGCTTTACTTTGGAAGGACACACCTACTATAACCACCCCGACAACCGGGACATGGACCCCCACCTCTTCTATGAGCGCCTGCGCAAGGGGGAGGTGGCCACCACCAATGCCGTCAACGTGTTCCAGTACACCGAAGCCCTGGAGCCCCTGCTCCAGGCGGGGAAGGACGTGCTGATTCTGGCCTTCTCCTCCGGCCTGTCCAACACCTATAATTCCTCCCGCCTGGCAGTGGAGGAGCTGAGCGCCAAGTATCCTGAACGAAAGCTGTACACTGTGGACACCCTGTGCGCCTCCCTGGGCCAGGGCCTGCTGGTGTGGTACGCCGCCCGGGAGCGGGACCGGGGCCACTCCATTGAGGAGGTTCGGGACTGGGTGGAGGACCACAAGCTGAACCTGTGCCACCAGTTTACCGTAGACGACCTCCACTTCCTCAAGCGGGGAGGCCGCATCTCCGCCACCACCGCCATGGTGGGCTCCATGCTCCACATCAAGCCCGTTCTCCATGTGGACAATGAGGGCCACCTGGTCAGCATTGGCAAGGCCCGGGGCCGTCAGGCCTCCCTCAAGGCCCTGGTGGACCGGATGGAGCACACCGCCATTGACTCAGGCAGTCTGACCGTATTCATCAGCCACGGCGACTGCCTGGAGGACGCCCAGACTGTGGCCGGCATGGTAAAAAAGCGCTTCGGCGTGCAGGATGTGTCTATCAATTACGTGGGCCCTGTGATCGGCGCCCACTCCGGGCCGGGCACCGTGGCCCTGTTCTATATGGGGACGGAGCGGTAAACCCATGGCTGAGAACTGGACATTTGTTTCGGAGGAGTGGAAGACCATCTCCCTCCACGACCACCGAATCACTTGTGTGGAGGAATCCGGGCCGGACCTGATCCTTCGGTTTGACGAGGACGGCTTTGATGTCACCTGTGACAACTCTCTCAACCCCACCGGCCGCCACCGGAACACCGGCCCGGCGGCAGCTATTCTGAAAAATTGGTGCTGGGAAGACGGTGCGTTTGGTTCATATTGTTTCAGGATCATTCGCTTGGGCAATGGACAGGAAAAGCACATCCCGCTCCCTATTGTTCCCATCACCAGAACGCAGTTCCTGCATGATCTGACCTTGGAGGTACTGGATTTCATCTGGGAACCAGATAAAGGACTGCTGACTCTGGATGGAAACGGCTATATGAGTCCACCCCCGCCAGGCTCAGAGGATGGCTTTGCAGATATCAAACTCCGCTGTGACCGGCTGCTGTTCTGCTGGAACGGCCTGCCCCAGGACGCCTGGTTTCAGGAACGGCCGAGAAAATAGATTGGATGTGTAACCATGGATGAAATTAAATGGCTGGAGGTGGCCGTCAACACCACCCCTGACAAGCTGGACCAGGTGTGCGCCCGGCTGGCCGCCGCCGGAATGGACAGCGTGGTCATTGAAGACGAGCAGGAGTTTCTCACCTTTTTGGAGCAGAACCGGCAGTACTGGGACTACGTGGAACAGGACCTGCTGGACCGGATGAAGGGGGTCACCCGGGTCAAGTTCTACGTCACCGACGACACAGACGGCAAAGCACAGCTGGAGCAGTACACCCGGGGGCTGGATGCGGAGTACACCGCCACCCCCCTCACCGACAACGACTGGGCCTACAGCTGGCAGAAGTATTATAAGCCGCTGGAAATCGGGGCGCGGCTCTATGTAGTGCCCCAGTGGCTGCGGGAGAAGCCCGTCCCGGCGGGGCGGGTGCCCTTCTACCTCAACCCCGGCCTCACCTTCGGCACCGGCTCCCACGCCTCCACCCAGCTGTGCCTGGAGGGGGTGGAGGAGCACACCCTTCCAGGCCGTGATGTGCTGGACCTGGGCTGCGGCAGCGGGATCTTGTCCATTGCTGCGCTGTGCCTGGGGGCCAGATCCGCCGTCGCCGTGGATATCGACCCCAAGGCGGTAGACGTGGCCTATGAAAACGCCGCCCTCAACGGTATCGGCAAAGACCGGTACACCGTCCGGGCGGGCAATGTACTGTCTGACCCGTCCCTGGCCGCTGAGCTGGCCCGGAAAAGATATCACCTGGTGCTGGCCAACATTGTGGCCGATGTGATTATCCCCCTGGCCCCCCAGGTGCCCAATCTGCTGGAGAAGGACGGCGTGTTCCTCTGCTCCGGCATTATCGACACCCGCGCCCACGAGGTAGAGGCGGCCCTGAAACAGGCGGGGCTCACCCTTATCAAAAAGCGGGAGAAAAACGGCTGGGCGGCGCTGGAGGCGGTATTATGAAAATTCTGATCTTCGGGCCCAAGGCCCGCTACGATCTGTACCTCCCGGAATTTGTCAAGGACATGCCTGTGGAGCCGGTCTTTGCCGGTGCCCCCGCCCCCTCTCTCCAGGCGGCGGCGGATAACCCGGACGCGGAGGTAATCTTCGCCGACGCCATCACCCCTGTGGGCCGGGACATGATGGACCTGCTGCCCCGGCTGAAAATGATCCACTCCGAGGGGGTGGCATTCAACGCCATTGACATTGCCGCCGCCCGGGAACGGGGCATTTTCGTGTGCAACAACAAGGGGTGCAACGCCGGAAGTGTGGCGGAGCACGCTGTGATGCTGATGCTCATGGCCCTGCGCTGCGGCGTCACCGGTCACGCCGCCGTGAAGGCGGGGGAGCAGATCGGCTTTAAGGAGCGGTTCATGGTGTCCTCCTCCCCTGAACTGGGGGAACAGGCTGTGGGGCTTATCGGTCTGGGGGATATCGGCACCGCCACCGCCCGCCTGCTGCGCCCCTTTGGCTGTCAACTGTACTACTACACCGCTCACCGCCGCCCCGCCGGGGTGGAGGAGGATCTGGGCGTCACCTACCTGCCCCTGGAGGAGCTGGCCGACCGGTGTGATATTCTCTCTCTCCACTGCGCCGTCAATGAGCAGACCACCCATATGGTGGATGCGGAATTTTTATCCCATATCAAGCCCGGAGCCATTCTGGTGAACACCGCCCGGGGCCAGCTGGTGGACAATCTGGCTGTCCGTCAGGCCCTGATAGAGGGCCGGCTGGGCGGAATCGCTATCGACACCTTCGACCCCGAACCCACCCCCGCCAGCCACCCTCTGGTGGACCTGCCCCCGGAAATCGCAAACCGGGCGGTGTACTCCCCCCACCTGGGAGGCATCACCGGAGGCGTCTTCCGCCGGGCCCATCGGAATATGTGGCACTCCGCCAAGCTGGTTTTGGGTGGTCAGCGGCCCAACTTTATCGTCAACAGACTGTAAACGAAAATAAGGGCCGGACGCGCCCCCGAGGAAAACTGTCCCAGGAACCGGAATCCCCGGTCCCCTCTGACAGCGCTCCCCGCTGGATGGCACGTCCGGCCCTCTATATGCCTGCTGCGTCAGGCGGAGTCATCAATCCGGAAAGGACAGATTACTTCAGGCCGTTCTCGTAGGACTCGATCATCTTCTTGAACGTGTGACCCGTACGACTTCTGAGATTTGTGAGGTATTTGTCGGTGGTCTCGCCGGTGAAGACCTTGATTTGCAGGCGCAGGGAGCCATCTTCCTCCGGGGTGGCAAAGATTTTGTCGATATACCTGTCCACAAACTCCTTGCTAATGAGTCCCTGAGCGGCATCCCGCTCCGCCTCCCGGAGCACCCGGCGGATGGTGTCGATCTGCTTACGGAAGTCCTCCTTGGACAACTGCTGCTGTTCCAGGTCGTAAATCTGCCGCTCGGCTGTGGCAATCTCCTTTTCGCACTCCTTGTTCATGGTGAGAAACTCCCGGTCAGAGAGTTGCCCTGTGGCATTGTAGCCCAGGAGCTTGCTTTTCTTCTTCTGGGCCAGCTCGATCTGCTGACGTAGTGCGGCGATCTGCTTGGCGGTGTCCTCCCCATCCCCCAGTGCCTTGTACATCTCGATGTACTCCTCCACCAAGGCCTGGGCGTCTGCCTCGGTCTCCCGGAGCACCTCAAAGAGCAGGGGCTTCAGCTCCTCCTCATAGACGGCGAAGGAGGGGCAGGCGTCCGCCCCATTCTTGATCTTGCCGGAACAGACCCACTTGCTGTTTTTGTTTCCCTGCCGGTCCACCGACTCCCGCCGGTAGTAGGCCGCGCCGCAGTGGGTACAGTAGAGCTTGCCTGTGAGGAGGTTGGCGTGGTTGCAGATGCCCTGGCGGCCCTTCACGTCCTCGCTGCGCTTTTTCAGGACGGCGTTGGCCCTGTCCCAAAGCTCCTCTGGGACGATAGCCGGGACGATCTCGCCGCTCTCATCCTTGAACATTACCCACTCCTCCGGCGGGAGGAATTTCTGCTTCTTGGTGAATAGATCAATCACTTTGACCTTGTTGCCCACATAGTAGCCCTTGTACTTGGGGTTGGAGATCATCCCCGACATGGTGGTGTGGGCAATCTTCTTGCCGTTGTGGTTACGGTAGCCCTTTTCCCAAAACAGGGTTTCGATCTGCTTCATGGAGTATTCGCCGGTGGCGTACAGCTCGAACAACTCCCGCACCATGGGGGCCTCCTCCTCGTCGATGACCAGCCGTCCGCCGTCCTTGACATAGCCGAAAATGCGGCTGTTGCCCAGCACCACATTTTTTTTGATCGCCTGGGCATGTCCAAACTTCACTCGTCCAGACAGCTTGCGCAGCTCATCCTGGGCGATGCCGGACATGATGGTGAGCCGCAGCTCACTGTCCTCGTCGAAAGTGTTGATGTTGTCGTTCTGGAAGAACACCCCCACCCCGGCGCTGAGCAGCTCCCGGGTGTAGAGGATGGAGTCCAGGGTGTTTCGGGCAAAGCGGGTGATCTCCTTGGTGATAATCAGGTCAAACAATCCCGCCTTGCCGTCCTCCACCATGCGGTGGAAATCCTCCCGCTTTTTCGTGGTGGCAGCGGACAAGCCCTCGTCTACATAGCCTGGCACATACTCCCAGGCGGAATTTTTGCGGATGAACTCCTCGTAGTAGCTCACCTGGTTGCCCAGGGAGTTGAGCTGCTCGTCACTCTCAGAGGACACCCGGGCGTAGAAAGTCACCCGTAAAGGGATATCGTAAATTGATTTGGTGCGCAGGGCTTGCCGAATGCTGTGTATATCCATAGCTCGTCTCCTTTTTATTTCGTTTAATCATCTTCTATTTTGCAGTATATCACATAGCATGAAACAAGGCAAGGGGGGACTGCGATAAATCGCAGTCCCCCGCTGTCTCGATCAGGTCATGGTTATCTTCCAGCTGTCAATTTTCAGCACCATCCTGTTGCGCTCCCGCTCCGTGATGATGCCCTTCTCATACAGCACCCGGTTGTAGTAGGACAGCCACACCTTTGCCGCTGTCTCTTTTCTGCGCTGTTCATTGGACTTTTGCTCCGACATGACCGTCCCTCCCTTCCCTGAAATAATTTCCGTATTTTACCTGATTTATACCTTTGACAATAGGTCGCTCCTTTCTTCCCGCACCAGCGGGATAACAAAAAGCAGACCGTTACATGGTCTGCTGCCAGGTTTGCGTATCTTCGTGGTCGTCCTCTTTGTGACCGAGGGCGATTTTCTTTTCCCGTTCTCTGCAAAGCGTCTTGCTGTCGGCGTGCTTGTGTGCAGTTGTGGCGTCGCTTATGGGAACAGGGTTGTCAGACCGTTCCAAAGTGCGGCCCAGCCGTACCACAGTGCCAGCAATCCTACCAGCACCGTCGGGAGCAGCAGCCATTCCACCGAGAGTCGGGGTAACCGAATCGTTGGCAGAGAAAAGCGCTGCTCTCTCTTTCTCCCAGCCTGTTCCAGCAGACTGCGGATCACCTTTGCCTCCCGGATCAGCTCCGCCGTCTGCTCCTGGGTCTCCCAGGACTTGGGCTGTGCGGCAATTTGTTCCAGCAGAAGCATCTGCTCCGCCAAAAGTTCTCCCAGCGTTGTCAGTGCGGCGGTCAGCTCTAACCACTCCTCCGCCGTGGGATGCTGTGTCTCCGTGGCAGGCCTCTGCGTATTCCGCCGGCGCAGTTCCTCCATGGATAACTGCCTGTCGGATTCTGAACTCAAACTCCATCCTCTCCTTCAAATATTTTTCGTCGTGGAGCCGGTCGTCCCGGCATTTCATACCGCCGGGGGTAGTGTAGGTGATATTCTTTCGGCTGTCCGTCCAGCGGACGTCATAACACACAGCAATTACGAAAGCCGGCCACTTGACCAGAAAATGACCCCTTACACAGCAGACGGGCGGAAACGGTATGTAAACTATCGTTCCAAGCACAAGCCTTTACCGTGTGACCGCCCATCCATCAATACCCCGGAAGATATTGCACTGTCTGTGTATGCAAAAGGGAAGTACAATTTTGAGTATTTTATGAACCGTGAGTACGCCTACAGTCGGGATAAGGGCAAATGCAAGTGTTGCGGCAGGACTTTTTCGGAAGATGTTCCTAAGCGTTGTCATCACGTAAACAATAAACTTCCCATCGAACGAATCAACAAAGTTCCTAATTTGGCATGGCTATGTGAATCGTGCCACCGCATGGTACACAACAGTCCCATTCCGTCTGGCATGAACGCCAAGACGGTACGCAAAATCGAGAATTACCGCAAGAAATTAAAAATGTGAAATTTGTAAGTGCGCTGTATTCCGCGAGGGTACGGCAGTATTGAAATCAGTAGAAAGTAAGTCAACTTGATGGTAGGCCGGGTGCGGTGAAAGCTGCACGCCCGGCGTGAGGTGGGGGAAACCGCGGAGATTACTTCAAAGTGTTACCTATCACCATTGTTCCTCTACACGAAAATGCGGAACGTGGCGGGGCTTTCCACCACCGATGCGCAGAAGTCCAGCGATATGCTGCTGAAATGCCGCTACATGGACGAGATCACCGGCGGGCGCGGCGTGGTGTTCGCCACTGGAACCCCGGTCAGCAACTCCATGACCGAGTTATTTACCATGCAGCGGTATTTACAGCAGGACCTTTTGGAAAAGGGATTCACCGACAGCCGGGGAAAGCATTACAGTCTGACCCACTTTGATAGCTGGGCCTCCATTTTTGGTGAAACAGTGACAAAGGTAGAACTGGCCCCGGAGGGGAAATACCGCCCCCGGACGCGCTTTGCCAGATTCTACAATCTGCCGGAGCTGATGGCTATGTTCCGCGAGACCGCCGACATCAAGACCGCCGATCAGCTCCATCTCCCCGTGCCGGAGGTGGAATATCATACAGAAAAGGCCCTGCCCTCAGAGGAACAGAAGCAGTTGGTCCGGGAATTATCTGACCGCGCCGCCGCCGTCCATACGGGACAGGTAAACCCCAAAATCGACAATATGCTGAAGATTACCAGCGATGGGCGCAAGCTGGGTCTTGACCAGCGGCTGATTAACCCGCTTTTTCCCGACAATCCGGCCAGTAAGGTCAATATGTGTGTGGAAAACGTATTCCGCATTTGGGAGGACGGGCAGGCGGACAAGCTGACCCAGCTCATTTTCTGCGACCTGTCTACCCCAAAGGCCGCTGCCGCCGCTACACGGGACAGAACCGCTATGGCGGCGGGAAACAAGGTAGCGGGAGGGACGGAGCTGCACGCCCTGGGCAATCTGCTGGAGGACATCAAGCCGGACGCGCCCTTTTCCGTCTATGAGGACATCCGTAGTAAACTCGTTGCTATGGGCATCCCGGAGCGGGAGATTGCTTTCATCCACGATGCCAATACCGATGCCAAGAAGAAGGAGTTGTTTGCAAAGGTCCGCTCCGGGCGCGTTCGGGTCCTCATGGGCAGCACCTTCAAAATGGGCGCGGGAATGAACGTCCAGGACCGGCTGATCGCCCTGCACGACCTGGACTGTCCCTGGAGACCGGGAGATTTGGAGCAGCGCAAGGGGCGGATTGTCCGCCAGGGCAATAAGAATCCTACGGTACACATTTACCGCTATGTCACGGAGGGGACGTTTGATTCCTACCTCTGGCAGACGGTGGAGAACAAGCAGAAATTCATTTCGCAGATTATGACCTCAAAATCCCCGGTGCGCTCCTGCGAGGACGTGGACGAGACCGCCCTCTCCTATGCGGAGATCAAGGCCCTGTGCGCCGGAAATCCGCTGATAAAGGAGAAGATGGACCTGGACATTGACGTGGCCCGCCTGCGGCTGCTCAAAGCGGACCACCAGAGCCATCAGTACCGCATGGAGGACGATCTTCTGAAACGGTTCCCTGAGAAAATCAAGGAAAACGAGGGCTTTATCGCGGGGCTGGAGGCCGACATGAAAACGCTGGCGGAGCATCCCCATCCGATGGTGCCTGTGAAAACTGCCGCGCCGCCCCAGCCTGACGGGGAACAGCCGGACGCCCCTGCCGCGCCCGCTGCGGAGACCGCCGCTGTGGAGGTCAAGCAGGGGTTTGCCGGTATGGAGATCGGGGACCAGACCTACACGGACAAGGTGGAGGCGGGCAAGGCCCTGATTGCGGAAATCCGCAAGGGCATCAAGCCGGGGGAGCCGGTCGAGATTGGGAATTATCGCGGCTTCTCTATGGCCCTGTCCGTGGAGGACTTCGGGCGCACTTTCGTTCTGACACTCAAAGGCCAGATGACCCACCGCGCCGAATTGGGAGAGGATGTTTTAGGTAATCTTCTCCGCATCGACCACACCTTGAATAAAATGCCGGAGCGGGTGACGGTGCTGCACTCCCAGCTTGACAATCTGCACCAGCAGATGAAAGAGATTCAAGGCGAGATCGGCAAGCCCTTCCCCCAGGAGGCGGAGCTTCAGCAGAAAAGCGCACGGCTGGCAGAACTGAACGCGCAGTTGGGGATAGAGGATGGGCCTGCCCAGGCTGGTGAGCAGCGTCTGGCCAAGGACGCCCGCCCCTCAGTGCTGGAGGGATTGAAGCGGCCTGTCCCGCCCAAACAGAAAACAGACAAACCGAAAGACCACCGCCAAGAGCGGTGACGTGGAAAGTCAGGCGGGGGCAGCTCCGCCTGACTTTGCTTATGGAATGGAGGAATTAAAATGAATCAAACACCGATCTACCCATACCCCATCACTTACGCACGGGAACACGGCGAATTGGAGCAGTACCGGGCGTCGCTTAAAACTCTGGCTGAGTGCAAGTGTGCCATTGATGATGCCATCTTTGATAATTGGGATGGGATGAATTTTGACAACGATTCTGCCAAGGGCGTTCTGAAACAGTTTGGGCTGGAGAGGGTAGCGTTCATTCTGGCTTATACGGTCCGTGAAAGGAATATTGATAACCGATTCTCCGGCCACAACGCAAGCTGGGCCAACACCGTGCCGCTGTATGGAATCGCCAGCGGCCGGGAGAGCTGCACCCTGGAAAGTCACCCTGCCAAGGTGGACCTGTTCATTGATCTGGTGCGGAAGGACCTTCAGGAGCTGGCACAGCAAAAGTCTGCTTCGCGCCAGAAATCTTCTGTAAAACCTAAAAAGGAGACGGTTAAAATGGATAAGACCCCGGTTTACAAGGAATCTTTTCAGTACGCATACCAGCACGGCGAACAAAAACAGCACCTTGCGTCCAACCGCGCCAATATCGCCTGCAAAGAGGCGATTGAGCAGGCTATCACCAGCCACTACTATGACAACCGCTTTAATGCGGAGGCGGCGGTGCGGGATGTGGTGAAGCAGTTTGGCTTTGAGAGGATGTTCTATGTGCTGGCGAACACTGTGCAGACCCAGGGCGGGGATGGGCGCGTTTCCCGCTCTAATAAGGATTGGGCGCAGACAATCCCCGTTGCATTTGAAAACGGGAGACGGGATATGTCTTTTCTGATTACGCGCAGTCACCCCGGCCTCCTGGATATGTTCGTCAGCAAAGCGCGGCATGAGCATCTGCTGAGACAGCCCCTCAAAGCGGCTGACATCAAGGCGGAGGCTACTTATATCCTGGAACGATTCCAAGCCGCCCAGGAGCCGAACAGTCCCAATGGGACCCATTACATGGTCCAGGTCTCCCCCGACTTCCTGGCAAGGGCTGGAACTAAGGACACGGACCGCCTTATGGCGATGCTGCCCTTCCAGACCCTTTCTCTCTCCGGGCTGGAGGGCCGCAAAGGGACGTTTGCGCTGATCTCCAAGGATGAGGACCGCTTTCAAAAGTTGATCCTGCGCAGACCCTCGGTGCGGAAGAAGTTGCAGGAGCAGCCCGCCGCCGATACGCCCAAGCCGCCCGCCAAGAGTAAGGCCAAGGACCAGGAGCGGTAGGCATGGCGAATTTAGAGCGGGAGGTACAGCTAAAATTCCGCGTCACGCCGGAGGAACGGGCGTTGATTGAGCAGAAGATGGCCCAGCTCGGCACCAGCAACATGGCGGCATACCTCCGAAAAATGGCGATTGACGGTTTTGTGATAAATCTGGAACTGCCGGAGCTGCGGGAGATGGTCTCACTGCTGCGGCGGTCCAGCAATAACCTCAATCAGCTTACGCGCCGGGTACATGAGACGGGCCGGTTCTATGACGCTGATCTGGACGAACTGCGGCAAAGCTATGACAGCCTGTGGGATGCGGCGCAGAAAATTTTAACCTCGTTGGCAAAACTCCAATAAACAATGAAAGGACAGCCCTATGGACCACCCTCTCAAATTATTATCACATAATGTCGAGAAGCTGGAAAATCACAGCCTGCTGTTTTTCATCCAGCCTTGCCCAGCGGTCCAGCAGCTCCGCCTGCGATTCGGTCAGCGATACCGGCGATTCACCTTCTGCAAAGAGTTGGGATAAGGTGATACCAAACGCATGACATATCTTTTCCAGTGAGGGAACTGTGGGGATCATGTTCTTTCGATACCAGGAGGAAATTGTAGACTGCGGCAGGCCGGAACGCTCGGCAAGCTGATATTCTGTCCATCCTCGTGCCTCCCTGTTCGCTGTAATGACGGTAAGAATATCTTTCAACACATTCGCCCCCTGTGCTTGTATTCTTCGCTAATTATACTTTTACAAATCGTTGCATTTTAATAATTTTTCTCGTATAATAAAAGCGAAATACAAAAGTATTGGGGGCGATGCGGATGATCGTAACCTTTTGCGGACACAGCAAAATATATCAGGCTTGCGAAATCTCCAAATGGTTGGATATAATACTCCCATCGCTGATTGAGGGCGGCGCGGCTACATTTTATCTCGGCGGCTACGGAGACTTTGACAGTCTGGCAGCGGCGGCGGTGAGACGGCAAAAGGCCACCTATCCCAGCATTGAAGCGGTCCTGGTGCTGGCCTACCTCAACCGGGACGCTGACCTTTCCCGCTATGACAGCACCACCTACCCGCCGTTGGAGAATGTGCCGCCCCGTTACGCCATTGTCAGGAGAAACGAGTGGATGGTCCAGGAAAGCGATGTGGTGATCTCCGGCGTCACGCATGGGTGGGGTGGGGCGGCGAAAACACTGGACTTTGCGAAGCGCAAGCAGAAAATCATTTTTCAATTTCCGATACATCGGGAATAAACGGCAGGGCCGCATCCTTGCAAAAAATCGTCCATGCCGCTATGCTGGTATCAAATCAAATTTAAGAGGTGTTCATTATGACCTATGAAAAAGTGTTAGCTGTATTCCAGGACTATCTGGCCGAGGACAAAGCCTGTGAGGTGCTGACTTCCAGCCAAGGCTATCTGGTGGTGGATTGGGACAGCAGGAAAAAGGACAGCGAGTGGGTGACTTCCCGGCTGTGCCAAACCCCGGAGCATCTGCGGGATGTGCTGCGCTCCCGGTACGAGGAATACCAGGGGTACAAGCTCACCGGAGGCTACAAGCGGGAGCTTCTGCCCTCTGAGGATGTGGATATTCGGCGCATGGGCGAGGCGATGGCCGAACGGTGCGGTGAAAACTGAATATACAGTCTAAAACGGTCCGCCAATCGCGGGCCGTTTCTTTTGAAGGGAGGGACCGCCAATGGCAACCACCCGCATTATGCCTCTGCACATAGGCAAGGGCCGGACTGTGGGCAAGGCCATTCAAGACATCATCGACTATGTGGAGAATCCAGAAAAAACGGACGGCGGCAGGCTGATCTCCAGCTACCAATGCGACAGCCGGATCGCGGATGCGGAGTTTCTGTTCTCCAAGCGGCAGTACCTCGCCAAGACCGGCAGGCGGCGCGGGGCCGATGATGTGATTGCCTATACCATCCGGCAGTCCTTTGTTCCTGGCGAGATCACCCCAGAGGAGGCCAACCGCCTGGGCTGTGAGCTGGCGCGGCGCTTCACCAAAGGCAACCACGCTTTTATTGTCTGCACCCACATTGACAAAGCACATATCCATAACCACATCATTTGGAACTCCACAACCTTGGACTGTACCCGAAAATTCCGGGACTTTCTCGGTTCCGGGAGGGCGGTACGGCGGCTGAACGATACCATTTGTATCGAAAACGGATACTCTATTGTGGCCAATCCCAAGCGCCGGGGCAAGAGCTACAACAAGTGGCTGGGCAGTAAGCCGCCCTGCCACCGGGACCGGCTTCGCATGGCGATAGATGATGCCCTCGCAAAAAAGCCCGCTGACCTGGACGAGCTGCTGAAGCTGCTGGGAGAGGCAGGCATTGAGGTATCGCCACGGGGAAAATTTATCCGGCTAAGAGCGCCGGGACAGAAAAATTTCGTCCGGCTTGATGGGGCCAGCTTGGGTGCGGAGTACGATATTTCTGCGTTGCTGGCCGTCCTCTCCGGGGAACGGACGCACACGCCCAGCACAAAAAAGGTCCACCGCGCAGATCCGCCGAAGGTCAATCTGCTGGTGGATATTCAAGCGAAGCTCCAGGCCGGGAAGGGTGCTGGATATGCGCGGTGGGCCAGCGTGTTCAACTTAAAGCAGATGGCGCAAACCATGAATTATCTGACGGAGCATGGACTGTTGGACTACGCCGACCTCGCGGCAAAAGCGGCTGCGGCCACCGAGCGTTACAACGGCCTGTCCGAAAAAATCAAGGCGGCGGAGCGGCGCATGGCCGAGATCGCCGTGTTGAAAACGCACATCATCAACTACTCCAAGACCCGCGATGTGTATGTGGCCTACCGCAAGGCCGGGTACTCGAAAAAATTCAAGGCCGAGCATGAGAGCGAGATACTGCTGCATCAGGCGGCAAAGAAAGCGTTTGACGGGCTGGGGCTGAAAAAACTCCCCACGGTCAAGAGACTGCAAGCGGAGTATGCCGCGCTTCTGGCCGAGAAAAAATCCGCCTATGCTGATTACCGCAGGGCAAGGGACGAGATGAAGGAGCTGCTGACGGTCAAGGCCAACGTGGACCGCTTGATGGGCTATGACAAATCGGAAACGGATATGGAAGTGGATCGCCAGGAAGAACGCTGACCGTTTCCATCATCCCGGAGGGCCGCAGGCCCGACAAAAAGCGTTCCGCAGGAACGCGCAGCCAGCCCCGGCACGGGGATGTTCAAGGGGGCTTGGGGGCGCTGCCACCAACAAGCAAAATGAACGTCTCGCCGGGAGGCGGGGCGTTCATTTTTCGCATGATGGGACCATCATGCCCTGCTTGCCCGTTTCTCCGGCCTTCGCTATCTATTATCCCTCAACTGTTCCGGTTACTAAGCTCCACCAAAACGATCTCTGGCCGATTATTGAAACGGATCGGTATAATGCTGTTTCCAAGGCCACGGCTGACAACCATGTTTGTGCCGCCGTCTGTATACAGGCCAGCATCGTACTTTGGGAAAAGTCCCTGATTGGGAGCAACCAGCCCACCAATCAGCGGCAAACGAAACTGTCCGCCGTGTGCATGACCACTTAAAACTAAATCGACACCACAGCTTACATAGGCATCGAACAATTCCGGCCTGTGCGAAAGCAAAATTGTATAACCGTTTTCATCACCCGTCAGGCTGTTTAATTTTGTGCTGACCATAGCAGGGACTTCTCCAAACATATCCCCTCTGATTGTGAAGTTTGGATCAGAAAGTCCGATCAATGTAATGGCTTCACTTTTACGCTCTAACTGTATCGCTTCATCTTCGAGTACGACTACTCCCCCCGCTTCAAGGCCAGCTTTGAGAGTAGAATATTGGGATAGGCTGGCTTCGTGATTGCCTGTGACATAGTAGGCCGGAGCAATCCGAACCACTTCTTTGGCAAAGTCAAGGGCGGTGATAATATTGGTATGCTGCGCATCCACCAAATCGCCGGTTATCACAATGATGTCCGGCTCAGTTTTGGACAGCAATTCCAACAGCCGTTCATTATTTTCTTCAAATTCAGCATTATGAAGATCGGACACCTGAGCAATCCGAAATCCAGAAAATGAAGCCGGGATTCGACTGCTGGAAATTGTAGTGGTGCTCACCATCAATGCTGTATTGCCCCATATTGTCCATGTGGTCAAAACAAACAGCACCGCAATCAGGATATAGAAAAGCAAGCGCCGATTGAAACGGATTTTTTTCATGACTTCATTATCCTCCATGTATCATTTCCTTGCTTTAACTGATCGGAGAGAGATACCCCAACTGTATCGCTTTTGTCACAGCCTCTACCGAAGAAGCAACTTGCAGTTTTTCAAAAATATGTTGCAGATGATTTGAAACCGTTCTCTCACTTAGATGAAGCTGCATAGCAATCTCTTTTCTTCTGTGGCCGCCTGCAATCATCCGCAGCACTTGTTTCTCGCTGACCGTTAGATCCTCAAGCATCACATTTTCAGATAGGAAATGTGTCATTCCAGATTGAATGCTGCAAAGAATTTGAAAGAGTTCCTCTGGTTCCACTTCTTTATTAACAAAGCCTTTGGCTCCAATTTTTTGGGCTTCCCTGCGATAAGCCGGCAGATCATACCCAGAAAGAATGACTATCTTTTGCTCCGGAAATCGCCCTAATAGCTGCTTCGTAAGAAATAATCCATCTTCTTGCACTGAATGTCCCAGGTTAATATCTACCAGCAAAATATCCGGCTGGCTTTTCTCTACAATTTCAGCGATATGCTCCACATCATTTGTGCTGGAGAACTCCTCAATATCAGGGAAATCAGATAATACAATCGCCAGACTTTTTGAAAAAAGCGTATGCAAAGGTCAAGTATAATAAGCCCGAAGAACTTTTCGATGTGGTGAACCAGGCACTTCGCCCATCTGACCTTGCGGAGAACGTTTGTGATTGATTGGGTTAAGGGGTAGGACAACCGAGGCCCGCTACCTCAAAAAAGCCCGTAAAATCAAGGAAAAACGGCGCTAAAACGATAGCAGTACGGCCTGAAGGCCGCCCGCCGCGCCCCCCAGTTCTCCAAGCGTTAATATTCCTGCAAAACCCCGGAGCCGCAAGGCCCACCCCGCACAAGGACAACAACCAAATGACCGTTCGGAACATGACTAAAGTGCAGCAATCGACTTTGATTGCTGCACTTTGGCTTATAACCAGAAAAGCAAAAGTCATTATATATGTATGCGTTGAATGCATGGTTTCACCCAATCGCTTTAAAGAAAGACTGGGTTCAAAGTTTATGCTTAACCCATTACCACATATTAGGCTTGGATTATTACTTTCTTTAAGTAACTTTACAAATGTCTCAATAGTTATATCTGAAAAAATAATACTCATTAATACATTACACCGCGTTCGCCATTTAATCAAAATGCAACAATAGAAAAGTGGCTTTTATATTATATCATGAATTTAGTATAAAAACAAGAGAAGTACTTTTTATGAAAAGAAGCGGGTATGCGCAAAATAGTTTGCAGGCTCTGGCGAATAAAATCAGCCAGCAATAGAGGCATCCCCCAGAGAGGCCTCTAAGTGCTTCATATTCATGTACTTCTTGTTGCCCCACTGGGTGCCAGCTACATGGCGGAGCCTGGCACAGACCAGCATCAAAGCAGAATTGCCATCCGGGAAGCAGCCCACTACTCTGGTACGGCGGCGGATCTCCCGGTTGAGCCGTTCCATGACATTGTTGGTGCGGATACGAGTCCAGTTTTGGCAAGACTTCCCACTCGGGCTTGATGCGCGCTGAAATGTCAACGCCAAGCCCCAGTTCGCGGGAAACATCCTCTTTGCCGTTCAAATGAGTTGAGTTATTCTGCTTTGCCATTTTTGTAAATCCTTTCTTTATGCGTGATTATTCTGACTGTGTTGTAACAGTCCATTCCAAACTTTCATTTTGCAGGGAGTAGAGCTTATGGTATAATCCCGGCTGCTCCATCAGCTTATCATGCGTACCCGTTTCCACCAAACGCCCTTCTTGCAGGACAACGATTTTGTCGCACTCTACGATTGACCGCAGCTTGTGGGCGATAATCAGGACGGTCTTGTTCTGAATCAGTTTGCCGATGGCCTCTTGGATTTTCGTTTCATTCTCCGGGTCGATGGATGCCGTGCTTTCATCCAGCAGGATAATAGGAGCGTCTTTCAGAAAGGCACGGGCGATAGACAACCGCTGGCGTTCACCGCCGGACAATGTTTTGCCGTTCTCCCCAATCACCGTGTCATATCCCTGGGGCAGACGCTGAATAAATTCATCGCACCTCGCCAGCTTTGCCGCCGCAATGATTTCCTCTCGTGTCGCGTCCTCTTTGCCAATCTTGATGTTGTTATAAATGGTATCGTTGAACAAAACGACATCTTGAAATACAATGGAATAGTTCTTCAGCAAAGTTTCCGGAGCAATTCCATTTATGTCCATGCCTCCAATGGAAACTGTACCCCGCTGCACATCCCAAAAACGAGCGGCCAATTTGCAAAGCGTACTTTTTCCGCACCCGGACGGCCCGACAAGCGCCGTGATCTCTCCCTGCTTCGCCGTAAAAGAAACATCGTGCAACACATCTTCATCGTTGTAGCCAAAGCTCACATGGTCAAAGGAAATATCAAATTCCTGCGGCGCAACACCCTCCTGCCCGGTCTGCTCTGGATAGGCCAACAGATCATGAATCCTGCCTGTGCTGACAAGAGCGGATATAAGCTCTCCCAAATTTTCACACGCGCTTGTCAGCGGCTCATAGACCCTGACCGCCACAAAGAGGAACAACAGGAATTTAACCAAGCTGATTTTTCCCGCAATCAGCATTGTGGAGCCGACAATGATGACAAAACCCAGCCCAATCCGCATGATGTTGTAGGAAATTGCAATAGTGAGGCCCGCCAGCAGTTCATAGAGAATCAGTCCAGGAATGACCCGCTTGATTTTCCTGGCCACCTGCCTTTGATAGTCTCTCATTTTCTCCGCTGTGCGCAGGACTTTGATATTTTCCAGGTATTCCTGCAAGCTGTCGCTGACCTCCAGCTTTCTCTGCTTGTTCTTTTTGTTTGTCCGCTCTGAAATCAGCTTGCTCAATGCCATGACGCCAGCAACGATAGGGAGGCACGCGGCCAGACTGATATCCAGCCGCCAATCGTAAAAGGCCAGGATAACCACGGCAGCAATGCCTGTGAGAAACCCGCTGATTAACTCCGTTGCCGTTTGGGACAGGATGTGTGCAAGCGTGGTGACATCATCCATGATGATGGAGGTTAAATCGCTTAGATTCCGCTTTCCAAGATAGGACAGGGGCAGTTTCCGTATCTTGTCAGCCAAAACCATTCTGAGCCGCATATCTTCCTCCCCGGAAGTCAGATATTCCTTGTGGTACGCGACTTTATAGGTGTGGAACATGACTGCCAGAATCACAAGCGCGATTCCCCAATACCCCCAAAGGGAAATGCTGCTCCGGCCTCCGTCAAAATAGTTCGTTATCATTTCATCCGCAATCAGGGCCAGCAGAATCACAGGCAAAAGCGTGGCAAGGTTAAACAACGTGAGCCACAGACTGGCTTCTTTGATTGTCCGAGCGCCTTGATCGCTTAAATGAAGTATCTTTTTCAGCATACCGCAGCCCCTCCGATCTTCCATGAAATGCTGTTCTGGTATTCCTCAAACATATGGGCATAGATGCCGCTGGCCTTCAAAAGCTCCTGATGCGTTCCGCGCTCCACAATTTTGCCATGCTCCAGTACGCAAATCTGATTGGCATGGATGACCGTGGACAGGCGATGCGCAATCATCAGCACCGTTTTCCCCCGAAGCAATTCGTCCAATGCCTTTTGAATCAGATGCTCATTCTCTGCATCCGCGAAGGCCGTGGCCTCGTCCAGCAGCACCACAGGAGCGTCTTTCAAAATGGCGCGGGCCAGCGTAATCCTCTGCATTTCGCCGCCAGAAAGATACACGCCCTTTGTCCCGATCACGGTGTCTGCGCCATTCGGTAGCTTCTCCAGAATGTCATCGCACTGTGCCAGATGCAAGGCCCGCAGCACTTCTTCCCGTGTGGCTCCTGGCTTATAGAACGCGACATTATCCAGGATGGACATTTTGAACAGGTTGGTATCTTGAAATACGATGCTGACCTGTTTCATCCATTCTTCATAGTCCATATCCCTCACATCGACATTGCCAATTCTGACTGTGCCAGCCTGGGTGTCCCAAAAACGGGCGATCAGATTGGCAATCGTACTTTTTCCGCCGCCGGATTCGCCAACCAGAGCGGTGATCGTTCCCGGTTTAATTTCAAGGGAAACATCATCAAGGGCTTTGTCTGCGCCCGCCTCATACGCAAAGGAAACATGATCCAAGACGATGCTGTACCCATTGGGTGTTCCTGGCCGCACCGCCGTTGGCAGCGGCTTTTCACTGAGAATCTTGTCAATCGCCACGAGTGAGGCTTCTGCAATCATCAGGTTTGACGAGCTGTGCATGATTTTTGTCAGTATCGTAACCACAAGAGGAATCAGCACAGCAAAAAAGATAAAGGTCAGGATGGTACGCTCAAGGTCTTTGCCAAGGTTGAACAGAATAATCCCGCCCGGTATCAGGAAGAAAAAGATTCCATTGATGATCGTGTTGTAGGCGCTGAACGCATTTTCCATAGAGAAAGAATATTTTGTCATAAAGTCTGCGTATTCTTTCACCGCCGCTTTGTAGCGTTGGAAAGAGCTTGCCGTCTGCCCGAAGGTTTTGACAACAGAAATCCCGCGCACATACTCTGTGGCCGCGTTGCCTATGTCCTCTCCGGCAGTCTGCACCTGCTGGACAAAGCCCTCGCTCTCCCCCTTCAGCATGGAGGCAAGAAGAATAAAGCCAATCAGAATCGGTATCAGGCACACCACGGACAGCCGCCAATCGTATAGGAACATGAACGCCAGAAAAGCGATGGGCAGTACCGCGGATTGGACAAAATCCGGTATGTGGTGGGAAATCAAGGTCTCCAGATTGTCCGTGTTCTTTTCGATGATCTTCCTCAGTTTGCCACTGGGATTGATAGAATGATAGCCTAACGGGAGCTGGCCGATGTGTTCAATCAGGCTAATTCTTATCCTCGCTACGGTGTTAAAGGCTGTGATATGAGAAAACAGCAATGCCATACCATAAGTCCCAAAGGCCATAGAAATCCGAAAGACCGCCTGCCAGCCCAATTCGGTTAAATAGGCTTGATTCAGAGCGGAAAAGTCTCCCCACGATTGGACAATCTCCTTTGCGACATGGTAAACACACACAAACGCACTTAAATTGACCACGGCAGAGAACGCCGCCATAATCATAGAGAGTGCCATTGTGATTTTGAATTTACCCATGTAGCCGAATAATCGTCCCAGCACATTTTGTTTTTTCAACGTCAATACCTCCCGTCTGCTTTGCGGTTAGCAAAATCTAACCATCGTGTTGAAATAAAACGACGCCTATATTGAAACGTCGTTTCAATGCGTATTGTACGCTCTATCTCCAACTCTGTCAAGCCCTATTTTTTCTTGACACAATAGAAGTTTATCGGCTACAATGGGAAAAGTCACAACACTGTTTCAATGGATGTATGGGAGGTTCGTTCACTGTGCCAAAGCGGATTATAGGCGTATCCGCACGATTACTGGATTGTGCGAAAGAGGAATTTTTAGAAAAGGGATTTCAAAACGCATCTATACGGGAGATCGCTAAAAAAGCAGATACCAGTCCAAGAGCGGTCTATACCAGATTCCCGAATAAGGAGGGATTGTTCGACGCAATTGTCGAGCCTGTTGTTGACGGATTTATCGACTTATATCAAAAATTTGGAGATACATTCTGGTCTGAACATAAAGGTGCCATGAGCGTCCCTCACTTTTCAGCAGACCCCAATGCGGTCTACATCGAAATGATGGATTATATCTATGACCATGCTGATACGTTCAAACTTGCTATGGGGTGTTTGGAGGGTTCTCGATATGTTGCAATGATTGAGAAAGTGACAAGCATCAACAGCGGATTTTTGGAGCAATTTGCAGAGATGCGGAAAGAGAACATCGGCAATTTTGATGTTATGCTGAAAGTCTTGCATATGCTGACGCACTCCTTTTATACGGCCCTATTTGAACCGATCCGGCATGATATGAGCCGGGAGGACGCCCGCTTTTATGTCATAAAGCTGTGCAATTTCTTTGTTTGCGGCATACAAGGCTTGAACTTGGTACAATGATTCCCCAGCAATATACAAAAGAAGTGGCCCGCAATATTAGGCGAAGTTCCATGCGGAGGTCACGCCGGTTTTTCCGTATCTGTCAGTAATTCCGGTTTGGCAAGTGGAATCCGGATTTTACCCACATAGGTAAAGTAGACTTCAATCGTGACATGCTTCGTCACGCCGATCTTCTCCGGACTGTAGATTACAATCTTTTCAAGCAGTTCATTTACCGTGGCGGCGTCAAGCTCCTGCAAGTCGGAATACCTGTCGGCAAGCTGGAGGAAACGCCCTACATCGGCAATCTGTCCCGCTTCATTTTCAATTTCCCTTTCCAGCGAAATCGCAAGCCGCTGAATCTCCGCCTGCTCTGTTTCATACTGCGCCAAGAGCTTTTGAAAACGAAGGTCGCTTAATTTCCCAAGCACGGAATCTTCAGAGAGCTTTTGTCAAGGGTAAATTTAGCAAAACGAAAAGCTGGGAGATGAAAGCAGTTGATTTATCTCCCAGCTTTTTATATCCAGCTACATTATATTACAATACCCAATTCTGACTCTCAGTTTGCAGTTTGACCATCCGGGCAAACGCCCCGTTCTTCTTCATCAGCTCATCTGGGGTTCCCGTCTCGGCCACCGTGCCCCCGGACAGCACCACGATCTTGTTGGCGTTCTCAACCGTCCTCATGCGGTGAGCGATGATTAACACCGTCTTTCGTTCCACCAACCGGGAGATAGCCTGTTGAATCTCCGTCTCGTTCTCCGCGTCCAGGGAGGCGGTGGCCTCGTCCAGCAGAATAATGGGAGCGTCCTTCAAAAGCGCACGGGCGATGGAGATGCGCTGCCGTTCGCCACCGGAGAGGGTGGAGCCATTCTCCCCGATCATGGTCTGATAGCCTTGGGGTAGCTTGGCGATAAACTCATCGCACATGGCCTCCTTCGCCGCCTGCATGACCTCCGCGTCCGTGGCATCCTTCCGGCCAATGCGGATGTTTTCCATAACGGTGTTGTTGAACAGCGTCACATCCTGGAACACGATGGAGTAAGCGGTCAGGAGCTTTTCCGGGTCAACCTTGCTCACATCCACGCCGCCGACTGTGATCCGGCCCTGGTCTATATCCCAAAACCGCGCTGCCAGCTTTGCAGCGGTGGACTTGCCGCCACCAGAGGGACCAATCAAAGCCGTGACCTCGCCCTGCTTGGCGGTAAAGGAGACATCCTTCAGCACCGTCTCACCGCTGTTATAGGCAAAGGCTACATGGTCAAAGGTGATATCGTAGCCCTTGGGGGAGAAGTCCGCCTCGCCGCCCTGGGACGGGCTTTCGTTGATCTCGTTCATACGGTCGATGTTGATTTGCAGGGAGTTCATCGCCGCCAGGTTTTGCAGGGAGAAGTTCATCGGTTCATAAATACGGGAAACCACCAGCAGGAACAGGAAGAAGGTCACAAGGGACAGTTCCCCACTTATCAGGCGCATACTCCCAACCAACGCAACTGAGGCGATGCCCAGCTTGAGGATCATTTGTGCCGGAACCACAAACATAGCCGCGCCCAGCTCACTCTTGATGTGCCGCACCTCCAATGCCTCGATTTTTCGATTCAGGCCGTCGAGGTACTCCCGCTCCGCCTTGCAGCTTTTCAGGTCCCGGATGGTCTCCAGGCACTCCTGCACACCATCCGCCACAGCCAAGTTGGCGGCTGTCTGCCTGCGGGTAAAATAGTTCTGCGCTTTCTTGGAAAATCCCACAATCACCAGCGCCAACGGCAGCACCCACAGAGCGGCGAGTGCCATCTGCCAGTCGTAGAACAGCAGGCTGGCGGCTACCAGGCAGGTGGAGAGGATGGAGCCGTAAAACTGCGGGACGTAGTGGGAGAACATCTGCTCTGTGACCTGCACATCTCCCATGATGGTGTTGGTCAGGTCGGCCAAGTCCTTCTTGCCGAAGAAGGAGAGGGGAAGCTGCCGCAGTTTCTCCGCCAACCGGATACGGCAGGCCCCGGATTCCCGGTAAGTGGAGAAGTAGGTGGCATTGTACTTCCAGAACTCGGAGAGCCAGATCAATACAAGTGCCGCAGCAATACCGAGGCCGTAAAGCCCGTACTCGCCGGAGGGCTGGCCTCTACCCAGGAAATCGCCGGTCAGCATATAGAGAAGCCCTACGGGGAACATCAGCACCAAGTCGGCCACGGTGCAGGCAGCGGTGGCCTGCACCAGCCCCTTTGCCCCCTCACGGGAGAGGGCAAAGCGTTTCATCAGCTTATCGATCATTTCGCGGCACCTACCTTCCAGCTCACAGAGGTTTGATAATCCTGCCACATCCTTGCATAGAGGCCGCCCCGAGCCACAAGGGCATTGTGGGTCCCGCTTTCTTCCACCTGACCCTCCCGCAGCACGAAGATGTGGTCAGCGTTCTTGATGGTGGTCAGCCGGTGGGCAATCATAATGACGGTCTTGCCCTTGGAGAGCCGCTCAAAGGCCCGCTGCACCAGCGCCTCGTTCTCCGGGTCAGCAAAGGCGGTGGCCTCGTCCAAAATGAGGATGGGCGCGTTCTTCAGCATGACACGGGCAATGGCAATGCGCTGCTGTTCGCCGCCGGAGAGATACACGCCCTTGGTGCCGATCACCGTGTCGATGCCCTGGGGCAGCTTGGCGATGATGTCATCGCATTGGGCGTCATGGAGCACCCGCTCCACCTCCTGCCGGGATGCGTTGGGCCTGGCAAGCCGTACATTTTCCAGAATGGAGGCTTTCAGCAGACGGCTGTCCTGGAACACATAGGCCACGGTGTCCATCAGCGTCTCCTTGGGGATGTCCTTCACATTGATGCCGCCGATCTGAATGGAACCGCCAGCCACATCCCAAAATCGGGAGATCAACCCCGCCACGGTGGTCTTGCCGCCGCCGGAAGGACCCACCAGGGCCACAGTTTCCCCAGCGCCCGCCCGGATGGTCATGTCATGGAGCGCATCTGTTGTCCCGCCCGTGTAGCGGAAGGTCACGTTTTCGAGAGTGATGTCGTTGTCTGTTGGGATCATGCCGCTGCGGGGTTCAGGCAGAGGCTCCGCGTCCAGAATGGAGTGGATACGGGACAGCGCATCGGCAACGATCATGCCGTTTTCGCTCATATACATGACCTTGGACATGGCCGTGGCAATGATGGGCGTGAAAATCACATAGAAAACAAAGTTCAGCAGGATAGGTTGTGTCACCGGCCCGCCGCCCGCAAGGATCAGCGCCAGCACAATAAGAAACGCAAAGGCGCTGTTGATGAACACCGTATACATCAGCATAGGCGCGCGGCACTTCTTGCAGTAGCCAACGGCAAATTTGTAATAGTTGTCGATGGTGGTTTTGAACCGCGCGAAGGAGTGGACGGTCTGCCCAAAGGTTTTGACTACGGGAACGCCCCGCACATATTCCACAGCTTCGTTGTTCATGTCCGCCAGGGCGTTCTGGTACTCCTTGATGTCCTTTGCCATCTGCGGCCCCACCATTTTGAACATGGCGGCGAAGCCCAAGACAATGGGCAGGAGGCTGGCCAGGCCAAACCGCCAGTCAAACAGGAACAGCATGACGATCATGCAGACCGGCGTGGTAATTGCCGCCGACATATCCGGGAGCTGGTGCGCCAGATAGGTTTCCGTGGCCGCGCTGCTGTCATTGACGATGCGGCGGATTTTCCCGCTGCCCATCTCTCCAATGAAACCCAGCGGAAGCTCTGCAATGTGGGCCATCAGCGCCTTGCGGATATTTCCGGCAATTCGGAATGCCGACAGATGGGAGCACATCAGGGCGCAGACATAGACCAGGATAGACAGGACAGCGAAGCCCACCGCCATCCAACCGTTGCAGACAATGTGGGCAGCCTGGGCGTAGTTTGGGGCCACCGCAATGACCTCCCGGATGATTCGGAACAGGAACACAAAGGGAAACAGGGCCAGTACCGCGCTGACGGCGGACAGCAGCAGGGACAGGTAGGTCAAATACCTGTGCCCTCCGGCGTAGCCCATGAGCTGGGACATGTTGGATTGCTTCTTCAAAAATATCCCTCCAATCGTGAGAATATAAAATTCTTGCCAGCCACCCGTCTTGGTAGTGGTTTATCCAGTCCCAGTTCTATCCATGCGGCCTCAATCTGTTCCTCCGTAGCAATAGCGGAGTGGCGTTTGACATAGGCTGTTGCTGGATCGACTGGCGATAGTCGCATTAGAAGAAATGACAATAATGTAACAAGAAATAATGTCAGCAGTACCACGGCAAGTTTTCGCCCTAAATACCGTGCTGTTTGCCTTGGCATGATTCGTTCTCCTTTTTAGTTAGTATTATCTAACTCTTGGCCAAGAAATAATGCACCGCATAAACGGTGCATCCTTTCGCATATTTGCATAATGGAAGCTCCACGGTGTATCATAGCGGATTATCAATCCTTTTTCCACTCCAACCGGACGGATTCTGCTCCAATCGGACGAGGAATTTTTCGGTACTCCGTAGGAGTGGCACCGGCAAATTGCCGGAATACTTCAGAAAACTTGCTGGCATTCTGGTAGCCTACCTGTCCCGCTATTTCGACGATGCTCTGGTCTGTTTCCAGGAGAAGCCACATGGCTTTTTGCATCCGGTAGGATTGTATGTATGCACCAATAGTATCGCCATAAACCGTTTTGAAATTCTGTTTCATCGCTGTAAGGGGGATGTTGAATCGCTCAGACAATTCTGGTAGGGTGATGCGGCGATCCAAGTGTTCCACCAGATAAGCCCGGATTTGTCGAATGGTATCTGCCTGTGTACGGGTAACATAGGTGCGTTTTTCCCGGCGGGCTGGCAGATCAGCGGAATTTAAGAACAGCAGCAGCTCCAGCACTTTGAGCTTGCAGTATTCACTACGAATGGTAGATGGAGCAGCGTAAAGTTCAGAAAAGATATGCTGTATCGCGTCTGTGGCCCGTATAATAAAGCAAGTGTTTCCTCCACATAAGCGGTCCCGAAGTTGGTAAAGATTGATTTCTTTGCAGGCAAAAACCTGGCTGATTTGGCGCAGAGTATCTTGGGCGGCACGCAAGTCAATCACCACAGAAATTCCATGGTAATGGGACAGCGGAAACCAGGAATCGCGGGTTGTATGGGTCAGCATATTGACCGCTAAATCCCCAACACCCAAGTAAACTGCGCCGCCATCGGAAAATTCACACTCGAAACGCCCTTCCCGGCAGTGATTGATCTCCATGACATCTTCATACGGCGGTTTGTTTTGGTCTGCATGAACGATAGTCATATGAATGTCGTTGTAAAGAAGTTCCATCCCTGGCAGGACAGGATACCGGGTCATAACACCTTCCCCGGTTTCATTATCTACCTTATAAATGGAACAGTCATCTTCTTGGGCCAAGGTTCGTGTTTCTGGCCCATAGCTCTTATAAAACACTTCTGATAAAATGCTCTGTGTTGGCATAAAACTGTCATCTCCATTCTAACCAAACTGTGATTTGCTGTTATTCCCTAAACTCAATATGAAGCATAAAGCCCATGTGAAATGTCCGCATGGTCCAGTTGAATAGGCGGGTGATAGGCGTTTTGCGGAGATAACCGGCAGCATAGTCTTTCTCAATCACATTGACGATTCTGGGCGACCAGCTCTCCAATTCCTCCTTGGGCCGCTCCAACTTCTCCACGGTCACGCCGGACCAGTTGCCCACGCACTGGCTGGAGCCGGTGAGAGTATTGAGTAACGTAGTCTTGCTGCAGTTAGGGTTGCCCGACAAGGTAATCTTGATGTCCATCAATCTCACTGGCTACCACAAGCCCCAGTACCGCCAGATACTGGCGCACCTCGTCCTTGCCGGAGATTTTGCGGACCATGACAGCCTCCCCTGGCCTTTGCTATTGTCAGCGGCATCATTTTCTCACCTTCTCCGGGATGCAGTTAGTGTACTCTAACCTTAAAATCAGTCTTAGTTTAGTGACGCTAACTGCCAATGTCAAGACCCTTTTCAAAAAAGCTCGCATTTGTGATTAGAATATGCTAACCCATGTGCGGAGACTTTCGTGGAAGGAGGAATTTTTACTGCTGACACAGGTTTTGGTTCAGTTGGGCATCTCCCCGGAGACAGCGGCGGACGCCTGCAAGGTGGAGCACAATCTGAGCGAAGAACCCTTTGAAAAAATCAAAGCACATACCGCTGGCGGGAATTGTCCTCTGAAACCGATCTGACCGCATAGGGAAAACCGGTGCCCCACGACTTGCCCTATGGGGCCGGTTTTCTTATACCGTTTCAGCTTGGTTCCAGCAGATTCATCATGCTCCGCAGGCTGTGGAGAGGTTATGCAGCATGGCGGAGGTGGCTGGAGGCAGAATGCCCAAGGCTCCAAGGGCAATCAGAGAGCCATTGAATCCCATGACAACGCGGTAATTGGAGCGGATGCGCCTGGTCAGATTACCGGCAATTCGCCGCAGGCTGACCAATTCATGGAGATCGTCCGCCGCAATAGTGATGTCCACGATCCCTCTGGCACTAGCTGCGCTGTCATTGATGGCAATGCCCACATTGGCCTCGGACAGCGCCGGGGAATCGTTGATGCCCTTCCTAATCATATGAATGTTTCTTTTTAAGAATACTCACTGTCAGAAAGGTTTGTGGCGGGAATCAGCCCGCCACAGCGGGGTTTTGAGTGGTGTTAATTTCAATGTACTCGGCAATCCGGCGGAGCTCATCAGAAAACTTAAATTTCACGCTGATATTGCCGTTTTCATAAACCTTGATATGGTCTACAAGTTCAATCAGAATTTCCCGGTTAAGTGTTTCAATGTTCTGGTATTTCATAAAGGCTATAAGAGCGGGATGCTCGTTGTCAACACCGTTTGCCAGTTCCGACCTTTCAGCGGTCAGCCGGGCCAGAATATCCGAAAGGGATGCGGCCTGCCGCTCATAATCGGCTTTCATATCCCGGTAGTCCTGCTGGGTAATTTCCCCGTCTTTCCAGTCTTGATAAAGAGACTGCTTATACCGGGTAACTTTTGCCAGTTCCCGCTCCTTGGCGGCTATCAGATCATCCAGCCGGAAAGACTGGCTTTTTTTGACAGGGGCCGAATTGATACGGGAAATAATCTCGGAGTAGGAAACCGCCAGATGTACCTGTTGCCGCACAGCGAACAGGACAGCGGCCTCCAGCCGTTCATGTTTGATCGCATGCATGGTGCAGGCAGTCCGGGAGCGGTTTTTGTAGGTAGAGCAAAGATAACGGTAGCTTTGCCCGCTCTGGCTCCGGGTAACGGATTTTCCACAATCCGCACAGCGGAGGAAACCGCTGAACAGGTGGAGCTCCTTTTTCCGGGGAGTTGTCCGGGTATCACGCTTTAAGAGAGCCTGCACCTTTTCAAATGTTTCCCGGTCTATGATAGCCTCGTGGGTATCGGACACCCGCACCCATTCTTCCTCCGGCACTTGCTCAATCCGGTGTACTTTGTAGCTTTTCACCCGGCGGCGGCCCTGTACCAAATCCCCGGTATAAATCGGATTGGTAAGAATGAGGGTCACAATTTTATCGCCCCACAGGGGATTGTCCGATGTTGAACTGGCAGGCAGGCCCTTTTCCCTGCGGTATGTTGTGGGGCTTGGGATGCCGTGATCGTTCAGATAATAAACCATAGCCCGCCTCGCCATACCCTGCAGGCATAAATCATAAATGAGCTTTACAATTTCAGCCGCATCGGGATCGACGATTAACTGGTGCTTGTCTTTCGGGTCTTTCAGATAACCATAGGGAGCAAAGGAGCCGATGTACTGGCCGTTGCGCCGCTTGTAATCGAATACCTGCCGGATTTTCTTTGAGGTCTGATAACAGTATTGATCGTTCATTACATTCGTAATCGGGACGATGATACTGGAAACGCTGTCCGGGTCACGGTAGCTGTCCACATTTTCGGCAAGGCTGATAAAGCGGACACCCATCTGTACAAACAGGTTGTCAATCAAACTGCCAGCATCACTGTAATTTCTTGCGAAACGGGAAAGGTCTTTGACGATCACACAGTTTATTTTGCCGCTCATAACATCAGCAAGGAGCCGTTGGAAATCCTCCCGGTTGGCGTCTGTTCCCGTGTGTCCGTCATCCACATACTCGGTAATGCTTTCAAATTCGTCCTGGTGCTTGAAGTAAAAGTCTCCCAGCAGGTCACGCTGATTTTTTACGCTGTTGCTGTCGTCTTTACCCTCCCGGGCTTTTTTCAAATCTTCTTTGGAGAGCCGGATGTATGCGCCCAGCCGCCAGCGGCGGACAGCATAAGAGGGAGAGAAACTCTGCTGAAATCCTCTGTTTTTTGTTCGTGCCATTGTTCCTCCTTCCCTATCACATTACATCTATATTATAACTCTGCCCGGGCAGGACAACAAGGATGCCTTTGCATCGGGACACTTTGTCTCGAAGTAGCAAACAGGCCATAACCAAAGTTACAGCCCGCTTTTTTGCCGGAGCAGAAAGTCTGTCAGCGTGTCCTGCAAGGACGGCCCGCTTTCCGCAAATTCAATTTTTACACCGACACCGCCGATGCAAAAGCAGTATGGATTTTTAACAGCCTGCAGGAAACAGGCGATGCGCTCCTCTTTGGGGAGAGCGTTGTTAAAGGTCATACCGCTCACATCAGGCAGGGACTCGGGAGCCACTGCGCCAATATCAACGCTTTTCATTTGTTCCAATACCTGTGCATTTAATCTCACGGTAAAACCTCCTCTCAAATCAATAAACCGCCTCCCGTCTGTCCTGTGGGGAAACGCAAGAGGACGGCACCGGAACAGTGCCGCCCTCTTGTCTTGCTCCACATCGGGACACAATGTCTCGAAGTCAGTAGGGGCTTTTTTGGTAGTGGGCCTCGGCCTCCTCCAGAGAAACGAAGTCAAACAGCTCATGGAGCTCGGCCATGATACGGCGGATGTCATCACCGGCAAAGCCGCAGTTTTCCATCGCCATAATCATATAGCCCCGGCAGGAACCGTTACTCCACGGCTGGGATAACAGGGCCGCCAATTCTGCTGGATCATAGTTCATAGACTGTACCTCACTTTCCTAAAATTACGGGATCGCCGCCCACATTTTCTTGACCTGTCCAAAGACAATGATACTCGGGACGGCGATCCCACACGGATGAGAGGGCGGCCCGGAGGGACAGGCGGCCAGCCTGTCCTGCGGCGGATCGTGGCCCTGGGCTGGCTCGGCCCATTTGCGGCGTTGGTGTTGTTCGCTCGTTTCCCAATGGAGAAAGTCACAGCGCACCCGCCGCCTGGCTCCCCGCACTATGCCCGGGGCCGCTCCTGTTCATCTGTGCTGAGAAGAAAACCTCCTCTCATAAACCGAGACATTTTTTCATCATTTCCAAGTGGGTAAAATGAAAAAAATTAAAAAGTTTTTTTCATGCGCTCAAGCCCCCGTTTGATGGACTGGCGGACAGACTCCTCATGTACGCCCTCAGCCTCGGCAATTTCCTTGATGCTTTTTCCAAGAATGATGTGGGCATCGATCCTCCGGCCCTGGACTTCGGGCAGGGAGTTAAGGGCGTTCCACAGACGGCAGAACACTTCCATACGCTCCAGCAGTTCCTGCGGGGTGGGCTCATGCAGGCAGGCGGAATATTCGATCCCGTCATCGCAGTCCAGAGAATACTGCGCCTTGTGCCGGGAGAGCCGCCGCTGGTAGGCCATCTCATACCGGGCATCGGCCAGAAAGACAGCCGCCACCTCGTCGGAAACCTCGATAAACTGATCCTGTGTGTGCCAATAATAAAAATCTTTCAGATTGATTGTAGTCATAATAAACCTCCGTTTCGGTGTTTGGGTGAACGAGTGACCGAAACGGGGCTGGTGGGGAGCGGCATCCCGGGGAGCCGCCCCGAACCTTGGGACACTTTGTCTCGAAGTGCGGATAACAAAAAACGCCTGCACAGCACAAAGCTATACAAGCGCATGAAATATAGTTGTATGATAAACGAAAAATTATTTCATGTAGAATGTCAAATTGCTCCGGTGGAGGGAACGGACTTTTTTTGACAACGGCAAAACCACTAAATTATTTGAATAGATATATTGCATTACAGCGACTTCCTCCCACACAAGCCGTTGTAATAGCATGGTAGAGGGGATGCCTCATCCTATCAAAAAACAGCGGCTTTGATTTTCTCAAACCGCTGTTTTTGCTCTTAAATGGACATATGAAATCGTCTGCCTATCAGCGGTTTTTTTCTTTTCTGCCGCTGGGCAGATAAAACAAATATAAGATAATAAAAAATGAGCCGATAATCGTGACAAAGCTAAGGTTCACGATTTATCGGCTCTGCGTCAATGCGTCTGGCTCTTTTAGTGTTAAGATTTTTTGGTATTTTACACTTATTACAGTTTCATGCTTACACTTTGGGCAGAATAAGGGAAAGTTTTCAAGGATAGTATCTGCTCTAAGTTGTATGCGGGTTTTGCTGTTACACACTGGACAATACAACCATACCCGTCCAGACATTAAACCACCTCACTTTCCGGTTTGTTAAACACAATTTCATATTTGATCCCCTCTAAATCTTTGAAAAACATCGCATAATAATAGGGACCGTGTTCTTCAAAAATTCGTGGAGTATAAATTATATTTGCCCCTATTTCTTTGATACGCAAATAGAGCTCATCCACTTCTTTTCTTGAATTAGCTCTAAATGCCATATGGTGAAATGCTCCTGGTTTTCTTCGGTGTATAGTATCACTTTTGAAAGTTGTACGGGGTGAACATATAGCAAAATCAAAACTTTCGTTCAAATATTCAACCACATATAAATCGTGTTCTTCAATAACGGCGCTTATTTTGTCCGTCAGACTATATCCCAAAATGGGCATAAGTTTGTCATAAAACGGCTCTGCGATCTTCATATTTTTAACCGTAATTTGAATATGGTCAATAATCGGTTTCATCCTTTCCTCCTTCTAATTTGTGAGCCAATATTGTCGGCCATCTCTGGTACGCTCCATAAATCCGTACATAATAAGGTATCGTCGAATAGTCATATAATCAGCATAAATAGGCTTGAGAATTTCATTAACTTCTTGCTCACTGTATTTTTTTCCATATTCAAATTGTTCAGCTATTTTTCCAAGGATAACAACCTTTTTCTTTTCTTTGGGCGAAAAAGATTTTAGTACAAGAGGTTGAATACTGGAAAAAAAAGTCTCAACAATGTGTTGCTTTTCATCCTCTGTGATAAGATAGCGATCATCCACATAAATTGCATTATTATGAATGGGAATGATCTGTTCAGTGGTTGTTGGTTCATCCTCAAACACTAATTCATACATGGCTAAATAGAATTTAGCCTGTTTTGCCTTTTCCCTAAATGTAAAGCGTTGTCTACGAATTGTAGCCTCTGTTACATTTAATTTTTTTGCCATATCCTTATCAGACATTTTTGAATAGAACATAGCAAGTAAATCTCTCTGGTTTTGGGTTAGAGTATTATACTTTGACTCCGAGCAAAGCAACTGTGTCAAATTGCTATCGTGGGACTGACTAATGTGTTTCATTACCGCAGGTTCAGCCATAAAAAAGTTTCCCTCAATTTGAAACACCTGGCCAATATTAAATACCTGCCCACAATGATTGCAGACAAAAGCATCTTGCTCCTTGTCATACTTATACCCTTTTTTGATTTCATCAAGTGTCATTTTTCCGTAGTCCATATTTCTTCTCCTTTCTTATAAACATATTATACTTTTGTTTATTATAATTGTCAACAATGAAAAAATGACGAAATTAAATACTACTAAAACTGAAATTATGTTTCATTCACATAATTTAACCCGAAATGTAGAATGATATAGGGTGATATGAAAATGAACCAAGATGAAAGACGATTTGACTTTCATGGTTTGGGTTTGGCTATTAAGCAGGCCAGAGAAGAACGGGGTTGGACACAGGCTTATCTTGCGGAGTTAGTTGGAAAGACTGATCGCACAATTATGAGCATTGAAAACAAAGGACAGCACCCCAGTTTTAACTTATTCTTCCAGCTAGTCACTATGTTTGATATTTCCGTAGACCAATTTTTCTATACGGAAGGACACCGGGGCGAGAACAGTTGCCGTAAATCTATTGATGTCATGCTGAACTCAATGGACGAGAAAGAACTCGTTGTTATGAAAGCCACAGCAGAAGGATTGAAAAAAGCCAGAGAAACGGAGGTTCAAGAGTAAGAACCTCCGTTTTTTGCGCCATGTAGAGGAATCGCACAAAACGGCAAGCAGGGCAGGTGTGCCCACACCTGCTATTTTCTTGTGCCGCTGGCCCTGCGAAAATGCTTGTTGGGGAGCTCCCCAAACCCGCAGGACTTCGGGACAAAGTGTCCCAAAGTCCCGGCGCTTACGCTTATTGTCTGCGGCCCGGGCTACCGCTCCGGGGCCTTATTTTCCCGCCCGTCCGTGTGGCCGAGCAGATGGTCAATGTTCGCCTTGACCGCCACGGCCTGCCGCATATCCGCCTGGGCCTTGCGGTACTTTGCATAAAAGGCCTTTTTCTTTTCCGCCAACTCCTGGCGGGTCTTTTTCATATCCGCTATTTTGGGAAGTTTCTCCCCGTTTAAGAGTTTGTTCAATGCCGCTTTCGCCGCCCGGTAGCTGGCAAGCTCCGCCTCGTGCTCCGCAAGATATTTTTTACTGTACCGGGCCGCCTTATAGCCATCAAATACAGGCCGGGTCTTGGCATAGTCTACCGTGGCCGCCATAAGCCCGGATGTCTTTTCGAGGGCCGCCTCCATTTCCTGCAGTTTCCCGGCCAGAGCGTGAAAGTGCTCCACCGCCGCCTCGGTGCTGGCCGCCATAGACTCATAGTCTGTAAGGCCATGCTCCCGCAGATACTGGAGGGCGGCGGCCATCTGTTTTAGATTGTAAACCTTGGCCCACCGTTCATAAGCCGGGCCCTTGCCCTCGGCCATGCGCTGTTGAATATCAATAATGAGATTAACCCGCCGGACAGGAGCCGGGGCCTCGTCCGCAAGTTCCGGGATGGGCCGCTCCCCGGCAATCACCGCCCGGATGTCCTCGGGATCAAAGCCGTCCCCAAGGGTGGATGCCCGCAGGCGGGTGGGCTTATCCTGCCCGGGGGCAAGGAACGAAATCACACCGCCCCGGCCATGCTTTACCGTAAATCCAGACTCCTCCATCAGCCGCAGGAACTCCGCAAAGTCGGCGGGCTTTTGCTGCGCTCTCAATATTTTCCTTGTAGAACACAATTCCCATGCTCCGCTGCATCTCAATTAGGAACAGCTCCAGACAGCAGGTAGCCACAAAGGAGATCAGCAGAAAAAATGGGATGCAGTTCCAGACCGGACGGAGCAGGAGAAGAATTCGGCCTTTCCTCATTTCAACACCGCCTTATAGCCCAGTCCCCGCACGGTGACGATCTCAAAGGCGTCACAGTCTGAAAATTTGTCCCGCAGCTTGGCCATATACACATCCACAGCCCTGGGTGCGGTGGATGTCTCTACATCCCAGAATTCGTCCATAAGCTGCGTGCGGGTGAAAGCCTTTTTCGGATAGGAAAGTAGCTTATAAAGGATGTTGAACTCCCGGTGGGTCAGAGGAACCTCTGTACCATCCAGATAAGCTGTGCGCTCATCCGCATCCAATACCAGACCGCCTGCCTCCAGCCTGTGGCTGCTGGCGATCCTGGCCCGCCGCAGCAGCGCCCCGATCCGGAGAAACAATTCATCCAAGTGGATGGGTTTCACCATATAATCGTCAATGCCCGCTCGGTAGCCTCGCTGCTTGGAGGCGAAATCGTCCCGCGCCGTCATGAACAGGATGGGGACATTGGCTTCCAGCTCCCGCACGGTCTGGGCAAATTCAAAGCCGTCAACGCCGGGCATCATGATATCGGAAATAATCAAGTCAAAGGCCGCGGCATACATGGCGTCATAGGCATCGGTGGCGTTCAGGCAGCCGGCCGCCTCATAGCCGCTCTGATTCAGGAACGTGCAGACCGACCGGTTAAGCTCCTTGTCGTCCTCAACCACCAATATTTTGAACATAAGCGTTCCTCCACAAGCTGTTTTGCCTATTATAGCACAGAAATGTTAAAGTTTTGTTTGCGTTTTACTCATTTATAAAAATTTATCAAAAATCTGACCTGCGCCAAGGGGAATGGCGCAGGTCAGACCAACTGCTCATCAGGACTTTTCTATCGTTTTGACAGCTTCACCTTGGCCGCCTCCATAGGTATGCTTAATCATTTCCCCGAAAATGGGTAACCGCTGTAATGATGGCGGCAGTGGCAGCAAGAACAGCACTGGTAGCTACGGCGGCAATAAATGCTTTTTTCATGGAAACCCCTCCTTCGTTATTTCAGACCTTTGCAGACAGGAATGAGACACAACAGCAGAACGATGCCAACGATACCCACGGCAATGCCAGGGATCATGATGTTCCAGACCATAGTCATGCACATTCCAACGCCGAACACGATTGTGGAAAAAACGCCGAACAGCGTAGCTGCGATGGTTTTGCCACTGAATACGATAGCGGGCTTGCCGTCCATTTTGCGGCGGACGAGCAGCATAGCCAGCAGTACCACCAGCCCAATGGCCCCCGTCACAACCCCCTGGGTCATGGCGTTCCACTCCGGCAGGAGGACCATGCACATCCCCAGGGCAAACAGGATACCGCCGACCACGCTCATAATCAGGGTTACAAAGTCTTTTTTATTCATAGTTAAGAATCCTCCAAAATGTCTGATTTCAAGTGGTATTTCACTTGTTGACTATATTGTACAATCTGATTGTTTTTGTAAAGTTTGAAAATTGTTTGAGAAATATTAAAATTGTTCCGCCTTTGAAGTAGGAGATTTCCGATAACGTAGGCCAGCAGGGCATCGGAATATCGAAAACGATATTCCAATGCAGCTTGTTGGGGGTCTCGCCTGTCGGCTTGGTCGGCACTTCTGAGCGCCTGCGGCCCTCAGAGGTCGCCACTGGCGACCTGCGCCCCCAAGCCCCGGACCGACCGCAAAGCGGTCAGTCGAACACTCCTGACGGTGCGGCTTTCCACTTCCTTCGGTCGCTCGTTCCCGCACATCCGCGCAGGAAGAACGGGGCGCAACTGCGCCCCCGTCAGGAGTGTGCCGGTCCCGGCACAATATCACCGTGGGAGATCAGCCGGGTAATAGGATCGATCACGATGATCTCCCGGCCCATCTTCCGCGCGTATCGCATGGTTGCTGCCGTTCCGCCGCGCCGTTCTCCGTTGTAGACGGCCAGCAGAGCGGCGGCGTGGTCTACCAGAAAGCGGTTACGCTCCAGCATACAATTTCTGTGGTAAGCCCTGCTGACGTAGACAATAGAATCTGCCCGGCCCAGGATAGAATGATAGAGGTCCTGCGATGAAGCTGACCATCTCCTTTCGCGCTGTTGGCACAGCCACAACGATACCCAAACCAGAGAGAGAAAGCCATTCACGATACCCAACAAAAATCCGCTGTCAATCCCCAGCAATACCAACAATCCCCGGCTATGCCGCCTGCCTGAGAGCCGCTATGCCGTCCTCCTGCCGGAACATGGAGTCAATGTCGGAGAACTTCTGGGTGCGGTTGAATTTCTCTGTTGCTTTATTGGGGATAGCCTGGAGCGCCAGCATCCTGGCCCACAGGTCCGGGTGGTAGTCGTAGAGGTGGCGCAGCTCCGGCAGCTTTGCGTTGGGGCAGAACCAGCACCCGCCCCGGTCGGTGAATTCGTAGACAGGAGAAAGCAGCCCCGCGTCCTCGCAGAGCTGCCATGCGTCCTGTTCCCTGAAATTATATTTTGCCAGCAGGGATACCTGCCTGCCGCCCTCCAGACGGAGCAGCCGTTCATGCTCATCTTTGGCGATGCCGATATACTGGACCGTCCCAGGCGGCAGGGTTTTCTGATACCGCTGGATGGGCCGGACCTTGCAGTCCCGCTGGACGGCGCACTTCCCACACAGAGGGAAGGAGCGTACCATGCCCTTTTTCGGGCCGCGGGTCACCCGCCCGGTGAACAGCTCCACATAGGTCTTTTCCGAGCGGAGAACGATTATTTTTACCCCCATCCGCTCCAATGCAGGAATAGCGGTGTTGTAGATGAAGTCCCGATGCTCCGGCACCTCGCCGGAAATGTCCTTGTCGAACATCACTTCGCAGTAGACCGCCTCATCCAAAGGTTCACCATGCTCTTTCACTAACAAAATGGTAGCCAGCGAATCTTTCCCGAATGAGCATGAGGCGATAAACTTGGGCCGCTCCACTGTCACCGCTCCTGTCTGGGCGCTTTCTTCTTGGAAGCGGTCTTTTGGCCAGACTTATCCTTTGCCGGAGGCTGCTTCTGTGCCTTGTCCTTTGGACCGAAGATCGCATCCTCCAGACGATCCAGCCACGTCATGTCCGCTTCCTCAGCCTTACATTCGATTTTCCTGATCTTGCAGCCAAACTCCTCCAGCGCCTCCTGAACACACTGTACACTGTAGGTGGAGAAGCTCTCCGCTTCAGCCTCGTTTTCGTCATGGCAGTGAAAGGTATATTCCAGATGCACCATACGGCCATTAAAGCGGAAATTGAGATCGCTGGAGACATAGCCGCTGCCCAAGGTATTGTCCTTCTCATAGACTTCCTTAACGTGCTGCACAAACTGCTTCTGCACATCCGGGAGCAGCAGCATATTGAATTCGCCAGAACCGTCAAAGTCGAGACGGAAACTCACTTTTGTCGCTGCCCACCGCGTCCCCCTTGAAGCCGGGGCCGTTCAGGTCGTAGGTGCCGCGCTTGCTGGCGAACACCGGCTTGCCGCCGCTGTCCCGGCCCACGAAGACGCAGTTGTGATGCAGGCTGTCCTCATACAGCAGGCCGGAGTCGATAAAGCCACGGATGACCTGGGCGGCGATGCCTCTCTTTTGAAGATAGGCGAACACCCGCCGCTGGTCCCCGTTGGCGATGGGCAGGGCGAAAACGGGCTTTTCCTCCTGCTGCGCAGGCTTGGGGCGCGGGGCGGGGGAGTCCCTGGAACGCTTGCCGTTGAACTCCAGCAGGTAGTTCACCGCCTCCCGGAAGTCCTTGCCGCAGAACTCCTGCAGGAACGTGATGGCGTCCCCGCCCGTGCCGTTGGAGTAACGCTTCCAGGTGCGGCGGTCCTTGATGCGGAGGCTGTCCATCTCCCTGGTGGTGTGGTAGCGACTGCCCAGGCGGCGGACGGTGTAGCCCAGGTGTTCCAGCAGGTCCGGCAGGTCTGTCCCCTTGGCGGTCTCCATTTCCTCGTCCGTGAAGCGGAAGGCTGGGGTTGCGCTTTGTCTCGTGGTGGTTCACCTCCTTCTGGCGAAACGAAAAGAAGCCCCCAGAGCATCCCGATTCAGGATGCTCTGGGGGCTTCTCATCTGCTGTTTGGTTGTCACGGCCTCACACGGCCCACTACGCGCTCAACGCGGCGGGGTCGTCCTCCTCCTGGGGCTGGGTGCCGCTGCCCTCTGGGTGGGCCTCACAGGGGCCGGCACCGGCGTCCTCGCTGGGCTGTTCCTCCATCTCAGGCGCAGGGCTGTCCTCTGCGGCCTGCCGCTCTGCCTCGTCCAGCGCCGCCTCCACCAGCCCCAGCACGAACTCCCGCTGGGTCAGCTTCCGGCCTGTGCGCCGGGTCTCGCGCTCCAGGTGCGCCTTGATCCGCTGGAAAAGGGTTTCCGGGATCTGGAATGCCATCGTTCGGGTGTTGTTAGCCATAGTCGTTTTACCTCCGTTTTCCTTCATTTCGTAGTATTCGATGAGCAGGTTGGTGATGTACTGCGCGGTGGTCAGGCCAGATTCCTCTCTGGCCTCCGAGATTTTTTGATGCAATTCTAAGCTGATCTGGGCGCAGAGGTTCTTTTTTTGCTCCATACTGCTGTTCTCCTTTCCACTGATTGCAACGCAAGTATTCCTTTGCGCTCGTCTGCATTTTACAGACGGGCGCATTTTGTATTTTCTCAAAAGTTTTTTTGAGAAATTTCCCGAAACCAACGTCCAATTTTAATTTTTATGGTTTGAGGGTTTACGAAAGGGGACATCAGAAAAAATCACCCGCTTTCGCGGCTGCGAAAGGAGGTGAGAACATGAACGAACCTAATGCTTATCAAAAGTATAATAGACCCAGCGAATTATCTCCGGTAATCAACGAAGCGTTTGGGCAAAGGCCCGCATGACTAACGTTATCGGCAGCATATTGGCTTCCATCCGTTGAGTTAAATGATGGGCTAACTTGAACAGCCAATGCCGGAAACGCAGTCATATCAAGGGATTGAGGGGCCAAAGGCGCAAAAAATACGGCCTCAAAGCGGCCCGCCGCGCGCCCCAGTTCTCCAAGCGCTGATTTTTCATCAAAGCCCTGGGACCACAGAGGTTCCAGGGTTTTCCTTTTACCAGGAAAAACGTTTTTGTGGAGTATTCCAGGTTGCAAATTTTCTAAAAAGGAGTATACTGTTTACAAAGATGGTTTCCGCTGTGTACAGCAGGAGCAGATAAAGAAAGCTGGTGAGCAAAATGGCAGAATTACAGGAAGAGGTCCTGGCCGGGCAGACACAGGAGGCGTCCGCTGAACCGGAGCAGGCGCCGGAACAAACGCCGGAGCAGGTACCAGAGGAAAAACCGGCTGAACCTGAAAAGCCCCCCAAAGAAAAGGGACGGTTGCTCCTTCCTGTTCTGACCATCCTTCTGGTGGCCACCGGCATTAGCGAAGCGGCTTTTTGGGCTTTAATGGGGATCAACTCCTACCGGACCAGCCTGGCCCAGCAGCAATATGAGCAGCGGCTGGCCGAGGCTGAGGCGGAGCGGAAGGCGCAGGGCATCACCGGAGCCAGTGCCTACGGCCCCGCCTTTAAGGTGGAAAACGGAACTGTAACCTGGCGGTGGGAGGATGAGATTCCCGCCTTTGGCACCGGCGGGACCGGTTCGGCCCAGGGGACGGCGGGAGAAAAACGGCTTTCACAGTTGTACGTACCAGAGATCAACTATGTACTGGCGGATCAGTCTGATGTAACGGACACCCCCGAACAATAGCAATAGCTTCAAGCAGCTGCCTGGCCAGGCGGCTGCTTGCTTTCTGTAAACAATTTTTGAACCTTCCAAAAAGCCCTTGACATTTACTTTCGGTCTGCTAAAATAGTCAACACGTTAATCGTTAACAGGTTAACTATTTTCTTGAAAGGAGGTTTTCCTCGTGGAAGATACATTTCACGAGATGGAACTGCTGTCCCGCCGGTTGAACCACGCCCACCGCGCGGCGGTCCAGTGGGAGCTGAACGCCGCCGGTCTCAGTGAAGTCAATCACCCCATGCTGCTCACCATTCTGGAGAGCGGACGTGAGGATGGGGACCAGCCGTGCCATGCCCAGCGGGAGCTGGCCGATCTGCTTCACATCTCCCCTGCCGCGGTTGCCAATTCTCTCAAATCACTGGAGAAAAGCGGCTACATCCGCCGGGAACCGGGCCAGCGGGATGCCCGCCGCAACCGGGTCAGCCTCACCGAAAAGGGAGCTCAGGCGGTATCCGGCTGCCGGGAGGCATTCCAGCGGGTGGCTGTCCGAATGCTGTCCGATTTTTCTGAGGAGGAATATCAGCAGCTGGCCCAATTCCAGCGGCGGATGCTGAACAATCTCCTCCATTTCCAACCAAAGGAGTGATTTTACCTTGCTTTCCCTGTTCCTGACCCACTTGGAGGGTTATAAAAAGGATGCGGTCAAATCCCCCATCCTCATCATCCTGGAGGTTATCTGTGAACTGCTCCTCCCCCTGGTCATGGCGGAGATTGTAGACGTGGCCATCCCCTCCGGGGACACGGGCTATATCTTCGCTTTGGGCGCGACGATGCTGGTGCTGGCCGCCATCTCCATGACCTGCGGCGTGCTGGCCGCCAAATACGCCGCCTACGCCAGCCAGGGCTTTGGCGGCAACCTGCGCCAGTGCCTGTTTGACAAGGTGCAGGAATTTTCCTTTGCCGATATCGACCGTTTCTCCTCCGCCTCCCTCATTACCCGCATGACCAACGACGTCAACGCCATGACCATGATGCTGGCCATGGGCCTGCGGATGCTGGTCCGGGCTCCGGTGATGCTCATTGCCGCTTTGGGTGTCAGTCTCTACCTCAACGCCCGGCTGGCTGTGGTGCTGCTGGTCATCATCCCTGTAATGGTGCTGGCTATCGCCCTTCTGATGAAAATATGCACCAGGCTCTTTGAGCTGATGCAGAGGAAAATTGACGGGCTGAACAATGTGCTCCAGGAAAATCTGGTGGCTATCCGGGCAGTAAAAGCCTTTGTCCGGGAGGACCATGAGCGGAAGAAATTTAACCGCTCCAGCGACGAGCTGATGATGGCCGGCCTCAAGGTGGGTATGCGGGTAATTGCTATGATGCCCCTGATGATGCTGTGTATGAATGGAGCCACCCTGGCTGTGCTCTACTTCGGCGGGCGAATGGTCATGGGGGCCACTTTCGACTTGGGCGATTTAAACGCCTTCCTCTCCTACATCATGCAGGTATTGATGAGCGTGATGATGGTGGCCATGTCTCTGCTCCAGCTGTCCCGGGCTCAGGCCTGCGCCCGGCGCATCAATGAGGTGCTGGACGCGGTCCCATCGGTCCAGGATAAGCCAGAGACAGCCTCCCTCCCAGCCCCCAAGGGCCGGGTGGAGTTCCGGGACGTCTCCTTTAAATACGCCGCCAGCGGCTCCGGAGACGACGTGCTGTCCCACATCAGCTTCTCGGTGGAGCCGGGGCAGTTTGTAGCTATTGTGGGGGGCACCGGCACCGGCAAGTCCTCCCTGGTCAACCTGATCCCCCGGTTTTACGATGTCACTGGCGGCTCCGTCTTGGTGGACGGGGTGGACGTGCGGGACTACCCACTGGAGGAGCTGCGGGGGAGGATTGGCATGGTGCTCCAGACCAACGTGCTGTTCACCGGCACCATTCGGGAGAATCTGCTGTGGGGCCGCCCCGACGCCACCGAGGAGGAGATCATCCAGGCCGCCAAGGACGCCCAGGCCTACGACTTCATCATGGGCCTGCCTGAGGGCTTTGACACCCAGCTGACCCAGGGAGGCACCAACGTCTCCGGTGGGCAGAAGCAGCGGCTGTGCATTGCCCGGGCCATGCTGCGCAAGCCGGCCATCCTCATTCTGGACGACTCCACCTCAGCCGTGGACTCGGCCACCGAGGCGGCCATTCGGGAGTCCTTCCACAAAAATTTGAAGGACACCACCGTAATCATCATCGCCCAGCGCATCTCCTCGGTGCAGTATGCCGACGAGATCCTCATTCTGGATGACGACCATATCGCCGGACGGGGCACCCATGACCAGCTGCTGGCCGGCAACAGAATTTATCAGGAAATTTATCAATCTCAGCAAGAGGGGGTGGGCGGATAATGCCAGGACCTAATCAGGCCTTCAAGGCCGGGCCAGTCAAGCCCAAAAACATGAAAAAAACCATTGTCCGTCTGATAGGCTACCTCACCCGGAGCAAACTGCCGCTATTGTTTGTGCTGCTCTGCCTGATGGTATCTGTCGCCACCAACCTGGGCGGGTCGTACATGATGCGGCCCATCATCAACAACTTTATCTGGTCGGGCTGCACCGACTTCGCCGGGCTGGCCCTGTCCATTCTCAAGCTGGCAGGGGTCTACGTGCTGGGCTGCTTTGCCACCTATGGCCAGTCCGCCGCTATGGTCCGCCTGGCGGAGAAAGGGGTCAACCGCCTGCGCAAGGACCTGTTCGATCAGATGCAAAAGCTGCCCCTCTCCTACTTTGACCAGCACCCCCACGGCGAGCTGATGAGCCGCTTTACCAACGACGCCGATAACGTTCAGCTGGCCCTCCAGCAGAGTGTGGTCTCCCTGCTGTCCAGCTGTCTGATGTTTGTTGGGCTGGTGGCTCTGATGCTGTTTATCAACTGGAAGCTGTTTCTGGTCACCGCTGTGGTGCTGGCCCTTACCATGACGCTGTTTAAAAAACTGGGCGGCCGCAGCCGCCGGTTCTACCAGAAACAGCAGAAGGCCCTGGGCGCCGTCAACGGTGAAATCCAGGAGGTGATTGAGGGCTTGAAGGTGGTCAAAGCCTTCACCCATGAAGAGGAGGCCAGGGAGAAGTTCCGGAACCTGAACAACACCTACCGGGACGCCGCCCAGAAGGCCAACTTCTATTCCACCATGATTATGCCTATGGCGGGCAATCTGATGAATATCAGCTACGCCCTCACCGCCGCCTTTGGCGGATTGCTGTCCGTCCTCCAGGGCTTCGACCTGGGAGGACTGGCCATCTACCTCAACTACTCCAAACAGGTGGGCCAGCCGCTGAACCAGATCTCTCAGCAGATGACCACCCTTCTGTCCGCCATGGCGGGAGCGGAGCGCATCTTTGAGGTGATGGACACCGCCGCCGAGGTCAACCAGGGTTCTGTCACCCTGGTAGCCGTGGAGAAGGACGCCAACGGCACCCTGTCCCCCTTCACCGGCACCGGCCGGCCCCGCACCTGGGCCTGGAAGACCCCCCGTGGCAACGGTATGGAGCTGGTCCCCGTCTTTGTGGGCGAGGACGAAACCCTTACCGAGATCACTGACCCTGAGTCTGTCCCCGACCCGGCCATGCTGGCCGACCACGGCTGGGCCTGGAAGTACCCGGGTCTCGACGGAGCGGTGGGCCTGCACCTCATTCGGGGCACCGTCCGCAGCGTCCCCGGGGAGGACTTTTACCTCACTGAGCTGAGGGGCGCGGTGAGGTTCAGCCATGTGGACTTCTCCTATGTCCCGGGAAAACGGATTTTGAAGGATGTGTCGGTCTATGCCGACCCGGGCCAGAAGATCGCCTTTGTGGGCTCCACCGGCGCGGGCAAGACCACCATCACCAACCTGATTAACCGGTTCTACGAGATTGAAGGCGGCATGATTACCTACGACGGCATCAATGTTACCGCCATCCGCAAGGACGACCTGCGCCGGTCTTTAGGGGCAGTCCTCCAGGACACCCACCTGTTCACCGGCACCATCATGGACAACATCCGCTACGGCCGGCTGGACGCCACCGATGAGGAGTGCATCGCCGCCGCCCAGAGCGCCAACGCCCACTCCTTTATCCGCCGCCTCCCTGACGGCTACCAGACTATGGTAACCGGCGACGGGGCCAATCTGTCCCAGGGCCAAAGGCAGCTGCTGGCCATAGCCCGTGCCGCCGTGGCCGACCCGCCGGTGATGATTCTGGACGAGGCCACCTCCTCCATTGATACCCGGACCGAAGCTCTGATCCAGCAGGGCATGGACGCCCTTATGGAGGGCCGGACAGTGTTTGTCATCGCCCACCGCCTGTCCACCGTGCGCAATTCAAACTGCATTGTGGTCATTGAGCATGGCGAAATCGAGGAAAAGGGCAGCCACAAGGAGCTTTTGGAGGAAAAAGGCCGGTACTACCGGCTCTATACTGGACAGTTCCAGCTGTCTTAAACACATAGGCCCCCCGCCTGAGGGTAAGGCTTTATAAAGAAGTTGAGGGCAAGACAGACCACAGCGGCCTGCCTTGCCCTTTTATACTGTATAACCCACTATGACACTTTCGGGGAAAGTGCCTGTGGGGGAGAGCAATAAACTGGGAATTACTTTGCGAAATACCGATTATATTCTCTAAATAACAGAGTTCTTCGTTTGTTACTCTGCCTGTTATACAAGTCATGAAATTTATTAACTACCGACACGCTGCAAAGTCCTTTGTTCACTAAGAATTCATACTTTTTTTGCGAAAAAGGATATTCCATAACCACCCATTTAGCGTCCTCATTATTTTTAATAACGACTTCGCCCCAATAAACAGACATCATGCTTTCAAATTCTTCTTGTGTCAATCCCACCTGACCAAACGATTGCTTTTCATATAAATCAAAATACCATTTTTCTAAATTTTTTAGGCTTTCAATCGTATAGTCAAGAAAAAACGCAGATGTTTGGATACTGATCGCTTTTAATCTGTTTAGCAAATTGTCTTTATATGAAATAAAATAATTTTCGGCTTCAGATTTATTACTAAATTCTCTTAAAGTTTCCCCGTATTTAACTGCTATGTTTAAGCTGTATTTAGACATCTTATTCATATCCCTTCTGCAACAACATGACCTGTATTGTAAACAAGCCCCGATTTGCCGATGCGTTCATTATAAAGCAACACCCTCTGAAAAGCAACTTCTTTCCAGAGGGTGTTGGCTTCTTTACGGGAGCCGTCCCGACGGCGGGGGCCTTTTGATTTTATTGTGCCTTCGGCACCGCCCGGCGGTACATCCAGCCCAGCACGTTGCCGGCCAGGGCGGGGACGGCCACCATGAAACAGTGAAACAGGGCAGTGTAGTTGAACAGCAGATAGACCATGGGCAGATAGCACACAAAGCAGGCCACCGGGTACAGCGGGCACACTCCCTGCCGCTTGCCCAGGGACAGTCCGGAGGAAAACCCCGCCACGGGCAGCAGCAGATAGGGCAGAATCAGCCCAGACAAAACGGGCACATCCGGCGCGTCCAGCCAGCGCAGAACCAGGGGCAGGCCGTCGCACAGCAGCAGGACAAAGGGCAGATAGGGCAGCGTCTCCCGCCACTTTAGCGGTGACGGTCCAGGCTCCAGCCCCAGCAGAGTCCGCAGCTGTACCACCTCCATATACCAGCCGATCCACCGCCCCAGCCAGATCAGAGCATACAGCAGGGCCAGAATCCCCTCCCACAGCAGCAGATCCTGCCACCACCAGCCGCAGTACTGGGCCACCAGCAGCAGAAACAGCACAGAGGTGACGAGAAAGTGGGCTCCGGAGCGCAGCAGCAGAGACCTGCTGTCGTCGGCAAAAGGCAGGGTGGCCACCCCTGCGGACGCCCCCAGGCCTGCGCACAGCAGGCACACCACTGGAGTCACCAGCCGGGTATTCATCAAATAGGGGTACAAAATCAGCGCAGCCAGCAGGCCAGCCGCCCCCCCAATCAAAATCCGGACCAGCAGAGCTCGCTCATCCTTTTTCATGGCGGTTCCTCCTCCCCAAATTCAGCGTTTCCTTGATCTTCTTCACATATCGCCGGGACACATAGGCCTTCACCGTCCCATCCAGGGTCATACAGATGGTGCCCGCCAGCGACAGGTCCACCGCAGTGACCCGATTCAGGTTGATGATTTCCCCGTTGGAGATGCGGACAAACCGGGTGGCGTCCAGCTGTTCCTCCAGCTCGTAAAGCCGCAGACGGACAGAGTATGACTCCTTCGCCGTTTGGGCGGACACCCCTTTGCCGTCGGTATAGAATCGGAGGAAATCCCCTTGGGGCAGAAGCAGCTTTTCCTCTCCCCGAATCACCGGGATGGGCCCCAGAGCCAGCCGGGACAGGCTTTCCGCCAGCCGGCGAAGCTCCTCGTTCTCCTCCCCGGTCAGGATGACTGCCTTGGGCTCCCTTCGCCCTGGCTCAATCCTGATCTCTACCTCCATGGCTTCTCCCTCCTCTCTGAAGTCACAGTATAGCTGTTTTTCTCTCTCCTGTCTATCGATTTGAGACAGTCGGTTATTTTTTCAGGATAGCCGGTCGTTTTACCGTTGACAGACGAAAGTATTTGGGCTAAAATAACAGAAGTATTCGCCCTGATAGCTCACTTGGATAGAGCGTCCGCCGCCTAAAGTGTGCGCAGTTCGTCCGCCAGTGGCACCAAAAATTCCATATGCGTCCGTAGCTCAGCAGGATAGAGTGTCCGCCTCCTAAGTAGGGAACAGAGCGCCCCACTCCGGGGACACAGGCGTACCGTTCCGAGTTCGATTTCAGTCCGGCAATTTCATAGGCCCGCGTAGCTCAGATGGATAGAGCGACCGCCTCCTAAGCGGTAGGCCAGAGGTTCGAATCCTCCCGCGGGTGCCATTAGTAGCACAAAATCTTCGGAAAACCCGAAGATTTTGTGCTTTTTCTATAACCTTTTGGAAAGTGAAGGAAAACGCTATATCTCTTACCTAAAAGGTGGGCGCTTTATGGTAAACGCCCGTAGGCGTAGAAATGAGACTGCCAGTAGCTTGTATTCAAATTTGCGTAGCCAATGGGATCTCCACAGTGGAGCATCCGCCCGTCCCCTACATAAATCCCACAGTGGCTCACGCCCGGCGTGTTATAGGTGCCTTTGAAAAACACAAGGTCGCCGGGCCTGGGGGAGCCCACCGGGGTACAGATGTTGTAAAGCCCCTGTGCCCCCAGACGGCCCACATTCCAGCCCGAGTGGTTGATGACCCAGGACACAAAGCCGGAGCAGTCAAAGGAAGTGGCCGGGCTGGAGCCTCCCCACACATAGGTAAGTTTTTTGCTTTCATTCAGCACCGCTCCTCTGGCTTATCAATATTAGAAAGTTGAGCCATATAGGTCATGGCTGCTATGGTAAAGCAGCATCAAAGCCGCAAGACAAAAAGCAAAGATTTTTTTTATGATAGATTACCTCCTGTGTCAGTTATTCAGTTGATGATCGTAATGTCCGCTGTACCGGCGATGATAGATGCGATGGTCTTGACCACGTCCGCCCGCTCGATCTGCTGGGCTGTCAGCTGGAAGTGCAGCCCACCCGACTCCCACTCAGCATTGATCACTTCCACCGTTCCAACCGGCTCGCATGGACAGATACTCACGCCCAAAGTGACCGCTATGCCGTCAATATCCGTGGCCTGGCGCTCCTGCTCAGGAAGAACGTAGTCCCATTGAGGGAGTGCTCCGATCCGGGAGGCCGACAGACACAGGCCTTTGACGGCGTTGGTATTCTCATACAGTTCCAGTGTGCCGTCCTCATAGTAGCCAGAATAGAAACCAAGGTTGGCAATATCGCTGACCACCGTGCCATCTGCCGCTGTTATCTGCTCTGCGGTATCGTTCCATTTTGCTGGAGACAGCCCATCCGGGAGCCAGGGCGGTGTAAGCCCCCGCTGGTAATAGTCTGCATACGCCTGCCTGTTCAACGGGGTAATGGTGTAAACATCCGGGTCATACCATATATCCTCCTGCGGGCCTATTGCATCGTTGAAGTAGACCTACCCTATATCTACAGTCACTTCCTCCGGGACGAACTCAGGCGGCTGGCTGATGTCAGGGGGCTCAACAACTGGTCCGGGCGGCGTGGGCCCAACGGGGCTGCGCGTATAGAACACCGTAGCGGCAACGACCAGCACCGCGAAGCAGGCTGCCATAGCGCCAGGGCAGAACATAGTCGCTGTGGAAGCCCAAAACAAAAGAGGGATCAGCGCAAATTATACGCTGATCCCTTTTTTCGATTTTATCCGATTGGCAGTACGTTTCAGCTCAGTGCGCTCTCCAAATCCTCCAGCATGATGCCCAGAGAGGTGATACCGCCCTCAGCCAGATACCAGATGCCCGGGTTTTCTAAAATAACCATATTGCCGTTCTTGTAAGCGTCGGTCTTCATAATCAGCTCGTTCTCCATGATCTCCTGCGCCATCTGAGCGCCGTTGGTGCCAATGGCGGAGTCCCGGTCCATGACAAAGATGTAGTCGGGATTCAGCGCGACAATCGCTTCAAACGAAACCTCGTTGCCGTGGGTGGGGGTGCTGCCAGAGCTGGAGCTGTCCGCGCTGCTGCTGCCGTGGCCGCCGCTGCGCTCACTGCTGCTGTCCCCGTTGGAGCTGTCGCCGCTGCCGTGACCGCCGCTGCGTCCGCTTCTGCTGCCGGTTGTCGCGGCGTCCGCGCCGATATTATCAAAGCCAATCTCGTTGACAATCAGGGAACAGCGGCCATCGTTGCCCAGCAGGTTGAAGCTGCCGCTGGTGCTCATGCCCAGGACGCAGGTTTTGCCGCTGGCAAAGGCGGACAGCGCCTCAATGCGGGTGTCGTACTGGGCCAGGAGGGCATCCACCTGCTCTCCCTCGCCGAAGATCTCGCCGATGGTCTTGGCGTTGGCCCGGATGGCCTCCACCAGGCCGTCGTCGGAAACGGTGGTCAGGCGCAGCACGGGGGCAATCTCACCCAGGGAGTCTATGTACTCCGCCATGCGGCCGCCCATCAGAATCAGGTCTGGGTCACAGGCCATGATGGCCTCCAGGTCGGGGGTTTTGACGGTGCCTACAATGGGGACAGCGTCATTGTAGGACTGGAGGTAGGGCAGGGTGATGGAGGGAGCGCCCACAACACAGCCGCCCAGGCCTAGGTTGTCCAGAATATCCAGGTTGGCCAGGTCCAGCACCACGACCCGCTGGGGCTTATAGGGCACCTCGACCGCGATATTCTCTCCCGCCGCGTCCCGCCCGGTGACGGTGACCGTGCCGGCGTCAGTGCTGCCGGAAGCGGAGCTGGAATTGGCGCCGGTGTTGGAGCCGGAGCCGGAGCTGGAGCCGGGACCGGCCTTGGTGCCGGAGGCGGAACAGGCGGCCAGGCTCAGGACCATGGCGGACGCCAGGAGCAGAGAAAACAGTTTTTTCATGACAATCAATTCTCCTTTTTATAAAAGTACTGAAAATATTTGGCTCAGAGATCAGTAGTAGATGGACAGGGGCCTGCCCTCTATCTCCATGATCTCGAAGTCTACGTTGTAAATGTCGGCCAGGTTTTCCTTGGTCATGACCTCCTCTACGGGACCGAATTTGAAGATTTTCCCGTCCTTGAAGGCACAGATGTAGTCGGAGTAAAAGGCGGCGTAGTTGATCTCATGCAGCACCAGAATCACCGTTTTGCCCAGCTCGTCGCACAGGCGGCGGACGATTTTCATCATGTTGCTGGCATGATAGATGTCCAGATTGTTGGTCGGCTCATCCAGCAGGACGTACTCCGTGTCCTGGGCGATGACCATAGCGATGTAAGCCCGCTGGCGCTGGCCGCCGGACAGCTCGTCGATGAACTGCTCCTGAATGCCGTCCAGCTCCATGTAGGCCAGGGCCTGGTCAATCAGCTTCTCGTCCTCCGCCGTGTTGCGTCCCGCCGAGTAGGGGAACCGGCCAAACGTCACCAGCTCCCGGACGGTCAGCTTCATCTGGATGTTGTTGGTCTGGGTCAGGATGGCCAGCCGCTTGGCCAGCTCCTTGCTCTTCCAGGCGGAGATGTCCTTCCCTTCAAAGGCCACGTCGCCCCGGTCCCGGGCGATGAGCCGGGAAATGATGCCCATCACGGTGGATTTGCCCGCGCCGTTGGGACCGATGAGGGAGGTCACTTTGCCCTTGGGAATCTCAAAGCTGATGGAATCCACCACGGTTTTGCCGTCGTATTTTTTGATTAAATCCTTGACTTTCATGGTTCACACCCTCTTGTTGCTCAGAAGCAGATACAGGAAATAAAGCCCGCCGAACACGCCGATAAAGACGCTGATAGGAACGGCGTAGTGATAGACCCGCTCCACAATCAGCTCACCGCCGACGAGGATTGCCATGCCGAACAGCGTGGAGCCCAAAATGAGCTGGGAGTGGCGGAAGGTTTTCAGCAGCTGCCGGGACAGGTTTGCCATGATGAGGCCGATGAAGGAGATGGGGCCGACCATGGCGGTGGCTACGGCAATGCACAGCGTTACGCCCAGCAGCAGCTTGCGGATGCACTGGTCGTAGTCCACGCCCAGGTTGATGGCCTGGTCTTTGCCCAGGGCAATGACGTCTAGCATGGCCAGCTCCTTGCGCAGGACGAAAATCACCGCCGCCAGAATCACCAGAGAGGCCGCAATAACTTGGGAGTTGACGTTCTCGAAGCTGGCAACCAGAGTCTCCAGCAGGCTGTCGTACTCGTTGGGGTCCATGATGCGGGTCATGGTGGTCTGAATGCTGGAAAACAGCGAGGTCAGCACGGTGCCAATCAGCAGAATGTACAGTACATTGTGCCGGGTCTTTTCAAACAGGTAGCCGTAAACCACGGTTGCCACAATCGCCATCAGCACCAGGTCCACCAGAAAGGCCAAATTGCTGTTGGTGGCAAGCAGACTGGTGGAACCGGCCACAAATACCACCGCCGTGTGGATGAGGGAGTACAGGGCGTTCATGCCCAGCAGACAGGGGGTGACAATGATATTGTTGATGATGGTCTGGAACACCAGGGAGGCTCCCGCGATGGCAAAGGCGGTGATGAGCATGACCAGCAGCTTGGGAGAGCGCAGCTTCATGGAATACTGAAACAGCCTGGCGTTGTCAAACCTGACCGCGTAAAACATGTACCCCAGAGCGCACAGCAGCACAAGGACTGCCAAAATGACCAGCTTGCGCTGATTGGCGCGGACCGCTGTACGATTCATGTGTCCTCTCCTTTCAGGGCGGCGGACGCCGCGTCCGTGCAGCCGCCGCGCCCGGAAAGGCCCAGGCGGACCGCTTTCCGGCCATGGTTCAGCCGGTAGAGCAGCATGGCGATGAACACAATGCTGCCTACAATGCCGATAATAAGCTCGATGGGAAGTTCATAGGGGGCAATGACCACCCGGGCAATCATATCGCAGCCCAAAACAAAAATGGAGCCGAACAGGGCGGTATCCACCAGCGTGCCCCGGATCTTGTCCCCCTTGAACATGGCCACCAAATTGGGGACAATCAGGCCAATGTAGGAGATCGATCCCACCACCACAACCACCGAGGCGGTAATCATGGCCGCGATGGACAGGCCCATAAACAGCACAAAGTTGTAATGTACACCCAAATTTTTGGAAAAGTCCTTGCCCATGCCCACGATATTGAAGTAATTCGCAAACACAAAGGCCAGAATGACCAGGGGCACCACCAGATAGACCAGCTCGTACCGGCCCCGGAGCACCATGGAGAAGTGTCCCACCAGCCAGGTGGACAGGGTCTGGCTCATCTCGTACTTGTAGGCGAAGTAGTTGGTGATGCCGGTGATGACGTTGCCGAACATGATGCCCACCAGGGGGACCATCACCGCATCCTTAAACTGGATGCGCTGAATAAACCACACAAAAATCCAGGTTCCGGCAATGGCAAACACAAAGGCGAACAGCGCCCGCCCCCACAGGGTGGAACCAGGCCAGAACAGCAGCGCCAGCAGAATGCCGAACTGGGCCGAGGAAATGGTCGCGCCCGTGGTGGGCGAGACGAATTTGTTCATGCACAGCTGCTGCATAATCAGGCCGGCCACACTCATGCCCACGCCAGTACACAGAATCGCCAGCAACCGGGGCAGACGGGAGATGAGGAAGAGTTCCAGCGTTTCCAAGTCCCCGCCCAGCAGGGCCAACGGTGTGATGTCCAAAACCCCAATAAACAGCGACCATACAGACAAAATCACCAGCAAACCGGCAAGAAGGATGGTTGAACGGTGTTTTTTAATGATGATTCCCCCTCCTGAAGTTAGTCTAGACTAACTAAAAAACTTAAAAAGACGCGCCCCGATGAGAACTGGTCTTACGTGCTCACCGCACTGCGCGTTACAGGAGTTAGTCTATCATAACTACACTCGCCGCGCAAGGTGCAAATTTCCTATATTTTGAGCCGCTGCCGCCTGTTTCTCCGGTCAAAATCAGCAAAACCGGTTTTTCTGTTTTCCAATTGTGGCGCCAGTTATAGCATGGGGATTTAGATGGCAGTTGTTTATACTGAGCATAAATTTCACGGGTTTTGCTGTATGCGCCAATTTGCCGTTGCAGCTCAGAAATGTCCTTCATCCTTGCATTGGCTGTTTTTGTCTGGGCAGATATACGATTGAATTTCTGAACTGCTGCGTCACAAGTTCTTTCCAATTCTCCGAGGTCGGTCAGACCATTTTCCTGCAAGTACATGACCGTCTTTGCCATCTGCTTGAGATTGAAAATCTTCGCCCACCGCTCAAACCCTGGAGAGTTGGCCTGCTGCATCTTAGCTTGAATATCAATAAGCAAATGCTTGGCTGTAAATTTGCGTGGCTCCCCGGGAATAGGTTTGCTCGATCCGTTGGCGGTCCGCCATATCAGCCAGGGAGGAGGCGATCGAGGCCTCTTTGTTCGCCACTACCAGGGAGGACCGCTCCACGTCCTCATAGTCCCCTTAATCTCTGTAATAAACGTGTCCACGGTTTCCCCGATCTCCGGGTAAACCATGCGGAGTCGCTTTCCAATCGCAGCCTTGTCAAAGTCGGAGGCGGTCATTTTTCTTCTTCCAGGCATAGGATGGTGGGGCCTCTGCGGGCCCCTGGCAAAGGAGGCTGTCATGGAACTTGATTTGACTCAGCAATTCCTCACCGAAAATGACTGCTATCAGGCCGGTCGGACCATCAAGCCCCAGGGAGTGATGGTCCACTCCACCGGAGTGGCTCAGCCCGACCCAATGGTGTTTGTCCACCGCTGGAACATGCCGGATGTAGCAAAATGTGTCCACGCTTTTGTCGGCCGGGAGCAGATTGTCCAGACTCTGCCCTGGACCATGCGGGGCTGGCACGCCGGAACAGGGACCTCCAGCCGCAGCGCCAACAACACCCACATCTCTTTCGAGTGCTGTGAGCCTGCGGGCCACACCTACCAGGGCGGTGAGATGGTGGGCTACGACGTGGAGGCCAACCAGCCCTATTTTGACGACCTCTACCAAAACGCTGTTCAGCTTACCGCCATGCTGTGCCAGGAGTTCGGGCTGGACCCTCTGGAGCCCGGAGTGGTCATTTGCCACGCCGAGGGCTACAGTATGGGCGTGGCCAGCAACCATGGCGACGTGCTCCAGTGGTGGCCCAAGCATGGCGTGACCATGGACCAATTCCGCCAGGATGTGTCCAGTGCAATGGATGAGACAGGCAAGGATGAGGAGGACGACATGACTCAGGAACGCTTTAATCAGTTGATGGACGGCTATCTGGCCCAGCGGGCCGGTCTCCAGCCCGGGGACTGGTCCGCTCCCGCCCGGAAGTGGGCGGAGGAACAGGGCATCATCTCCGGAGATGGGGACGGAAGCTTCCGTTACCGCTCCTTCACCACCAGGGAGGAGACGGCGCAGATGCTTTACCAGCTCAGCCAGTCTAAGGAATAAACGGCAAAGGCTTTCCGCCCGCAGACAGTGGGCGGCAAGCCTCAGTTTTGCAGTTATAAGAATCGGCCCATATGCAGGGGCGGCCTGCGGCCGCCCGCCTGTAACAGACAGCCGAATGCTTTTTGAGGGCAGGGCAGTCAGCCCAGCACCTCTTCTCTGGCCTGCCGGTCGGCCCGAAGGATATCATCCAAACTATGTACATCCGGCGCTTTGACCCGCTCCAATGCCTGGGCCACCCGGCGGGGGATATCCGTAAATCCGATTTTCCGCTCTAAAAACAGGCTCACCGCCGCCTCATTGGCCCCATTGAGCACCGCTCCGGCAGCGCCGTCGTTCCGGGCCGCTTCCAGCGCCAGGGCCAGACAGGGGAAGGTCTCCAGGTCGGGCCGGCCAAAGGTAAGCGGGCCGCAGGACAGCAGGTCCAGCGGTTTGGCCGGTCCCTCTGACCGCACCGGCCAGGTCAGGGCGTATTGGATGGGCAGGCGCATGTCCGGCGCCCCCAGCTGGGCGATAACCGCGTTGTCGCAGTACTCCACCAGGGAGTGGATGATACTCTCCCGATGCACCACTATGGAAATCTTTTCCGGAGGTATACGGTACAGATGCATGGCCTCGATCAGCTCCATACCCTTGTTCATCAGGGTGGCTGAGTCGATGGTGATTTTGGCCCCCATGGACCAGTTGGGGTGCTTCAGGGCCTGTTCTACCGTCACCTGCTCCAGTTGTTCAGCCTGCCAGCCGTAGAACGGCCCGCCGGAGGCGGTGAGGATCAGCCGTTTGACCTCTTTCCGATCCCGGCACCCCTGTAAGCTTTGGAACAGGGCGGAATGCTCAGAGTCCACAGGGAGCACCTGCACCTTGTGGCGCTCCGCCTCCGCCATCACCAGCTCTCCTGCGCACACCAGCGTCTCCTTGTTGGCCAGGGCGATCCGCTTTCCTCCATGGATGGCCGCCAGGGTGGGTCTCAGGCCCACGATACCCACCACTGCGGTGATAACGGTATCCGCCTGCTTCAGGGAGGCCGCCTCAATCAGGCCCTCCATCCCCTGCCCCACCCGCACCGGAGTGTCGGCCAGACGCACACGCAGGTCTGCCGCCGCCCTCTCGTCCATCATCACTGCCAGCTGAGGCAAAAACTGCCGCGCCTGGCGCTCCATCAGCTTTACATTGGTATCCGCCGTCAGTGCCGCCACTCCCATGCTGCAGGCGGATATGACTTCCAGCGATTGCCGTCCAATAGAACCGGTAGAGCCTAAAATTGAAATGTTTCGTTCCGACATGATGGTTTTTGCTCCTCACAAAATGATGAATCTTTTAAAACAGAACCTCCCGCCGGGCGGGAAGGGCCTTCTGCGGCGAGAATCGCCCCAGGCTTCAAAATAATCCTGCTGATTCTTTTGAAGTACTTTGATTATAAAGTATATCACACAGGGCCAATGGAATCAACTCTTCGCTGTTTACTTATCCCAAAAGAGCTTGTATTTTTTTGTAAAATATCGTATGATATAGTCAACGCATACGCCGCCTGCAAAGGCGTCCCCGGGGAAAGCCCGGCGGAACAATGACATAAAGGAGGCCATCCCATGGAAGAGAAAAGAACAATCAAGGTCACCGTGGCCGGTGAGGAACGCACCTACCCCTATGGAACGCCCTACTGCACTGTTGCGGCGGACGTTCAGGACCGGTTCCCCTGGGACATCCTGCTGGTCAACCGGGACGGAAAGCTCTGTGAACTCCACAAGGTTCTGGACCGGGACTGTTCGCTGAAGATGGTCACCGCCCAGGACAAGCCCGGTATCCAGACCTATGAGCGCAGCGCGGTTTTCCTGATGCTGAAGGCTTTTTACGATGTGGTGGGCCGGGAGAATGTGGAGCGTGTTTCTGTGGAATATTCCCTCAGCAGTGCCCTCTTCATTCTGGCCCGAGGCAATTTCACCCTGGATCAAGCCCTGCTGGAGCGGGTGGAGAAGCGGATGCGGGAGCTGTCCGCCCAGGCGCTGCCTATAGAAAAGCAATCCATCAGCACTGACGACGCCATCGACCTGTTCCGTCAGGCTCAGCTGGTCCACAAGGCCCAGCTGTTCGCCTTCCGCATCAACTCCCGGGTCAACGTCTACTCCCTGGATGGCTTTGTGGACTATTTTTACGGTTATATGGTCCCGGACACCAGCTATATCAAGTGTTTTGGTCTGGAGCTGTTTGAAAACGGATTTGTGCTCCGCCTGCCCACCCAGAAAAACCCTGGTCAGCTGGGGGACTTCCGGCCCTCCAAAAAGGTGTTCCAGGAGCTCTACCAGTCCACGCTCCGCTCCCAGGCGCTGAACGCCTCCAATGTGGCAGAGCTGAACACAACCATCTCCCAGGGCGGCGCCACGCCCCTGATTCTGGCCCACGAGGCCATGATGGAAAAGAAGATTGGCGACATTGCCGCCGAAATTGCCGCCCAAAAAGAGGTCCGCTTTGTCATGATCGCGGGACCCTCCTCCTCAGGCAAGACCACCTTCTCCCACAGGCTGTCCACCCAGCTGCGGGCCTGCGGCCTGCGGCCCCACGCCATCGCCACGGACAACTACTTTAAAAATCGGGAGGATACCCCCCGTGACGAAAACGGCAACTACGACTTTGAGGGCCTGGGGGCCATGGATGTGGAGCAGTTCAACCTGGACATGATGGGGCTGCTGAAGGGCGAGACGGTGGAAATCCCCTCCTTCAACTTTAAGAAGGGCGCACGGGAGTACAACGGCAACTTCCTCACCTTAGGAGAGGGGGATGTGCTGGTTATTGAGGGCATCCACTGCCTCAACGAACAGTTTACCTACTCCCTGCCCAAAGAGAGCAAATACCGGATCTACATCAGCTGTCTCACCACGCTGAATATCGATGACCACAACCGCATTCCCACCACCGACGCCCGCCTTCTGCGGCGCATCGAGCGGGATGCTAGGACCAGAGGCTACAGCGCCCAGGCCACTATCCGGATGTGGCCCTCCGTCCGGCGGGGCGAGGAGCAGAATATCTTCCCCTTCCAGGACAGCGCGGATGTGATTTTCAACTCAGCCCTGATCTATGAGACCGCTTTGCTGAAACCCTACGTGCAGCCCCTGCTCTTCGGCGTCCCCAGAGACAGCGAGGAGTATATTGAGGCCAAGCGGCTGTTGAAATTTTTAAACTACTTCCTGCCCATCCCCGCAGACGATATTCCCAAGACCTCCCTCATGCGGGAGTTCATCGGCGGCGGAATTTACCACGTATAAGTGATTCCGAACCGGCGTGAAGACAGCCCTTCTGGCTCCCACGGCTATGAACCAGCAAAAGTTTACCCTTGCCCTGCAGGATGGCAAGGTAATGCTATCCACGATTCCATAAGAAGGGAGAGCGCCGTTAGGCTCTCTCCCTTCTGCAATTTAATGAGCGGCCAGCCGCCCGCATGTTTACTTGCGGTATTTTCTGGAGTTAACGGCCCCTACTGCCAGGGCCAGGAGGATTACCAGAATTTGCAGCTTCACACCTTCTCCCCCCCTATGACCGCACCACAGCGTGGAGCAGGGACCAAATGGACCAGAGGAACCCGGCAACGCACATAACAGCCAGCATGGGGAAGAGCCAGTTGGTAATCTCCTGGGTCCGCCAGGGGAGAATCTGCCCCAAAAACATGGAGCCCATGCAGATTCCCCAGATAATCCAGCCGCCCTTTGCGCCAAAGCGCTGAATCAGCGCTCCCACAATTATTCCGCCCGCAATGGACACAGCGAAGATGAGCAGCCACCAGTACCAGTCCAGGGTGAAATCCCCCACAATCAGCAGCGTTTTTTCCGGAAGCGGGACCAGTTCTCCGGCCATGTTCTCAAAGAAACGGCCTGAAATAATCTTGCCAGTGTCCGGAGCCGGGGCCGCTTGCATAACCCCTGATCTGGCCTGGACCCAGACGCTCATCCCCGCAAGTTTGACCCACAAGGACGGGCAGAAAAGGCGTTCCACGGCGGCCAACAGGGCGGCCAGCACCAGGGCAAAGGCGGACTGGAAGGCTGTCAATCCCAGGGTCAGCCCCAGCGCCCGCTTCCGGGTCTGGCCGAAACGGAGGGCCTGGTCAAAGCTGACTCCCACATGGGCAATCCCGGCCACAAGGGCGGTAAGGCCGCCCACAATAGGGAAAATAGCGCAGGATACGGTAATGCTGGTATCCGGCCTGCCAAAGTACATCACGCACCCGATAATAACTTGAACCACAAGGAACAGTCCGCCCTCCACCCCCAGGTAGAGGAACAGGTCATCCAGATTTAATTTCACTAATTTTTGAAACGTCTTCCACATCTCGCTCACCTCACAACATAGCGCTGGATTACCCACCAGATCAGTGCTTCTCCCCCCACCGCGCCGGCGGCCAGAACAGCGGCCATCACCTTGGGCAGAGTGCTCCACATCCAGCTCCACTTCGAGTCCAGCAGATAAACCATAATTTCCGTCTCTGTGGAGAGAATCATAAACACGGTAACTCCTAGCATGACAATGATGGACAGGGTGAGCACAATGGTGCCCAGGACTTTATTTTTCACCATAATCATTCCGCTCAGGCACCCCAGGATCATCAGCACGATACACGCCAGCGGGAAGGCCCAGACACGGCCGCCAAACAGGTTCAGCAGCTCCCACCGCTCCCGGAACTCCCAGTTGGCCAGGGCGGGAAAGGCGGACATGAACATTTGCAGTCCCCAGCAGATCGCCGTGTAAACCACCATATCGCTCTGGACGGCCCAGAAGAAATCCCGCCGCCGGCCCCCCATGGACAGGCCCAGGTTCAGCGTGTTGGTACACAGGGAGAAGGAGTACAGGAACATGCACAGCAGGATCATAGTGGGAAACATGGCATAGTAGGTCTCAAACAGATTGCCCACTCTGAGGTTGTCCGGCACGCCGGTGACGTAGCAGCCCGCAATGATAACGGCGGCAAAACCGAAAATGGCGCCCAGATTGATCCAGGTGAACTGGAGCAGAAAACGAAAGGATCTTACCATCTTACCCGCCCCCTTACTGGGCGTCCCCGTGGCCGCACAGGGACACAAAAACGTTTTGCAGATTCATGGGGGAGATATCCACGTCCGCCTCCCGGGCGCCCTCCAGCTTGACCGTGTCCCCCCGGACGGCCACCGTCTTATGCCGGCCCATCTGGTGGGTGGACAGCACTTGCAGGCCGTTGCACACCTGGTCCACCACGTCGTCCCGGCCCGAGACATAGCGGAACTGGTTCACCAGCTCCTCGGTGTCTGTGTTCTCGATAATGCGGCCCTCGTCCAGAATGATGACCCGCTCAAATACGGACGCCGCCTCCTCAATGATGTGGGTGGACACAATAAAGGTGCGGTTTGTCGCTGCAAAATCCTCCAGCAGCAGCTGGTAAAAGCGCTCCCGCATAACCACATCCAGCCCGGCGGCGGGCTCATCCAGAATGGTGATGGGGGCCCGGCTGGCCAGTGCGATCAAAATGGTCACCATAGACATCTGGCCCTTGGACAGCTGGGAGATTTTCTTTTTCTTCTCCAGCTTAAACTCCTCTATCAGCCGGTCGGCGTAGGCCTGATCCCAGTTGGGATAGTAGATGGCGGCGGATTTCAGATAGTGCTTCACCTTCAGGTTGTTGGGGCCGGAAAACAGGGTGGGCTGGAGTTCCCGGGAGAAGCAGATGTCGTCAAGGGCCCTCTGGTTCTCCCAAACCGGCTGGCCGTTGTAGGTGACGTCGCCGCTGTTTTTGGTATTCTGGGCGGTGAGAATGCCCAGAAGGGTGGTCTTGCCTGCCCCGTTGCGGCCAATCAGGCCGTAGATTTTGCCAGGCTCAATGGTCAGGTCCAGATTGTGGAGGACCTCCTTGTCCTTGTAAGACTTGCACAGGCCCTGGGCCTTTAAAATTCCAGCGCTCATTGCTTGCTCTCCTTTCTCATATCCTCAACAGCCTGTAAAATCATGGCCGTTAAATCTTCCCCGGTGAGGGCCAGGGAGGCCCCCTCCTTTACCAGGGGCTTTACAAAGCCGTCGTAAAAGGCGGCTTTTCTTTTTTGCTTCACGGTCTCTCCCGCTCCTTTCGAAACGAACATGCCGATACCCCGGCGTTTGTACAGTATTCCGTCCGCTACCAGCAGATTGATGCCCTTGGCCGCCGTGGCCGGGTTGATGTTGTACCCCCGGGCCAGCTCGTTGGTGGAGGGCACCTGCTCCTCCTCATGGTAGACCCCCCGCAGGATGTCGTCCTCCAGCATGCGGGCAATCTGCAAATAGATCAGGGACTGGTCGTTCAAGGTCCCGCGCATTCCATCACCTCCGTGGATTTTCTGTATGTTTGCCGGTTCATTACTTGCGTAATTAACCATACCACTAACCCGCCGTTGTGTCAAGAGTAAAATGAAATTTATATCAAATATTTTGTGAGAACCCACTAGACCTTTGCTTTATAGATCAGTCCAGAAAAGCCGGCTATCAATCCGCTTCAATCTGTGTCAACCTCACGCTTTAAGTTGATAGTCTCCCTGCGCAGCCAAGAATTTCTTGACACACTAACGGCCCGGAGGGTGTTCCTCCGGGCCGTTTTTTGTCAGTTAAACATATCAACCATCTGAATCATGTAAACAACGTCGTCCGCAAAGAAGAAGTACAGGCATGGGCCCAAGCCGTCCTCGTTGGCACAGTACCAGAGATAGTCGTCCGGGTAAGCCCACTGCCAGTTTTTCTCGTCGAAGAGCATACCGGGATAGGCGGCCAACACCTCCTCCCGGGTGGATCCCACCCGGATGCCTCTGGGGGTGTACATGTCAGTGCGGCTTGTCTCCAGGCGCTGAAGGTACCGGGAATTCTCTGCGGCGTTATAGTATCTGATCGCGGAAACTTCTCCTGTGTCACCGCCGTTGTCTACAGACCACTCTTCCCAATAATCCCCAGGCCAGTAAATGGGGTCCCAGTCCTCATGAACGATAATCTCCGGCTCAAAGTCCTGGAACATGGAATCCACCCAGTTGCCCGGGCCGTTGGGAGTGGAGAAGCCGTCCCGGAAGAGGCAGACCTCCAGGTCCTTCAGTCCCCACACCGCCTGACGGATAGCGTCCCCTGGAGCCATCCCCTCCTGGTAGTAATTAAAACAGATCGGCGGCGCAATAGGGACCTCAGCCGTATCCATAGGGAAGACGAGGTAAGTTGGGGAATATTGCTGCCATTCCAGCTGGCCCATGCGCTGAGAATATTGGCTTCTGCCGATCTGATAGAGCCCGAAAAGCTTTTCATCCAAAGTGTCCGTTCCAAGCAGAACGGCGGAATCCAGGCGGGTGTCCCCCTCCTGAGGCGTTTCCGGGGTATTCTCTGCAAGGTATGCAGTGGTGTTGTACTCCGACTGGAAGTAGTCCAGAACCATCTCGTTAAGCTGGGCGTCAAAGCCCGGTCCCTCCTGCTGGGAGCTGGCTGGTTCAGAGGTATCCGGGGGCGTTTCATCCCTGAACTGGCAGGAGACGATATTGCCGCAGAAGATGCACACGGAGAATATCAGGATGAGGAAGGGCAGCGGGGGCCGCTTTTTAGGGCCGGACATAATATTGCGCAGGCGGATCTCCATCTCTCTGGCTGACCTGGACAGATGGGTGGAGAAGGGAGTGTAGGGCATATTTTGTTTCATAATAGCCTCCTGAATTCTTGCAGTCATGTTATATCTTCACTCTATCACAAGTCCTGACTTATGTAAATACTCCTGTACCAATCAGCTGTCTTCGCTCTCGTCGATTTCGGGCAGGTTCATGTCTTCCAAAGTCAGGCTCTGGGTATAGGGATTGAGCAGCCGGTTGACCAGCTCCAGGGCCGGCTCCGGGTCCACTTCCTCGCCCAGGATGTAGTACCCGGCTGTGACGGGGTCCTGAAGGGGCAGGGTGGCTGTCTCCAGGCCGGCGGAGGGGTCCAGCCCCACGGCCCGGCTGGCGAAGTAGAGCATGTCGGCCATAGACAGGTCGGTGTCCACATTCTGGCTGAAGATGTCCACAAAGGAGTTGATTTTGGTGAGGCTGTTCCAGGACAGCAGCTTTTGAGCCAGCGCCTCCATCAGCTGCTGCTGGGTCTGGACCCTGCCCAGGTCGCTGTAGGAGGTGCCGCTGTTGTTCTTGCGGAAACGGGCCGCCTCCACGGCCTGCCAGCCGTTCAGGTGGGCCGGGCCCTCGTTAAAGTGGATGGACAGGTTCTGGGCCGGGTCATCATAATCCATGTCGCAGGGAATGTAGAAGTCAATTCCGCCCAGCTCGTCCACCAGGGCGGCGAAGCCGTCAAGCTCTATGTCAATGTAGTAATCAATGGGGATGCCCAGGGTGTGGGAGAGACACTGCTCCAGACCGTATTCCACACCGCTCAGGCGGACGGCTTGGCCGTCCAGATCGACCAGCGTGTCCCGGGGGATGGAGACCAGACCGGCAGCCTGGCCTTGGGTGTCGTAGCACAGCACCATAAAGGCGTCGGAGGGAGCACCGCCGCCGGTACCGGCGGTAAGGAGGAAGGTGTACACCCCGTCCCGCCGCTCCATGCGGGGGACGGCGCTGTTTTTCATGGCGGGGACAGTATCCACTGCCTGGGAGGCGGACGGCTGCGCCTCCTCCGGCCTTGCCGTCTGGCAGGATACCAAATCGCCGCAGAAAATGCAGATGGAAAATATCAAAACCAAAAAGGGCAGCGGAGGCCGCTTCTTGGGCCCGGACATAATGTTTTTGATGCGCAGCTCAGTCTCCCGGGCGGAGCGGGACAGGGCGGTGGAAAAGGGGGTGCGGGGCATGTTGTTGTTCATACTGATACTCCTTTCAGAAAACAATGCGTTCAATGGTGTCCAAGGTAAAGTCGTGCCAGACGGCGTCTTGTTTGGCGAAATACTCCTCCCAGGCATCGTCAAACTCCCCCTGAGCGGCTGGGCCGCCGTCCACATACCAGGCCAGATTGTCCCAGTCGCTGTCAATCCGCTCCTGGAGAGCCAGGTCCCAGGTGGTGCATTCGTCCGGAGCACCCTCCCCGGCGGCGGTGAATATGAGTTTGCCCACGCCATAGTCAGCGGCGCTGGAGGAGAAGGAGAACGTGCCATCCTGCTTCAGCCCCTGGAAGGAGCGGGGGAAGCGGGTATAGCCGAACACCCGGCCATCCCCCTGCCATCGGAGGACGATAAAGGCCAGTACCGGGTCCCCATCCTCTGTCTCCAGCCAGAGGACGGCCTCATTGATCCCGTCCCCGTCCATGTCCATGTAGGCGAAGCGGGCGGGGTAGGCGGTGAAGTCCGGGCTGGAGGTGACCGCCTCAGTGACCCGGCTGATGTCCAGCACCAGGCCCTCCTCTGCGTCGGTAAACATCATGCTGCCCAGCAGGACAGAGCGCAGATCAGCGGCGCTCCGGGAACTGACCGGCGCGGGAGAGAAGCCGCCCGACGGCTCCTCCCCGGCGAAGTACCACTGGTTCCACAGCGGCGGGTCCAGCTTGTCGGTCTCCTCCGCCGGGACCAGGGGGTACTGACTGCTGTCCCCAAAAACCATGCAGTCGTAGCGGATGTACTCCCCGCCCTCCCAGACGTAAAGGCGGTACCACTCGTCAAGGGCCCCGCCGGATTCCAGCTCCACATAGTCCACAAAGGCAGACAGATAAAACACCGGCTGGCCGTCCGCCTTGATGCGGAATCCGACGATGTCTGCGGGCTCATACATACCCCGGGGGTACTCCGGGTCATTGGCGATGAGCTCCTCCAGCCCGCCGCACAGGGCTTCTCTGGTGGTGCCGGCCAGGGACAGGGCGTCTTCCGCCGTCACCTGGCCCCCCTCCTCCTTGTCGTAGACCCAGGAGCGGACCCAGCCGTCGTGGCCGTAGGAGTTTTCGTTCAGAAAAAAGACCAGGTTGAGATAGCGGTCGGTGGTGGAGGGATAAAACAGGCACATATTCCCGCCCCGGACGCTGTCCTGGGCAAAGGCGTATTCCTCCCGCAGGCCGTTGAGGGCGGCGTTGATAGCCTCCACCGCCTGGTTTTCCTCCCCGGCGGGAAGGGCCAGGGCGGGGATCTCCACATAGTTGGCGTAACGGTCGTAGTATTGGGTTTCCATTACAACAGTGGGCTGGGCAGGCCGCACATGGCAGGATACCAGATTGCCGCAGAAAAGGCAGATGAAGAATATCAGAATCAAAAAGGGAATGGGCGGCCGCTTCTTGGGTCCGGAGAAGATGTTGCGCAGTCGGATTTCCGCCTCCCTGGCCGACCCGGACAGGTGGGTGGAGAAAGGGGTGCGGGGCATTTCTTCAAACATTGCTAAAAATCCTCCTGACATGCGTTCTGCGCTTCAACCATAGTGTCCCAGGTGCTCTCCAAAATGAGCCAGCCCCGGTTATTGAAGCTGTAGATGTTATAGAGCTTGTTCTCCCAGTCCTCGGTCCAGCACGCCTCGATCAGGTGCTGACCCTGGGGGACAACCTCCACCTCCCCGGCCAGGGAGAAGGCATATTCAAACCGTCCCTGCCCCTCATTCCAGCGGAACCAGCGGCAGCCCTGATTTCTGGTGCTGTCGCAGAGGACGGCAAAGTCCTCCGCGCCGTCGAAGTTGATATCCTGAATCCAGACGTGGGAGGGGTTGTCGGCCACGAAAATCTGATCTGGGAAGCGGTCGTCCCCCGGGATGTCCTCCGGAAGGATGGTCTGGAGCAGCTTATTCGGGTTGAACATCATATCCCCGTCGAACACCTGAATCTGGTCGTAGATCAGGTGGGGGCTGAACTGCTCGCCGGTGACACGCCCCCGCAGCGCCAGGGTCAGCACCCGCCCGCCGGTGACAGTGACCGTCTCGGCGTCGGTAAAGTAGCCGTCCCCCACAAAGTCCCAGCCGGTTCCGTTCCAGCTCAGGGTGTAATACTCCGGGTCGTGCCACTTGTCCACCAGGAGGGGAATGCGGACGTCGCAGAGGGGGGAATCCTCCCGGCCTGTGAGGTAAGCGCCGGATATGGTGGATGCATTCTCGGTACGGTAACGCTCGGTCAGTTCGCCGTCGATGAGCTCCAGAATGTGCGTCTCGGCGGCGCCGTAGTTGCTGGTGGGGAAATACAGCTCCAGGACCAGAGCGTCCCGGTCCGGGCTGGTGAGGTATCCGGCCATCAAGTCCCCGATACCCAGCCAGCCCTCCTCCGTCCATTGGCGCTCCACCGTTTCGCCCCGGCCCAGGGCGGCGGTGAGGGTGATGATCGTGCTGCAGCTCTCATCCTGTGGGTCAAACCGGGTGGTGGCCGTGACGGTGTCCGCCAGGCCGTCCCCGTCCAGGTCGGCATCTTCATCTTGCAGCACCACCTGGTGCTCTTGAATCTCCGGCTTCTGCTCCGGCGGGTCGGGGAGGGAGATGTCCGGTATCTCAGGGAGGCTGGCAGAGATGTCGGGGAGCGCGGGTGCGTCAGGCTCCGCCATCTGGCAGGAGACGATGTTGCCGCAGAAGATGCACAGGGAAAACATCAAAATCAAAAAGGGCAGGGGCGGCCGCTTCTTGGGTCCGGACATGATATTGCGAATGCGGATCTCCGCCTCCCTGGCCGACCCGGACAAGGGCAGGGAAAAGGGCGTGCGGGGCATTTTGTTGTTCATGGGGTGCTCCTTTCATCGTCAGAGGATGTTGCCCATCCACGTGGCCGGGCCCAATTTATACCCGCCGCCCTCATAGACCACGGGAAAATGGACACTGGCCAGACATTCCAGGCTCATGCAGGATAAGTCCAGGGTCAGGTCGCAGACAAGCCGGTCGTCTTCCTGTTTAAAGCGCACCTGATCGCCCACCTGCGCAACCCCCTTGAAAGGCTCATACAGTTTACCCAGGTCCACCTCCCACTCCCGCTCCCCGCTGGACATACGGGCAGTGGTCTCGCCGGGGCTGGCGGTGATCTCCAGGGGGATGTCGGAGAAGTCCGGGACGGTGTAGGTCATGGTATCCAGGTCGAAGATGTACAGGCTTTCCGTGTGGACCCCGGTGCCCCAGCCGTCAGTCAGGACCAGGGCCGCTTCGGGCTGGCCATCGCCGTCCAGGTCGTCCGCCAGCAGCGTGGGATTGCTGGCAAAGTGCCCATTGCCGCCCCAGTAGAGGTGGAAATAGGCCGTCCGCTCCCCGTGACGCAGGACGATGCCCCGCTGCTGTTCCAGGTCTCCTCCCCACAATATAGGACTGACCAGGGGCTCCACGTTGGGCATACTGTCCGGGTTCACTACAAAGTAGACGGTGACATCCTCCCCCTCGTCGTAGGCCACCGGCAGGAGAGTGTCCCGCCAGTAGTCCCGCCGCATGGCGTAATATACCTCTACCGCCTCCCAGGGCAGCTCCGCCCCGGGGAGGTTGTCCAAAACCGCCATCTCCTTCTCAGAAGGGCTGTAATTCTCATAGAACCAGTCACTGGTCTGCCCGATATATTGGAGCATCCCGGTTTTTAGCTCCACCGGGACCCACGGCTGTTCCTCGGAGGTGTCCGGGGGCGCGGAGACCGACGCGGAGGAATCCTGGGCGGCGGGTGTGTCCGTCTCCGCCACCTGGCAGGAGACGATATTGCCGCAGAAGATGCACAGGGAAAACATCAAAATCAAAAAGGGCAGGGGCGGCCGCTTCTTGGGTCCGGACATGATATTGCGAATGCGGATCTCCGCCTCCCTGGCCGACCCGGACAGAGGTGTGGAGAAGGGGGTGCGGGGCATGTTGTGATTCATAGTAGACCTCCTGGCTGTTCAGTCATCTATAATCTGTTGGATGAGTTCCTCAACGGTCATATCATACATTCGGTAGTTGTAATCGGCCCGGCCCAGCAGGCCGGTAAATTCGCCGTTTTGGGCGCTGCGGGACAGAATCAGGATCTCACGGTTTACATCCCAGTCAAAGCCCCACACCGAATCGGCGTATAGAGTATTGTGATAGAAGGTGTAGTACACATCATAGACAACGGCGAAGGTATCCGCGTCCCAGGGGACTTCTCCCAGGCAGACAGCCGGGCCCAGCCGCAGGTCGCCGTCCTGTTCAGTGTCCGTCTGGTAGTCAGCGTAGAAGATGTTCCACTGGTCCCGGTAACCGGCGTAGCAGTTAAGCAGGACCTCAAAGAAATTATTGCCATGGGGGTCTGTGCCAGGGACGTAGCGGCTGACAAAGCCGCCCAACGGCTCCTCCCCGGCGAAGTACCACTGGTTCCACAAGGGCGGGTCCAGCTGGTCAGTCTCCTCCGCCGGGACCAGGGGGACGGGCTCCGGGCCGTACTGGTTGTAGGCGGTGACCGTCCGGTCCTCCCAGATGTACAGGTGGTCCGCACCGCTGATGGCATCTAAAACTGTGTCGTCCACATCATCCACCCGGCCGGTGAGGTAGAACACAGGCTGACCGTCCGCCTTGATGCGGAAGCCCTCCAGCGTCAAATTGTGAAGTGCCAGCTCAAAGCCATACTCCTGGTAGTCCCGCTCCAGCTGGTTCTGTATCTGTTGGGTGACCTGATCCAGAAGACCCTTTTCGTTCAGTCCGGCCAGGGCCAGGGCGTCCGCCGGGGACACCTGCGTCCCCTTTTTCAGATCGTAGACCAGGGAGAGAACATGGCCGGTGTTCAGGTCGGTTTTAAAGTAATCCTCAAAGAAAAGCAGATTTAAGTACCGGCCGGTGGTGGAGGGGTAGAACAGACATTGATTTTCCCGGGCCTCTCCCCCTGTCCGGGAGGTAAGCTGGGCGTATTCCTCCCGCAGGTTGCCGAGGGCGGCGTTGATAGCCTCCACCGCCTGGTTCTCCTCCCCGGCGGGGAGGGCCAGGACGGGAATCTCAATGTAGTTGCCATAACTGTCATAGTACTGGGTCTCCATCACAATGACAGGCTGGGCAGGCAGGGGACGAAAGGCCACCAGATTGCCGCACAGTAAAATCAGCAATACGGTGAGCACAATCAGCGCAATGGGGGGCCGCTTCTTGGGTCCGGAAAAGATATTGCGGATGCGGATTTCCGCCTCCCTGGCCGACCCGGACAGTTGGGTGGAGAAGGGTGTGCGGGGCATGTTGTTGTTCATTGGTTTCGCTCCTTTCGTCTAAAGCCCCCCTTCGCAAAGGGAGGTAGCGCCGCCGAAGGCGGTGACGGAGGGTTTTCTCCAATCGAATCGCAGCTGTTGTTGGGGAAAACCCCCGCCCGGCTTTGCCGGGAGCCCCCTTTGCGAAGGGGGCCTTTAGCCGCACTCAAGAGAAGAATCCGTATCCGGTTTCTAAGCTATGCAGTCCGTAGACACCCAGGGTGTCTGAGGAGCTGTGGAAGATATGGCGGTTAGGCCACCAGGTCCAGAACTCGTAAGCGCCGTACAGCTCCGTCCCGGGCTCGTGGCCGGTGGCGCCCGGGTAGTAGAAGATAAACTCCGCGCCGGGCTCCAAGGCCCCGCCCTTCGGGCTGTCAAAGCCGTAAGGGTTGCTGGAGATGTAGTGGATGCCACTCTCGTCCCATTCCTGGCCCACGGGGTATTTGGTGTCCAGTACCAGCTCCTTCAGGACCAGATACCAGGAATTGTCACTGATGGGGGCCATATCCCCGAACCGGCCGTGGAACTGACAGACGTAATGGGTATCCAGATCGGCGTCCTCGTACTCGCCCTGGAAGGAGCCGTCACCGTGGAGGGTGATAACAGTCTGCCAGGCTCCCGCGCCGCTGGAGAAGGTCATTTCTATTGGCTGGTCGAACAGCAGCTCCGGGTCATTCTCCGGGGCGGGCGGCGTCCAGTCCTGGGGCATGGCCGCCTTGAAGTCTTGCAGGTTTTCCAGCAGGGACTTGTCCGGGTCCCGGGTGAAGACGTTGGGAAAATCGTCCAGCCAGCTCAGGTCGTCCTCCAGTCTGCCCGCCTGCTCAAAGGTGGCCAGCAGGTCGGGGCTGGTGCAGAACAGCAGCTGGCAGTGGGGCAGCAGCTGGTTGACCTGGTCCACCAGGGCGGCGATGGCCTCCGGGTCGAAGTCCTTGTGATAGGGGGAACCGAAGTTGAGGTCGAAGTCCACTTGGCCAGACCGCTTTGTCTCCTCAAATTCGCCGCCGAAATCGGCCAGGTCGTAGGAGTAGAGGTAGCTGCCCTGGCCTCCAAGGTCCCAGTTCTTATAGCGCAGAAGGTAGTCCTTCCCGTCCAAAGTGCAGAGAAATTCCGCCTCCGGGTAGGCAAATTCTCCGGGCTCCCGGAACAAAACTTCGCCGTTTTCCCAGACCTCCAACATCAGGTCGCCGTCCTCCTCCTCCACCAGCCTCAGCTTCTCGGGGATGCCGTTGCGGTTCAGGTCGGGAGTGCGGTCCAGTCCCGATTTTACAGCCTGGGCCGGTCCGGCGGGGGCGGAGCCGTCCGCCTGAGAGCTGCTGCTTCCGGAGTCCGGAACCTCAGCCTCCTTCATCTGACAGGACACAATATTGCCGCAGAAGAGGCACAGGGAAAACATTAAAATCAAAAAGGGAACGGGGGGCCGCTTCTTGGGTCCGGAAAAGATATTGCGGATGCGGATCTCTGCCTCCCTGGCCGACCCGGACAGTTGGGTGGAGAAGGGCGTGCGGGGCATGTTGCTGTTCATCGGTTTCGCTCCTTTCGTCTAAAGCCTCCCTTCGCAAAGGGAGGTAGCGCCGCCGAAGGCGGTGACAGAGGGTTTTCTCCAATCGAATCGCAGCTGTTGTTGGGGAAAACCCCCGCCCGGCTTTGCCGGGAGCCCCCTTTGCGAAGGGGGCCTTTTTCGAGAGCCCTTGATACACTTTAATCAGTCCTGCGCTGCAATCTGGCCACGGCGGCCAAGATGGTCTGGCCGTAGGCCCGGTAGTCCTCCGGGGAGAGGCGGCGCAGGGCGTCCTCATCGCAGGCCAGCTCGGTGTCCCGCTCTACCAGATAAATCATAAGCCACATCAGTGGGTTGAACCAGTACAGGGCGTTGACCCACATGGCCAGGGTTTTGAGCCAGATGTCCCCCCGCCGGTAGTGGGTGAGCTCGTGAAGCAGGGAGAAGCCCAGTTCCTCCCCGGTAATTTTTCCCTGGGGCAGGAGGATGGCGGGACGGAAGGCGCCCGCCAGCATGGGCACTTTAAGCCCCTGGCACACCAGCAGTCTGGGCCGCCGGTGAAGGTGGAGCTGGTCCCCCAGGTGGTTGAAGGCCTCCACCGCGTCCCAGTCCTCCACTGGGGAGGCCCAGCGGCCCAGCCAGCGGAGAAACCGCAGATGAGCGGCCCCGTTCCGGACCAGCATCACCGCCGCGCCCGCCAGCCAGACCGCAAGCAGAACGAAGGAGAGGTCAAACTCCCGGTCCTCTTCCGGAGGGGCAGGGTCGGGGGCTGTCGGGGATGTTACGGCGGAGCTTCCCCCGGAGGGGGCGGGCTGTGTTTGTCCCCCCTGGGGGATGTTGGGAAGGGCGGGGGTGCTGGTATTGCCGGGGGGATTGGGGTCGGCGGGCTGGACCACAGCGGGGGGATTGGGGACGTCCACTTGAATAGGGGCCCGGGTCTCCCCCCGAAACACGAAGGGCAGGGGGACAGCCAGCCGCAGGCAGAGCAGCAGCCAGCCCCAGCACCGCCATTTGGCGCCGTACCGGGCCCGGGTGGACCGGCCCGCCCAGGCCAGCAGCAGCACAGCGGCGGAGCCGCCCAGGGTGAGCGCCCCCAAGGTAAGCAGTATCTCCTCCATCACTTCCGCCCTCCGTTCAGCTGGTCCAGCAGGGCCTGGAGCTCCTCCAGCTCATCCCGGCGTATCCCCTCCCGGGCCAGGGCGGCCACAAAGTTCCGGGGGGAGCCGTACAGCCTGTCCAGCACCGCCCGGCTGTCAAAGGCCTGATACTCCTCACGGTTTACCAGAGGGGTGTACAGGTTGCTCTTGCCCTCCCGGCGGACGGCCACAAAGCCCTTGTCTGCCAGGCGGGAGAGGTAGGTGTTGATGGTGTTGGCGGCCCAGCCGAAGGGGGAGAGCCTGTCCTCCAGAAGGGAGCGGGGGGTGTCGGGACCGGTGGCCCACAGGGCTTTTAATACTTCCAGCTCGGTATCGGGCAGTCGTTTCATAGAATCACATCCACTTCAAATGTAGTTGGATATTATACTACACTTGAAGTAGATTGCGGTCAAGTTACAGTGTGGTTACAAAAGCGGCACTTAAAAAAACCTTCACGGAAATTTCATAGACTTTTTCTCCAGACCATGGTAGAATATCAGGGAGTATAAGGAAAAGTGTATCCGCCCCTGTTTGAGCGACTGTCCTGCGGGGAATCATCACCCTGAGGACAAAACGGGAGCGGGACGCGCGGTATGGCGCATGGAGGTACGTTTGAAAAAAGAGGTTTTAGGCGTCAGTTTTGACGACCTCACCCGGCAGGAGGCCGCCCAGGCGGGGGCTGCGCTGCTGGAGGAGGACAAATTTCACTATGTGGTTACCCCAAATCCGGAGTTTATCCTGGCGGCGGAGAAGGACCGTGAGTTTCTCCAGGTGCTCAACGGTGCGGATCTGGTGCTGGCTGACGGTATTGGGGTGGTTTATTCCGCCAAAATTCAGGGCACACCCCTGAAGGGCCGGGTTCCCGGCATTGAGTTTGCCGCGGATATGCTCGCCTGCCTCAATGAGCGGGGCGGACGGCTCTATCTGCTGGGGGCCAAGCCCGGCGTGGCCGAGGAGGCCGGCAGGCGCATTGTGGAGCAGTACCCAAATATCACCCTGTGCGGCACTCAGGACGGCTACTTTAAGGACGAGGAGGCGGCCCTCCTCAAGGTGGCCGCCGCCCGGCCCGACTTGCTGTTTGTCTGCCTGGGCGCCCCAAAGCAGGAGAAGTGGATGGCCCGGTGGGGCAGGCACACCGGCGCCCGGCTGGCTATCGGCCTGGGCGGAGCCCTGGACGTCTTCGCTGGCAAGGTGGAGCGGGCTCCGGAGTCCTGGCAGAGGCTGGGCCTGGAGTGGGCCTACCGCCTGAAAAAGGAGCCCCAGCGGGCGGGCCGCATGGCCAAGCTGCCCCTGGTGCTGGTGAAGGCCGCTGGACGGCGGCTGAAAAAATAGGAGGAATGGATTATGGTATACATTTTGTTAGCCCCCGGTTTTGAAGAAGCTGAGGCACTGGTGCCTGTGGACCTGCTGCGGCGGGCCGGGGTGGAGACAGCCACAGTGTCGCTCACCGGCGAGCCTGTCCCCGGCAGCCATGGGATCACCGTAACGGCCGACCTTGCCATGGACCAGGTGGACCTGGACCGGGCGGATATGGTTGTCCTGCCCGGCGGCGGTCCGGGGTACAAGAACCTGGGGGCCGATCTCCGGGTAGAGCAGCTGGTCCGAGAGGCCGTCCAGCGGGATATTTGGGTGGCCGCCATCTGCGCCGCCCCCACCCTGCTGGGAAAGTGGGGCCTGCTGGAGGGAAAACAGGCTGTCTGTTACCCCGGCATGGAGAGCGGTCTCACCGGTGCTCAGGCCCGGATGGACCAGGGCGTGGTGGTGGACGGCAGAATCATCACCGGCCGTGCCGCCGGCTCCGCCATTGATTTCGGGCTGGCTCTGGCTGAGGCCCTGAAGGGGCCGGACGAGGCCGGCAAGGTGCGGGATGCCATCTATTATTGACCAGGAAAAGAAGCTGCTGCGCCGCCAGGTGCGAAAGCGGCTGTCCGCCCTGCCCCCGGAGGAGCTTGTCCAAAGTGACAGCGCCCTGTTTGCCCGCTTTTTGGCCCTGCCCCAGGTGGAGGAGGCGGACACCATCTTCGCCTTCTGGGGCATCCCCGGAAAGGAGCCGGATACCTCCCGCCTGATTGGGGAGCTGGTCCGCCGGGGCAAGACGGTGGGCCTGCCCCGGATGCTCCCCGGTCACCGGATGGAGGTGCGCCGCTTCTGCCCGGACAGGCCCCTGGTAACGGTGTCCTTTGGCATCTCTGAGCCGGGGGAGGACTGCCCGCTTTTAGACCGACAGGCCGTTGATCTGGTTCTGGTGCCTGCGGTGTGCTACGACAGGCGGGGCTTCCGCCTGGGCTTCGGCGGCGGCTACTACGACCGCTGGCTGGAGAATTTTTCCGGTTTTAAGGCGGGTCTGTGCAGGGCGGCGGTCCTCCAGGACAGCGTCCCCACCGAGGCCCACGATGCCCGGGTGGACGTTTTGATAACCGAAAGGGAGAGCCTGTCCTTTTAGAGGACGGGAAAAAAGCGGGAGAATGCTCCCCCGCCTCTTTCGGTGTGTAGGCGCGCTCAGCCGCAGCAGTCGCAGTCGTTGTCACAGCCGCAGCCGTTGTTGCAGCCGCAGTTGTTACAGCCACAGTTGTTGTTGCAGCCGCTGCCATTGCCGCCCCAGCCGAACAGGATGATGATCAGAATGATGATCCACAGCGCGCTGTTTCCGCCCCAACCGTTGTTACCACACATGTTAAGTCACCTCTCTTAAAATCGCGCCGGGACGCTGTCCCCGCGTTCTGTACCATTCTATGGCCCCCTCTTGTCCCTGGTGACAGGGGAGCGGGAAAAATTTGTTAGGAGCTGACCCTATGCCTCAGGATTATTACGACCCCAGAGACCGGCGTGTTGAGCGGGACCCCTACGCCCAGCCCCAGCGGGAGTACACCGGGACGTCCCGCAGCCGCGACCGGGATTACGACGCACCGCCCCGCCGGGCGCCAAAGAAAAAGCGCCGCTCCGCCGGCCGTACCGCAGCTTTGGTGCTGCTGTATGTGGTGGCGGTTATCGGTGTGTCTATCTTTCTGGCCTGTATCGGCTGGACCGCCGCCGGTGACGTGCTGGCCCTGAACAAGCCGGAGAAGTCCATCACCTTTACCATTACAACAGACGACAGCTTTGACGACGTGGTGGACCGGCTGCAGGAGGAGGGGATGATTGAGTATAAGTTCCTCTTCAAGCTCTTCGCTACCATCACCCACAAGAAGGACGATATTATCGCCGGAAGCTACACCCTGAACACCGACATGGACTACCGGGCCCTGCTGGCCGGTATGGGGTCCAACTCGGCCAACCGGTCGGAGGTGAAGGTGACCATTCCGGAGGGCTACAATATCGACCAGATCTTTGCCCTGCTGGAGGAGAAGGGAGTGTCCACCGTGGCCAAGCTGCGGGACGCCGCCGCCAACCACAACTACGCCTTCTCCTTCCTCCAGGAGATTCCCCTGGGGGACTACAAGCGGCTGGAGGGCTATCTCATGCCCGCCACCTATGAGTTCTACACCAACCACGACCCCATCTTTGCCATCAACAAGCTGCTGGTCCACTTCGACAGTCAGGTGCGGGACGATTTCCGGGCGCAGGTGGAGGAGAGCGACTACACCCTGCGGGAAATTCTCACCATTGCCTCCCTGATCGAGCGGGAGACCACCGGCGAGGACCGCACCGACATCTCCGCCGTCATCCACAACCGCCTGGAGAATCCCGATGCAGGGACCCAGGGCTATCTGCAAATTGACGCCACCTTGTTCTATATCAACGGCGGCAAGGAGCCCGCCGAGGAGGACAAATCTATCGACTCCCCCTACAACACCTACTTGTACAAGGGCCTGCCTCCCACCCCCATTGCCAACCCCGGTATGGAGTCTATTGTGGCCGCTATGAACCCATCGGACAGCAAGGACTTCTACTACGCCCTGGGCGACGACAATACCCACCACTTCTTCCGGACCTACGACCAGCTGCAAAAATTCACTGCCAGCCAGGACCGGTATCAGAGCTAATCTGAAAGCCCCCTTGAAAAAGGGGGCTTTTTTAAGGAGAGATTTTTATGAAGAGCCTTGAACTGCTTGCCCCGGCGGGGGATATGGAGCGGCTGCAAATGGCGGTGGCATACGGGGCGGACGCCGTCTATCTGGCGGGAAATACCTTTGGAATGCGCTCCTTTGCCGGCAATTTTTCCCCTGAAGAGCTGAAAGCTGCCCTGGAGCTGTGCCGGGCCCACGGGATACGGGTCCATGTCACCTGCAACACTATGCCCCGGAATGAGGAGGCAGCCCGGCTGCCCGAGTGGCTGGAGTACCTGGAGGAGCTGAGGGTGGACGCCGTCATTCTGGCGGACGTGGGGGTGCTGGCCCTGACCAAACGGTACGCGCCCCACGTCCAGTGTCACATCTCCACCCAGGCCAGCATTGTCAATTACCAGTCCGCCCGGGCCTGGCACGACCTGGGGGCCAGCCGGGTGATTCTGGCCCGGGAGCTGTCTCTGGAGGAGATCAGGGAGATTCGGGCCAAGACGCCCAAAGAGCTGGAGATCGAGACCTTTGCCCACGGGGCCATGTGCGTCAGCTACTCCGGGCGGTGCCTGCTGTCCAACTACATGACGGGCCGGGACTCCAACCGGGGCGCCTGCGCCCAGCCCTGCCGCTACCAGTACGCCCTGATGGAGGAGAAACGGCCCGGGGAGTATTTTCCCGTCTACGAGGAGAATGGGGAGACCTACATCATGAACTCCCGGGATATGTGTATGATCGACCATGTGGCCGATCTGATGAACGCCGGGGTGGACTCCATCAAGCTGGAGGGTCGGGCCAAGTCGGCCTACTACGCCGCCATTGTCACCGGGGCCTACCGCCACGCCATTGACGCTGCGGCGGCGGGACTTCCCCTGGACCCGGTGTGGCGGGACGAGGTGGAGCATATCAGCCACCGGCACTACTCCACCGGCTTCTTTTACGGCCAGCCGGGGCAGTTTACTGAAAACGCCCGGTACGTCCGGGACTGGCAGATCGTGGCCAAGGTGACGTCCTGCGATGGGGAGGGAAACGCTGTTTTGACCCTGAACAACAAGTTTGCTGTGGGTGACGCCCTGGAGCTGGTGGGACCGGATGTCCGGCCCCAGGCCCTCACTGTAGACGCCCTGTGGGACGGGGACGGCCTCCCCCTGGAGGAGGTCCGCCACCCTCAGATGGTGTTCCGCATGAAGCTGCCCCGGCCGGTCCCGCCTCTGTCTCTGCTGAGAAGAAAGGCAGATCTGTCCCCCTGAACGCAAGGAGCGGCTCCTAAGGGGGGATGAGGTAAAAAAATATTTTAAGCGAGGGCTGGCGCAGCGTTAAGCTGTACCGACCCTCGCATTGTTATTGTCTTGGGCAGTTTGGGATTGCTCCTGTGTTTCCTCAAAATCAAACGCACAATGAAGTTATAGACGATCTCAATTTTAGGATTTCACCCGTTGCTGCTGTTTGTTGGTCGTATGGGTATCAAATACCCTAATCTGCTCCACAAATCCATACAGGATAGCGGCATCAAGTTGAATCATTTCTGTGTATTTCTTCAGTATGGAAATGAACTTCCTGCGCATCCCCCCCCGGCAGGCACCTCCGGCCCTGCGGGGCCGACTCCTCTATAAAGGGGGCGGCAGGTGGGTTATTCACACCTCCAGAAGAAGGCGCTGTAGGGGGGCAGTTCGCTGCCGCCGCCGAAGTCGTGGGAGGTGCCGGTGATCAAGTCGGTGGCACGGCCGCAGCCGGCGTCGAAGTGGGCGGTGTAGGGGGCGGAGTCGGCGTTGATGGCCACCAGCACCCGCTCGCCCTCGCAGGCGCGCTCAAAGATGATCTGCTTGTTGGTGAGCACCACGTTTCGGTAGGCCCCATAGCACAGGGCCTTACTCCCCTTCTTGGCCTGGGCCAGCTGGGAAATCCAGGTGGTCAGGTCGTTACACTCCGGCTTTTCCAGGGCGGGGCGAAGCTCGGCGTCGCTGCCGCGGCCCTTGCTGCCCTGCATCCCCCACTCACTGCCGTAGTAGACAGCGGGCACACCGGGCATGCCGAAGGTCATGGCCCAGGCGGGGCGCAGGTGGTCGGGGTTGGTAAGCTTGGAAGCGATCCGGTCCACGTCGTGGTTGTCCAGGAAGGACAGCAGGTGGCGGCCCTTGTACAGGGTCCACTGCTCCGTGCCGAACTGCCGGGCCAGGGAGTGTCCGATCTCGAACATGTTCATAGAGTTGAAGGCGGACCACAGCCCCTTGTAGCACTCATAGTTGGTCACCGAGTGGCACAGCTCGTCCCCCATCCAGCGGTTGTAGTCCCCGTGGAGGGTCTCACCCATGAGAACAAAGTCAGGCTTCAGGCTGTTGGCGAAGGATCGCAGCTGCTTTAAGTACTCCGGGGGCAGGCAGTAGGCCACGTCCAGGCGCAGGCCGTCGACGCCGAAGCGGTCCACCCAGGAACGGATGGCGTCAAACTGGTGCTCCACCACCGCAGGGTTGAACAGGTTCAGCTTGACCAGCTCGTTGTGGCCCTCCCAGCCCTCGTACCAGAAGCCGTCGTTGTAGTTGGTATTGCCGTCGAAGCTGATGTGGAACCAGTCCTTGTAGGGGCTGTCCCACTTCTTCTCCTGTACGTCCTTAAAGGCCCAGAAGCCCCGGCCCACGTGGTTGAACACCCCGTCCAGCATCACCCGCAGCCCGGCGTCGTGAAAGGCCTTGCAGACGGCGGCCAGGTCCTCGTCGGTACCCAGACGGGGGTCGCTGTGGAAGTAGTCCCGGGTGTCGTAGCCGTGGCGGTCGCTGTTGAACACCGGGTTGAGCAGGACGGTGTCCGCTCCGGTCTTTTTGATATGCTCCACCCAGTCCAGCAGGCGCAGGACACGTGGAGTCACTACCCCGTCATTTTCCGCCGGCGCACCGCACAGGCCCAGAGGGTAGATTTGATAGATCACTGCTTGGTCAAACCACATAGTAAAATCTCCTTTCGCCCAAACGGGCGTTTGTTGACGTTACCATCATACTACCATTGGAACTGTTCGTCAAGGGAAGCTCTCCCGTCCTCCCGCAGGGTGGCCCCCTTAACAAAGGGGGCTCCGCCGGTCAGGCGGTGGGGGTTTCCCAACGAAAGCAACTGCGGGCTGACTGAGGAGGGCATTTTTGCAGGTAGCCGCCCACAGGCCGCCCCTACGAAAAAGAGCGGGCCGCCGGGAGGGCGGCCCTACAGAGCTGTTACATATCGTGGCCTTCCCGCTTCATTCGCATCTCCAGGGGGTCGGCCAGGGGGTCCTGGGCGTTGGTGGCGGTATCGGTGCGGTTCTGGCCAGCGATAGGGGCGGAGCCTTGCAGGTTCCGGCCGGGGTGGGGCTGTGTGTTTTGCCTGTTTTTCTTGCTCATGGGAAAGACCTCCTTATATTGGATGGCCTTAGTATCTCCCATCCGGCGGAAAAAATTCCTTATTTTGAGGCCACCGCCTCCGCCACCCGGATGCCGTCCACGGCGGCGGAGACGATTCCCCCGGCGTAGCCCGCCCCCTCGCCGCAGGGGTAGAGGCCCCGAAGGGCAGACTGGCAGTCCTCCCCCCGGAGGATACGCACCGGGGAGGAGGACCGGGTCTCCACCCCGGTAAGAAGGGTGTCCGGGGCGGCAAAGCCCCGGAGCTTGCTGTCCAGCAGGGGCAGGGCCTGGCGCAGGGTGTCAGTCACATAGCCGGGCAGGCAGGGGGAAAGATCAGTCCAGGCCACCCCCGGGCGGTAGGTGGGCAGGATGGAGCCGGGCCCCTGGGAGGGGCGCTGGCAGAGGAAGTCCTCCACCCGCTGAGCGGGGGCCCGAAAGCCGCCCCCGCCCAGGTCATAGGCTGCCCGCTCCCACCGCTCCTGGAACCGGGCCCCGGCCAGCACATCCTCTCCGGGGAAGTCCTCCGGCCCCACCCCCACCAGCAGGCCGCCGTTGATGATCTCCCCATCCCGGGCCCGAAGGCTCATGCCGTTGGTGACCACGCCCCCCTGCCGGGAGGCGGCGGCCACCACCTGTCCCCCAGGGCAGACACAGAAGGTAAAGGCCGACCGGCCGTTGGGCAGGTGGCAGGCCAGCTTGTAGTCGGAGGGGGGGAGCCGCTCCCAGGCGGGGCCGTACTGCCGGAGGCTGATGTCCCGCTGTCTGTGCTCAATGCGCACGCCCACAGCGAACTTTTTCTTCTCTATAGGCACCCCTGCCCTTTGGAGCATGGCGAAGGTGTCACGGGCGGAGTGACCGGGGGCCAGGATCAGGGCGTCCGTCCCCAGCAGATAGCGGCCCTGAGGGGAGTCCACCTCCACCCCCGCCAGAGCCCCGGCGGACAGGGTCAGCCCGGCCAGCCTGTGGCCAAAGCGCACATCACAGCCCAGGGCAATCAGCTCCTTGCGGATGGTCTTCACCACCTCCCGGAGCACGTCGGTGCCAATATGGGGCTTGTGGGAGTATTTCACGTCGGCAGGGGCTCCCGCCTCCACCAGGACGTCCAGCACGGCGGAAATCCGCCGGTCATGAGTGCCGGTGGTCAGCTTACCGTCGGAGAAGGTGCCCGCGCCCCCCTCCCCAAATTGGACGTTGGACTCCTCATCCAGCACCCCAGAGGCCCAAAAGGCCTCCACGTCCCGGGTCCGCCGGTCCACGTCCTGCCCCCGCTCCAGAATTACGGTTGGGATGCCGTTCCGGGCCAGGAACAGAGCGGCAAACAGCCCCGCCGGGCCCATCCCCACCACCACCGGAGGCCTCCCCAGCTTCCGGACCGCCGCCGGAAAGGCGTAGGGGACCCGATCCACCAGGGTGACACCCCGCCCCGGGGCCGACCGCAGCACCGCCGCCTCGTTGGGCAGGCTCACCTCCACGGTGTACACGTAGTGAACATCGTCCTTCTTCCGGGCGTCGATAGACTGGCGTACAATTTCCAGCTCCCCCAGCGCCCCGGGACGCACCCCCAAAGCCTTGGCCGCCCGTCCGCGCAGCTGCTCCTCGCCGCCCCCAATGGGCAGGGACAGATTCCCAATCCGCAGCATAGCCATTCCTCCCGCTGTTTTTCCAATATCTTACCATAGAAACCGGAAATCGGAAAGCCTAAAATATGTTCCGGGCCTGTCCTGCCTCTTATTTACCGCCATTGCCAGACCTACCCCTACACAGCGGTTCCAATCGGGCTCCCCCCTCGTGGGGGAGCTGTCAGCCGCAGGCTGACTGAGGGGGCGTCCTTGTGATAGGTCTCCTTTGAACGAACTCCCTCCGTCACGGCTTCGCCGTGCCACCTCCCTCAAGGAGGGAGGCTTATTTCGATTTACGGGGGATACATCTGTGTCTTGCCCGGCAAAATCGACGATTTTCGACGGTTTTTGACATTTTTATCTTGTGTCCGGAGAAAGGATAGTCCATATTTTTTATCAGGGAGAATTTTCCACCAATTTCGGGGAAAAAATACCCAAAGATAAAGATATGGAGGTATATCACTATGGCAAGAAAGACTGTGGAGCGCAACATTTCCTACGACGACCAGCGGAAGATCTACTACGTAAGCATGGACCTGGGCAAGGACGCCAACGGCAAACGGATGAAGCGGTATCAGACCTACCGCACGCTGTACGCCGCCCGGATGGGGCTGAGGCAGTTTCTCATGCACAGAGAGGAGGAACTGCGCACCCCCAAGCACGACATGACTCTGGGCGACTGGCTGGAGAGCTGGATGGAAAATATCGTCCGCCCCACCCGGGCGGAGACCACCGTGTACGGCTACCAAAAGATCATTGACAACCACATTGTTCCCGCCCTGGGAGATACCCCTCTGCTCAAGCTCACCCCCATGGATATTCAGCAGTATTACATCCAGGTCCAGCAAAGCGCCAACCTGTCGGGCAACACTATGCGGCGGCACCACGACCTGCTGTCCTCCGCCCTGCGTTCGGCTGTGCGGCAGGATAAGCTTCTTGTCTCCCCCATGGACAAGGTGGAGCCCCCCAGAGCCAAGCAGAAAGAGGCCTCCTACTACCGCCCTGAGGAGCTCAAGCGGCTGTACGCCCTGCTGGAGGGCCACCCTCTGGAGCTGTGCGCCAAGCTGGCAGGCAGCCTGGGGCTCCGGCGGGAGGAAATCTGCGGCCTGAAATGGGAGTGTATCGACTACCAGCGGCAGCTGCTCTTCATCCGGGAGGCCCGCACCGCCTTTGGGGCTACCATTGTCCAGAAGGAGACCAAAACCCGCTCCTCCGTGCGCACCCTGTTCCTGTCCGCCGACATGGCTCAGCTGCTCCAGACTGAGCAGGAGCGGCAGAAGGAGCTATACCGCTCCGGACGGCTGCGGGAGCCCAGCCAGTTTGTGGTGCTGGACCACAAGGGCCTGCCCTACTCCCCTAATGCGCTGTCTCTGGCCTTTACCAGGTTTGTCAAGAAGAATGACCTGCCCCGGGTCACCCTCCACGGCCTGCGCCACTCCTTCGCCACCGTGGCCTCCTTCCAGGGGGTGCCTCTGTTCGATATCGGCAAGGCCCTCGGCCACGCCACCCCCGCCACCACCGGCAAAATCTACACCCACCTGGTGGACCACACCCATGAGGAAACCCTGATGAAGGTGTCTGATGCGCTGAAATAATTCTTCACCTTTTTTGCAGAGGCGGCCTGTAACTGCCCGTCTGCAAAAGCGGCCCCCTCAGTCAGCCTGCGGCTGACAGCATTTTCAAAGTTGCAAGGGGCGGTCCTTCCGGACCGCCCCTTGCTGTATTATTTTTCCTCCTTGCACAGCAAAACATCATGATAGAACTTGTCCAGCTGCTTCTGGGTGGAGAAGGTGGCCATATACATCTGGTTGCCCATGGCGTCGGACAGCACGTCGGGGATACGCTCCACCATTTTCATCTGCTGGCCATACTTCTTCATAATGGCCTCGTGGTCATAGACAAATGGCTTGCCGTCCCGCCGGCCGGCGAAGGCGCAGAAGGAGTGGGGGCCGTCCTCCAGGGTGGAGTGGTCAAAGGCGATCATGTCAGCCCAGATTTTGTACACATTGGTGGAGTTGGCAAAGTTCATCATATCCGGGCTGAACCCGCCGCAGGGGCGCATGTTGACCTCCAGGGCCACTATGTCCCCCTGTTTGCCCATGCCCTCCTGGTCCCGGGTCAGGCGGAAGAACTCAAAGTGGACAAAACGGCTCTTCACGCCAAAGCTTTTCACTGTGGCTCTTCCCGCCTTTCGGGTGTCGGCGGGCAGATTTTTGACGATATAATAGATGGAGTTATCCTCCTGGTTGACAATGTCCATAATAGACATGGGGGTGATGTTGCCCGTTTCAAAGATGGGCTCGCCCTTGGAGTTGATGATGGCGTCGTAGGAGTTGACCTCGGCGTAGATGAACTCTTCCATGATGTAGGTGACGTCCGGGTTTTTGGACTCTAAAAAGTCCTTCAGCTGCTGTAGATTTTCCAGCTTATGGGTGTCGCAGGCCCCTACCCCGTTGTCGGGCTTGACCACCACGGGGTAGTCCACCTCCTTGATAAAGGCTTTACACCCTTTCAGGTCGTCCACCATGTGGTACCGGGCGGTGGGGATGCCCACAGCCTGGTAGTATTCCTTCATTTTAGACTTGAATTTGATCCGGGAGATGTCAGCTGTCTGAAAGCCGCTGGTGATATGGAAGTCGGTGCGCAGGGCGGCGTCCCGCTCCAGCCAGTACTCGTTGTTGCTTTCCAGCCAGTCGATCCGGCCATATTTGTGGATAAAAAAGGCCACCGCCCGGTATACCGCCTCGTAGTCCTCCAGCGACCCCACCTTGTAGTACTCGTTCAGGCTGCCCTTCAGCTCGCCGGACAGCTCATCATAGGGCTGGTCACCAATGCCCAGCACATTCATCCCGTTGTTTTTCAGCTCCCGGCAGAACTGCCAGTAGTTGGTGGGGAAGTTCGGGGAAATGAAAACGACATTTTTCATGGTTCTCTCACACTCTCTCTTTTAATCTGAAAGCCTCCCTCTCTGAGGGAGGCGGCACGGCGAAGCCGTGTCGGAAGGAGTTCGTCCAGAGGAAGATATCGCAAGGATGGACTCCCTCAGTCAGCCTGCGGCTGACGGCTCCCGCAAAGGGGGGCGGGGCTGGTTACTGTCCCGGTTCGCCGCCCAGCAGCCAGGGGAAGAAATAGGCGGCCTGCTTGTACCACCAGGGCCAGTCGTGGGCGCAGTCGTGTCCCCAGAAGTCCACCCAGGTGTGGATTCTCTTCCGGTAGAAGATATCTGCCAGCTGACGGGTGCTGTCAGGGAGCTCCCAAGGGCCCAGGCCCACGCAGATGGCGGCCCGCTGGCTGTTGAAGAGCTCAATATAGGGGTGGTCCTGGGGCAGGTTGGCCATGTAGTGGACGGGGGAGTTTTGATAGACCACGCTGTCCATGTAGCCGTCGAAGCCATAGTCCGCAGTATAGATGCCGCTGAGGGCCAGCATGCCGTTAAACAGGTCGGGCCGCCGCAGGTAGAGGTTGGCGGCGTGGGTGGCCCCCAGACTGCACCCAAAGGAGATAATGCCCGGCTGCTTGGTCCGGTTCAGGATATAGGGAGCCATCTCCTTGGTGAGGTAATCCATCCACTGCTCATGGCGGCGGGCCCGCCAGCCGGGGTCGCCGGCCTTGTCGGACCAGGTCTCCTTGTCAATGGTGTCCACAGAGAAGACAATGATCTGCCCGGATTCGATCCAGGGGGCGAGGGTCTCGGCCATGTGGAAGTCGCCAAAGTCGTAAAACCGGCCGTCCTGACAGGGGATGTACAGCACCGGCCGGCCGGCCCGGCCGTAGACCATACACTCCATGTCCCGCCCCAGCGCAGGGCTGTAGTCAACAAGATATTGCGTGTCCATTTAAAAAGCCTCCCGTATTTTGCGGGGCGGGCAAAGCCCGCTCCTACATATCCAGTTCATACATCAGCGTATTGATAAAGAAGGGGTTCTGTTTTTCCCAGCTGGCCTCGCAGTGATCCCCCCCGGGGACAATGCGGCAGGTGAGCTTTACTCCCCGGGTGAGCAGCTGGCTCACCACCCGGGCGAACTGCCCCTGCATCAGCTCGTGGTTGCCCAGCTCCCGGGAGCCGTAGTCCATGTACAGCACGGTGTCAGAGCGCACAGCCGCCCCCCGCACCAGCCGGGCCAGCCGGTCGGGCGCCACCCACAGCGAGGGGGACAGGGCCGCCGCCCGGGAGAACACATGGTTGTACTCCAGCAGGGCGTACAGGCTCATCAGTCCGCCCATGGAGCTGCCCGCGATAAAGGTGTGCTGGCGGTCGGGCAGCGTGAGGTACTTTTTATCCACAGCGGGCTTGAAGGTTTTGACAAACCAGTCCATGGTAATCTTGCCCCGGCCCGTCACATGGCCAAAGTCGGGCTCGTAAAAGGTGTAGGGCGAGTACTCCGACAGTCGCCCGTTGTCCGGGTGGTGGTTGCACTCCACCGCCGCCACAATCAGAGGGACCTCAAAGGCATCCAGGTACTCCCCCAGCCCCCAGCTTTTGCCGTAGGTGGCGTCAGAGTCGAAAAAGACGTTGTGGCCGTCGAACATGTACAGCACCGGATAGTGCCGTTCCGGCTCCCAGTCGTAGGAGCGGGGCAGATAGAGATAGACTCCCCGGGTTTCCTCTCCAGTCAGCTCGGGGATGGTCACGTTCCATTTCTGAATCATGATAGTTCCCTCCCAGTTTCTTCTTTGATAGTTTATCACAGTGAAGTCCGGATTGCAATTCATCCCGGCCGTTTTTGCCGTATTTTTGGTTTGGGCCTCAAAAGAGAATAGGTATTTGTTGAATTTCACAAGTGGATATGCTAGAATGGGGCTGCACGGCAGCAATCGCCAGAGTCCGGCCCCCGCAGCGGGGAGCTGTGTCTTTTTGCGGGCGGCCAAAGGCCGTCCGTACAGAGCTGGTGTCAGTGCTTTTTACCTGTAATCCTGGGGGAGAACCATATGTCAGAATTAACCGCAATGCGAAATATTGGCAGGGAGATGGCCCGGAAACTCACCGCCGTGGGGATCGACTCCCCGGGCAAGCTGAGGCAGGTGGGTTCCAAGCAGGCCTATTTCCGGATAAAAGAGGTATTTCCCAATGTCTGTCTGGTACACCTGTACGCTCTGGAGGGGGCCGTCACAGACCGGGACTACAACCGCCTTCCGGAGGAACGGAAAAAAGACCTGAAACAGTTCAGTGACGTTTTAAGAGGGAGGACACAGCATGGTACGGAACATGAAGAGGGCTGACCTGGATGCCGTTGCGGATATTTGGCTGGACACCAATCTGAAAGCCCATAATTTTATCCCGGCCCAGTACTGGAGAAGTCATTTTGAGGCGGTAAAGGGGATGCTTCGAGAGGCAGAGCTGTACGTCTGGGAGGACGAAGGCGGAGTGCAGGGCTTTGTGGGCCTGGACGGGGACTATATCGCCGGTATCTTTGTCCGGGATGGAGCCCGGTCCCGGGGGATCGGCAAAACGCTGCTGGACCTTGCAAAGGGCCTGCGAAGCAGCCTGACCCTGAACGTGTACCAGAGAAACAGCCGGGCGGTAAGCTTCTACCTGCGAGAAGGCTTTTCCCTCCGGAGCGAGTCCGTAGACGAAAACACTGGCGAGACGGAATATTTGATGGGATGGGAAATATAAAGTGTCTCCAGCCATATTCGGAGTGGGATCTCCGCCGCTTCCGGCCGGGGATTTTCTATGAACAGGAATCGCTCACAAAAGAGGACATCGATCTGGTGGCTGGAGACTTCGGCTGTGTGCAGCATGGCGATGAACGAGATGACGAAGGTCTGGGCTGGCTGGAGGCCCGCTCTTTCACTACGGCCTTCGTAACGGGTAATCATGAAAACTGCGATGCCTTACGAAAATACCCGCTGAAGGAGTAGCGGGGCGACCCATCCGCCCCTCGATGATCCTGCTGGAGCGGGGACAGATATTTGACTTGAATGGGAAATGATTACCTGCAAAGTCAGTGGATTTTGCCGCGATATTCCCCCCTGGAACGCAAAAGCTCCTGATTGAATTTTGATTGCAAAATAAAAATTTTTGGATAAAATTCATAATTTGTTCTGGCTTTTTTCCGGAGCATCGTGTACAATAGAGACAAGCAACTCACATAAAAAGGAGGCTGTTCCATGAAACTGACATTTTTCGGTGCTGCCCATGCGGTTACCGGCAGCTGCCACTGTCTGGAGGTCAACGGCAAGAAGATACTTATTGACTGCGGCCTGGAGCAGGGCAAGGATGAGCATGACGCAAACGCGCTGGACTTTGCCCCCAATTATATCGACTATGTTCTGGTCACCCATGCCCACATTGACCACTCGGGACGTATCCCGCTGCTGGTAAAGGAGGGCTTCAACGGCCGCATCCTCACCACCAGTCTGACAGCCCAGCTGCTGTCCGTGATGCTGCGGGACTCCGCCCACATCCAGGAGGGGGACGCCCAATGGCACAACCAGAAGGGCAAGCGGGCCGGCCTGCCCCCGGTGGAGCCGCTGTACACCCTGGTGGATGCCGAGGAGGCTGTTCATATGCTGGAGACAGTGGAGTACGGCTGGCTCTTTGACTTGTGCGACGGGGTGAAGGTCCGTTTCAGCGACGCGGGCCATCTGCTGGGCTCCTCCATTTTGGAAGTTTGGGCCACGGAGGACGGCGTTACCAGGAAGATTGTTTTTTCCGGCGACCTGGGCAACCAGGATCAACCCATCATCCGGGACCCATCCTTGATCGACAGCGCCGATTACGTGGTGATGGAGTCCACCTACGGCGACCGGAACCACGAGCCCCCCAAGAGCTATACCGGAGCCCTGGCCAACCTGATTGACGAGGTCTTTTCCAGGGGGGGCAACATAGTCATTCCCTCCTTTGCCGTAGGCCGCACCCAGGAACTGCTGTACTACCTGCGGGAGATCAAACGGGACGGCCTGGTCAAATCGCTGCCCTCCTTCAAGGTCTATGTAGACTCCCCTCTGGCCTCTGAGGCCACCAAGATCTATTCGGGCAACCTCCACGGCTATCTGGATGAGGAGGCTATCTCCGTCATCCAGGGAGGTGAAAACCTCTTCACCTTCCCCGGCCTCACCCTTACCCAGTCCACCGAGGAGTCCCGGGCCCTGAACGAGGATAGAACCCCAAAAATCATCATCTCCGCCTCCGGTATGTGTGATGCCGGCCGCATCCGTCACCACCTGAAGCATAACCTGTGGCGTCCTGAATGCGCTGTGGTCTTTGTGGGCTACCAGGGGGAGGGCACCCTGGGCCGTTATCTGCTGGAAGGCGCCCGCTCCGTCAAGCTCTTCGGCGAGGACATCTCTGTCCGGGCCAAGATTGTCAACTTCAAGGGACTCAGCTCCCATGCTGACCGGGACCATCTGCTGCAATGGATTGAGCATTTTTCTCCCCGGCCTCAGCAGGTCTTTGTGGTCCACGGGGACCACGAGGTTACAGAGCTGTTCGCCAATGACCTGAACCAGCGGGGCATCCCTGCCCACGCCCCCCTCTATGAGGAGGTCTACGATCTTTCCACCAACTGCATGCTGGCCAAGGGCGTGGTGCTGGAGGTCAAGAAGACGGTGGGCTCTGCGGCAACCCCCTCCTCCGCCTATCTGCGCCTGCAAAACGTGTCCCACGACCTGGCCGACCTTATCGGCCGCAGCCGGGGCCGTCCCAACAAGGACTTGGCCAAGCTGGCCGACCAGATCAAGCAGATTATGGAGAAATGGGAATAAGTTTACAAATTCCACCCGGCGGGGGCTTGCCCCCGCCGGGCTTTTGGCATATAATACTGGCAGACGGCGGGACGTGCCCGCACATCACCAAGAACGGAGACTGTTATGGAAATCGACCGTATAGAACTCAAACGCCAGGCCAAAGAGCGCATGGACCTTACCCAACCCAGGTTTTGGGTGGTGGCTTTGGCCTTTCTGGCTATGACCACCGGGGTGTCCTGGCTGGTCAGCCTGATCCCCCTTCCCAGCGCGGGCCCCGGGCCCATTCCTGTCTTTGACCTGAACCTGTTCTTCCAGCTGCTGCTGATGCTGTACACCACTGTGGTTCGGTTTGGCCTGTGCCTCTGGGCCCTGTGGACCTACCGGCAGCTGGACCCGGACGTCAACGCCCTGACCCAGGGCTTCTCGGTGGCCGGGCGGGTGATTATCATGGAGCTGGGCATCTACCTGCGGGTCTTGGGGTGGTATTTTCTGGTGTCCATGTTCCTGTCCATGCCGGTTATGATCCTGCTCCTCACCGACAGCGGAGCCGGACTGGGCCTGTTCAGCCTTTTGATCTTTTTCGCCGGCCTGCTCGCCACCATCATCATCCTCCGGCTCCGCTTTGCTCTGGCCCCCTACCTGCTGGCCGACCGCCCTGACGACGGCCCTACCCTCCCCATCCGCCGCAGTGCCGCCCTGATGCGGGGCTGGAAGTGGGACTTGTTCAAGCTGGAATTCTCCTTTATCGGCTGGGACCTGATTAACCTGGCCCTGTCCAGCGGGGTAACCGCCTTTTTCCTCCACCGGGCCGGGCTGCTCACTCCAGACATCTTTCTCGATGAGGCACTGTTTGTCCAGGCCATGAACGTGATTTATTCCGCGCCGGTGGTCATTTTAAGCACGCTGGTCACCGTACCCATATCGCTGTGGCTGCTGCCCTACCGTTCCACAGCCCGGGCCGGCTTTTACGATGCCCGGATGCTGGCCGTCCCCACCGGGACCAACATGCCCCAAATGCCCCCGCTGTAAGGAGGACTCACTATGGAACAAAAACCCAAATGGCTGGAGTGGGCCACAGAGCTCCAGGCCCTGGCCCAGACCGGGCTGGAATACGGCCATGACAAATTCGACCTTGAGCGCTACCAGCGCATCCGGGAAATTTCCGCCCAGATTATGGCTCAGCATACCGGCCTCCCCCTGGAAAAGGTGACAGATCTGTTCTGCTGCGAGTCCGGCTACCAGACCCCCAAGCTGGACACCCGGGCCGCCATCTTTCAGGACGAAAAAATCCTTCTGATCCAGGAGAGTGACGGCCGCTGGGCCCTGCCCGGCGGCTGGGCCGATGTCAATATCACGGTGGGAGAAAATGCCGTCAAGGAGGTCAAGGAGGAGGCGGGGCTGGACGTATCCGTCCGCCTGGTCATTGCCCTCCAGGACCAGCACAAGCGCAACCGGCCCATGAACGCCTACAGTGTCTGCAAGGTGCTGGTGCTGTGCGATCTGCTGGGCGGCTCCTTCCAGCCCAACCTGGAAACGGTGGACAGCCGGTACTTTGCCCTGGAGGAACTGCCCCCGCTGTCTACCGGGAAGACCACCGCAGAGCAGATCAAGCTGTGCTTTGAGGCCTGCCACGCCAGCCACTGGACTACATTGATAGACTGACAAACCGGGGCGTTCTCTCAACGCCCCGATTTTCCAAAAAATGATGGAACATTCGTTTGACAATGGTGAGATTTTATGTTATAATCTTACTATTATTCAAATGGTCTGGTACTGGGGCGTCCCCCCCCGCTGAAAGGAGCCGTCACTATGGCTGAGCTGACCCGAAAACAACAGGAAATTTATAACTTCATCCTCTCCTTCACCAATGAACACGGCTACCCCCCCTCCGTGCGGGAAATCGGCGAGGCGGTGGGGCTGAAATCCCCCTCCACCGTCCACTTCCACATGAAGGGCCTGGAAAAGGCCGGCGTCATTGTCAAGGCGGAGGGCAAAACCCGGGCCATCTCCCTGCCGGGAGTCTCTATAAATCCGGTGGCTGAGGAGGTTGATCCCCGCGCCAACCAGGTGCCTGTTGTGGGTAACGTGGCCGCCGGCTCCCCCATTCTGGCTCAGGAGTGCATTGAGGATTACCTCACCTTCGATACCCAGGGTCTGTCCGGAGAACACTTTGCCCTGAAAGTGAGGGGTGAGTCCATGCTGGGCGCCGGCATCCTCCCTGATGACCTGGTGGTGGTCCACCGTCAGCAGATGGTCCGCAACGGCGAGATCGTGGTGGCTCTCTTTGAGGATGAGGCCACTGTAAAAACCTATCAGCGCCGGGATGGCCAGGTCTGGCTCCTCCCGGAAAACCCCGAGTACGACCCTATCGACGGCACCTACGCTGAGATTCTTGGCAAAGTGGTGGCCGTGGTAAGGCGGTATTAAAAAAGCCTCTCTTTGCAAGGGGGCGCGAAAAGGTTAGCGGCAGATTGGGGATAAGAAAGAGACATCACTAGTGTGTTGCCGTAGTGCGGGGGCTCCTTCTCCTCGGAGACATTGATCGAGGCCCAGTCCGCTTTCACGACTTTCAGGCAGCACCCAAGGTCACAAATGCGGCTATAATAGCGCTACTTCGCCCGATAGATGGGGTACTCGGCCCGAGATAGCAGAGTTTTCGGCCTCCTTTCCCTCAAAGCATAAAAAATAGAAGCGCATCGAGGTCTTTCGACCTTTCGCACTTCAATTAGTAAATCAACAGCCGCTGTAAAGTCCTTGGGGGCAGAAGAAAACGGTTGACAAACGGAGAAAATATGATAGAATAAATCCCGCAAAATGCGTTGAAGGAGTTAAGCGCGTCAAACAGCGGCCCAAAGCGAGAGGGGATAGTGAAAGCCCTTGGCCGGTTCACAGGCGCGCGCGCCGCTCCTGAGCGGCCCGGGACGACCGGGACGGCTGTCCCCGTTACGGACAAAAGAGACGCCCCGTTTGCGGGGATAATCAGGGTGGTACCGTGGAAGCTTCCGCCCCTGACATATGGTCAGGGGCGGTTTTTTGTGGAAAGGAGGGAACAATGAAAAAATGCTTGATCCTGTTAGCGGCAGCAGCTGTGCTCCTGCTGTCCGGGTGTAAGGTCTCTGGCAACCCCCTGCCCCAGGGGATGGAGGAGGATACCGTCCTGGAGCAGGGCCGGGAGATTGTCGCAATGCTGAACGGAGGGGAGTGGCAGGAGGTATACAGCCTCCTCCGGGCGGACGCCCAGGAGACCTCCAGCCCGGAAGCCATCCAAAGCTATATGGAGGAGCGGCTGGACAAGGCCGGGGCCTACAAGTTGGAGACCGAGGCTATGGCCACCGGGCAGAAGATTAAGGATACCGGCGAGGAATATGGCACGGCGGTGTTCTACTGCAAGCACGAGAAGAAGAGCCTCATGTACCGGATTGCCTACAGCACAGATATGGAACTGATGGGCATTGAGGTTACAGTGCGGTAAGAGAGGTGGAACGGTGAAGGATATTGGCCTTGTAATTGCCGCGCTCAGGGAGTTGTCCGGCTGGGTGTCCTTTTCTGAGGGGAACCGGCAGAGACTTGACGCGGCAGTAGAGCAGCTGGAGCGCTGGCCCTCGTTGAGCGAGGCGGAGCGCAAGAAGCTGAAACTTCTGCTCTCCCGGGAGGGGATGTTTCACATCCGCTGGCTGGGCGATCTCTATGTGCCTGATTTCATAGGAGAAGGCACGGGGGATCCCTGGTGGAACTATTTGGATAAGATTGCGAAAATCTGCCAGAAAAATCTGTAAAATTTGTTATATCTTGGAGGTAATCAACATGAAAGAACCCAAACCCTACGGCCTGAACGAGCTGCGGGAGATGTTTTTGAAATTCTTTGAGAGCAAGGGCCATCTCCGTCTGCCCAGTTTCTCCCTGATCCCCCAGAACGACGCCTCTTTGCTGCTCATCAACAGCGGCATGGCCCCCATGAAGCCCTGGTTCACCGGGGAGGAGGAGCCCCCCCGCCACCGGGTATGCACCTGCCAGAAGTGCATCCGTACCGGCGACATTGAGAATATCGGCAAGACCGCCCGCCACGGCACCTACTTTGAGATGCTGGGCAACTTCTCCTTCGGCGACTACTTCAAAAAAGAGGCCATCCCCTACGCCTGGGAGTTTCTGACCAGCCCGGAGTGGGTGGGGCTGGACCCTGAGCGGCTGTACCCCTCCGTCTTCGCCGGCAATGAGACCACCCCTGCCGACGACGAGGCCTTCCGTATCTGGAACGAGGTCATCGGCATCCCCAAGGAGCGTATCTTCAAGTTCGGCAAGGAGGACAACTTCTGGGAGCACGGCTCCGGCCCCTGCGGCCCCTGCTCTGAGATCTACTACGACCGGGGCGAGCAGTGGGGCTGCGGCAAGCCGGGCTGCACCGTGGGCTGCGACTGCGACCGGTATATCGAGGTGTGGAACGTGGTCTTCTCCCAGTTTAACAACGACGGCGAGGGCCATTACGAGGAGCTGAAGCAGAAAAATATCGACACCGGCATGGGCCTGGAGCGGCTGGCCTGCGTCTGCCAGGGGGTGGCCTCCCTGTTCGACGTGGACACGGTGATGAATATCACCAACAAGGTCAGCGAGATCACCCGCGCCCACTACGGCGAGAGCCATGAGAAGGATGTCTCCCTCCGGGTGATTACCGACCACATCCGCTCCGCCACCTTCATGATCTGCGACGGTGTGCTCCCCTCCAACGAGGGCCGGGGCTACGTCCTGCGCCGCCTGCTCCGCCGGGCCGCCCGCCATGGCAAGCTGCTGGGGGTAAACGAGCCCTTCCTGTACACCGTGTGCGACACCGTCATCCACGAGAACGAGGGCCACTACCCCGAGCTGCGGGAGCGGCAGGACTATATCACCAAGGTTATCCGGGTGGAGGAGGAGAACTTTTCCAAGACCATCGACGGCGGCCTGAAAATCTTCAACGACATGCTCAAGGGCCACCAGGAGAAGCAGGAAAAAACCTTCTCCGGGGCGGACGCCTTTAAGCTCTACGACACCTACGGCTTCCCCGTGGACCTGACCTTGGAGATGGTGGAGGAGCAGGGGATGAAGCTCAATGAGGAGGAGTTCCGCCAGCTGATGGAGGAGCAGCGCCAGCGGGCCCGGAAGGCCCGGGAGGCCCTGGGCGACCTGGGCTGGGCCGGGGTGGAGTTCGGCAAGGAGGTGCCCGCCACCGAGTTTGTGGGCTACGATAAGAGCACGATCAGGGATGCCAGGGTGGTGGCCATTGTCGTAGAAGGTGAGCTGGTGGACGAGATCATGGGCGGCGGAGAGGCCATTGTGGTGCTGGACAAGACTCCCTTCTACGCCGAGATGGGCGGCCAGGTGGCCGACCACGGCACAATTACCCATGACAGCGGACGCGGGATGCTGTTTGAGGTTACCGACGTGCAGAAAAATAAGGGCGGCAAGTATATGCACTACGGCAAGCTGATGGAGGGCTCCATCAAAGTGGGAGGCACCGTGTACGCCTCCATTGACAACAGCCGCCGCCGGGCTGTCATGCGGGCCCACTCCGCCACCCACCTGCTGGACAAGGCTCTGCGTGAGGTGCTGGGGGACCACGTCCACCAGGCCGGCTCCCTGGTGGAGCCCGACCGCCTGCGCTTCGACTTTACCCACTTTAACGCCATGACTCCAGAGGAACTGGCCCAGGTCAGCGCCATGGTCAATGAGGCGGTGCTGGACGGGTATGACATCGTCACCGAGGAGCTGCCCATTGAGGAGGCCAAGAAAAAGGGCGCCATCGCCCTGTTCGGCGAGAAGTACGGCGATATGGTTCGGGTAGTGGACATGGGCAGCGGCTACTCCGTGGAGTTCTGCGGCGGCACCCATCTGGACAACACCGCCAAGGTGGGCGTGTTCCACATCACCAGCGAGTTCTCTGTGGCCGCCGGTGTGCGCCGCATTGAGGCCACCACCGGCCGGGTGTCGCTGGAGACCATGAACCGCAATCAGGAGATGATCTTCCAGACGGCGGCGGCCCTGAAGGCCAAGCCCGGCGAGCTGCGGGAGAAGGCGGAGGCCGCTATGGCCGAAATGAAGGCCCTGCGCCAGCGCATTGAAAAGCTGCTGGCCAAGGAGGCCGCCGGTGAGACCGACCGTATCCTCTTCGGCGCCCACGAGGTGGGCGGATTGAAGGTCCTCACCTCCGTGATCCCCGAGGCCGACGCCCAGCGCCTGCGCCAGATGGGCGATATCCTCAAGGACCGGGAGCCCAACGTGGTGGCCGTGCTGGCTGCGGTCAGCGGGGAGAAAATCACCTTCCTGTGCGTCTGCGGCAAGGAGGCCGTGAAAAAGGGCATCAAGGCCGGGGACATCATCAAACAGGTGTCCGCTATCGCCGGCGGCTCCGGCGGCGGCAAGCCCGACTCCGCCATGGGCGGCGGCAAGGACCCCCTGATGGTGGACAACGCCCTGGCTATGGTGGACAACGTGGTATCTATGAAGCTGGGGATGTGAGCCATGACCCGAGATGATTTAAAGCGCTTCCGGGCGCTGGACATCGATTTTTGTGCCCTTGATCTTTCGGACGGCGGACCGGACTTTGAGTACTTCTGTACCCCCGTGGGGGCGGAATGCGTAGGCTGCCTGGGCTGGGACGGCATCCACTTTGTCATCCTGCCCGGAGACGAGCGGGTGTTCTGTGTGGACCCCTGGGGAAGGGAGGGCGAATATGTACTCCCCGTAGGGCAGGATTTCCGGGAGTTTCTCTCCTTTGTCCTCTACTGCCAAGGGGCCAGTTCGCTTTCCTTGTTCTACCACATGACCGAGGACCAATTCCGCCATAGCTTGAAGGAAATTTCCGATGGCCGGCGCAGCGGGGAAGATCCGGAGTTCTGGGCCAGGCTGGATGCAATTCTGGACGTTGTCGCCCAGGAGTTTGATCTGACCCCCGCCGACCCCTTTGAAAAAGTAAAGACCCTCCAGGCCGAGTTTGATCCGTCAGTGCTGAATTTCTCCGACGAGTACTACGACGTACTGGGCCTGGAGCGGCCGGAATAAGGAGTCTTTTTCATGAAAAACAACCTGCCTGTATTTAAATACCACCCGGACCCCTTCGCCACCGGCGTGTTTGAGGAACGGGAGCAGCCGGTTACCTGTCCCTGCTGCGGGGAGAAGACCTCTGTGGTCTATACAGGCCCCTTCTACTGTGTGGAGGAGGTGGAAAACCTGTGCCCCGGCTGCATCGCCAGCGGGGCGGCGGCGGAGAAGTACGACGGGGCGTTCCAGGACAGCGAATCCACCGACGAGGTGGACGATCCCGACAAGGTGGACGAGCTGGTCAGCCGCACCCCCGGCTACTGCGGCTGGCAGCAGGAGTACTGGCGGGCCCACTGCGGCGACTTCTGCGCCTACCTGGGGGATGTGGACTACCAGGGGCTGGTGGACCGGGGCATCCTGGAGGAGGTTTTGGAGGATCCGGAGCTGGACGGCTGGCTCCGTGACAACCCCCAGTCCCTGGGGTGCAACCCCTACGGGTATCTCTTCCGGTGCCTCCACTGCGGAAAGCACCTGCTCCAAACCGACTACGATTAGAGAGGAGAATGCTCCATGCTTCCCCAGGACCCTATCATCCTGCTCAGCTATGTGAACACTAAGCTGCGGGATGAGTACTCCAGCCTGGATGAGCTGTGCGCCGCTCTGGACGCGGACAAAGAAGCGCTGGTCCAAACACTGAAGGGTGTAAACTATACCTATCATCCGGAGCGGAATCAATTCGTATAACAATCAATAAACCGCACCCCACTTGTTAGATAGTATGCCATACCTGTCTAACAAATGGGGTGCGGTTTATTCTGTGGACCGTACTTGTGCGGTCCTTTGATTTTACATCGCCAGCAGCTCCAGCTTTTCCCCGTCAGAGACGGCCTTGAACTGAGACACAGGGCTCTGCCAGCCCTCAATCAGGCGGACAGCAATGGCGTCTTCCAGCTCTTTCTGGATCAGTCGGCGCAGGTTTCGGGCGCCGTAGGTGGCGGAATAAGATTTCTTTACCAGGTAATCCAGCAAAGTTTCATCCCAAGTAAAGTGGATGTCCTTTTCCTTCAGAGTCTCCACCAGCTCCTTGAGCATAAGGACGGCGATACTCTTAAAGTTATCCTCAGACAGCTGGTTGAAGTAGACGATTTCGTCCACCCGGTTGATGAACTCGGGGCGGAGGAAGTCGTTCAGCGCCTTCATAGCCCGGTCCTTGCCCTGCTCATTGGCGGTGCGGCCAAAGCCCACCGAGCCGCCTCCCTTGGTGCTGCTCCCGGCGTTGGTGGTCATCACAATCACCGTGTTCTCAAAGTTGACAGTTCGTCCGTGGGCATCGGTAATGCGGCCGTCGTCCAGTACCTGGAGGAGGATGTTCAGTACGTCTGGGTGGGCCTTCTCGATCTCGTCAAAGAGGACCACCGAGTAGGGCTTGCGGCGGATTTTTTCCGTCAGCTGGCCGGCCTCGTCATAGCCTACATAGCCCGGAGGAGAGCCGATAATCCGGGAGACGGCGTGTTTCTCCATAAATTCGGACATGTCCAAGCGAATGAGGGACTCGGGGGTGTCGAACAGGTCGGCGGCCAGCTGTTTGACCAGCTCGGTCTTGCCCACGCCGGTGGAGCCCACAAAGATGAAGGAAACCGGCTTGCGCTTGGGGGAGATGCCCACCCGGCCCCGGCGGATGGCGGCGGAGACGGCCTTCACCGCCTCGTCCTGACCGATCACGTGTCCCTCCAGCCGTTCCTCCAGCTTAGCCAGCCGCTGGAACTCCTGCTCCTGAATGCGGCTGGCCGGGATGTTGGTCCAGAGCTCGATGACGTTGGCCAGGTGTTCCTCGTTCAGGGCGGGGTGGGCCTCCTCCTCCAGACTCTTTTTCTCCTCCCCCAGGCGCAGCTCCAGGCTCTTGATGTCGGCCAGCCGCTTGTAGGCATCGTCGGTGCCGGCGGCCATCATGACCTCCTTTTCCTTGGCCAGGTCGGCCAGCTCTTTGTCCACCTCGTTGAGGCGGGCCAGGGCCTTGTTGTGGAGATTTACGTTGGAGCAGGCCTCATCAATCAGGTCAATGGCCTTGTCAGGGAGATAGCGGTCGGTGATATACCGCTCGCTCATGGTGACGGCCAGACGGCACATGGCGGGGGAGACAGTCACCTGATGGAAGGACTCATAGTAGGGGACAATGCCCTCAATAACCTTCACGCTGTCCTCAATGGAGGGCTCCTCCACAATAACGGGCTGGAAGCGGCGCTCCAGGGCGGTGTCCTTCTCAATATGCTTGCGGTACTCGTTGAGGGTGGTGGCCCCAATAACCTGGAGCTCTCCCCGGCTGAGGGCGGGCTTGAGGATGTTGGCGGCGTTCATAGACCCCTCGGCGTCTCCGGCGCCCACAATGGTGTGGACCTCGTCGATCACCAGAATGATATTGCCCAGCTTTTTGATCTCCTCAATGAGGCCCTTCATGCGGCTTTCAAACTGGCCCCGGAACTGGGTGCCCGCCACCAGGGCGGTGAGGTCCAGCAGATAGACCTCCTTGTCAATCAGCTTGTAGGGCACATCCTTGTTGGCAATCCGCTGGGCCAGTCCCTCAGCAATGGCGGTTTTGCCCACGCCAGGCTCACCAATGAGGCATGGGTTGTTCTTCTGCCGGCGGTTCAGAATCTGCACCACCCGCTCCAGCTCCCGCTCCCGGCCGATCAGCTTATCCAGCTTGCCCTCCTGGGCCCGCTTGGTAAGGGAGATGCAGTAGCTGTCTAAAAACTTCCGCTTGGTGGGCTTGGCCTGGCCCTTCTCACCCCGGGAGGACGGGGGGGAGGAGCCCTCGCCGGAGGAGGGGGCGGGGGAGGAGGAGCCGCCAAAGAGCTGGTTGAGGAAGGGGAAGGTAGCGGTGCGGCCGTCATCCTCCTCGCTGTCCTCGTCCTTGGCGGGGGACAGCATGCTCTCCATCCCCTCGGCGCCGCCGAAGGCGGACATCATTTCAGTGGTGAGGTTGTCCAGGTCCTCATCGCTGATGCCCATCTTTTTCATCATGTCGTCAATGGGTTTGATCCCCATTTCCCGGGCGCACTTGAGACACAGACCCTCGTTTTTTGAGGCGCCGCCCTCTAATTTTGTAATAAAGATCACCGCCACATTTTTGCCGCAGCGGCTGCACATGGTAGGCTGCATAGTGAATACGCTCCTTTCAGGAAAAGTCCACGTTTGGGGAGATGATACCCCCTAATTATGAACTGGGTATGAATTTTCCCCTGAGAAATATAGACTTTAGAGGAAAAAAGACAAAAGACTGGTTGTACAGAAGAATTTCAGCAAAAATGTGTGGGCAACTGCCTCTTGGGGGATGAAGCTGTCTTTAAGCAGCCAGGCGGCGATAAACAGCACCAGCACCCCCTTTACAAGGCCGGCGGCGGCCCCGCCCCAGCGGTTTACGGTGCTGAGGACGGGCAGATGGGCCACCAGGTCCAGGGCATGGCTGATAAAGAACCAGGCGATTAAAATAACAAAGAAGGCAACCGCAAAAATGACAATCCGGGCAATCTGCACCGCCACAAAATGGGCCAGGGCCTGGGCGGCGTGGGTGACAATCCCGGCGGCTTTGTCATCTACCGCGTTCCGGAAAGCCTCCGCATAGCCCTGAAAGCGGGATTCCCTCAGGGGCTCCAGCAGCTCATCCAGGGGGAGCTGGGCCAGCCAGTCGTTTTCCTCCGCGGAGCCGGTTTCCGCCGGGGAACGCTGGTAATAGCTGGTTACCATATCGTGTATGTGGCTGGTTACCGCAGGCTCAATGGCTTTGGCCACCGGCTCAGCCAGGGCGTCGGAGAGAAAAGAGGCCCCGATCAACGCCACAAAGACGGCCAGCAAGGAGCACAGGGTAAGCACAAGCCCCTTCTTATAGCCCAACCAGACGAAGAAAATCAGGATGGCCAGAATTGCCAGGTCGTAGAACAAAAAATTCATAAAATTCCTCCAAATGGCTTGCAAGCCCTGTTTGCTTCCTATGTTTTGCTCCGTAAATAATGAATTTATCACAATCATCAGCTTTGCTGGCGTATGTAGGGGCGGTCTTTGGCCGCCCGCCTGTTGCAGACAGAGCTATTTGGTTCTGCGGGCAGCCAAAGGCCGCCCCTACAGCTCCCATGTCAGCAATTTTGAAGCGAAAGCTAGGGGATATACAGCCAGGCCTGCTGGTCGCTGGCCAGCACAGCGGAACCGTTGGCAGCCAGGGCCACCTTTCGGGCAGCGCGGGTATTTTCCAGGCCGGCGTACAGCTCAAAGCTGCTGTTGTAGACGGACAGCTGGCTGCCGGTGAGCAGGGCGAAGGAGTCGCCGGCGGCGGAGTAGTCCAGCACCTGGCCGGTGAGGGGGAGGGACTGGGTCACCTGAGCGGAGCTGTCGATACGCAAAGCCTGGGTGGCTCCCCCGGAGCGGTACTGTCCCACCAGCAGCAGGGCAAAGCCGTTGCCGCCCAGGGAACAGCCCTTTAGATAGTTGGGGCTGATGTAGTAGGTTTGAACCGTCTCCCCCTCAATGCCGAGGGTAACGGTGAGCAGCCGGTCCTCCCCCACCAGCCAGACCACGCCCTCGTCAAAGTCCATATCCAGCACGGTAAAGCTGCCCAGATCGATCTGGGCGAAGGGCTCCTCGTGATTTACTCTGTAAAGGAGCAGGCGGCTGAAAAAGGAGCCGTTCTGCTGTCCGATAGTGACCACAGCCACGGTCTGCCCGTCGGGGGAGACGGCGGCGTCCACGGCGAAGGTGGAGGACAGGCTAATCTGGATGACCGGCTCCCCCCTGCGGTCGTAGACAGTGACCGCCCCCTTGTAGCCGCTCTGCTGGGCGGTGACGGCCAGCCAGCCCCCCTCGTTGGGCCGGGCGGACAGCAGGTCGGCGCCGCCGCTGAGGGACAGGGAGAAGTACTCCTCCCCGCCGCGGAAGGCGAACAGGGACTGGTTTCCCGCGTCATACGCCACCGCTGTGGTGTGGGAGGCGCACAGCACCGGGTTCTCCATGGACCGCACCTCCTCGGCCAGCTGCTGGCCGTCCAGGCCGTAGTAGTGGGCCCCGGCGGCGGAGGCGGTGACCACGCCGCTGTCCAGATAGGCAATGGACAGCTTGTCGCCCCCGGCGTGGGAGAAGGGAGCGGCCTCGCCGGTGATGCTGGTGTCCATGTTCCGGTAGGTCAGCCAGCGCTTGACCGTATTGATGTTGATGCTGTCCCGGTAGACCACCAGCGTCATGGACAGCAAAACCAGTGCCGCTGTTGCCAGCATGGCCAGCAGCCGAAAAAAGCGATTCGGTTTTTGCAGCCGCTTGGGCGCGGGCGTGTTTTTCTTCTCGTCCATACTTACTTATAAAATGTCCTCTTCATACCACAATCTTGTCATGTAAAGCCCGCCGGGAGGGACGGTGGGACCGGCCAGCGTCCGGTTGCCCGACTCCAGAATGGCGGGGATATCCTCCGGGGCCAGCTTGCCCTCGGCGGCGTAGACAATGGTGCCCACCATGGCCCGGACCATGTTGTACAAAAACCCGTTGGCGCACACCCGGCACTCAATCAGCTCGCCCTGGCGCGCCACCTCAAACCAGTATACCGTGCGGACGGTGGTTTTGGTTTCCGTCCCCACCGAGCGCACCGCCCGAAAGTCGTGGGTACCCACAAACTGGGCGGCCGCCCTGGACATGATCTCCTCATCCAGATGCTTTGGGTAGAACCAGGCGCGGTTGACATAAAAAGGATTGCCCAGCCGGGAGTTGTAAATGCGGTAGGTATATTCCTTCTTCTGGCAGGAGCCGATGGCGTTGAAGGAGTCGGGCACCTGGGTGGCCTTCACCACCACGATATCGTCAGGCAGACGGGTGTTCACCGCCAGAGGGAGCTTGTCCAGAGGGATGCGGGAGGCAGTACGAAAATTGGCCACGTAGGTCTCGGCGTGAACCCCCGCGTCGGTACGGCCCGCCCCGGTACACTTGACCGGATGGCCCACAGTGGCCGCCAGCGCCTTCTCCAGCGTCTCCGCCACCGAGACGGCGTTCTTCTGCACCTGCCACCCGTGGTAGGCCGAGCCGTTGTACATCAGCTTTAAAGCAACATTGCGTTCCATCGTAAAACCTTCCGTTCAGAAAATCCCCCGTCCCGCCCGCGGGCGTCAAAGCCTCCAGGCGGAGCCCCTTTCCAAAGGGGCCTTTTGGGCGCTTATCTGTTCACTTCCCGTTTGTCGGTCAGGCCCAGGAGGTAATTTGTATGCCTTACAGCCCAAAGTGTCCCAGCACCCCAACGCCCACGGTGATGGCCAGGAAGAGGAACAGCGTAAAATAGTCGCCCCCCCGGTATTTCAGCTGGCGCAGGCGGGTTCTCCCCTCGCCGCCGTGGTAGCAGCGGCATTCCATGGCTGTGGCCAACTCGTCGGCCCGGCGGAAGGCGGAGATAAACAGGGGCACCAGCAGGGGCAGCAGGGCGCGGGCCCGCTGGATCAGGTTTCCGTTTTCAAAGTCGGCCCCCCGGGCCCGCTGGGCGGACATGATTTTGTCCGTCTCCTCAATCAGGGTGGGAATAAACCGCAGGGCAATGGACATCATCATGGCCAGCTCGTGGACGGGCACCCGGATTTTCTTGAGCGGGTTGAGCAGCGACTCCAGCCCGTCGGTGAGCAGGATGGGGGAGGTGGTGTAAGTGAGCAGAAAGGTTCCGGAGATAAGCATCATAATCCGGATGACCATGAAAAAGGCCTGGTATACCCCCTCCAGGGTAATGGTAAAAATCCAAAAATGGGCCAATACGGTGTCACCCGGGGTATAAAACAGGTTGAGTATGGCGGTAAACACCACAATGAACAAGACCGGCTTGAGCCCCCGCAGGATGGACTTGGGCGGCACCCTGGACACGGCAATGGAGCCGGCCAGCACCACAAACATAATAGCGTAGGTGATAAACCAGCTGGCCAGGAACAGGGCCACAATATAGAGCACCACGGCGATCAGCTTGGTCCGGGGGTCCAGGCGGTGGACCGGGGAATTGCCGGGGAAAAATTGTCCCAGGGTAATGTCCTTCAGCGCCATTCAGCCCACCCCCTTTTTCAGCTTGGCCAGGATGGCCGCCTTGGCCTGGTCCAGGGTATAGACCGACGGGTCGATATCAACGCCCAAGGCCCGCAGCCGGTGAAATACCCGGGTCAGCTGAGGTACGCCCAGACCCATGCTCTCCAGCTCCTCCCCGTGCCGGAAGACCTCCCGGGGGGTGCCCTGAAAGGGAATTTTTCCATCGTTGACGGCCACCAGCCGGTCCACTGAACGGGCCACCTCCTCCATGGAGTGGGACACCAGAATGATGGTGGCGTTGTGGGCCTGGTGGTACTCCCGGATGTTGCCCAAAATGGACTCCACCCCCTCCGGGTCCAGCCCGGCGGTGGGCTCGTCCAGGATGAGCACCTTGGGCTCCATGGCGATCACGCCGGCAATGGCCACCCGGCGCTTCTGGCCGCCGGACAGCTCAAAGGGGGACTGTTCCAACTGGTCGTCCCGCAGGCCCACAAAGTAGGCGGCGGAGCGCACCCGGCGGTCAATCTCCTTCTCGTCCAGCCCCATATTTTTGGGGCCGAAGGAGATGTCCTTATAAACCGTCTCCTCAAAGAGCTGGTACTCCGGATACTGGAACACCAGCCCCACCTGGAATCGGGTCCTTTTGGTGACTTTAGGGTCGGACCAGATGTCCGTGTTCTGAAAGAGCACCGCCCCCGAGGTAGGCTTGAGCAGGGCGTTGAGATGCTGGATCAGAGTGGACTTGCCCGACCCGGTGTGGCCAATGACGCCCAGATACTCCCCAGAATAGGCGCAGAAGTCCACGCTGTCCAAGGCCGTGTGCTCAAAGGGCGTTCCGGCGGAATAGATGTGGGTAAGCTGCTTGGTTTCAATGATGGGCTGCATAAAGATCATCCTTATTGTAGTGGTACACGCCCAAAGGGTCGCGTCCTATTGCAGAAGCTGATACAGCGCCTGGGCGCACTCCTCGTCGCTGAGGGCGTCCAGGGGGACGTCGCAGCCCTCCTGGCGCAACTCCCACAGCAGAGCGGTGGTCTGGGGGACGGTGAGCCCCACCTTCCGCAGCTCCTCCACCTGGGAAAAAACCGCTTTCGGCGGCCCGTCGGCCACGACCCTGCCCTTTGCCATCACAACCAGCCGGCCGGCCTGGGCGGCCTCGTCCATGTGGTGGGTGATGAGGACCACGGTGACCCCCCGCTCCCGGTTCAGTGCTTTGATGGTGTTCAGCACATCTTTCCTGCCAATGGGGTCCAGCATGGCGGTAGGCTCATCCAGGACGATACACCGGGGCCGCATGGCAATGACCCCCGCAATGGCCACCCGCTGCTTCTGTCCGCCGGACAGAAGGTGGGGAGCGTGCTCACGGTAGTGGTACATATTCACGGCTTTCAGCGCGTCGTCCACCCGCTGGCGTATCTCGTCAGGGGGAACCCCCAGATTTTCCGGGGCAAAGGCTACGTCCTCCTCCACCACGTTGGCCACGATCTGGTTGTCCGGGTTCTGGAACACCATGCCCACCGTGCGGCGGATGTCCAGCAGCCGGTTCTCGTCGCTGGTGTCAATGCCGTCCACATAGATTGTCCCGCCGGAGGGGAGAAGGATAGCGTTCATGTGCTTGGCCAGGGTGGACTTGCCGCAGCCGTTGTGACCCAGCACGGCCACAAAGGAGCCCTCCTCAATGTCCAGGCTGACTCCATCCAGCACCACCGGGGTGACACCCTCGGCGGCGGGGTAGGAGAAGCGCAGGTTGCGGGTTTGGATGATGGCGGACATGGCGGTCCCTCCGATACTTCTAAAGTAACGCCGTATTATACCATTTCATGGGCAGTTCCGTCAATGTGTAAAGAGACGAAAAGAAAGCCTCCCTCTAAGAGGGAGGTGGCACCACCAAAGGTGGTGACGGAGGGAGTTTTTAAGTGTTGCGTTGTTCGAAAAGACTCCCTCAGTCTCGCTTTGCTCGACAGCTCCCTCAGGGAGGGAGCCTTATTTTATGGTCCACCGCCCTGTGGCTCCGCAGGGGAGGGCCAGGCCAGTTTGGGTGACAGGCAGGCCCAGCTCGTCAGAGACGGTGTGCCCGCCGAATTTTTTGGACACCAGCGTCTCCAGGATGTAGGTGACCACACTGGGGGCCAGGCCGGTGGTGTAGGAATTCAAGATCACAAACAGGGGGTTGTCGGACAGCACACCGCTGACCAGCTCCACAAAGGGGTAGAGGTTCTCCTCCAGCTTCCACACCTCACCGGTGGGACCCCGGCCGTAAGAGGGGGGGTCCATGATGATGGCGTCGTACTTTCTTCCGCGCCTGATCTCCCGCTCCACGAATTTGGCGCAGTCGTCCACAATCCAGCGGATGGGGGCCTGCTCCAGCCCGGAGCTTTTGGCGTTCTCCCTGGCCCACTGGACCATCCCCTTGGCGGCGTCCACGTGGCAGACGCAGGCCCCGGCGGCGGCGCAGGCCACAGTGGCCCCGCCGGTGTAGGCGAAGAGGTTGAGCACACTCACCGGGTGGCCTGCCTTTTGAATCTGTTCCATGGCAAAGTCCCAGTTGGCGGCCTGCTCGGGGAAGAGGCCGGTGTGCTTAAAGTTCATGGGCTTTACATTAAAGGTAAGGGGGCCGTAGCCCACCGTCCACCGCTGAGGCATGGACCGGTTCTGCCACTGGCCGCCTCCGGTAGAGGAGCGGGCGTACCGCCCGGCGTTTTTCTTCCAGCCGGGGTGGGACCGGGGGGTGTTCCAGATGGCCTGGGGGTCGGGCCGGACCAGCAGCTGGTCACCCCAGCGCTCCAGCTTCTCCCCCCGGCCGCAGTCGATGAGTTCGTAGTCGCTCCACTTGTCGGACAGCCACATAGCTGTACCCTCCTTATTGTACGGTTCCAAAATTGGGACCAGTATACCATTGAACAAGGTGTTCCGTCAATGAAATAGTGATTGTAATTTGGGGAAAGCTGTGCTAAAATAGCACAGATATGTATAGAGAGAGGTGCGCGACTATGGACCATCCCTTCCGCTCCGCCGCTGTGGGCGGCTTTAACAAGCAGGACGTGCTGTCCTTTCTGGAGAACCAGGCCAAGCAGACAGCCCAGGCCCAGCAGGAGTTGCAAAGCCGCCTGGAGGAGGCTGAGCGCCAGGGGGAGAGCTTGCGCCGGGAGCGGGATGATCTGTCTGCCCAGCTGGAGGAGGTCCGCCGGGAGCTGGAGACCGCCCGCCAGAGCCGGGACAGCCTGTCCGCCCAGCTGGAGCAGACTGACGGCGAGCTGTCCGCCAGCCGCAAGCAGGCCGAACAGCTGACCCGGGAGGTGGAGCGCCTGCGCCGGGACCGGGACGGGCTGCGCCAGGAGATGGAGGCGGTCCGCCCTGACGCCCAGGCCTACATTGAGCTGAAAGAGCGCACCGCCGGGGTGGAGCTGGAGGCCCACCGCCGGGCTCAGACCATCCAGGAGAAGGCGGAGCGGGACGCCCAGAAGACCCGCCGCCAGGTAGAGCAGTGGCTCCAGCGGGTGTCACGGGAGTATGACGCTCTGTGCAGCCGGGTAGAGGCCACTGTATCCCACGCCGCCAGCGAGCTGGAGAAGGCAGGGGCCAGCTTGGACCAGCTCAATAAGCTGATGGGAAGCCAGGGCGACGCCCTGGACGGGGTGCGCCGGGCTTACGACGCCACCGAACTGGGCCGCCCCGAGGCCCCCATGCCCATCGACGAGGAATAACAACCAACAGCCCGCCAGACGGCGGGCTGTTCTGTGTAAACAAAATTTATAGTAAGCTTCAAAATTATTCACATCAAATCTGTAGGGGCGGCCTTTGGCCGCCCGCAGAAACAAATGGGCCTGTGACAGGCGGCCTATACTGCACCATTTGCCAGTGCAATGTACAGCTTCTAAAATTCTGTTGCCCTGGAACTTTCTCCCTTCCCCCTTGCAACCCTTGAAAAAAAGGGGTATAATACCCCCATTGCGGGGGGCCGGAAAAGGCGGACCCTGTTCTGGCCGCGAATCCCGGTCCCCGGAGGCACAACTATGGTAAAAGCGATTGTAGGCGCCAACTGGGGCGACGAGGGCAAAGGCAAGGTCACAGACCTGCTGGCTGAAAAGTCGGAGGTGGTCATCCGTTTTCAGGGCGGGGCCAACGCGGGGCACACCATTATCAACGGCTATGGCCGGTTCGCCCTGCACACCCTGCCATCGGGAGTGTTTTACCCCCATGTGACCAACGTTATCGGCAACGGTGTGGCTCTGGACATAGGCAAGCTGGCCGGTGAGCTGGAGGCTCTGGAGGCCCAGGGGGTGCCCCGGCCCCGGCTCATTGTCTCAGACCGGGCCCAGCTGCTTATGCCCTACCACATCCTCCAGGACACCTATGAGGAGGAGCGGCTGGGCGGCAGGGCCTTTGGCTCCACCAAAAGCGGAATCGCCCCCTTCTACTCCGACAAGTACGCCAAAACAGGTATCCAGGTGTGCGACCTGTTCCACGAGGGGCGGCTGCGGGAGCGGCTGACAGCGGCGGTGGAGCTGAAAAACGTGCTTTTCGAGCACCTGTACCACCGGCCCGGCGTGGATGTTGAGGAACTGATGGACCAGCTGCTCACCCTGCGGGAGCGTATCCGCCCCTGGGTGGGGGACACGGTGTCTTTTATCCACAGTGCACTGGCCCAGGGCAAAACCATCCTGCTGGAGGGCCAGCTGGGCTCTATGAAGGACCCCGACCTGGGGATTTTCCCTATGACTACCTCCTCCCACACCCTGGCCGGCTACGGCTGCGTGGGGGCCTCGGTGCCCCCCACCTCCATTGAGGATGTGATCTGCGTCACAAAAGCCTACTCCTCCTGCGTGGGCTCCAGCACCGAGCCCTTTGTCAGTGAGGTCACCGGAGACCAGGGAGACGAGCTGCGCCGCCGGGGAGGGGACCACGGGGAGTTCGGCGCCACAACAGGCCGTCCACGCCGGGTAGGCTGGTTCGACGCGGTGGCCACCAAATACGGCTGTATGGTCCAGGGGGCCACTCAGGCGGTCCTCACCTGTCTGGATGTACTGGGCTATCTGGATGAGATTCCCGTCTGCACCGGCTACCTGATTGACGGCGCAGTTACCGGCTCCTTCCCCACCACCCCCGGCCTGCTCCAGGCAAAGCCCGTCTTTGAGACCCTCCCTGGCTGGAAATGCGACATCCGGGGCTGCACTGACTACAGCGCCCTCCCTGAAAACGCCCGCGCCTATGTGGACTTTCTGGAGCAGCGCATCAACACCCCTATCACCATGGTGTCCACCGGCCCCAAGCGGGAGGACATCACCTACCGCACCCCCAAGCTGTAAAAAAGCCCCCCCTTGCGAGGGATGCTTTCCACTACCACTTGTTTGAACCAAAGGAGAACACCATGAAAAAGCTGATATCCTCGATCCTTGCCCTGTGTATGGCCCTGTCCCTGACGGTGGCTCCCGCCTCAGCGCTGACGCTGGAGGACGCCAAGCAGTTGCTGGCCGTCCACTATGTAGACGGCGTCCCCCCGGAGGTGCTGGAGCTGGACTCCCTGGATGCCATCCTGGAGGCTTTGGGAGACCCCTATACCTTTTATATGACTCCGGAACAGTACCAGGCCTTCAACCAGTCGGTGAATGGACGGACGGTGGTGGGCATTGGAGCCACGGTGGAGACCGCCTATGACAACGGCGGCTACCGGATCATGTCTGTCCTGCCCGACTCCCCCGCCCTGGAGGCGGGCATTCAGCCCGGCGATATCCTCACCGCCGCCGACGGCGTACCCATGTCCCCCGAGGTGGACCCCCGGGTGCCCATTGTGGGTGAGGAGGGCACCCCTCTCACCCTCACCCTCAGCCGGAACGGCCAGATTCTGGAATTTTCCCTGGTCCGCCGGGCGGTGTCCATCCCTATCGTCACCTATGACCAGGTGGGCTCCGCCGGGGTGATCGACTGCACCAGCTTTGGGTCCACCACGCCCCAGTCCTTTCTGGACGCCATCCGGGACATGGAGGAGGATATCTCTGTGTGGGTGGTGGACCTGCGGTCCAACCCAGGCGGCGACAGCGGCGCCACCGCACTGGCCGCCAGCCTGTTCACCAGTGGGCGGATTATGCTCTACTTCCGGGACGGCTCCGGGCAGTATTACTACCGCCCCGGCATCCCCGGCGTCACCCAAAAGCCGGTGATTGTGCTCACCAGTGAGCACTCCGCCAGCGGCTCCGAGCTCTTTGCCGGGGACATCCGTACCTACCGCTGCGGTATCGCCCTGGGCCAGCGTACTCTGGGCAAGGGCACCGCCCAGATCGTCATTGACGAGACCAACAGCTCCGTGATGGAGCCGGGCGAGGCCATGAAGATCACCGCCTACCGTTTTTTCTCCCCTGACGGGGCCACCAACCACATTCTGGGGGTACTGCCCACCCTGATGATCTCCCCGGACAACACTGCCGCCGCCGCCATGCTCCTCACCAGCCCTCAGCCCAACCGGGCCAGCGGCTGGCTGAAGCTGGAGATTGCGGACCAGACCTTTTATATCGACGCCGGGGAGGCGGTGGAGCAGGACAACCGCGCCCCCTTTACTGAGCTGCTGGAGGCCCTGCCCCCCTCCGCCGCCCTGTACGAGGGCAGCATGACCCAGACCTGGACCCGGATCACCCCCGCCGATCTGGCGCAGAAGAAGGGGCTGTCCTTCACCCCCCGGGCCTTCTCCGACACGGCGGACAGCCCCTACGCCCGGGAAATCGACACTCTGTGCGCCTACCTGATCCTGAACTACGAGACCGGCTCCTTCCAGCCCGGCACCGACATCACCCGGGGCCAGTTTGCCGCTATGGTGTCCAACGCCCTGGACCTGCCCCTGCCCGACAAGGCCCCGCCTTTCTCCGACGTCTCCGCCGGCCACCCCTACGCCGCCGGCATCACCGCTATGACAGGCCTGGGCTTCCTGTCCGGCCGGGGGGACGGCACCTTTGCCCCTGACGACACCATTACCGTTCAGGAGGGGGTGACGGTGCTGTCCAAGGTGGCCGCATGGACCAGCATGGACGGCTGGGACCTGGACCGTGAACCCCTCCTCCTTGAGGAGCTGCCCCAATTCTGGCCCTACGCCGACTGGGCCCGTGTTCCCGCCCGCAATCTGGATGTTCTGGGGGCCCTTCCCGATGGCCTCACTCCCTCCGCCAACCTCACCCGGGAACAGGGGGCGGCCATGCTCTGCCGGCTGATGGAAAACCTGCATCTGATTTGGAATTAATTGAGGAAAGGACCTAACAAAATTGACCAAAATTGACATTATTTCCGGATTTTTGGGGGCGGGCAAAACCACCCTCATCAAGAAGCTGCTGGACGAGTGCTTCAAGGGTGAAAAGATTGTCCTCATTGAGAACGAGTTCGGCGAAATTGGCATTGACGGCGGCTTTTTGAAGGACGCCGGGGTGGAGATCACTGAGATGAACTCCGGCTGCATCTGCTGCTCTCTGGTGGGAGACTTCGGCGCGGCCCTCAAACAGGTGCTGGCCGACTACTCCCCCGCCCGCATTGTCATTGAGCCCTCCGGGGTGGGCAAGCTGTCTGACGTGGTGGCCGCTGTGGAGCGGGTTCAGGCGGACAGCCCCGACCTGCATCTGAACAGCTTTGTCACCGTGGTGGACGCGGGCAAGGCCAAGGTGTATATGAAAAATTTCGGGGAGTTCTTCAACGACCAGGTGGAGCACGCCTGCGCCATCCTGCTGTCCCGCACCCAGAAGATCGACCAGCAGAAGCTGGATGCCGCCGTGGCCCTGCTGCGGGAGAAGAACCCCAAGGCCGCCATTCTCACCACCCCCTGGGATCAGCTCACCGGCGCTCAGATTCTGGCCGCCATGGAGGGGGGCCACGATCTGGCCCACGAGCTGATGGAGGAAATTGAGCATGAGCACCATCATCATAACCACGACCACGCTCATGAACATCATCACGACCACGAACACCACCACCATGACCATGACCACACTCATGAGCACCATCACGACCACGAGTACCATCATGAGCATGACCACGAGCATCACCACGACCACGGCGAGGACTGCCGCTGTGACGCCTGCTGCGGCCACGACCACCACCACGATCACGACGCCGACGAGGTCTTCACTTCCTGGGGCCGGGAGACGCCCCGGAAATACAGCCGTGAGGAGCTTCAGGAGGCTCTGTCCGCCCTGGCCATGACCGAGGACTACGGCTATGTCCTCCGGGCTAAAGGGATGGTCCCCTGCGAGGACGGCCAGACCTGGCTCCACTTCGACCTCACCCCCGAGGAGTTCGAGATTCGCGAAGGCTCCGCCGACTACACCGGCCGGCTGTGCGTGATCGGCTCTGAACTGAAGGAGGAGGCGCTGGAAAAGCTGTTTTTGCTGGCATAAAACAGCTCCCACTTGTGGGGGAGCTGTCAGCCGAAGGCTGACTGAGTAGTTCAAAGCTTGCTCTGCTTTTTCTTCTCCGCAGTTCCCCCTCCGCCACAAGGGGGAGGCTGTTTATGAATCAACAACCCTGATGAGGTGACACAATATGCCCGATTCACGGATACCCTTATATTTAATCACCGGCTTTCTGGATGCCGGCAAAACCACTTTGCTCAGCGACACGCTGAACATGGACTACTTCAACGACGGCCAGCGCACCGTGCTGCTGCTGTGCGAGGACGGTGAAGAGGAGTATGACCAGCAGTTTCTGTCTCAGCGCAACTGCCGCCTGGTCCCCATTGAGGAGCAGGAGGGGCTGAACACCGAGTTTCTCCAGGAGGTGGACCGCCGCTACCAGCCTGAGCGGGTGCTGTTGGAGTTCAACGGCATGTGGCCGGTGGACGTACTGCGCAAATGCCGGCTGCCCAAAACCTGGGGACTGTACCAGGCCATCCATGTGGTGGACGGCTCCACCTTTGAGATGTATCTGAACAACATGCAGTCTATGTTTATCGACATGGTAAGTGAGGCGGACATGGTGCTGTTCAACCGCTGCACCCCTGACATGCCCCTGGCGGGGTGGAAGCGGTCGGTCCGGGCGGTAAACCGGATGTGCGAGATTGTCTTTGAGGACAGCAGGGGGGAGGAGATTGAGGTGGAGGACATCCTCCCCTACTCCCTGGAGGACCAGCACCTGGTTCTGGAGGACGCCGACTACGGCATCTGGTATCTGGACATTCAGGAGCACCCGGAGCGCTATGTGGGCAAGACCATCACCTACAAGGCCCAGGCCATGACGGGTATGAAGCTGCCCCGCGGCTCCTTCGTCCCCGGCCGCAACGCCATGACCTGCTGCGTGGAGGACATCCGCTTTTTCGGCTTTTTGTGCAAATACGACAGGGCCCGTTCCCTGCGCAAGGGGGAGTGGATCACCGTCACCGCCGAAATCAGGTGGGAGCACGCCGACGTCTACGAGGACGAGGGCGTGGTGCTCTACGCCCGGAGCGTGGAAAAGGCCCCCGCCCCCCAGGACCCGCTGGTCTACTTCCGCTGAACGCGGACTGCGCTGCCAGCTTCTTCGCCCAGAAAATTTCCGGCGGAGCGTTCAGGCAGAACGCTCCGCTTTTCTCTTATCAAATGGAAAAAATCTGCCGATATCTTTTTTGAACTGCTGTCAGTTCCGTGTTCGCAGCCGGCAGCTTCTGACAGCGAAATACAGAAGGAGATTGAAATCATGATTCACTGTATACGCAACTTGAAAATCAGACTCAAACTTTACATCCTCATTGGCGTGGCCCTGCTTGGAATGCTGATTATCAGCGGTATGTCATTCCTGCTGATGGGACGGCTGAACGACATGACCAACGACATTGCGTCAAGCTGGCTGCCCAGCGTTGACGTGGCCCGGGACCTGAGCACCACCCTGTCCAATATCCGCCTGAACGAACTGGGCTATCTCACCGCCATCTCTGACGAGGTGGAGGAGTCCAGCCTGGGCTACCTCCAGAGTGAGAAGGCCGAGATGGACAGCCTTTTGGCTGCGTATGGGGCGATGATTGATGAAGAGGAGAGCAATTTCTATCTCACCGCCATGAATTTTTGGACGCAGTACAGCCAGGCGGACGAGGAGATAATGTCGCTGGCCCGGCAGGGCCGCGTGAATGAGGCCCGCGCCATTCTGGAGGGCGAATGCGTCGATCTCTACAACTCCTTAAGCGGCGCCTTCAATGATATCATTACCTACAACACCCAGGGCAGCGACAGCGCGGCAGAGGAGAGCGCCTCTCTCTACCAAACTGCCGTCATCCTGATGGCGGCCATTGTTATTGCCATTATCCTTGTGGGCGTCTTTTTCTCCTTTGTCATTATACGCCTGATCAAAACTCCCATCTCCGAAATGGAGCAGGCCGCCATCAGAATGGCGGAGGGTGATCTGGACGTTGAGATCTCCTACACCTCCAAAGATGAGCTGGGCGTACTCGCCGTCCAGGTGGGCCGGCTGATCCGCAAGCTTCAGGTGATTATTGACGACGAGAATAAATTCCTGGCCAGAATGGCCGAGGGAGACTTTACGGTGGATTCCACCTGCGCCGGGGAGTACACAGGGGGCTTCTATCCTCTGCTGGTCTCCTTCCGGGGCATTGCGGAAAGACTGAACGACACCATGGAGCAGATCAACCAGAGCTCTGCCCAGGTGGCCAGCGGCGCGGATCAGGTGTCCAACGGCGCCCAGGCCCTGGCCCAGGGCGCAACCCAGCAGGCTAGCTCTGTAGAGGAGCTTGCCGCCACCATTGACGAAATTTCCAGACAGGTGAATCAAAACGCGGACAGTGCCCGCCAGGCCAGCTCCTCCGCAGGCAGCGTCAGCGAACAGATGCACGTGAGCAAGGAAAAAATGGAGCATATGATCCAGGCTATGGGCGATATCAGCAGCTGCTCCAGCGAGATCGGCAAGATTATGAAGATCATTGAGGATATCGCCTTCCAGACCAACATTCTCGCCCTCAATGCCGCCGTGGAGGCCGCCCGGGCGGGTGCGGCAGGCAAGGGCTTTGCCGTGGTGGCCGACGAGGTCCGCAACTTGGCCAACAAGAGCACCGAAGCCTCTGAAAATATCTCCGCTCTCATTGAAAATTCCCTGAAAGCCATTGAAAACGGAACCCAGATTGCCGACAGCACCGCCCAGTCTTTGATACAGGCCGTCAACGACGTAAATGAAATGACGGGTATTATCAACCAGATCTCAGAGGCCAGCAGCAATCAGGCCAGCGCCATCTCCCAGATCAGAACGGGAATCGACCAGATTTCCAGCGTTGTCCAGACAAACTCCGCTACCGCTGAGGAGAGCGCGGCGGCCAGTGAAGAGCTGTCCAGCCAGTCACAGCTGATGAGGAGCCTTGTGTCCCGCTTTAAGCTCAAGGGCGGCTCCTTCACAGGATTTGCGTCCAAATAACCCATTGCGCCGTCCCTGGCGGGACGGCGCGGAAGATTCGGAATTTGTTCTCTGAGGAACAGAAAGGAGGCGGCGGGAATGGGTGAGCTGATGATCCGCAGAAACCGGGGCTTTACCGTCCCCCAGTATCAAAGCGTGGGTAAGGGGGAGAAGGCGGCTGCCAGCACCGGGAGCACAAAGACCTCCGGAGGGACGGGCCTGTCTGTCTCCGAGACCCTGCGTGAACTGATGAGCAGAGTCAGCCAGGCGGAGAACCGCACCCGGGAGAGCCGGGGTATCCTCCAAAAAGGGGAGGCCGTGCTGGATGAGGTACAAGAACGCCTGGGACGTATCGCCCAGCTGGTCCGGGAGTCGGCGGAGGGCGATCCCCCCGACCGCGCCGCCCTCCAGGCGGAGCTGGAACAGCTGCGGGAGGACATCGAGCGCATGCTCACCGGCACCGCCGTCAACGGCGTGCCCCTGTTCCTGGACGAGGACCTGGACCTGGAGGACGGGGCCAAGGCGCTGCTGTACACCGTGATGGGGGAGCTGTCTCCCCTGCCGGAAGAAATCCAGGACGTCCCGGACTGGGTAAAACAGCTGCTGGAGAAGGTGGAAGGGGGACTTACCCCCGACCAGGCCATCAAGGAGATGACCAACGGCGAGTTTACCAGTCTGGAGGACTATCTCAATTCTGTGGATAACATCTCCCCGGAGCTGAAACAGTTTCTGACTGAACTGCTGCTCACCGGCGGCGACTTTACGGCTCTGGCCGGCTCCCCTCTGATGTCCCTCCTGGCGGGGCTGGAGGGGATAAACCTGGAGCTGCTGATGGGACTGCTCACCGTCTCTCAGGGGGAGCAGGAGGCCCTTGCTCTGGAGCTGGCGCCAGAGTCGGGAGCAGCAGGTACGGAGGGCTCGGTCCAGGAGACCGCCGCCCAGCCCGGCGCCACCCTGCAATTCGGCCAGACCCAGGTGACCGGTCAGGACCTGAGCGGGGTGAGCTTCAACCCCTCCACCGGCCAACTGACGGTGAGCGGAACGGCGGATGTGACCATCCAGGGGATGGGGCAGGAGGAGCAATCTATCCTGATTACCGGCTCCGGAAAGGTGACGCTGCAGCATGTAAACGCCCCTTCCCTCACCGTTGATACCGACGCAGCCCGGCTGGTCAGCGCAGGGGACCACAACACCCTGGGGCAGGTGGAGCTGCGGGAGGGGGCCTCCCTTACAGTGGATGGAAGCGCCCCTCTGACTATCGGAGCCCTCCGGGGTGGCAGCACCAACACCCTGCGCCTTACCGGCGGCGCGGTGACGGTGGCCCAGGAAAAAGACGATACCTCCCAGCCCCTGACCGTCCCGATTGTACTGGAGGGGGCCGCCTCTCTGGCGGTACAGGCGGCCAGCGTGAGCGACGCCAGCGGCCGTACCTTAGAGCCCTTTGACCTGATCTGGAAGGCGCTCCTCCCCGGCTGGAGCTCCATTGCCTCAATGGAGGTGGACGGCCGCCAGACGAAAACAGCCCTGATGAACGGCGACCCTGTCCGGCTTTGGCTGTCAAAGGGGGAGCACGGATATCCGGTTCACGGCCTGATTATCCAGGGGAAGGACGCCTCCGGACGTCCCCAGACCCGGTACGCCTACCTGCGCTGGAACCAGCAGTCGCGCTCCTTCCAGGAGGTCTCCATGTACCCCAATCCCTTTGAAATTACCGGCGGTCAGCCAGGGCAGGACTGGGTGTATGAGGAGGAGTCCCACACCCTGCGCATCCTGTCCAATCAGGTCACCGCCGTCTCTGGCGGGGCTGGGACGGATATCAATCAGGAGCCGTTCAGCGGAAGAATCGCTCTGTCCGACGGGATTGGCACCATGGAGCTGGCCCTGGAGGGGGTGGTGTGCCGGGTGGAGGAGGGCCGGGCCTTTGACCTGGGCCGGGGGAACGACGTGATTCTCCTCCTCCAGAGCGGCACCAGCAACTTGTTTGAAAGCGGAACGGGGTGCGCCGGCATCTCCCTTGGGGACGGCACTACCCTGTGTATCGACTGCGTGAGGCCCCAGGACGGCGGGGAAGCCGATGGCATCCTCACCGCCACCGGCGGAGCTGGCAGCGCCGGAATCGGCTGGGACAACGCGGGAAAGGGGGGCCAAACCGGCCACATCCTCATCCGGGGCGGCGCCGGCGTGGGCGGAGGAGCCCGGGGCTTTATGGGCTCAGTCACCATTATCGGCGGTATGGTGGCCTCCACCGGCGGCAAGGGCGGCGGCGAAAATATGGGCATCTCCCTCCAGGTGGGGGAGGACTCCATGACCCTGCCTCAGTTCCGCCTGTCCGCCCGGACCCTGCGGCTGGACCGGCTGAGTGTGCTCACCCGGCAATACGCCCAGGCCGCTCAGGCCGCCGTGGAGGCCGACCGGCGCTGGGTATCCCGGGTTCAGGAGGCTTACGGCGCACTGTATGGCCAGCTGGAACAGAGCTATGGCGCGCTGCCAAACGTGTGCCGGTATCTGGACGAAAAAAAGCGGCTGCTGCGGGATACCGACTCAGCCAGCACCCTTCTGGAGGACATGCGGCGCTCTCTGCTGGATCAGCCCGTCCAGGCCATGCGCACCCACAACCGGCGGGGGACGGAGGATATCGGCCAGCTGCTGCGGTAAAAGCGGGATTTCAAACGGTTGACTAATCGCCAGGGCGACCGAAGACCGTCTCAGACTGTAGAAAAAGCCTCCCTCAATGAGGGAGACTTTTTTGACAATCTCAAGATTTCCGTTAAAATTCCCGCCCCATTCGGGGCGGGAATTTTAAAAGTCTGTTTACTTGCTGTAGTCGTAGAAGCCCTTGCCGCTCTTGCGGCCCAGCAGGCCGCCCCGGACCATCTTCCGCAGCAGCAGAGAGGCACGGTACTTGGAGTCACCGGTCTCGTTGTACAGGGTATCCATAATGGCCAGACAGACATCCAGACCCACCAGATCGCCCAGAGCCAGGGGGCCCATGGGGTGGTTGGCGCCCAGCTTCATAGCGGTGTCAATGCCCTCGGCGGAGGCCACGCCGGTATACAGCAGGTCGGCGGCCTCGTTAATCATGGGGATCAGAATCTTGTTGACCACAAAGCCGGGGGCCTCGGCTACCTCCACAGGCTCCTTGCCGATCTCCTTGGACAGGTTCCACACAAAGTCAAAGGTCTCCTGATCGGTGTTGGCGCCCCGAATGATCTCAACCAGCTTCATGTTGGGCACGGGGTTGAAAAAGTGCATGCCGATAACGGGGTGCTTCAGGCCCAGGGCCATCTCAGTGATGGACAGGGAGGAGGTGTTGGAAGCGAAGATGGTGCCCTCCTTGCACATGGCGTCCAGTTCGTTGAGCAGTTCCTTCTTGGTGGCCATGTCTTCCTTAACGCACTCGATAATCAGGTCGGCGTCGGCAGCGGCGGACTTCTCTTCCACCAGCACATTGGCCATCAGGGCGTCCTTGGCGGCCTGGTCCATCTTGCCCTTGTCCACCCGCTTTTGGAGGGATTTGTCCAGATTGTCCTTGTGCCGCTGGGCAGAAGCCACGCTGCTGGCGTACATCAGGGCGGTGTGGCCCTTGGCCGCGAAGACCTGGGCAATGCCGCTGCCCATGGTGCCGGCGCCGAAAATTGCTACTTTCATACTTGTGTTCCTCCTATAAAAATTTTCTTTCCCTTCCTGCCCCAAAGGGCGGGAGCGCAAAAGAGGGATTTTTGCCGGACGCTCCGGCGGGGATGGCCGGAAATCCGGCCCCGCTCTCTTGTTTACCAGTATAACTGTTTTTTTCCGGAAAGGCAAGAGAAAAATCATCCCGGTGTCTGGTCTGTACTATGGGGCGTTTCCCAATAGCAGCTTTCATGTAGGGGCCCTTTGGCCGCCCGGCTATTAAAACAGGCCCATTTGTTCTGCGGGCAGCTATAGGCCGCCCCTGCAAAAATGAGCAGTGGGGTACTGCTTGCGCTGCACGAAATCAATTTTGGTGCTGTAGGGCGCGACGACCTCGGCGCGCCGTTAACAAAAGCTGCCAACCAGCGACGGACCTGGGCCGTCCCGCCTTACAAATACGGCAGGATTTTCTGAAAATTGATTTTCCTGCTCGCGTTGGAGAGCATCTTGACTTTTTTTCCCTGCGAGTATATGATAAAGGGAAAATGCAAGCAGGAGCGGGAGGGGCTGTACAAATGAATGTTTCGCTGGTGATTCCCGCCTATAACGAAAGTGAGATCATGCTGGAAACCATCCGGGCTGTGTCCACAAAGCTGGCGGAGCTGGCACAGGAGTATGAGGTGCTGATCGTAGACGACGGCAGTACCGACAGTACGGCCCGGCTGGTGCGAGAGTGCGGTGATTCCCACGTCCGGCTGGAGGGTTACACGCCCAACCGGGGAAAGGGGCGGGCTGTCCGGACAGGCGTGATGGCCGCCAAAGGGGACATTATTCTGTGTACCGATGCGGACCTGGCCTACGGTGTGGATGTCTTTGACCTGATTCTGGGGCGCTTTCAGGCCGGCAAGGCCGATTTGGTCATCGGCTCCCGGCGTATCGGCGGTGAGGGTTATAAAAACTACCCGCCTGTGCGGGTTTTGGCCTCCAGGTGCTTTGGCCTGCTGGCCCGCGGGGTGTCCGGCCTGCCCTACGACACCCAGTGCGGTATTAAAGGCTACCGGCGGGAGGTGGCCCGGACCATTTTTGCGGCGTGCGGCACCGACGGCTTTTCCTTCGACTTTGAGGTACTCATGCGGGCGGACAAGCTGGGGCTGCGGGTGGAGCAGATCCCGGTTTCCATCATCAATTTCCGGGCCTCTAAGGTGAATGTCATCAAAGACAGCCTCCGGATGTTCCGGGATGTGTTCCGCATTCGCCGGACTGTCCGCCGGGAGGGGGCATAATGCGCCGCCCGCACAGCCAGGCGGGGAGGGCCTGGGCCGGTTTTCTCCTCCTCTTTGGGCTGATTTTTATCCGCTTTTGCTGCTATGGTCTGGAATACTACCCTCAGCTGGACGACTATATCCAGCTGCACAACTATGCGGCCTACCATCCGGACATCTGGGCGTTTATACAGAATCTGGGGCTGCTGGCCGCCCGGCCCGCCGCCGGACTGCTGGATATTTTCTTCTGGAGCCGCCTGTGGCCGGTGCTGATTGCGGGCTGTGCCCTGATTGCCGGGCTGTACGCCGGGTCGGCGGTCCTCTTTCGACAGGTGTGGGGCAGATATTTCCCTGTGGGCTGGCTCTTTCTGGTGCTGTACGCCCTGGTGCCTTTGGGGCTGGAGGGGACCTACTGGCTGTCCGCCGCCAACCGGGTGGTGCCCGGTGTGTTTTTTGCGGCGCTGGCTATGAGGCTGTTCCAACAGTGGTGCGAGGGCGGCCAAAAAGGGTTTTTAATTGCCTATTTCCTTGTTCAGCTGGCCTCTATGTCCTTTTACGAGCAGGGGTTGGTGCTGTCTGCTGCCGGGGTGATTCTGGTGGCCCTGCTGGAGCTGTGGAATAACCGGGGCCGCGCCCTTTGGGCCGCGCTCACCTTTGTGAACGCAGGGCTCTACCTCGCCTTTACCTCCGCCTTTGCCAACAGCGCCCTGTATGCCGGGCGGGCGGAGGTGGTGCTCCCCTGGCAGGAGGGCTGGCGGGACTGGGTGTTTCTCCCGGTTTTGAGACAGATGAGGGACGCCTTTTTAAAAGGGGGCGTCTACACCGCCGTCAAGGGCTTTCTTCGGGGAGCCCGGCTGATTTGGGCTGATGGCCGGTGGCTGTGGCTGGCTCTGGTGCTGGCGCTGTGCGGGGGGCTGTTTCTGCTGGTGCGGGGGGAGCGGTCTGACCGCTCCCGGGGCCGGGAGGTCCTCCTGGCCCTGACAGCGGGTCTGCTGATGGCCCTGGCTCCGGCAACCATCTTCTTCGTTTTGGCCAACCCCTGGTTCTCCCTGCGGGGGACAGTGGCCTCCTTCTGCGGACTGGCTCTGATGGGGGACGCTCTGGTGAGATGGCTGCTGGGGCGGCTGAAAAAACGAGGTGAGGTGACTGCCGCCCTGTGCGCTGTGCTGGCGCTGGCGTTTTGTGTGGCGGCGGTGAGCGAGCTCCACGACTATAAGGCGGTCTGCGAGGCCGACCAGGCGGTGATGGCCGCGATTCTGGCAGGGACTGACAACGGCGCCGCCCTGCCCCAAAAGGGGGAGGCGTTGATTTTGGGGGTTGAGCCCTGTTATCTGGAAGAGCAGAATTTTTACTTCCATGAACATATCCACGGCGTTACCGAAAGCCGGTGGGCTCTCACCGGGGGCTTGCAGTGCATCAGCGGACGGGGGGATTTCCCCTATGTGACCCCCCTGCCCGCCGCTGTGGACGCCCAGACCCTGGGTGGGATGGATTTGACCTCCCTCTGGCTTTACGACCGGGAGGGGAACACCGTCCGGGCCGTGACCCCCCGGCTGGATGGGGACGGAAACTATGACCTTCTTACTGAGAATGGCTCTTTGGCGGGCCGGGTGACAGGGGAGGGACTTGTCAGGAGCGGGAAATGAAAGAAAAAATCCTTCGTCTGGTGGAACTGTTTGACCTGAAAAAGTTTGTCAAGTTCGGTCTGGTTGGGGTGCTCAACACAGTGGTGGACTTCTGTGTGTTCTATGTGATGGACCGCTGGGTCATCCGGGAGGGGCCTGTCCTGGTGCTGCTGGGGACCGCCGTGGTGACAGGGCCCTATCTCTCCAACGCTATTGCCTATGTGGTGGCCAACATCCACTCCTTTATGTGGAACAAGCTGTGGACCTTTCAGCGGCGGGAGCGGGTCACCAGAAGGGAGGCGGCACGCTACCTGGCCACCAGCGCGGGGTATGTGCTGATCTCCACGGTGAGTCTGGCAGTGTGCATCCGTATCCTGTCCCTGCCCTTTGCGGCCCCCTTGGTGCCCAAGGGCTGGACCAACCTGCTGGCCAAGCTGCCCACCGCCTGCGTTACCATCTTTTACAACTACCTGATGAATAAGTTTTGGGTATTCAAAGCCTGAAAAGACGGCCTGGAGGGTGTTCCTCCGGGCCGTAGATTGTTGAAAAAGCCTCCCTTTTGAATGTCAATCAATTTTTCATTTCTATAAATCCCCCTTTCAAAATGGGTAAAAGGTTAATAGTGAAAAGGGGCTGTAATCGGATGGCCGGCAGCATAACCTCACGGGAGTTTCACCCCTGATGGTTCTCGTGCAGCCCTGCCCATTGCCTGCGACGCTTTGAACGCTCGGACTATGGCGGTAAGGGAGTATCATTATATATTCTGCGCTGTCGTTGCCCGTAAGCTGCTTCCAGCGTTTTCATTGCTGCTAACTTTTGTAATCATAGGCGCGTTCCTTCAAATAGCGTTTTAACAGCTTTATAGAGCTTGTCGGGTGGGTTTGTACTGTTGTCCTGGAATGTTGCAGTATGTCGCAATTTCCCCTTCGCTCATATCAAAAAAACACAGCAGTACCGTTTCCCGTTTTTCGTCCGACAGACTGTGCAGGGCTTCGGCAAGCAGCTTCGCGGTAATTTCCTTACCGCCGCTGCTTTGTGTCCCTGTGGGCGTTCATAGCTTCATTCTTCAACGCCCGCTTACAAAAACCGTTAAAAGCACAACGGATTTGATTCTGCGGACGGCCACAGGCCGCCCGTTCAGCTCCAGCGTCAGCAATTTTGAAGCTTGCCATAGTGCGCCATAGCCTATTCGCTAACACGCAGGGCCCAGCTCTCGGCAAAATTTTTCAGCATTTGAGCGGTTTGGGCTCTGGTGGCCAATTCGTTGGGGCCCAGTCTGTTATCTGTATAGCCGCTGATGATTCCATTTTCCACGGCCCACCGCAGTGCGTCCAAGGAGTAGTTGCCAGCCTTGTCGATATCTGAAAACAGCATTTCTTTTTCAACGGGCATGGGACTGCCGGCATACCGCCACAGCATAACCGCCAGCTGTTCACGGGTAATGTTGTCGTCAGGTCCAAACAGGCCGTCTCCATAACCGGATACAATCCCCTCCGAAAAGGCCCAGGCGATAGCCTGGTCATTCCAGCCGGAGGCGCTGACATCCAAAAAGATATTGCCATAGGAGGCAGGCGGGGTGTTTTCCAGGTTGTGCAGCACCACAGCCAGCATCCCTCGAGTCATGGAGGCATCCGGTGCAAAGGTGCCGTCCCCGGTGCCGTTGAACAGCTCGTGACTGCTGGCATAGGCCACCGCATTAAAGGCCCAGTTGTCTCCAGGCACATCGAAGAAGCGCTTTGTGTTGTCCACTATCTCCAGCGTGGCGGAGCCACTCAGCGGGATGGTCATATTTCCGCTGTGGACCACAGATTTACGAATGACCTGCCGTGTGCCGTCGCTGCGGAGCAGCACGGCCGCGGCGCCGGGAGCGGGGTTGTCCATTGGCACAACCAGAGTGATTCCGCCGGGAATGCGGTCCACAACCTGGGTCCCTGTGGAGATGGAACATTCCACCCTATCTTGATCCAGGTCTGTTGTGAGGGTAACCGTACCGCCGCTTAAACCCATCAGGCCGGCATTTGGGACGGTAACCTGAGCCGCCGGTGTGCGGACAACCAAGTCCGCCTGAGTCAAGCTGCCTATTTGCGACAGGAAGGAGCCCGGGATAGACACCTTCACCCTGTGCACCCAATCCGGGACCTCCGGGGCAATGACCACCTGGCCGCTTTTGCCGGACTGGACCTGGTTCAGTGCCTTGCCGGCGCCGGCAAATGACACTGTCACCGCCGCGGTATTTCCGGATATGACGGCGGACGGCGTTAAGGTTGTCACGGCGGATGTGCCTCCGCTGTCCTTTGTGGTAGTCACGGTCTCAGAGGGAGCTGAGCTGCCGGAGGAATTGGAGTGACCGCCGCTCCCGCTCCCGCTGGAGGGGATGTCAGGGCCGGTTGCGGGTATTGCGCTGGTCTGTGTAAGCCCGCACGCGGAACAGGTCCGTTCCTGCTGACCGTTTTCAGCCGCCGACGGGTATTTTGTGGTGACCCACTCATCCCAGCTGTGGTCCAGCGCGCCGGTATAGCCTGCGATATAGGTCTCGCCGCACCGGATGCAGGTATAGGTGGTGTAGCCCTGCTCTGTACAGGTGGGGGCGGTCACTGAGGACCTGTAAGTATGTTCACATATTTCGGGCTCCTCGTTGGAGGAGTCGTCCGCCACAAACGCCCCTTCAATGGGAGAGCAGCCCTGGACCATGCTGAGGCGGTGCTCCCACACATAGTCCGACACAGACGTAAAGCCATTTAAAACCGCTGAAAACAGAAGCGCCGGGTCCTCCTCCGGCCCCTCCCAGCCGGTGAACAGGGGCAGACACGAGGCGGCAAGTACAAACATTTTCTTATCATAGCCCAGCAGACTGATTTTGGCCATGGCTTCTGTTTTCTGCTCCGCATCCAGCTCATCGCTGGTGCGCACCTGCTGCAGCAGCTGATCCACCTCTGAAAAAATACCGCTGTATTCAAGCAGAGCAGTACCGGAAAAATCTACCAGCGTCAGTACCTCTCCAATCCCCCCGATAGAGGCCATTTCATTGGTTAAAATCAGCCTTGTATAGCTGTTTTCCTCCAGATCATAGAGGAGTATCATAGCGCCCGGTATACCCTCCCACTCCCCTTCGGTCCAATAGAGCACATAGCCCCTGCCGTCCGCCCCGGTCAGCTGATAGGTGGAACAGTCCCCCATATAGTTAAAAATACAGTCATAGTACTGACCAAACCACTCACGCATATCATATTCGTCCGGCTCGTCTGTAACATATAATTTGCTGATCGACGCGTTTACAGGCGTCTCGTCCAGTACTCCAAGGCTGGCTCCAAATATAATCTGCCCAACAATGGTTCCGTCCTCCTCTGTTGTAATGTCTCCCTCCATCCATATCCCCTGCTCCTCCAACTCGCTTTTGATGGCGGACATGTCAATATCGGGGGCTATTACAGGATTCCGTGTTATATCGATAACTTTTTTGGTGTACATAACGCCAATGGTGCCGGGCAGATATGCGGTGTCCTCCCTGTCAAAACAGCCGCTGGTCACATAGGTATTCACGCCGGCGGGGAGGGCCTCCAGATATTTCACCTCCCCTTCCCTGGTGCTGGTGATGAAAACCTGCCCCAGCCGTTGAGAGGAATCGAAACTCACTGTAAAAACGGGTCTGCTGTCCGGCGTCAGCGCAATCTGCGGTTGGCTTTGGAGAAGGGACACCGTTTGCTCTGTCCCTTTCGCTTGATAGGTGACTGTCAGTTCTGTCACCTCAGGCAGGGAAAAGGAGGTATCCCCATCTTCCGCCAAGGCCTGTACAGGCAGGACTGTCAACCCCACGCATAGCGCCAAAATCGCCGCCAACAAGTGTTTTTTCATACAACTCTCTCCTTTTTATGGGACGCCCGGCCCGAATTTTGTCGAATATCATTATAACACACCCCTTTTAAAATTGCAATTTTATCCAAAAGAGATAAAACGCACCATAGCCGGCGGAGATGAAGACCCACGCTGTATGACACCAAGAAACTGGGCCGCATCAGGGTGGTCTACAGCAAACTTCAAAATTGCTGACACCGGCTCTGCCTGTGACGGGCGGCCAAAGGCCGCCCCTACAAATGGCAGCAATTCTGATGATTGCGATTGCAGCTCATAGCCACCCTGGCGTTGTTTTCGGCGGTCAGCACCATGCACCTGATTTCCCCGCCCGTTCGTTGCGGCTGGCGTCATGCTCATAACGGGTGGGGAAAATCTTTTGCACCTCTGCCCAGGCGTCCCGAATACTTGTAACTGTCATTTTCATGCCCTCCTCGCACATTTTGGCGGTCGTATGTATAAAAAATTAGGTTACACTCGGTCGCTTGACCTTGTGTAACCTAATATTAACGCCTGCCGACGGAAAACTTGTCCCATTTTGCATTGACTTCTCCCTCATATTTCAGTATGATAAGGAATATCTTGATTTTTTACATAAAGGAGACATCAACTTATGCTCACTCTGGAATCCTTCAAGGCGGCCCGCAGTGTTTTGCAGGGCGTTTTGCGGCCCACGCCTTTGATCCACTCCCCTTATCTGTCCAAAAACTTTGGAAATTCGGTCTACTTAAAGCCGGAGAACATGCAGGCCACCGGGGCCTACAAGCTCCGGGGGGCCTACTACAAGATCAGCACCCTCTCCCAGGAGGAGAAGGACCGGGGACTGGTGACCGCCTCCGCCGGCAACCACGCCCAGGGGGTGGCCTACGCCGCCCAGGCCGCCGGAGTTCAGGCCACCATTGTCATGCCCACCACCACCCCTCTGGTAAAGGTGAACAACACCAAGGACTACGGGGCCAAGGTGGTTCTCCACGGCGAGGTCTTTGACGACGCCGCCGAGCTGGCCGCTGAGCTGGCCCAGAACGAGGGACTGACCTATGTACACCCCTTTAACGACCTGACCCTGGCCACAGGCCAGGGCACTATCGCCTACGAAATTTTCCAGGACCTGCCTGATGTGGACGTGATCCTGGTCCCCATCGGCGGCGGCGGGCTGGCAGCGGGGGTGTCTACCCTGGCCAAGCTGCTCAACCCCAATGTGGAGGTTATCGGCGTGGAACCCACCGGGGCGGCCTCTATGAAAGCCAGCCTGGAGGCCGGCCGCGTGGTCACCATCCCCGCCGCCACCACCATTGCCGACGGCGTGGCGGTAAAGACCCCCGGTGAGCTGGTCTTCCCCTATGTACAAAAGAATGTGGACCGGATTATCACCATTGACGACGGCGAGCTGGTGGAGGCCTTTTTGGACCTTATGGAGCGGCACAAGATGGTGGTGGAGAACTCCGGCCTGCTCCCTGTGGCCGCCCTGCGCCACCTGGGCTATGAGGGCAAAAACGTGGTCTGCGTCCTGTCCGGGGGCAATATGGACGTGATTACCATGTCCTCCCTGGTCCAGCATGGCCTAATCAGCCGGGGGCGCATCTTCACCTTTGCCGTTCAGCTCCCCGACCGGCCTGGCTCCCTGCTGGCCGTGGCCCAGATCCTGGCCGCCAACAACGGCAATGTCATCAAGCTGGAGCACAACCAGTTTGTCAATATCAACCGCCAGTCCGGCGTGGAGCTGCGGGTCACCCTGGAGGCCTTCGGCCATGACCACAAGGAGCAGATTCTCACTGCCCTCCGGGCCGAGGGCTTCCAGGCGGTGGAGACGGACACCGCGGATTTTTACAACTGACCTTGCCCTGTGCCGCCCGCCGGGCAGTCCGCTGCGGACTCCCGACGGACGGCTATCTGAAAGCGGCGGGCCGGCCGGGCGGTCGAGGACGGGTTTGGGCCGTGGGCGCGGCCCGGAGCAGCCTCTCCCCACGCCCGGGGCCTCCTCTCCGCTGCAATATCCTATGCGCCGGGCCTGTCCCCAGCGCCTGTCCACAAAAAGGAGAACTTGTTATGATTAAAATTGCCCCATCCATCCTGTCCGCCGACTTTGCCAACCTGGAGCGGGATATCCAAAAGGTGTCCTCCGCCGACTGCCTCCATGTGGACGTGATGGACGGCGCTTTTGTCCCCAATATCACCCTTGGCGTGCCGGTGCTCAAGTCCATCCGGAGATGTACCGGCATGTTTCTGGACGTCCACTTGATGGTGGACAAGCCGGCGCGCTATGTGGAGGCCTTCGCCCGGGCGGGAGCTGATATGCTGTCCGTCCACCTGGAGGCCGACCACCCCACCCGTATTCTGGAGGCGCTCCACACTATGGAGGCCAACGGCGTAAAAAAGGCGGCGGCCCTGCGGCCCATCACCAAGGCGGAGGCTATCCTGCCCTATATTGAGGGGCTGGACATGGTGCTGGTGATGACGGTGGAACCCGGCTTTGGCGGCCAGGCCTTTATGGAAAGCCAGCTGGACACCATCCGCCAGGTCCGGGCCATCATTGACAAGTACAACCCCGCCTGCGAGCTGGAGGTGGATGGGGGCATCTCCCCCAAAACCGCCCCCCTGGTGGTGGAGGCCGGGGCCAACGTGCTGGTGGCCGGCTCCGCCGTCTACGGAGCGGACGATATTCCCGCCGCCATTGCGGCGCTGAGAGGGTAAAGGCCTCCTTCTCAAAGGGGGCTCCCGGCGAAGCCGGGCGGGGGGCCTCCTGTAGAGACAGCTGCGTTTCGATAGGAGAAAACCCTCCGTCATTTGCTTTGCAAATGCCACCTCCCTTTGCGAAGGGAGGCCTTTGGGCAGGTTATGCCTGCCTTTACATCTATTCCCGGAGGTCCTTTCCATGCAGTACTTTCCCCCCGCACTGGAAAATTTAGTGGAACACTTCGCCAAGCTGCCGGGTGTGGGCATCAAATCCGCCCAGCGGCTGGCCTTCCATGTGCTGTCTCTCCCCCAGGAGGAGGCCGACGCCTTTGCCCAGGCCATCACCGACGCCAAGGCCCACATACACTGCTGTCCCGTCTGCCAGAACCTGACAGAGGGGGACGGCCCCTGCGCCATCTGCGCCAGCGCCAAGCGGGACACGGCCACCGTCTGCGTGGTGGCCGACCCCAAGGACGTAATCGCCATGGAGCGCAGCCGGGAGTATAACGGGCTGTATCATGTGCTCCACGGGGTGCTGTCCCCCATGAACCACGTGGGGCCGGACGATCTGTACATCCGCTCCCTGGTGGAGCGGGTGGCGGCGGGCGGCATTGAGGAGGTCATCATGGCCACCAACCCGGATACCGAGGGGGAGGCCACCGCCATGTACCTGTCCCGGCTGCTGAAACCCTTTCAGGTGAAGGTCACCCGCCTGGCCTACGGCATCCCCGTAGGCAGTCACCTGGAGTACGCCGACGACGCCACCCTGGTCCGCGCCCTGGAGGGACGGCGGGAAATTTAAGAGGATTTTTATGTGTGAACTGAACTTTCGGTCCAAGTGGTTTGAGCGGTGCGTCCGGAATTATCTGGGCATTGAGACCCGGGCCATTACTGATGAGGACGTGGGGGAAATCAAATATCTCTTTGTCGCCACCACCCACAGCTATGAGCTGGGCTTTGCCAAGATTCTGCCCCCTGAGCTGTTCCAGACCTGCGCCTTTCCGGACGCCGGCGACGAATGGTACTGCGCCTGCATTGAAAATACCGGAAAGTACCGCACCGCCCAGGACATTGTGGAGTTACGCCGTGAATCTCTGGAGGCTGGCTGTTCCATATATACGTTGCGGCTGAGAGAGGAGCTTCCTCGTTTTGAATACAGCCTCACTCCCGCCGGCTATTACGCGAACCGCAAGGTTATGGAGAAATTTGACAAAAGCGTCACACGCTGCTACGCCAAGTCTTCCGATTTTGACGGCCTGGAGAAGGACGAGGTCACCTGCGACTACGGAATGCTCGCGCCGGAGGACTTTGCCCTGCTGCCCAATCTGGAGGTGCTCCGCCTGATGAGCTGCGAGAGGGAAATTCACAGCCTCAAATTTCTGGAGTCCCTGCCCCAGCTTCGGGTTCTGAAACTGGGCGAACTGTTCCTCAATGACCTGGAGGGGCTGGACAAATTGATCGGCCTGGAAAAGCTGTGTATCTGGAGCAACTGAAAAAGGAGCGGCGGACCATCCGGTCCCGCCGCTCCTGTGTTTTTTATTCCACGCCGCTGTCTCCACTGGAGGAAGCGGTCTCGCCGCTGGAGGCGGGCTCTGCGCTGTCAGAGGATTCCTCCGTCTTGCCGCCGTCCTTGTCCTCGTCGTCCAGGACGCTTTCACACTCCTTCTTGTCCTCCTTGACCAAAGCTTTCATGGCAATGGCCACTTTGTAGCCGTTTGGGTCGTGCTCCATCAAATACCGCTCATCCTCGGGCGGGACTTTTTTGCCCTTCATCATGTTCATTGCAATTTTCAGGCACTTCATCTGGATATCCAGCGCCTCGGACAGCCCCTCCAGCTTTTCCTCCTCGGTCTCCATATAGCCCAGCAGACCGCCTTCGTCCTCACCATTCTGCTCCCCGGCGGGCTGGGACAGGAGGGACATAATCTGAGTGTTCTGCTGCTGCATCTGCTCCACCCACTGGCGGGACAGCTCCAGCCGGTCGGCGGAGGGCCGGACTGTGCCCGCCGTCTTACGCTCCGCCTTTTGAGTGGGGCGCGAGGAGGAAAAATCTATATTCTCTCCCTGCAATACGCGCCGTATCTCCATCCTCCGTACCTCCTTTTATTTTGTCTTATCTTCGTCAAAATCGCTCTCCAGCCTGACCGCCATCATCAGCGCGGCGATATCCTGGCACTTCTGCTGGAGCTTAAGCTGTTGGGACATGGCCTCCAGCTCCTCGCTGTCAATTTCTTCTTCCTGCTCCGGCTGCTCTGGCTGCATCCACTGCCTGGCGGCCTTTTCATACAGGGCCGCCGCCGCCTCTACCTTCTCCTCCTCGGTCCGCTCCTCCCAGTGGCGGTTCATTTCAAACCGGTCGATGGAGATCCGCCTTCCGCCTCCGGCGGAGCCGGACTGATCGGCCATGGGAGATTCAGCCTCTCTCCCGATTGAGTCATGTGTTTCCATATGGAAGCCCCCTTCCGCTGTTTCTGTCAGGATTCAACATTGCCGACCTCCGCCCCTACAGCTTTGGTGTCAGCAATTCTAAAGCTTGCTGCAGTGCTACAGCTAAAATATCGGCCCGAAAGGGGGAAAACTTTACCCCTTGCCCAATCGGACGGGAAGCTGCTTTTTTATAGTCAGCCGTCCCGGTTCCACCCCGCACTCCAGGGCCAGCACCTCCACCCCGGCCCGGGCGGCCCGGCGGAGGGTTTCTCCGAATTCCGGGTGGGTGGCGTCGTTGGGCTCCACGTGGTCCATCCCGGCCATCTGGACGATAAAGCACACCCCGGCCTCATAGCCCGCCTCATGGGCCAGCACCAGCTCCTCCAGGTGCTTGACCCCCCGAAGGGTGGGGGCGTCCGGAAAGCGGGCCGTTCCATCTTCCTCCAGAGTGACCCCCTTTACCTCCCAGAATCCCCGGCGGGTCCCCTTGTCTTCCAACAACTCCCAGTAATAATCAAACCGGGAAGTTCCGTATGCCGTCTCCGGGCGCAGCAGGGTGGGGATGAAGCCCAGTCCCCCCGCTGCCGCCCATTCTCCAAATACCCGGTTTGGAGCCTGGGAGTCCATGTTGATCAGCAGCGGGCCGCTGGGCCGCTCCTTCTCCACCGCGATCAGATCGTATTTCGTCTTTCTGGCAAGGTTGGCGCTCTCCTCCAGCCAGACCCGTACCCCGGGCAGAAGCAGCTCCCGGCACCTGCCGGTGTTCTTCACATGGCAAACCTCCACACGGCCCTCCACCTCCACATGGGCGATAAACCGGTTGGGCCGGGCTTGAAACACACCTGGCAAAATTTTTCCGTATTCCATCTTGTCTTTTCCTCGTCTTTTCTGTATGATATTATGAACGGTGTCCCCTCTAGAAAAAGGCAAGGGCAGGTGCTTTACCCCTGCCTATCCTACAGCAATCGTCAGAATTACTGCCACTTGTAGAGGCGCCCTTTGGCAGCCCGCCCGTCACAGTTAGATCCATTTGATTTTGCGGGCGGCCACAGGCCGCCCCTACAGAGCTGGTGTCAGCAATTTTGAAGCTTGCTATAATCATATACCATTCCAGAAAGCGAGGCAAGCTCTATGAACAAAGCTTATTTGAACATTATCGCCGCCGCCGGGCTGTGGGGGTGTATCGGTCTGTTTTTGAAGTTGCTCACCGCCGCCGGGCTCACCTCTATGCAGGGGGTGGCAATGCGCTCCCTGGTGGGGGCCGTTTTTTATGGGCTCTTTCTGTTTTTCTCCAACCGGGAGGCCCTGCGCGTTGATCCAAAGGACTGCGGCTGGTTCCTGGGCACCGGGGTATGCTCCCTGCTCTTCTTCAACTGGTGCTACTTCAACGCCATCACCCTCAGCTCCATGTCGGTGGCGGCGGTGCTGCTGTATACCTCCCCGGTGTTTGTCACCCTCATGTCCGCCCTCTTCTTTCGGGAGGCGGTCACCCCTGTCAAGCTGATCGCCCTTATAGTGACCTTCTCAGGCTGTGTGCTGGTCACCGGACTGTTTCCCCTGGGACAGACGCCCATCTCCGCTAAAACCATCCTCTTCGGACTGGGCTCCGGGTTCGGTTACGCCTTGTACTCCATCTTTGGAAAGTTCGTGCTGAAAAAATACGCCCCCTCCACCGTTACCTTCTACACCATTTTGTTTTGCGCCCTGTTCTCTCTGCCTCTGTCCGGAATACAGAACAACCTGGCCGCCCTGGGAGACTGGCGGGCCTGGGCAGGGGCGCTGGGGGTGGGGCTGCTGTGCTGCGCCCTGCCCTACCACCTGTACACCGCCGGACTGCGGGACGCTGAGCCGGGCAAAGCCGCCATTCTGGCCACCTTGGAGCCCTTTGTGGCCGCAGCCCTGGGAATCCTGCTCTTTCGTGAGGAGGTCACTCCATACAAGCTGCTGGGCATGGCCGCCATTTTAGGGGCAGTGCTGCTGCTCAACGTGCCGTCAAAGCGGACTCAGCCCTCAAAACCGTCTCTGGAAATTTGACCGTCTGTGTGATACAATGAACTGGAAACCAAGCTGACAGAAGGGAGAACATCTATGTCCTGCAAAGAGGAATTTATTGAGATTTTCAAAGCCAACATCACCCGTGAGGGAGCCGACAAGTTGCTGGACTACCTGGAACACAAGAGCGACTTCTTCACCGCCCCCGCCTCCGCCCGGTACCACGGGGCCTATGAGGGCGGGCTGTGTGAGCACAGCCTGAACGTGTATCACTGTCTGGTGGACTATCTTCAGCGGGAGCGGGTGCAGGAGCTGTACGGCCTGGACTACAGTGATGAGTCCATCGCCATTGTGGCCTTGTGCCACGACTTTTGCAAAATCGGCTGCTACAAAAAGAGCTTCCGCAACGTGAAGGACGACGCCACCGGCCAGTGGAGCAAGGTGCCCTCCTTCACCTTTGACGACCCCCTGCCCTACGGCCACGGGGAGAAGAGCGTGTACATCACCAACGGCTTTATCCGCCTGACCCGTGAGGAGGCCATGGCCATCCGCTGGCACATGGGCTTCTCCGGCCCGGAGGACAACCGCACCGTGGGCCAGGCCCTGCGGATGTACCCCCTGGCCTTCGCGCTGGCTACAGCGGATATGGAGGCGTCCTACTTCTTAGAGAACGAGGAATAAACATCAAGACCGTCCAGTCGGGGACACTCCTCTCCCGAACGCAAAATGCGGTTTCTATCGCAATCATCAGATTTGCCGCCTCTGAATGTCTGGCATAGCATTTTAAACTTGTTATTATTTGGACATTTCTATTATATTTTTGTATTAACCTCCGATATATAATACAGAATGTTTTGATTGGAGGGCCTTTCAATGTTTGATATTTCAATCCGTCCCCTGTCTGTCTCTCCTGCCAAGCCTGCCTCTGCGGGACGGACTGCTGCTGTGAAAGCGGACCAGCCAACGCCCAAAACTGATGTCATCGATCTGTCCCAGCCGCCCACAGCGGAGCAGGCGGAGCGTCTGCGCAATGCCGGTATCCTGGGCTATGGCAGCGTTTCCGCCACCAAAAATGTCACTACGGAACCCCTGTCAGCCAATGTCAATGTAACCCACTTTACAGTGGACTGTCAATCGGAATATTTTGACCTGGTCCATGAGACCACTGTCCGGACCTCCTCCACCGGCATTGGGGCATTTACCTCCGGCGGCTCCGCCTTTGCCAGCACTACCACGCAATTTGCTCAGAGCTGGGATAACAGCAGCTGGAAGGCCTCCGTCCTGTACGAGAGCGGGTTCACTCAGAAGATGGGAGGACTCTCCGAGTGGTACATCCCCTCCCACCAAAACGAGGACGGAACCTGGTCCCTGGCCCAGTTCGGACCCTCCCCCACTTTTTACATCAGTGGGTATCACTCCGTCCTCGCCACCGCCCAGCACAGCGACGGGCAAACGGAGCTCTCCCTGTCTGAGACAACTGTTTACAAGTCAGTGTCCATATTCCCCAGTCAAGAGCGCCCCGCAGGAGCGGTGGATTACCGAAATGAGCGCCTTGACCAGCTCATCACCCAGGAGATGCTGGACCGGATCGGTCAAACTATTAAGTCGCTGCCGCTGCACCGCTTTGACACCCAGGCCTGACCGAAATACACAGCGCGCCCTTGACAGGGCGCGCTTTTTTATGGACGCAGGTTCTTTTCCATTACCTCGTACACCAGCACAGCGCCATGCGCCACATTCCACTGCTTGTGGCACACCGTCCGATATCCCCGCTTTTCATATATCTGACAGGCGGGCAGAGATGCGTCCAGGCAGGCCGTCTTATGCAACCGCCCGATCTGGTCCTCCAGGCACTGCATGATGCAGCTTCCAAGGCCCCGACCCTGGCAGTCCGGTTTGACGTATACCCTTGCAATATGGTTCCCCTGATAACAGCCTGTCCCCACGATAGCGCCATCCTTCCAGAGCGCGCCAACCGTTCCGGCTTCGATATCGCCGGCAATATTCTCCTCACAGTGAAGCTGCTGAAAAAACTCCACTACCTCCTGGGGATAATACCTGGGGTAAATTGCCCCAATCGTCTCCTGCACCAGTGCGGCAATTTGCTGCGTATCCGCTGGGGTGGCCTTCTTGTACTCCATCCTGCCAACTCCTATTATTTTGATATGGTATCATACCACAGGCGCCTGTAGAAAACAAGAAGGTTTTCCCAATCGCCATAATTGATTTTCCCAATCGCCATAATTGATTTCCCTGCATGAAAGCAACCTGTGCTTGCAAAATTGCGGCGGATACTTTATGATAGAAATCACCAAAGCATATGGAGGAGGCATACCCATGGAACCGGCCAAGTACCACGACCTGCGGCTGACGGTCCGACAGCGCCAGCTGCTCACCGGCGTGGTGGTGGCGCTCACCAGTCAGATTTACCTGTCCCTGTGGGCGGAGGGCTTTCGGGTATCTGCCGCCGCCATTCTCTACCCCGTTTTGCTCATCACCCTTATGGAAGACCGCCGCGGACCGGATACCGGACTGATTACCGGACTGTGCGTGCTGTTTATCCGGGTGGCCTTTGACCTGCTGGGCGGGATGGCCCTGTCCCACGCCCTGCTGATCGAGTACCCCGGCGGGGTGTTCTATCTGTGCTACGACGCCCTTTTGTGCCTGCTGCTCCGTGACCGGCGCTCCGCCCCTCCCCTGGGGCTGGGGGTCACCCTATGCCTGTGCGACTTTGTCTCCAATCTGCTCAACCTGTGGCTGTCCAGCCGCCTGACCAGCCTCCCCGCCGTTCTTCCGCTGGCCGGGCTGGCCCTGGTCCGGGGGCTCACCGCCTGCGCCCTCCTCTGGGCGGGACAGGGCTACCGCCAGCTGCTTCTGCGCTCAGAGCATGAGCAGCGCTACCGCCGCCTCTTTCTTATGACCGCCAACCTGAAAACAGAGCTGTACTTTTTAAAAAAGGACGCCGAGGATATTGAGGGCGTCATGTCCAAGGCCTACCAGCTCTACGAGCGGCTGGAGGGACAGCCCTCTTCCGGGGAGCTCACCGCCCTGGCCCTGTCCATTGCCCGGGACGTCCACGAGGTGAAGAAGGACAACCTGCGCATCATCCGGGGGCTGGAGGAGGACGTGGCCCAGGCCTATGACCACCAGGCCATGACCCTGTCCGACCTGCTGTATATCCTGGAGGTGTCCAACCGGCAGCTTTTAGGGGACCGCCAGAAGGATATCCGCCTGGAGTGCCACTGCGACCAAAGCCTCCCCGTGGCGGAACACTACCGGGTGCTGTCCATCCTGAAAAACCTGGTGACCAACGCGGTGGAGGCTATCCAGTCGGACAGGGGCCAGGGGACTGTCCGGCTGGACATCACGGCGGAGGGGGAGCGTTTTCTCCTCACCGTGTCGGACAACGGCCCCGGCATCCCGCCGCGGGTGAAAAAAATGCTGTTTCAGGTGGGCTACTCCACCAAATTTAACCAGGCCACCGGGAATATCAACCGGGGTGTGGGCCTGCCCGCCGTGCAGTATATTGTGGAAGAGCTGGGGGGCCGCCTACGGGTGGAGTCCGAGCCGGGCCAGGGGACCACATTCCATGTGGATTTGCCCTTAAACGCAGTCACAGGAGGGGATTACCCATGAAAATCTTTATTATTGAGGACGACATCTCTGTCATCGGAGTTTTGGAGGACATAGTGGAGCGCAGCGGGCTGGGCACCGTCTGCGGGGACAGCGGGGACGGCCCGCCCGATCTGAACCGGGTTCTGGAGCTGGACCCCGACCTGGTGCTGATCGACCTGCTCATGCCCGGCAAGGACGGTATCCAAGTGGTCCGGGAACTGAAGGAGCGGGGGTGCGGCGCCAAATTCATCATGATCTCCCAGGTATCCTCCAAGGAGATGGTGGCCAAGGCCTACACCGCTGGGGTGGAATTTTTCATCCAAAAGCCCATCAATCTCATTGAGGTGCGCCAGGTCATCACCAATATGAAAAACCAAATTGACAATGAGCGGGCCCTCAAAACCATCCAGAGCGTCTTTGCCGGCCGGGAGGCCCCGGCCCCTCAGCCAGACCTGGGCCAGCGCCGGCGCAGAAAGCTGACCCACATCCTCAGCCAGCTGGGCATGGCGGGGGAAAAGGGCTCCAACGATATCATTGATCTGTGTATGCTCCTGCTGGAGGAGGGGGACAGCGTATCCCAGGTGGGGGTGTCCGCTCTGTGCGCCCGGCTCCCCGGCCCGCCCAAGTCTACAGAACAGCGCATCCGCCGGGCGGTGGAGCGGGGGCTGAGCCACATTGCCAGCCTGGGCCTGGAGGACTACAACAACGAATTTTTCCTCCGCTACGCCACCCGCCTGTTCCCCTTCCACGAGGTCAGGGCGGAGATGGCCTTTTTGCAGGGCAAGGGCCCCCGGGGCAAGGCCAATCTGAAAAAGTTTTTAGACGGTCTCATCATCCTGGTAGAGGAGGATTGACAGAGACTATCTTTGTACAATACATACAACTTCTCATAAATCTCTTTGTCATTTTAGTAGAATTTTTCTGCAGTTCGTTAGAATTTGAAACTTTTTGACGGTTGGGTCATAAAATTTCCCTGGAAATAGGGGCAAGCCCCTAACAAACCAGGAGAAAGAAGGAGAGTACCTATGATCGAGTATACCCTGAACATGTTCCAGACTGCGGGCATTGCCATGATGCTGTTCGTCCTGGGCCGGTTTCTCACCAACCGTATCGACTTTTTAAGACGCTGCTGTATCCCAGCCCCTGTGGTGGGCGGACTGATTTTCGCCATTGTCCATCTGCTGCTGTATATGGCCGGTGTGCTGAAGCTCACCTTTGACAGCAACGTACAGACCTTCTTTATGACCCTGTTCTTCACCAGCGTGGGTTATACCGCCTGCTTCCGCCTGCTGAAAAAGGGCGGAAAAAAGGTGTTTACCTTCCTGATTATCGCTATCGCCATGGTAGTTCTCCAAAACCTGCTGGGCAGCGGTCTGGCCGTGGTCTTTGGCTGGGACGCCCGCATGGGCCTGTGTACCGGCTCCATCCCCATGGTGGGCGGACACGGCACCGCCGGCTCTTACGGCCCCACGCTTGAGACGGAGTACGGCCTGGTTGGCGCCAACGTGCTGGCTGTCGCCGCCGCCACCTTCGGCCTGGTGGCCGGCTCCCTGATGGGCGGCCCCACCGCCCGGAGCATCATCAAGGCGCATAACCTCCACTCCACCGAGAGCACAGAGGAGATCATGGAAATGGCAGACGAGTCCACCGCCGACCAGGAAAAGGCCGAGCGGGTGGACCAGGACGCCTTTACCAACGCGGCCATCCTGCTGATCGTGGCCTCCGGCCTGGGCACCCTGCTCACCGCCGCGTTCAACAGGCTCCACGTTCAGATTGGCAATTTCACCATCAACTTCATCTTCCCCACCTATATCGGCGCCATGGTCATTGCCGCCATCATCCGCAACTTCTGTGATGTAAAGCACATCATCCTGCCCGCCAAGGCCCTGGACCTGTGGGGCAATGTGTCCCTGTCCATCTTTCTGGCTATCGCTTTGATGTCCCTGCGCCTGTGGGAGCTGGCCGATCTGGCCGGTCCTATGATTGTCATGCTGGTCGCCCAGGTTGTGCTGATGTTCTTTATCGCCCGCTTCCTGGTGTTCAACATCATGGGCCGGGATTACGAGGCCGCCGTTATGACCTCCGCGTTCTGCGGCTTCGGCATGGGCGCCACCCCCAACGCCATGGCCAACATGCAGGCCATCACCAAGCAGCACGGCCCTGCACCCCAGGCCTACTTTATCGTGCCGCTGGTGGGCTCCCTGTTTATTGACTTCTTCAACGGCATCATTATCGCCGGCTTCCTCAGCATTCTGCCCGCCATCTTCGGGTAAGCAAATACATAAAAAGTCCCGCCTCTCACTGGGGGCGGGACTTCTTTTTCCGCTTGGCCGCCATGTAGCGGTCCTCCTCGCTGAAAATACAGCCGCAGTATTTTTGCATATAGAAGCCGTGCTCCCGGGCAAACTGCTGGCCCTCCTGAAACAGGGGACGGAAGTCACGATAGAGAAAGTCCACGCCGTATTGCTCCCCCGCCGCCCGGGCGGAGGCGGCAATGGCCTCATGGTTCTGGTAGGGGGAGATGAGCAGGGAGGTGGTAAAGCTGTCAAACCCGTTTTCGGCGGCGTATCTGGCGGTCTCCTCCATCCGGACCCGGTAGCAGTAGGCGCACCGGCCGTCGATATCCCCGGCCACGGCGGTGATAAAGGGCCGCAGGTCGTAGGTGCCGCCAATGACCAGCTTCATGCTGATCTCCTTGGAGTACTCCTCCAAGGTGCGTTTCCGGGCCTGATACTCGGTGTAGGGGTGGATGTTGGGGTTGAACCAGAAGCCGGTGACGGACAGCCCCTCCTCCCGCAGCTGTGCGACAGGCCGGTTGGCGCAGGGGGCGCAGCAGATGTGCATCAGGGTATTCATTGGCAAAAGTCCTCCAGGTCCAGAATGTGGGTGGACAGCCCCTTTCTCATGGCGTAGAGCAGGGTCTGATAGGTGCCTCCCTTGGGCACGCCGTTGTACACGGCAATGAGGCGGCGGGAGCGGTCCACCATGTACTGGTTCCGCCGCATCATGCAAAAGCGGTCATAGCTGTGCTGGACCAGCGTTTCAAAGTTGCACTGGTCCAAAATGGCCTGATACCGCCGCCGTTCCGGCTCAGGCCAGCTGTCCGCCTGGGTCTGGCAGGGGCGGGCGCACTCCAGCTCTACGTCCCTGTGCCGCTTCCGCAGCTCCAGCACCGCCTCGGCAAAGTACAGGTCTCCGCCCCGCGCCATCCCGCTGATAAAGCGGCGGCAGCCCGCCGTGTAGGCGTCCTCCAGGGCCCGGGCAATGCTCCCCTTGATCCGGCCGCACCGGGGGTCGGACTCGTCCTCCCCCCAGGGCAGCTTGTCGGGCCGGTGCCCGGTGAAGCAGCAGGTTTTGTCGCGGTCCATATAATCGGCCCTCCTCGTTGCTGACTGCCTCCCTTTGCGAAGGGAGGCGCACCGCCGAAGGCGGTGACAGAGGGTTTACCCCCCCACCGCCCTCCGGGCGGAGCCCCCTTTGCGAAGAGGGCCTGTGTGTTACAGCACAATCAAATCCTTGGGCGACCGGGTGATGTCCTCACAGCCGCCCTCCTTGAGAATGAGCACATCCTCGATCCGCACCCCAAGGCGCCCGGGGATATAGACCCCCGGCTCGGCGGAGATCACCGCCCCCACGGGCATAGGCCGGGTCTCCTTGGAGCTGGCGTTGGGGGACTCGTGGATGTCCACCCCCAGGGAGTGGCCAAAGCTGTGGGAAAAGTAGTCCCCATAGCCCGCCTCCTGGAGGACCCGGCGGGCGGCGGCGTCAATCTCCCGGCCGGTGACCCCCGCCCGGGCGGCGTTGATGCCCGCCTTCTGGGCGGCCAGGACGGCGGCGTACACCTCCTCCATCTCCGCGGTGGGGTGGCCCAGGGCCACAGTGCGGGTCATGTCAGAGCAGTAGCCCTCCACCTTGCAGCCAAAGTCCATGGTGATGAACATGCCCATGTCCACCACCTGGTCGCCGGGAACGGCGTGGGGCCGGGAGCCGTTGGCCCCCGCCGCCACAATGGGGTCGAATGACACCTTGTCCCCACCCCGGCTGAGCAGCTCATACACCAGCCGGGCGGCGATCTCCCGCTCCGTCATGCCGGGGCGGATGAAGTTGAGGATGGCCCGGAATGCCTCGTCGGTGATCTCCTGGGCCCGGCGCATCAGGGCCAGCTCCCCCTCGTCCTTGGCGGCCCGCAGGCCGTCCAGCAGCTTCTGGGCCGGGGTGAGGATGCCGGGCAGCTCCTGGGTGTACTTCCGGTGGCTGTCCACCGTCATGGCGCCGCTTTCAAAGCCGATATTGTGGAGCTTTTCCCCCTCAATATACTCCTTGGCAAAGGCCATATGCCCCTTCTCCGGGGTGGTGAGGACAATTTCCGCCCCCTGTATCTGCTCCCGGGCGGCCTCAATGTAGCGGCCGTCGGTGGAGTATTGGGCCCCGCTCCGGGTGACCAGCAGCAGGCCCTCCCCGTGAAAGCCCAGGGCGTAGCGCTCCCCGGACTCGCTGGTGATGAGCATGGCGTCCAGGCCGTACTCCGGCAGCTGGGCGGAAATTTTTTCAATGTGGTTCATAGTGATTGACTCCTCCCGGTCATTGTGATTGTACAGGGGTGGCCTTTGGCCCGTCCCACGGAAATCAATGTTCAGAACATCCTGTAGGGCGGGACGACTCGGCCCGCCGCAGGTTGGCGGGTTTTGCAGGCGGCGCGCCGGGGTCGTCGCGCCCTACAGGCAGTTCTCATATATCCGTTTCATGGTCAGCGCGTCCTCCGCCTGGGTGCCGGCGGACTCGCAGATGAAGGTGGGCGACCACCCCCGGCGGGCGATTTCGGCGGCCAGGGGAGCCCAGTCCGGGCCGTAGCCGCCGTCGTCGTCGAAGGTGCGGTGGCACTTCTCCCCGCCCTTGGGGGTAAACTCAATGTGGGAGAAGTGGCTGTGGAAGGCGGAGGCCCGCTCTTGCCCCAGCACCTCCTCCACCCGGTCCAGCATGCGGCAGAAGGCCTCCTGGCCGTCGTCCGCCCCCAGAGAGCGGGCGTACAGGTGGCCGAAGTCGATACAGGGGACCAGCCGCCCGTCCAGAGTACACAGCTCCAGCACCTCGTCCAGGTCGCCCAGCTGGTTGATCTTGCCCATGGTCTCGGGACAGAGGGTGATCTGACCATACCCCTGTCCGTCACAGGCGGAGATCACCTCCGCCAGGGACTTTTTCGCAATGTCCAGCGCCTCCCGCCGGCTGCGCTTCATCAGCGCCCCGGAGTGGATGATGACCCGTCCCGCTCCCATCCACCGGGCCACCTGACAGCCGGCGGTGATGTAGCCAATGGTCTTTTTCAGGGAATCCGGGTCCGGATTGGCCAGATTGATGAAGTAGGGGGCGTGGAGGGACAGAGAAATGCCAGCCGCCCGGGCGTTTTCGCCCACCTTTCGGGCGGTATCCTCCCCCACGTGGACCCCCTTGCCGCACTGGTACTCGTAGCAGTCCAGGCCGAAGCCGGCAATCCACCCGGGGGCGGCCAGGGAGGATTTGTGGACTTTGGAAAAGCTGTCGCAGTTGCCCGCCGGGCCGAATATCGCGCTCATACAAAGGGCCTCCTTTTCCCCAGCAGGCGGAAGGGGGTCTCCACCGCGTAGCGGATGTACCGCCCCGGATTGCCCGCCAGACGGATGGGCTCCACCAGCAGGGGGGTGACCCCGGCGTTGTTGGCCCCCAGGGTGTCGGTAAAAATCTGGTCCCCCACCATAACGGTTTCCCGGGGCTTTGCCCCCATCCGCTCCATGGCCTGGAGGTAGCCCGCCCTTTTGGGCTTGCCCGAGTGCCCCTGATAGGGGATGCCAAGCTGCCGGGCAAATTCCCGGGCCCGGCCGGGCTTGCGGCTGTTGGAGAGGAGAAACAGCGCAATGTTGTTGGCCTCCAGCTCCTCCTTCCAGGCCGCCACCTCCGCCGGAGGCCGGGTCACTTTGTAGGGGACCAGCGTGTTGTCCAGGTCAGCCAGCACCAGCTTGATCCCCTTTTCCGCCAGCGCCCTGGGGGAGATGTGAGTCACCGAGGGGTAGACCCCCCGGGGTATGGGTGATAAGGGCATGGGCGTTCTCCTTTCCCAAAAGGCCCCCTTCGCAAAGGGGGCTCCCGCGAAGCGGGTGGGGGTTTTCCATGAAAAACAGATGCGTTTCGATTGGGAAAACCCTCCGTCATTTGCCTGGCAAATGCCACCTCCCTTTGCAAAGGGAGGCTTTTCCGCTGTTCTATTCCCTGATCCGGTTTCATAAACTGTACAGCATAGTATATCACAGGAAGAAACTTCGGACAAGGGGGATTCCTATGCCACAGGACACCTTTATTATCACAATTCCGCCCCGGCAGCTGCCCGCCCTCCGGGGCTGGCAGACCCTTCCCGCCCACCTGGCCTACCGCCTGGGGCCGGGCCCCCACCTGTTCCGGGCGGACAACACCGCGCCCAGAGGGGGGCTGATGGTGGTGGATGACCGGGACTTCGACGGCCTGGGTCCCACCGGTCCGCTGTGCCAGGAGGTTTTGCGGGAGTGCCAGGCCCGGGGCTTCTCCGGGGCCATCCTGGACTTTGAAAACCGTCTGCCCCCCCTGGAGCAGATTGCCGGCCATTTGGATGAGCAGTTTGCCCGCCGGGGCTGGACCCTGTATGTCACCGAGCGCTATGGCCGCCACGCCCCCCATGCCCGGGTGATGATCCCCTCCGCTCTGTCCGGGGGCTCCCTCCAGCGGCGGCTGGAGGAGGCGCTGGAGCGGTTTGGGGAGAGCCGGGTGGTGCTGGCCCTGGAGAAGTCGTCGGAGGACTTTTTTCTCCCCTCCCCCACCGGCAGCGGACAGCCCCTCACCCAGCAGGAGCTGGAAAACTTAAAGGCCCGGCTGTCCCCCTCCATCTTCTTCTCCTCAGACCTGTGCGCCCGGTATTTTACCTACATGAGCCGGGAGAACGGAGCCCACTTTGTCCTCTTTGACGACGGCGACACCCTGCGGCGCAAGGTGGAGGTGGGACGCAAGCTGGGCATACACACCTTCCTGGCTCCCTGGGCCGAGGTGGCCTCCTGCGCCGCCCAGCTGGGCATCCCCAAAAAACCGGAACAAAGACAGGTCCGCAGCAACGTCAACAGGTCATAGAAAAAAGCGGCGCAGTCGAGAGACTGCACCGCTTTTTGATCATTCAAATCCTTTTATGGCCACCGCTGCTGAAAAGCAGCGGTGGTTAATCATTGGAAGAATTACTCCTCGCCAAACATCTTCTCCAGACGGGTCAGCTTGTCGTAACGCTTCTTGGCGGTCTCCTCATTGAGGGCGAACAGCTCCTTGGCGCGGTCGGGGAAGGACCGGGTCAGGGCGGAGTAGCGGGCCTCGTTCATGAGGAACTCCTGGTAGCCGCCGGCGGGAACCTTGCTGTCCAGGGTGAAGGGGTTCTTGCCCTCCTTCTTCAGGTCGGGGTTGAACCGGAACAGGTTCCAGTAGCCGCACTCCACGGCCTTCTTCATCTCAACCTGGCAGTTGGCCATGCCGCCCTTGATGGAGTGCATCTCGCAGGGAGAGTAGGCAACGATCAGGGAGGGGCCGTGATAGGCCTCGGCCTCAGCGATAGCCTTCAGGGTCTGGTTGGGGTTGGCGCCCATGGAGATCTGAGCCACATAGACGTAGCCATAGGTCATGGCGATCTCGGTGAGGGACTTCTTGGGCATCACCTTACCGGCGGCAGCAAACTGGGCCACCTGGCCGATATTGGAGGACTTGGAGGCCTGTCCGCCGGTGTTGGAGTAGACCTCGGTGTCGAAGACAAAGATGTTCACATCCTCGCCGGAGGCCAGGACGTGGTCCACACCGCCGTAGCCGATGTCGTAGGCCCAGCCGTCGCCGCCGAAGATCCACACGGACTTCTTGGCCAGGTAGTCCTTCTCGGCCAGGATGTCAGCCACCAGCTTGCAGGCGTCGCAGTCGCAGAACTTGGCGCCGGAGGCCTTCAGCTCCTGGGCGTGGGCCAGCATGGCGTCCTTCTTGTCGCCGAAGACCTTGTCGGCCTCGGGGCTGGAGATAAAGGCAATGCAGGCGTCTACAGGCATGATGCTCTCTTCCAGCAGCTTGATATACTCCTTGGTGGCCTCCTGGTTGGCCTTGCCGTCCTCCATGGTGTCCAGCCACTTCTGGGCGGCGTCCTTCAGGGGCTGATAGGCGTGAGGCACCTCAATCAGGGCCTTGGTCTTCTCAGCCAGGCGGGCACGGACGGCCTTCTGGCCCAGGTACATGCCCAGACCATGCTCGGCGTTGTCCTCAAACAGGGAGTTGGCCCAGGCGGGACCCTTACCCTCGGGAGTGGTGGCGTAGGGAGAGGTAGCGGCGGGGCCGCCCCAGATGGAGGAACAGCCGGTGGCGTTGGAGATATACATCCGGTCGCCGAAGAGCTGGGTAATCAGACGGGCATAGGCAGTCTCGGCGCAGCCGGCACAGGAGCCGGAGAACTCCAGCAGGGGCTTCTTGAACTGGGAGCCCTTGACGGACAGGTCGGCCATCTCCTCCTTGACGGAGACGTTGGCCACCATATAGTTGAACACGTCCTGCTGGGCGGCTTCCTGCTCCTGGGGCACCATGGCCAGAGCGTCCACCGGGCAGGTCTTCACGCACACGGAGCAGCCCATGCAGTCCAGGGGGCTGACGGCAATGGTAAACTTGTACTGGCCCTTGCCCTTGCCGGCCTTGACGTCCACAATCTTGGCGGCCTCGGGGGCGTTCTTGGCCTCCTCCTCGGTGAGGGCGAAGGGACGGATGGTGGCGTGGGGGCAGACATAGGAGCACTGGTTACACTGGATACACTTGGAGGAGTCCCAGGCGGGCACGGCCACGGCCACGCCGCGCTTCTCGTAGGCGGCGGCGCCCAGCTCAAAGGTGCCGTCGGCGTAGGGGGAGAAGGCGGAGACGGGCAGGGAGTCGCCGTCCATGCGGTCCACGGGGTCCAGCACGTTGCTCACCAGGTCCACCAGCTTGGCGGGACCGGTGTGCTTGCTCTCCACAGGCTTATCCTGCGCGTCCTTCCAGGAGGCGGGAACCTCAAACTTCTTGAAGGCGGTGGCGCCGGCGTCGATAGCCTTGTGGTTCATATCCACAATGTCCTGGCCCTTCTTCAGGTAGGAGTGGGTGGCGGCGTCCTTCATATACTGGATGGCCTCGGCCTCGGGCATCACCTTGGCCAGCTTGAAGAAGGCGGACTGGAGAATGGTGTTGGTGCGCTTGCCCATGCCGATCTCCTGGGCCAGATCAATCGCGTTAATCAGGTAGACCTGGATGTCGTTCTCAGCGATATACCGCTTGGCCACGGCGGGCATGTGCTTATCCAGCTCCTCAGCAGTCCACTGGCAGTTAATCAGGAAGGTGCCGCCGGGCTTCACGTCCCGGACCATGGGGAAGCCCTTGACAATATAGGCGGGCACGTGGCAGGCCACAAAGTCGGCCTTATTGATATAGTAGGGGGCGCGGATGGGCTGGTCGCCAAAGCGCAGATGGCTGACGGTTACGCCGCCGGTCTTCTTGGAGTCGTACTGGAAGTAGGCCTGCACATACTTGTCGGTGTGGTCGCCGATAATCTTGATGGAATTCTTGTTGGCGCCCACGGTGCCGTCGCCGCCCAGACCCCAGAACTTGACCTCAATGGTCCCCTCAGCGGCGGTGTTGGGGGCCTTCTTCTCCTCCAGGGAGAGACCGGTGACGTCGTCCACGATACCGATGGTGAACTTCTTCTTGGGCTCGGCCTTGGCCAGCTCCTCGTATACGGCAAACACGGAGCGGGGCGGGGTGTCCTTGGAGCCCAGGCCGTAGCGGCCGGCGATAACGGTCTTGTCGCAAATGCCGTTCTCAGCCAGAGCGGTGATTACGTCCTGATACAGGGGCTCACCCAGGGAGCCGGGCTCCTTGGTGCGGTCCAGCACGGCAATCTTCTTGCAGGTGGCGGGGATGGCAGCAATCAGCTTGTCGGCCCGGAAGGGGCGGTACAGGCGGACCTTGACCATGCCCACCTTCTCGCCGTGGGCGTTCATATAGTCGATTACTTCCTCAGCCACGTCGCAGAAGGAGCCCATGCAGATGATGACGCGGTCAGCGTCGGGGGCGCCGTAGTAGTTGAACAGCTGATAGTCGGTGCCCAGCTTGGCGTTGATCTTGCCCATATACTCCTCGACGATCTCGGGCAGGGCGTCGTAATACTTGTTGCTGGCCTCGCGGTGCTGGAAGAAGATATCGCCGTTCTCGTGGGAGCCGCGCATGGTGGGGTGCTCAGGGTTCAGAGCCCGGGCCCGGAAGTCGGCTACGGCGTCCATGTCCACCATCTCGGCCAGGTCCTTGTAGTCCCAAATGGCAACCTTCTGGATCTCGTGGGAGGTGCGGAAGCCGTCGAAGAAGTTGATGAAGGGAACCCGGCCCTTGATGGCGGCCAGATGGGCCACGGGGGCCAGGTCCATAACCTCCTGCACGTTGCCCTCAGCCAGCATGGCAAAGCCGGTCTGGCGGCAGGCCATCACGTCGGAGTGGTCGCCGAAGATGTTCAGCGACTGGGCGGCCACGGTACGGGCGGACACGTGGAACACGCCGGGCAGCAGCTCACCGGCGATCTTATACATGTTGGGGATCATCAGCAGCAGGCCCTGAGAGGCGGTATAGGTGGTGGTCAGAGCGCCCGCGTTGAGAGAGCCGTGGACGGTACCGGCGGCGCCGGCCTCAGACTGCATCTCAATGACCTTTACGGTATTGCCAAAGATGTTCTTCTGACCCTGGGCGGCCCACTGGTCCACGTAGTCCGCCATGGGGCTGGACGGCGTAATGGGGTAAATGCCGGCTACCTCGGTAAAGGCGTAGCTGACATACGCAGCGGCGTTATTGCCGTCCATGGTTTTGAATTTTCTTGCCATAGAGGTTCCCTACTTTCTTCCTAATTTTGCAAGGTGGTAAAAGGTGTTTCTCTGCTCTATTTTACAAGCCTGTCCCCATAGAACCAATGATGAAAACAGTTATGTTTTTCATAATCAAATGGTTATATCCGGACAGACCCGCGCCGCCCCTGGCAGACCGGGCGCGGCTTGGGACTCCATACAGATATAGTGTAACACTTTTCCAAGACTTTGTAAACTTTTCTTATGAATTTTTCCCTTCAAAATTTAGAGTGGTAAAGCGAGATTTTTCATGAAAAAAGCAAAAAAGCCGCCCCGCCGTTCAGCCCGGCGGGGCAGCGTTTAAGTAAAGGGTTATGGCTGCGATCAGCCGCCCATGGCGGTGGTGGAAATCAGCTCGCCAAACTTGTTGGCATCCTTGGGCACCCAAACCTTCTTGGCCGTGCCGTTGACGTCCATATCGACCAGCTCAAAGTCCACATCAAAGTCAGCGGTCTTGTCGGTGGGCTTGATGTCGGCGATTACGTCGGCCATAGCGCTGAGAATCGCGCCGAAGGCGGCCTCCATGTCGCCGCTCTCCAGGATGGAGGGGTCCAGATTGTTCATGGCCTCGGTCATAGCCTGGGTCAGCGCCTCGGGGTCAAAGGTGTTCACAGTGCAGGTGACCACGGCGGTGGCGGCCTTCTCGTCAGACTCCTTCACCTTGGCGGTGAGCTCCACGCCGCTGAACATGGACACAAAAGCGTCCACAAAGGCCTGCATCTCTTCGGTGGTAACGGTCATACCCTGGCCGGAGAACTGGGAGGCCAGTTCCTCCGCCAGCTCAGCGTAAAGGCCGCCTTCCTCCAGGCCCCAGTCGGAGCGGGCCTCCGCCTCGCTGGCGTAGCCGAACAGCTCTACAGCCTTGGACGCGTCGTCCTTCAGGATCATGTTAAACAGGGCCTCGGCGACCTGATCGCCGGCAATAGGCTCCTCTTTCTTTCCGCAACTGGTGAGAGTCAAAGAGAACAGCATGACCATCGCCAGCAGCAGCGCGGGAATTCTACGGGTTAGTTTCATTAATGTCACTCCTTTTCAACATTCGGCACTTGGCCGTAAGGTTTATTATACGAGGGCAAATCAGGAAAATCAACCAGCAAAATAGAAATTTATGAAATCTTAATCTCTCGCCTTCTGTTGCATTTTTCACCAAAAACCGTTACAATAGTTTTGAACAAAATTCACTTACCAGGAGGTGGGAACATGGTACAATCCATCCAATCCCTGGGGCTTCACGGAGTCACCGGCTATCTGGTAACCGCTGAGTGCGACCTGTCCAGCGGCCTGCCCGCCTTTACCGTGGTGGGCCTGCCGGACGCCGCCGTCAATGAGGCCCGGGAACGGGTGCGCTCCGCCATCAAGAACTGCGGGTTCACCTTTCCCGTCAGCCGTATCACCGTCAACCTGGCCCCGGCCCATTTGAAGAAGATAGGCACGCTGTATGACCTGCCTATGCTGGTGGGCATTCTGGCCGCCGGCAAGCAGCTGCGGCTGCCTAAGGAGAACTGCGCCTTTATCGGAGAGCTGTCCCTGTCCGGCCAGCTGCGGCCCTGCGCGGGCATGCTGTCCATGGCCTTGGCCGCCAAGCGGGAGGGCATTGAAGCTTTGTATGTCCCGGAGGAAAACGCCGCCGAGGCCACCCTGGCTGAGGGACCGGTTGTCTACCCCGTCCGGGACGTGGAGCAGCTGGAGCGCCACCTGATGGGCGAGGAACCTATCGCCCCTGCCCCGCCCTGGATACCCAGTCCCGCCGCCTTCCGCTGTCCCGATCTGGCCGAGGTGAAGGGCCAGGAGCAGGTGAAGCGGGCACTGGAGATTGCCGCCGCCGGGGGACACAGCATCCTCATGTCCGGCCCGCCGGGGACGGGCAAGTCTATGCTGGCCCGCCGTCTGCCCGGCATTCTGCCCGACATGACCAGACAGGAAGCCCTGGAGTGTACCGAAATCCACTCCATTATGGGCCAGACCAGCGCCAGACAGCCTCTGATTACCCTGCGGCCCTTCCGCTCTCCCCACCACACCGTGTCCGCCACCGGCATGTCCGGCGGCGGCTCCAACCCCCGGCCCGGAGAAATTTCCCTGGCCCACAACGGGGTGCTCTTTCTGGACGAGCTGCCTGAGTTTCCCAAGGAGGTGCTGGAGGTCCTGCGCCAGCCCCTGGAGGACGGACAGGTGCAGATCTCCCGGGCGGCGGGCACCGTCACCTACCCCGCCCGGTTCATGCTGGTGTGCGCCATGAACCCCTGCCGGTGCGGCTGGTACGGCCACCCATCCGGCCGGTGCCGCTGCTCCCAGGCTGAGGTGAAAAAATACCTGTCCCGGCTGTCCGGCCCTCTGCTGGACCGGCTGGACCTGTTTGTAGAGGTGTCCCCCCTGGAGTTTGATGAGCTGGCCCAGCGGGAGCGGGCGGAGACCTCCGCTCAAGTGAAGGAGCGGGTGGACGGGGCCCGTGCTCTTCAGACCAGGAGGCAAAAGGACACTGGCGTGCCCAGCAACGCCCAGCTCACCCGGGAGAGCCTGGACCGCTTCTGCGCCCTGGACGAGGGCTGCCAGCGGCTGATGAAGGGGGCCTTCGACCGCATGGGCCTCACCGCCCGCAGCTATGACCGTATCCTTCGGGTGGCACGCACCATTGCCGACCTGGACGGCGGCGAGGATATCACCCCCGCCCACCTGGCCGAGGCCCTTCAATACAGGCCGCCGGAATATCTGCGGCGTTGATAGCGTATCGAAATTGTGCTACAATATCCATACATAATGCGAGGAAGGTATGATATAGCACAGACAACCTTGAGGCGGTTGGCCCACCGTTTGCACCCCGTTCCCAAGACGCAGCCCAGCGAAGCGGCTGCGTTTTGGAGAGGCGGAGCAAGGAAGCGAAAGGAGGAATACCCGTGAGGGTGTTCCGACGGAAGCGGACTTTGCGACGACGAGGGAGGTGGTGCAGATGTGGAAGGAACGGAGATTCGAAGCAAGCTGTTTTCTGGCAGGTACGGCAATCCTCATGTCCCTGTTTTCCATAAATGCGTGTTAGCCGCCCGGTCCCTACCCGAGCGGCTAACATGTTGTTAGCTAATTGACTTGGGCTGACCGTCAGTCACAGCGCCCTTCTGCGTTTGTTGTATCGTCAAGCGTGCCGTTTGTCAAGTTCACGGGTAACTACCCAATAAAAAGGTAAATTTATCATACTCTTTTAATTGGATGTCTGATAACCGTTTTCCATTTCTCAGGTGGAATTTTTCTTGCATCGGACATGTAAATTTCGTGATGCAGCCTGTTTTTGCTGAAGTCATTTACATATCCGTTCTGTTCCAAATAGGCGTTCATCAAAGCGACTGTCGCAGGTTCATTATCAAACGGACCTATGTGTATGATTTGAATGCATAGACCCTCATGGATAGTTATCAACTCCGCCGATGAACAATCCAGCTTTTTCTTGCAGTTTCTACCGCCCACTTAAAATCTGCATGGCTAACAAAATCCGGCAAGAGGCGGTACAACATACTCAAAGAAACCCTCGATTTTATGATCTGTCTTATAACTCATTTTTAAGGTGTATGCTATGGCATATAGAACGCTGATTGCCTGCTGATATGCTCCGCCTGCTTCGTTAGGATCACCTTTGCCCTTTACAGCGATATAATTCGCCTTCGGAACATTTACAATCTCTGGTTTATTCTTTGGCATATAAAACTCTTAATACTCTTTCTTAAAGTCAAAAGCCATATTTACATCTCCCAGTTGCATTATCCGGCAGCAGCGTTACTTTCTGTTCGGCCTTCTTTTGATTCTCAGCAGCTTCATGAAATCATCAAACAAAGAAGTATCCGCCGGTGTAAACATCATCCATTTTCCGTCATGGTAAGTCTGCGTTTCGTCATATGCTTCCTGAACTTCTTTGGAGTAATTTCCTTTCTCTGCTTCAAACTTCAGCCGTTCTTCCTTCCCCAGGATCACCATAAAGCCTACACAGTTTTCTCTTGCGTATAACGCACACAGCGTTTTTCCGCCCCGGCGGTATTTATATTCGTATTTCCATGCTTTGCCGCCTTGATTCCACAGCCGGTCCATGTCATATTTTTCATCAATCAACGCGCACAGCTTACTCCATACATCATACAGCGATTTCCCAACCAGAGCTGTCATCACTTCTTCGCTGGGGGTTGTATCAAGCATAGCTCACTCCTTTCTCCACCGTTTCAGGGTGGGGAACCAGCTTTTCATCATCTTCTCGGCCTCCTCCCGGGGGCCGAAGGGGTGGCCGTTCTCCTCGTTGAACTTCAGGTTGAAGGCGATGATATCGTCCATAGTTGCGTCGGGGGCGGTAAAGGCCCCGTTTTGGTAGCAGTAATGGCAGTAGTCGCCGCTGAGGGCGCCGCTGGTCTCGGTGCCTTTGTCCTCGGGCTTATCCAGGGGCATGCCGCAGCACTGACAAAATTTTCTTTCTTCCATTGGAAAAACCTCCTTATATTGGACGGGGTCTGTGCCTCCGTCTCTGACATAAGGATACGCCCTGAAACCTGACAGGGTCTGTCAGGTTTCATAAACTTCCAAGGATTTTTTCAGCTCCTCCCGCAAAATGTCCCGCCAGCAGTCCGGTGAAAGCACCTCCAGCTGACTGCCAAAGGACAGCAGAAAGGACAGCAGCCACTGATCCTCAGGGAAGGTACAGCTTACCAGCAGATGTCCGTCTGGCTGGGCGGCAATCTCCTTGGGGTGAAAGTAGTCCCGCACACGCCAGGCGGCGGAGGGGGCAAAGCGCAGCCGCAGATCCACCCCCCGGTATTCCTCCGGCATAGGGGCTTCCAGCTGCTGGGGAGGCTGCCGGGGCGGACAGGCTCCCTCCTCCAGGGCCAGCTTTTCCATCCGCACCAGGCGGAAAATGCGCCAATCCTGCTTTTGCCTGCAAAAGGCGGACAGATACCAGCATCCCGACTTGAACACCAGCCGGGCGGGCTCCACAGTCCGGCGGTTCTCCTCCCCGGCGGAGTTGTAGTAGGTGAAGGAAAGAGGCCGACACTCCAAAATGGCCTCCTTCACCCGGGAAAAGTTCTCCCGCTCCACAGCACCGCTGCCCCAGTCGGTGAAGTCCACCTCCAGCCAGCCGTCCCCCTTCTGGCGGAACAGGGCGGACACACGGGACAGCGTCTCCCGCTCCCGCATCCCGCCAGTAGCCAGTATAGCCTGGAGGGCAAACAGAATTTCCTTCTGCTGCTCCTGGGACAGCAGCGCCTTATCCAGCACAAACTGGTCCATCAGGCAGATTCCGCCCCCCTGGCCCTTCTGGGCGAACACCGGAATGCCGGCGGCGGACAGAGCGTCAATGTCCCGGTAAATGGTGCGCTCCGACACCTCCAGTCTCCGGGCCAGTTCTCCGGCGGTGAGGGAGCGCTTTTCTATTAAAAGGTAAAGGATTTCAAAGAGACGTCCGTTCTTCATCGGAGCTCAATCTGTTCCAGCACCTGGCCGATGGGCAGGTTAATGGCCAGGCTGGCCCGGCTGTCGCAGGGGGTGGAGCTCTTGTTGATGAGCACCAGACGGCTGCCCCGGTAGTAGTTGATGAGCCCGGCGGCGGGGTAGACCGCCAGGGAAGTCCCGCCAATGATAAGCAGGTCCGCCGATTGCAGGTCAGACACCGCCCCTTCAATGGTGGCGCTGTCCAGTCCCTCCTCGTAGAGCACTACGTCGGGCTTGACCGTCCCGCCGCAGACGCATTTGGGCACCCCCTGCCCCGCCTTGATATCCTCAACGGCGTAAGGCTTATGGCAGCGCATGCAGTAGTTGCGGTGGACTGAGCCGTGGAGCTCCCACACCCGCCGGGACCCCGCTTTCTGGTGCAGGCCGTCGATGTTCTGGGTGACCACGCTCCTCAGCCTGCCGGCCGCCTCCAGCTCAGCCAGCTTTTTGTGGGCGGCGTTGGGCTGGGCGTCTAGGCAGAGCATCTTGTCCCGGTAAAAACGGTAAAACTCCTCCGGCTTGGCGTCGAAGAAGGTACGGCTCAAAATCTCCTCCGGGGACCAGGCGTATTTTTGATTGTACAGTCCGTCTACACTGCGGAAATCCGGGATGCCGCTCTCAGTAGATACTCCCGCCCCGCCAAAAAAGACAATGGCGCGGCTTTCGTCGATCCACTGCTGTAGGGTTTTGACCTTTTCATCCATGGAAGACCCTCCTTTAAAAGTAAAAATCGTCAGCCTTTCTTGTCCTTTACAGAAAATAAAACCGTAAATTTTTTGTTTCCTACGCTTCTTTTATCAGATCGTTTTTTGAAAGTCAGTCGTCCAGCATGCGGTAGCCGATGCCCAGTTCGGTGTGGATGTATTTGGGATCGGAGGGGTTTTCCTTCAGCTTGCGGCGGATGTTTGCCATGTTGACCCGCAGGATCTGGTTGCTCCCGCTGCCCCCGTAGGGGCCCCAGATATGCTCCAGAATAAAGTCGTAGGTAAGCACCTTGCCTGCGTGGATGGCCAGCAGCTCAATAATCTTGAACTCATTCTGGGTAAAGTGGATCTCATTTTCCCCCAGCAGCACCTGATGCCTGGCCAGGTCGATGGTAAGGTCCTTGATCTGGTAGACGCTGCGCTGGATGCCCTGGCTCAGCTTCAGCCGGTCGGCCCGGCGCAGGGCGGAGCGGATGCGGGCCAGCAGCTCCGACACACCGAAGGGCTTTACCACGTAGTCGTCCGCCCCCATGTCCAGGGCCCGGACCTTCTCCGACTCCCGGTCCCGGGCGGAGATGATAATCACCGGTACCTCGCGGGGCAGTCCCCGGAGCTGGGCCAGAATCTCCAGCCCGTCCATATCGGGCAGTCCCAGGTCCAGCAGCACCAGGTCGGGGCCATGGGAAAAGAACAGGGACAGCCCCTCCTTTCCAGTGTAGGCGGGGATGGTGCGGTATTCGTTGGCGTTCAGGGCCCGGCTGATGAAGTTGCTGATGGCCCGCTCGTCCTCAATAATCAGGATGGTCTGTCTTTCGCTCATGTTTCCTCTCTTTCTGTGCGGGGGCGGACATATTTGCCCCTAGGAGGTGGGCAGGCCGAAGCGGAACACCGCTCCGCCGGACGGATGGTTTTCGGCGGTGAAGAAGCCGCCGTGGGCCTTGACGATGCTCTGGCAGACGGACAGGCCTATACCCATCCCCCGGGTGGCGTCACCGGACAGGGGCATGGGCTGGCCGGCCTTGACGGCCTGGCGGACCTCCGGGGACAACCCCCGGCCCTGATCCCGAACCTCCACCATGGCCCAGTCGTCCTGCCGGTAGAGGCGCAGGACAATGTGCTCGGTGTCTCCGGAGTGGCGGATGGCGTTTTCCAAAAGGTTGACAATCACCTGCTTGACCAGCAGCGGGTCCATGGGCAGGTAGAGGATGTCCTCCGACAGGTCCAGCTCAATGTGGTAGCTGGGAAAGCGCCGCCGGGTGGTGAGCAGGGCGTCTCCCGCCACCTCCTCCAGCATCTCCTCCCGCTTTTTCAAAGGTATGGTGCCGTCCTGAACCCGGGTGACAGACAACAGGTTTTCCACCATGACAATCAGCCCGTCGGCGTCCTGCTTGATGTCGGACAGCATGGCCAGATTTTTTTCTGAAATTTCCGGGCTGGACAGCAGTACCGAAGCCGCCCCGGAGATGGAGGTCAGGGGGGTGCGCAGGTCGTGGGACACCGCCCGGAGGATGTTCTCCCGGATGGAGACCCGGTCAGACTGGAGCTGGATCGCGTTTTTTTCCGCGTTGAGCTTCTCGTTCTGTGCATAGAGAAGCTTTGTCTTTTTCTCCCGGCGGACGGCCTCGGTGGCCTGCTTCTTGACCCGGGCGGTGAGAGCGCACACCACGCAGGAGATGGCAATCATGGACAGCATAGCCACCGGATAGCCTGTGCGGCTGAGGGAAAAGACGGCGTAGGGCTCCATAAAGTACACATTGATGCTGAACGCCCCAATGATAGAGGCGGCAATGCCGTAGAAATATCCGGAGGTGAGCAGGGAGATGAGCACCACCGCCAGCACAAACACCAGGGCGGAGTTGTTTTCCCCGCCGGTGTGGGTGATGAGGACGCTGCTGATCCAGTAGGCGGCACACAGAAACAGCACCGTAACCCCCAGGTTCCGGGGGACGGCGGGGATGCGGTGGGCCTGTACGTCCAGCCAGTGGTACAGGTCTTTCAATCGCTGGAGCATGGCCCTTCCTCCCTCCCGAATTCCAGGCCCCTTGGGCGGGGACCTTTGATAGAATTATAGCAAAAATCCCCCAAAAGGTAAAGAGCGCACGGAAATCAATTTTGGCGCTGCAGGGCGGGACGACCCCGACGCGCCGTTGGCAACAGCTGCCAGCCGGAGGCGGGCCGAGTCGTCCCGCCCTACAGCCACAGCTGGATTTTCTGAACATTGATTTCTGTGTGACGAGCGGAATGGGGGTTTACAAACTTCTCCCTTTATGCTACAATGCCTCTTGACGAGTTTTTGCCATCTCGTCCAAGCACCGGAAAATCTTTTAATCCGGTGTTCGTTCGGCGGACACCCCGCCGTTCTCTAAACAAAAAATGGAGGTTTTTTTATGCGCAAATTTACTGTCCGAGACATTGCCCTGGCCGCCATGGTGGCGGCGCTGTACACGGTGATGGGGTACTTCGCCAACATTTTTGGTCTGGCCTATGGCCCCATCCAGTGCCGCTTTGCCGAGGCCCTCACCGTTCTGCCAGTTGTGTTCCCAGCCGCCGCGCCGGGACTGGTTGTGGGCTGTTTCCTCACCAATCTGCTCTCCCTCTACGGCCCCTTTGATGTGGTATTTGGCACCCTGGCCACCGCCATTGCCGCATGGCTCACCATGAAAATGCCCCGCTGGTATCTGGCGGCGCTGCCCCCGATTCTCGTCAACGCTGTGATCCTTCCCCCCATGTGGGCCTGGGCGGAAGTCGGAGCGATCAATTCCGCCTTTTGGGCGGCCTGCGGATTCAATGCAGTTACCTTTATGGTGGGCGAAGCAGTCGCCTGTTATGTACTTGGCACTCTGCTGCTGACCGCTCTGCCCAAGGTGCCTGTTCTGCGGCCCTTTGTCCGAAAACCGGACCTGGCCCAGCCCTGAAACGAATAAGACTGCCCAAAGGAAAGAACTAGAAAGTTTTCTTCTCAATTACTGCCAAGACAGCCGAGTAAGGGAGAAATGGTCCCAGGAATTGACAGGAAGTTAATTTCTGGGACCATCTTTCTGTTTTTAGAAAGCCTTTCCTGATTTAAAATTTTCTTTACAGTGAATCGCTTTCATGTTATAATCCGAATAAGAAGCAAAGCGTGTCCGCTTTCTGAAAAAGAGTGCTAAAAAAGTAAGAAACCGCTGCTGGACAATGGTTGCGGTGGTGTATCTTTTTTGCCTCCCAGAAAGGGAAGACACGCCTTGCGGTGTGTCTTTCTTTTTAAATTATCCCCAAGGAGTGGTCCTTTATGGTAAAAATCAATGAAAACTTTCTAAAACTGCCTGGAAGCTACCTGTTCTCTGAGGTCAACCGGCGCATTAACGCCTATACCGCCGGCCATCCTGAGGCCAAAATCATCAAGCTGTCCATCGGCGATGTAACCCGGCCCCTGGTGCCGGAGGTCATCAAGGCTATGCACGCCGCTGTGGAGGAGCAGGGCACCGCCGAGGGCTTCCATGGCTACGGCCCGGAGCAGGGCTATGAGTTCCTGCGGGAGGCCATTGCGCGCAGTGACTACAAGCGCAGAGGCGTAGATGTGTTGGCAGGGGAAATTTTTGTCTCCGATGGCGCCAAGAGCGACTGCGGCAACATCGGCGATATTTTTGGCGTGGACAACGTGGTGGCGGTGTGCGACCCGGTGTACCCCGTCTATGTGGACACCAACGCCATGGCCGGCCGGGCCGGGGAGTATCAGGAGGAGTTGGGCAAGTGGAACCGCCTGATTTACATGCCCTGTGTGGAGTCCAACGGCTTTTCTCCTGAGCCGCCCAAGGAGATCCCGGATATCATCTATATCTGCTCCCCCAACAACCCCACCGGCGCGGTGATGACCAAGGATCAGCTGACGGTTTGGGTGGATTACGCCAACGCCCACGGCTCTATTATTCTGTATGACTCCGCCTACGAGTGCTTTATCACCAGCGACAACGTACCCCACACTATTTTTGAGGTGGAGGGGGCCCGCACTTGCGCTATTGAATTTCGTTCCTTCTCCAAGACCGCCGGCTTCACCGGCAACCGCTGCGCCTATACCGTGGTACCCATGGAGCTGGAGCGGGGCGGCGTCAAGCTGAACACCCTGTGGAACCGGCGCCAGACCACCAAGTTTAACGGAGTGCCCTATGTTGTGCAGCGGGGTGCCGCCGCCATCTACACCGAGGAGGGCCAGAAGCAGATCCTGGCCAATATTGACTACTACCGTGAGAACGCCCGGGTAATCCGGGAGGGGCTGACTGCCGCCGGTCTGACCTGCTTCGGCGGAGTGGACGCCCCCTATATCTGGCTGAAAACGCCAGACGGTGTGGGCTCCTGGGACTTTTTCGACCAGGTACTGGCCCAGGCCAACGTGGCTACCACCCCCGGCGCCGGCTTTGGCCCCAGCGGAGAGGGCTACATCCGCCTTACCGCCTTTGGCGAGGCGGAGGCTACTAGGACCGCTGTGGAGCGGGTAAGGAACATGTTCCGCTAACGGTAAGAGACCGCCTGAAAAGGCGGCCCTCTTTTTGCGCTTCTGCCTTCTGAGCTGCAAGGAAGGGGGGCTGCCCAGTGAGTACATCTGAGGTTTTGCAGCTGTGCCTTGTTATCATTGGCATTTGCGGCTTGTTTCTCCAGGATAAAAAGAAGTAACCGTCCCTGCTCCCACAGCCGGCGGTTACTTCCAAGTAATCAACTTTATATTATTATATCCGCTTCCCATGAATTGTCAAGAGACAAAGTGGTGAATTGTCAAGAGACAAAGTGGGGGCTTTTTTTTGTGTGTTTCTTGTGATATACTTGTCCATAACATATTCCAATCTGCGGAGGCGCCTATGCTGTTTAACTCCCTGACCTTTCTGATTTTCTTTCCCTGCGTCTTTATTTTGTATTATGCTCTGCCCTTCCGGTTCCGGAAGTACATGCTGCTGATTGCCAGCTACTACTTCTACATGTGCTGGAAGCCGGAATTTATTGTGCTGATTTTGTTTTCCACCCTGGTGGACTACTGCTGCGGTTTGGGAATGGTGCGTTGGCCCAGGTGGAAAAAATGGCTGCTGGCGGTCAGTCTGACTATGAATTTGGGGCTGCTGTTCTTCTTCAAGTATCTGAACTTTTTTGGAGAGAGCCTCACCGCTCTATGCCGGGCGGTGTCGATACCCTTCTCCGCCCCGGCGCTGAACATCATTTTGCCGGTGGGCATCTCCTTCTACACCTTCCAGACCCTGAGCTACACCCTGGATATCTACAAGGGCAAGCTGAAGCCGGAGCGGGACTTTGTCACCTTCGCTCTGTTTGTCTCCTTCTTCCCTCAGCTGGTGGCAGGCCCTATCGAGAAGGCCTCCAACCTGCTGCCCCAGCTGAAGCAGGAGCATAAATTCTCCTACAAAAACGTCACCTGGGGGGCCAAGCTGATGGCCTGGGGCTTTTTCAAGAAGATGGTGGTGGCCGACCAGCTGGCTGTGCTCATTGTGGACCCGGTGTATCAGAATCTGGAGCAGTATCAGGGCGGGACGCTGGTGATTGCCACCTGCGCCTTCGCCTTCCAGATCTACTGCGACTTTGGCGGCTACTCCGACATCGCCCGGGGCTGTGCCAAAATGATGGGCATTGACCTGATGGTCAACTTCAAGTCCCCCTATTTCTTCTCCCACTCTATCAGCAACTACTGGCAGCGCAATCATATCTCCCTGAGCCAGTGGTTCACCGAATATGTCTACATCCCTCTGGGGGGCAGCCGAAAGGGAAGGGCGAAGCAGTACCTGTTTACCACGATCACCTTCTTCCTCAGCGGACTGTGGCACGGGGCGGAGTGGTCCTTTGTGATCTGGGGGCTGCTTCAGGCGGTGTATCTCAACCTGGAACGGGCCTTTCACCGGTCCAAAGAGCCGCCCAAGTCCCCGCCCCTCCATCTGCTGGCTGTTTTGACCACCTTTGCCCTGTCCTGCTTCTCCCTGATCTTCTTCCGGGCGACCAATATTGGGGACGCCCTCTATGTGGTCCGGCACGCGCTGTGGGGGATCGGTGATCCGGCGCTGTACTGCAAGGCCCTTCTGGCAAATCTGACGGGCCTGGAGGCCATGAATCTGGGGATGCGCCATGCGGCCTTTCTGGCGGGGGCGCTGGGGCTGCTGTTCCTCTTTGATTTGGCCGACGAGAAGACAGACGCCATTGCCATGGTGTCCCGCTGGCCGCTGGCCGTCCGGTGGGGGTGCTACCTGGGGCTGGTGATGATTGTGCTGATCTTCGGCGTCTACGGCCCGGGCTACGATGTAAGGGCCTTTGCCTATTTCCAGTTCTGAGGTGAGCCATGAAGGATAAACTGAAATTTTTCTATAAAACTCTGGCCTTTCTGGTGCTGCTGGGGCTGATTTTGTACCCCGTCCAAAAGGTGATGGCCCGCAAATCCCTGTCCGGGGCCTGGGACATGACCAACAAGGTGGGGGGCTTTTACAACGAGGAGCCTGACCAGTTTGAGGTGATGTTCTTCGGTCCCAGCCACGCCTACGCCGCCTTCAGTCCCCTGGTGATCTGGGAGGAGACGGGGGTTAAGAGTTACGTTTTCGCCACCCAGCAGCAGCCCCTGTGGGCCACCTATACCTACATTAAGGAGGCGCTGAAACAGCAGTCCCCATCCCTCATTGTGCTGGAGTGCCGCATGGCCTTCGGGGATCAGGAGTACTATATCGAGGGCAACAAGGGCAAGGACATCGGGGTGACCTACTCCTATATGGATGAGCTGCCCCTGTCCTGGAACAAGGTGGAGCTGGCCATGCAGTCCGCCCCTGACTGGGAGAACCGCTTTGGGACGCTGTTCAACTTTATGATGTACCACAGCCGCTGGGACGAGCTGAGCCGGACGGACTTCACCTTCCGCCGCTCCCAGGCCCGGGACCCCTACAAGGGCTTTGTTATGCTGGAGCCTCAGGGGGCCTCCCAGCCCCGGCCCGCCATTGAGGGCATTGAGGAGACCGCCCCTCTGCTGGAAAAAAATCAGCACTGGCTGGAGGAGATTATCAAGCTGTGCCGGGCGGAAGGAATTGAGCTTTGGATTGTAAAAAGCCCCTCCAACCTGGAACTGGAGGAGAAGCCCCTCCTCAACACCGTGAGAGCCATTGCCGCCCAGAACGGCGTGCCCTTCCATGACTTTAATGAGGACTACTACGCAATCGGCCTGACTGAGGACATGTTCTACGACGCCCACCATCTGGACGCTCTGGGGGCGACCCGGTTCAGCCGGTATTTTGCGGATGAGCTGTCGGCGGCCCGGCCCGGCCTGAAGACCGACTCCGGCGACCCGGTGTGGACGGCGGATCTGGAGCGCTATCAGGCGGCGCTGGAGGCGCTGAACGGGGCCGCATAGAGGCGGGCACAAAATACGCGCCCCTACAATCCCTCCAAAAACAGCGGGAAGCCCGAGGGGTTTCCCGCTGTTTTGACCATTGACTTCCCAAATCCCGGTGCGTATAATACAGGGACGCCCGAAGAGACTCGGGCGGTTGTTCTGGAGGGAAGAAATATGGAATCTTATACTTATCTGCTGCTGTTGGCAATTATTCTGCTGTCTACCAAGGTGTTTGGCATCCTTACCGAGCGGGTCCACCTGCCCCAGGTGGTGGGGGCGCTGCTGGCGGGCATTATCATGGGCCCCAGCGGCTTTGGCGTGCTGGAGAGCACCGACTTTCTGGTGAAGGCGGCGGAAATCGGCGTAATCATGCTCATGTTTACCGCCGGTATCGACACCGATATGAAGGAGCTGAAAGAGACCGGGGTTCAGGCCAGCGTCATTGCGGTATTGGGCGTGTTTGTCCCTTTGCTGCTGTGCGGCGGGCTGTACTTCTTTTTCTTCTGCGGCGGAGAGCCTACCGCCTATAATCTGCTGAAATCCGCCTTTATGGGCTCGGTGTTTTCCGCTACCTCCGTATCCATTACGGTGGAGACCCTGAACGAGATGGGCAAGCTGAAAACCAGAACGGGAACCACCCTGCTCAGCGCCGCTCTGATTGACGATATTATCGGCATTGTGGTGCTGTCTGTCCTCAGCGCCTTCAGCTCCGGGGACTCCGACCCGGTGCAGGTGCTGGTCCACATTGTGCTGTTCTTTGCCTTTGTGCTGGTGGTGGGTCTGGTGGTACGCCGGGTGTTCAGCTACATTGCAGAGGACCACTGGCACAGCCGCCGGGTGGCGGTATGGGCTTTGGCCTTCTGCCTGCTGATGGCCTACTGTGCCGAGGAGTGGTTTGGCGTGGCCGATATCACAGGGGCCTATTTTGCCGGACTGATCCTGTGTAACGTGACCAAGGCCCGGAAATTTGTGGCCAAAAAGTTTACCGTTACCTCTTATATGGTGTTTACCCCGGTGTTTTTTGCCAGCGTGGGTATGAAGACCAACCTGCGGGACATGAACTCCAGTATCCTGGTCTTCGCGCTGCTGCTGGTGCTGGCCGCGGTGCTGTCCAAGGTGGTGGGCTGCGGCCTGGGCGGCCTGGCCTGCAGGCTGAGCCAACATCAGTCCCTGGTGGTGGGCATCGGCATGGTGGCCCGCAGCGAGGTGGCCCTGATGGTGGCCCAGCGGGGCATCAGCGCTGGAATGATCGACCCGTCTATTTTGCCCGCCATTGTCCTGGCGGTCATCTGCTCGGCATTGCTGACGCCGGTGCTGCTGAAAATGGCCATTTCCAAAGGCCCGGAACTGGCTTGACGATTGAAACCTCCCATCCGCGATTGGCGGATGGGAGGTTTTCAGTTTATTTCCGCCGCCCGCGCCTCCAGCCAGGCGGCGGTCTGGGCCAGACCCTCCTCGGTGACCGGAAAGGCGGCCGTGGCGGAAATCTCACTCAGGTCCATGGCCAGGGGGCCCCGCCAGAGCTGGACGGTGAGCTGCTTTTCCGCTGCTCCCTCGGGGGTCTCCGGTTTGATAAAAAACCGGGTATTGCCCAGACTGCCATACCAGCTGTTGCCGTTCTCCCAAAAGAGGAGGGTGGGAATCTCAATGTGATTCAAAGATGACGCGCCTCCTTGTTTTTTCTCTATTATGCCAGATGAACGGGGAATTGTAAAGCGCCCCGCACCGATCAGGGCCGCCGACATAGTATGGTATGTGGCACCGCCACATCCACTACTTTGAATTGAAGGAGTGCGTTATGAATCGATACTATGCTTCTGACTGGGAGCAGAGCAGTCAGAACGGCGTTGTGGCCCGGCTGACCGGGTGCAGCACCGGCTGCGGCTGCAACACCGGGTGCAGCACCGGCTGCGGCTGCAACACCGGCTGCAACACCGGCTGCGGCTGTAACACCGGCTGCAACACTGGCTGCGGCTGCAACACCGGCTGCAACACCGGCTGCTCTACGCCTACGCTGCCCCCTGTACCTCCCTGTCCGGGTCCTGGACCCAGCCCCTTCCCGCCCTGTCCCGGAACCGGCCCCACCGGTCCCACTGGTCCCCAGGGTTACCCCGGTCCTGAAGGTCCCACAGGCGGCCTTGGGTTAGTACGGCTGATTCCGAAAAATAACACGGGGCAGGTTGTCCCCATCCAGACGAATCTCCCGAATGATACCGTACCAGAAGTCCCGGCGGCGCGCCCGGTCCAAGGCGGCGTAAATTGGACCAAAGCCGCCTGACAGAAGCTCTTCCGGAAGCTGGGGGACGGGAGGAGGGGAGGCGGCTCCGCCGGCCTGCTGGAGCTGAAGGGAATATTTGGAATAGTCCTGCCGGTACTGCTCCAGGGTGATGAGTTCATTGACATACAGGTCCTTGAGGCGCTCCAGCCGGCGGCGGATGGTCCCCTGACCGGGCCCGGACCGCCGGGGCTGGACAGGCTCAACGCTCCAGAACAGCTCCCACCGGTCCAGCTCTTTGGCAAGCTGGAGGAGAAGCCACTGCTCCAGCCTGCTTTCGCTCATTTGCCGCCGGTGGGGGCAGCTGTGCTGGACGCAGGCGTTGCGGCAGCGGTACAGATAGTATTCTCGCCCGCCTGATGCGCTGTAGGACCCGGACATCCTGCGCCCGCAGCAGGCGCACCTCACCAGTCCGGAGAACAGGTAGACCCGCCCCACGGGGCTGCGGCGGATGGAGCGGGACTCCAGCTGCTTCTGGATGGCGTCGAACTCCTGGGGAGGGATGAGGGGCTGGCAGTAGCTGGGATTATCCCGATAGGCCCCCTTATACAGCGGATTGCGCAGCATGCGGCGGACGGTGTGGTCCTGGAGGAACAGCCCGTAGGTATCCTGAATGTGGCGGGCGGCGGCGCCGGCGGAGCCGTGGGTGCGGTAGTGATGAAAGAGGGCCTGGGCGATGTCAGCCGTCTCCGGGTCGGGGACGACGTGCTTGTTTCGGATGGTCAGACCCAGGGGGAGGGAGCCGGTGATGACCTCGCCCCGAGCCACCTTGCTGTCAAAGACGAATTTGATGCGGTCGCTGTCCCGGTCGCTCTCGTCCTGGGCCACGGACAGGCGGATGTTGATGTACAGCCGGCCGTTGGTAGTCTCGGTGTCATAGTGCTCCTGGGTGGTCTTCCAGGCCACGTTGTGGGCGTCCAGAATTTCCTGGATCTTGTAGTAATCAGCCACACTGCGGAACCACCGGTCCAGCTTGATGAACAAGATTACGTCAATCCTGCCCGCTTTCACGTCCTCCAGCATGCGCATGAATTCCTTCCGGTTGGCGTACTTTTTTCGGGCGCTCTTGCCCTCGTCAATGTAGCAGCCGGCCACAGTGTAGCCGTTTTTTTTGGCAAATTCCTCCAGGTCCTCTCGCTGGGCGGGGAGGGAGTAGCCCTTTTTGGCCTGCTCCTCGGTGGAGACCCGGATGTAGAGCGCCGCCCGGCGGGGCCGGGCATCCTTTGTCTGAGACATGGCGATCCCTCCTTATACCTCAGGCTATGCGGCACGGGGAGAGGTTTATCCCTAAGCATAAAAGGCGGGAGGCGGCCATAGGCTGTGGCGAAGGAGGCGGTCGGGATGGAGGACGGCTGTGAGAACGGGCTGGATATTAGGCTGTATTGCGATACGCTGGCCTGGGTGCTGGAGGAACAGTATGGAGTGAAGCTGGTGTGTACCCCGCGGCCCAAAGCCAGGACCGGAGAGGAAACAGAGCAAATGTAATCGGGCCGCAAGTTGTACGCGGGAGTGCAACAAAACCTCCTTTCCCGGTATTTGTAGTACCAGGAAAGGAGGTTTTTAGTATGTTTATACTCTATGCGGACAAAAACCAGCTGACTGTCCGGCAGCGGGAGACAGTAACCAGCGGCTCGGTGGATGTATATCCGGTGCGGTTTGAGTTTTCGGAGGATTGGGACGGTCTGAGCCGTACCGCAGTGTTCCATGGGGGTGGGGAGAGCCGGTCCGTCCTGTTGGACGGAGGAGGGGAGACGACCATTCCCTGGGAGGTGCTGGAGGTTCCCGGCCGCCGCCTGCTGGCCGGTGTGCGGGGCACCCGGGGCGGAACGGAGGTTCTGCCCACTCTCTGGGTGGACCTGGGGCCCGTTTGGGAGGGAGCGGACACCGGCCAGCCCGCCCAGCCGCCCACCCCAGACCTGTGGGAGCAGAGGCTGGAATCCAGAGGCAGCGCTCTGCGGCGGGACGGACAGAATCTGTCGCTGATGTCGGGGGACAGGACGCTGTCCACCGTGCAGCTTCCAAAGGGAGAGATAAGCGTCCCCTACACCATCGGCCACGGGCTGAAACAGGAGGGGAACGTGGTAGCAGTGGACGCCGTAAGCGATTTTTCCGGCGACAACACCCTGCCCATCACCGCGGCGGCGGTACAGCTGGCCGTGGGAAATATTGAAGCTTTACTGGAGACAATTTAAAGGAGGGAAAATTATGAGTATCGCAGCTGAAATCAGCAGAATTCAGAGCGGCCGCAACACCATCCGGGCCAAGCTGGTGGAACTGGGCATGGCGCAGAACACTGACGGGCTGGACAAGCTGGCCGCCGCAGTAGAGGGGATGGAAAACCGGGGGGCCGTGTCCGTCACGGTTCAGGAGGGGGACACCTATACCATCCCCAAGGGCTACCACAATGGCAGCGGAACGGTTTCCGGCGTGTCCGGCGGCGGAAACTACGGCTTGCAGTCCAAGTCCGCCACCCCCACCAGGCTCCAGCAGAATATTACCCCGGACGCGGGCTACTATGGCCTGTCTGACGTGACCGTGGCCCCCATCCCCGAGATGTATCAGGATGTGAGCACAGTCACCGCCGGGGCTGGGGATGTGCTGACAGGGAAGATGATTGTGGACGCCGCGGGCAGGACCGTTGCCGGTGTGATGCCAAACAACGGGAAGATTACCGCTTCTATGGACGGCCTGACCATCTCCAGTGTATCAATTCCCGCCGGTTACACTGCCGGAGGCACAGTGACCTTGAGCGGCGACATTGAGGACGCGCTGGCGGCGATCTGAGGTGAGGCCATGAGTGTACACAGTGAGATTGACAGGATCAGGGAAAATATCGCCCAGGCTTACTCCGCCGTGGGGGACAGAGGGGGGACGCTGCCTGAGCAGCGAAACAGCGGGAATCTGGCTGAGGCCATCCGCAGTATTACCGGGGGCAAAACCGGCACAGAAGCGCCGGCCCCGGAGGAGGTCTACAGGACTGCCCGCCCGGCGAGCTGGCTGACAATCCCTGAGCCCGAAGACGACGAGATGTATCTGCTGGTCCATATTACAGACGGCTTGAGCACGCTGCTGGCCTTTACAGTGACCTGTTCTGGAAGCTATACTGTTGAGCTGGGCACCATCAGTGAAGGGGGCGTGTTCAGCGCGCTGTTCTCCACCGCCGCTGCCAGTGGAGATGTCTATGAGACGGAGCTGTTCGCCAGCGCATACGACGGCCTGACGGACAGCGGAATGAAGCAGGCGGTGGTCAGAATCACCGGGACCGATATTCTGACCTGGGAGCCCTCCGCCCACAGTGGGAAAACTGCGCCCCTCAATTTTTCCGGGTGGAATATTGTGGAAATCAAGTGCCGCCTGCCCAAAGGAACGGCGGTGCTCTGCGGGAACGGGACAAAAAACCGGGAGCTGAGAGGGCTCCGATTTTTTACCTGGGACGGGCCCGGCAGAGCGGCAAGTATGAGCGGTATGTTCAATAATTGCAGTGCCCTGACCGCCGTGTTAAAGCTGGATACCAGCGGCGTGACAGATATGAGCAATCTGTTCAACGGCTGCGCCTCCCTTACCGCCATTCCCGAGCTGAATACAGCGAATGTGACAAATATGAACAGCATGTTCAAGGGCTGCGCCTCCCTTGCCGCAATTCCCCTGCTGGACACAGCCAAGGTGACGGATCTGGGTTATTTGTTCTCCGGATGTGCGCACCTTCTAAGCGTTCCACCGCTGGATACGTCGAAGGCGGCAAATATGACCAACATGTTCTACGGATGCAGCGCGATTGCGGCGGTTCCACCCTTGGATTGTACAGAGGCGACAGCTATGGGAAATATTTTTTCGGGCTGTTACGCACTGACTGATATTCCTGTGCTGAAGGTGGCCAAGGCGGCTTCTGTGGGCAGTATGTTTTATAACTGCCTCAGCCTGGGTGAGATCAGGTTTGACCCTGCAGTAACGGGGTGGACGGGAGGAGCCATATCGCTGCAAAACTGTTCTATGGGACATGAGGCTCTGGTCCGCCTGCTGAACAGCCTGCCGGAGGTTACCACCGCCAGGATTCTTACGCTGACCGGAAACCCAGGCGCTGAGGAACTGACCGAAAGCGAAAAAGCTGTCGCAAATAGGAAGAACTGGACAGTGAAAGTGTAAATTCCAGTGTACTAATCACACCCCTCCTACCGGACCCACCGGTCCTCAGGGAATTCCCGGCCCCGCCGGTCCTGCTGGTGCTACCGGTGCTACGGGCGCCACCGGCGCCCAGGGCCCCGCCGGTCCTGCTGGTCCTGCTGGTCCTACCGGCCCTGCCGGTGCCACAGGTGCTACAGGCGCCACCGGCGCCCAGGGTCCCACTGGTCCTGTTGGTGCTACTGGCGCTACAGGCGCCCAGGGCCCCACTGGCCCTGCTGGTGCTACTGGCGCTACAGGTGCCACCGGTGCCCAGGGTCCTGCCGGTCCTGTTGGTCCCACCGGGCCTGCCGGTGCCACAGGTGCCACAGGTGCTACCGGTGCCCAGGGCCCCACTGGCCCTGCTGGTGCTACAGGCGCTACAGGCGCCACCGGTGCCCAGGGTCCTGCCGGTCCTGTTGGTCCCACCGGCCCTGCCGGTGCCACAGGTGCTACCGGTGCCCAGGGCCCCACTGGCCCTGCTGGTGCAGCTGGCGCTACAGGCGCCACCGGTGCCCAGGGTCCTGCCGGTCCTACTGGTCCCACCGGCCCTGCCGGTGCCACAGGCGCTACAGGTGCCGCTGGTGCCCAGGGCCCCACTGGCCCTGCTGGTGCTACAGGCGCTACAGGCGCCACCGGTGCCCAGGGTCCTGTCGGTCCTACTGGTCCCACCGGCCCTGCCGGTCCTGCTGGCGCTGCCGGCGCCGCTGGTGCCGCTGGTGCTGAGGGTCCCACCGGTCCCACCGGCCCTGCTGGTCCTGCCATTACGCCTGGCCCTGCGGTGGCTAATCTGGATGGTGGGAGCGGAACCCCGGAGATTGTAGACAAGATCAATGAGCTGCTGGCCTCTTTGAGGACCGCCGGCGTGATTGCGACCTGATTCCAACCTGATTGCCGGCGCTCCTGCTTTGGGGGCGCCGGCCATTTTATAAGGAGGCTTTATGGGGAAGTACAACATATGTGTTTATGCGATCTGCAAAAACGAGGAGCAGTTTGCGGACCGGTGGATGGACTCCATGCTGGAGGCGGACCGTGTGGTGGTGCTGGACACCGGCTCTGACGACAGGACAGTGGAGCGGCTGCGGGCTCGGGGAGCGGAGGTGACGGCAGAGACCATCACGCCCTGGCGCTTTGACACGGCCCGGAACCGCTCCTTGGAGCTGGTGCCCCAGGATACAGATATCTGCGTCTGCACCGACCTGGACGAGGTATTCCATCCCGGCTGGCGCAAGGAGCTGGAAAAGGTCTGGGTGCCGGGGGCGGGACAGGCCTCCTACCGGTATACATGGTCCTTTAACGCCGACGGCTCCGAGGGCGTGGTATTCTGGTATGAGAAGATCCACGCCCGTCACGGCTACCAGTGGGTCCATCCGGTCCACGAGGTGCTGAAATGGGTGGGGGAAGGGAGCCCTGGACCTATGGTGACGGCAGAAAACGTCCAGCTGGACCACCACCCAGACCCGGCCAAGTCCCGGAGCCAGTATCTGCCCCTTCTGGAGCTGTCTGTTCAGGAGGAGCCGGGAGACGACCGCAATGTCCACTACCTTGGCCGGGAGTATATGTACAAGGGCCGCTGGGATGACTGCATCCGAACTCTGAAGGGACATCTGGCCATGCCCACCGCCGTGTGGCGGGACGAGCGGGCGGCCTCAATGCGGTATATTGCAAAATCCTGCTGGGAGAAGGGGGACCCGGCCCAGGCCAGGGACTGGTACCTCCGGGCCATTACCGAGGCCCCCCATCTGCGGGAGCCTTACACCGACCTGGCCCTCATGCTCTATCAGCAGGGGGAGTGGGAAGGGGTGCTCTACTTTACCGCCTGCGCCCTGGCCATTACGGTACGTCCCCGGAGCTACATCTGTGAAGCCGCCGCCTGGGGCAGCCTGCCCCACGATCTGATGGCTATGGCCTTTTACTACACCGGAGCTTACAAAGAAGCGGCGGAGGAGGCGAGGAAGGCGTTGGCACTGGAACCGGGCAGCGAACGGCTGAAAAGCAACCTGGAGATTATGGAACAGGCCGCAAGAGGGCAGGAGAATGGCCTCCGTTCAGGCTCAGCCGCTCCGCAGTAATTTTTAGAAAACGTCAAAAATCCTGACGAACGGGTCGGCCAGGGGACTGACCCCTACAGATGATTTGTAAGGGTCGCCGCCCTCGGCGGCCCGCTGGCCGCAATTTTGAAGATTGCAATTTACTCCCGCAGAAATCAATTTTAGCGCTATAGGCGGGACGACTCCGGTGTGCTGTTGGAAAAAGATTCCAACCGGCGGCGGGCCAAGTCGTCCCGCCTGCAAATTCGGCAGGACTTCTGAAAATTGATTTGCGTGTTTTTACTCCCTTTAATGTTGACAGAAGGCTTGAAGGGGATTAAAATAAAGTGAATAGTTTTGCCGTGCTGGAGGGGACGATTATGTATCGCTGCCATATGGAGTTTTATCTGATTAACTGTCCGTCTGAGGTGTTGGAGACGATCCAGAAGCTGCCGCCGCTGGAATCCTTTAACCATTCTTTTCTGGACAGTAGTGAGCCCCGGCCGGCGCTGTTGGCCCGGGCGGATGTAATCTTGGCGGTCCCCTTGGGCGGTGAAGAGGCGGTTAAAGCGCTGGCGGAGGGGAAGAAGGAGTCGGCCCAGCTGATTCTCCTGTCGGACAAGGAGCAGGTGGAAATCCTGGGGGACGGGTTGTCTCTGGCTGATGAGCTGTGGGTGCTGCCCATGTCTGAGGCGGAGCTGGTATTCCGGTTTACCCGCTGGCAGAAGAAGCAGAAGCAGAGTATGGAGCTGTGGCAGACCAGCCAGTACCTGGAGACCATCATCAACAACACCCCCAGCCTGGTCTGGTTCAAGGACAAGGACGGCGTTCACGAAAAGGTGAACGACAGCTTCTGCGCTACGGTAAATAAATCCAAGGAACAGGTACAGGGGAGAAGACACGCCTACATCTGGGATGTGGAGGAGGACGACCCCGTCTGCATTGAGTCAGAGCGGACCGTCATGGAGTTGAAGAAGACCTGCATCTCTGAGGAGACCATCCAAACCGGTGGAGGAGAGCGGCTGCTTACCACCTACAAGTCCCCTCTGTACGACTGCGACGGCACTGTGATGGGCACTGTGGGCCTGGGTATCGACGTGACCCAGGAGCGGGCCTATGAGAAGGAGCTGATCGACAAAAACCGGGAGCTGGAGAATCTGTTTACCACCATGGACTGCGGCGTGGTGCGCCACAGCCTGGACGGCTCCCGCATCATCAGCATCAACCGGGCCGCCCTGGAGATCCTGGGCTATGAGTCGGAAGAGGCTATGAAGGCGGCCGGTTTTGATATGATTGCCTCCTCTGTGGTGGATGAGGATAAAGAGAGGCTGCGCGCCTGTATCCAGTCCCTGGTCAAGGTGGACGACAACGTGAATATCGAGTATCGTGTCCGCCACGTGGACGGGGACATCCGCCACGTTATGGGAAATGTGAAGCTGGTGGAGGAGAACGGAGAGCTGTTATGCCAGCGCTTCCTTTTGGACTGTACCATTCAAAAGCAGCGTGAGGAGGAACAGCGCCAGTGGGAGAAGCGCCGCCAGGCGGAGCTGGTTCAAGCGCTGGCGATTGACTATAACCTGGTATGTGTGTTCGATCTGGACACCGGCCTGGGCGAGGCTCTGCGGAGCCACAAATGTGATCTGGGCGTGCTGGAAAACCTGTTCTCCGGCGAGCTGAGCCTGGAGGAGTGCATGGAACGCTACGTAAATCAGTGCGTACATCCTGAGGACAGTGAGCAGATGAGGCAGATCTGTACACGGGAGCGCCTGCGCATTGAACTGGGGGCAAAGGGGCAGTTTTATGCCAACTACCGTACAATTTGTGACGGCAGGCTGCGCTATTTCCAGATGAAGGCCGTGCGCACAGGGGACTGGGAGTCTACCCGGGCCGTGGTGCTGGGCTTCCGCAGCGTGGACGAGGAAACCCGCAAAGAGATGGAGCGGATGGATGTGCTGAAGGACGCTTTGGATCAGGCCAACCGGGCCAACAAGGCCAAGAGCGTGTTCCTGTCCAACATGTCCCACGACATCCGCACCCCCATGAACGCCATTATCGGCTTTACCGCCCTGGCCACCACCCATATCGACCAGCGGGACCAGGTGGAGGGCTATCTGAAAAAGATTATGACCTCGGGCAACCATCTGCTCAGCCTGATTAACGACGTGCTGGACATGAGCCGCATTGAAAGCGGCAAGATGTCGCTGGAGGAGAAGCCCTGCTCCATGCCCGACATCCTCCACGGCCTGCGCAGTATTGTGCAGGCGGACGTCCATGCCAAACAACTGGAGCTGTATATGGACGCGGTGGACGTGGTAAATGAGGAGATATACTGCGACCGGCTGCGGCTCAACCAGATTTTGCTCAACCTGCTGAGCAACTCGGTAAAATATACCCCGGCAGGCGGGGTGGTCAGCATCCGGGTGACAGAGAAGCCCGGCGCCCCGGCGGGCCATGCCACCTATGAGTTCTGTATCAAAGATACGGGCGTGGGTATGAGTGAAGACTTTGTGTCCCGTATCTTCGAGCCTTTCGAGCGGGAGCGCAACTCCACCACCAGCGGCATCCAGGGCACCGGACTGGGTATGGCCATCACCAAGAACATTGTGGATATGATGGACGGCGACATCTGGGTGAAGAGCAAACAGGGGGTGGGCACAGAGTTCACTGTAATCATTACCTTCCGCCTGTGTTCCGGGGAGAGGGAGCCCCAGACAATCCCGGAGCTGAAAAACTGCCGGGCCCTGGTGGTGGACGACGACTTCAACACCTGTGACAGTGTGTCCTGCATGCTCCAGCAGATCGGTATGCGGGCGGAGTGGACCCTGTCCGGCAAGGAGGCGGTGCTGCGCACCCGCCAGGCCGTGATGCGCGACGACAACTACAGCGTGTACATTATCGACTGGCTGCTGCCCGATATGAACGGCATTGAGGTGGCCCGGCGTATCCGAAAGGAGATCAACGAGCAGGTGCCCATTATCGTCCTCACTGCCTACGACTGGGCGGATATCGAGGACGAGGCCCGGGAGGCGGGCATCAACGCCTTCTGTTCCAAGCCCCTGTTCCTGTCTGAGCTGCGCAGCTGCCTGGCCGGACTGGTAGGACTTGAGGGCGAGGAGAAGGAGAGCAGTCCGGAGGAGCCGGTCCACACCGGCCGTATCCTCCTGGTGGAGGACAACGAGCTGAACCAGGAGATTGCCACCGCCATTTTGGAGGAGGCGGGCTTCCAGGTTGAGACGGCGGAAAACGGGCAGCTGGCCGTGGAAAAGGTGTCCCAGTCACAGCCGGGCTGGTACCAGCTGGTGTTGATGGACGTGCAGATGCCGGTGATGAACGGCTACGAGGCCACCCGGCACATCCGCAGGCTGGAGGACCACCGGAAGGCCGATATCCCCATCCTGGCCATGACGGCCAATGCCTTTGAGGAGGATAAACAGGAGGCCCTGCGCTCCGGTATGAACGGGCATATCTCCAAGCCGATCAACATCAGCAAGCTGTTGGAGACGCTGAACGCTATGCTGAGCTGATAAAAACGCGACAAAATTGCGCCAAAAACAGGCGTCAACAAGAGACCGGCGCAGCTCGACAGCCGGAATCCACAGACCTAATAGCAATCATCAGCTTTGCTGCCACATGTAAGGGCGGCCTTTGGCCGCCCGACTGTTACAGGCAGACCCATTTGTTCCTGCGGGCGGCCCAAGGCGCAGAGCACTTTTACCCTGATTTGGAGGGGGATGGAGATGGGATGGAAAGACTGGCGGATGAAAATTTTTTGAGACCTCTTGCACAGCCGGGGGAAATTTAGTATAATGACTCCAGTAAATTTGCCAGGAAAGGGGTGCCCGCAATGTCAGCCATCGGAGGGATCGGAGCCATTGGAAGCTATGGCAGCATCAGCGGTTACTACTCTATTTATCAAAACAGAAATTCTTATCAGGCCTATCAAAACAAAAACGCAAACCCCAGAAGTACTGAACCGGTGAGTGCGGTGTCCCGGGCCCAGACTATCCCGGTGCAGCCGGTGGACAAGGTGCCCGCCGTCCAGCGGGGCGTGACTCAGGAGGCCCAGGAGGACAGCCGCTTCCAGTTTCCCACCATACGGGAGGGGGCCGACCCCGCCGAGATGGCGGTGCGGTCCCGCATCCGGTATCTGGATGAGGAGCTGGAGGGCAAGGAGAACGAACTGCTGTATTGGGACCGGTCCAAGGAGCTGGAGAAGCTGCTGGGCAAGAACCAGGAGCAGGACAGCCTGAAAGTTGGTCAGGAGGGCGAACAGAAGATTAGCCTGGAGGAGGGCGAAGAGTCCAAGTCCCCCCAGGAGGTCATGGAGGAGGCCGAGTGCCAGACCTGTAAGAACCGCAAATATCAAGACGGCTCTGACGACCCCGGCGTCTCCTTCAAGACGGCCACCAACGTCGCCCCTGAGCAGGCTGCCGCCGCCGTGCGTGGCCATGAGCAGGAGCACGTGGTCCGGGAGCAGGCCAAGGCTCAGCGGGAGGACCGGAAGGTGGTCAGCCAGTCGGTAACCATCCACACGGATATCTGCCCTGAGTGCGGCGATGTGTACGTCTCCGGCGGCACCACCCGCACCACTACCAAGGCCAACCCGGTGGAGGAACCCCAACAGCAGGATGATGTGAAAAAGTCCGGCTTCCAGTCAATTATGTAAAATGAAACAACCGGCCCGCTGGGCCGGTTGTTTTTACTTGCAACCAGCTAAACCGGCAGAGGCTCCTTTGGCGGCAGGAAATACACAACAAGGACCTTTTGATAAAACCCTTGCAATTACAGTGCTGTTCCGCTATAATAACATGGAAATGCTGTCGATTCGGCCATCAGGCCAGACGATACAGGAGAGTGTTTGCATTGAAGTACGATTTTACCGCCATTGAGAAGAAGTGGCAGACAAAGTGGAAGGACGAAAAGACCTTCGCCTGCCAGAACGGCGACACCAGCAAGCCGAAATTTTACGGCCTGGTGGAGTTCCCCTACCCCTCCGGAGCGGGCCTGCATGTGGGCCATCCCCGGCCCTACACCGCTATGGATGTCATTGCCCGGAAGAAGCGGATGGACGGCTACAACGTTCTGTTCCCCATCGGCTACGACGCTTTTGGCCTGCCCACTGAGAACTTTGCCATCAAGAACCACATCCACCCCGCTATCATCACCAAGCAGAACATTGAGAATTTCACCCGCCAGCTCCATATGCTGGGCTACTCCTTCGACTGGGACCGGTGTGTGGACACCACCGACCCCAACTACTACAAGTGGACCCAGTGGATTTTCCTCCAGCTGTACAAGCACGGCCTGGCCTACAAGACCACCATGCCGGTAAACTGGTGTACCTCCTGCAAGTGTGTGCTGGCCAACGAGGAGGTTGTGGAGGGCGTGTGCGAGCGGTGCGGCGCGCCGGTGGTCCGCAAGGAGAAGAGCCAGTGGATGCTGAAAATCACCGCCTACGCCCAGAAGCTTATTGACGGGCTGGACACTGTGGACTTTATCGACCGGGTCAAGACCCAGCAGCGCAACTGGATCGGCCGCTCCACCGGCGCGGAGGTCACCTTTAAGGCCACCACCGGGGACGATATCGTGGTCTTCACCACACGCCCCGACACCCTGTTCGGTGCGACCTATATGGTTATCTCTCCGGAGCACCGCTTTGTGAAGGAGTGGAAGGACAAGCTGCAAAACTGGGACGAGGTGGCCGCCTATGTGGAGGAGGCGGGCCGGAAGTCCGACTTTGAGCGCACCGAGCTGTCCGCCGACAAGGAGAAGACCGGCGTGATGCTCCAGGGTGTGCGAGCTGTCAACCCGGTGAACGGCCGGGAGATCCCCATCTTCATCTCCGACTATGTTCTGGCTTCCTATGGCACCGGGGCCATCATGGCCGTCCCCGCCCACGACACCCGCGACTGGGCCTTCGCCAAAAAATTTGGCTGTGAAATTATCGAGGTGGTTTCCGGCGGCGAGGACGTGCAGAAGGAGGCCTTCACCGCCAAGGACGACACCGGCATTATGGTCAACTCCGATTTCCTCAACGGCATGACCGTCAAGGATGCCATCCCTGCCATTACCAAGTGGCTGGAGGAGAAGGGGATCGGCCACGAGCAGGTAAACTACAAGCTGCGGGACTGGGTGTTCTCCCGCCAGCGCTACTGGGGCGAGCCCATCCCCATGGTATGGTGCGAGAAGTGCGGCTGGGTGCCTCTGCCCGAGGACCAGTTGCCCCTGCTGCTGCCCGAGGTGGAGAGCTATGAGCCCACCGACAACGGCGAATCCCCCATTGCCAAGATGACCGACTGGGTGAACACCACCTGTCCCTGCTGCGGCGGAAGCGCCAAGCGGGAGACGGACACCATGCCCCAGTGGGCAGGGTCCAGCTGGTACTTCCTGCGGTATATGGACCCGGACAACAAGGACGCTTTGGCCTCCAAGGAGGCGCTCGCTTACTGGGGCCAGGTGGACTGGTACAACGGCGGCATGGAGCACACCACCCTCCACCTGCTCTACTCCCGTTTCTGGAACAACTTCCTCCACGATATCGGGGTGATTCCCCACGCTGAGCCCTACGCCAAGCGCACCAGCCACGGCATGATTTTGGGCAAAAACCCCCACTATGTGGGCAACGTGGAGACAGAGGAGGAGAAGCAGGCCCTCATTGACAAGTACGGCTCCCAGGCCATGCGCCCCTCGGTGAAGATGTCCAAATCCCTGGGCAATGTGGTCAACCCCGACGACGTGATCCGGGACTACGGCGCGGACACCATGCGGCTGTATATCATGTTTATCGGCGACTTTGAGAAGACCGCCACCTGGTCGGATGAGTCAGTCCGGGGCTGCAAGAAGTTCCTGGACCGGGTGTGGAATCTCAGTGAAAAACTGAAAGAGGGGGACGGCTGCTCCGCTGAGAACGAGATGGCGGTCCACCGGGCCATTAAAAAGGTGTCCGACGACATTGAGGCTATGAAGTTCAATACCGCCATCGCCGCGCTGATGTCCCTGGTCAACGACTTTTACGCCAAGGGAGCTACCAAGGGCGACTATAGGGCTCTGCTGCTGATGCTGTCCCCCTTTGCCCCCCACCTGTGTGAGGAACTGTGGGAGATGAACGGCTACGGCGGGCAGGTGTGCCTCCAGCCCTGGCCCGAGTACGACGAGAGCAAGACCGTGGCCGCTACCGCCAAGATGGCCGTCCAGGTGGGCGGCAAGGTGAAGGCCAATATCGTAGTGGCCGCCGACGCCTCCGACGAGGACGTGGTAGCCGCCGCTCTGGCCGAGCCCAAAATCGCCAAGCTGGCCGAGGGGATGACCCTGGTGAAGTCCATCGTGGTCAAAGGCAAGCTGGTCAGCCTGATTTTCAAGCCCCAGTGATATCGAAAAAAGCCGCTCCCTTGCAAAGGGGAGCGGCTTACCTTGACACCATAGTAGAATTATGGTACATTTTGTGTGGGCACCGTTCAATACAGGCGAGGCGGTTCAGCTACACCACCCGAAAGGGGGTGAGCGTATGCCGGTTACGGTGACATTTCATATGTGCTGTGGAGGTTTTGGTATGATTGTCTACTCGGTGCTTCTGTTTGCAATCGCAGCCTTATTTGTGGGTATTGCGGTTTCCATCTATAGGGGAAACATAAATCTGATTCATTCCTATCATCAGAAGCATGTAAAAGAGGCGGACCAGAGAGACTATGGAAAATCATTTTCAAAAGGGCTGTTTGTGCTTGCTGCTTCCCTGATTTTTAGTGGAGCGGTGGCCTTGTTTGAAGAAACAGTGCCCGTTGTAATGACTTCAATTGGTATTTTGCTGGTTGGAATGATAATAGCTTTTGTCGTGATTGCAAGGGTTCAAAAGAAATTTAACGGCGGATTCTAAGATTCACAGGCTGTTTACAAATCTTCTCTTGACAGAATGGCCAAAAGGCAATATAATGGTAATGTTAAAGCCATAAACATGGCCCTACGTGAGCGGGAGACCCCCGCCGCGCGCGGAGGGAGGGAAATATAAATGTCGGAAGTCCGTGTGAGAGAAAACGAGTCTCTGGAGAGCGCCCTGAAGCGCTTTAAGCGCAGCTGCGCCAAGTCCGGAGTGCTGGCCGAGGTCCGTAAGCGTGAGCACTACGAGAGCCCCAGCGTCAAGCGCCGCAAGAAGTCTGAGGCCGCCCGCAAGAACCGCAAGAAGTTCTACTAAGAACCATAAACCGCTGAGGGTTGTCCTTCGGCGGTTTTTATATTTTTGAGCAAAGGAGAAATTGAGGGATGGACCTTTCCAGATTTCAATGGACAAGAGAGCCGAAGGCCTGCACAGTGGGGGAGGATCAGGTGGAGATTGTCACCAAACCCTGCACCGATCTTTGGCAAAGGACTTATTATCACTTTCAGAACGACAACGCCCCGGTTTTCCAGATGGAGACGGAGGAACCATATTTCAGCTTTGTGGTGAAGACAGAATTTCAGGACAGCCACCGCCGGTTTGACCAGTGCGGCGTGGTGCTGTATCTGGACAGCGAGAACTGGCTGAAGGCTTCTGTTGAGTACGAGAATGAGCAGTTTCAGCACCTGGGCAGCGTGGTCACCAATCTGGGCTGGTCCGACTGGGCCACAACAGCCATCGACGCCTCGGTGAAATCCATGTGGTATCGCCTCAGCCGCAGAGAGGATGACTACTGCATTGAGTGCTCCTCCAACGGAGAGGTATGGCAGCAGATGCGGATCTGTCACATGCACCGGGGAGGCGGGAAGATCCGGTTTGGCATCTACGCCTGTTCCCCGGAAGACTCCTCCTTTCCGGCGGTATTCTCCCAAATGCGGCTGATAGAGTGCCAGTGGAAGGCCCACGACGGCCAGCAGCCGGATTGATTGAAAACAGGAGCGGCGCCATATAGTCAACACACTTGAAAAAACACAGTTTGTGTTTTTTCATCCAGTGGACCATGGGCCCACTGGGCGTACAAAGCACGCACTTGTTGACTATAGTGTGCCGCTCCTGTTATGGCATTCCTTAGGCCCAGGGCAGCCAGCTTTGGCCGCCGCGGGCATTCATCATATCCAGCGCGCCGTCCAGCATCTCGGCGGCGTCGGCCATGGTGAGGGTGTCGGCCAGCTGAACAGCTCCGGCGGTATCCGCACGGATAATTCCCGAGGCGGACAGGTTGGCCGCCGCCTGGGCGGCCCAGTGGTCACTCCCGTCAAACGAGAAGACCGCCACCGGTACGTCGGTAATTTCCAGCAGATTGTCCAGCATCACCGCCGCCTCGGCCCGGGAGATGGTATCCTCCGCGCCGAAAACAGGGGCGCCGTTTTCATCCCGGGAGCCCTGAACCACCCCCGCCTTCAGCGCGGCGGATACGGCCCCCTTGGCCCAGGTGGGGATGGCGTCGTCATCAGAGAAGCCGGTGAGAGTGACTCCCTCCAGGTCTTCCAGCCCGGCCACCGACATGGCCATGGTGAGGAACTGGGCCCGGGTGACGGTCTGGTCTGGGTCAAAGAAGTAGCGGCCGTCTACATACCGTCCCACGTAGATGCCCTCCTCCGCCAGACGGATGGCGGATTTCTGGATGGGGTGGCCAGACAGGTCGGAGTAGGTCACCTTGGTGTCCGGTTTGTCAATGCGCAGGGACACTTTGGCCTCGGGTGAGGTATTGCCCGCCGGGTCAATGGCCACATAGGTGAAGGAGTCGGAGCCGGTTTTGTTCTCATAAGGGGTATAGACAAACTGGCTGGAGCCGTCCTCCGCCAGGGTGACCGCCCCCCGGGCAGGAGTGGAGGTGAGCTGGAAGGTGAGGGCGTCCCCTTCTCCGTCCACCGCGTCAAAGTAGCCGGTGATGGCCACATTTTTGTAGGTGGTCAGCTCCATGTTCCGGGCTACCGGGGGATTATTGGTTTCGGTGAGAAGATAGATGGTTACTGTGGCCTGGGGAACCTCTAATTGAGAGGAGAGGGCAGGGGTGAACACCAGCGTTGTGGTGGTGACAGTGGGGGACTTGGCGCTCTGGAACCGCAGACCGGACAGGGCGGTGGCGTCCACATAGGCCCCAATCTCCACAGGTATGTCACCCATGCACAGCGTACCGGCGCCCGGGTCGGGCAGAGCTTCAATGGTGATGCCGCTGAGGGTGGTTTTGCCGTCAGGTTTGACCACAAAGTCCTCTGCGGCGAAGGGAATGGTGGAGCCGATCAGCCCGTTTTTGGAAAAATCCGCCACATAGGGGGCCTCTGTCTTTTTGCTCCAGAAAAAGGCGGAGGTTGGGATGGTCAGAGAGAGCGCCAGGGCCAGCGCCAGCAGGGGCGCGGCGGCCTGGCGGAGGGAATTGCCGCGTTTCATAGAGATACCTCCTTGAAAATGAGTGTATCTCTATTGTTTTGCCGTTTCAGGGAAATTATGCGTTTTGATTGATGCTGCTGTTTTCGTCAGCCAGAGACATGATGGATACCTCAAAAGCGGTGCGCTCCTGAATCTGGCCGTCGATCTCCTTGGTGTATACCCGGCTCTGGAGGCGGCCCTCCAAGGCCAGGCGGTCGCCCACCTCCATGGCCCCGCAGCGGTAGGCCAGACTGCCCCAGGCAATACAGGGCAGGTAGTCCGCCCGGCCATAGCGGCGGTTGGCGGCCAGAATCATGTCACAAATGGTACGCCCAAGGGGGGTGGAACGAAGAACCGGTGGTTTACATAAGGTCCCAGACAGCTCCAGGTGGTTCTCGTCCTCCCCCTCCTCCTGGGACAGCGTTTTGGCAAAGACACTGACCACCAGCCGGCTGCCCACGCCGCTGCGGTTGTTAAATGTACGTACTTCCCCCGAGACAGTGAGGGGACTGCCCGCATCCAGAGGAGGAAGGGCGCTCAGCTGCTCCCGGGAGGCCACCACATGGAGGGTGTCCTCCGCCCCGGACAGACGGCACACCGACAGGGGGAGCAGCATATACTCCACCCCGTGGTTTACATGGGAGAGGGAGGGCGGGGCGGCCAGCCGCCCCCGGAGAAAGATTTTGTTGTTATTCGTCTGCATAAAGCAACACTCCTATAGTCAAAGTACTTCAATAGAATGAAAAGATTCTTTTGAAGCCTGTGGCAATTTCCGCCGCAGAAGGCCGCATAAGCGGCCTGGCTTTGGACTTTATAGGCAACACCTGCACCCAGCGGGCCGTTGCCCGCTGGATAAAAAACGCAAGCCGCGTTTTTCAAGTGTGTTGACTATATCGTCAAACGACCAAGGGTCTGTTGCTTCCATCCTATGCAGCAGGAAGGAGAGGTATGTCCATAAAAAGGAAAACCGCCGGCAGTACCGGCGGTTTCAGACTATTAGAAAGCCTCCCTCTCTGAGGGAGGTGGCACGGCGAAGCCGTGACGTAAGCGTCAAATTTCCCCACGCCTTGCCAGAACTCAAAGGAAATGAGAAAATACAATAGAGTCTGGTGAGTGCCGTGTACTCTCATAAGGGGTTCTTCCTCTTTGGGTTCCTCATAGACAACGCCGCTGTCGTCGGTCGCGTCCTGTCCCTCCGGGGTCTGTGCAAAGGCGGTGACGGAAATGTATTTACAGGTAGACAGGAAACTATCACGATGAGTTCTATGCTCCAGGGGCTATTCTTTTATTATCTACTTCTACTGGAGCCATTCAATTTTCAGTATTACCACATAATATGACATATCGAAAAGAGCGGAAAATAACGCTTGAGAAAGAGGGCGGTATCTGCTATACTCATGGTGTAGTAGTGCGCTCTCTTTCTTTGTGAGAAAGAAGCCGAAGCATAGGAAAGAACTTGAAAGGCAGAGAATGTGGCAAAAGAATTTGTCAGAGAAGGAATGGGTTATACTTAGCTCGATTTGTTGACATGGCAGGGAGGACAGAGTGCTGAGCCGCATGAAGAAAACTTCGCGTCACCTGATAGGACGGCAGACGCATGGTTTGAGTTTTGGATTGAGAACATTATAGGTGATTTGGCCCCTAATACTCGCCGAAACTACCGTGAAAGGTATGTAAACAACATTCAAGCGGTAATTGGCAGGATGCTTCTGCAGGATGTGCTACCCATGCACTGCAAGAACATTCTGATTGGAATGGATGCCGATTACGCAGGCTCAACTATCCAACAAATCTATATCGCTATGGGTACTGTGCTTTGCTCTGCTGTAATGAGTGGTGTGATCCCTAAACATCCTGTGGACGGGGTTAGATACACCAAGCCGGTGCGCGTTCCCAGTGATATCAAGTATCTCACGGTTGAAGAAAAGGTACTTCAGAAGCTATTGGGTCATGTCAGTATCCAGACCGCCATGGATAAATATGTGCATGTGACAGATGACTCACTGACCGCCGGCGTACGACAATTTGAGGCCATCAAAATGTAACTGCACATAAGTTAGTGGCAAAATGGTGAAGAAATGGTTCAGTAATGGTGAAGCTCCAAAGGAGCAAAACCTGAAAACCATTGATAAATCAGAACTTTCTAAGGAGATGTAAAGCAATATGAAATTAGGAATCGTAGGGTTGCCCAACGTGGGCAAGAGCACCCTGTTCAACGCCATTACCAACGCCGGCGCAGAGAGCGCCAACTATCCCTTCTGCACCATCGACCCCAACGTGGGTATGGTGGCTGTGCCGGATACCCGGCTGGACAAGCTGAGCGAGATGTACCACCCCAAGAAAACCACCCCGGCGGTGATTGAGTTTGTGGACATCGCCGGTCTGGTGAAGGGGGCCAGCAAGGGAGAGGGTCTAGGCAACAAGTTTTTGGGCAACATTCGGGCCACCGACGCCATTGTCCATGTGGTCCGCTGCTTTGACGACGACAATGTCATACATGTAGAAGGGGCCACCGACCCTATCCGAGATATTGATACCATCGACCTGGAACTGGTGATGGCCGATCTGGAGATGGTGGAGCGCCGCATCGACAAGGCAAAAAAGGCCGCCAAGGGGGACAAAAAGTTCCTTCAGGAGGCGGAGGACTTTGAGGGCCTGCGCTCCTGGCTCAACGATGGAAAATCCGCCCGAAGCTATACCCAGGTGGACATTGGGGCCGAGTATCCTGACTGTGAACTGCTGTCCCTCAAGCCGGTGATCTACGCCGCCAACCTGGACGAGAACGGCTTTTCCGACCCCGCCGCCGTGGACTACTACAGGCAGGTGGAGGAGCGGGCCCGGGAGCAGGGGGCCCAAGTGATTCCTGTATGCGCCAAACTGGAGGCGGAGATCGCTCAGTTAGAGCCCGAGGAGAAGCAGATGTTTTTGGACGACCTGGGGGTGGCGGAGTCCGGCCTGGACCGGCTGGTAAAGGCCAGCTATACCCTGCTCGGCCTGATCTCCTACCTGACCTCCGGTGAGGATGAGTGCCGGGCCTGGACCATCACCCGAGGTACCAAGGCCCCTCAGGCAGCGGGCAAGATCCACTCCGACTTTGAGCGGGGCTTCATTCGGGCTGAGGTTGTCTCCTATGATGACCTGATGGCCTGCGGCACTATGGCCGCCGCCCGGGAGAAGGGTCTGATCCGCTCTGAGGGCAAGGAATATGTGGTCCAGGATGGGGATATTATCTTGTTCCGGTTTAATGTGTAAAACATAATTTCATCATTGAAGCCTTGGAATTACTGGGGGGTGCCATTCTATAATGGCACCCCCTTTGATGTTTTCTTCTACCCTTACCAGGATTTTTTCGCTCAGTATAGTCAACACACTTGAAAAACGCGGTTTTTGTTCTTTATCCAGTGGGTCAATGGCCCACTGGGCGTACAAAGCACACAAATGTTGCCCATGATGTTCAGCAGTTCCTTCTTGGAGTACTGTCTCTTTTTACCGCCCTTCAGCAGATCATACAACATAAGAACCTGTGAATACAGGTTCTAAGCTTGTGTGCATCCTTGCGCTGCTGTTAGCGGTCCTGCTGGCTCACAAGAATATTTCATTTCCGCTGTAAATATCCATTGAAAACAATGATAGTATTACACCAGATTACACAGCAGCGCCGCGCCGACGACGCCGGCGTCATTGCCCAAAGAGGCCTTCTCAATGCGGACGTGGTTGGCCTTGTCAAAGCAGCCCCGCCAAACCAGTTCACGCAGGGGGGCCAGAAGCAGATCGTCTTCAGCGTTGCTCACGCCGCCGCCCAGACAGATAATTTCGGGCTGGATAATGTTGACCAGGTTTATCATACCCACAGACAGCCCCTGGAGGTAGTTGGACAGCACCCGTTTAGCGGCGGCGTCCCCCAGGCGGGCGGCCTGGAAGGGTGTGCGGCCGGTCACCTTAAAGCTGTCGCCGTCCACAATGGTCCACAGCTCGCTGCTCCGGTTCCGTTCCATCTCCAGCCGGGTGAGCTGGATCAGGGCGGTGGCGGAGCCATACCGCTCCCAGCAGCCCCGTCCGCCGCAGCCGCACAGGATGCCGTTGGGCTGGATAATCATGTGGCCGACTTCCATGCCGGCGTTGGCAAAGCCGGTGAACAGCTTGCCGTCAACAATCAGGCCGCCGCCAATACCGGTTCCCAGCGTAATCATCACCACCGGGTCGCAGCCCTTGGCCGCCCCTGCCCAGTACTCGCCCACGGCGGCGCAGTTGGCATCGTTGCCCAGGAAAACAGGGACATCCCACTCCTTTTGGAACATCTCCCGTAGGGGCACGTTTTTGTTCCGGAAGGGCATATTGGGGTTTTGGACAAACAGCCCCGCCTTGTTGTCCACTGCGCCGGGCAGCCCGATTCCCACCGAGTTGATCTGGGAGGGGTCAACCTCCCCCACCTCGCACAGCCGGCGGGCCATCCGTACCAGCTCCGCGCCGAACTGTTCCGCTGTCATGTCCTTAGCCACAGGGGTATTGACCTTGTTGAAGATATGCCCCAGCTCATTCACCAGACCGGCCACCAGATTGGTGCCGCCTACGTCAATCCCAATATAATGCATCAGTTTGTTCCTCCTTCTAATTGTTCCGCAAACAGCTTATCCATACGGTTGGTTAGCTCCTGGGCCGCGTTGTGGCCCATCTTGCGGTTACGGTTGTTCATAGCGGCCACCTCCACAATGGCGGCCAGATTCCTGCCGGGCTTTACCGGAATAGTGGCACAGGGGACCTTCACGCTTAAAATCTCTGTAAAGTGGGCGTCCAGACCAAAACGGTCATATACCGCTTTGTCGTTCCAGGGCTCCAGGTTGATAACCAGGTCGATCTCCTGAAAGGGCTTGATGGCTCCCATCCCCAACAGACGGCTGATGTCAATCACGCCGATGCCCCGCAGCTCCATATAGCCCCGAATCAGCTCCGGGGAGGTGGCCAGCAGGGTATGGCGGCTGGTCTCCTTAATCTCCACCGCGTCGTCGGCCACCAGGCGGTGTCCCCGCTTCAGCAGCTCAATGGCCACCTCGCTCTTGCCCACCCCGGACTCCCCCTGGATGAGCACCCCCTCGCCGTAGACCTCCAGCATTACACCCGATTGGGTGATCTGCGGCGCCAGATGGTTATACATGCTGCTGATGAGGGCGCTCATAAAGATGGAGGTCTGCAAGGTGCTGCGCAGTACCGTCCGATTGTGCTTTTCCGCCATCTCCAGGCACTCCGGGAAGGGGTCCATCCCCCGGGTGAGGATCAGGGCCGGCACCGGATAGGCCAGCAGACGGTCAAATCTCTCCAGCCGCTGTTCCGGGGTCAGATCTGTAAGAAAGGCCTGCTCAGTCAGCCCGATAAGCAGCAGCCGTTCGGTATCAAAATGCTCAAAAAAGCCTGTCAGGGGCAGGCCGGGCCGGTTGATGTCCAGGGCTCTCAGGGGTACGTTCTCATAATCGGGAGCCGTGCGCAGAATCTCCAGGTTGAACTCCTGGATAATCTCCCCCAGCTTCACGCTCTTTTGCTGCTCTGACATGGATCAGTCTCCTCTCCGCTGTGTATTCTGCACTATGCTCGGAGGCAAGCCCTCCGGTTTTTTCCTTTTTTAGTATAATCGACAGAGGGCTTTTCTGTCAATCACTTGAGAAATAAAAAATCCTCTGTGCCTAAGCACAGAGGATTTTTTATGTTCCATTACACAGCGCGGGTGACCTTACCGGAACGGAGGCATCTGGTGCAGACGTACACGTGAGTGGGGGTACCATTCACGATTGCCTTTACCCGCTTCACGTTGGGCTTCCAGGCGCGGTTGGAGCGGCGGTGGGAGTGGGAAACCTTGATGCCGAAGGTCACGCCCTTGTCGCAAAATTCGCATTTGGCCATGTTGCTTACCTCCTCGCTATGAGAATCTATGAAATCGCCTTTAAAAAAGCTTCGACTGATATCATAACAGATATTCCGTAGAAATGCAAGCGTTTTTTTACAAAAAGAGGGTTTTAGCAAAACAGACATTGTCGTCTTGCCCAACGTCCCAAAAGCTGGTATACTATAACATCAAGATTTTGAACTGAGGGAGACTTCCGCTATGAAAAAACTGATGGTTATCGACGGCAATTCCATTGTCAACCGGGCCTTTTATGGGGTGAGCCAGAGCCTGACCACCCGGGAGGGCCAGCCCACCAACGCTATTTTCGGCTTTCTGAATATTATGAACAAGCTGCTGGACGAGGTCTCCCCTGACGCGCTGTGCGTCACCTTTGACCGGTCCGCTCCCACCTTTCGCCACCTGGCCTATGACCAGTACAAGGCCAACCGCAAGGGGATGCCCGACGAACTGGCCAGCCAGATGCCCCTTTTAAAGGAGGTGCTGTCCGCCCTGAACATCCCCATGTACGAGCTGGACGGCTGGGAGGCGGACGACCTGCTGGGCACCATTGCCCGGCTGGACGAGGAGGACGGCTGGGATACAGTGATTGTCACCGGGGACAAGGACTCCCTCCAGCTGGTGACGGAAAAAACCACCGTCAAGCTGGTGTCCACCCGCATGGGCCACACCACCACCAGGGATGTCACCCCGGACAGCTTCCGGGAGGAGTACGGCTTTGACCCAAAAAATATGATCGACCTGAAGGCCCTCATGGGGGATTCCTCCGACAATTACCCCGGCGTCAAGGGGGTGGGGGAGAAAACCGCCATGGCACTTATCCAGCTCTATCGCACCATTGCCCACCTGTATGACCACATGCCTGATATCTGCTCCGCCCCCAATGCGGCCGCCAAGCCCGGCCTGGTGAAGAAGCTGGCCGAGGGCCGGGAGAGCGCCTTTTTGTCCTACGATCTGGCCACCATCCGCACCGACGCCCCCATCACCTTCCAGCCGGAGGACAGCCTGCGTCGGGAACCGGACAACGACCGGCTGTATCAGCTCTTCCTGAATCTGGAGTTCTCCAAGCTCATTGACAAATACCGCCTCACAGCCCCTCAGGGGGAGGTGAAAGCCGGCTCGAACATCCCCGCCGCTGTGGAAGGCGGCTGCTATCTGGAGACGGAGATTTCTCCGGAGTACGCCCAGGAGCTGCTGGAGCTGTGGCGGACCAAGGAGGTCGTGCACGTTGTTGCCCTTCCCTCACTGAATGCGGTATGCGTGGAGTGCCGCCTGAACGACGACGCCTGGAACGCCAGCCTGCTGCGAGCAGACAAGCTGGAAAACTACAACGAGATCATTCAGACGCTCTTCTCCGACCCCGCCATTAAAAAGGCGGCCCACGGGGTAAAAAAACTGTGCCGCGCCCTGCTGGCCGAGGGCATCACCCCCGCTGGCTTTGTGTTTGACACCGAGGTGGCAGCCTATCTTCTGGCCCCCAGTGACGGCAGCTACGAGCTGGAAAAGCTGGGCCTGACCTACTACAGCCAGCAGTTCCCCAAGGCCGCAGTTTACCTGGAGGAGGAGGCCTTCAGCCCTCTGTCCGACCCGGAGCCCCCTGCCCAGGCCATGATGTGCCACAGCCTCCTCATTGACGATCTGCGGGAGACTCTCACCGCCCGGCTCAAGGAGCTGGATATGTGGCAGCTGTATGAGACGGTGGACCTCCCCCTGTGCCAGGTGCTGGCCGGGATGGAGACGGAGGGCTTTCTGATCGACCGGGGGGCGCTGGCGGAATTCGGCCATATGCTGTCAGAGCGCATCAATCAGGTGCAGAACACCATCTACCAGCTGGCCGGGGAGGACTCCTTCAATATCAACTCCACCCAGCAGCTGGGCCGCATCCTTTTTGACAACCTGGGCCTGCCCCCGGTGAAAAAAACCAAAACCGGCTACTCCACCAACGCCGACGTGCTGGAAAAGCTGCGGGGAGAGCACCCCATCATTGAACACATTCTGGAGTACCGCCAGCTCACCAAGCTGAAATCCACCTACGCCGACGGCCTGGGAAAGGTGATCGGCCCGGACGGCCGCATTCACACCTCCTTCCAGAACACCGTCACCGCCACAGGGCGGCTCAGCTCCACCGAACCCAATTTGCAGAACATCCCTGTCCGCACCGAGCTGGGGGCGGAACTGCGGAAAATGTTCGCCGCCCCGGTGGGAAAGGTGCTGGTAGACGCGGACTACTCCCAGATTGAGCTGCGCCTGCTGGCCCACATGGCCGGGGACCAGGCCATGATTGACGGCTTTCAGTCCGGGGAGGACATCCACACCATCACCGCCTCCCAGGTCTTCGGCGTCCCGGCGGCGGAGGTCACCCCCCAGATGCGCCGGAGCGCCAAGGCGGTAAACTTCGGCATTGTCTACGGCATCTCCCCCTTCTCCCTGTCCCAGGACATTGGTGTCACCGTCCAGGAAGCCAAGGACTATATGGACCGCTACTTTGCCCACTACGCCGGGGTCCGGGCCTATATGGACGGCGTGGTGGAACAGGCCAAACAGGCCGGGTATGTCTCCACCCTGTGGGGGCGGAGGCGGTGGATTCCCGAGATCAAGTCCTCCAACTTCAACACCCGCTCCTTTGGGGAACGGGTGGCCCTCAACGCCCCCATCCAGGGCACCGCCGCCGATATTATCAAGCTGGCTATGATCCGGGTGTGGGACCGGCTCAAGACCGAGGGGCTGGAGGGAAAGCTGGTCCTCCAGGTCCACGACGAGCTGATTGTGGAGTGCCCGGAGGCGGAGGCGGAAACCGTCTGCAAGCTGCTCCAGGAGGAGATGGAGGGCGTAGCCGCCCTGTCCGTCCCCCTGCTGGCCGAGACCCACGCAGGGAAAACCTGGGCGGAGGCCCATTAAAGCTCCCGTCCCGCCGCAGCGAAAAAGCCTCCCTTCGCAAAGGGAGGTGGCACGGCGAAGCCATGACGGAGGGTTTTCCCCTATCGAAATACATCCATCTCTTGGAGAAACCCCCCACCGCCCTTCGGGCAGAGCCCCCTTTGCGAAGGGAGCCTTACCCCTGCGGGGACAATAGGGCTCCTGACCACTTATCCCCCAAAAACGACCGACCATCCAAAATCCCTTGCCGGGAGGATTTTCCTTTGATACACTAAGGATGACCCTAAGACCGGGCCGCCGAGGGCGGCGGCCCCTACTCCACACCCATCATGCGGGCGGACAATGTCCACCTCTACAGGATAGGAGGTCATCCCATGAAAACCCGTACCAACAAAATTCTGCTGGCATTGTTTTTGCTGTTGCTGGCTGTCTATGTTTTTCTCTTTGCGGACTGCTTTTCCCAGCTTCCTATCAACCCCACCCCTTTGCAGCAAGGGCTGGTTCTGCACCTTCACGGCATCCCTATGTTTTTGATTCAGCTGCTTCTGTACCGGCTGTCCAAGCCCTGGTGGTGGCATCTGGTCCCGGTTCTGCCTATGCTTGTGGTCGGACTGGGCTTTATGAGCTTTGCCGAGTGGTATATCCTGGGGTGGATTCTTGTTGCGTGGTGGTGCGCCGCCCCGGCTATAGGCTGCGCTCTGGCCTGGGCAGTATACAGCTTTTGGAAGCTGTACCGGAAGGGAGATGTCCGCAATGCTGATTAGTACGGTCTTTTCGCTGTTTTCCACTCTCACCGCCTTCGCCATGCTCAGTGCGCCCTTCTGCGTGCTCCAGCTGGTCCTCTGCCGGTGCCCCATCAAAGCGGTCTGGCTGGCTCCGCCGGTGCTGTTCGGAGCGGGCTTTCTGTGGGGCTGGCAGTATCTGGAGCAGCACAGCAACTGGGACGCTCTGCTGGGCATTCTGGTTATGTGCCCCAGCCTCTTTGGCCTGATTGGAAGCGGAGTGGGCTGGCTGCTCTGGAAAAAACGTCCATAGTAAGGAGGGACTCCTGTGGAACACGCCGTTTATATCGTCTTTTCTGCCACACCCACCGGGATGGGCCGCCTTATCCGCAAGGCCACCCGCAACCGGTATAACCATGTGTCCCTCTCCCTCAGCCGTGACATCCACAAGATGTACACTTTCGCCCGCCTCCACCGGACCATCCCCTTGTACGGCGGCTTTGTGGTGGAGTCCATCCTGCGGTATCAATCCTTCGCCGGGGCCGCCCGGGTGAAGATCTGCCGGGTGGAGGTGCCTGAGCCCCAGTGGACCTACCTCCAAAACCACCTGGAGCGGCTGTGGAACGAACGGGAGGAGTATATCTACAACACCCCCGCCGCCCTGGCCTCACTGGTCCACCTGCGGCCCGCCATCTCCAAGGCCTACACCTGTGTCACCTTTGTGCAGGACATTCTGGCCCGGCATCACCTGGCCGGAGTGGAGGAAACCGACTGCCCCACCGTCCGCTCCCTGGAGCGCCGGCTGGCCTCCTGTGTGATTTATGAGGGCCCCGCTCCCGCCTCCGCCCAGGAGTGGGGGGAGGACGTTTACCCCATGGAGACCACCACCCGCTACGCCGTCTACACCACCGCCCGCCACTTTGGACGGCTGGCCCTGCGGGTGCTGACGGGGGTGCCCTGAATGAAACACAAACAATGGCTCTGGACAATCCTGTTGTTTTTAGGGAGCGCTCCTTTTGTGTTTGCTTTTGGCTTCTGCTTTGTCACAAGTCTGCTTGATTTCAGCGGAGTAGGCTTTCATAAAACATCATTTTTGGACTACTTGCTTATGTGGAGCTTTTTGTATTGGCCGGCTTATGTGGTTGGAACCGCTTTGATCGCCCTGTCCTTTGTGTTTAGGAGAAAATCATCATGACAGATAAAAACAGAGGAAACACATACGGGATCATGGGTCTTGTTCTGGTATGCTGTGTGGTGATGGCCTTTGTTGAAACGGTCGTCGAACCGGTGTATGCTGTGAAATCAGCGGCAAAAGCTGTGGTCTTCCTATTGTTTCCACTCACATTCGCAAAAGCGGCAAGCATCAGGTTGTTTGACCGCTCCTTTGCTTTAAACAAAAAGAGCGTCCTGAAATTACTGGCGCTTGGCGCTTCCATCTATGCTATTATTATAGGAGGCTACGCGCTGACCACCAATATTTTCGATTATGCGTCCCTGGTCGCTTCCCTTTCAGCCGATCAAAAGGTGGACAACGGCAGCTTTATTTGGGTCGCCCTCTATATCTCCTTTGGCAACTCGTTTTTGGAGGAGTTTTTATTCCGTCACGTCTCGTTTCTTCAATTATCAAAATACGCGGCCCGGAAGACGGCATATCTGTTCAGTTCCATCCTGTTTGCAGTGTATCACATCGCCATGATTGGCGCATCCTTTCCGCTGCCGCTGCTGCTTTTGGCAGTGGCTGGATTGACAGTTGGTGGATTGATTTTCGACTATGTGGATGAAAGAGATCAAACGATTTACAATTCGTGGATCATTCATTTGTTCGCAGACTTTGCCATTATGACAATCTGGTATCTTCATATTTAGAGGAGTTTTTCTATGTACTACGAAATCGTCCCCATGGACCGCAGCCACATCCCTCAGATCGCGGCACTGGAGCGGGAGTGCTTTACCGACCCCTGGAGCGAGCGCCTGCTGGAGGACGCCCTGTTCGACCCACAGGCCAGCTTTATCGTGGCCGAAGACGGGGAGGAGGGCAACATCCTGGGCTACGCCGGCCTCCACGCCGTGCTGGACGAGGGCTACATTGACAATATCGCCGTCGCCCCCGACGCCCGGCGGCACGGGGTGGCCTCCGCCCTGCTGGACGTGTTCTGCCGGTTTGGAGCGGCCAACCTGGCCTTCCTCACCCTGGAGGTACGCAAGTCCAACGCTCCCGCCATTGCCCTGTATGAGAAATTCGGCTTTCAGCAGGCCGGCCTGCGCCCCGGCTACTACCAGCGTCCAAAGGAGGACGCCGTCATCATGACCCGGGAGTTTTCAGAGCATCCATAGTGCGCGGCAACCCATCGCTTTGTTACCATGTATCTTTTTACGAAAAGCGGCGGGCCAAGGCCGTCCCGCCCTGCGATATTCCCCTTGAAAGTGGTGTTTTTATGAATATTTTAGCCATTGAATCCTCCTGCGACGATACCGCCGCCGCCGTGGTAAGGGACGGCCGGACGGTACTGTCCAGTTGTGTATCCTCCCAGATTGAGATGCACACCGTCTACGGCGGGGTGGTACCTGAAATCGCCTCCCGGAAGCATGTGGAGGCCATTTCCGCGCTGACGGACAAGGCTGTCTCGGACGCCGGGCTGACAAAAGCGGATCTGGACGCTGTGGCCGTCACCTATGCCCCTGGACTGATCGGGGCGGTGCTGGTGGGGGTCAACTTTGCCAAGGGGGCGGCCATGGCCCTGGACCTGCCCCTCATCCCTGTCCATCACGTGCGGGGACACATTGCCGCCAACTACATCACCCACCCTGATTTAGAGCCCCCCTTCGTCTGCCTGTGCGTCTCCGGGGGGACCACCGCCATTGTGGACGTGCGGTCCTACACGGAAATGGCTGTCCTGGGCTCCACCCGGGACGACGCCGCCGGGGAGTGCTTTGACAAGGTGGCCCGGGTGCTGGGTATCGGCTACCCCGGGGGCGGTCCCATGGACAAGCTGGCCCAGGGGGGAGATGACCAGAAATATGTCCTGCCTGTGGCCCACGTGTCCGGGGCGGAGCTGGATATGTCCTTTTCCGGGCTGAAAACCGCCAGTCTGAACCTGATCCACAACAGCCAGCAAAAGGGCGACGAGCTGGACCTGCCCTCCTTTGCCGCCAGCTTTGGCCGGGCGGTGAGCGACAGCTTGGTACCTCGGGTCATGCTGGCTGCCCGGAAAATGGGCTATGGGAAAATTGCCGTGGCCGGGGGAGTGGCCGCCAACAGCCGCATCCGGGCCGACCTCCAGGCCGCCTGCGCCCGCAGCGGAGACCGGCTCTTCCTCCCGGAACTGAAATTCTGCGGAGATAACGCCGCCATGATCGGCTGCCAGGGCTTTTATGAGTACCAGTCGGGCCGCACAGCCGGCTGGGACCTGAATGCCTGCGCCACCAGAGACATCTCCCTGGGATGATATTGCGTTATGTCACCCGCACTGTGGAAAAACCTGTGGAAACTGTGGATAACTCCCCTGAGGTTTCCTTATGCGCTTCTGTTATGTAAATCATTGGGCAAAAACTTGCTGATGCAGTAAATTAAATGCAGAAAAGGTTATTTCGCCTTTTCTGCATTATGTTATAGAAGAGGAAGCTGCTCAAACCAAAAAGACTGGGCCAAAGGAACAAAAGGAGGTCTATCCATGAAACGTATAGCTGTGCTTCTGGCGGCGGTGGCCGCAAGCATTGGCATAGTGATGGCGGCCCTGGCCGCCGCATTCTCCCGTCGTGAGAATTATTAGTCAAAGAAACTCAGCTGTCAGTCCTCAAATATTTTGCCCCCAGATGCAGTGCTTCCGCTTGCCTGCATCTGGGGGCTTTTGTCTATCATCCGTTTTGGCCGGGGCGGTTCATGGGTTGGAGGGCGTGATTACAGTGTCTGTTCTGTGCGGGCAATGATGTCGTCCTGGGTCTGGCGGGACAGCACATTAAAGAAGGCACTGTACCCGGCCACCCGGACAATCAGGTCCCGGTGGTCCTCCGGGTGGACCTGGGCATCCAGCAGGGTCTCCCGGGAGACCACGTTATATTGCACATGGTAGCCATGGAGAGCATTAAAGAAGGCGCGGATCAGGGCAATGAGCTTGGTCTTGTTCTCCTCTCGGGACAACAGGGTGGGGGTCACCTTCTGGTTGAGGAGGACGCCGCCGGTAATATCGGCGGTGGGAAGCTTGGACACGCTTTTAAATACTGCTGTGGGGCCGTGGACATCCATAGCGTGACTGGGGGAGCAGCCCTCGGCCAGGGGCTCACCGGCGTGACGTCCGTCCGGGGTGGCCAGGGTTCCTCGCCCCTGGCCCACATTGGCGGAGATGGAGGAGGTGCCCGCATACCGGATACCGCCGATAGGGCCCCGGCCAAAGCGGGTGTTGGGGTACTTCTTAATCTCGTCAATGTAGACGTTGTAGGCATCTACCACCAGCCGGTCTACATAGTCGTCGTCATTGCCGTACTTGGGGGCCTCGTGGATAAGCAGCTGGCGGATGCGCTCCCCCTCCTCCCCGGCAAAGTCACTCTGGAGGGCCTGCCACAGCTGGGCGGGAGTGAGCTGTTTCTCCTCAAAGACCAGCTTTTTGATGGCGGCCAGGGAGTCGGCCAGGTTGGCAATGCCCACCTGGAGGCCGCTGATAAAGTCGTACACCGCGCCCCCCTCCTTGAGGGTCAGCCCCCGGCCAATGCAGTCCTGGCACAGGGCGGAACAGAGGATGTCGGGCACATCCTCCTCCAGCACCATGTCGCAGGCATTCTCAATGATGGCGCTGTGGCGGGTGAAGTCCCGAATTACCACATCCCAGGCGCGGGCCAGCTGGTCGTAGGAGGTCATCTCCGTAAAGTGGCCCGCCCCCTGGGTCAGCTTTTTGCCGCTCTGGGGGTCCACGCCGCCGTTCATGGCGATGAGCAGGGATTTGGGGAAGTTGAGGAAGCTCATGCCGGTACACCGGTAGCCCCACTTGCCGGGGACGGCCGTCTCTACACAGCCGATGGCGGAGTAGTTATAGGCGTCCTCCTCCTTCACTCCCCGGGAAATAAAGGAGGGGATGATGATTTCGTCGTTGTTGAAGGCGGGCATGCCAAAGCCCAGCTTTACCACCTCAATGGCCTCGGACATGAAGTCCTCAGACAATCCGGCGTGGTAGCGCACCGTCAGGTTGGGCTGGGGCAGGCGGGTCTGGGCCACGCTGCGCAGAATCAGGTAGGACATGGGGTTAACCGCGTCTCTCTTGTCCGGGGTCTGCCCCCCCACGGTGACGTTCTGGTACAGGGGGGACCCGGCAGAGAACTGGGTGTGGCTCCAGGAGCGGATCTTGTTGATGGTAAAGGTCTTGAGCCACAGGTTGGTCATCAGCTCGCAGGCGCTGTCTTCGGTAATCCGGCCTTCAGCCAGGTCTTTGGCGTAGTAGGGGTACAGGTACTGGTCCATCCGCCCGTAGGACAGGGAGTGGCCGTTGGACTCAATCTGGAGCACTAGGTGGACCAGCCACAGGGACTGCACCGCCTCCTGGAAGGTGTCCGCCGGCTGGTAGGGCACCTTGCGCAGGATACGGGCCATCTCGGTCAGCTCCTCTGCCCGCTGTGCGGGGGCGGACTTGGCCTGTTCCTCCGCCAGATTGGCATACCGGGCGGCAAAGGCCCGGACGGCGTCAATGACAATCAGAATGGCCCGGTAGAAGTAGGACTTTTTCAGATTTTTGCAGTCGGTCAGGTCCAGCTGTTCCAGGCAGGCCCTGGTGCGGGCCTCATAGTCCTTCAGCCCTAACCGCAGCAGATCGGCGTAGGCCACCGCCACATGGGCGTCGCCGGAGGTAATGTTGCCCTCGGCTTTGATGATGCCCAGGTCGTAGAACACCCGGCTGTCCGGGGGGATGGCGGCCAGTCCTCTGTCCAGCAGGGTGTTGTGCTGCCAGAAGGGGTAAATCTCCCGCAATTCCTCCTTGGTCTTCTCACTGATGCGGAATACATCGCCGTCCCGGCCCTCAAACTCATCCAGTTCCTGGATAACCCAGTCCATGGCGTACTCCGGAAAGATGGGGGCCGCCCGGTTGGCGGAGGCCTGATTGCCCGCCAGCAGGGTGTCGGGCTCAATGAAAATGCTCATGTGCTCCAAAATGTTCTGGAGCATGTAGGCCCGTTTCAGGGTGACGGGCTGGTCGGCGTACTCCCGGTAACTCTGGGTGGTGAGGATGGCCCGCTCCGCGCACACCTGAGGCTCTGTCTCCAAAAGTTCCTCCCGGAAGTGGTTCATCCGGGCTGTCAGTTCTCCAAAATGCTGTGTATTTTTCATAGTCCGCGACCTCCTGTTCAAAACTGCCAGTGGGGAAGGCTTCCCCCAGGTTTGATCTCATCATAGCAGACCTCGATCTGCAAGTCAACGAAAACTTACGAATAAAAGTATACAAATTTTCTTTTGTAACTTTGTGCCCTTTTGCGCCTTTACATGCCGCCCCTCAGGCTGGTATAATGGTGGTACAATTGACAGGAGGCTTTTGTCCATGGAACTGACCGGCCATATCTTTAACATTCAAAAATTCAGCATTAACGACGGCCCCGGCATCCGTACCACCGTCTTTTTTCAGGGCTGTCCCCTGGCCTGCCGCTGGTGCGCCAACCCGGAGTCCCAAAACCGGTATGCCGTCCAGGCCCAGCTGCTCAACGACGACCGGTGCCGCCGCCGGGAGGTGACGGTGGACCAGGTTATGGCCGAGGTCTTGCAGGACAAGCCCTTCTATGACCAGTCCGGGGGCGGAATGACCCTGTCCGGCGGGGAGGTGCTCCAGCAGGCGGATTTTGCCGCCGCCCTGTGCCGGGCGGCCCGGGCTGAGGGGGTCCACACCGCTGCGGAGACCACCGGTTTCGCCTCGCCGGAGCATTTCCGGATGCTGCTGGAGGAGATCGACCTTCTCCTGATCGACGTCAAGCACTTCGACCCCGGCAAACACCGGGAGGGCGCCGGGGTGGACAACCGGCTCATCCTGGATAACCTCCGTACTGCCGCCGCCTCAGGCAAGCCTATGATCGCCCGCATCCCGGTGATTCCCCGGTTCAACAGCACGCTGGAGGACGCCAGCGGGCTGGCCCGGCTTCTGACCGGCCTGGAGGTGAAGGAGGTCCATCTGCTCCCCTTCCACCAGTTCGGGGAACGGAAGTACCAGCAGATGGGCGTCCCCTACGACTACGACGGTACAGACCAGCTCCATCCGGAGAACCTGACGGATTACCGCCAGATCTTTCTGGACGCCGGGTTGGACTGCACCTTCCGATAACAGGGAGGTGCCGCTATGAAACGAGCGCGGGAGTCGCAGATTCTGGAGCTGCTGTCCCAGTGGGGACGGATGGAGGTCACTGTCCTGGCCCAGCGGCTTGGGGTGTCCCAGGTGACGGTGCGAAAGGACCTAGACGCCCTGGAGGAGCGGGGTATCCTCCGCCGGGAGCACGGCTTTGCCGTGCTGGGCAGTCCGGACGATGTAAACGGCCGGCTGGCCGTCCACTACGAGGAGAAGCGGCGCATTGCCCAAAGGGCGGCGGAGCTGGTGTCCCCCGGAGAGACAGTGATGATTGAAAGCGGAAGCTGCTGCGCCCTGCTGGCCGAGGAGATCGCCCAGAGCAAGCCAGGGGCCACCATCATCACCAACAGCGCCTTTATCGCCAGCTACATCCGTCGGGCGGAGGGGGCCAGGGTGGTACTGCTGGGGGGCGACTTTCAGAATGACAGCCAGGTCATGGTGGGCCCCATCCTCAAGGTGTGCGCCCGGCAGTTCTATGTGGAGCACCTCTTTGTGGGGGCGGACGGCTGGTCCCGGGAGCTGGGCTTTGCCGGAAGCGACCATCTGCGAGTTCAGGCCGTGCGGGATATGGCAGAGCATGCGGGCCAGGTGGTGGTGGTCACGGAGAGCGGAAAATTTGCCCAGCGGGGCACGGTCCCCCTGAACCTGACCGTCTCCGCCGTGGTTACCGACGGCGGGCTTACCCAGGAACAGGCTGCCGCCCTGGAGGGGGCGGATATTCAGGTCTGTCAGGGCCAATAAATCCCCATTTGTTGGAAGGAGATTGTCTATGAGCGCTTATCGAATCGGCATTGACGCAGGAGGAACCAAGGTGGCCTACGGCCTGTTTGACCGGGAGAACAATCTGCTGGACCGCTTTCAGCAGCCCACCCCTGTGGAGGCGGACGGCCCGGCCTTCTGCGCCATGGTGGAGGACAGCGTCCGTGCGCTGCTGGAGAAAAACCGCCTCACTCCGGGGGAGCTGGAGGGGGTAGGCCTTTGCATGCCCTCCTTTATCCTCTTTGACCAGGGATATGTGTGCATGACCTCCGCAATGGTGAACATCCGGGATTTTGCCATGCGGGACTACCTGTCCCGGCGGCTTGGGGTCCGGGTGGTGCTGGACAACGACAGCAACGTGGCCGCCCTGGCCGAACACCGCTTTGGCGCAGGACAGGGCAGCCGGAACATGATTTACATGGCCGTCAGCACCGGAATCGGAAGCGGACTGATTCTCAATGGCCAGCTCTTCCGGGGCAGCTATGGCTGGGCCGGAGAGTGCGGCCACATGCTGATTACCCCGGATGAGGGAGAGCTGTGCGGCTGTCAGAACCGGGGGTGCTTTATGTCCTGGGCCTCCGGACGGTTTATCCCCATTCAGATTCGGAAGAAATCCGCCGGGCGGCAAACCTGCCTGGACCTGGGACCTGGCCTTGACGGCGCGGAGCTGCTCCGGGCCTGTCAGGGGGGGGACCCCTTTGCTCTGGAGATGCTGGACCAGGCCGCCCGCTATATCGGGGTGTGCGCCTTCAACATCTATCAGCTGCTTAATGTCAACCTCTACGTCTTCGGCGGAGGGCTGGTCAACTTCGGTCCCCTCCTCTTTGACCGGGTACGGGCGGAATTTGACCGCCGCAACCACATCCCCCAGCCGGTGGACTTTCGATTTGCCCAGCTGAAACAGGATTTTGGCATCATTGGCGCGGCGGAACTGCTGCGGGATACATAAAAAACCGCCGTGGAGCAATCCACGGCGGTTTTTATCATCAACCAGCAGCTTTTGGTATGTTCGGGCTTTCTTATTACAGCCCCAGGCCGCCCAGGTTCAGTCCTCCGGTGAGGGACTGCATGGTGCTGGCGGCGTCCGCGTCAGCGGCACGCATGGCCTCGTTGACAGCGGCCACAACCATGTCCTGGAGCATCTCCACATCCTCAGGGTCCACGGCTTCCGGATCAATGGTCAGGTTTTTCAGCTCATGCTTGCCGTTGACCGTGGCGGTGACCATCCCGCCTCCAGAGGCGGCAGAATACTCCTTCTCCTGGAGCTCCTGCTGCATGCGCAGCATGTCCTGCTGCATCTTCTGGGCCTGCTTAATCATATTCATGTTCATTCCGCCGCCCATACCGGGCATACGGCCATATCCTTTTGCCATAACAAAAAACTCCTCTCTGGCAGATTATTGAATGGTAATATTGTCCAGACCGCCAAAGGACATCAAATCGTCCAGGGGGTCCTTTTCCGCCGCAGGGGGCGCGGGCGACTGCGCTGGTTCCTCCGGCGGGGGAGTTCCGGTAACTACGCTGACCTGGGGCTGTCCGCCAAAGGTGGCGGCCGCCGCCTGAGCCAGCTTTTCCAGCACCGCCGGCTTGTTCAGCATAGAGCGGGTGAACTCGCTGTCCACCCACAGGGTGAGCTTCCCGTTTTTCCAAACGCCGGTCACCTTGGCGGGATTGTTTAAATAGGGCATCACTGTGGGGGGCACCTTCCCCCGCAGTCCCGCCGCGAAAGAGGGCCAAAAGCGGCTGTCGCCGCCCCCCTGGCCCGCAGGGGTGGTCTGCGTGGGAGCCGGAGCGGGCCTGACAGCCCCAGGCCTGGGCGGTTCCGCCTTTGGAATGGGCTCCGGCGAGTCAAAAATAAAGTCAGCTTCTTCTGGGGGCTCCTCCGGCAGAGGAGGGCGGTCATCCTCCCAGGGGGGACGGCTGTCCACAGCCGGCTCAGCCGGTTTGGGCGGGGCCTTGACGGGCTCCGTGGCCGGGGCAGATACCGGGGCTGAAATTCCCTGGGCAATTTTTTCCTCCAGCCGGGCGATCCGGGCGGACAGCCCGGCAAAGGACTGGTCCAGGCTCTCGTCGCTGAGACGGATCAGGCACAACTCCGCATCGGTGCGCCGGTTGGCGCTGCGGGACAGCCCGGCGGCGGTGTCCTGGAGGAGGGTAAGCATTTGCAGCAGCCGCTGGGCGGACAGCTGTTCCCCCAGACGGCGCAGAGTGGCCTCATCATAGCCCCCGGCCATCAGGGCTCCACAGCCCTGGGGGGCTGTCTTGCGCAGCAGCAGGTCCCGGGCCAGGGAGGACAGCTCCCCCAGCACCGAACCCACATCCTTGCCGTTGGCATACAGCCGGCCCAGGGTGTCCAGGGCGGCAGCTGTGTCCCGCCGGGCCAGCTGGTCCATAAGGTTGGCGGTCTCCACATTGCCGGCCAGGCCCAGGGTATCCAAAATAGCCTGCTCATCCACGGCGGACTTACCCCCGGCGCACTGGTCCAGCAGAGACAGAGCGTCCCGCAGGCCGCCGTCAGCCAGGCGGGCCAGCAGGGCGGCCCCCTCCGGGGTCAGGGGGATTTTTTCCTCCGCCGCCACATACTCCAGCCGCTGGGCGATCCGCATGGGCAAGATCCGCTTGAAGGCAAACTGCTGGCACCGGCTTTTGATGGTGGCGGGTACCTTGTGCAGCTCAGTGGTGGCCAGGATGAACAGCAGATGGGAAGGCGGCTCCTCCAGAATCTTCAAAAGCGCGTTAAAGGCGGCGGTGGACAGCATATGGACCTCGTCCACAATGTACACCCGTTTTTGGACGGCGGCGGGGGTATACACCGCCTCATCCCGCAGGGCCCGGACCTGGTCCACGCCGTTGTTGGAGGCGGCATCCAGCTCCAGCACGTCCAAAATGGAGCCGTTTTCAATCCCCAAGCAGGCGGGGCAGGCGTTGCAGGGGTTGCCCTGCTGGGGATTTTGGCAGTTTACCGCCCGGGCCAGAATTTTGGCGCAGGTGGTCTTGCCCGTCCCCCGGGTGCCGGTGAACAGGTAGGCGTGGGAAAGCCGCCCCGCCGCCGTCTGACGCTTCAGGGTGTCGGTGATGTGCTCCTGACCCACCACATCGTCAAAGGTACAGGGCCGCCATTTGCGGTATAACGCCTGGTACACTGTCTGTTCACCTCCAAAAGGCTCCCTCTCTGATGGAGGAAAATTAACTCGGCACAGAGCAAGACCGCACACCGGCCTTTGAAGCGCGGGACATACCCGTTACCTGGACAGCCGGCTCAAGACCAGTGAACCCACGGCACACGCGTCCAAACGCTTAGTGCTGCTCGGTTCCCCGCCTGACACGGTTCACGCCAGCCACGTTGCGCGGGACCGGTCTGTCATCACTGCTTTTCCAGGGCAGACGATACCTCCACACGTCCGGGGGCCGGGATTCATCCCCGCTGCAGCGGATTGCGGGTACAGGGCACCGCTATCTCCCCGACTAGTGCGGCCTTGCTCCGTACCGAGACGGAATAAAGGCTTTTCATATTGTACTATACTTTTTCCAGTTTCGCAACGATTATTTTCGAAAATTTTAATGGTGCAGGCAGTAATGGTCATATGCAGGATCAGGATACTTGCCCGTTAGAGGTCTGGCTAACACTTCGGAACCTTGTAAAAGACGCACATACTGACAATCAAGAAACCTTATTAGAAGGGGACTGGTATTTTTCCTTTGTTATAGGCCGTAGTCAGTCTCCAGAAGTAATTTCACTTCCCGACACCGAGGTAATGGCAATGGTCTTGGATACGCACGAAGAAATTCCGGTTATAGTCACTAATATTGAATTGACTAATACTGGCTTACGCTTGCAATATACACATGAAGAAGGAACGCTATCCCTTTCTAACCAAGAAATTAGGGTAGTATTGGAGAATGGCAAGATCATCGGTAATAACGGCGGTATTGGAAGTCCAACTGAGGACAACCTTGCTATGAAATTCTCCTACCAGTGGCTTGTTCCTGTAAATTTGAATGAAGTTGCTGTCATCCTAATTGGTAAAACGGAAGTCAATGTCCTGTGATACCCTTCACAGCAAATAATTTCCCTGCCAAGAGTTGAAGCAGAAGGACAAGGCCCAAGCCTTGTCCTTCCGCTTTATTTTGAGAGGGATAATCACAAAATTGCCACGCCGCTCCAAACCTGGGCCTGCGTGATTGCCAGAACGGTTTCGGTGGGGACACCGGCGATCTCGTCGCCGAAGATCGCTTGCAGATTTCCGCCCGTCAGCATGGCGGCAAGCTGGGATTTTGCTGCGCTGGCCGAAAGCAGATCGGAGGCTTGCATACGCCGCTGAATCTGTTTCTCCACCGCCAGCTTCATAAACTCGGTGTGGCGGGCCATACGCAAATCCCACCAGCTTTCTTCATCGTCAGAGCCGCTCTTGGAATAGGTGATCTCACCGCCCGCACTGGAAGAACAGGCGTTACAGATATTCCCGTCCTCACCGATGGCAACGGCCTGGGACATATCCCATGTACTACCGGGCATGATGGCCTCGTTCCGCGCTGCGTCAAAGGCAAACCATGTATCAATCTTCGCAAAAATCTCCTGGGCGTAGGCGCTGTCTGTCTCCATGCGCTCCTGCACCTTGGGATGGATGACCACAGCCTTGCTCCCAGGCGGGACGTTGCCCAGGGCGTGAATCTCCTTGGGAGCGGTAAACCTGCCGTCTATGGAGCCGTAGAAGGGATTGGCCCCGGTGGGCTGCCAATTCTCCAGTGTTTCCTTCGCTTTGTCCCCCTCCTGATATAACAGGTAGTGGGGGTAGTCGTTCCGCGTCCTCCAATAGCCGCTGCTGGCGTCAAAGACGTGATAGACCAGATTGGGGTACTTGGCTTTCAGCATCGTTTCCAGGGAAGGTGCCTCCACGGATTCTACACCCGCCGCCTGCACCTGTCCGGCGGACCGCACCGACAAATCCATCATCAGGCTGGTGGGCATCGCCGCCATGCCTGCCAGACCGCCCAGGCCAGTGGTGAACGTGTCGGCCCTGCTTCTGCTGGCCTGTGCCGCCATATCCATGAAGCTGCTGCCCTGCGTCCCGGTCTGCTTTGTTTCACGGGACTTTGTGGGGGTGCTGTATGTCTGTGTCCCGTAACTCGGTTGAATCGTATTGCTCATTGTATCACCCTTCCTGTTTCATTACATATTGAGGAAAAACATATTTGCTCCTGCCGGTAAAGAAATCTCCGGCGTAACGGTGGGGGCAGATACCATCCGCATTTTCAGCAGATCACCGATATTGGAAAAGGACTTTTCCAGCGCCTCGGCTTGTGCGGTACGCTCCCACATCGCCCTGCGTTCCGCTGCCGCCGCCGCAGCCTGCTCTTGATACTGCCGCTGCTGTTCCACTTTTTTCTTGGCCTTTTCCGCATTGATCCTGTTTACCTCGGCCACACGCTCCGGGGAATCACCACAACCACCGATATAGGTCACACTTCCATCCTCATGGATTACCACGCCGCAAGGCTCATAGTTAAGGCCCTGGGCGGCGAACTGTGCTTTCAATCTTGGAGTAGCATTGAAAAAATCATCAATCTTCTGCTCGTAATACGCTGCCTTTTCCGGGTCATTTGCCATATCCTCTAAAATGTTGGGCGCAATCACAACGCTGTTGCCGTTCATGCGACCGCCCGCTTTTTGAAGGCTGGCTTGGTCTTTTCCGACGCTCTGAATCGTGATCTGTCCGTATTTGTTTTCCAGGTGTTTCTTGTAAGCATCAACATTTGATGTTTCACCCTCGTTGGTGACTTCTGGCCTGCTGCTGATTTCCAGCATGTCAGCCGTGCCTCTGCTGACCTTTGCCGCCATATCCAGAAAACTGGAAGTCCGTGCCGCCGCACTCCGAACGGTGCGGTTTTCGAGCAGGGGGCTATACATCCTGTTCAAATATCTGCAATCAATCATGCCGCTCATAAACTACTCCTTTCCTGCAATAGAACTGTTGCGGAAAATTCCTGTTGAACTGCTTTCAACTCCAATTCTCCCATATACTTCTCCGCCTCCCGGCGCACGTTGGCAAGACCGATGCCGTGCATGGAGGCGTCCTCCTGTTTCGTTGTGGCAGGCAAGCCGTCCTGCCCGAATACCACCTCACCCGTGAAAGAGTTTTTGACCTCGATCAGAAAGAAACGTCCTTTTCTCTTTCCAATCAGCACGATAAACCGCTCACCCTCGCTGACCTTCTCGCAAGCCTCCACCGCGTTTTGCAGAAGATTTTGAAGGATGATACCCACATCAAAGGCATCATAGGCCCCTGGATCGGGGTAATGGAACTCCACCTGGAAACGGATGCCCAGGTCAAGGCTCCGCCGCCGTGTATCGTTGACGATCACATCCGTGACCGGGTTGCCTGTCTGGAGCGTCAGCTCAAAGCCGTTCATGCTCTCGTCCAGCTTGGCGATATAGTCCTCCAGGCTGGCGTACTCGCCGCGACCGGCCAGCCCCTTGATATTGGTCAGATGGCCCCGCATTTCATGTTTCAGTTGGCGGATGCGGGCGTAGAACTGTTCCGCCTCATGGATGCGCGCCCGGATCGCCTGTGTCTGCTGACGCTCCATAAAATAGGTACCCTGTTCCTCCCGCAGCGCCGCCATCCCCTGCTGAAAGGCGATGGTCAGCCAGGCCCCGGCGTAGAACAGCAGGGCCAGTACCGGCACTACCGCCAAAAACGCCGGGTGGCGCTCATAGAGCTGAAGCAGAACGCCGTCCTCGAACTCAATCAGCAGTCGGGAAATCATTTGCCCGAACAAAATCCCCGCCGTTGGCACTAAGCTGATATAGCACAGTTCCCGCCGTTGGAGCGTCATTCGCTGTTTTCTCATTTGACGCTGGAGGGCATAGAGCATGACAGCCAACAGAGTGGCATGGGACACCAGGAACAGCATAACCAGCAGGGCGGCGCGGAGAAAGACCGCCTTTGGCGGTTCCAGTTGGAAGGGCAGCGACCGCTCCACGATGAAGTACAGGCTTTGCACCATCAGGCCGCTGGAAATCCTGGCGTTAAAATAGAGCAGCGTCAAGAGGAATATGAAGGATTTTTCCAGGCCAATCCATTTTGACGCCGCCAGCAGCATCACAGCCAAAATCAGCCCGAAGGAACCTTGCGGGAGCGCCGCCCGGTTGCATACCAGCTCAAAGAGGATGTACGCAGAAAAAACAATAAGCAGCTTTCGCCACTTCCGGCCCTGGGCGGGGACAAATGGCTTAAAAAATGCGGTGAGCAGGATGGCGTAGGTCAGTTCTGCCCCAGCGGAAAAAGCACTGTTGAAAATGCGGAATCCCGTTTCACTCATAGGCCCGCTCCTTTTTTCAAGAAATGAAGATACGCTTTTACAAAGTCCTGGTACTTATACTTTGAAAGTAAAAGCCTCTCCCCATTTGTCAGTGTTACTTCCGTTTTGCTGTATCCGTCCACATAGGAGAGATTGACAAGATACCCCTTGTGGATGCGGAAAAACTGGTCTTGCAGTTCCAACTCCAAATCTCCGATTTTTGCGTAACAGGCAAATACGCCATCCTTCAAATGCAGTTCGACCTTGTGATTGCTGCTTTCGATGTAGTAGATGCTGTCCAGCGGTACGGTCTTGCTGGCGTTGGCGGATTGGAGCGTCAGCACAGGTCCCTTCTGCGGGTTTTCCCGGCGGGTCTGTATCTGCTCCACCGCACGGGTAAAAACTTGGGCAAACTTTTCCTCGTCCACCGGCTTCAGCAGATATTGGAATGCCCCCACGTCAAAGGCATCGAACACATACCGCTCATAGCCGGTCACGAAGATAATGACCGGCTGCGTTCCGGTCGTCCGTTCCCGGATCGTCCGGGCCAGAGCCATACCATCCAGGCGGTCGCCGGAGGAGGCCAGCTCTATGTCCAGAAAAAGAAGGTCAAGTTCTTGGGTGTCTGCAAGGCAGTCACCGGCAGAAGCGTACTCCACGATCTCACAGGGGCAGGACTGCGCCCTAATCAATGACGAGAGATAGGCGCGGGTATTGGCTTCATCATCACAAATTGCAATTCTTATCATGGTGGCATTCCTCTATACATTATTCGTTCAAATGGGCGCTTGAGTAAAGCCGATTGACGTGAATAGACGATTTGAGAGCGTGACTGGACAGCCATACTATATCAAGCAATCACATCTGAATAGCAGAAAGCAGGATTTTCAACAGGCAGAACGGAGCATGCAACACGTCCTCCGCTCTGCCTGTTTTGACATCCGTATCCAGACTGATTATTTAATCCCGTATATTTTTCTATATTCCTTCGGCCCCATGCCATAGGCATTTTTGAACAGCTTGGCGAAATAGCCGGAACCGTGATAGCCAACTTTAGCCGCAATCGCGGCGATGCCATAGTCAGAATTTTTCAGCAGGAACAACGCCTGATTCAACGGTGGCAAGCCTGATCGCACGTTTTTGGGATGTGACCCAGGGCTGCATCCGCATCGGCGGACGGGACGTGCGGGAGCTGAACCCTGACGGGCTGCTGCACTATATCAGCGAGGTCTTTCAAGAAAATACGCTGCTGGCGGATACGATCTACAACAACATCAAGGCCGGACGGGACAGCGCAACAGAGGAAGAAGTGATTGCCGCCGCCAAAGCCGCCCATTGCCATGAGTTTATAGAGAAACTGCCGGAGGGGTATCATACCCATCTTTCCGAGGGCGGCAACACGCTTTCCGGCGGAGAGAAGCAGCGGATCGCCATAGCAAGAGCCATTTTGAAAGACGCGCCGATTCTGCTGTTAGATGAATCCACGGCATCCTTGGACGCCGACAACGAGGCCAAAATCAATCAGGCGTTAGAGCCTGTTTAAAAACTTTAGACAAGAGGGGGAGAGAAGTAGATAATAAGGGAAAACAGACAGGAGATGAGGATAGGATGCATCAATATCCAAATTAGAAGATTTTAAACAGGCTCTTAGGGTTTTATATAACTGCGTCATCCAAATAAGCACAGCGGCTACAGAAACCACTGTGCTTATTTTTTTACTCGCTCAGACCTGCGTTCAACCGCTCCACAAGCGCCGATTGGAGTACAGCGGAGAAGTTCAACTGCTGGGCCTCCGCCATATTATTAAGCCATGCGGGGATTGACAGCGTTTTCTTGACCGCCTTAGTAGAGCTGGCCTTGAGGTACTCGCTGGGCGAGAACTCGATCATGACCACAAACTCACCGCTTTCCAGTTCTGCGCCGTTCGGAGCAGACGGAGCGGGGAGCGTCGACTTTCCCTCTGCGGCATCTTCATAGTACAAGCCGAGAGCATCCTTGATATTTTCAACCGCTTCGGGCAAGGTCTCGCCCTGTGAAATGCACCCGCTGACATCATGCAGCCAAACGCTGTAGCCGCCCTCATCTTCTGGATGCATGATTGCCGGGTAGTAGAGCTTATCCATATCGCAACCTCCTCATTTCAGACCTGCATCTTTCAGGATTTTCTGTTCCGTGCCTTTTTTCAAATCTTTACTGTGCTTTGGCACCGTGGTGGTTTTTCCTGTTTCCTCATTTCGGAAGAAGTGGTGAGAACCGTTTGACCTCTCCAACCGGAAGCCATTAGCCTCTAGGAGCCTTATCATCTCATGCGGCGTCATCGGCATCTCTATCCCTCCTCTTTAGCTATCCTCATTATACACGTATCTTACGTATGAGTCAAGAGAAGAGAGACGCATATAGTACACAATCTTTTGCATCTGTCCACAAAATATGAAGTGTAAACTTTCACTTGTTTAACACAAAACAACCCCACAAATTACACACAGAAGAGTTAATATACAAGTACCGAAAGGGAAAACAAATGACAATCAGAGTAAACCATAGGAGGCAATCATATGAACCACACAATTTTTAAATGTGGTTATCCCTTTAACTCAGCCGGACAGAGGTGCCGGCAGCCGCATTTCGGGCAAACATACCCCGCCTTCCACCGCAGCGTTGCCAGATATTCCCGACACTGACTCTCAGTTGAAAACTGTTTCAGCAACGTCCCTAGGGGATATCTCTCTCGCTTTGCCATGCCCCTTTTCCTCGCTTTCTGGTATCATGGCCTGATTTTCTCTAAAATAGCCCGCGTGCACCTCTATTTATTATCCTTTATGCAAAAAGAGCAATTTTTCACGGGCGAACTGCACCCTATTCAGAAATGTCTATCGACTAATGATTTTTCATGTGATATAATTCCTCATAAAATATTTATAAAGTAATTAGAGATCAGGAAGTGAACGTAATGGGTGATGGACCAGGAAAAAAGCCAGTCAAGCGAATTTGTATGGGTCTGTTGGCCCATGTAGACGCGGGGAAGACCACCCTGTCCGAGGGGCTGCTCTACCTCAGCGGCGCGGTGCGCAGGCTGGGCCGGGTGGACCACCAGGACGCCTTTTTAGACACCGACGCCCAGGAGCGGGAGCGGGGAATCACCATCTTTTCCAAACAGGCGGAATTTTCCTGGGCGGACACCGCCTTCACCCTGTTGGATACGCCGGGGCATGTGGACTTCTCCGCTGAGATGGAGCGCACCCTCCAGGTGCTGGACTGCGCCATTCTGGTCATCAGCGGCTCCGACGGCATCCAAGGCCATACCCGTACCCTGTGGCAGCTGCTGGCCCGGCATGCCATCCCCACCTTCCTCTTCATTAACAAAATGGATCTAGCGGGCAGCGACCGAAACGCCCTGCTGGCTCAATTACAGACCAAATTTGACAGCGGCTGTCTGGATTTTACCGCCGGGCTGGAACCCCTTCAGGAGGACCTGGCCTCCTGCGACGAGGAGGTGATGGACCGGTATCTGTCCGGCGAGGAAATAACGGCGGAGGACACAGCCTCCCTTGCCGCCCGGCGGCTGGTGTTTCCCTGTTTCTTCGGCTCGGCGCTGAAGCTGGAGGGGGTGGAGGAGCTGCTGGACGGCCTGTCCCGGTACGCCGTACCCCCCAGCTACCCCAGTGACTTTGGGGCCCGGGTGTTCAAGATCGCCCGGGACGGTAACGACCGGCTTACTTATTTGAAGCTCACCGGGGGCAGTCTCAAGGTGCGTACCGTTCTGGAGGGGGAGGGCTGGCAGGAGAAGGTGAACCAGATACGGATATACTCTGGAACCAAGTACCGGACAGTGGACGAGGCCCCCGCCGGGACGGTGTGCGCCCTCACCGGCCTGACCCGGACCCGGCCGGGGGATGTGCTGGGGGCGGAGCCGCCCTCCCTGGAGCCCGAGCTGGAGCCGGTGCTTACCTACCAGGTGATCCTGCCTCCGGACTGCGACGTCCACACCATGCTCCGCAATCTCCGCCAGCTGGAGGAGGAGGACCCCCAGCTCCGGGTGGTTTGGAACGAGGCGCTGGGGGAGATCCATCTCCAGCTCATGGGGGAGGTCCAGCTGGAGGTGATGACCCGGCTGATCCAGGAGCGGTTCGGAGTGACAGTGGCCTTCGGCACAGGGAAGATTGTCTACCGGGAGACGATCGCCAACGCGGTGGAGGGGGTGGGTCACTTTGAGCCTCTGCGCCACTACGCCGAGGTCCACCTGCTGCTGGAGCCCGGCCCCAGGGGCAGCGGACTGCGTATCGCCTCCGCCTGTCCCACCGACCAGTTGGACCTGAACTGGCAGAGGCTCATCTTCACCCATCTGATGGAGAAGCGCCACCGGGGCGTGCTCACCGGGGCGCCCATCACCGACATTAAAATCACCCTGGCAGCGGGCCGGGCCCATATCAAGCACACCGAAGGGGGCGACTTCCGTCAGGCCACCTATCGGGCGGTGCGGCAGGGCCTGATGCAGGCGGAGAGCGTTCTGCTGGAGCCCCACTACGATTTCTCCCTGGAGCTCCCCCCCGACTGTGTGGGCCGGGCTATGAACGACCTCCAGACCATGGGGGGCAGCGTGGAGGGCCCGGAACAGGAGGGAGAGCTGTCCCTCCTCACCGGCCACGCCCCGGTGGCCGGCCTGCGGGACTACTGGAAAGAGGTCACTGCCTACACCCACGGCCGGGGGCGGCTGTCCTGTTCCCTCCGGGGGTACGAGCCCTGCGCCAATCAGGAGGAGATTGTCTCCCAATTCGGCTACGACCCGGAGCGGGACCTTGAAAATCCGCCCGACTCCGTCTTCTGTTCCCATGGGGCGGGGGTCACCGTAAAATGGGACAAGGTGCGAGAGCATATGCATGTGGACAGCGGCCTGCGGCTGGGGGTGGAGCCGCCCCGGGAGGAGCCCTCCGCCCCCGCCGGGGGACAGCGGCAGTACCGGGGGGGCAGCTTGGAGCAGGACAAGGAGCTCCAGGCCGTCTTTGAGCGCACATACGGCAAGGTGGAGCGGGATTTTGCCTTCCAGCCCACAAAAAAGCCCGCCCGTACCAGTCTGGACGACAAAAAGTATACCATCCGGGAGCAGAAAACAGGTCCGGAATATCTGCTGGTGGACGGCTACAACATTATCTTTGCCTGGGACGAGCTGAAGGAGCTGGCCCGGCAGGATGTGGCGGCGGCGCGGGGGGCTCTGGAGGACATTTTGTCCAATTACCAAGGCTTTCGCAAGTGCGTGGTGATTCTGGTGTTTGACGCCTACAAGGTGAAGGGCAATCCGGGATCGGTGGAGAAAAAGAACAACATCTACGTGGTATACACCAAGGAGGCCGAAACGGCGGACGCCTACATTGAAAAGGCCACCTACGACCTGGGAAAGGACCACCGGGTGCGGGTGGCCACCTCCGACGGGCTGGAACAGCTAATTATCCTGGGCCACGGCGCCCTGCGGCTGTCCGCCCGCTCCTTCAAGGCGGAGGTGGAGCAGGCCCAGGGGGAAATTTCCGCTCTGGTTGCCAGGTTGAACCGGCGCAATACTGGAGACTGGAAATTGAAACACACCGCCCGGATCATTGAGAAAAACTGAACCGGCCCCGCCTTTCCATCAAAGGCGGGGCCGGTGATTTTGCGGGGAGGAAGGATTGCTTAGAACTCCAGATTCTTGCCGTCTTTGCCGAAGAGGTGGCAGACGTTGCCGCTGAAGGTCAGGTTCAGCTTGTCGCCGGCGTGGTAGGAGTCGATGCGCTCACCCTCAGAGTTCATGGTGGGCACGATCACCACCACGTCCTTGCCGTTGGCGTTGGCGTGGAAGTGGACCTCGGAGCCCATCAGCTCGGACACGTCGATCGTGGCGGACAGGGTGTTGCCGGGCTGCTTGGCCAGCACCATGTGGCTGGGACGCACGCCCAGAGTGATGTCCTGGGGCTGTACCTTGTGAGCGGCCAGATTCTTCTGCTTCTCCTCGGAGAGCACCACCTTGCAGTTCTCCACGGTCACGGCGTACTTGCCGCCCTCGTTGACCAGCTTGGCGTTGAAGTAGTTCATCTGAGGCATGCCGATAAAGCCGGACACAAACAGATTGGCGGGGTGGTCAAAGACCTCCTGAGGGGTGCCGATCTGCTGGATGAAGCCGTCCTTCATGATGACGATCCGGTCGCCCAGAGTCATAGCCTCGGTCTGGTCGTGGGTAACGTAGATAAAGGTGGTGTTGATCTTCTGGCGCAGCTTGATGATCTCGGCGCGCATCTGGTTACGCAGCTTGGCGTCCAGGTTGGACAGCGGCTCATCCATCAGCAGCACCTTGGGCTCACGGACGATAGCGCGGCCAATGGCCACACGCTGGCGCTGGCCGCCGGACAGAGCCTTGGGCTTGCGGTCCAGATACTGGGTGATATCCAGGATCTCGGCGGCCTCCTTCACCCGGCGGTCGATCTCGTCCTTGTCCATCTTGCGCAGCTTCAGGGGGAAGGCCATGTTCTCATACACCGTCATATGGGGGTACAGAGCGTAGCTCTGGAACACCATGGCGATGTCCCGGTTCTTGGGCTCCACATCATTCATCAGCTTGCCATCGATGTACAGCTCGCCGCCGGAGATTTCCTCCAGGCCGGCCACCATGCGCAGAGTGGTGGACTTGCCGCAGCCAGAGGGGCCGACCAGCACGATGAATTCCTTGTCAGCGATGTCCAGGTTGAAGGACTGGACAGCGATAACGCCCTGATCCGTAACCTGCAGGTTGGTCTTCTTCTCAGGCTCACCCTTCTTTTTCTTGGCTTTCTTCTGGTCGTTGCTGTGGGGATAAATCTTCTGGATGTTCTTCAGGTTCAGAGTTGCCATAATGTTCGGCTTTGATGGAGCGGCCTCCGCCTTTCCACCTCGCCCTGGGGCAGCGTAGTCCTCAGGGGCTTTACAGCAGGTCTCCACACTGCTGCACCGCAAGCCGCGGCGGTATGTTTCCTCCTTTTGTTTTGGTGCCGGGCGCTATGTAAGACTTTTATCCGCACTTGGGCCCTGTCCGGATCAGTTCCCGCTGAGCGGCCTTCGGTCCGAGATGGAGTAGCGTCCCGACCCTTGGATTATATTTGGAAAAGCGAACGGGTCCGCTCATTCCAACGGATTAAGGCTCCCTCAGAGAGGGAGGCTTTTTCCAGCTCCTACACCTGCTGTCCTTTAAAAACAATAGCCTTGATGGACAGGTCTTTCTGGTTCAGCAGGACAATACTGGCCTCCTTGCCCACGTCCAGGGTACCGGTCCGGTGGTCAATGCCAATGGACTGGGCGGGGTTGTAGGTACAGGCGCGGACGGCGTCGGCCACAGGGATGCCGAAAGAGACGGCCTGGCGCAGACAGCCCATCAGGCTGGTGACGGAGCCGGCCAGCGTCTCCGGGTGACCCAGAATGGTGGCCCGGTTGCCGTGGACCTCGATCATCTGGCCGCCGAAGGGGTACTCCCCGTCGGGCATGCCGGTGGCCCGGAGGGAGTCGGAGATGATAATCATCCGCTCCTTGCCGAACAGGCCGAAGGTGAGGCGCACCACAGCCGGGTGGACATGGATGCCGTCGCAGATCAGCTCGGGCTTGACGGTGGGGACCTCCCAGGCCGCGCCGATTACACCGGGGTCCCGGTGGGCCAGGGGGGGCATGGCGTTATACAGGTGGGTGGCGTGGTCGGCTCCCGCCTCAAAGGCCGCCTTGGCCGTTTCGTAGTTGGCCACAGTATGGCCCACAGAGACGTGAATGCCCAGCTCCGCTGCTGCCCGGATAAACTCAATGGACCCGGGCTGCTCAGGGGCCAGGGTGACCAAACGCACACAGCCCTCCGCCGCCTCTTGCAGCCGTTTCAGCATGGCGGCGTCCGGGTCATGGAGGTAATCTCCATTCTGCGCCCCCTTTTTGGCCATGCACAGGAAGGGACCCTCCAGATGGGCGCCCACCACCTCGGCACCGCCGGTATTTTGCCGGCGGTGGGCGGCGGTATTTTTGCAGATGGCGGTAAGCTGGTCCTCGGGGAGGGTCATACCGGCGGGGCAGATGTAGGTGACCCCCTGGGACAGCTCGTAGTCAGCGATTTTTTGCAGACCGTCTGGGGTGGCGTCGGAAAAATCCTCCCCCACGCAGCCGTGGAAGTGGACGTCCACCAGACCGGGGATGACGTAGCACCCGGCGGCGTCCAGAACGGCGCCGTCCCCGCTGGTTTCGGCAATCAGCGCCGCGTCGGTGCAGACGTCCCGGAGGACAAAGCCCTGCGCCAGGTCAAAGACCTGACCGCCGGTGATCCTCATTTGACCACCCCGGCGGCAATCACCTTGCTGAGGGCAGCCTCATCAGCCACCAGAACCACGTCAGAGTGGAGCTGGAGGATAGAGCCGGGGCAGTGGGGGTTGATGGGACCGCAGACAGTGTTGTAAACGGCCTCGGCCTTCTCCTCGCCGCTGGCAATGAGGAGAATCTTTTTAGCGGCCATAATGGGGCCAATGCCCATGGTAAAGGCCTGCTTGGGCACGTCGTCCCGGGTGGCGAAGAAGCGGGCGTTGGCGTCGATGGTGCGCTCGGTCAGGTCCACCACGTGAGTGGGCTTGACAAAGACGTCGCCGGGCTCGTTGAAGCCGATATGGCCGTTGTGGCCCACGCCCAGCAGCTGCAAATCGATGCCGCCCAGGGAGCGGATATAGGCATCGTACCCGGTGCACTCGCCGTCGGGGTCGGAGGCCAGGCCGTCAGGTACCCGGGTGTTCTCAGGCAGGATGTCTACATGGTCGAACAGCTGCTTTTGCATAAAGTAGCGGTAGCCCTGGTCATGCTCGGGGGACAGGCCCTTGTACTCGTCCAGGTTGACGGTGCGGACCTCTTTAAAGCTGAGCTTGCCCTCTTTGTTCAGCTCAATGAGCCGCTTGTACATGCCAATGGGGGTGGAGCCGGTGGCCAGACCCAGTACGCAGTTAGGGCGGTGGATAATCTCGGCGGCCATGACCTGGGCGGCCCGGAGGCTCATGGCCTCGTAGTCTTTTTCACGATAGATTCTCATAATACATGACTCCTTTATTTTATAACAGATTTTGGGGATTTGCAAGTACTGATATGGATGGAAAATCAGCCCTTCACGCCGCCGGAAGCCAGGCCGCTGACCAGGTTCTTCTCAATGCACATGAAGAGGATGACCACAGGGATAATGGCGAAGATGGAGGCCGCGAAGAGGTACTGCCACTCAATCATGTTATACCCGTTGAAGGTGTTGATGCCCACGGTGAGGGGCTTGAGGGTGTCGGTGGAGATGAGGCACAGGGCCACGGTATACTCGTTCCAGGCGTTGATAAAGATGAAAATCAGGGTGGTGACAATGCCGGGGGCGGCCACGGGGAGAAGGACCCGCAGCATGGACTGGACCCGGTTGCAGCCATCGATGGTGGCGGCCTGTTCCATGTCCGCCGAGATGCCCATAAAGGTGCCCCGCAGCAGCCAGATGGTGAAGGCCTGATTAAAGGCCGCGTTGATGAAAATCAGGCCCCAAATGCTGTCCGTCAGTCCCATTGACAGCATAACCTGATAGATACCCACCAGCAGCACCACCGGGGCGAACATCTGGGAGACGATAACAAAGCCCAAAAAGGCGGTCTGCCCCTTGAACTTCATCCGGGCCAGGGCGTAGGCGGCGGGGATGCCGCACAGCATGGCAATCAGGGTGGAGCCGCCGGCGATAAGCACGGAGTTCATCAGGTACTTTGCCATGGGGGCCCGGCTCCAGATGTCGATAAAGTTGGACCAAAGGGCGTGAATGGGCAGAATGGTTCCATTGGCGGAGAAGATCTCAGTCCGGCTCTTCAAGGCGGTACACAGCATGGAGAAATAGGGGTACAGGGTGATGATGCACACGTCCAGCACCACAAAGTAGAGCAGCAGGCGCAAAATTACCTTTTTCATGGAGACCGGCTTTTTCGTCTGGGTCATAGATCGTCATCTCCTTTCCGCAGGGTGTAGATCATATACACACTGGCGCACATCAGCAGGATGATAAAGCCAATCACCGAAACGGCGGCGGCCTCGCCCGGTTTGCTGTTGTAGAAGGCCAGTTTGTACAGGTAGGTGACCAGAGTGTCGGTGGTGTTGGCCGGGTCGCCCTTGGTCATGGTCCAGATGATGGGGAAGGAGTTGAACACATAGATGATATTCAGCACGGTGGACACCGTCAGAGAGGACTTGACCAGGGGGAGGGTGATGTTGAACAGCTTTTGGAAGTAGCCCGCCCCGTCTACTGTGGCGGCCTCGTAGTAGGAGGCGTCAATGCTTTGCAGTCCGGACAGCACACAGAAGGTGACAAAGGGTATGGTGACAAAGATGCCGCAGGCGATCTCCCAGGTGAAGTAGGCCGCGGGGGTGGGGGTCCAGTTGACGGACTGCTGGATAATGCCCAGCTTGAGCAGCAGGGTGTTCAGGGTGCCGTAATCCTTGTCAATGATGAAGTTCCAGGCGCTGGCCTGAACCACCAGCGTGGTAGCCCAGGGGAAAACCACAATGGCCCGGGCCACCTTGCGTCCGCGGAATTCATTGTTGAGCACCAGGGCCAGCATAAAGCCCAATACAGTGGAGATAACCACCACGGCAATGGTCCACACAATGGTGTTTTTCAGCACCATACTGAAAGCGGAGCTTTTGAGAACGTTGGTGAAATTGGCAAAGTTGTTAAAGCCCTTCAGCTTGCCTGTCCGGCTGACATCGTTCAGGGACCGCTGGAACACAGAGAAAATGGGGGCCAGGATGAAAATGCCCATCAGGATGATGCTGGGGGCGATCCAGATATAGGGCTCTACCCTGCGCAGGGTACGCCCGCGGGCGGGCGTGCTTTTCACAGGGGCGGTTTTAGCGGGGGTGGATTTGGATTGTTTGGGGGCTGCTGCGTTCACGGAGACACCTCCCTATTTTAGTTGGGCTTCCGGCCGTTTTCAAAAGGCGGAAAGAGCCGTCCTTTGAAAACGGCTGGAAGAAGCGGGGGCCGGGCCGTTTTGGCCCGGCCCCCGCGGTTATGTGTGTTTCAGGCTTGGACCGGGGAAGGAAATCAGCCAGCGATCTCGGACTGGAGATTGTCCAGCAGCTCCTTGACGTTGCCGCCCAGCAGAGCCTGCTGCTCCACGTTGATAACGCCCTGCTTCACGTCGTTCCACTTGGCCTGAGCGGTGGGATAGAACTTGCAGGAGCCCACGATCTCAACCCAGGCGGCCATGCGCTCGTCAGCGGCGGCGGCAATCTCGCCGCCGGTCTTGGTGGCGGGCAGGAAGTCTTCCATCAGCACCCACTCAGAGTACCGGGTGTCCTCATAGAAGAAGTCGAAGAACTCCTTGATGGCCTCGATCTTCTCGGCGGAGTGGCCGTTGTCGAAGCACATAAAGCGGTCCATAACGCCGGCGGAGACGGAGGGCTTGCCGTCGTTGGTGGGGATTGAGGCGGTGCCGTAGTTAATAACCTCGCTGGGGTCTTTGTCAACGGCAATGTAGGTGGGGATGGAGTTGGGGCCGATCATCATGGCCAGCTGGCTGTTGCCGAAGAGGTCCTGGAGCTTATAGCGGGTCTCGTTGGCGGGGTCGGTGTTGGTGTAGCCGTCCTTGACCAGGCTGATGGCAAACTCAATGGCCTCCACGTTCTCGTCGCTGTTCAGGGTCCAGTTGCCGGAGGCGTCGGTGAAGTCGCCGCCGTTGTTCCAGATGTAGTAGGCGAAGGCGGCCTGGCCCTCGTCGGTGGTCATGTCGATACCCCAGGGGTAGATGCTGGAGTCGTAGGCCTGGATCTTCTTGCAGGTCTCAACCAGCTCATCCCAGGTGGTGGGGACCTGGGCGCCGGCGGCCTCCAGAATGTCCACATTGTAGTACAGGGCGCGGGCGGAGGCCAGGTCGGGCACGGCCCACACGGTGCCGTCCACCACGGACTGCTCCAGGAAAGCGTCGTAGAACTTGGCGTAGGTCTCCTCAGAGACATACTCCTGGGCGGGCAGCAGCAGGTCGTCGGCCTGGAAATCGGCGAATACGTCGATATTCAGGATGTCGGGGGCGTTGTTGCCGCCGATACGGGTGTTGACCACGGCGTAGATGTCGTTCCAGGACACAACCTCTACGGTGAGGTCGATATTGTCATGGGTGGAGTTGAAGTCGTTCTGGAAGCCGGCCCACCAGTCCTTGGTCTTCTGGCCATACTCGGCGGCGATCACGCTGATAGCGATCTTGTCTCCGCTGTTGGAGGGGGTGCTGGTGCCGGGATTGGAGCCGGGGGTGCTGTTGGCGGGGGTGCTGGTGCCGCCGCCTCCGCCGCAGGCGGCGAGTGCCAGTACCATGGCACTGGCAAGGACGGTCGCAAGAATCTTTTTCATTTTCATTCTCCTTCTTGAATTGATTTTGATCTGCGCGAAATAAGACGTATAGAGATAATTCACAAATACGTCTTTTCAAATCCAATTATACTTGTTCATTGTGCGAATCTATAGTGTGAAACGTACAATTTTTAGAAAAATCGTACGAACCAACGAAAGCTCGTACGATTTTGAAGCGATTCTTGCAAAATATGACAGTTTTATTCGCTGCCCCTGCCCCGCACCTTCTTGCGGAAGGCGCTGGGGGTGGTGCCGGTCATGGAGCGGAAGACCTTTGAGAAGTAGTTGTAGTCGCTGATTCCCACCTCCTCCGCCACAGCGGAGATGGGCATGTTGCTCTGAAGCAGCAGCCGCTTGGCCGCGCCAATGCGCCGCTGGGCAATGAGGTAGGACAGGGTCTGTCCCCCGGACAGCTCCTTGGCCAGGGCGCACAGCTTGGTGCGCCCGATGTGCAGCTGTTTGGAGATAGAGGCCAGTGACAGCTTATCCATGTAGTGCTGGTCCAAAAACAGCTCCAGCCGCTGGGTGTCGGTCTGCTCGGTGGTGAGGATCATGCCCTTGAGGCGGATGTAGGCGGACAGGGCCTCCAGGGTTTCGGCGTAGGCCTGGATCTCCTGCTGGGAGTACTGGAGGAACTGGAAAAAGGCGTCCTTCAAAGCGTCGGGGCCGTCAGGCCACCACTCCAGCAGCGGGCGGGTGCGCTCCCACTGCTCCTCAATGGGGGAGTCGTCCAGATAGCAGCCGAAAATCAGGTAGGCCAGAGGATTTTTCTTGTCGTAAAGGGGCATAACCGCTTCACAGATCCCGGCGTGGCAGCGGTAGAACTGAAAGCCCTTTTCGGCGGTGTAGTTGCGTACCTTCCACATGTCGCAGTCCACACAGCGCTGGTGGCCCTCGGGCAGGTTGTTGATAGCCCGGCAGAAGGAAGGGTGGTCCTTAAACAGGTGAATGTCCCGCCCTTGGGGGTCCAGAATGTTGGCGGTCAGCCCGGTGAGGACGTAGAGGTTGGTGACCAGCTGAAGCAGCTGTTCCTCGTCAAACAGAATGTCCAACCTTGTCTCCTCCTTGTCTATTTGCCTTGGTATTGGTTGACAATGGACTCCAGCTCAGGCCAGTGGGACTCCATATCGGCCACCAGCTTGAACTGGGTGCGGCAGCGGTCCAGATTGTGCTTCTCACGGGCGATATGGAAGTACTCATCCCCCACCAGATAGTCGGTGAGAAAGCGCATCCCGCACTCCAGGGTCATCAGCTTGGCTCCCCAGGGCAGGTAGGCGATCTCCATGTCGGTGAGGGAGCCGCCGGTGCCCTCCAGAAAGGCGGCGGTGTAAACGGCGAACAGGTCTATGTCCAGATTGACCTTGGACAGGTCGGTCTCGTCCTCGGCGGCGTGGTTGGCTCCGAAGCGGATGGAGTCGCCAAAGTCGTAGAGCACCAGGCCGGGCATGACGGTGTCCAGGTCGATAATGCACACGCCCTCGCCGGTGGCCTCGTCCATAAGGACGTTGTTCAGCTTGGTGTCGTTGTGAGTGACCCGCAGGGGCAGCTTGCCCGAGCGCATGGCGTCCAGAGCCACGGAGCAGTCGGCCTCACGGGCCAGGACAAAGTCGATCTCGGGCTTGCATTCCGCCGCCCGGCCCAGCTTGTCGGCCTGGACGGCCTCCTTGAACCTGGCCAGCCGGTCCTCTGTGTTGTGGAAGTTGGGGATGGTCTCGTAGAGGGTGCCGGCGGGGTAGTCCTTCAAAAGCTGCTGGAACCGGCCGAAGGCCCGGCCAGAGGCGGCGAAGAGCTCAGGGGTGTCCGCCGCCTGGTGGCAGACGGTGTGCTCCACAAAGGGGTACAGCCGCCAGGCGCCGTTCTGACTGTCGGTGTAGAAGGACTGGCCGTTTTTGGGGCGGATGACCTCCATGGCCTCACGGCTGCGGTCGCCGCCGTGCTTTTCAATTTCCCTGCCCAAGAACTCGGTTACGCCGATAATGTTCTCCATCAGCTGGTCGGGGCGCTTGAAGGCGGCGGAGCTCATGCGCTGGAGGATGAACCGGCGGCAGCAGGTGTTTTCCGGCTGGGTGTGGACCACAAAGGTGTCATTGATATGGCCGCAGCCGTACCGGATGGCGCCCACCACAGGGGCGCCGAAATCAAAGGCCTCCAGTACCTCCTGAAGGGTCTGTTCTGCCTGAACCATGGCTCACACCTCCCACAGCCGGTCGGGATAGAGCCCCGCCGCGGTCTTTTCGGCGATAGCGGCCACCACTGTGGGCTTATCCTCCCGGTAGGTGACGCCGTACCACTTGTCGGCGCTGCGCAGCACCTTTACCCGGGCCTTGCCCTCGTCGATAAGCTGGCTGACCACCGTGGGCAGGAAGTACTCCCCCTTCTCCGGGTTTTCCGCCAGGGTTTTATCCAAAAAGGCGGGGAAGCGGGCCAGGGCCTCGTCTAAAAAGCTGCGGTTGAAGCCCCACATGTTCATGGACACAATGGTGTTTTCGTCCAGCTGGGTCCAGGTGGCCCCGTCGTCCTCGGTGAAGCGGGGGGGCGGACCCTTCTCGATCTTGGTGCGCTCCACCACCTGGGCAAGGTAGTGGTCCTCCGTCTCCTCGCACACCCCTCGGGCCACAGTACCGTTCTCGGTGACGGTGTTTTTTACCAGATAGCCCACCATGACATACTCGTAGACGTCCCCATCGGGGTGGGCGGAGAGGTACTGGTAAATCTCCTGAAAGGCCTCGGGGCCGTAGTAGTCGTCGGCGTTAATGACGGCGAAGGGGCCGTCCACAATTTTCCGGGCGGCCAGGGCGGCGTGGGCGGTGCCCCAGGGCTTGGTCCGCCCGGCGGGGACGGTGTACCCCTCAGGCAGATCCTCCTTGAGCTGATAGGCGTACTTCACGTCCATCACCTGAGACACCCTGTCGCCAATGGCGGCCTTGAAATCGGCCTCGATTTCCGGCTTGATGATAAAAATCACTGTCTCAAAGCCGGCCCGCTTGGCGTCGTAGATGGAGTAGTCGATAATAAGCTGGCCGTGGTTCCCCACCGGGTCCAGCTGCTTGAGGCCGCCGTACCGGCTTCCCATACCGGCGGCCATGATGACAAGAACGGGTTTGTTCACTGTTATCCTCCTAAATATTTGTTTTGGTGTATGCACACTGTGCGCAGGGCGGGACGACTCGGCCCGCCGTAATTGAATCGCGCTGAAGGGCGGCGCGCCGAGGCCGTCGCGCCCTGCACAGAGGTCTTATCCCTTGTACCCGTTGGGATTCATGGACTGCCACTTCCAGGAGGAGGCGCACATCTCCTCAATGCCCAGCTGGGCCTGCCAGCCCAGCTCCTCCCGGGCCTTGGCGGGGTCGGCGTAGCAGGCGGCGATATCGCCGGGGCGGCGGGGGTCGATCACGTGGGGCAGGTCGTGGCCGCAGGCCTTCTCATAGGCGTGGAGCACGTCCAGCACGGAGTAGCCGTTGCCGGTGCCCAGGTTGCACACGAACAGGCCGCAGTTGGCAGCCAGCTTTTTCAAGGCGGCCACGTGGCCCTTTGCCAGATCTACCACATGGATATAGTCCCGCACGCCGGTGCCGTCAGGGGTGGGGTAGTCGTTGCCGTAGACGTGGACCTTCTCCAGCTGGCCCACCGCCACCTTGGCAATATAGGGGACCAGGTTGTTGGGAATACCGTTGGGGTCCTCGCCAATCAGGCCGCTGTCGTGGGCGCCAATGGGGTTGAAATAGCGCAGCAGGGCCACGTTGAGCTCCGGATCGGCGGCGCAGATGTCCATAAGCATCTGTTCCTGGAACAGCTTGGAGGTGCCGTAGGGGTTGGTGGTGCCGCCGGTGGGGAAGTCCTCCCGGATAGGAACGGTGGCGGGGTCGCCATACACCGTGGCGGAGGAGGAGAAGACAAAGTTCTTCACCCCATGGCGGCGCATGGCCTGGAGCAGATAGAGGGTGCTGATGAGGTTGTTGGAGTAGTACTCCAGGGGCTTGGCCACGCTCTCGCCCACAGCCTTCAGCCCGGCGAAGTGGATGACCGCGTCGATATCCGGATACCGGGCGAAAAGGGCCTCCACCTCCTGCTCATCACACAACTCAGTCTTGACAAAGGGGACTTCCTTCCCCGTGATCTTCGCCACCCGGCGGAGAGATTCCTCGCTGGAGTTGTACAGGTTGTCCGCCACAACAATGTCGTAGCCCGCCTGGATAAGCTCCACACAGGTATGGCTGCCGATATAGCCGGCTCCGCCGCAGACCAGAATAGACATAAAAACCGCTCCTTTATATAAAAAATAATACTGCTCCTTTGGTATTCCCATTGTAGCGCCTGAACAGGAAAAAGGAAAGAGACGATTTCACCAATAATCTGGAATATCGTCCATTGTTTTGACTATTTTTATATTTACAGCAAGCTTCAAAATCGCTGACACCGAAGCCGCAGGGGCGGCCTGGGCCGTCTGCAGAAACAATGGCCCCGCCTATACAGGCGGGCGGCCAAAGGCTGCCCCTGCAAATCATCTGTAGGGGTCGGCCCCTGGCCGACCCGTTTTCCAGGATTTTTGACGTTTGCTATAGACACCTGTAAAACCCCACTCTGGTAAATTTTCGGTTTTGGCTCTGATTTATTCGTTGCTTTTTTGTGCAGATTATATTATACTCGGTCTGTAGAAAGAAACACAGTGAGGATGAGGAGATTTTATGGATACAAAAAAGCATAGATTTTCCAGCGGCTGGGGCTTTGTCCTCTCGGCGGTGGGCTCCGCCGTGGGCATGGCCAATGTATGGGGCTTTCCGGCCAAGATGGGCAGCAACGGCGGCGGGGCCTTTCTGCTGGCCTACCTGTTTTTTATCATGCTGTTCGGCACGGTGGGCCTGTCCGCTGAGTACGCCGTGGGCCGCCGGGCCCACACAGGCACCCTGGGCTCCTACCGGATGGCCTGGTCCAGCCGCAAAAAGGAGCTGGGAACCGCCGGAGCCACCCTGGGCTGGCTGCCCCTGGCCGGGTCCATGTGTATCGCCATTGGCTACGCCGTTATCATCGCCTATGTGCTGAAAGCCTTTGCCGCCTCGGCGGGCGGGTCGCTGATGACGGTGGACACCGGTGCCTGGTTTGACTCCTTCTCTTTGGCGGACTACTCTGTGGTCCCCTTCCATGTTGTTGTGGTGGTGGGCACCCTGCTCACCCTGCTGCTGGGGGCCAAAAGCATTGAGCGGACCAACAAGGTGATGATGCCTGTGTTTTTTATCATTTTCCTGATCCTGGCCGTCCGGGTGGCCTTTCTCCCTGGGGCGGCTGAGGGCTACCGATATATGTTTACCCCCCGCTGGGCCGATCTGCTGGACCCCATGGTGTGGATCTGGGCCATGGGCCAGGCCTTCTTCTCCCTGTCCATCACGGGCAGCGGCATGATTGTCTACGGGGCCTACCTCAACTCTGAGGAGGATGTGGTCTCCCTGGCCAAGCAGACCGCCCTGTTTGACACCATTGCCGCTCTGGTGGCCGCCCTGGTGATTATTCCCGCCTGCTTTGCCTACGGGCTGGACGTGGGGGCCGGTCCCTCCCTGCTTTTTGTCACCCTGCCCCGGATTTTGCAGGACATCCCCCTGGGCCGGCTGTTCGCGGTGATCCTGTATACTGCCATGGTCTTTGCCGGGGTGAGCTCCCTGCAAAACATGTTTGAGGCGGTGGGCGAGTCTCTGCTTCACCGCTTCCCCAGGCTGAACCGGAAGGCCATGCTGGCTTTGCTGTGCGTCATCTGCCTGGGCATTGGCCTGAACATGGAGCCCATTTTCAAGTGGGGCCCTTGGATGGATATCGTATCCATCTATATCATCCCAATCGGAGCCACCCTGGGGGCGCTGTCCTGGTTCTGGATTATGAAAAAGGATGAGCTGATGGAGGAGATCAACCGGGGGGCGAAAAAGCCCTCTGGCCTGATGTGGTACAGCTTGGGGCGGTATCTGTACGTCCCCTGCGCTGTCATTTTGTGCTGCGTGGCGCTGTTTTTAAAGGTGGCGTTTTAAGCTCCCCTCTCTAGAGGGAGCTGTGTGTGGATCATTTTTGGAGATGGAGGTATTCTGTTGTGACATTTGAACTGAAAAAAGGCGATTTGCGGGCCGTGGCCCAGACAAAGGGCGGGGAGCTGGTCTCCTTCCGGGACGGGGACGGCCTGGAATATATCTGGGAGGGGGACCCCGCCTTCTGGTCGGGACAGAACCCCATTCTGTTTCCCATAGTGGGCTCGCTGAAGGACGGTAAGATCGACATTGGAGGCAGGACCTTTGAGATGGCCCGCCATGGCTTTGCCCGAAGGATGGAATTTTCTCCTGTGGAACAGGGGGAGGACTTTGTTGCCCTGGAGCTGCGGGAGAGCGGGGAGACCCTGGAGCGCTACCCCTTCCCCTTCTCTCTGAAAGCAACCCACCGGTTGCTGGATGATGGATTTTCCACCACCTTTACCATAGCCAACACGGGAGACAACCACATGCCCTTCTGCATTGGGGGTCACACCGCCATCCGCTGTCCTCTCCGGGAGGGGGAGCGGTTTGAGGACTACGAGCTCCTTTTTGAGGAGCCCGAGCATGCGGACAGTCATCTGCTGAACGCCGGCGGCATCATCCGCCACAACGGCCGCAGGCCCATGCTGAATGAGAGCGGAATGCTCCCTCTGGACTACGGCAGCTTTGCTGAGATGGACACCATTATTTTTTCTATGCTGCGTTCAGGAAAGGTCTCCCTCCTCCACCGGGAGAGCGGGCGGGGTGTGTGCCTGGACTTCCACGAGTTCCCCATGGTGGCTTTCTGGACCAATCCGGGGGCGCCCTACCTGTGCCTGGAGCCCTGGCAGGGCTGCGCTGCTTACGACAACGAGAGCGGAAAGTTTGAGGATAAGCCCTTCTGCGCCATCCTGGCACCCGGCAAGGAGAAAACCTTGACATATTCCTTCCACATTGGGTAGCTTCCCTAAAGCGAAAAAAGTCCCCCCTTGAGGGGGCGTCTGATAAAGAAGTTTTCTTTGTTGGGTGGCAACCGCATGATACTATGGTGTCATGCGGTTGTTTTTTTACTATACCGGCTAAATTCCGGGGAAAAATCTATCTTGCCAATGAAGTTATAGTGTATGTCGATGCGCTGAACACGGTGGCCGCTGGACTTATCGGGAGCATGGACAACGATTTTCTCCACAAACTCCCGCAAAAGGGCCGGGGTCAGCTCGGTGGGCTGGGTGTACTTTTTTACAATCTTCAGAAAGCTCTGGACATCGACCGCCTGCGCTCGGGCGGCGTGTACGATAGAGGACAGATCCTCTATGGACTGTTTCAGCGCCGCTTGCTCTTGTCCGTAGCCCTCGGACAGCTTGGCAATGATATCCTGTCCTATGCGGTTTTGGCAGGGATGGAACCCGTGATTCCGCCGAAGAAGAATCGGAAAGAACAGCGTGACTACGATAAATATCTCTATAAGCTGCGTCACTTGGTAGAAAACTGCTTTCTATCCCTGAAACGTTGGAGGGGCATTGCCACTCGCAGCGCCAAAACCTCAGATGCTTTTATCGCTGCGGTACACGTTCGCTGTATCGCTATTTGGGGCGCTATTTGTGTCTAACTTGGGTAGACATTATCTAAGCAATCTTCAAAATGCCGGCATCGGTATGGCCGTTTGCACCACTCGCCATATTTTACAGCAGCATCCAAGTAACCCCGCCAGCTTTTTGCTGTAGACTGTCTGCCCCTATCGGCCTCTTCTGTTTGTTGCAACTTCTTACACTTCTGAGTAATTTCGTATTTCAGACTTCCCATTGTATTAAGGACTCCATTATTGCGTTAAAATTCTTTACTCGTCACGACATTCCGCATAATTATTTTTAATGCTTGTTGTCCTGCAGAACAATGTTTCTGGCTTGACAAATGGGCTTTTGTGGTGTAAGATATGCAAGTATCTTGATAATAATAGACATGCTGGTGTAGTTCGATCGGTAGAGTAGTTGATTCGTAATTACCAGACCGGGCAAAGACAATCAAATACGCTGATGTGGCTCAATGGCAGAGCATCTCACTCGTAATGAGAAGGTTGTGGGTTCGATTCCCACCATCAGCTCCAATAATCCCTGAATATCGGCTGATATTTGGGGATTGTTGTATTTTTACGCCTACTTTCATTTTTACTGGCTTGTGTCGTTTTGAAGCTGCTGTTGCCGCTTGTTTTTTAGCCCAGAGTCAGTCAAGACCCACAGCCTGACCCACACGGGGAAATATCCGGAAACAACGCAAGAGCGCCGGACGTAAAATCCGGCACTCCTGCTGTGTGTCGATTCTGTTTTTTACATTACCTGTGTCATAAAGCTGCCCATGGTCCGGGCGGCCTCATCCTGCTTCTGACGGGGGGCATGGGTGTAGGTGCGGAGGGTGAACCCGGCGTCGTAGTGGTCCAGCATAAGCTCTGCCACTTCGTCTACATCATCCTGGGCAAATCGTTCACATAGACGCTCATAGCAAATAGCTTCATCAACTTCTCTCCTACACTCGAACTATCTATCAATCCTGTCTCTGGCTGGAAACCTGATGGAAGGATAGATAGAGCTGTATAGATAAAATCAGTTTGATTTGATTCAGTATAATTTGCTTCTGCTTTTCGGAACTCTTGACTTCCGCTTTTGAGAAGTCTTGACTTCCGAGAATCGAAAATCTGGGAATGGCCTGTGGCACAGCGGGTTGAGGTGGTCTCTTTCGAGTAGTGAACCGCTTGACATAGATTTTGCGGGACGGCCTTGTCCCTGTTTCACGCGCTCGATCAGGCCCAAACCGTTTCCCATCACATTCATTTGACTACGCCCCGTCGTTCACATCTCTTTCCACCAGACGCTTTAAGCCATTCCGTAAAGGGACTTCTGCCTTCCATTCGGGCAAATTTGGATATATGCGGACAGCCTTTTTCATTTCCCGTTCCGCCGGCTGGCGCTCCCCCCAGCCGGCGTTTAAAGTCAAATTGTTGACTTGCAGCATTTTTTCAACAGTTTCCCGTAATGTCAGAGGACAATTCGGTACAATTTGAAATATGCTGTTCTGATATTTTCCTTGCAAAAGCTGCTCTCCCGCCAAACGAAACGCAGAAACCACATCGTCAATATACACCACGTCATAGTCCTGCTCCCCAGTGGAGAGGGCCATTTTTTCTCCCGACTGTGCCGCCTTCCGGATTAAGTTCAGAATCTTGGGCCGGTGATCTCCGGGGCCATAGGTATCAGACAGGACCAGGGTCACTGTACGTAACAGCCCGGCGTCCACATAGTAGGCCAGCAAATCGGAAAAGGCCTGTTTTGTAGCAGCATAGAGATTGACAGGCCGGTATTCCTCCCCTTGATAGTGCGCCATCACTGTGGAAGCATAGACCAAAGCGGGTACAGCGTGCTCCGACATAGCCTCCAGCAGGTGGAGGCCCATACTGATGTTGGAATCCAGCAGCTTTTGGATGTGCTCCGCGCTGTGTCCTCCGGTGTAGTACGTCGCCAGATGGTACACAAGGTCGGGCTGGCATGCCTCCAGTGCGGCGTTCATGCTGTCATAGGTGCCGTCATAGCGGAACATCTCTATTTGAGGCGCAATGTCCGAGATGTACTCCAGATTCAGCGGCTCCCGAACCAGTCCGCAGACCTCCCAGTCAGGCAAAAGCTTTTGCGCCAAACGGGAGCCGATATAACCAGTGATGCCAGTGATTAAGACACGTTTCATAGCGTTTCCTCACGTTTCTGTACCGGATGTTATGCGTGGAAAATGGGGTCATCGGTGCCATAAAGTATTTTTGTCTGGCAGAGATCGGCCAGGCAGGTACGCAACACAGTGTCCTTGCTGCGTGTGGTGACAAAATAATCCGCCAACTGAAACAGGGCGTATTCTTCCAACGTCTCCCCGGTCTGTAAAATCACATCACAGTCACAATTCTCATACCGCCGTAAGATTCTCTGAATCAAGTTGAGATTTTCCGGTGTGCTGTCCTTAGCGGACAGATAAATTAACAGTGCCAGATCAGGCCGGTTTTTCGTAAAGTACTGCTCGAATATTCTGGGATAAAGAGGATATGCGTCCGAAAAATCCGGAATTACCAGAACTGTCTTCGGAGGGTGGATAGTTTCGCATGCCAATGTCCGGGGGGGGGGGACAGTTGTGGGCCCTTGTATCCGCTGCTCTGCCTCTGGCAGATATTTTGCAACAAACTCCGGTACGGGCAGCAAAAAATCCTCCTGCCGCAGCCGCTGGGTCTGAGGGTCCCAATCCCACCAGGCAATTTTTTGCAATGCGTCAATGATATCGCTATCAAACCGGTAGCGGAGGATTTTGGCGGGATTTCCCCCCACAATGGCATAGGGTGGCACATCCTTTGTGACGACAGCGTCCGCTGCAACAACACAGCCGTTGTGAAGGGTCACTCCAGCCATAACGGTTGCGCCATGGCCGACCCAGACGTCGTTTTGAAGGATAATAGAACCTTTCCGCGGCGCTCTGCTGTGCGAAGGGGATTTTGAAAGAAAGGATACTGCTCCCTGGCAGACCGAGGCATAATCGTGGTTCAGGTCGATCATAAATGTGATGGACTCGGCCAGGGAGCAGCCCTTTCCAATGGCGATGCAGTGCCGTCCGCCCGCCGGGTCAAAGTTAATGCCGCTTTGTACCTCAACGCCAACAAGGTAGCTGTCCCGATCGACAGACAGGAAGGGGAAGCTGCTGAGCGGTCCCTGTGAATTGATGGTAACACAGGTATAATCGCTGATCTGGTTGGGAGAAATCGTCAGTTTCTGTATCATTCTGCGCTCCTGTTCACATGGACGCCCGATATTCCGCCAGCGTGGGCAAGGCGGCGTCCTTTTCTGAAATAATCGTCTGCTCCACCCGGTCCAGCGGCCAGCTGACGGCCAGCTGGGGATCATCCCAGCAGATGCCGCCGTCCGACTCCGGGTCATAACGGTCGCCGCACAGATAGCTGAACAGGGTGTCATCCTCCAGGGCTAAGAAACCGTGAGCAAAGCCTTTGGGTATGTAGAGCAGTTGGTGGTTTTCTGCGGTCAGATAGAAGCCCGCCCATTTGCCGAAGGTCTCTGATCCTGGGCGCAAATCCACCGCCACATCGTAAACCGCGCCGTGAAGAACCTGCACCAGCTTGTCCTGACTGTGCCGGCGCTGGAAGTGGAGGCCGCGCAATACACCCTTCCTGGAACAGGAGCGCAGCTCCTCCCAAGGGGCCAGATTGATACCATGCTCCGCGAAAATAGTTTTTTCAAAGGTTTTGGAGAGGTATCCCCGCTCGTCAGGGGCATAAAAAGGTTTAATTCGCAGCAATCCCAAAATCTCGGTTTTTTGAAATAAAAACTGTGTCATTGCGGCATTTCCTCCAGCTTCTGCATAATAGCCGCCCGGTCCTCATCCAGAGAATCACTCTCATGCTGCACATCATTCGGCGCACAGCATTTACTGCAGGCCGGATGGGTATCCCGTTCACAGTTTAGCTGCATTTTCCAAAACTCTAACAGTGAACTGGACCGCCACATATCCACTAAATCTCCTGTATGCACATTTCCTAACGGATTCGCCCGATAAATTGCGTCACATGGGGCAACATCGCCATCGGGCCATACGCTGAGCATGTAAAAGGGCTGTGCACAAACACGGCGATCCTCGTGCCGCTTTCCATATCGGTCCTCTGACAGGTCCCGCTCCTGCTCCGTGTACTCTACGCCGCTATATACCGGTTTTACCTTGTCGATATACATTCTGTCCGTACAGTTTGCAAAAATCCGGTAGAATTCCTGATTCTCTTCACCGCTCAGCGTAACGTCCATTGTTTTGACAAAAAGCTTGCACTGGCCCCGAATCTGATAAAAGTATTGAAGCTGTGCCAGCATCTTTTCAAATGGGATCGCATTCCCGCATGTTCTGCGATAGCTCTCCGTAGAAATCCCCTGCAGTGAAACCCGAAGGACATCCAGTCCCGCGCTCACAAGGGCCTGGGCTGTGCGGGCTGTAAGCAGGGAAGCGTTTGTAATGATATCCACACGCTCGGCAATGCCCGCTTGCTTTACGCGCTGGACCATTTCCGGCAAGTCCGGATTGCACAGCGGCTCGCCGTGCCCCATAAAAGAAACCAGCTTGTATGGCCTGGTGAACCCTTTGCTCTGCTCGATCACTCGATCCAGAGTATCCAGGGTCATCATCTCTCCATTCATTTGGTATTCCTGGGCTAATACCGCGCCTCCCCGGCTTTGCGCGCAGTAGTTGCATCGGAAATTACAGAGATTGGATGGAAAAAGATTTAATGTGAAGGGCGCTTCCAGCGGAACGGCTTCTGCCAGCTTCACCCGCCCGTCCACTCCGGAAAACGGCTTGATCTCAGACATACCCTCTCTCCTCAACCTTCTTTAAAATTTGCTCCCGCTCCAGGTCCAGATTGTCCTCCGGCGGTGTAAAGCACTGGTAGGCGGTGCAGCGTCCGCAAACCGGATGTTCGCTCCGCTTTCCTTTTAAGTTCTGCGTCCACAAATCGTACAGCTTCTTTCCATGCCAAATATGCTTCAAGGTATCCTGAAACATATTTCCCACGGATAACTCAAGGGGAAGTCCAAGCGGACAGCAGGGAAACACATTTCCATTGGCGTCGATTTGCAGCATATAAAAAGGATATGGACATGCGATGCGGTCTTCTGCTTTTTCCTGAAACATTGTCCGGCTTGTGTCAATAGATAACCCTTCATATTTTTCTGCCATACTGAGCTGTACTTCCACCAAATGCTCCACAAAAATCGTGTCACACAAATCTCCGAACATCTGATAGAATACCTGTTCATCCTCCGGGTGTTCCAGACAGCTGTCAATAATCTTGATATTCAGTTTGCAATTTCCCTTATTGTGATAAAAATATTCAATATTTCTAAACAGCTGGTCATAATCAATCTTAACCCCGGAGACCTCCCTGTATTTTTCCGCAGTCAGCCCCTGTAAGGAAATCCGCAAATTGTTCAGTCCGGCCGCAATCAGCTGGTCAGTTTTTTCCGGCGTAAGCAAGTATCCGTTGGTAATAATGTCATAGGTTTCCGCCGACTGCGCCTGGGACAGGAGGCGGATCATTTTCGGCAGTTCAGGATAAAGCAGAGACTCCCCCAGACCCGTAAACGAAATCATTTTCAGCGGTTCTGTAAATTCCTTTACCTGTTCGACCAGTCGAGGCAGATATTCCACCGGAAAATCCGTTTCCGTCAGGCCGGCCTTCTGCTTTCCCACCGCACCCAGCCCATGCGTACAATAGTGGCATCGAAAGTTGCACCGATGTGTCGGCGCGATATGGAGCGCAAACGGAGTGCTCAAGGGAACCAGCTCCGCCAATTTTTGACGGTTGTGGTTATACCCCGCCTGTATGTTTGCCTTCATTGAGCCTCCTCCTTTTCCAGCAGCGTTTTGTATGCCAGTTTCAGTTCCGACTCGCAGCCATCCAGATAATCGCCCTCCTGCAAACCAAACGCTGGAACTGCACAGGAATCGCAAACCGGAATCCCGCCTGCTCCCTCCAGCTGACGCAGCAGGAAGCGTATTTGCTGAGAAGAGTGCCAGAGCTCTGTAAAATCATCTGTCTTTATATTTCCAAGCACTGCGGGCGGCTGTGTGGCGCAGCAGGGAACTACATCACCGTTTGGATACAATATCATCATATAAAAGGGCATGGAGCAGACATTTGAGCGCTGTCTGTTCCCCTGTTTGCAGTTTCCGGAAAGCTGACCCAGGTCAATTTCCGGCACAAAGGGAATTGCGTATTCGATGGCATGTACATCCGACGCCTCCCGGCACAGAGCTTCAAAACGTTCTTCCGCTCCCTGCAATGCGAGATCAATGATTTTGATGTAGACCTCTGTGTCTGTCTTATGCTGATAAAAATATCGTATCTGCTCCCAAAACGCGTCAAAATCCAGCTCGACGCCCGAAATAGTTTGATACTGCTGTGCGGTCACCCCTTGAAGGGAAATGCGCAGCCGGTCCAGTCCCGCCGCAATCAAGGCATCGGACAACTTATGGGTCAGCATTGAGGCATTGGTCACAATTTCAATTCGATCCGCAATCCGCTTCTCTTTGGCCAGTGCGACCATGGCCGATATATCCGGATGCAGCAGCGGCTCGCCGTGCCCCGCAAAAATCAGTGCCTTCAGATGCCATCCCCGGGCTGACATATCCTGAATTGCCTTTTGGTAGACTGCGAAGTCCATAAACTGCTTTTGGAAGCCTTTCGCCTCCAGACTTTCGGAACTCAGGTTGTGCAGACAATATTGACACTTGAAATTGCAGAAAAACGATGGAAAAATATGTACCGACAACGGCGCTGGCAACGGCAGGCATTGGTGCAGCTGCATCCGTTCCATATTGCATTTCATGCTTTCCTCTTCCTCCTATACACTGGCATAAAGCACAGTTTCCATGGTATACGCATTATAGCTGCGCAGGTAAAAGCGATAGCCAAGTTTCCAGCTGTCAAGCAGCAGGGGAATGTCCCAAATATGATTGATCGCATGATAAACGCAAACAGCAAGATCAGGCCGGTCCGCCCGTATCAGCTCCTGCGCCCCCTGAAGCGCCAGCAACTCAGCACCTTCAATATCCATTTTGAGCATCGTCGGATGAAAATCCGGAATTGCCTGATCCAGAGAAACTGTCTGTACCACGCTCTCCCCGGCAGCCGACAGGCTGCCCGATCCAGTTCCCGCAGCAAATCGGAGCTGCTCTGCCGTCTGACTTACGGCGCAGGGAAAACAGAGCCTCTGACCGATTTTTTCCTTTAGACTGGCGGTATTTTCCACCATTTTGATGTAGTTCCGAGAGTCCGGCTCAAACACAGCGCAGGCCTCCACCGCACCCTTGCGGTCTGTCAGGCAGGTTACCGTATCGCCGGTATAGCCGCCGCAGTCCACAAAACGCATATAACCCTTGGACAGCGGAATATCCGGCGGAAAATACTGCTCCCACATCGGACTTTCCAGCTCGGCACAACCTGTGTAATCCCTGGTCCAATGGCTATATACAATCTTGTCGTACAATGTCCGGCTGAAATCCTCACGAAACAGCTCCCGCGCAGATTGGATCTTCTCACGCCTGTTTTTAAAGTAGACAGGCTCCTCAATCCCATCGTCCGGCTGGACCAGAAGTACCCGGAGAGACTGTCCCTCAACAATAAAACGATAGCCAAGCCCTTTTAGCCATGAGAGGACCTCCCGCCTTTGCTCCCGGTCCATCACAATGCAGAACAAAACTGTACCGCTTCTGAATTCAAGCGGTGCGCTTTGTGCAGTGTAAACCGGAACTCCCTCCCGCTGCTGGATTTGTTCCGCATTTTGATCCAGAAATGCCCTCGGCTGGATTCCAGCGGAGCGGAGACGGCACAGCATCTCAACGCCAAACCCACCCGCTCCATAAAGAAAAACATCACGCCCCTGAAACTGCTTCAGCGCATTTGCAAACATATTGTCCAACTCATCTCATCTCCGTTTTACAGTCACCGCACTTTAACGTATGTTTTGCGTATCACTCTGGAAGCTTAAATTTTGCCTTCAAAAATTGCAGGGCCTCATCCTTCGGAAAGGTACGCAGAAAGTGGGGAATAGAGCTTTTGGACCGCTCTTTTAAGATATAAGGACAGCTAGCCCAGAAGGTCTGTGCTTTCGCGTCCGTCCAAGCCCCCTGCAAAATCTCTTCAAACGGTCTGCGCAGGTATGACGGCATCCCACTCAGCAGCCATTGGATTGGCATTTCTCCCAAAGCGTCCTGAAACCGAACGACACGTTTTTTACAGCCGCCCAGCTTCTCTGCCTCCGCCTGAAAATTTTCCACGATTTTACTGTGTGCATACTTGCTGCACACATACCGCCGTGCCTGTTCCCCTAAAGATCGCCGGTGCTCCTTCTCCCGGCTCAAAGACACGATTGCATCCACATAGCCCAGCAGCCCGTCCGCTAAAATCCCAGCGGACGGGTCGGACAAAATATAGGTCTCCGCCGCCTGTTTCAGCATCACAACAGGCAGACCGGCCTGAAACGCTTCCAATACTACGTTTTCCGTCGTTCCAAAATGCTGTGGGTTCAATGGATAGCCAAAAATGTCAATTTCGTTCCAGAACTCGCTCATGTCGTCCAGGTATCCAAGCATCCGGATATGATCTTGAATACCCATATGTTCCGCCTGCTCCAGAATCCATCCCCCCGCCTCACTGTCACCGGCCAGCAAAAAAACACAGTCCGGATTCCGCTCCAGAATGGCCTGGCACATTTGGGGAAAACTTTCATGCATTTTACTGCGGGCAAATGTGCCTGCGTATCCAATATGGCAGATTCCATTTCTCAAGCCGTACTCGGTTTTAGCGCTGTGCGCAGAAAGAAGGCCGCTCCCATAGACTACGCAAGACTTCGATTGAATCCTCTCGCGCTGCTCCTGAGTCCACTCTCGGTTCTCATAGGAATAGGGAGTTGTAAAAAATACATATTGCGCTTGATTCAGCAGAGCAAACGGTAAAGCCGGATAGCTGCAGCCTGAAATGTGGCACCAGAGTATACACCGGATTGGAACAGCCGGACAATGAGCCAAGAGGTTGGCCATCATTGGATGATCCCACCAGTGCAGCACAGTCAGATCGCTCCAAAGCAATTCTTGACGCAACTCTTCCATATCTGGCTGCTCTATCACTTCCGCTCCAGCTTTTCGGCACAAATCCGCAAATTTTTTCTTTTCCAACTGCTCCAATGTCAGAATGCGGTGGCTGTGCCTGTTCTCTTTTGTAACTAGAGCGGAAATGGCCTGTCCAATTCCGCCGCCCAGATGGGCTGTGATATGGACGATCCTCACTTTTGACCTCCGATCCCGCCTTCCTTTTTGACCACAAACAGGTATTCTTCACACAGCAGCCTTTGCAGCGCCGCCGACTTTGCCTGATCAGACAGCTCGGTCGGCAGCAAAGTGGATAGAATCCGCTGGTTTTCCTTGTCCAGATTGGCGTTCAAATTCATCATGAAACAAATCTTTCCACTCCTGCTCAATAGACTTTGGAACTGCTCCAGAGAAATATTGTAGGAAACTTGGGGATTATAAACCTCCCGTTGTCCCAGTTGGTTCAGATATTCTCGGAATGAATAGGCGTTCAGCAGCTTACAGATTAGATATCCGCCCTTTTTACACAGCGCAAACATATCCCGCAGTATTTTTACCGGTTCGTGATACCGGTTAAGCGGCCGGTCAACCAATACATAGTCAAAGCTTTCCTGAATAAAAGAATCCAATAAAAATTCCTCCCGGTCACAGATAACCGGGCCCTTACATATCGTTTTCAAATCCAGCCAATACTTCGGATCCTGTGTGAAAGCGGACAAATCCGCATGAAAAATCCCCGCTTTGCGCAGCCAGTTCTTGATATCCAGAATAGGCGTGCCGCACCGCACATCAATCCCAAGAATTTGTTTCCCGTCCGCCCTGTCCGGAGCCGGGAAGTGCTCCAAATACGGAATATAATAATTGTTGACGTCACTCCAGGCATCTACGCCGAAATATTTTTCTATAAAATTGGCCCTGCCGATTTTCAGCGACTGATGAAATTGGACCGGGTCTTTTCCCTCCCCGTGCCAGATATCGTGGTCATGGCAGATCCAGGTGTCACCGGCCAGTACCGTCCGATAGCCCAGGCGGCGGACAGAGAAACTCAGGTCATCATCCGCAAAATCATGAAAAAATCCAAGATCCGCCATGGGCCAGCCAAGAGCCAGCAGCAGTTCCTTCCGCATCAGAGTGCCCAAAGTGATGAGCCTCTGCCGGTCTTCCCACTTTCGCGGGTCTGAACGGTTGAAACGCTCCGCTTTCCGCTGCATTTCCTGATATGAGCCATAGGAAATGTCAACTTCCTGCAAATTGGAGGTGTTTGAGGAAACCGGATTTACCATCCCAATTTTCGGGTCGGACTTGATGCAGATCAAAAGATTCTCCAGCCAGTGGGGCGTAAGAATCAAATCATTGCTGACTGAAACCAGGAACTGCCCTATATCGTTTAAGCCATACGCAAATTGCGCGTATACTCCGCCGATATTTTTGGTAATATGGATGATTCGTTTTTTTTCATATGGAATCGTACGGAAGAAATCCAGAGTCCCGTCTTCGGAGCCATTATCCAGCAGAAGCAGTTCGTAGTCGATTCCCTGCGTATTTTGCAAGATACTCTCCACGCACCGCTTTGTTTTATCCAGCCGGTTGTAGGCCTGGACAAAGACAGTAACCTCCGCGTTCGCGGTTTGCTGAAGCGTTTGGGATAATGCTGACCGGTTCTGAAATAAATCATTCCCGACCTGAGGGCCCTCCAGACCATCCGTATTGAGTTCAACAAATTGTTCCATAAAACCTCCTAATTTGCAGCAGAATAGTGCTTCTGGAGAAATATGTCAATGTCGAGGAAATCATCGTAACAATCCCTGATCTTTTCATCTGACCATTCCCACCATGCAATTTCGTTCAGCTTCCTGATCTGATCCGGTGTAAATCGGTATTTGATGATTTTGGCCGGTACGCCGGCTACAACAGCATAATCTGGGACGTCTTTCGTTATCACAGCTCCTGCGGCTGCACGAACACCGTTCCCAATCTTGACTCCATTTGTAAGGATTACATTCCAACCCAACCAGACATCGTTTCCAATAGTAACACCTGTATTGAAATCGAAAATACTGCGTTTTAAGTTTTGAATTTCAGGCGGTATGCCAGATGTATAAATGAATGTATGTTGCGTTACACAGTCAAGCGGATGGTTTTCTACTACGGCTGTACCTGGCGCAAAGCAACAAAAAGCGCCGATAGATTTAATAAAACTCTGATTTTCAACTAAAGGTCCGTAGCTTCCCCTGGGACGGTTAACTGGAAATGGGATGATAAGCTTTACTGGCAAATTTTGCTCGATGATATACTTTTGTATTTCAACATTCTGAGTTGCAACAATTAAGTGGATGTTGTCACATGAATGCTCCGATAGATAAGATTTTAAATATGAAATATCTTTAATTTTAGGATTATAGCGGCAGAGTGTATTGTCAACCGTAAAAAGTTCTGATACATGAAATGTATCATTCAATATGCGTTTCGTCACCTCACCCGTTATGCCATGTGGAAAAATAACAAAGTTCCTTGCTCCCTGTTCAAAATCAGTACGCAGTGCGTCTTGAATCTGTGCCTCCATCCAATTTTTCATATGACTCCCCTCGTTCACACCTGACACATCATATTGCCGCGTACAATACGGTTTCATTTTGCAGTGGCCCATAGTGACGCAGCCAGAAACGATAGTCCGGAACTACAGAATGCAAATAATCCATAATTGCCAAAACATCGCCTCTACGATGATAGACGCAGATTGCAAGTAGTGGCTTATCTCTTTGAATAGTCTTCTGCGCACCTTGGAGCGAATCAAATTCGGCTCCTTCAATATCCATTTTGATAAATCCAACTGTTGTCTCATTCGTGAAATCGTCCAGCTTACAGATGCGCACAGTCTTTACAACTCCATTTAAGTTGTTTTTATTGTTCAAAGATTCTGTAGCGGACGTTGTTTCTAAAAGGTGCGAACTTGTGCCAAGTTCCGCTGTGAACTTCTGTTCTCCAGCACAATTACTCAAGGCCGCTTCTACAACTTCAAAATTCTGAATTCCTGCTCGCTGTGCATTTTCCAAACATTTTTTGTAATTTGCTTCCTCCGGTTCGAACGCGAGAATTTTAGAGTATTTTCCCCGACTCCACTGCGCAAAGCGGATACTGTCCATACTATCACAACAACCAATATCTACAAAAGCGGTGCCCGACTGAAAGCATTCTGGAAAATCAAAATATTGCTTCATATGTATGCAAGGCAGAATATGGTCCGCTGGAAACTGTCTTTGCCACAGTAATTCCATGATTTCCATAAAAGAATCTGTTGCCGTGATTACCACGCAATAATCTTGTGGAGATTGAAATAAATACTCAGGAGAATAAACTGGCTTTTCCTTCCCCTGTATCGTTACATACACTGTCTCTTTCTCCGCTTTCTGATCGCAGTATCCCCAAAAATCTTTTCCGCTTTGCAGGATTCTCGCTCCGACAAGCCGTCCATAAGCGCCCGCACCGTACAAAATCATCTTTTTGTCTGGCATATCGCACATGCACGCTTGGATTGAATCAAGGTATACCTCCGACAGTTCTTCCAGTTGAAAGGCGTTTCTTTGCACTGGTTCCATATCATACCGCAGCCGCGCCCAGAAAATCTCCCGCGATTTTTCATCCTGCAAGGCGTCGTAGATCTGTTTCATGCGCTCTGCCAGCTCATAAAAATTTTCCATTGTACCTACCCCTATTTGTCAATTTTCTTTTTCCCAAACTGGTGCAAAATCCTGCCCGATTTGAATGAAGCTCTCCCGTTTATTCCAGTTCGCAAAGGAGGATTGGTAGCAATTCGCACAATGGGAAATCATAGATGCACTATTTACAATCTCCCGATGGCGCTGGTACTCCTTCGCATTCCACATAGACCAGAAATCAGGATACTGAGAAATGTGGAACAGTTTTTGCGCCGTAGACATACACGAGCGAATATACCCATCCGAGCCCAGGAAAAAATCCCTCCAACCCACATAGCAGGTCTTGTGAGCCATATCTCCTGCCGGGTCCTCTCCGCACAGGTGGGGCAGTTTCAAAGCTACTCCCAACCGCCGGGCCTCTTCCTCTGCCTGCGCAAAAATGTCCCGAACCAACTCCATATCATAAAACAGTGTCTGCTCCCGGCCCCATTCGTCAAAGGCGGTCAAAAAGACGGCCTTTACCTCGTTCATTCCAATATCCCCCGCCAAACGTACCAGCGCAGGCAGCTGTTCAATATTCTGCTTCATCGCGGTAAACACAAAATTGTTGTAGGGATACTCCAGTTTTTCCATCGCCTTTTTGCGGTTGATTGCTTCCAGTGAGCGAATCACTCGGTGAAAATCCACACCCCGTCGAATTCTCTCGTTAGTCGGAGCATCCGCACCGTCCAAACTTACCGCAAAAATATCTGTGTGATACGCAAATAGAGCAGAGGTTAGCTGCTCCAACCGCATTCCATTTGTGCAGAAATACTTTCGCATACCACAGTCATATGCCCATTTGAGAAACTTTACAAAATCCGGATGTACTGTAGGCTCACCCCAGCCCATCAATGTTACTTCTTCCACCTGATCTCTAATGGGCTCAAAATAATCCAACCATTCCAACTGGAATTGCGTCGGTTTAAAATCCGCCGCATTTCGGCCGCACATGATACAATTTAGGTTGCACTGATTTGTCAGTTCCAGCACCAAACGCTGAGGCGCAGAATCCAAAACCGTCTTCTGCATCAGAGCTTCCTTCTGGTTTAATGTACTGTTTGCCGCACGTTTCGGAGATAACGCCCCAGTCTGTCGGAGATTTAACGTTTTCGCCCGTAAAATTTCCATAAGTTTCCTCCCAAATCTATTCCCAAACCCGCCAAGGGGCGGTTCCTCTGGTCCAGCGCTCCTCCAGCCAGTTTTTGTCCCGCTGGGTGTCCATGCACTGCCAGAAACCGCTGTGCTTATAGATACCCAGTTTTCCCTCCCGGGCCAGCGTCTCCATGGGGGTCCGCTCCAGGACACAGTTTTCCTCCTCGCTGAGATAGCCGAACACCTCCGGCTCCATGACCATGAAGCCGCCGTTGATCCAGCCGCCGTCCTCCTTGGCCTTTTCCCGGAAACCAACCACTGTCTGTCCCTCCAGGTCCAGCACACCGAAGCGGCCTCCAGGCTGGACACCAGTGAGGGTCGCAAGCTTTCCAGAAGCCCGATGCTGTTCCAGCAGGGCATTTAAATTCACGTCACTCACCCCGTCGCCGTAGGTCAGCATGAAGGGCTCGTCCCCGATGTATTTCTGCACCCGCTTCACCCGGGCGCCGGTTTGGGTATTCAGGCCGGTGTCCACTAACGTCACCCGCCAGGGCTCAGCCACGTTCTGATGGACTGTCATGCGGTTTTCGTCAGAGAAGTCGAAAGTCACGTCGGAGCGGTGAAGGTAGTAGTCGGCAAAATACTCCTTGATGACGTGGCCCTTGTAGCCGCAGCAGATGACGAAGTCGTGGAAGTTGAAGTGGGAGTAGTATTTCATGATGTGCCACAAAATGGGCTGCTCCCCGATGGTAATCATGGGCTTGGGCTTTAAGTAGCTCTCCTCACTGATCCGGGTGCCCAGACCGCCGGCCAAAATGACAGCCTTCATTGTGCCAAACCTCCCATTACAGGAGCTTCAACGCCCTCAATGAGATAGGCCACTTTTTGATATGCCGAACTTTGTTTAATGGCTGCCACCGCCGGATCATTGGGCTCATATGCTGCCAGTAAAGTACGTACCTTATCTGCCAGTTCCTGGAGCTCCTGGGGAGGATTTTGGAGCTGCGGGGTGTGCTCTACCAGAAATTCCACCATCTTCTTCATAGACTTATGAGCAACAAGTCCCTCTCTCAAAAGGCGCACATAACCCACGGAATCGCCCGCCTCCAAGGCGTTGAAAGCCTGAACGCAATACCAGCCGAAGCGGTGCATCGGCGGCAGCACAAACAGGTTTTCCTTCCGAAGGGTTTCCGGCGTGTAGCAGCTGGTCAGGAAGATCTGTTCTACCTTGGCGAAGGTCTGCGCCAGCTGCAATCCGGCACTCCCGTCCTCCCAGCCGTATGTCTGTACCGCCGCCAGGGCCAGACCCCGCACCCAGGCCAGTGCCTGCCAGTTTCCGGCAAAATCCTTCTCTGCCGCCTGTGTCAGAATTCTGTGCAGCGCATCATGGTTCTCCGCCAGCTGGGCCGCCAGAATGTCCATCTCCTCGATGTTTATCATCCGGTCCGGCAGAGGGAAACAGATGCCTGTCTGGAGCGCGTGAACTAAGACGGAAGAGGGCAGCTCATTCAAATTTTCCACACCGCTCAGCACAGCCGCAATGTCATCCGGATCTTCCGATTCTAAAACCGCTGCGGCATCGCCAAGAATGCACTTGCCCTGCAGCGGGGTATAGAGCGTATAGACTGGACGGCGGCAGTCAGGGTCTTCAAGCTCAAGCTTCAGGTAGTCTGGCTTGAAGCGTCGGGAGGCTACGCGGAGGAATTTCTCCCTGCGCTGGTTCGCCCGTTCCTCGCTGGGAACGGGAGCCTGAATATCCTCCCATACCTTTCCGATTAGGGCAGATGCACCCTCCTTGCCCTTAAAATGGAGCTGCTGCAGGGTTTCCAGCAGGTTTCCCGTCCACTGGGCATCCAGCAGCTTGAAATCCATACCGCTCAGCAAAGGCAAAGCCTTACCGGGACGGCCGATCTCCACATAGGACCGGGCCAGCATAATCTGGAAGCACGCCTCACACAGCGGAGTGCATCTTTGAAGGACACCAACTGCCTGACAGCGAATATCGCCCCGTCCCGCCCGAAAATCCTTGTGGGCCCGCAGGCCAATCTCACTCCAGTGGGCACATTTTACAAAGTCTTCCTGAGTCATGTAATACATAGCGGCCATGAACGCCCCATCCAGGCGGATAAAATAGGAGTTGGAAAACAGCTCCTCCGCTTTTTGAATCCATTCCTCCTTCTCTGGAAGATCTCTTGTTATGCCGAAAATGATGGCGTAGCGGAAAATAGATCCACCCAGTATGTCCCAAAATTTCACCTGACGTTCCACCAGTGACACGGCCTGGCGAAGCTTTTCGTCAAAATCTTTCTCCCACTGTCCGCTCTCAATAAATTGCTGAAAGGCCATCAAATCCTCCGGGGCGTCCTCCAGCTTTTTTCGCAGGAGGGGCATATTCCGCGCCCGTTTTTCCTTGCCGGCGGCGCTTGTGGTGTTGATCTCCACATAGCCGTCGTGGTGCAGCAGGGCATTTGCCAGCACAACCTGCCGCAAGCCCGCCCGATTTCCCCAGCCTTCATGAATCGCGCCGCTGTACCGCACCCCGGTGGACAGCCGCAGCAGCCGCCAGGGCATAAAGACGCCGTAGCCTCCGTTTACGTCATAGGTGTCGTAATTGCGCTCCGTCAGCCCACAGACGTCATAGTGCTTCTCGGTACCGTCGGTGAAAAATTTGACCAGCGCGCTGACGTCCTCGTCCAGCCACTCGTCGGCGTCGATGGAAAAATACCACTTGCCGGAACAGCGGTCCATCACCGCGTTCCGGGCGGCGGAAAAGTCGTTGATCCAGGGAAAATCAAACAGGATATCCGCGTACTTCTCCGCCACCTCCCTGCTGCCGTCGTCAGAGCCGGTGTCGGCCATGACCAGCTCGCAGGGAACGGCCTTTTGCAGGGGCTGGAGGGACTTTAAGCACCGCTCCAGGCAGCGGATTTCGTTTTTAAAAATGATTCCGATGGACAAAACAGGCCTTGTCATATCCAATCTCCTCTCTTTTCTTGCGTTTGAAAAAGGGGGCGCATCCTTTTTCAAGCGCAGGAAAAGAGGGGCTGGGCCCAAGCCCAGCCCCTCTTGAATCCATCTGTGCATATAGCTTGCAAATTCCTTGCTGATTAGCCCAGCAGCTGCAGCACGCCCTGGGGCACCTGGTTGGCCTGGGCCAGCATGGCCTGAGCGGACTGAACCAGGATGTTGTTCTTCACGTAGCTCATCATCTCGGAGGCCACATCGGTGTCGCGGATGGTGGACTCGGCGTCCTGGATGTTCTCGGCCATCACGGACAGGTTGTTCTGGGTGTGCTCCAGACGGTTCTGGTAAGCGCCCAGCTGGCCGCGGACGGAGGACACATAGTTGATGGCGTCCTTGATGACGTTGACAGCGGACTGTGCGCCGTCAGAGGTGCCGATGTTGATGTCAGCGATGCTGGCGCCGCCCTCGGTACCCATGGCCTTGGTGTGCATATCGCCGATGGAAACCTTCATCTGGTTGAAGGAATCGCTGCTGTCGCCGATCTGCAGGTTCATGGCCTTGCCAGCCTCGGAGGAGGCGGCAGCGGCCTCTTCCTCAGAGATGGTCACTGCCTTGCCGATCTTCAGGGAGCCGAGGCCCTTGCTCCAGTTGGCGGCGGTGGTATCGTCGGCCACGGTCTTCTCGATGGACAGGATGCCGTTCTGATAGGTCACGTTGCCGGTCTTCTCGTCGTAGCCGGCGGCCTTCAGCAACTGATGCAGACCGTCGGGAGTTCCGAGTTGGTTCTTCCACGTCGCCAGCGTGATCTTGCCGTTGGCGGTATCGTTGGAATTGGCGTTCCCATCTTCGTCCTTGTCGGCGATGATCTCCAGCTTTGTGCCGCCGACATCAATGGTATCGCCCACCCCCAGGTTCTTCAGGTTCACGTTGTAGGTGACCTTGACCGGATTGCCTACGCCGGTGCCAGTCTTTGCCTCCTGACCGTAGACGGCCTTAATGGTGACAGCATCGTTCACGTCGTCGAACTCGGCGGTATGCACGTTGCCTATAACACCCGCAGTATCGGCCGTTAATTTGAGTGTGAACTTACCCTCGGCGACATCGCCAGCGACTATCGTCGCCGCCGGGATCGTAACGTTAAAGTCGCCGCCAGCACTATCCGTAGCGGTATCCAGGGCATCTTTGATCTTATTAGCAAGAGCCTCCCAGTCTGCACTACCACCAGTACCGCCATTCTCCAGGTCAAGGCCCAGGATGCCGATATTATAAACATTAGCATCATTAGCATCTACGGCGCTCTGATCGACAGATATCGTTTTGTCAAACACAAAGGTCGAACCGCCGATTACAAGCTTCTCGCCGCCCTTGAGCTTTGTCAAATCAAAGTCAAAGGTGAACTTCGCCTTGGTCGCGGGGGAGCTGCCTCCGCCGCCCACATCTGTGCCGTTGGTGCCCTCTACGCTGTCAACATAGGATGTGCCCTCAAAAGCATTGAGGAGGCCTTCCCAGTCAGTAGCGTCGATCTCGCCCGAGTTCTTGGCGGTAAAGGTATAGCTGCCGGCCGCCGGAGAGTTTGCCGGATCATTGAAATCACTCGTAGTTATTGTTTTGCCAGTCTCATCGACAATATCAAAAATATCATCCAGACCTTTACCGTTAATGCTATAACCGCTTATACCAGCTGAAGCCAAATTGGCGCTTGCTCCAAATGTGACAGTAAAGCTGGCCTTGGTAGCCTCGGAGGGAGTGACGCCGTCCTTGGAATCGTTGGTCTTCTTGCCCACGGCGTTCATGATCTGGTCGGTCCACTCGGTCTTGGTCCCGGCCACGACCTCAGCTTCCTTGCCGGCGTCCAGGGAGCCGTCCAGCAGCTTGATGCCGTTGAAGTTGGCGCTGTCGGCGATGCGGTTGATTTCCTCGCGGAGGGAGTCGACCTCCTGCTGGAGGGCCTCACGGTCCACATCGTCCTGATAGGTGCCGTTGGCGGACTGAGTGGCCAGGTAGTCCATGCGGTTGAGCATGTCCTGAATCTCCTGCATGGCGCCCTCAGCGGTCTTCACCAGGGAGATGCCGTCCTTCACGTTCTTCTGAGCGGCGTCCAGGCCGGTAATCTGGGCACGCATCTTCTCGGAAATGGCCAGACCGGCGGCGTCGTCGCCGGCGCGGTTGATCCGGTAGCCGGAAGACAGCTTCTCCAGGTTCTTGCTCAGAGCGGAGGTGTTGTTGTTGTAGTTGCGGTAGGCGTTCATCGCCATGATGTTATGCTGAATACGCATGTGTGTGCTCCTTTCTAAATTAGTGTGCCCGCGGCTTCCCTACCGTGTGACACAGGTCTGTTATGCGCCGCCAAAGCGTCGTGGCCTTTAACTCCTTGGCTTTTGGCGCGGTACTATATTTCAAATCGGCTCGTCAGCCGTTTGAAACCGATGCTTTGCCCCATACGCAGCCGGGGCGTTCTCCGCCTTCGCGCTCCAGAACATTTCCCCGCAGAATCGGCAGCTCCCGGGGCGCTTGAATGGCAAGGTGGACACGCTCATCGCTCAGGCGGTCCAGCCGAATAACGATGTCGTCGCCAATCGTGAAATATTCGCCGCTTTTCATGGTAATACAGAGCATATTGGACCTCGTTTCATCGTCATAATATTTTGGACGCCCCGCAGGGCTTTGGCCGTGCGCACACGGCCTCTCGTTTCCCGCTCTCCGGTCTGGAAAACGCTGAGCGAAACACAATTTTGATTGAGCTTCGCTCAACGCTCCCCCGGCCAGATTACGGGCACAAACCGGCGTCCCGACCGGCAATATCAGTCAGGCGCACAGCCGCGCCAAACCTTCCAGCTTGATATTTTTGGCGGCGTTAACCTCGCGGTTATGAATCGTCCCGCATTTTGGGCACGTCCATGCGCTTGCGGTATAATCCACGCCGCTCTGCACCATGGCGCATACTGAGCATGTCCGGGTAGTGGGGGTGTAGCGGTCCAGCAAAACCAAGGACTTGCCTTGCCGCTCCAGCTTGTACCGCAGCAGTTCACGGAACGTTCCAAACCCGGCCTCCAGAGCGTTGCCCAACATGACCTTTTGGGACATCTCCCGCATATCGTCGTCTCTCATACACACAGCGTCCCAGCCGTTGGCTATCCGGCTGGACTCCTTGTGGAGAAAGTCCCGGCGCTGATTGGCAATGTGTTCGTGGAGCAGGCGGTATTTCTGCACCGCTTGCTCGTAGTTCCTGGAGCCAGGCTCCATCCGGCTGAGCTTTTGCTGAATGCGGACCAGCTTCTCCCGGGACTGCTTCAGCCACCGGGGCGGGCCGGCCATTTCGCCGTTGTCCGCCACATAGAAGTGGCCCATGGAGTATTTCAGTCCCAACGTTGTTTCCGGCGTCGGGACCACCGGCTCCGGCTTTTTGACGGGGCAATCGTACAGAATGGAGCAGTAATATTTGCCCGCTTTGGTTTTGCTGACCGTGATCCGTTTCAGCTTCCACCAGGCCTGAGGCCGGCGGGAAAACTTGGCCTTCACAATCCCCGCCTTGGTCATCCGGATGCCGTCCCGAGTGGTGTAGATGGTGGGGCCGGACTCAAATTCGTGGCTGCAGGCGGTGAAGGAGTCCCGGTCGTCCTTTTTGCGCTTGAACTTGGGATGCCGGAATACCTCCGGACTCTTAAAAAATACCCGGAACGCCTGGGCCAGCTTGTTGTACTCCTGGGTCAGCGCTTGATTGTCAACCTCCTTTAAAAAAGGAGCGCCATTTTTGTACTTGGCCGGGGTGGGGATGAAGTGGGCCCCGGTTTCTTCATAAAACCGCCGCTGGTCGGCCAGCATCCGGTTCCAAATGTACCGGCAGCACCCAAAGGTCTTTTCAAACAGCTCCGCCTGGGCCTCGGTGGGGTAGAGCCGGACCTTGAGCGTGGTGTATTGAATCACCTGCCCGTCCGCAACCTTTGGTTTCCTCGCCATCTCCAGCCGCACCTCCATTTCATGCGGCCAGGTTCTATACAACCTGGCCGCGGCACGGCTGACAAATTGTCAGAAAATATATGTTTAAAATTTTTATCATTTTGGGCTAAAGTATCGAGAAAGCCTGCCGATATGTAATAGTGAAACGGCGGCAAAAACAAGGCCAGGTTGTATGCAACCTGGCCGCGCTTTTGCCGTATTCTATATAGTGAATGTCTTAAAATAAATACTTTTTATCCGTTTACTGTTGAAAAACTTTTCAAAAAACTGTTTTGCCCGCCACAATAACCTTTGCCGTTTGTCCTTATACAGGCCAGTCGGAAATGTCACCAGCCATTTGCCGTTTGTCCTTTTTCGAATATTTGGAGGTCGTATGTATAAAAAAGTAGGTTACACTCGGTCGCTTGAGCTTGTGTAACCTAATATTAGCGCCTGCCAATACAAATTTTTTTTGAAAAAGGGCTTGCTTTTTTCTCTCTGGTGTGGTATAGTATAAAAGCTGTGTGACATGAGAGACATATATTTCCGGGTGTGGCGAAGTTTGGTATCGCGCTTGAATGGGGTTCAAGAGGCCGCTGGTTCGAATCCAGTCACTCGGACCAGAAAAAGAGGTCAAAAAAGATTTTTGGTGAAAAAACCGAGAGATTTCAAGACCTCAGAGGCCCTTGGATAACGAAAATCCAAGGGCCTCAAAATTTAGATTTTTCCCCACCTCCTATTCACTCAGGCAGGACTTAAACCTGCGGCAAAACAGTTTCAAATAGGGCGCTACGATTTTGAGCGCCTGTATTGAGCGTCGATCCGTCAGTTCTAAAGGAATTGACAGACCGGCGCTTTTTGTTTTTCCAGGAAAACACAATACTCCCAGCGCCTGTTTTCAAAACAGGCAAAATCAAAAAGGGCCCCAGACTTTTCAGCGCAAAAAGTTGCCATTATATTAGAAAGCAAGGAGGATTAAAATGAACGCAGAAGAAAAAAACAGATACTTCCAAGAACTAACCCTGAACCTCCAGCACGAGGGCTTCGCCGTAAAACCGGAAACGGAGGAGGGCCTCCTGCCAATAGAGCTGGACGGACAGCGTCTCTGCCTCGCGCTGGATACCGGCTCGGTGAGGTACTGGCGGGAGGATACGGCGGATGATCACATGAGCGCCGCTCTGGACAAAGCAATCTCTATCACCAAAACCACTGCCGAGTACATGCGCCAGATGGAGACGGCGCCCCGGCTGACAGCCAGCGGCCTGACGGGAGACTACAGGCTGCTGGCGGATTTCAACGATGTGGTTCTGGCGGGCCACCCCACCAGGTACGGCGTCCAGTTTGCTACCTGGGAACGTGTGCGGGAGCGCACTGGCCTGAACGCGGGGAACTTCTACGGACCTCCCGGCGGTGTGGACAGTTACACCGCGGCCAAGCGCGACTTCGCTACCCGCTCCGGCCTCATCCCCCACGTTGTCCTTTTTACTCCCGAACAACTTACAGAAGTCTATCGCAGTATCCATGAAACATTGGAAAACTTCAGCATTACCAGTGAACGGCAGGAGCATCTGAGCTCTGCGGCGGAACAAATAGAGCGCACTATCCCTGATTTGGAGGATCGAGTTGACATTTCCTTGCAAAAAGAGGAAGAATTTTGTGACTCACTCGATCCTGAACAAAGCGGTTATACATTTTTTATAGAATAACAACCCCACAGATAAACGATGGAAATGCCCGGAATCCACCGTGGGACCAATCGAACGCAGCGTCCCGGATCTGGAGGCGCTGGCAGAGGCGTCCAACCAAAAAGAGTTGGAGTTCGCGGCTATAGAGCCCCCCGTGAGAGGGCGGGATGCAGTTAAGTTAAAACCCAATATTTGTACCAGTTAAGGCCGTTTCCCTGAAAAAAGGGCAGCGCCTTTTTTCGTTTTGTCCTCTTTTCAGGGATTGGAAATACCAAAACAGGAGGACAGAAGAATATGGCACGATATTTCATGGGCGATACCCGCCTGGCGGGGTTGGAGCGGATGATGATGGACCCGTCCAGAACGGTGCCCACCCGCAACACAGATACCCGGCGAAAGAGGCCCCAGAAGAAGCTGCCCTGCAACCGGCCCACCAAGCCGAGGCAGCGTGAGTGGGAGATGAAAGAGGGCTTTGAGGAGGGCGGCGGCGTATGAGTTATGTGATTCAAGCGGTTTTGAGCAACCCCCGACGTCCGGAATGCGATCAGATCACTATCCCCTTTCCCATTCCCGTTGACCAGTACGATAAGACCATTGAGATGCTCCAGGCAATTGACCTGGGCTTTTCCGTCAACCGGGACTGCACTGTGGATGAAGTAAACAGCCGGTACAGTGTGCTGAACACCCTGGTGGGTACGCTGGTCAATATCGATCAGCTGGACTACCTGGCGAAACGGCTGGACGGCTTCTGCGCCGGCGAGGTCAGTCAGTTCCAGGCTATGGCTCACAAGCTGGGGCTGTCCGAAATCAAGGACTTTATTAACCTGACGTACTGTTGTCAACAGACAACGGTTATCACGGATTTCTCTGATTTGGAGCAGATCGGGAAAGACCACACAATGACACTGAACGGCGGCGCAATGCCGATAGACCAATACCAGGCAGTGAATGGCAAAGAAGCCGCCCTCCAGCTGATTAACGGCGGTAGAGGAGTCATCACCCCTTACGGTGTGGCCTACGACAACGGCATGAAGCTGGAACCGGTCTACAACGGACACCAGTTCCCCGTATATCCTTACGACAGCCTTTTTATGGTGTTGGAGATCACGCCGAAGCGGGGGCTGGCAGAGGGGAAAAATCCGGAGTACCTGTACCTCCCCACCGCGGAACACCAGATCGAGCGGACACTGCTCCGCGTTGGCATCACCTCGCCGCACGATGCCCAGATACGCATCGACTGCAATGAGCTGCCGGAAAAAGTGGATGAGGCGCTGGATATTGAGTATCTGAGCGGTGACGATCTCCCAGCCCTGAACCGGATGTGCCAGGCTATCGAGCCGCTGAAGGAGGCGGATATGGAGAAGCTGAATGCGGTAGTGCTGTTTGCGGAGGCAGGAGACATGATGGCCGTCCGACAGCTGGCGGAAAACCTGGACCTGTTTGACTTTGTCCCCGGCCTCCAAACCCCGGAGGAATACGGCAGGCACATGATCCGGGAGTCCGGTCATTTCGACTACGACGAAAACCTGGAGGGCTTCTACGACTACCGCCGCTACGGTGAACAGCAGCTCCGGCAGGAAGGCGGGCAGTTCAACGAATGCGGCTATGTGGTGTACCAGGGCACAATGCCGCTGGAGGAGCTGATGATGGAGGACCCCGCAGAGAAGCATCAGCGGGAACAGGGACTCCAGATGGGAGGGCTGACGCAATGATTCTTTACCTGGAGTGCCGGAGCTACGGTATTGCGCTCGATATCCCCACTACCCGTGATGAAGCGGCAAGCACGATCTTCAGCCTGATCGCAGGCTTTGAGGATGAGCCTGCGGAAATCAGCATCAGCGGTGTGAACAGCCCCATCCCCAACCTCTATCCGTATGTCCAGCACGCCGATCTGGAGAGCGGGGCTGACCTTGAGAAGCTGAACACCCTGGACGCCAGAATCAACGGTATGACCCAGGAGGAACAACACCTCTTTTACGGGGCGCTGGAACTGGAATGTACCGGTGATCTGGACTTTGCGGTTCATGTCGCAACCAGCCTGGACCGTTATGAGATATTCCCTAAAATCAAGACAGACGAGGATCTGGGCCGCTTTCTGGTGGACACGGCGTTCATGACCGGAAAATTCTCCTTCCCCGATGAGGCCCGGCCTTACCTGGATTACAGCAAGATCGGCGCGGAGCAGCGGGATGCCCTTGGAGGGATATACACGCCCCATGGCCTTGTCAAACGCCGTGAGGAAGCGCCAGTGCAGGAGGAGACGCCAAAAGCCATGCTTTTGACACTCACAGCCTCAGAACAGAGTTATCCCCTTGTCCTCCCCGCCTCCGAGAAGCAGCTGGGACAGGCAAAGGAGTCCCTGAGAATCGAGGACTTTGCTCAAGCGGTGATCGCCAGCGCCGAATATACAGCGCCCTATTTGAACCGGCTGATCCCTATGGACAGTATCACTGTAGAGGACGCCAATGAGATGGCTCTCTGTCTCCAGCGCCTTAAAAAAGACGGCGAGATCATAAAATACTGCGCCGCTCTGGAGGCGGAAGAACCGTCCACCTTCACCGAGGCCCTTGATATGGCCATCGACATCGACGACTATGAGCTGATCTCCGACAGCGAACGGGAGTATGGCCGTCAGGCCCTGCGCCGCATGGGTGCAAACGACGAAGTTCTGGAGGCCATAGAAGGCTGCACTGATTTTGACCGGCTGGGCAGTGAGATGATGGATGAGGACGGCGTTCGGCAAACCGGGTTCGGTCTGGTGCGCCGGCTGAGTAAGCCCTTTCCTCCTGCGCAAGAGCCGGACCAGCAGATGGGAGGTCTATCATGTTAAAGCTGAATATATCCAGCGGCAGGGTACTTGAACAGTTGAAACTGCCGGTGCGGCTGGATGAATTCAAACGGAAAGTTGATGAAATTCGTGCGGCGGGCCAACCCAATATCGCACCCACAGTATTGAACGCTGACAGTTCCGTCCCCGCACTCAACTGGCATCTCCAGCAAACCAGGCTGGACAGCGATTCCACGCTCCAGAAGCTGAACCAGCTGGCGGAAACGGTAGACGGGATGAATGCGGCGGAACACTACCATCTGTCCAAGTCTCTGGACCCGGAGTCTCAACAGAGTCTGGACGATGTGCTTCGGATCGCCGCCCATATCAAACCGGCCAGCCTGGCTTGCTACGAGGTCATTCCAGGTGTGACCTCCCACCAGGAGCTGGGCAGATGGCTGGTGGAGCATGACCGTCTGGAGGATAAGGTACCTGAGACTCTGCGGCCCTACCTGGACTATCGCTCCATCGGCATCGACTACTGCAACAGCCATGAGGGAGAGTTCCTGGCCGACAGCTACACCGGGATTCAGTCAGGCGCTATGGAGCAGGTCTTGGAAGAGCAGGGCATCCTCCGCCTGACGCTTTCCACAGCAAAGGGTACATTTCCCCTCAGCTTTCCCGCCACGGACGAGCGGCTGGAGCAGGCAAAAAGGGCGCTGGACGTGGAGGACTTCGCCCAGGCCGACATCACCGCCGTCAAGTTCTCCTCCCCGTATCTGGACGGCCTCCTCCCGCTGGATACAATCACTGTGGAAGATGCCAATACGCTGGCGCTGTGCCTTCAGGAGATGGAGCAGGAGGACGGGGAACTGATGAAGTTCTGCGCTGTTCTGGAGGTGGAACAGCCGGGTACCTTCACGGAAGCCGTCAGCATCGCCATGGACCGGGACGACTATGAACTGGTCCCGGAGGACATGGATGAGTATGGGAAACAGGTACTCCGCCGCACTGGGGCTGACGATGAAGTCATTGATACCATCGACGGGTATATGGATTTTTCCCGTCTGGGCGAGGACTCCATGGCAGAGGACGGCGTCCGGCGGACGGAGTTCGGTCTGGCGCGCCGCCTAAGCAAGCCTTTCCCTCCCGCACCGGAGATTGGGCAGGCGATGATGTAAAAAGTTTTTGTAGACTTTCGCCGGGAGTTGTGGTATCTATTGTTGCTGACCAAAAACGAAAGGGAGTGAAACCATTGCAAATCAACATTTACAAGGACAAAATGCTGGGCGCTCGCCTGTTCGGAGCCCCGGTGCTGTACAGTGCCCAGCCCATCCCCCGCGAGGACGTGCCCCAGGGCTGGTACTGCTACGACCTGCGTGGTACAGCCCGGCATCCGGACGAACCCCACGCGCTGGTGGATCTGGCGGAGGAAAACCATGCCGGTTCGATCCTCTCCTATCTGCCGCTGAAAAAAGCCCGTTCCCAGTTCCGGCTGGTCAAGGATATGTTCCAGATGACCGGTACAAATCCCAGCTTGGCGGAGTTCTGTGCTGAGGAAAAGATCCGCTGCCCTGAAACGCCTGTCCGCCATCAGCTGTGCCCCGCATCCCCCGAGGATGCGGGGCTTTTTTATGCTCAGACGCCGGAGAAGGATGAGGAGCTGGGGGCCATCGGCCATGTCCGCATCGACTTCGGACACAAGGGACGCGAGGGCTTCTACCATACCTGGTGGCCCAGAGGCCCCGAAGAGCTGAACACCCAGGAGTTCCGGGATGAGCTGGACAAGGTGGTGAACGATCTTCGCAAGGGAGTCCTGAAAGACCTCCCCTCCATGCGGCGGTACTGCTATGGCAGTAAGGGAGCCATTGCGGGCGGCTCCTGCTGCCAGAACTACGGCTTCACGCTGGAGACGGGACGGTATCTCTACCGCCTGCGGTGCAATCCCATAGAGGGCGACTACCAGTGCTACCTCAGTTGTTTCGATAAACAGGCTCAGCAGATGGGACTGACGGAACAGGGGCGCCAGACGATCCAAAACGCCGCTGAGCCCACACTCCCCCATGGCTATGAGTGGTATGTGATCGAACACATCAACACGCCTGAGCGGCAAGTGACCCACCAGCTCCCGCTGGAGGAGGCCATACAGTTATACGCCGGTCTTGACTGCGAGGACAAGCGGCTGGGGGTCACCAAGGACGGCATCGCCGCGGTGGATCTGGCCATCCATTGGGATGGCCGGGAGTGGCTGTCAGAGGACCGGCTGAGGATGGACGAATTCAAGGATGACCCGGTGACGGCGGAGGCTGCCGCCCGTCTCCGGCAGGTACTGGACGAAAGCCCGGCTGTCGGGCGGGTCACCTTCGCCAGCGGGGAACGGTGGAACTATACTGACCCGGAGAAATATCTCCAGGCCGTCCGTGAGGAGCTGCCCTGCCACGCCGCCACCGGCTTCCGCTGTGAAACCCTGACCGATGACCCGGAAATCCGCAAGGCCGTGGACGATATGTTCTGCGGCCTGTATGGTGAGGAGAATCCCCGCCAGATCGAGGACTACGGTGGTACCGGCATGACGATGGGGGGAATCACCTGATGAAAGACCTTGTTCAATGTACGGTTTCCCGTGATGATTTCCAGCGGTGGCTGGACTGGGGAAACGCGCCTTTGACAATCTGCACGGGCGAGAAAGCCGTCACGATGCTCCTCAAAATCGAAAAGAAGCCGGTTGACTATCTATACCAAACCGCCGTTGAGGCAGACGGAAGTATTTCCTGGAGAAATGGTCTGACGTTCTGCGGCGTACATGATATTGGAAAAAAGACACTGTATCTGTCAGAAAGCCTTACAACGATTCTCACAGACGGACAGGCCCCGTTTGCGTCCAAGACCATCCCCTCTGTGGTGGATGAGATATGCGGCAGAATCAACCAGTGCGTGGAGGAAACTATCGCCAACGACCGGAACAACCTGTCTGTCCAAGAGGTCACCAGCTGGCAGGCGGCGCGGGAGCTGAAAGAATACCTGGAGGATGGCGCGCACAGGGAAGCCATTGATTGGTTCTTTCGCGGCAGCGAGCCAGATGGACAGTTTCACAGTGGCTACACCTTGGGCAATTTGCCGGAGGCCACTTTTATGGCCTGGCTCCAGAATCCGGAGGGCCTCATTCAAACAGAGGCGGATCAGCATATTAAAATCAACCAAGAGAAATTCCTCCTGCAATTTCTGAAAAACGATGCTCTGGTGGCGGAATATCAGGCGATAGTACAAAATACTGACAGCCCCCTCCACCGGGTCAAGGCGATATCAGAGGCCATCAAAACCAGCGGCGCCAAGACGGTGACCGTTACTGTCCAGAAAAATGGAGAAGAACTGTCTTTCAGGATAGGAACTACTCCGTTAAGAGGACGCTACAACTCCTACAGCACCAGCCATATTGCCGCCGCTGACCGTCAGGAGTTCGAGCGGCTGTTTGGCCGCGGCACCAATTACTGTGCGGAGGACATCACCAGAATTACCTACGGAAAAAAGACGCTCTATGAGACGCCGCCTATCCAGGCTGAGGATATGGCGGAACGTATTGAAATGGGAGGAATGCAGCTTGGATAACAGAGAACAGACATCGCCGGCCCAGGGCGAAAACACCCGCGGCTATACCGTCGATGAACTTCTCGCTCAGATGGAGCCGCAGTATCAGGCATATAAAAACACGATGCGCCAGTGCATCGCTGGCCTGACGGAACACGCCGCCCGGCTTGCCGCACAGGGTCAGGAAGAACAGCTGCCCACATTCCGCAGACTGCTCACAGATATGGCTGAGTTCTGGGGATTGGCTGAGGATGACACACCCAAGGGATACCGGGAGATGGTGGAGCAAATCGGCAGTACATTCGATCAGGCGGTATCCGCCGCCAGAGACTCCGGCGGCGCGCCTGAGCTGAGTGAACAGACCAGACAGAATATCCTCAGCGGCTTGGAACTCTACGCCCAGGAGATGCGGGCCAATGATGAGGAGCTGGAACAGTGGGCAGCGGAGTGCGACAGCCTTGCGGGAAGTCTGAAGAAACAGTGGTATCCGGCGCAGCCGGGGATGGAAATGAGCAAATACGATTTCTGGAGCCTGATCGCCGGAGCCAAAGAAAAGTGCGGCCAGGACATGGACGCATCCTTCTCTTGGCTGTACGAGCAGCTCGAAGCCCGCGGTCCGCAGCAGGCCCAGGATTTCCACGACATTCTGTATGGATACCAGAAGCTGTCCTATCAATACGGCCTGTGGGCCGCCGCCTCGCTGATGTGTGAAAACGTCTGCGATTACAATGACTTCTCCTACTTCAGGGGATGGCTCATCGCCCAGGGCAGGGAAGTCTATCTGGCAGCACTGGCGGACCCGGACTCTCTGGCAGATGTGGAAGCCTATGGAGGCTGTCAGTTTGAGGAATTGAACTACGTTGGAGATGGAGTGCTGCAGGATATGACCGGCCAGAACGCCTATGACAACACAGGCCCTGACGTGTATGAAGCGCTGGAGGAGGAGCTGCGAAAGGATATCATCTATGGCGAGGGCGTCGATTATCCCTACGAATGGGGCGAAGTTGAAGCCTACCTTCCCCGCCTGTGTGAGAAATACCTGGAGCCTGGCACAGTAGACTTCCATTTGAAGCATCACGATACAATGTTCTCCTCTGACTTCCCGGGAATCCAGGAGGCGCGTGAGGGCGGGCCCCCGCAGAGGAACGGGCCGCAAACTGATATAAAAATGGAGGGAATGTAAATGGACCGGATACCAAAAGAATGGCTGGATTTTCTGCGGGAACAGTTTCCAGTGGGCAGCCGGATCAAGCTCCGCGAAATGAAAGACGACCCCCACCCGGTGGAGCCGGGGAGCATGGGGACGCTGAAGGGCATCGACGACGCCGGCCACTTTCT
>NZ_CALPCP010000002.1 GCF_943192995.1 Flintibacter muris
ACACGGAAGTTAAGCTCGTTTCTGCCGAAAATACTTGTCTGGAGACGGACCGGGAAGATAGGTAGTGCCTACACAAAACAGGACAGTCAGTTGGCTGTCCTGTTTTTCTACTTCAATAAGCGGGATGATGGTATGGATGAAGTAATTTCTATTTGTAAACTGGCTATAGAGTGTATTGTCAACGGGAATTATGGAGTATTGAAAGAGAAAAACGCACTTACCAGGGTAGCAGCCCAAGATATCCAGCGTGTTTTATCGGAGTATAACCCAGATATGATGCCGGTTATGCCGCCGGATGATTATTTTGAGCAGGCACCTTATATTGGCGAATACCGGGATGGCTCCGGCTGGTATGTCGATATTGATCTCTGGTATCCTTCTGGTCAGAGCGATTTGACGTTGCAGCTTGATATTAGGAAAAATCAGAGTCAGTTAGCCTTTATTATTGATGATATCCGTGTGATGTAATGGCGAAAACGTCTTGCAATACCGCAAATCAGTGAGTATCGTATCCGGTGTAAGTGTTACCACCAGGCTGTGGCCGTCCCAGGTAAAGCCGTGCTTCTCATAGAACCGCCGGGCGCGGTCATTCTCCCGGAGGACGTAGAGGAAACAGCCGGGATACCCCGCCGCACTCAGACGGCGGAGGACTTCCTCCATCACAACAGAGCCGTACCCCTGTCCCCAGCAGTCCGGATGGGCGTAGAGGGAGACCAGCTCCCCCCAGGCGGCCAGGTCGGGGGAGCTGAAATCGCAGATGGTGTCCCCGGCGGACTGATCCACCCGAGCGGGGCCGTAGGTGGCACAGCACAGGGGCTGCTCCCCGTTATACAGCAGAAGGCCGTGATAGCGGCCCTCCCCGTAGTTTTGACGGAAAACCGGGACCCAGCGCTCGTCAGTGATCTCCCGGGCCATGTAATCGGCGGGGATGCTGTCCCGGTAGGCGGCCCGCCAGCCCAGGGCGTGTAGGAGGGACATGTCCCGAAAATGCTGTTCCCTACAGGCATCGACAATTTGTAATTGCTCCATAAAAATCACCTCATAAAGAAAGTGGACGGCCGAGGCCGTCCATTATTTTATCCCAATCTGACGATTTGTTCAATGGGCAGGGAGCACAGCGCTGCCTGGGCCTCACTGCGCAGGCCGTGTTCGGTGTTGATGGCCTCCATAATGGGGGCACGCAGGTCGGTGGGAACTACAATAGCTACAATATCCCGTTCTTCGGTCAGCTCCACCTCATAGGCCTGTTCCAGCTCCTTGCGGCCGGACAGACGGCCGCGGATGACCGTGCCGCCCCGGGCTCCGTGGGCCTTGGCAGTGGACATGACGTCGTCAGTGCAGCCCCGGGCGCACACCACCAAAATCAGGCTGTTTTCAGTTCGTTCCATGTTCTCCCCCTCTTTTTCCTTTAAGCTTTCGGCGTGATAGGCGGCCAGATTGGCCACCAGACTGTTCAGGCCCGATATGGGGACCGAGACCACAATCCCGGCGCCCCCGGTATGTCCGCGGAGCTCATTGTCCAGGTCGTGGAACAGCTTGTTGGCCGCAGAGGCGGCGGCAAAGCTGATCAGCACGTCCTTTTCGCTGGAACCCAGGCCCAGGATGTCCATAATTTCTGAGGTTGCGGTACCCTTTCCGGCGCATTGGATGTGAATGGGCACATATCGCTTACGGTACAGCTTTAGCATAGCGGCGCCCTGGCCCCGCTCCACAATGGAGAGGATCAGCTTCATTGATTCCATTATTACCTCTCCTCTCAGTCGAAATAGAGGACCGTGTCCTCCACCCGCTCCATACGGGAGCGCAGGCGGCGGCGGGCCAGCTTGTGGTGGATGACACTGGACAGACCCATCACCTGGATGGTCACCAGAGGCGTCATGGCCACCATGGCCACAATACCAAAGGCGTCGGTCATCATGTTGCCTCCCAGGGCGTGGCAGGCGCCCTGAGCAAAGGGGAGCAGGAAGGTTGCGGTCATGGGGCCGCTGGCAACGCCGCCGGAGTCGAAGGCGATACCGGTGAAGATGTCAGGCACCAGAAATGTAAGCCCCAGGGAGATGGCATAACCGGGCACCAGCAGCCAGAAGATATTCAGTCCAGTGAGCACCCTCACCATGGCCAGACCAACTGAGACGCACACGCCAATGGACATAGCCAAACCCATAGCCCGCTGGGAGATGGAGCCGTTGGAGACCTCCTCCACCTGTTTGGTGAGAACGGATACCGCAGGCTCCGCTTTGACAATGTAATAGCCAATCAGCATGCCGATAGGCACCAGCAGCCATTTACGCGCGTCCATAGCAATGGTGGCTCCAATAAGCTGGCCGGCGGGCATAAAGCCCACATTGACCCCGCATAAAAAGAATACCAGCCCCAGATATGTATACAGCAGGCCGGCCGCGATACGCATCAGCTGGCTGCGCCGGAAGTGGCGGGTAATGGCCTGAAAGATGAGAAACAGTCCGGCAACCGGAAGCAGAGCCATGGCCACCTCGTTCAGATAGGTGGGGAAGGACTCCACAAAGTACCGGGCGGCCTGGGCGGTGGTGGAGATGGTGGGGATAACGCTGAGATGGGAGGCCGCCTCAGTGGGCTTGTAGATGATCCCCAGCAGCAGCACGCACAGGATGGGGCCAATCGAGCACAGGGAGATCAGGCCAAAACTATCGCTGGAGGAGTTCTTGTCGCTGCGGGTGGAGGCGATGCCCAGACCCAGAGACATGATGAAGGGAACTGTAATGGGGCCGGTGGTAACCCCTCCGGAGTCGAAGGAGACAGGGATAAAGTTGCCGGGGGCCAGGAAGGCCAGGACGAAAACGGCGAAATACAGCACCAGCAGCAGACGCCGCAGGGGAACGCCAAACCGGATGCGCAGGGTGGCCCCCACAAGAAAGAGGCCCACTCCCACTGCCACCGTGACAATCAGCACCGTGCTGTTGATGGCGGGCACCTGCTTGGAGAGCACCTGGAGGTCTGGCTCCGCCATGGTGGTGAGAACGCCCAGCAGAAAATAGACCACAATGGGAACGATCAGATGCTTGTTTTTACTGATGGTAACGCCCACGCCCTCCCCCATGGGGATCATGGACATGTCCACTCCCAGGGTAAACAGGCCCATGCCGCCCACAAGCAGAATGGCGCCAAAGAGAAACAGGACCAGGGTGCCCGGGTCCAGAGGGGCAATGGTGATAGACAGCAGAAAGACAATGGCGGTGATGGGGAGGACAGAGGCCATAGATTCCTGGATCTTCTCCACCAGCTTTTTATTGAGACGCAAGGGCCTCCACTCCTTTCAGGCAGGTAATACCATTATACCGGAGGCGGCGGGGACTTCATAGGGCTTTTACAAAATCTTTATGCCCCCCGGATTTTTTTAACATATGCCGCCTGTTGAACACAGAAACCATTTTAGGAGCTGTAGGGTGGGGCGACCACGGCGAATCGTTCGCAAAAGCTGCCAACCAGCGGCGGACCGGGTCGTCCCGCCCTACAAATGGTAGCAACTCTGATGATTGCTATAGTTGAAAATTAAGGATTGTAATTTGGCTGAGAAAGAAATATAATAGGGGGAGAAGCTTGGGCACAAGCAAAAGGAGGATACAGGAAATGGCTATGGAATATAGAAACCTGATGGAGGACATTGTCCTGCAAAATTTGGACTCGGTTATGGCGGCGGGGGGCGGCTGTACCTGCGACGCCTGCAAATCAGACGTGGTGGCCTACACGCTGAACCACCTGACGCCCCACTATGTGGCCACCCGGCAGGGCCGGCTGATGGTGAAGCTGCAAAGCTACGAGCTGCAGTCCAGGGCTGACGTGGTGGCGGCCATCAGTGAGGCGGCAGTTATGGTCGCCAAGGCCCCCCGGCACGGACGGGAGTAACATATGTGTTCGCCCCGCTTGTATGAGCGGGGCGGATTTTTTTACCGCAGAAACAGCCGCAGCAGGGCCTCCTTCGCCGGGGTATAGGGGGTGTACCGGATGGGCAGGTCAATGAGGGTGGATTTTTTTACAATGCTTTTCCGGTGGGAGAAGGTGTCAAAGCTGGCCTTGCCGTGATAGCTGCCCATGCCGCTGTCCCCCACGCCGCCAAAGCCCATGCGGCTGGTGGCCAGATGGATCATGGTGTCGTTGATACAGCCCCCACCGAAACAGGCCTGGCGCAGGAACAGCTGCTGGGTGCTTTTGTCCTGAGAGAACAGGTACAGGGCCAGTGGGCGGGGCCGGTCGTTGACAAAGTTCAGCGCCTCCTCCACCCGGTCAAAGGTGAGCACCGGGAGCACCGGGCCGAAGATTTCTTCCAGCATGACGGGATCGTCCGGGGAGACGCGGTCTAAAATGGTGGGCTGGATTTTCAGCGTGTCCGGGTCCCCCTTGCCGCCAAAGACCACCTTGTCGGGGTCAATAAGGCCCATGACCCGGCGGAAGTGCTTTTGGTTGACCATGCGGACATAGCCCTCATTGTCCAAGGGATTTTTGGCGTACAGGACGGTGACCCACCGCTTCACATAGGCCAGAAAGCGGTCTTTCACCCGGCGGTCAATCAGCAGGTAGTCCGGGGCCACGCAGGTCTGGCCGCAGTTGAGCAGCTTGCCGAAAACCAGCCGCTTGGCCGCCAGCTCCAGCCGGGCGGTCCGGTCCACAACGCAGGGGCTTTTCCCGCCCAGTTCCAGAGTGACGGGGGTGAGGTGGACCGCCGCCTTCGCCATCACCTCCCGGCCCACCGCCGCCCCGCCGGTGAAGAAGATGTAGTCGAATTTCTGATCCAGAAGGGCCTGGTTTTCCTCCCGGCCGCCCTCTACTACGGCGGCATACTCCGGCGGGAAGCACTCTGCCACAATCTCCCGGATGACTGCGGAAGAGGCAGGGGAGTAGGCCGACGGCTTGACCACGCAACAGTTCCCGGCGGCGATGGCCCCGATCAGCGGCTCCATGGTGAGCAGGAAGGGGTAGTTCCAGGGGGACATGATGAGCACCACCCCATAGGGCTCCGAGACGGTGAAGCTCCGGGCGGGGAATTGGGCCAGGGGGGTGAGGTGGGGCCGGTCCTTCATCCAGCGGGCCAGCCGCCGTTCCACGAAGGTCAGCTCTGACAGGGTGAGCCCCACCTCGCACATGTAGCTCTCGGCGGGGGACTTGTTCAGGTCGGCTTTGAGGGCGGCGGTAATGTCCGTCTCATGGGCTTTCATGGCCGCTCTCAGCCTCTGTAAGGCTCCCCGGCGGGCGGACAGGGGCAGGGTGGCCCCGGTCTTGAAATAGGCCCTCTGAGCTGTGACCAGCGCTTGGATATCCATGGAGCGTCCCTCCTTTTTTTCAGCATACCATAAAAATTCCCCACCGTCAAAAATTTCTCTTGACAAAGTTCGTACAGCTGAGTATTATATTTTTAACAGTACTATATTTTTAACATTAGCGAACGGAGGAATGATGTATGAAGCATCCCAAGTCCCTGACCCGTGAACAGTATTTGAAACAATTCAGCCGGGCGGTGCGGTGGCGTCTGCCGCCCCAGGAGTCGGAGGACACCATTGCCGACTACCGGGAGCTGATCTTCCAGCCGGAGCGGGACGAGAGCAAGCTGGTGGAGGAGCTGGGCGCACCCGTCCAGGCCGCCCACCTGCTCACCGACGTGAAAACCTACCGCCGCTGGCTGGCGGTGTTCGCCGTCCTGGCCTTCGGGTTGTTCCTGTTGGCCAAGTGGGCCTGGACGGGGATGACAGTCACCACCGGTTTTTTCTCATACTCCAATGTGTGGTATCCCGTGTGGGTCATGGCAGCGGGACTGCTTCTGTCCCTGTACTGGTTTCGGCGGCACGGGCAGAAGAGCGGCATCGTTTCCAAATGGCTGATCCTGGCTCTGGCTGTTGTGCTGATTATGGGGTGCGGAGTTCTGTATGAAATTTGGAATGTCACAGGAATTCCCATTTATGAGCAGCTGACAAGTCACACCTCGCGGCACAGGCAGGATGTGATTTTGTTAATCACGGCGATGATGTATATAGGGGTGTTTTCCGCCTTGGCCGCTTTGGTTGGGCTGGTGCTGGCCAGGTGCCAGGACCGCCGCTGGCTGGCCCTGTATATCCTGGGGCTTACGGTGGCGGCAATGATCGGATTTGTGACTTTCAACATGAAACGCATGGACCTCTCCATGCCTGATGCGCATGAATTTCGGACCTATCTGTTTATCCAGCTTTCCCTTATGGGCACGGCGGGCCTGATCGGAACGGGGGTGGCACTGTGCTGAAGAAGGACCTGCTGGAGCTGTGTCTGCTCCAACTGCTGGCAGGGGGCGACAAGTACGGCTATGAGGTGCTCACCCCCCTCCGGGCTGCCTTTCCGGATACCCAGGAGAGCGCCATCTACGCCCTGCTCCGGGGGCTGGGCAAAGCAAAGCTCACCACCTGGTATATGGCCCCCGGCGGCGGCGGACCGGACCGGAAATACTACCAGCTCACCTCCGCCGGCCAGGCGCGTCTGGCCGCCCTCCAGGAGGACTGGCGCCACATGCGGGACGCCATCGCCTCCTTTGGCGTGGAGTAAAAAAGCCTCCCTTTCCCGGAGAGAACCGCAGAGAAGTGCTCCAGGGGGAAGGAAGTTGTTCACAAAACATTAAGGATTCTCTGGTTGCAAAAAAGTCCCGTATGATGTAAAATATACCGATTCTGTCTTTTAGAGGAGGTGGGCGTTCTGGAGGAGAAAAACAGCGCGGCCAAAACGGTCAGCTTTGTTATGGTGGTCACGCTGATCGGCAAGGTGCTGGGTCTGTACCGGGACCGGCTGCTGGCCGTCCACTACAGCACCGGCCCCGCCGCCAACGCCTTTTTTACCGCCAGCCGGATTCCCCGGGTGTTTTTCGACGCGGTGTTTGCCTCCGCCATTGCCGCCTGCTTTATCCCGGTGTTCAGCGAGTACCTGGAGAAAAAGGGAAAAAAAGAGGCCTTCCGCTTTGCGGGAAGCTTTATCACCATCATCGCCCTGCTCACCGGGGCTCTCACCCTGGTGGGGATGGCCTTCCCCCAGCCCCTGGTGGCCCTCTTCGCCGACTACTCTGACCCCCAGACCACCGCGCTGGCCGTCTCGCTCACAAGGGTGATGTTCCCGACGGTGCTCTTCTCCGGAATTGCCTTCTCCCTGGTGGGAGTGCTCCAGGCCCAGGACCATTTTACCGCCCCCGCCCTTATGTCGGCGGTGTCCAATCTGGTAATCATCCTCTACTTCTTTACGCTGGATGCCCGGCTGGGTATTTTCGGCCTGGCGGGAGCCTATCTGCTGGGCTGGCTGCTCCAGGGGGTCATCCAGGTTCCGCCCCTGGCCCGGCTGGGCTTTGGTTACCGGCCCGGTCTGGACTTCCGGTCTGAGGGGATGAAAAAGGTTTTGGCCCTCATGGGCCCGGTGATGGTGTCTACCTGGGTACAGCCCATCAACCAGGCTATCAACGGCCGGTTCGGCTCCCGGCTCTACGGCGGCGCGGGGATGTCCGCCCTGGAGTACGCCTCCAACTTGTATCTGGTGATCGCGGGCACCTTCATCCTGTCGGTTACCAACGTGATTTTCCCAAAGCTGTCCCGGCTCACCGCCGGGGGAAAAGAGGGGGAGTTTCAGGAAACCATCCGTCAGACCCTGCGTATCTGCCTGTTTTTGGTGCTGCCCATGTCGGCGGGGCTGATGGCAGTGGCCCGGCCCCTCATTTCCCTGATCTACGGCGGGGGGGAGTTTGACGCCTTTTCCGCCGGAATTACCTCCACCGCCCTGAGCTGGATGGCCCTGGGCATGGCGGGCTACGCCGTGCAGAACATTCTCAGCCGGGCCTATTTCGCCAGACAGCAGGGACGGGTGCCCCTGGTGGCGGGCGGGGTGTCCATTTTGGTGAACGCGGTGTTGTGCCAGCTTATGACCGGGCGGTTTCTGGTGGCCGGACTGGCCCTGTCCTCGGCGGTGTCCGCCACGGTGTACGCCCTGCTCCTCCTTCTGCCCCTGCAGCGGGGCGGGGAGAAGATTCTGGAGGGCTCCGCCCTGCTGGACATGGTAAAAATGCTCCTGGCCGCTGCCGTGATGGGGGCGTGCGTGTGGAGTGTGCTGGGGGTACTGCCCGCTCTGCTCCCCGGCGGGAAATTGGGGGAGCTGCTCTGCCTGGGGCTGTGCGCCGGACTGGGCGCGGCGCTGTACTTCCTCCTGGCCCTCCTGCTGAGGGTGGATGAGGCCAAGCTGGTGGTATCGCTGGTGCGGAGAAAATCCCAGTAAAGAGTGCTCTCTCAGAGAGGGAATTTCACCGTGCGGTCCTGGACCGCTATTTATCCCGAAACGAGGTTACGCTATGGAACGAGCAAAAGAAATCCTGAATGGCAGCTGGCTGTGGCGGGTGCTGATGGCCCTGTGCCTGTGGTGCGGGGAGCAGTGGCAGGCCAGCGGCGTGGTCCAGTGGTTCCTCCACCCCCGGGGGTGGAACCGGGGCGCGTCGGAGAGCAGTGTATTCTACAGGCTGTGGGCCTGGGTTCGGAACGGGCTGTGCCGGCTGTACCGGATACTGGGGCTGGACAGGCTCTTTGCGGGCAGTGTGTTTACCAGAACCTGGTTCTGGTGCATGATGCCGGTGGTCTTTGCCCCTTTGTTCCCCACTATGGCGGTGCTGGGTATGGCAGCGGTGGGCTACTGCTCCCTGCTGCTGGGGCTGGTGCGGGATAAGATGCGCATGCTGGCTTGGTCCCCCATCAACCGCTATGTAATTCTCTACGCCGCCGTCTATATGGCGGGGACCCTGTTCTCTGTCAACCTGAGCTCCAGCTTAAAGCCAGGACTGCTCAGCGTGGCCTTTATCCTGTTCGCGGTGGTGCTGTACAACGCTGTCACCAACCGCAATCAGCTGGACACCCTGCTCACCTTTATGGTGATTGCGGCGGCGGCGGTGTCCGCTTATGGCATTTTGCAGTATATCTTTGGCTGGGGCTACCAGTCCGCCGCCTGGGTGGACAGCGACATGTTCTCCGACATCAGCTTTCGGGTGCCCTCCACCCTGGACAACCCCAATATGTTGGGGCAGTATCTGATTTTGACCATCCCCATTGGCGGGGCCAAGCTGCTGTCAGCCAAGGACTGGTTCGGCCGGGTGTTCTACTTTATCTGTTGCGCTTTGATGTGCGTGTGCATGCTGCTCACTATGTCCCGGGGGGCCTGGCTGGGCCTGCTCTTTGCCGGGGCGGCCTTTGTGATTTTGCTCAACCCCCGGTTTATCCTGCTGATTCCGGTGGTTCTGGCGGCGCTGTGGTTTGTTTTGCCCGACACCGTCATTAACCGCTTTGCCAGCATTGGCAACCTGTCCGACGCGTCCACCTCCTACCGGGTGTATATCTGGATGGGCACCCTGGCCATGCTGAAAAACTACTGGCTGTGCGGTATCGGCCCCGGGGCGGACGCCTTTAACATGGTCTACCCCGCCTACAGCTTTAACGGCATTGCCGCCCCCCATTCCCACAACCTGTTTTTGCAGATTGTGTGCGACGCGGGCATTGCGGCCCTGGCGGTCTTTGTGATTTTGCTGTTTGTCTACTTCCGCATGATGTGCGCCGCCATCAGCCGTGAGCACGACTGGTCCAGCCGGGTCCACCAGATTGCCTTTACCTCCGGGGTATTCGGCTTCATGGTCCAGGCCATGACGGACTACTCCTTTTACAACTACCGGGTGCTCTTTTTGTTCTGGACCTATCTGGCCCTGGGCGCCCTGTGTACCCGGCGGCGCCGTCTGCCCGAGGGGAGGCTGCTGGCTTGATACGAGTGCTGAATGTCATCAGCGACACCAATATCGGCGGCGCGGGCCGGGTGATCCTCAACTACCTGCGGTATTCCAACCGGGACCGATTTGAGACCTGGGTGGCCCTGCCCAGGAACAGCCTGCTCAGGCCCGCCCTGGAGGAGGCGGGGGCGCAGCTTGTGGAGGTGGACGGCATGGCCGACCGCTCCTACCACAGGGAGGACGTGAAGCAGCTCCGGAACGTGATGAAGGAGCTGAAACCGGACATTGTCCACACCCACGGCTGTCTGTCCGGCCGGATTGCCGCCAAAAGGTGCAAGATACCGGCGGTGTACAGCCGCCACTCCGCCTTTCCCGTCCCGGCCAAACTGCGCTGTCCCCCCGGGCGGTGGGTGAACAAATTTGTCAACGAGCACTACGCTGACCGGATCATAGCCGTCAGCCCCGCCACACGGGATAATCTGACTGAAGGGGGCATTTCCCCCCGAAAGATCACCGTGGTGATGAACGGCGCGGCCCCTGTGCCCCAGACCTCCCCGGAGGAGCGGGCGGCCCTGAGAAGGGAGCTGTCCATCCCGGCGGGGGACACCGTCTTCGGCATCCTGGCCCGGCTGGAGGACTACAAGGGCCATCTGCATCTGGTGGAGGCCGTCCGCATGCTCAAGGAGCGGGGACGGGAGGATTTCACCGTCCTTGTGGCCGGAACGGGGCCCTTCCAGGGGACGCTGGCCCAGGCGGTTCAGGACGCCGGGGCGGCGGACCGGATGAGACTGCTGGGCTTCCGCTCCGACGTGCCCAGGCTGCTGAATATTCTGGACGTGCAGCTCAACTGCTCCTACGGCACCGAGGCCACCTCCATGGCTCTGCTGGAGGGAATGAGCCTGGGGCTTCCCACCATTGCCAGCGGCTACGGCGGCAACCCCTACGTCATTGAGGACGGAAGCACCGGCCTGATCTTCCCCAGCCGGAACGCCGCCGCCCTGGCGGAGGCCATGGAGCGGCTGATGGACAGGCCCGAGGAGCGGGCCAGGATGGGCGCCAACGCCCGAACATGTTATGAGGAGCGCTTTACCGGCGAGGTTTTCGCCCGAAATACAGAGAATATCTACCTGGATATCCTGAAAGGAGCCAAATAATGGAACAAAACACACCAAAATTCCGCCTGAAACTGAACCTCTTTGACGGCATAGTCCTGATACTGGCCCTGGGAGCGGCAGCCTTTCTGCTTTGGCGGACCATGAAACCGGCTGTCCCCGCTCAGGCCGGCCCCGCCGCCACCTCCACAGTCCGGTATACTGTCCGCTTCCAGCGGTGGATTCCGGGCACCAGCGGCATAATCCAGCCTGGAGACCAGATTGCCGACAACATCAAAAACTATGAGATCGGCCAGGTGGTGTCCGTTCAGGCGGTGCCCTCCAGGATGCAGGTGACCGACCAGGAGAGCCGCCGCTGGGTCTGGGCGGAGATGGAGGGCATGGAGGACGTGCTGGTTACCATAGAGGCCCCCTGCGTGGTCAGCGACGCTGCCATCACTGTGGGCGGCGGCTATGAGGTCCGGGCGGGCAGCCTGGGCTACTTCCGGGGCGAGGGCTATATGGGCAGCGGCCCCATTGTGGCAGTTGAGGAGGTGCAGGGATGAAGATGATAGACCGGAACGGACGTCTTTTTGGCAAAATCAGCGTGATTGACGTGCTGGTGATTCTGGTGGTGCTGGTTATGGCGGCCGCCCTGTACTTTAAAAACATCCAGACCCACACCGGTACGGCGGTTACGGAACAGACCATCACCTTCCAGGTGCGGGCCCGGGGGGTGGACAACTTTGTGGCCGACGCCATTGTGGTGGGGGATGGCCTTTATGACCAGAGCTACTCCAGCGGCGGCCGGGCTTTGGGCGAGATTACCGACATACAGGTGGAGCGGGACCCCGGCACCAAGCTGGCCGACAGGCTTACCGACGGCACCGCCGGCCTGCTGGAGGCGGAGGACACCGTGGATCTGATTATCACCGTAAAGGGGTCGGGGCTGATTACCGGCAAGAGCTACTCCATCAACCGGGTCTATGATCTGGGGATCAACTCCTCCCGGAACTACTGCACCCAGCGGGCGGACTTTACCGGAATGGTGATTGCGATTGACTGAGGATATGCCATAGGGGCGCACACCGTGCGCCCCTATGTGCGATTGGGAGGGAACACCATGAAGATCATGATGGCTACCATGGGCCTGGACATCGGCGGGGCGGAGACCCACATTGTGGAGCTGGCCAAGGAGCTGAAGCACCGGGGCCACGACGTGCTGATTGTCTCCAACGGCGGCGTCTATGTGCCGGAGGTAGAGGCGGCGGGCATCCGCCACTACGCGGCCCCCCTCAACCAGCGCAGCGTAACGGCCATGAACCGGGCCCGGGGAGTCCTGCGGAGGGTCATCACCGAAGAGCGGCCCGACGTGGTCCACGCCCACGCCCGTATCCCCGCCTTTTTGTGCGGACTGCTGAAAAAACGGATGAAATTCGCCTTTGTCACCTCCTGCCACGGGGTGTATCAGGTGAGCGGGGCGCTGAAGCTGCTGTCCAACTGGGGGGAGCACACCCTGGCCGTGTCGGAGGATATCCGGGACTATCTGATGGAGCAGTACGGCATTCCTCCAGAACAGATTACCCTCACCATCAACGGGATTGACACAGAGAAGTTCTCACCGTCGGTGTCCGGAGAGGCGGTCCGTCAGGAGCTGGGGCTGGGGGATGCCCCGGTGGTGGGCCATGTCAGCCGCCTGGACCAGGCCGCCTCCCACACTGCCCGGCAGCTCATTGCCCTGGCCCCACGGCTGTCGGAACGGATTCCGGGGATACGGGTGCTTATTACCGGCGGCGGCGGCGTCTATGAGGAGCTGTCTGCCCAGGCCAGGGAGGTCAACAGGGCGCTGGGCCGGGAGTGCCTTACTCTCACCGGGCCCCGCACTGACGTCAACCGCCTGGTGGCCGCCTGCGATCTGTTTGTGGGGGTGTCCCGGGCGGCGCTGGAGGCCATGGCCGCGGAAAAACCGGCGGTGCTGTCCGGAGCCCAGGGACACACCGGGCTGTTTACCCAGTCGCTGCTGGACAAGGCGGTGGACACCAATTTTTGCTGCCGTACCGACCCTGTTTCCAACGAGGACCAGCTTTTTGAGGAGATTACCGCCGCTCTGGCCCTGCCTCCGGAGCAAAAAAGGGAGTTGGGGGCCTACGGCCGCCAGGTGGTCCAGGAGCGGTACTCCGTCAGCCGCATGGCGGAGGACTGCCTGTCTGCCTACGCCAAGGTGCGGCGGAAAAAGTACCGGGTGGTGATGAGCGGCTACTACGGCTTTGGCAATGCCGGGGACGACGCCATTTTGGACTCCATCCAGCAGGCGGTCCGGGCCGCCAGTGACGACGTGTCGGTGACTGTGCTGTCCAACGACCCGGAGCTGACGAAAAAACAGTATGGTCTGGATGCCATCCCCCGGTTTCGGGTGCTGCGAGTCTTTTCCGCCCTGAGAGAGGGGGACGTGCTGCTGTCCGGAGGGGGGAGCCTGCTTCAGGACACCACCTCCACCCGGTCGCTGCTGTACTATTTGTCGGTAATCCGCTGCGCCCAGTGGCTCCACAAGCCGGTGATGCTCTACGCCAACGGCATTGGCCCGGTGCGCAAGCCGGCCAACCGCCGCCGGGTGAGGCATGTGGTGGAGCGGGCCGCCCTGGTCACTCTGCGGGACCACGCCTCCGCCCAGGAGCTGGTCCAGATGGGCATCACCCGTCCCGCCCAGGTCACCGCCGACCCGGTGTTCCACCTGGAGCCCGCCGGGGAGGAGCGCTCCCGGGCGCTGCTGGCCGGGACAGGTCTGCCCCAGGGGCGGCCCTTTGTGGCGGTGTCTGTCCGGGACTGGCCCAACACAGGGGACTTTTTCGCCCAGCTGGCCGGGCTGTGCTGTCATCTGCGCCGGAAGCACAAGCTGGAGGTGCTGTTCTTGCTGATGCAGCCTGAGCGGGACCGGCAGGCCACTGCCCAGGTGCGGGCGCTGATGGAGGAGCCCTCCTATGTGCTGGATGTCCCCACCACCCCGAGAGAGCTGATGGGGGTGCTGGGCCAGGCCCAGCTGTGCCTGGCCATGCGGCTGCACACCCTGATTTTTGCCGCCCGGATGGCGGTGCCCGCTATGGGCTTGGTCTACGATCCCAAGGTGGCCAGCTACCTGGAGGAGCTGGACCTGCCCGCCGCAGGGGATGTGGAGGCCTTTGACGGCCTGGAGGCCGTCCGCCGGGCGGACGCCCTGATGGAACATTACAACGCCGTGCTGGCCCGCCTGCGGGAGAAGTCCGCCCAGCTCACCCGGGCCGCCGGGGAGAACGAGCGGCTGCTGCTGGAGCTGTTGGAGAGCTCAAAAAGATGAAACAACAAATGAAAAAATTGACTTTGATCTGTATGCTGACCATAGCTCTGGCCCTTCCCTCCTGCGCCCCGGCGGCGGAGGAGGCCCGCCTCACCGTGGTCTGCACCACCTATCCCATCTATTTGTTCGCCTCCTCCATCACCCAGGGGGTGGAGGGGGTGGCGGTGGAGCGGCTGGACACGGGGAGCACCAGCTGCCTGCACGACTACACCCTGTCTATGGCGGACATGAAGAAGCTGGAACGGGCCGACATGATCGCCATCAACGGCGCGGGGCTGGAGGAGTTTTTGGAGGACGCCCTGGCCGCCTCCGACGCGGTGGTCATTGACTGCTCCGAGGGGATCGAGCTGCTGGAGAACCTGTCCCACCACCACGAGGACGGGGAGGAGGACCACGACGGCCACGACCACGGCCACTGGGATCCCCACTACTGGATGGACCCGGCCAACGGCAGGATCATGGCGCGCAACCTGTTGGACGGCATTGCCGCGCAGGACTCAGACCACCTGGAGGAATATGTGGGTAATTTTTGGCACGCCGACGGGGTTTTGCTCTCCTGTGAGACTTCAATCCAAAATCTGATGATGGAATTCCGGCCTCGGATGGGGGAGTTTCCCGGTTTGATTACCTTCCACGATGGCTTTCAGTATTTTGCCCGGGCCTGTGATGTGCCCTTGCTGGCCGCCATTGAGGAGGAGGCGGGCAGTGAGGCCAGCGCCCGTGAGATTGTGGAGATCACTCAGCTGGTGAAGGAATACAATATCCCGGTGATTTTCACCGAGGTCAACGGCTCTGACGCCACAGCAAAGGCTATCTCCCGGGAGACCGGGTGCCAGATTGCTCAGCTGTCTATGGTGATGGACGGCCCTATGGAGTCCGACGACCTGGATACCGGCCTGCTGAATCACTATTTCGCGTTGTATCAAAACGCGGTGACCATGATTAACGGGTTTGCCGGAGAAAGTGTGGTGCCCAAGGGATGAGAAAAATCAAACACGGAAAGCTGTCCGCCGGATGTGAGGACAGCTGCTGCCTCAAGCTGGAGGCTCTGAACGTCCAGCTCCAGGGGGACTCCATTCTGGAGGACGTGTCCTTCCACCTCCACTGCGGGGAAATTGTGGCCCTGATCGGCCCCAACGGGGCGGGCAAGTCCACATTGTTCCGCAGCATTCTGGGCCAGACGGGCTACAGAGGGAAAATTACCTTCTCTCCGGCCGGCGGGCCGGCCATCCGGCTGGCCGACGGGGGGCTTACCGGCGGGACCCGGCCCCTGGTGGGCTATGTCCCCCAGGCCCCCAGCTTTGACCGGGGGGACCCGGTGTCGGTGCTGGACTTCTTCACTGCCGCCACCGCCAGATGGCCGGTGTGGCTGCCTGTACCCCGAAAGTACCGGGATCGAGCCGCCGCCTGCCTGGCCCGGGTCCACGGGGAGGACCTGCTGGACCGACCTATGGGAGGGCTGTCCGGGGGCCAGCTCCAGCGGGTGCTGCTGGCCCTGGCCCTGGAGCCGGTGCCCCACATCCTCATTCTGGACGAGCCGCTGTCCGGGGTGGATATCGAGGGGGAGCACCAGCTGCTGGACATGCTGGATGAGCTGCGCACCCAGTACGACCTGTCCATCTTTCTGTCCACCCACGACTTTGCCACCCTGGGGCAGTTTGCCGACAAGGTCATTCTCCTCAACCGCCGGGTGCTCAAGTCCGGTCCCCCGGACGAGGTGCTGTCCTCTCCGGAATTTTATGAGACCTTCCACCTGCGGATGGGAAAGGGGGGAGCGGAATGAATATCTGGTACGCTCTGGTGGACCTGCTGCCCTTTGAGTGGGCCCAGCCGGGGTCTATGTTCTTCATGAAAAATGCCCTGCTGGCGGTGCTGGTTATCACCCCCCTGTTTGGTATTTTGTCCACCATGGTGGTCCACAGCCGCATGTCCTTCTTCTCCGACGCCCTGGGCCACTCCGCCTTTACCGGAATGGCCATTGGGGCACTGTGCGGCTTTCACGAGCCCACCTGGGCGGCGGTGGTTTTCGCGATTTTCTTTGCTTTGCTGTTCAACCTGGTCAAGCGCCGCTCCGCCCTGGCCAGCGACACGGTGATCGGTGTGTTTTCCTCCACCGCCGTGGCCCTGGGCATCTTCCTGTCCACATTGAACGGGCGGTCCTTTACCCGGTTTAATGCCCTGCTGGTGGGGGATATCCTGTCTGTGGAGCCGGCCAAGGTGGGGCTGCTGGCCTTGATTTTGCTGCTGGTGGTGGGGCTGTGGCTGGCCTCCTTCAACCAGCTGATGCTCTCCGCCGTCCACCCCGCTCTGGCCGACAGCCGGGGGGTGCGGGTGTTCTGGCAGGAGACGGTGTTCTCCATGGCTATCGCCGTAGTGGTTACCCTGTCCATGACCTGGGTGGGATTGCTGGTCATCAACTCCCTGCTGGTCCTGCCCGGCGCCGCCGCCCGGAACGTGGCCAGGAATATGTGGCAGTACCACCTGTTCTCCCTGCTGGGAGCCATCCTGGCTGGGGTCGCCGGACTGATGACCTCCTACTACGCCGGCGGCTCCGCCGGCGCAGCCATCACCCTGTATCTGGCTGTGTGGTTTGCGTTGACCTTCTTGGTGTGGAAAAAGTAAAAGCAAGATGGCGCTATGCTGAGAGCATAAGAACAGCAAAAAGCGGTTGGGTCCAGTTTATAGCAATCATCAGCAGGGGCGGCCTGTGGCCGCCCGCCTGTCACAGGCTATGAAACCGTCACCGGGAAAGGTGGCGGTTTCAACTTTAAAAAGGCCGCGGTAGAGCAAAAAATCTACAGCGGCCTTTTCTTTAGTCCTCAATATCCACTAGAATGTTGTCCGTTCCGTGCTCCTCAAACTCGGCAATATAGGCGTCGATACGGCTGGTGAGCTCGGCGTAGTTGCTCTCGTCAATAGGGGCGTCGTCCATGTCCCGGCGGGCCAGGTCTTCAGCCAGGATGTCGAAAAACACATTGTTTTCATACTCCACAATGGCCTCGTGGATGCCCCCCTCCACAAAGGCCCGGGAGGGGATCACCTCGCCCTGATACAGCTCAGCCAGCTGGGGCATGCCCTCCAGGGCGGCCCGGCTGAACAGCAGACTTTCCACCTGGTCGTAATCGGCAAAGCGCTGGTCGCCCCGGGTGGAGTTCAAGATCCAATTTCCAATGTACACCAGGTCCAGCAGACGGCGAAATTGCTTTTTGTTCAGTTCCAAATTCATCACGGACTCCACCTCTCCAAAAATAAAGTCGTTCATATAGCATTATAGCCTCCATTTTGTATTTGTCAAATGGAGAAACAAGGCAATTTTACTTGTTTTTTCAGGCAAAATGACATACAATAAAATAGCCGCTTTACATAGAGGGCCAAAGTGTGTATAATACCTCAGACTGACCCGGGGCTTTGGGGTTTTCCCCCGGCCCCAATCTGACTGAGTATTGGAGGTCCCCCTATGGAAAAGGAAGTGGTCATCTCCATCAAGGGAATGCAGACATACGAGGGCACGCCCCCCGATATCATTGAGCTGGTCACCGAGGGCCGGCTGGTTCGGGACGGCAGCAGCTATACCCTGTCCTATCAGGAGAGTGAGCTCACCGGTCTGGAGGGCACCCTGACCACCATCCAGGTGGACGGGGAACAGGTTACCCTGATGCGGGTAGGCGAGTTCAACTCCCAGCTGGTGTTCCAGGAGGGGCGCCGGCATTTGTCCATGTACAATACACCATATGGCGCAATGACCATTGGGGTGAATACCCGCCATCTGCTGGCCGAGCTGAACGACCAGGGGGGCGACATTGAGGTTGACTACTCCGTGGAGGTAGACCACGCCCTGACCGGCCGCAACATCTTCCGCATCAACGTGAAGGAGGCGGAGAGGGGCACAGGGAGCTTGAAGCAGTAACGGCAGGGGCGCGTATTGTCCGCCCCCGCACACATAAAGAATGAGGTGCAAAAGATGACAAATATGATCCAGGCCGCCAAGGACCAGGTGGCCGCGCTGACCAAGGCGGCCTATGAGAAAGCCGCCGCCGCTGACGCTCTGCCCGCCGGCGTCCAGGTGAACACCACCATTGAGATTCCCAAGGATACCGCCCACGGGGACTACGCCTCCAACTTTGCCATGGCGGGGGCCAAGGCAATACGCATGGCCCCCCGGCAGATTGCCCAGACCATTGTGGACAATCTGGAGCTGGAGGGCAGCTATTTCAGCAAGGTGGAGATTGCCGGCCCCGGCTTTCTCAACTTCACCCTGGGTCCCCGGTGGTACGGGGAGGTGCTGGGCACCATTGAGCGGGAGGGGGCGGACTACGGCTCCGGCAATGAGGGCGCAGGGCGGAAGGTGATGGTGGAGTTTGTCTCCGCCAACCCCACCGGCCCTATGCACATGGGCAACGCCCGAGGGGGCGTGCTGGGGGACACCCTGGCCAACGTCCTGACCCGGACCGGATGGAACGTGTGGCGGGAGTTCTACGTCAACGATGCAGGCAACCAGATCAACAAGTTCGCCCGATCCATTTACGCCCGGTATATGCAGATTGTGCTGGGAGAGGACGCGATTCCCTTCCCCGAGGACGGCTACCAGGGGGGGGACATTAAAGAACTGGCCCAGGCTTTCTATGAGGAAGTGGGGCCCGACTATAAAAATGAGCCGAAGGACGACGCGCTGTTCACTATGGCCCAGTTCGGCCTGGAGCGGAACATCCCCAAGATGAAAGAGGACCTGAAAAAGTACGGCATCGAGTACGACCAGTGGTACATGGAGTCCTGGCTCCACGACCGGGGGTTTGTGGCCGACACGGTGGGGCTGCTGACAGAAAAGGGCTGGACCTACGAGAAGGACGGCGCTCTGTGGCTGAACACCACCGAATTGCTGAAGAAAAAGTACCTGGCTGAGGGCAAAACCCAGGAGCAGGTGGATAAGCTGGACCTGAAGGACGACGTGCTACGCCGGGCCAATGGCTTTTACACCTACTTTGCCGCCGACATCGCCTACCACCGCAACAAGCTGGAGGAGCGCAAGTTTGACCTGGTCATCAACATCTGGGGGGCCGACCACCACGGCCATGTGGCCCGCCTCCAGGCCGCTCTGGACGGTCTGGGCCTGGACGGCTCCCACCGGCTGGTGATTGTGCTGATGCAGCTGGTCAACCTGCTTCAGGACGGCAAGCCGGTGCGTATGTCCAAGCGGACGGGCAAGGCCATTGCCCTCCACGACCTGCTGGACGAGATCAGCGTGGACGCTGCCCGGTACTACTTCAACAATCGGACCCCCTCCAGTCCTCTGGACTTCGACCTGGACCTGGCCGTCCGCCAGGACAGCGAGAACCCGGTGTACTACGTCCAGTACGCCCACGCCCGCATCTGCTCGCTGATTGCCCGCATGCAAGAGAGCGGGGCCGCAGTATGCGCCGCCCAACAGGTGGAGGCCTGCGTCCTCACTCAGCCCGAGGAACTGGCCCTGATTAAGTCCCTGGCCCAGTACCCGGAGGAGCTCCATCTGGCCGCCCGGGACTATGATCCCAGCCGCATCAACCGCTATCTCACCGCTCTGGCCGGAGATTTTCACCGCTTTTATAACGCCTGCCGGTGCATGGTTGATGACCCCTGCCTCCAGGCCGCCCGCCTCAAGCTGGCCGACACAGTACGGGCCGTCCTGGCCAACGGCCTGGGCCTGCTGGGGGTGTCCGCGCCGGAGAAGATGTAAAACCTGCCCCACTGCGGCGAAAAGAGCCCCTTCACAAAGGGAGGCTTTCCCCCTGCGGGGGGACGGGAGATAGAGGAACGAAGATGGAATTTAATTTGACCTCCTTAGAACACACTCTGCAAACCCGTGCTCCCGGCCTGATGGACTCCCGCCGCGCCTATGCGGTGCTGGTCCCCCTGGTGGAGCGGGAGGGGGAGCTGTGCCTGCTTTACGAGGTCCGTGCCAAAACCCTGCGCCGCCAGCCGGGGGAGGTCTGCTTTCCCGGGGGGCGGATGGAGGCGGAGGAGACCCCGGAGGAGTGCGCCCTGCGGGAGACCTGGGAGGAGCTGGCCATCCCCTCCGGGGCAGTGAGGCTGGTGGGCCGGCTGGACTTTATCGCCCACCGGGCCAACTTCCTGATGCAGCCCGTTTTAGGTGTGGTGGACAGCGGGGCGTTGGAGCGGATGGTCCCCAGCACCGCCGAGGTGGACGAGGTGTTTTTTGTCCCTATGTCCTATCTGCTTACACATCCCCCCATTGAGTATACCTACGAACTGATCCCCACTCCGGCGGAAAATTTTCCCTATGAGGTGATTGGAATCCCCAGAGACTACAGGTGGCAGAAAGGGAGCGAGAACGTCCCTGTCTACCCCTGGAAGGGCCGCGCCATCTGGGGCCTGACCGGACGGATTACCCGGAATTTGATACAAATATGTAAGACCCCCGGCTGAGCCGGGGGTCTTGTCTTATGTCTTTTCGGCTTCCGCCCTTTCCTTGAGCGCCTTGATGGCGAAGTCCAGGGCGGGAATGGATTTGGCGGTGCAGTACTGCTTCATGTTTTGAAGCTCACGGATGGCCTCCTTTGCGGTCATATCTCTCATAGCGCTCACACTCCTTTGATGTTGTTATTTTACCACAAGACAGTCAGGGAGTGCAAGAGGCTTGTTGGATGATTTTCCAAAGCGGGATCAAAATTACCGCCCCTACATGGTTTTTCCCTTGGGCATGTGGGCATAGCGGACAGCCAAGGCCAGGGCGGCCAGCACAAGCATCCGACGCCAGGGGCTGGCCGTCCAGATCAGGCAGAGGACCGACCGGGTGATGGACCACAGGCAGCTTACCCACAGAAGGATGACAGCGGCGGTCATCTCAGTACTCCTTCCCTGCCGTAATGCGGCAGGAGATGAGATAAGATACCAGCAATGCCGCCAGCGCCCCCAGGGGCAGCAGGGAGAGGCCCCCAAGAAGAACAGCGGAGGTCAGATCCTCCAGAGCATTGAGGGCGGAAAAGTCGATAACGTCTATCTTAGCCAGCAGTACAACCAGAATGGTGGGGATAAAGATAATGGCGTACAGGTAGGGGCGGGACCGCTCTGCCCCCAGCTTGTAGCACAGGGGGAGAAGGATGGCAGGCACCAGCAGCCCGATGGTGGTGGAAACAGCCAGGGTGAGCAGCATCTCTAACGGCTCTGCCTCATGGACCAGAGTTAGGATGGCGGTGCCCACCAGACCCATGGCTGTGGTGATTACAGTCAGCATCAACACAAAGAGATACCGGGCCCCCACCACTCTGCTACGGCCCAAGGGGAGGGCTACGGCGTACCGGTCCCACTTGGCCTGTTCATCATAGGCGAAGGCGGTGATGGGCAGCACCATGAGCATGACCTGAATAAAGGTAATGATAAAGCCGTAATTCAAAACATCAAGATAAGCCAGCACTACGTAGAGCACTATAATGAGCAGATAGGATTTCATAGTCTTGCGCATCACAAGAAGGTCTTTCATAATCAAACCGGTCATTTTACTTCTCCTTTCCCCACAAAGAGCATGATGTCTTCCAGGGTGGTCCGCTCCACCAGGAGCATGGGGTACTTGCGGGCGAAGGCGGAGCGGTCCTTTACCAGGGCCTCGCAGCCGAAGGAGCCCCGCCGTACCCGGAGCACGTCCCGGGGATCAATGGCCTCCAGCTGCCCGGCGGTGCAGCCCACCCGGCCGTAGCTGTCCAGGATGTTGTCCTTGGCGTCGGACAGCACCACCTGTCCCTGGTGGATGTAAGCGATGTAGTCGGCCACCTTCTCCAGGTCGGAGGTGATGTGGCTGGACATGAGGATGGCGTGGTCCTCATCCTGGATGAACCCCAAAAATTCGTCCAGAATCTCGTCCCGGACCACCGGGTCCAGACCGGCGGTGGCCTCGTCCAGGATGAGCAGCTTGGGGTGGTGGGCCAGGGCGGCGGACAGGGACAGCTTCATCTTCATCCCTCGGGAGAACTCCTTGATGAGCTTCTTCTCCGGAAGGCCGAATTTGTCCAGGTAGTCCAGAAAGAGCTGGTTGTCCCAATGCTTGTAGGCGGGAGCCAGGATTTTGCTCACATCCTTGGGGCGGAGGGTGTCGTGGAAGAAGCACTCGTCCAGCACCATGCCCACGTCCTGCTTGGCCAGGCGCTCCTCCTTCACGTTGTCATAGCCCAGCAGAGTGATCTCCCCCGCGTCCCGGCGGATCAGGTTCAGGATGCACTTGATGGTGGTGGTCTTGCCCGCCCCGTTCTCTCCGATCAGCCCCAGGATGGAGCCGCCGGGCAGGGTCAGGTCTATATTTTTCAGGGTAAAGTCCCCGTAGGACTTGCAGAGCCTCTTAATTTCAATACAATTTGTCATAATTCGTCACCTTTATACAAAATATCCAGCATTTCATGCAGCTCGTCCAGCGGGAAAGCGCCCCTCCGGGCCTCCTCCACCGCCTGGGCCAGCTTTTCTTCTACCTTTCGCAGCTGGGCCTCCCGCAGCAGCTCCCGGTTCTGGGGAGCCACAAAGCAGCCCTTGCCCGGGACGTTTTCCAAAAAGCCGTCCCGCTCCAGTTCCTCATAAGCCCGCTTGGTGGTAATCACCGAGATGCGCAGCTCCTTGGCCAGCAGCCGCATGGAGGGCAGGGCGTCCCCCGCCGACAGGGTTCCGGCCATGATCTGTTCCTTTACCTGGTCGGTGATCTGTTCATAAATAGGTTTTCCGCTGGCATTGCTTAATATAATATCCATTTGTCCTGCCTTTCAACAGGGGGTGAGGTCCAGGCTGCCGGCCGCGCGCTGGTCCCGCGCCGGGTCTCACCACTGTTATTTTGGATTTACTGTATATATACTATATGCACAGTATAGCGCTTTTTTCCCGTTTGTCAATAGGGAAGGCAAAAAAATTTTTGGCAGCTTCCAAACCGGAAGCTTTTTTCTTGGAAAAGTGAGGGAACCGGAAAAAAGCGTCCGGATTCGACAGCAGGCTTGTCCTATAATGGTCTGGAAAATAATGGGATATACCCAGAGAGGAGCGGGTCAGATATGCCGGTGACCTGTAGAGAGGACAAACGCCGCCTGACGGCCCAGGTGGCTGGAGAGCTGGACCACCACGGGGCCAAGCTGGTAATGGAGGAACTGGACCGCCGCATAGACGCCGCCCAGCCGCGGGAGCTCACCCTGGACCTGAGCGGGCTGACCTTTACGGACAGCTCAGGCATTGCGGTGCTCCTTCGGGCCCACCGCCGGATGGGCCAGGTGCAGGGTTCCATGCGGGTGGTGAACACTCCGGACCAGGCGGGCAGAGTGTTTCAGGCCGCCGGGCTGGAACGAATCATCCGGTTCGAATGAAAAAAGCCTCCCTTCGCAAAGGGAGGTGGCGCCGCCGAAGGCGGTGACGGAGAGTTTTCCTGATCAGCGTATTGCATTTTAGAAGAAAACCTCCACTCGGCTGCGCCGGGAGTCCCCTTTGCGAAGGGGGCCATATAGGGCCAAAGAAAGGACCGATACATATGAAAATTGAGAATCAAGTTACCATGGAGTTCCCCAGCCGGTCGGCCAACGAGGGCTTTGCGCGGACGGCGGCTGCCTGCTTTGCCGCCCAGCTGGACCCCACTCTGGAGGAGGTCAACGACATCAAAACCGCCGTCAGCGAGGCGGTGACCAACGCCATTGTCCACGCCTACCCGGATACCCTAGGAAAGGTGATGGTCAGGCTGCGCATCAAGGAGGGGAACCTGTTGGAGATTCTGGTAAAGGACTGGGGGGTGGGGATCGCTGATGTGGACCAGGCCCGCACCCCTCTGTTCACCACCGGAAATGAGGAGCGCTCCGGGATGGGCTTTACCATTATGGAGAGCTTTATGGATACCCTGAAGGTCCGCTCCACCCCCGGCAAAGGGACTGCCGTCACCATGGCCCGGAAGATTGCCCGCCGGGCCGGCCGGTGAGCGGGCCCCTTGCCGGCTCCGCGCTGCTGGAGGCCGCCCGGGGGGGCGACCGTGCCGCCTGTGAACAGGTACTGCTGGAAAACAACGGCCTGATCTGGAGCGTGGTGCGCCGGTACTACGGCCGGGGAGTGGAGCCGGACGACCTGTACCAGCTGGGCTGCCTGGGTTTTCTCAAAGCTATCCAGGGCTTTGACCCGGAGTTTGGCACCCAGTTTTCTACCTATGCTGTCCCCAAAATCGCCGGTGAGATCCGCCGGTTTTTGCGGGACGACGGCCCGGTCAAGGTGAGCCGGGGGCTGAAAGAACGGGGGACAGCCATCCGCTCGGCGCGGGCCAGGCTGTCCGGACAGCTGGGACGGGAGCCCACCCTGTCCGAGCTGGCGGAGGAGGTGGACCTGTCCCCAGAGGACATCGCCGCCGCCGAGACCGCCATCGAGCCGGTGGTATCCCTCCAGGCGGAGACAGGAAGCGACGGCCTCACCCTGGAGGGCATACTCACCACCGGGAACGAGGAGGAGGGTATGGTGGAGCGACTTACCCTCCGCGCCGCTGTTGACAGTCTCCCGGAGCGGGAACAGCAGGTGCTCCTTCTGCGCTATTACAAGGGTCTTACCCAGATGAATACCGCCCGAGTGCTGGGGGTGTCCCAGGTCCAGGTGTCCCGTCTGGAACGCCGGGCACTGGACAAGCTGCGGCGGGAATTGCTATAATTTGATTTGTGTGATATCCCGTTCATTTCTCAACAGACGAATACGTTCATGGAATTTCATAATTACCTCTTAACATTCGCAAATTGCGCATGTATAATAAGAGTGCGCAATTTGTGAATGTATTATAGATTGGGAGCGATTAAAATGCAAGCGCTGTTTGCGGAACTGTTTTGGCCCAACGAGGAAATTTCCCAAGCAGTGGCCTGTCTCTGTGAGGATATCCCCGGCTATCAGTCTGCCAGGGAGGAATACAACAAAATTGTGTCACAGCTCCAGGAGATCATTGGCTTTGAGCTGTGCAGCCAGCTTTCGGAGCGGCTGACGGAGCTGGACGGATACGAGGAATACGCCTGTTATGCCGTGGGGCTGAGGCTGCGGGAGGCCGTCTTCAAGTCCCTTTGCGTATAAGTATCAGCGGTCAAACCCGATATATTTTTCCAGCAGGTCCCCTGCCGGCTCCTCCCTGAGCTTTACAAAGCCGTACTTTTGGAAAAACCGGCGGGTACTCTCGTTGTCCGGGGGGCAGTGGAGGCGCAGGCGGTCCCGGCCGATGTTGCGGTACATAGACACCGCCTGACCAATGAGCTGCACTCCCAGTCCCCTGCCCCGGTCCTCCGGAAGGATGGACAGGAACTTGATATACCCTGTCTTCTTCGTGGTGTACCGGTCGTCATACAGGATTACACCCATGGGCCGCTCCCCCGCGTGGAATATGTGGAGGTTCCACATGGACTGCCTCCACAGCTCCTCCGCCTCAGCCAAAAGGACGGCGTCCTCCACACCGGGGCAGACCTCCCGCCGCAGCTTCAGGTACAGCTCCTGATCCCGGGGCCAGGTTTTAAGGGGGATATCCGCCCACAGGTTCACGTCTGCCGACGTCTTTTTGTCCTTTCGCCACCAGGACTGGCGGGCCAGAGTGGAGATTTCCTCAGACAGGTGGGAGTTGTCCATCTCGTATTGAATCTCGAATTTTTCCCCGTCCCAGGTGAGGCAGGATACCGCCGTGTTGTCCCCGTGGGGCATGGCGTGCCACTCCTCCGGCGGGATATTCTTCACCTTGCCCAAAAACTGCCGCAGGGCCATGCCGTGGCTGAACAGGGCGATGGTCTGGTCCGGATACCGCTCCGCGATACGGCGCACCGCCCCATAGATTCGTTCCTCCAGCTGAAAGAAGCTCTCCGCGTTCTCCACCTCCCATTTCGGGTCGGTGCGGTTGAACAGGTCCATCCGCTGGGGATCCGTGTGGCGCACCGCCCCAAAGGTCCGGTCCTCCCAGTCCCCCAGGTTCAGCTCCCGCAGGCCGGGGCAGGTGTTCAGGGGCAGGTTTTTAGCTCTGTAAATGGCCCGGGCGGTGGTGCGCGTCCGGAACAGATCACTGGACCACACCGCGTCGATATGGATATCCCGAAAGCGTTCCTCCAAAGCCGCGATCTGCCGGTAGCCGTTTTCGGTAATCAGGGAGTTGTACCAGCCGTGGACCCGGCGGTACAGGTTGCCCTCCGCCTCGGCGTGGCGGATCAGGTAGATCGTTGTCATCAAATCAGTCCTTTGTATGGTTTGCCTCCCCCTTCATCTCCACATGGATCAGCAGGGACAGCAGAGCCCGCAGCAAAATCACCGCCCCCAGCACCATCAGCTCGTTCAGGTCCCGGACCAGGACGGTCTTTAAAATCTCTGCGGCCATTTTGAATTCCAGACTGGTAGCCAGACCCTCAGCCAGCTGGAATTTGATATTTTTCGGAGTACGGGTGACCATCCCCACGCAGTACAGCCAGAAGGCCCGGACAGCGGTGACGGCCACCACAAAAATGCCCATCAGCTCACAGGCGGAGATGATGGTGGGCAGGCACAGCTCAATCACATGCTCCAGCATGGAACCTCCTCCTTTTCACCAGGGGGTCACCCCTCCGGTCAGCTCCGAAACCGAGGCCAGTCCCTGCCGGGCGGCAATGTCCGCCAATTCGTCCCGGACTCTCAGCGGGGCGAAGGGATCGGCGAACAGAGCGGTGCCAACCGCCACAGCGCAGGCCCCCGCCAGCATCAGCTGGGCCACGTCCGTGCCCTTGGACACGCCCCCCATGCCCAGGATGGGCAGCTTTACCGCCTGGGACACCTCCCACACCATCCGCACCGCCACGGGCAGCACGGCGGGGCCGGACAGCCCCCCAGTGTTCATCTTCAAAACGGGGCGGCGGGTGTTTACGTCAATACGCATCCCCCGGATGGTGTTAATCAGGGACAAAGCGTCCGCCCCGGCCCCCTCCACCGCCCTGGCAATCTCGCAAATATCGGTGACGTTGGGGGACAGCTTCACCATGACGGGCACGTCTCCAGCGTGCTTTTTTGCTGTTTCGGTGACCTCGGCGGCCAGCTCCGGACGGGTACCGTAGGCCAGTCCCCCCGCCTTCACGTTGGGGCAGGAGATGTTCACCTCGATCATGTCCACCCCGGCCTCCGCCAGCTTTTCACACATGATGCCGTACTCCTCCGGGGTGTTTCCTGAGATGTTGGCGATAATCTTTGTCTCGAACCTCTGCTTGCAGGGCAGGCCCTCCCCCCGCAGGAAGGGCAGTTCCTCCTTGATAAAGGCGTCCACTCCGGGGTTTTCCAGCCCCACCGAGTTGAGAATGCCCATAGGGGTCTCGGCAATGCGGGGAGCGGGATTGCCCGTCCGGGGGTGGAGGGTCAGCCCCTTGGCACAGATGCCGCCCAGCTCCCCCAGGCTGTAGAATTTGCTGTACTCCCGGCCAAAGCCGAAGGTGCCCGAAGCCACTACCACCGGGTTTTTCAGCTTTACCCCCGCAAGATCCACCTGCATATTCACATCAGGCATCCCAGTCCACCTCCTGAGCGTCAAATACCGGGCCGTCCTTGCACACATGCTTTACGGTGCCGTCCTTCATGGTCACGGCGCACACCAGACAGGCCCCCACGCCGCAGCCCATCCGCTCCTCCATGGACACCTGGCAGGGAACGCCAAACTCCGCCGCAACCTGCGCTACACTCTTCAGCATAGCCTTGGGCCCGCAGGCCAGCACGCCCTGGTAGTGGTGTTCCTTCCCCAGCTCCCGGCGAACCAGTGCGTCCACAAAGCCGTGATAGCCCAGGGAACCGTCATCGGTGGCAATCTGAACATCAATACACTCGCTGTCAAACTCGTCTAGCAGGATGGCCCGGTCCTTGGAGCGGAAGCCCAAAATGGCGGTGGAGGAGCAGCCGGCGTAGCAGGCACAGGCGTGGAGCGGCGGCACGCCAATGCCGCCTCCCACCAATAAGTAGGGGCCGGGGGTAGTCCGGAAGCCGTTCCCCAGGGGCCCCAGCACGTCCAGGGTGTCCCCCACCTGACGCTGGGCCAGCCAGCGGGTGCCCTCCCCTTTGGCCTCAAAGACCACGGTGATGGTCCCCCCCATCCGGCTCCCCGTCCAGGACTGGATGGAGATGGGCCGCCGGAGGAGCAGGCCCTCCCCGCACTTGATGTGAACAAATTGTCCTGGATGGATGGGCCGCCCGGTATTGGTGACGGCGGAGCTGACCATGTCCCCCACCGCCAGTGTCATGGAGACAGTGTCCGGAGTCAGCTGCTCCTTGACTATGATGCTGCATGCGCGTTCTACCTTCATGCGTCTACCCCTTACACAATGGTGACAAACTGCCGGATGTCGTCCCGCATGGCGAGAGCAGCGTTCCGGGCCGCCTCGGCGAAGTCATGGCCGTCCCCGCCCGTCTTCTGCCAGGCGCACATGATGCCCCGGGAGGAGTTGACAATGGCCCCATGGCCGTACTTGTCAAAGGCGTACTGCACGTCGTCCGCCGTCCCCCCCTGGGCGCCGTAGCCGGGTACCAGGAAGAAGGTATGCTCCAGCCGTCGGCGCAGGGCCCGGATGTCGGAGGGGTAGGTGGCCCCGGTGACCGCTCCGGCCATGGTGTAGCCGTATTTGCCCTCGGTGCCGGCAGCAATGCGCTGGTTCAAATCGCCCATCACCTCATACACCTGCCGGTCCCCGGCCATAATGTCCTGGAGCTCCCCGGAGCCGGGGTTGGAGGTCTTCACCAGCACAAAGACGCACTTGTCCTCCACCTTGGCCGCCTCCAGGAAGGGCTTGATGGAGTCGGAGCCCATGTAGCCGTTGAGGGTGACGCAGTCGGCGTCAAAGGATTTGAAGACCTCCCCCTCGATTTTTGCCCCGGACAGCCAGCCCTCGGCGTAGGCGGCGGCGGTGGAGCCAATATCCCCCCGCTTGATGTCGGCAATGACGAAGAGCCCCTTCTCCCGGGCATAGCGGATGGTGCGCTCCAGCACCTCCATCCCCTGCCAGCCCAGGTTCTCGTAGTAGGCCGCCTGGGGTTTGACGGCGGGGACAACGTCACACAGCGTGTCAATCAGCCCCGCGTTGAACTGCCAGATGGCCTCGGCGGCCCCCTTCAGCCCTGGGCCGTGCTCCTCAAAGGCCGCCCGGCGGATGTGCTCGGGTACATACTCAATGCGGGCGTCCAGCCCGGCCACGGTGGGGTTCTTCATGGCCCGGATCTTATCCTGCAATACGTCGAATGACATGGTATAACTCCTTTCTTGCTTGGTCCCCTTCGCAAAGGGAGGCGTTTTCAGCTGTCCTGATAAATAACCTCGCCCTTTGCAATGGTGTATTTCACCCGGCCCTTGACGGTCCGCCCGGCAAAGGGGGTGTTGCGGGCCTTGGAGGCAAACAGCAGCGGGTCTATGATCCAGGACTCGTCCGGGTCGAAGATGACCAGGTCGGCAATGGCCCCCAGGGACATGTGTCCCCGGGACAGGTGAAGGATATCGGCGGGATTGGTGGACATGCGGCGGATGATGGAGGGAAGGTCCAGCTTTTTGGTGTGGTACAGCCGGGTCAGCGCCAAAGCCAGGCTGGTCTCCAGGCCGATCATCCCGCTGGGGGCCCGGCTGAGGGGACGGGCCTTCTCCTCCACGGAGTGGGGGGCGTGGTCGGTGGCGATCACATCAATGGTGCCGTCTTTCAGCCCGGCAATAATGCCCTGCACATCCTTCTGGGTCCGCAGGGGCGGGTTGACTCTGGCCTGGGCCCCCTGGGTGAGCACCTCGTCCTCGGTGAGGGTAAAATACTGGGGGCAGGTCTCGCAGGTGATACGTACCCCCTTTTTCTTCATTTTGCGGATGATGTCCACGCTCCGGGCGGTGGATACATGGCAGATGTGTACCGCCGCCCCTGTCTCCTCGGCCAGCATGGCGTCCCGCATGACCATAATCTCTTCGGCAATGGCGGGCCGGCCCTCCAGCCACAGCTGACGGGACACGCTGCCCTCGTTCACCGCCCGGCCCGCCACCATAGAGGTGTCCTCGCAGTGGCACAGCACGGGCAGATCCAGCTGCCGGGCCCGGATGAGCACGTCCCGCATCAGGTTGGCGCTGTCTACGTTGTTACCGTCGTCAGACAGGGCCACGGCCCCCGCCGCTTTCAGCGCCTCGGTGTCGGTGGGCTCCTCACCCCGCAGTCCCCGGGACAGGGCCGCAACGGGATATACCCCCACGCCGTTGGCCTGAGCGGCCCGGTCCAGCACGTACTTCACCTGTTCCGGACAGTCCACCGCAGGGCTGGTATTGGCCATGCAGGCCATTGAGGTAACACCCCCCCGGGCCGCCGCCGCGCAGCCGGTGAAAATATCCTCTTTATAGGTCAGGCCCGGGTCCCGGAGGTGGACGTGCATATCCACCAGCCCCGGGGCGACCATCAGTCCGGAGGCGTCAATCGTCCGCCCGGCCTCACAGTTCAAACCGTGCTCCATCAGACCCACTCTGCCGTTTTCCAGCAGCAGGTCCTGCAGCAGGATGGTCCCCGTTACCGGATGGATCACCCGTCCGTTCTTGATCAAAAGCTTCATGATAAGTCCTCCGCCATGACTTGTGTAGATTTTTTTGAATTGTCTGTCCATACACACATTTCCTGACATTAAATTATAGCGGAAGATGCAGGATTTAGCAACGAGTTTTTTGAATTTTCAGGGGATACTATGGCCAGCGGAGAATCTTCAAATTTCTCCGGGGAAAGAGAGGAAAAACAATGTACGGAAATTCTTACAGCTGCCACGGCACCGGCGCGTTCCTCATGGGGACGGTAGCCGGTATGGCTGCGGGCGCCCTTCTGGGCGCGACTATGGCCCCGTCCAGCCGCCAGATCAAGCGGACCGCCCACAAGGCCGCCCGCCGGGTCAACGAGGCTATCGACCACTTGGCCGACGCTATGGACATGTAACATCACAAGGCCCCCGGCTTACGCCGGGGGCCCATAATTAATATAATTTGTCCAAAATTTCCACAATATCCCCAATCACTCCATCGTTGCAGTGGCAGAGGATGCGGGCGCCCCAGTCTTTGACCTCCTGGGCGCAGTTGGCCGGAGCAAAGGGGATGGCGGACAGCTCCATCATGGGAATATCGTTTTGATTATCACCCACACAGTAGATGTGTTCCGGGGTCACCCCCAGCATCCGGGCCACCCGGGCCACACCGCCCCCCTTGTTGCTGCCCTTTGCGGTGAGTTCCAGGTAGCGGGGATTGGAGAAAATCGCCTCATACCGCTCCCCGCCCCCTTCCAGCAGCATGGCCTGCGCCTGGAGCAGTACCTCCCGCTCCTGATGAAACAGGGCCTTTACCCAGGGGGTGGGCATGTCCGCCAGCTCGCACTGGGTGTAGTCACAGTTCACCTTTTTTAAGTGGGCAAAGGTGATATCGTTGGGGTGGCAGACATAGATATCCTCCCCGTGATAGGCCTCCAGCGACAGGGAGGGGAACCGCTCCATAACAGCTCCCAGGTCCTGGGGGGCCGTGGGAGGCAGATGGGTCTGCTCCAGCATCCTGTCCGCCTGAAAATCGTAAATAGCCGCCCCGTTGGACAGCACAGCCGGTGCGTTCATGGGGATCAGCGGAGCGTAGGGGGCAAAGGTACGGTGGGCTCTGCCGGTGGACATAGCGAAATAGCCGCCCTCCTCCATAAAGTAGCGGATGGCCTCCAGATTGCGCTCCGGGATACGCAGGTCCAGGCCGTACAGCGTGTCGTCAAAGTCGCTGGCTAGCAGCAGACCGTTAAATTTTCCCATAGAGTCCTCCTTTCCGCCGTCTCAATGGCAGGCCGCCTCAATTTAAATGTGAAAATACCGCAGCATTCTGCGGTCCTGTTTTATTTTAGAGTCCGGCGGACGGTTTGTCAACCCCCCATTCCCTTGACAATCTCCCCTTCCGCCGATATACTGGAGCGGAACTTACAGCAAGGGGGACTCTTTATGACGAAAAAGGAGCTGCTGGACCGCTGCGCCCGCAGCGGAGAGGAGCGCGTGCTTCTGGCCCGGGTGCTGGACAAGCTGGAGCTGAGCCAGAGCCGGGGTGTCCCCGCCCATACGCCCTTCCTCTCCCCTGGGGAACAGGCATCGGTAACCGATCTGCTCAACGCCTGGGGCAGGCCCCAGCACCTGTTCTGGGGCGGCTACCCCAACAGTGAGCGGAACATCTGCTTCTTTCCCGCGAACTGGCAGGGGGAGGAGGATGTTCTCACCGATCCGGACGGCCCCCTCGCCGCCGTCCAGGCCAAATTCCCCGCCGGGGCCTCCCTCAGCCACCGGGACATTCTGGGTTCCCTCATGGGCCTTGGCATTACCCGGGAGGTGCTGGGGGATATCCTGCTTCCCCAGCCGGGGGTGTGCCAAGTGGTGGTCCTGGGTGAGGCCCTGCCCATCCTCCTGTCCCAGTGGGAGGGGGCGGGGCGGTACAAGGCGGAGCTGTCCCGGCTTCCGCCCCGCCAGCTCGCCCCCAAACCTCCCCGGGTGAAGACCATCCGTGACACCGTGTCCACCCTCCGGCTGGACGCTGTGGCCGCCGCCGGCTTCTCCATATCCCGGGGCAAAGCCGCTGGGCTCATCTCGTCGGGCAAGGTGGCGGTGAACCACAAAGAGTGCCTCAAGGCCGACCGCCAGGTGGCCCAGGGCGACGTCCTCACCTGCCGGGGACTGGGCAAGTGCGTCGTCAAAGAGGTTCCAGGGCAGTCCAAAAAGGGCCGGACCATGCTGGTAATAGAGAGGTATCTGTAACCATGGAACAAAAGAAAATCGATCGCATCAATGAGCTGGCCCGCAAGGCCAAAACTCCCCAGGGGCTGACGCCCGAGGAGCTCAGGGAGCGGGACATCCTGCGCCGGGAGTATATTGACGCCTTCAAGGCCAGCCTCACCGCCCAGCTGGACCGCACCGTGGTCCAGTATCCGGACGGCACCCGGCGGAAGCTGAGAAAAAAGGGCTGAACCTTAATGGTTTTTTAATTTGACAAGCCAGCCATTTTCTGCCATAATGGCTGTGATTTTCCGGTTTTGGAAGGATTTTTGGGCCCCAGGCCCGTATGAAACAAGGAGGCCCCGCTATGGCTCGCATCAGATTTACCACCGACTCCGCCGCCGACATTCCCGCCCCGCTGCGGGAGGAGCTGAACATCCAGGTGCTCCCCTTCCCTATCGCCATGGGAGACAAGGAGTACGCCGACGGCTTTGACTTCACCCCCCAGGAGTTCTATGACATGCTTCTGGCCGCCCCTCAGATCCCCACACACGCCCAGCTCAACCCCTATATCTTTACCGAGCTGTTTGAGACAGCCTGGGAGGAGGGCTTCACCGACCTGATCCACACCTCCATCAACTCCAAGGGCTCCGCCACCTGCGCCAACGCCTTTCAGGCCCGGGGGGAGTTCTACAAGGACCACCCGGAGGCCAGAGATACCTTTCATATTCACATTATCGACGCCCTGAACTACACCATGGGCTACGGCTGGGCGGTGGTCCAGGGGGCCAAAATGGCCGCCGAAGGTGCCTCGCCCCAGACTGTGGCGGACTTTATTCAGGACTGGGTAAACCATGTCCACGTGGTGTTCTCCCCTCTGGACCTGCGCTTTGCCAAAAAATCGGGCCGGGTGTCTGCCGCCGCCGCCTTTGTGGGGGAGGCCCTGGGGCTGAAGCCCATCATGACCTTTCTCAACGGCGAGTCCAAAATCCTGGCCAAAGTCCGGGGTGAGAAGGCCGTGGTGGCCAAGCTGACGGAGATGTGCAAGGCGCAGCGGAAACCCGGCACCCCCTATCTGATGATCCAGGGCAGCAATGGGGAGCAGTCCGGAAAGCTGCTGGAGCTGTGCCGTCAGGAGCTGGGGGAGGAGCCCGCCATGTCCTACCACATTGGCGGTGTTATCGCCATCAACGCCGGCCCCAACCTGATCGGCATCATTTACCGCGATTGACGACTATAGTAAGCCACAAAAATTGTGGACGCCGGAGCTGCAGGGGCGGCCTGTGGCCGCCCGCCTGTCACTGGGCAGGCCCTTTTGCTTCTGCGGCGGCCATTTGCCGCTTTGCATGTGGCGGCGAATCTGATGATTCAATAAACTGTAAACTGCCGGTTCTGTCTGGACCGGCAGTTTTTACATTTTATTCACCCATTCTATGGTATTCTGGAGTAGGATACCCTCCATACTAATACAAACGAGGCGATAGAATATGGGGAATCGACTGCTCACCTGGAGGCAGCGGGGGGCGCTGTGGCTGCGGCTGGGTATACGGCTGGCGCTGGCCGCGCTGGCGGTATGGCTCGCGCTGCGGTTTGGACGGCCTGCGCTGTCCCTTTTCGCCCCCTTCCTCCTTGCCCTGGCCGCCGCCGCCCTGCTCAATCCTCTGGTGAAGAAATTGCAGCGGGCTCTGGGCTGGAACCGGCAGGTGCTTACGCTGCTGCTTCTGCTGGTCCTCTTCGGCCTGATCGGCGGGGGGCTGGCCCTGCTGGTCTACGCCGCCGCGGGGCAGCTGGTGTCCCTGGTGCAGAACTGGAGCGGACTGCTGGACAGCCTCCAGTCCGTTCTGGACCAGCTGGAGGAGCTCTTTGCCCACTTTCTCACCCTGGTGCCCCCCCAGGTCAACGAGATTGTAGAGAATATTGGGGACGACCTGTTTCAGTGGTTGTCTGACGCGGTGCCCACCGCCCTGGGCAGCCTGGGCATGGAGGCGGGGGAGCGGGCCATGGGCCTGCCCGGCTTCTGCGTGGCGCTGGTCATCTTTGTGATGGCCACCTTCCTGCTCACGGCGGACTACCCCTATCTGCGCAGCCGGTATGTCCAGCACCTGGACGAGGGGGTGCTCCGCTTCCTGAGCCAGCTGCGTGCCACCGCCCTGGGGGCCTTCGGCGGGTATGTGAAGGCGGAATTTTTGCTGTCTGTGGGGGTATTCTTCATCCTGCTGGCCGGCTTTTTCCTGATCCGTCAGCCCTACGGCCTGCTGCTGGCCCTGGGACTTGCGGTTATGGACTTTATCCCCATCATTGGGGCGGGCACCGTGATGGTCCCCTGGGCCTTTGTGGCTCTGTTCACCCGGGATTTTTCCACCGCAGTGGAGTTGATGGCCATCTGGGGGATTATCGCTCTGTTCCGCCGGGTGATGGAGCCCAAATTCGTGGGTGACCAGACAGGGCTGTCCCCCATTTTGTCCCTGGTTTCCATCTACGCGGGCATGAAGCTGGCCGGAGTGCTGGGAATGGTCTTTGGGCCGGTGGTCCTGCTGGTGATCCTCAACCTGGCCGGGATGGGCATGTTCCGGGGCGTCCGCCTGGACCTGGAGGCCGCCGCCCGGGATATCGCCGCCATCTTGTCAGAGCGCCCTGAGTAGGGACCCGGCTCTGTTCACAAAATCCCCAAAATTCCCCTGAAAAGTTCAAAAAGATATTTGATTTTCTTCATGCTTTTTTCATATTTTAGGGGTATGATAGCCACAGTTCCAGGGAACACCTGAAAAAAATAACCGTTTCGAAAGGAGCGTTTCATCATGGACGAATTCAACTTTTACAACAGCGAGAACGACGGCTACCGGGGCAGTTTTGGTCAATATGAGGACCCGGACCCCGCAATGCCCAACACCCCCTTCTCCACCGGCGGCGCGCAGTCCTCCAGGAAAAAGCGGGGCGCGGGGAAGGTAATCGCTCTGGTGCTGGCCTGCGCTATCGCCGGCGGCGGCGCGGGAGTGGGCGGGGCCTACCTGTATAACCGCATGGCCCCCCCCTCCAACTCCACCGTGATCTACGAGGAGGACCGCCCCCAGGTACGGACGGTGCTCAACACCAATAACGGCCAGCCCATGACCCCTGAACAGCTTTACGCCGCCAATGTGGTCTCCTGCGTGGGCATCACGGTGAACACCACCGTGAACATCTTCGGCCAGACCACCACCTCCGCCGCCTCCGGCTCCGGCTTTGTCCTCACCCAGGACGGCTACATCGCCACCAACTACCATGTAATTGAAAGTGCGGTAAACGACTCCTCGGTGACCATCCAGGTCTCCTTCTCCAACGGCGACAAGTATGACGCCAAGCTGGTGGGCGGCGAGAAGGACAACGACGTGGCTGTGCTGAAAATTGAGGCCAGCGGCCTCACCCCCGTCACCCTGGGTGACTCCAGCAAGCTGGTGGTGGGCGAGAGTGTCTACGCCATTGGCAACCCCCTGGGTGAGCTGACCTACTCCCTCACCGACGGCCTGGTGTCCGCCCTGGACCGGCTCATCACCACCGGGGACAACGGCGACAGCACCACCCTCAACGTGCTCCAGACCAACTGCGCCATCAACCCGGGCAACTCCGGTGGCCCCCTCTTTGACAGTTATGGCAATGTGATCGGTATCACCACCGCCAAATACACCCAATCCTCCTCCGGCGTCAACGCCGAGGGTCTGGGCTTTGCCCTGCCCATCAACGACGTGAAGGACATCCTGGCCGATCTGATCGCCCACGGCTATGTCACCGGCAAGCCCTATATGGGCGTTCAGGTGATGGACGTTTCCTCCGAGGCCCAGCGCTACGGCATTGCCGCCGGTGCCTCTGTGGTCTATATCGCTGAGGACTCCTGCGCCCAGAAGGCGGGCCTGCAGGTTAACGACATCATCACCGCCATTGACGATACGGCCATTGATTCCTCCTCCGCCCTCACCGCCGCCCTGTCCACCAACTATAAGGCCGGCGATACCGCCACCCTCACCGTCATCCGGGACCAGAAGGAGGTCAAGCTGACCATCACCTTTGACGAGCAGAACGCCGAGACCGAAAGCCGCAACCAGCTCCAGAGCAACTCCCAGCAGCAGCAGCCCTTCCAGGGCAACGGCGGCAATGGCGGTTACTACTACCAGTGGCCCTTCGGGAATATGTTCCCGTGGTAAGAAATAAGCCTTGCACAGATTGGGGCAGCTGTGGTACAATAAACGTGGTTAAGAAAAGCATCAGGCGCCCAATATGTTCACACAGGCAAAAGACAGACCCCCGAAGAGATAGGCGCTCTTCGGGGGTCTGCTTTGCTGAGGCAGGCTTACTGTCCCCTGCCATGCCGGTCAAGCCATTTGCAGATATAGCAGGCGGCTATACCTGCTAAAACCGACAGGAAAAAGTTAAGAACGGTGCCCAATATGTTCACCCCCTCTCTGTTGCCAGATTGGGTGGGGCAGCACATACATCATAGCAAGTTCTGACAAAATGCGTAAGGATTGTTTCCTATATTTCTCTGTCAGGGATAGACAATCCCGAAAAAACAGGTATAATAGAGGGGAATAGATGATATAGAAGAGGGATACGACTATGGAAATCAACGGACAAACCGTCAGCGGCACAGCGCGCTATGATGATATGGGCCTGTCGGCGGAGCTGATGCGGGCCATTGAGCAAAAGGGCTATGTGGAGGCCACCCCCATTCAAACCGGGGCCATCCCCCGCTTTATGGAGTGGAAGGATGTGATTGCCAAGGCCCCTACGGGAACGGGCAAGACCTTTGCCTTTGGCATCCCTATGGTAGAGCACACTGACCCCGCCGCCCGGGATATCACCGGCCTGGTGCTGGCCCCCACCCGGGAATTGGCCATTCAGATCAGGGACGAGTTGCGGGATCTGTGTGCCTTTAAGGAGGGCATCCGGGTGGTCTGCCTCTACGGCGGCCAGCCCATTGGAGGCCAGATCAACCAGCTGAAAAAGAGACCCCAGATTGTGGTAGCCACCCCAGGGCGGCTGATGGACCACATGAAGCGGCGCACCGTCCGTCTGGACAAGGTGGAGACGGTGGTACTGGACGAGGCCGACCGGATGCTGGACATGGGCTTTGTCCGGGACGTGACCCACATTCTGGACCAGATGCCCCACCGGAAAAATTTGGGGATGTTTTCCGCCACCATCTCCCGGGAGGTGCTGGATATCTCCTGGGTCTACCAGCGGGAGCCGGTGGAGATTACCGTCCAGGCCGACCGGGAGAACCGGCCCGATATCGCCCAGTACCGGCTGGACGTGGACCGGGGCGATAAGGCGGACATTATGGCCCGCCTGCTGGAGATGGGGGGCTACGAGCGGGTGATTGCCTTCTGCAATACCAAGAACATGACCGACCGGCTGGCCGGGCTGCTGGAGATGCGGGGCGTCTCCTGCCAGGCCATTCATGGCGACATTACCCAATCCCTCCGGGAGCGGACTTTGCAAAAATTCCGGGAGGGCAGAATCCGGGTGCTGGCCGCCACCGACGTGGCCGCCCGGGGGCTGGATATTGATGATGTGGATGCCGTGTTCAACTATGACGTCCCCGACGAAAACGAGTATTACATCCACCGCATTGGCCGCACCGGACGGGCCAAGCGCCACGGCGTGGCCTTCTCCCTGGTGTCCACCATTACCGAGGGCCTGCGGCTGGACGATATCGTCAAATCCACCGGAAGTCAAATCAGAACGGTTTACTTTAATGAAAAAGGCGATCTGGTCGCCGCTGTGGAGCAGTAATGGGTAAAGTGAAGCGCTTTTTTCTGGATTTTTTTGCCTGTTTCCTCATCCCTGCCTACACCCTGCTCTTCGCCGGGAGCGTACGGTGGTTTGGAACCAATTTTTCCGTCATAGCAGTCACCGGGCCCGACCACTACCGGGGCTTTATCTACTGGGGCATTCTGGCGGGAGGATACTTTTTTGTCATGCTCAACAAGCTGGCCTTCACCCTGCCCGCCCGTTGGATGCGGCTGCTGGCCCGGCTGCTGGCCGTATGTGCCGTGCTGTCCCTGGCCTACGCTCTGTCCATCCCCTATCTGCCCGCCTACTTTCCTAAATATGCCGCCCTCCACGTGGTGCTGGCCGCCGGGGCCTGTGTGCTGCTGATGGTGGATTTGCAGTTTATAATCCTGGTCCACCGCCGCCAAAACCTGGAGCGCTGGGCCGGAGCTATGAGGTTCTGCTGGCTTATGGTCGCGGGCTGCGCGGTTTTGTTTCTCGTTCCCATGATGGTATCCACCGCGCTGGAGGTCTTTTTTACCATCTCCGCCGCCCTGCTGGCCCGGAAAGTCTGGCTGCTGACAAAATTTTAATCAATTCTTTATTCTTTTCCTATGGAATTTTCAATGAACCCAGCGTATGATATAGTCAACACCCCTGAAGAAACGCGCACGAAAATCAATTTTGCCACTGTAGGGCGCGACGACCCGGCGCCGTTGGGAAAAGCGGCTAACAAGCGGCGGTCCGAGGCCGTCCTGCCCTACAAATACATCAGGTTTTCTGAAAATTGATTTCCGTGAGAAACGCGGCTTACGTTTTTTCATCCAGCAGGCCAATGGTCCGCTGGGCGTGCAAAGCACACAAGTGTTGACTGCAGCATACTGAGACAGAGGTAAATAATTTTGGCAAAAGGAGCGATTGATTATGGGAAACAAGAGACTGTACCGGACTGAGGGCCCCTATAAGATGCTGGGCGGCGTGTGCGGCGGCATTGCGGAATATTTTGACATTGACCCCACCATTGTGCGGGTGCTTTGGGTCATTGCCTTTTTCTGCGGTACCTTCGGCTTCTGGGCCTACATTGCCTGCGCCCTCATCATGCCCAAGAAGAGCGACATCTACCCGAGATACTAACACATAAGGAGGACCGCCCTATGCTCACCGTCCGCCCCTCTGTTCTGGAGGATGTTCCGGCTCAGCGGGAGCTGTGGAAGCTGGCCTTTGGGGACAGCGATTCCTATCTTGACAACTTCTACACCACCTACTACCGCCCGGAGCAGGTGATAGTGCTGGAGGAGAACGGCGCGGTCCGGTCTATGACCGCCTGGTTTGACACCGCCTTTGTGGTCCCCGGACAGGGGGAGTACCGGGCGGCCTACCTCTACGCCGTGGCCACTCACCCCCAATGCCGGGGCCGGGGGCTGGCCGCTCAGCTGCTGGCCGGGACGGACGAATATTTCCGTTCCCTGGGCATCCCCGCCGTCACCACCGTCCCGGCGGAGCCCTCCCTCCACAACTTCTTCGGGGCCAACGGCTTTCGGGAGTGCTTCCGCATCCTGGGCGGCACTTTGCGCCGGGAGGAGATTCTTCCGCCGCCCTCCAACGTTCTCCGTCCCGCCTTGCCGGAGGAGTACGGCCAGGTGCGGGAACAGCTGCTGGCGGATATCCCCCATATCGCCTATCCCGCCGGTGCGCTGGCCTATCAGGCCGGGTGCTGTGCCTTGGGGGACGGCGGGCTGTTTATTGGAGAAACGAAGGAGGGACCGGCTTGCCTGTGCGCCGAGCGGGCAGAGGAGGACCTTGTCATTGTCAAGGAGCTGCTGGGTTCCTTTGGAACCCGCCGGCTGGCCTTCTGCGACCTGCCCCGCATAGCCCCAGCCCGGCGGTGGGAGATACGTGGGCCACGGTCCCGGGAGGACAGCGTGGGGGTCAACCAGAATTTAGGCAAATTCGGGATGCTCAAGTGGCTGGACCCGGAGCTGGAAAAGGCCTGGGACTGGAGCACGGTGGGCTACTTGGGTCTGGCTTTTGACTGACTTCTTGCATTTTGTACAAAAACGGTTCCTTCTTTTTGTGGAAAGGGCCGTTTTTTTATTTGCCATTTTAGCTGCCACAACTATTTGGTTGTGGCAACCCCCACAAAACATTTGCTTTACTTTGCCGGATTTTCTGGTATAATACACATATCAGAGCACAAACGGGGCTTGCTCACCTCAAAATGAAAGAGCTCCGTCAAACCTACTGTATATTTTTTAGGAGGAATGCCGCTATGAATCAGTACATTGAGAGAGTCCTGAACGCCACCAAGGCCAAGAACGCCAACGAGCCCGAGTTCCTGCAGACCGTGGAGGAGGTCCTGTCTTCTCTGGAGCCTGTCATCAACGCCCACCCCGAGTATGAGAAGGTCGCTCTGCTGGAGCGCATGGTCGAGCCCGAGCGCCTGGTTGAGTTCCGGGTCACTTGGGAGGACGACAACCACGTGTGGCAGGTCAACCGCGGCTACCGTGTACAGTACAACGGTGCCCTGGGCCCCTACAAGGGCGGCATCCGCTTCGATCCCTCCGTCAACCTGTCCATCATCAAGTTCCTGGGCTTTGAGCAGGTGTTCAAGGACGCCATGACCGGCCTGCCCATCGGCGGTGCCAAGGGCGGCTCCGACTTTGACCCCCGCGGCAAGTCCGACGCCGAGGTCATGCGCTTCTGCCAGGCCTTCATCACCGAGCTGTACCGCCATATTGGCCAGGATATCGACTGCCCCGCCGGCGACCTGGGCTGCGGCGGCCGTGAGATCGGCTACATGTACGGCCAGTACCGCCGCATTGTGGGCGCTTCCGAGTTCGGCGCTCTGTCCGGCAAGGCTGTTTGCACCGGCGGTTCCCTGATGCGTCCCGAGGCCACCGGCTACGGCGCCGTCTACTATCTGGTAGAGGCCCTGAAGCACGACGGTGAGGACATCAAGGGCAAGCGGATCGCTATGTCCGGCTACGGCAACGTGGGCTGGGGCATCATGAAGAAGGCCGCTGAGCTGGGCGCCAAGGTCACCTACTTCGCCGGCCCCGACGGCTACATCCACGATCCCGACGGCGTGGACACCGAGGAGAAGCTGAACTACATCCTGGAGATGCGCGCCAAGGATCCCATGCATTGCGCCTCCTACGCCGAGAAGTTCGGCTGCGAGTTCGTGCCCGGCGAGAAGTGCTGGGGCGTGAAGGACGTGGACATCTACATGCCCGCCGCCACCCAGAACGACGTGAACATGGACTGGGCCGAGAAGATCGCCGCCTCCGGCGTGAAGTACTACATTGAGGTGGCCAACATGCCCACCACCAACGACGCTCTGGAGTTCCTGAAGAAGCAGCCCAATATCGTGGTTGCCCCCTCCAAGGCCGTCAACGCCGGCGGCGTGTCCGTGTCCGAGCTGGAGATGGCTCAGAACGCCGAGCGCCTGTACTGGACCGCTGAGGAAGTGGACGAGAAGCTCAAGGGCATCATGAAGAACATCTACCACTCCTCCGTGGAGGTGGCCGAGCGCTATGGCCTGGGCTACGACCTGGTGGCCGGCGCCAACATCGTGGGCTTCCAGAAGGTTGCCGACGCTATGATGGCTCAGGGTATCTTCTAAGAAATCCCTTCAATCAAACCAAATGTTCAAGGGCCGCAGGATTCAATCCTGCGGCCTTTACTTTTTTCCACAAATCTTTTATAATAGTAGCAATCCGACAAAAACAGCCCCCTTGAAAGGAGCCCCACCATGCTTCAAACACGCTCACGCCTGGGAGCCCTGCTCATCACCCTGGCACTGCTGCTCACCGCCTGTTCGTCTCCCTCCTCCGGCTCCCTCCAAACGGACAGCGGCTCCGGTTCGGCGCCGGCCCCCGCCGGCGCCAGCAGCGTACTCATGCAGGACGCCGTCCCTACCATTGAACCTCAGCCCGATTCGGAGCCCCAGCCTCGTCTCACACAGGCGGATATCGACCAGGCGCTGGACCAGGTGATGGAGAACTACTCGGCCACCGGCGTGACGGTGGCCACCGTGGAGTGCGGCCGGCTGAGCCAGGCCGGCGCCTGGGGCTGGGCGGTGAAAAACAGCCGGGAAATGACTCCTGACACCAAGATCCGCATTGCCTCCATCAGCAAGGTGGTCATTGCCATGTGCGCCATGGCCATGGCGGAGGATGGACTGATTGATCTGGACGCCCCCATCAGCGACTACTGGGGCTCAGGAGCGGTCAACCCCTACAGCAAGGGCCAGCCCACCGCCCGCACCTTTATGACCCATACCTCCTCCATCAAGAATCTGGACACCACCCGGGGCCTGTCCAAGCTGCGGGGCATCCTCCAGAGCAAGTCCTCCTGGCGGTCCATGGAGCCGGGCAACGGGAGCTGCTGGTCCTACAGCAACTTCGGTATGTGTATCCTGGGCACCACTCTGGAGCTGGCCTCCGACCAGCTGCTGGACGACTACCTCCAGCAGCGCTTTCTGGAGCCCCTGGGGGCCCGCGCCTCCTTCTTCGGCGGGCGGCTGAAAACCGGCGAGGTGGCTGATTTGTACAGCGGCGGAAGCGTTAGCCGCTCCGCTGCCGCCCACACCGGGCAGTCCATCCCCACCCAGATCGGGCAGGGGGCCTCCTACTTTCCTGGAGGCTATACCACCAGCGCTGTGGATATGGCCAAGCTGGTGGCTGTGCTGGCCAACGACGGGGTCTACAAGGAGCAGCTTTACATCTGCACCGAGGTAACGGATGTGGAGACCGGGGCCCAGATCGCGGTGGCCGAGCCGCTGGAGGACCAGTTCAAGGAGACCCGACTGCTCACCGAGGAGTCGGTGGCCGATATGGAAACGCCCCGGTTCACTGTGAACCTGGCCGACTACTCCCCCTTTGACCAGTGCCTTATCCTCCGCCGGCAGGAGGATGTATTGGGGCAGGATGTGCTCTATTACCACACCGGCAGCGCCTATGGCGTCTATTCCCTGATGACCTACAACCCGGACACAAAAAACGGTGTGGTGGTCATCACCACCGGCGCCCGCCGCAACATGAACGAGCGGGGCATGTACGCTTTGTGCGCCGACTTGATGGAAATACTTTACACGAAAATGGAGGATCACCCTGTATGAAACGCTTCCTTGCCCTGGCTTTAAGCCTCGCCCTGCTGGCCGGTTGCGCCCCGATCCAGTCCGTTGACGGCCCCGCCGCCAGCTCCCAGCCCACGGCCCAGTCCCAGCCGGAACCGGCGGCGGTATCTGAACCGGAGCCTGAGCCTGAACCCGAACCGGAGCCTGTTGTCTCCCATCTGATGGTGGCCGGGGACGTGATGAGCCACATGCCCCTCACCAACGACTGCTACGTGAAGGAGACCGATTCCTACGACTATGGCCATGTCCTCCAGTTTGCCGCCCAGCAGCTGGAGCTGGCTGACTTCGCAGTGGCCAATCTGGAGACCACCCTGTCCGGCGGGCCTGAGTACTCCGGCTACCCCCGCTTCAACTCCCCGGATGGGCTGGCCTACAGCATCAAGGAATCCGGCATCGACCTGCTGTGCACCACCAACAACCACTGCATGGACAGGGGCTTTGACGGCCTGAGCCGCACTCTGGATGTACTGGATGAGGCGGGCATCCCCCACCTGGGCACCTACCGCACCCAGGAGGAACGGGATGAGAACAGCGGCATCTATGTGGCCGACGTGGGCGGCATTTCAGTGGCCTTTCTGGCCTACACCTATGGCCTGAACGGCCTGCGCCTGCCCAGCGGCAAGCCTTTCGCCGCCAACGTTTTCAACACCGACTACTACACCACCCTCTCCAACCCAAACTATGAGCTGCTGGAGGCCGACATGGCCGCCGCCCGGGCCCTGGACACCGACCTGATCGCCGTGATCATCCACTGGGGCCTGGAGTACCACACCACCCAGAACAGCCACCAGGAGAATCTGGCTCAATTTCTGGTGGAACAGGGGGCCGATCTGGTGCTGGGGGGCCATCCCCACGTTCTCCAGCCCTATGAAACCGTCACCGCCGCCGGCCCGGACGGCCAGCAGCGGCAGGGCTTTGTCATCTACTCCCTGGGCAACTTCATTTCCAACCAGAATTTTTCTGATGACCGCCTTAAGGACTTGGCCACCAAAACCACCGTTATTCTGGATCTGGAGCTGACCAAGGACTCTGATGGCAGCACCTCCCTTACCGACGTGAGGTATACCCCCTACTATATGATCCACCGCAACGGCAAACCGGTGGGAGACCGGCGCTATCTGGTCAACGTCAGCCAGGCCATGGCCGAATACCAGGCCGGCGAGAGCGCCATTGTGGACAAAAACGCCTACCAGCAGCTCCAGCAGGCCCAGAACCTCTGCCATGAGATCCTGGGCGAGGAGGGGGACAGGCCCTCAGAATAGGAATTTTAAAAGGCCGCCCGCCTCATTAAGAGGCGGGCGGCCGGCTTCTACTCGGGCAGCAGTGTCTTCCGTTTGTGGAGGAACAGGGTCAGGGTGGTGGCGGAGGCCAGCATGTCAGCCACCGGCTCAGCCACATAGATGCCCATCACATTTCCGGTAACCAGGGGCAGGATGATAGCCAGGGGTACCAGCAGGATCACCTTGCGCAGCAGGGCCAGGAACAGGCTGGTTTTGGCCTGACCCATGGCCATAAAGGCGGACTGACAGGCCATCTGAGCCCCGAAGGCCCAAATTCCCCCAAAGAAAATGGGCATCACACGGCCTACCAGCTCCACCAGCTCCTGGTCGTCATTGAAAACAAGGGCCAGCGGCCTGGGGAAAAGGGCCACCAGTACACAGGCAGTAATGGTCACGGTGAGGGTGGTGCGCAGCAGCAGGCGGAAGGTTTCCCGCACCCGCTGGTGGTTTTTCGCTCCAAAGTTGTAGCTCATCACAGGCTGCACCCCCTGGGTAATCCCCTGGACAGGCATAACCACCATCTGCATCACACTCTGCATCACGGTGACGGTGCCCACATACAGGTCGCCGCCGTAAAACTGGAGGCCGGAGTTGAGCACCACCGTCACCAGGCTCTCGGTGGACTGCATGATGAAGGGGGCCACCCCCAGGGCGGCAATCCTTCCCACCACCGCACCGCTCAGGCGCATGTTCCCCGGACGGATGCGCAGTCCGGACCGGCGGGAACACAGAAATCCCACCACCCAGCAGGCGCTCACCCCCTGGGAGATGACGGTGGCCGTGGCCGCCCCCTTTACACCCATATGAAAGGCGAAAATAAACAGCGGGTCCAGGATAATATTGAGCGCCGCACCAATAAGCACCGAACACATGGCCACCAGGGCCTGTCCCTGGGCGGTGATATAGGCGTTCAGCCCCAGGGCCAGCTGGACAAAAACAGTGCCCACCAGGTAGATGGAGATATAGTCCAGGGCATAGCCGATGGTGTCCTCCGAGGCGCCGAAGGCCATGAGTACCGGCTCCTTGATGATGGAAAAAACGGCGGTCAGCACAGCGGCCATAATCAGCAGAAGCGTGGTGGAGTTGCCCAGAATCTTCTCTGCCCCCTCCCGGTCCCCCGCCCCCAGGCGGATGGAGGCCAGAGGCGCGCCGCCCATACCGGCAAAGGCGGTAAAGGCCGAGATGAGCATCAGGATGGGAAAGGTCACCCCCAGGCCGGTGAGAGCGCTGCGCCCCACCTCCGGGATGTGGCCGATGTACACGCGGTCCACAATGTTGTACAGCATGTTAATCAGCTGTGCCGCCACCGCGGGCAGGGCCAGCTTGACCATCAGCGGACCGATAGGGGCATTGGCCAGCGCCTCTTCGTTTTTGTGAGACTGGGACAAGGCATTTTCCCTCCATTCGTTCATTCAATAGAGGGCAGTATACCACAAATTGAGCCAAAAGGGAAGAGAGAATTATCCCTCCCGCCGCCGCTCCATCTCTTTGCCTGTCCCCACCGCCAGCAGGACCAGCGCCAAAGTCAACAGCACAGCCAGGGTAATGTAATCCAAAATCCAGGGCCCTGGCACGTCGGGAATCAGGTGCTTGCACAACCAGCCAAACGCCGGGGAGGCAAAGGCAGTAATCAAAGCGCACGCCCCCGCCTTCAGCCAAGGCCCCACGGGCAGACAGCGCAGACACAGAAAGTAAGCCCACAAAAACGCCACCCCCAGAGCGGCCAGCGGCCAACCAACCCCAACCAGCCAGCCGCCTCCGGCAAAGGCGTGGACCACCGCCAGCAGGGGAAACACCCAAACCGAGGTCAGGGCCACGCACAGGGGCGGGACATGCTTTCCATAGAATCGCCAGATGGCCCACCAGCCCCAGAGCAGAACCAGCCCCGCCGCTGTGATGGCCAGACCGCCCAGCAGCCAGTGTCCGCCCACATAGCGCCAGCAGGCCAGCAGAAGGAGGAGCAGACAGGCACTCGCCGCCCCCAGACAGACGGCGGTCCGCTCCCGGCGGACCAAAAAGGGCAGGTTGGTGAAGCAGAAGGACAGGGCGATTCCGGCCAGCACAACCCAGAACCAGTCCAGACTGTGGAACAAAACCCAATCACAGACAAAGCAGACGGGAATGGCGGCGGCATAGCCCGCCAGACAGCACCAGCGCAAAATGGAGGCCGCCCTCCGCCACCGCGCCGCCGCCCGCTCCTGGGCGTGGGCCTGGTGGTCGTCGCAGGCGGTGAAGAACTCGTGCTCTGAGATACGCAACTCCCGGCAGATGGAAGTGACCAGGGAGACGTCCGGGCAGGACAAATTGCGCTCCCACTTGCTCACGCTGGACTCAGTGACAAACAGCCGCCCGGCCAGCTCCTTCTGGGTCAGACCGGCCTCCAGCCGCTTTTTGCGGATGTAGTCGCCAAAGGGTTTCTTGTCTTCCATGGGAATACCTCCTGTGGATGGAATGATGGTTCCACTGTACGCCCGGAGGAGGAAAAAGTCAAGAAAACAGGCCGTTTTGGGAACTCGACCAGCAGTCGAGTTGGGTTTTAGGTCAAAAAAGCGGCCGGACAGGAGATATCCGGCCGCTTTTTATTAAAATTTCGCGCCGCCAAATTCGGCCAGCTTCAGGCCCTTGTTCCGGTCGGTGACCCACTGGATGGACCACTGGGAGGCGAACAGCAGCAGCTGATTGCCCTTGTAATCCTCCACCAGCTTGGCATCGTTGGGCAGAAGCAGGTCCTCCTCCTTCAAGGGCGGGGCGTCCTCGTCCTCCCGGACAATCCACCGCAGGTACTCAAAGGGCAGGCCCTCCTTATACAGCTCCACATTGTACTCCGCGCGCAGGCGGTACTCCAGCACATCAAATTGCAGGGTGCCCACCACGCCCACAATGACTTCCTCCATACCGGTATAGGGAGTCTTGAAAATCTGGATGGCTCCCTCCTGAGCAATCTGCTCCACGCCCTTTAAAAACTGCTTGCGCTTCATGGTGTCCATAGAGCGGATGCGCTCAAAGTGCTCCGGGGCGAAGGTGGGGATGGGGTCGAAGGCAAACTTCTTACCGGGGGCGCACAGGGTGTCGCCAATGGAGAAGATGCCCGGGTCGAACACGCCGATAATGTCCCCGGCGTAGGCCTCCTCAATGATCTCCCGCTCCGCCGCCATCAGCTGCTGGGGCCGGGACAGGCGGATCTTTTTCCCGCCCTGGAGGTGGTAGACCTCCTTATCCGCCTCAAATTTGCCGGAGACTACCCGCATAAAGGCGATGCGGTCCCGGTGGGCCTTGTTCATGTTGGCCTGGATTTTGAAGACAAAGGCGGAAAAGTCGCTGTCAAAGGCGTCGATAACCTCCTCCCCGGCCTTCCGGGCCAGAGGGGCGGTGGTCATGCGGAGAAATTCCTCCAAAAAGGGTTCCACACCAAAGTTGGTGAGGGCGGAGCCGAAAAACACCGGCGACAGCTTGCCGTGGCGCACCCGGTCCAGGTCAAAGTCGCAGGAGGCGCCGTCCAGCAGCTCAATCTCGTCCACCAGCGCATCCCGCTTGCCCGCGCCGATCAAATCGGCCAGGGCGGGGTCATCCGGCTCAATCTGGGTGGCGGTGGCCGCTTTTGCGTTGGTGTTGGAGGTGAAGTGGATTACCTTCCGGTTTTGCCGGTCGTACACCCCCATAAACTCCTTGCCGCAGCCAATGGGCCAGTTCATGGCGTAGGTGTCAATCCCCAGCTCGTGCTCCAGCTCCTCGCACAGCTCAAAGGGGTCCCGGGCCTCCCGATCCATCTTGTTGATGAAGGTGAAGATGGGGATGTCCCGCATGGCGCACACCTTGAACAGCTTCCGGGTCTGGGCCTCCACGCCCTTGGCCCCGTCAATGACCATCACGGCGGAGTCGGCGGCCATCAGGGTGCGGTAGGTGTCCTCGGAGAAGTCCTGGTGGCCGGGGGTGTCCAGAATGTTAATGCAGAAGCCCTCATACTGGAACTGCATTACAGAGGAGGTCACCGAGATGCCCCTCTGCTTCTCAATCTCCATCCAGTCCGACGTGGCCGCCCGGGTGTTCTTCTTTCCCTTCACCTGCCCCGCCTGGGCGATAGCCCCGCCGTACAGCAGGAACTTTTCCGTCAGGGTGGTCTTGCCCGCGTCCGGGTGGGAGATGATGGCAAAGGTGCGCCGGCGCTTGATTTCCGCTTCATAGTTTGACAAAAGGGTCCACTCCCTTGCTTTTATTTCATGTTTGGCAAGCTATTGTACCATAAGATGGCAGAGGTAGCAAGAGAAAATTCCTCTCCCGGCAGCTGCCACAGCTCTCTTGCCGCCTCTGTCTGATTTTGGTATAATGACTGTGCTGCCTCTTTCTTTGAAAGTCCAACCTGGCAACAGGAAGGAGGCGGAGACATGAGCATTCTCCTTGATTTTTTGGTGTCGGTCGTAGCAGGTATCCTCTGTTATTGCATCTGCAAGTGGCTTGACCGGCACGGCCCCGGTAAGAGACAGTAAGCACGCCCTGGCAAAATGACCCCCCTGAAGAGATCACACCTCTTTCAGGGGGGTCATTTTTGCGGTGGAACAATGAACATTCTCCTGGCTTTTACGCCAAAGTCATTATAACGCAGCTGAATCTTCTTTTCAAGAGGAAAACTTACAGCTTCATAATCCAGCCGTGGGGGTCAGCCGTCCGGCCCCACTGGATACCGGTGAGCTCATCATAGAGCTTCTGGGTAATCTCACCAATCTGGTTGTTATTGATGATGACCTTCTCATCGCCCTCGGCCAGCTCACCAATGGGGGAGACCACGGCGGCGGTGCCGGTGCCCCAGGCCTCCTCCATGGTGCCCTTTTTGGCGGCCTCGAACAGCTCCTCGGCGGAGATGCGGCGCTCCTCCACCTCGTAGCCCCAGTCCTTCAGCAGCTGGATACAGGACCGGCGGGTGATGCCGTCCAGCACGGAGCCGTTCAGGTCGGGGGTGAGGATCTTGCCGTCCACCTTGAACATCACGTTCATGGCGCCCACCTCTTCAATATACTTGCGGTGTACGCCGTCCAGCCACAGCACCTGGGTATAGCCCTTGGCCTCGGCCCGGTCGCCGGCCCGGAGGGAGGCGGCGTAGTTGCCGCCCGTCTTGGCCATGCCGGTGCCGCCCTTGACGGCCCGCACGTCCTCATCCTCCACGTAGATCTTAACGGGGGCCAGGCCCTCGGGGTAGTAGGCGCCCACGGGGCAGACGATGACGATATACTGGCAGTGGTGGGAGGAGTGGACCCCCAGGGCGGGGTCGACGCCGATGATGAAGGGGCGGATATACAGGGAGGTGCCCTCCTCGCTGGGGACCCAGTCCTGCTCCAGTTTGACCAGTTCAGTGATGCCGGCCAGGGCCAGGTCCTCGGGAACCTGAGGCAGAGACAGACGCTCTGCGGAGGCGTTCATCCGGCGGATGTTGTCCATGGGCCGGAAGAGCTGGACGGAGCCGTCAGCGGTGCGGTAGGCCTTCAGACCCTCAAAAATCTCCTGTGCATAGTGGAGCACCTTGGCGGCGGGATCAATCTGCAAAGGGGCGTAAGGTACAATGCGGGCGTCCTGCCAGCCTTTGCCGGCATAGTAGTCTACGATGAACATATGGTCAGTAAAGCTCTGGCCGAATACCAGGGTGGAGGAGTCCGGCTTTTCCTTTAAGGTTGCCGCGCGGGTGATTTTGATTTCCATAGTAGATCACTCCTGTTTCTATTTTAGGCTAACCTATATTATATCAGTATTTTTCCAACGGTCAAGGGGCTGCGGGCCGATTTTATACTTGTACTTCCCCTGCGAATTTGGTATAATGAACTACCTTTTATGATCTATTACCACCGAGAGGGGGCCTCCTCCGTTGAACCGCAAAGTAAACAAACTGCTCCAGCCCAGCTTCAGGCTGTACTTTATCTGTCTGCTTTTGTTCACCCTGTTTTCCGCCGCCTTCTGCTGGCAGCTGGCGCTGGCTGAGCTGGGCATCGTGGCCTGTTTGGGTCTTTACAGCCGTCAGGATGCTGTAAGGCGGCGGCGTGAGTTGAACAAATATTTGGACAGCTACACCGGCAATGTGGACTCCGCCACCAAGGACACCATCATCAACTCCCCACTGCCCATGGTGCTCTTCCGGCTGGAGAGCGACGACATTATCTGGACCAATGAGCGCTTTCTCCGCCTGTCCGACCAGCGGGAGCATCTGTACGACTCCAAGCTGTCCGCCCTCATCCCGGACTTTGACACCCACTGGCTGATGGAGGGCAAATGCCAGTGCCCCTCTGAGGTGGCCTACTCCGGCAGGCGTTTTCTGGTCTTTGGCCATCTGGTGCGCGCGGGGGGGCGCAGCGGCGGCTTTTTAGCTACCACCTACTGGGTAGATGTCACCGAGTTCTGCCAGGTCCGGGACCAGTACCAGGACACCCGCCCGGTGGCCGCTGTCCTCCTGCTGGACAACTACGAGGACCTGCTGAAAAACCTCTCGGAAAATGAGCGGTCCAGCATCATGGCCGAAATTGACAGCCGCATCGAGAACTGGGTGGCGGAAACCGGCGGTATCCTCCGCCGCTACCAGCGGGAACGGTACCTGTTCATCTTTGAAGAGCGATACCTGACCAAATTCATTGGCAGCAAGTTTGACATTCTAGACGCCATCCATCAGGTGGTCAACCCCAGCGGGATGAACGCCTCCCTGTCTATCGGTGTGGGTATGGATGGGGACAGCTTCCGGGAGCTGCTGGACTTTGCCAACCTGTCAGTGGACATGGCCCTGTCCCGGGGGGGCGACCAGGCGGTTATCCGCAACAAGTTCACCTTTGAGTTCTACGGCGGCCGCTCCAAGGAGACGGAGAAACGCACCAAGGTAAAGAGCCGGGTTATGGCCAACGCCCTGTCCTCCCTGGTGTCCGACTCCTCCCAGATCTTCATTATGGGCCACAAGGCCCCGGACAACGACGCGGTGGGCGCCGCCGCCGGCGTGTGCGCCCTGTGCCGGAAAAACGGCGTTCCCGCCCACATCATTCTGGAGCCCTACAACACCCCCGCTCAGGAGCTTATTGACCGGCTCCGGCCCCTGCCCGAGTACCACGACTGCTTCCTCTCCGCCCAGGAGGCCCTGCTGATCGCCGACAACCGCTCCTTGGTGGTGGTTGTGGACACCAACCGCCCGGAACAGGTTCAGGCCCTGGAGGTGCTCCAGAGCTGCAACCGGGTGGCGGTGATTGACCATCACCGCCGGGCGGCTACCTACATCGAGGGGGCGGCCCTCAACTACCACGAGCCCTACGCCTCCTCCGCCTCCGAGCTTGTCACCGAGCTGCTCCAGTATGTGATGGAGCCCGCCCAGCTCCTCCGAGCCGAGGCCGAGGCCCTGCTGGCCGGTATCGTGCTGGACACCAAAAACTTTACCATGCGTACCGGCGGGCGGACCTTTGAGGCGGCGGCCTTCCTGCGCCGCTCCGGGGCGGACACCGCCGAGGTGAAAAAGCTTTTCCAGAACGACCTGGCCGGCACCATTGCTAAGTACTCCATCATCCAGAACGCCAAGCTCTACCGGGACGGCATCGCCGTGGCCGTGGCCAGTCACCCGGTGGGCCGGGTTACCGCCGCCCAGGCCGCCGACGAACTGCTGAACATTATCGGTATCGACGCCTCCTTTGTCATTTCCCCCGACGGCGAGCGGGTGAACATTTCAGGCCGCTCCATGGGGGACACCAACGTGCAGATCATCCTGGAGAAGCTGGGGGGCGGGGGCAACGCCGCCGCCGCCGGAGGCCAGATCACCGGCAAATCGGTGGATGAGGTGGCCCAGGACCTGGCACGGGCGATCGACCAGTATTTGAGTGATGACTAGCGTACTGGGCTGGTATCAGTTCCCGGAACCGGAGGGAACCGGCTACACCGAGGACATGCTTCGGGACCCGGCGTGGGTGGAGGAATTGTTCAACTATTGTCAGATCTGGTACGCTGTTATCGCCAAAGAGGGCTGGGACTTTCTTCTGCGCACTTACGGCCTGGAGGAGCTGTACCGCATTGACCGCAGGTCCGGCTGGCACAACAGCACAAGTCTGGAGGATTTCGCCAGCGACATAGACTGTGAGCGGAGCGCCGCTCCGGACCGTTTATAGGGGCAGCCGCAGAACGCCCCATAAAATCCACAATCCCTGACGGGCGGCCACAGACCGCCCCCTATCAAAAAAACAACAACCAGAAAGGATTTGATTCAAATGAAAGTCATTCTACAACAGGACGTGAAGGGCCAGGGCAAGAAGGGCCAGCTGGTGGAGGTCTCCGACGGCTACGCCCGGAATTTCCTTCTGCCCCGGAAGCTGGCTGTGATTGCCACCGCCGAGAACCTGAACACCATGAAGCAGCAGGAGAAGGCCAAAAAGGCCCAGGAGGCCGCTGAGAAGGCCGAGGCCGAGGCCACCGCCAAGCAGCTGGAGGCCGTCATGGTCAAAATTTCCGCCAAGTCCGGCGAGGGCGGCCGCCTGTTCGGTGCGGTCACCGGCAAGGAAATCTCTGAGGCCCTGGCCGCCCAGCACGCGATCAACATCGCCAAGGCCAAGCTGGTGCTGGACGAGCCCATCAAATCCTGCGGAAGCTATCAGATCAAGGCCAAGCTGGGCTATGAGGTCAGCGGAACGGTCAATGTGCTGGTGGTGGAGGGGTAAAAGACTTCCTCGCCGGGGGAGCCCTTAAAGGAGGTAATCTCATTGCCCACGGAAACCGACGAATTACTGCTGAAACAGCTGCCTCACAGCGTGGAGGCGGAGCAGGCGGTGCTGGGCTCCATGCTCATTGATCCCCGCTGTGTCTCCGAGGTCATAGACAAGCTGCGCACCGACGACTTCTATATCCGTCAAAACAGGGAAATCTATGAGACCATCTACACCATGTTCAACTACTCCCTCACCATTGACCCGGTGACGGTGCTGGAGAACATGAAGCAGAACGGTTATTACGACGAAAATCAGTCCCGGGGCTATATCCTCCAGCTGATGGACACCACCCCCACCGCCGCCAACGTGGGGGAGTACATTGAAATTTTAAAGGACAAGGCCCTCCTGCGCCGTGTAGCGGAGACGGCGGGGGAGCTGACCGCCATGATCCAGGAGGGGGCCGCCACCGGCCAGGACATTCTGGAGGCGGCGGAACAGCGCATCTACGCCATCCGCCAGGGCCGCGCCGCCCGGGGGCTCACCCCTATCTCCGACGTTATTATCGACGTCTACGACCGGCTGGAGGAGCTGGCCGCCAGCGACCGGGCCATCCCGGGGCTGTCCACCGGCCTGCGGGACCTGGACCGGGCCATCTCCGGCCTGAATAACTCCGACCTGATCCTGCTGGCCGCCCGGCCCGGCATGGGCAAGACCTCCATGGCCCTGAACATTCTGCTGGATACGGGCAAGAAATCCGGAAAAAAGGTGGCCTTTTTCTCCCTGGAGATGAGCCGGGAGCAGCTGGCCCTGCGGCTGATCTCCAGCGAGTGCTATGTGGACAACAAAAAGCTGGTCACCGGCAAGCTGACGGATGACGACTGGGAGAGCGTGGCCGCCGCCGCCGACTCCCTCAACCGCTCCGCCATCCTTATTGATGACGACTCCTCCGTCACTGTGGCCGACATCAAGGCCAAGTGCCGCCGGGTGGAGGACCTGGGGCTGGTGGTTATCGACTACCTCCAGCTGATGCAGTCCGCCGGCGGCAAGACCCGCAGCGGGGACAACCGCCAGCAGATTGTCTCCGATATCTCCCGCAGCCTGAAAATCATGGCCAAGGAGCTGAATGTCCCCGTGCTGTGCCTGAGCCAGCTGTCCCGGGCCAACGAATCCAGGCAGGACAAGCGGCCTATGCTGTCTGACCTGCGTGAGTCGGGCGCCATTGAGCAGGACGCGGACATTGTCCTCTTCCTCTACCGGGAGGGCTATTACAACCCGGACGCTGAAAACCCCAACCTGGCCGAGTGTATCATCGCCAAAAACCGCCACGGTGAGACGGGTAAGGTGGATTTGCAGTGGACCCCCGAGTTCACCACCTTCACCGACATGGAGTGGCGGCGGGAGGAGTATGGATGAACCGCTTCAACTGGAAAGACGCCAGGTCCACCCTGACGCTTTTGTGGATGCTGACGCCTCTGCTTACCACTATGGCGTGGCTGGTGCTGCTTATGGGGGCGCTGATCTTTCCCAATTTGCTGACACCGGCTGTCTCCGCCGGCAATGCCGCACAGCACCTTTTAAAAATATGCCGGCTGTGGTATGTGGTGCTGGCGGCGGCTGTGCTGGCCGGTTTTCCAATGATTTTTCTGGCCGGGCGTTTTGCCTGCCGGCGGCTGTCCGGCGTTCCGGGGAGCCGGCAAATGCCGGCTGCCGCCGCGGTCTGCCTGATTTTCCCCTGCCTGGTGATCTGGGCTCTAGTCCAGCATGGGGAGTTGCCCGGCCGCTTCTTTCAGGCCGGAGCGGACCTGGCTGAGATCAAATCGGGCTTTCTGGTTCAGGCGGAGGTCTGGATTAATCCCAAAACCCAGCCCGCCTGCCTGCCCGGCCCTTATACCCAGTCGCTGGCGGAGGTCTCCACCCGATATGGAATAATCGGCGCGGACACAGGGGATCAGTGGGTATCGGTCTATGTGCCTGACGCGCTGGGCTTTTCCCTGGACCAGGACCGGCTCTATGACGAGAAGCAGACCATTAGCTGGAATCTGGAGCACACCCGGCGCTATCAGGTCCGCTACACCTCAAATTTCCGTCTGGTAGTGGAGATCATACCCGTTGATGTTTAGCTTGTTCCGCCTGCGGGAGGGGATGTTGTGCCAATCGTCCCATATGTAAACCCTGACAGGGTGCCTCCTCTTCCCCAAAGCCATCTGCCTGTTATAATCCTTACTCCTGTCCTGGCCTTTGGCGGCTTCGGCGGGATGTGGCTGATTGGCGCCGCTATTCCGTCTGTGCTCCTTTTGGTCCCGTCGGAGGAGGTTGCCGCCCTGATTCTTCTGCGGGCCTACCAGGCCGGATATCTGTTCCACGCTGTTCTGGGGCTGCTGTCGCCGCTGATTTTTGTGGTATTTTCTGCTCTGATTTCCCGGTTTATGTGCCGGAGTCTGGACCCAAAGGTCCGGAAGGAGCATCGGATGGCCTCCTTTTTACTGGCGCCCTTCTTTCTGCCCCTGTACGCCGCCCTGATGTGGGGGACACTGGGTTCAGACGGGCCCATTGCCCTTTATGAGCTTGCCCAGGCGGACATCCAGCAGATTGAGGCCGGTATGACAGAACACATGACCGTTTTCATCGGCGGGCGGTCCGCCCCGGACGCCCTCTTCACCGGCCACCCGGAGGGCTGGCAGGTGAAGAGGAGGACCGTCTTTGGCCCGGACACCGGCCGGAGCGGGATTACCCTCCGCTTTCCGGAGGCCCTGGAATCCACGCTGGACCCGGAGGGCTTTGCCCTGGAGAGCTGGGACAACGCCCGGTGGTATGAGGTGACCTTTACCTCCGGTTTTCATCTGGCGGTGGAGATCGTACCGGTTGGGGGTGAGGAGCCATAGAAACACAGCGCACCAAAATTGAAGACTACGCCTGGCGGGTTGTCCGGGAGCTGCTGGCCGGGATTGGCTGGGGACTGCTGGGTTTCCTTCTCCTTGGTCTGGCCGTCTTTCCCCCTTTTGTTGATGGACTTCGGACCTCCGCTCTGGGTGAGGTCTCCCCGGCTCACGACCTGCTCACCGGATATCTGCGCAGCTATTGGGGGATGGTCCTGGTATTGGGCGTCGGGGCTGTGATTCAGGTGCGGCTGATTGTTATGATTGTCATCCGCTTTTTCCGCAGCTGCCCGGAAGGAAAGGAACTGGGGAAAACGCTGAATGACGAATACCTGTCTCTCACCTGTCTCAGCGGCCCCGGTCCTGACCGGCGGCGGGAGGAGCTGAAAAAGCTGCTGGATCAATTCAACGCCGCTGATGTCGGCCGGCTTATGAGCCCGTTTATCCTGATCGCGCTGTCCGTGATGGTGCTGGCCCTATACGGTCTGCTCCTCTTCGGCAGCACCCCCGGTTCTTCGTCCCTCGCCCCGCAGGTCAGCATCCCCAGGCTCCAAAGGGAGCTGGAACAGGTGGACAGCGGCCAGCTGGAATCGGCGGAGGTGTGGATTCAGCCAAAGGTGTACGCCGGAAGCATTCCCGATATGTGGGGGAGCGGGTACAAAAACCTCACCGTCCGATGCCGCGTGCTCAACACGGCCCCTGGCAGCAAGTGGATTGATATCCTGGTCCCGGTTGCCATGGAGTTCTCCCCCAGTACAGAGCGGCCCTTCCGTGAGAGCCAGTCTATCCCCTGGAACCTGGAGCACGCCCAGCGCTACCAGGTCAGATATACCTCAAATTTTCATCTGGCGGTGGAAATTACTCCCATCCCCTGAACTCTGCCCACATTCAGCGGGCGGCCCCAGGCCGCTCCCTACATCAAAACGGAGGTCCTGCCATGCTGAAAACCGTTGAAAACTTTATCCGGGAGCAGGACCTGATCCCCCCGGGGTCCACAGTGCTGTGCGCGGTATCCGGCGGGGCGGACTCCATTGCCATGCTCCACGCGCTGTACCGCCTGCGGGACAAGCTGAACTTTCGCCTGGCCGCCGCCCACTACAACCACCGGCTGCGGGGGGCGGAGTCAGACCGGGATGAGCGGTTTGTGGAGCAGTTTGTCCAGCTGTGCTGCGGCCGGCACCGCCGGTCTGACGGAACTGTTTTCCCCGCCGTCCCATTGTACACCGGCTCCGGAGACGTGGCCGGTCAGGCCCGGTTCCGGGGGACGGGCATTGAGGAGACCGCCCGAGACATGCGCTACGCCTTTCTCCGCGAAGCGGCGCAGGAGGCGGGTGCCAGTCTGATTGCCACCGCTCACACCGCCAGCGACAATGTGGAGACCATCCTGTTCCACCTGGCCCGGGGCAGCGGCCTGCGGGGACTGGGGGGCATCCTCCCCCGGAGGGAGGAGATCATCCGTCCCCTGCTTACCACCACCCGGCGGCAGGTGGAGGACTACCTCTTCCACCTCTCTCTGCCCCATATGGAGGACAGCTCCAACCAGAACGACGACTACACCCGCAACCGCATCCGCCACCAGATTTTGCCTGTGCTGGAGGATATTTCCCCCGGATTTCTGGCCCGGATGGCGGACACCGCCGCCCTGCTCCGGGAGGACGAGGCCTGTCTCACCGGCCTGGCCCGGACACTGTCTGACCAGGCCGTGCCGGAGGGGGGCGGGCTGGCCATTGACGCCGGTTTGATCGGAAAGGCTCCCGACCCCGTAGCCAGCCGGGCCCTGAGGCTGCTGCTGGGGCGGCTGTGGGGAGGGGATCAGAACTGCTCTGCCGCCCATCTCGGTGCGCTGCTCAGGCTGTGCCGGGGGACGGACCCCTCCGCCCGGATTTGCCTGCCCCACGCCACCAACGCCCGGCGCTGCTACGAAAAGCTGCTGCTGGTCCCCCGGCTGGGCCCCATCCCCCTGGAGGAGGGGCCGCTCCCCCTCCCAGGCCGGTTGGACTGCGGTCCATGGCAGGTGTCCTGCGTCCCGGAGGACTACGGCGGCCAGACCCAGGGCCCCTGGAGCTTCTGGCTGGACCGCCAAGCCGTCCCCGCTTTGGAGCTGCGCTCCCGGCGTACAGGAGACCGGCTTACTCCACCTGGACGGCTGGGCAAAACCGTTAAAAAATGGATGATTGAAGCCCGACTGCCCCGCTTTCAGCGGGATGTTCTCCCCGTTTTTCACTGCGGGGGCCGTGTGGCCGCCGTGGCCGGGCTGGGCCCCGATCGGGCCTTTGTACCCCAGGCGGGACGGCCCGCCTGGCACATCACGGTGGCCGCCCTGGATTAAACTGAATTTTTTGCGCGGAAAGGAAGAAAATTTCCATGTTAGAGAAGGATATTCAGGAGATATTATTTAGTGAAGAACAGCTGAAAAACCGGGTTCAGGAAATTGCCCGGAAAATTGAGGCGGACTACGCCGGCAAGGAGATCATGCTCATCAGCGTGCTCCGGGGCTCCTTCGTCTTCATGGCCGACCTGTGCCGGGCTATCGACCTGCCCTGCACGCTGGACTTTATGTCCGTGTCCTCCTACGGTACCGGCACCACCTCCAGCGGGCAGGTGCAGATCACCAAGGACCTGTCTGAGGACATCACCGGCCGAAACCTGATTGTGGTGGAGGATATTCTGGATAGCGGCAATACCCTGAGTTATCTGCTGAACATTCTGGAGCACCGCCACCCCGCCTCCGTGCGCCTGTGTGCACTGCTGGACAAACCGGACCGCCGGGTCAAGCCGGTGGACCTGCACTACTGCGGCTTCACCATCCCCGACGCCTTTGTAGTGGGCTATGGCCTGGACTACGCTGAAAAATACCGCAATCTGCCCTACATCGGGATTTTAAAGCCCGAGGTCTATGGCGGCTGATTCATTGGAAAGGACTCTTTGCCTATGAGACGCTTTGGTCCCCGGGACATCATTGTGTATCTTTTGCTGGGACTGCTCATCATCTTCGCCTTTACCAGCCTGCAGCAGATGGACAGGACGCAGACCCCCACCTACAGCCAGATCCGCACCCTGTTTCTCCAGGAACAGGTGGAGTACTTTACCCTGGAGGACAACACCCTCACCCTCACCCTTCGGGGGCGGGATGGGGAGGAGTCCGCACAGCTCACCTACCGGGTTGCCAATTCTGCCCTGTTCTACGCGGACATGCGGGAGCTGGTCAACGCACAGCTGGAATCCGGGGTATTGAAGGGGTACGACTATCTTCCTGGGATGGAGAGCTCCTGGTGGTACAACCTGATCCCCTATCTGGTGGCCGCGGTGGTGCTGTGCCTGTTCTGGTATCTGATGATGCGGCAGCGCGGCTCCGCCGGCGGCGGGGGCGGCACCCCTGGCGCTGCCCGGTTCAGCCATGCACGCACCCGCACCCTGTCTGACCAGGGGAAAAAGGTCACCTTCGACGATGTGGCCGGGGCGGATGAGGAAAAGGAGGAGCTGCAGGAGATTGTGGCATTTCTCCGGGACCCCCAGAAATTTACCGCCCTGGGTGCCCGCATCCCCAAGGGTGTGCTGCTGGTAGGCCCTCCGGGCACCGGCAAGACCCTGATCGCCAAGGCGGTGGCCGGGGAGGCCGGGGTCCACTTTCTGTCCATCTCCGGCTCCGACTTTGTGGAGCTGTATGTGGGCGTGGGCGCGGGCCGGGTTCGTGACCTGTTCGACCAGGCCAAGCGGGAGGCTCCTGCCATCGTCTTCATTGACGAGATTGACGCCGTGGGCCGCCAGCGGGGCGCGGGCCTGGGCGGCGGCCACGACGAGCGGGAACAGACCCTGAACCAGCTGCTGGTAGAGATGGACGGTTTCGCCTCCAACGAAGGGGTCATTGTGCTGGCCGCTACCAACCGCCAGGATATTTTGGACCCCGCCCTTCTGCGGCCTGGCCGGTTTGACCGCCAGATCTATGTGGGCCTGCCCGACATCAAGGGCCGGGAACAGATTTTGAAGGTCCACGCCAGGGAAAAGCCCCTGGCCGAGGATGTGGTCCTCAGGGACGTCGCCAAGGCCACCTCTGGCTTTACCGGGGCTGACCTGGAAAACCTGCTCAACGAGGCAGCCCTGCTGGCCGCCCGGGCGGACCGGCGGTTTATCCTTATGTCTGACCTCCACGAGGCCATGCTCAAGGTCATTGCCGGCCCTGAAAAGCGCAGCCGGGTGGTGACTGAGCATACCAGAAGGCTGACCGCCTATCATGAGGCGGGCCATGCGGTGGTGATCCATGAACTGTCCACCGCCGACCCTGTCCACCAGATTACCATTATCCCCCGAGGCCAGGCAGGCGGTATGACCATCTCCCTGCCCGACGAGGACAAGGCCTATCAGTCCAAAAAAGAGCTCACTGAGCAGATCACCCGCTGTCTGGGCGGACGGGTGGCTGAGCAGCTGGTACTGGGTGATATCTCCACCGGCGCGGGTAGCGACATCCAGCGGGCCTCCTCCATTGCCCGAAGTATGGTGATGCGCTACGGTATGAGCGACAAGCTGGGCAGTGTCACCTTTGAGAGCGGCCATGACGAGGTCTTTATCGGTCGCTCCATGGCCCAGGCCAAAACCTACTCCGAAGAGGTGGCTGCTATCATTGATGACGAAGTCCGCGCCCTCATTGACAACTCTTACGCCCGGTGTGAGGAGATTCTGACCCGATGCCGCCGGGAACTGGAGATTACTGCCCGGTATCTTCTGGACCATGAATCTATGGAGGGCGAGGTTTTTGCCAAGGTTTTTGACGATCCCGACGCCGAAGAGTTTGCCCCCTATCAGGACGGCCAGTCCTGAATATTTCTAAACCATTCTCAAAAAACTGCCATTTTACCCCTTTACAACGGACGTAAAATCTGTTATAATAACTTAGTCGCTCAAAGATGTGCGTCCGTAGTTCAATTGGATAGAGCGTCAGATTCCGGTTCTGAATGTTGGGGGTTCGAGTCCCTTCGGGCGTGCCAGTAAGAAACCCGCCGAAAGCCTTGCCTTTACAGTGATAAGGAACTAATCCCACATTAACCATGTCAGTTGTCAATCCGTAGTGCAAATCCTAAATCAGCAGGGTCACCATTGCAACCCTGCTGATTTATTTTGTAACAGGATCTCTTGTTTGGATCGTACGAACGCAAACAAACTGATTTTACAGTTATCTGATTTTCTGATGAATTGCACTTGTCATCCCCAGAATAAATACCAACAGAAAAACAAGCCCGCATATACAGACTTCTACTCGAAAATGATCCAATACGGACTGTGGTGAAGCCGGATTACAGTACAATGTCACATGGTCACCAACGTGTTTTCCAAATGTGAAAAATGTACGATATTGTATGTGATATGTATTTTGACCCACTTCGTAGGTACATCGAATGTATCGAACTATACTAGTTCTGGATTCGTTGCTTGTTCCGTAATCCAACTCTTTGATAATATCCGAGATAACTGCATCTACTTTGACATAGCTCCTTGCCCGATGCCATTCTATGCCCAGAGAAAGCAGAATTACAAGCACCCCTAGGATGCAACATCCACGGATGATATGGTAGACTCGTACAGGAACATCGGCTCTAATTTTCATTAAATTTTCACCCATCCTTTTCAAAGTGGGGCAGGGAAGTTCCCTGCCCCACTCCTTCGGCTGCTTTATTACGAAGTATGGCTCATGCGATATGCTGGATTTCTTTTACACCGCACTTGATACGGTTTCATTAGCTGGTGAAATATTCCCTTGTGCATCGGCTGCCAAATCACTTGCGTCTTCGGTCGCTTCTGCTCCATGCTCGTTGCCAGAGGCATCGCCGGAATCATTGTTTGCTGGAGCATTCATATCTCCACCACTATTCGAGCCTTTTTCGGCATTTGGAATATTCGAATTATTGATGTTTTCAGGTGTCTCGTTACTGCCATCTGTTTCTGCCTCAACGTTCGAAGCCTCGCCGTCACCAGTATCCACCGCTATAAGTTCTGCTTGGATAGAGGTCGTTTCGTTCTCCTGAACACTGATATTGACATAAACAACCTCACAGCCGTCCTTGCTTATCTCCAGCGTATAGTCTCCAATGGACAACTCCGCAGAATATATGTCATTTTCCAATATGCCGGAATCGAGAGCCTCTCCGTCTATGCTATCAGACCCGCGTCTTAATACATAGCTCACATCCGCAATCGTATCGGTAGCATCTGTAACCGTAACCTGCACAACGCCGGTTGTTTCCTCTTCAACCGAGGTTTCAGGGGTAGTGTTTTTGGGCTGGCAGGCACTTTCTGCGATAAGAAGAACTGCGCTTCCTTCGTCGAGGAGATATTCATCGCTCGCTTGCGCACGGATGCCAAGAGAATCCGGGTCGTTGCTGTAAGAGAAGGTATTGACCGGCATCAATGTATTCGTCGTAGGATTATAATCGAACACATGCCAGACTGTTCCTTCGCAGTTTGTCGGAATTGCAAATGTTCGGATCAAGGCATTCCCGCTGTAAACTTTAACAGTCGCACCGGACATAGACATGGCGTTGGAACTCGTGCTATCACGATTTGTAAAGTCGTGGATGTAGAAACTATAGCCACGACCTGTCCGGATATCGTGAACCGTAGTTGTCTCCGGTCCATAACTGTCTATATCGTCCCGATCCAAATCCACTACGCAAGTTCCATTGTCCCAGTATTCTTGATCAGCAAAGTAAGTATGGAATACGTCAGCACTAGTGTTAGAGGTCGGACCGAACATATGGGAATCCAGGTCCCAGGGTTCCTCGCCCCACTCCAGCACAACACGGAGAATGCCATCACCAACGCCAGTACTGCCAGTCGGATTGAGCGTAATGTGCGTGCCGGTTGCCCCGCTGTCGGTTACAGTAATAGTCTGATAGGTGGTTACATAGTCGGCCTTTGAAATCTCCAGTGTGTAAGTGCCGGGTTCCAAGGTTAGTGTGTATGTAGCGTCGGCGAATGTTCCACTGCCAATGTTTGCTCCAGTCTGAACATTCTGGCCTTTCCTTAAAACATAGGTCGTGCCGGAGACGCCATTGCCTGTAACCGCATCCATAATATCACCGGTAACAGTTTGCGTGCCGGTGTTGCTTCTGTCAACCATAAGGAATGCGGGAATATTTGTTGTGCCCGTACTCTCTACCTTGACTGTTGCAGTGTAGGTCTTATACCCTGTTGCAGAAATCATTACTCTGTAGTCCCCAGGTATCAGATTATCCACTTTGAATTGACCTTGGGCGTCTGTGTATTTTGTGCGAGCCAGTACAGCAGTTGCCTTATCAGGATCATTCGGATAATTCGGATCGTCTGTGAGAGTATAGATGCTCACTCGCGCATGTTGAATCGGCGTTGTCCGGTTATCTGCCTGGAAAACGGACCCGTGAATCTCTCCACGTCCGAAGGTACACTCAGGTACAATTACACAGTTCTCTACATGGAATTTAAGCTTATAAGGGTTACTGGCATTGTTCTTCAGATGTTCAAATGTCAGGGTGTAATGAAAGACGTTCTCTAAGAACTTGCCAACCACAGTATCTGTGTCCAAACTGGTTTCCCAGTAAGGGTACAACGTTACATCAGCACACAGTAGCGTTTGTGTAGCGAGAACGTGGGGCGTAAAGGAGGCGTTAAAGCCCACTCCTCCCTCGGTAGCGATACCGATCAGATCCATTAACTCCAGCGCACAAACAACGCCTTTGATACCGATACCCGCCTTGGCGCTGCCCTTGATCTCCAAAAAGTCAAGGCTATCATTGTACTCGAAGATCCATCTGGAAGTACCGTTCTTGTACTGGAACCCCTGCCTAGACTCGATTGTGTAAGTAATGCTGGTAGATCCCTTGATGGAGACGTTGTAGAAAAATACGATGTCGAAAGACATCCCAGCGCCCAGGTGGATGGGTACTCTACCCAGTTCCACTCTGCCATCTAGCCAGCGTGAGTTACTTGAAATACCACTCGGGCTTCCCAAGGCTGTCCCTGTAAGGCTTTCACTGGTTAATTCATAACCGCTTTCCGCCAATGTGTAAGTCAAATCGCCTTTGATTTTTATCTGTTCCTTAATGGCTAGAGTAAATTCATCGAAAGAAGTGTCGAACCATCCGATCTTTCCTTTCACGATGCCAGTAACTTCTGGAATTTCGACTTCTACGCTACCGCTGAGTTTCAGGTCGCCGATCGTCTTGCTTGCGATTTTGAACTTTAATGTGCCAGGTATCTTTGTTGTACCACCCAAATCAATGTTGATACGAGACTGGGGACCCTCATCTTCTATCTTTCCGTCTGGATCATATTCAACAGTAATTCCAGCATCTGTTTCAATCGCATCCTCTACGATTTCGCCGTGTCCGGCAAAGTCAATTTCCTCATAGACTTCCCACAATTCCGGCTCAGTACAGGTTAGCGTCCAGTTACTAGCATCATCGGAAACACTGACAATTTTTAATCCAATACCAGCGGGATAACTGCTGTTGGCAGGAAGGATGACAACTTCCCCAGGATTGAATCCTGTCACCGTTGTTTCGGCCTTCAGCAGACTAACTGTATAGCTATCTCCAGACTTTGTCACAGAATAAGAGGCAACCCCATTCAGTTCATCTCGAATAACGCCATCTTTATAGATCGTATTATCGTGTTCGTCTCCAGGGTTCAGCTCCAGGGAAGCGTTCAGCGTATCAATGGCCGCAAAAATGGAAGTTGCGTCTGCGCTAGTCATGCTGGACTTTGGTTCAAACCGATTACCATGTAATTTCAGAAAATCGAAACCAATTGCGATAGAAGCCTCATCTGGATAAGTAATACTACTAAAATCGTCCCAGCTACTTACATTATTGTAAAAATCGCTCTGCGCCGAGGTTCCTTCGCTAAAGCCCATCGCTCTTACTGCGGTATAGGCAGCAAATTCACGAGTCGCAGGCTCGTCTGGTCTGAAAAGGGGAACATCTTGTTCCGGATCCGATAAATCGGTCGGCGGCAGAATGCCATACCGCTCTGCCGTTTCAACGGCAACCCCGTAGCGGCTGTTTTCGATATCGGCGTAAGAGTAGATTACCTCATCTGCGTCTGCATTCAGATCCATTCCAACTTTATTTGCCAGCGCATAGATCCATTCTCCACGGGTATAGTCGCTGCTGACAGGGGGTGTTGGCCTGTCGGGAGTAGTGGAACCTCCTGAACTACCTCCACCACCATAGCTACCGCCGCCCGAACTGCTGTTGCTGCTCCAATGCGCATACAGCGTCAGGTCCGATGTAATGCCCGTCTTGAAGTCGAACTGCCTGCCGCCGGACTTCTGGGCGTACCAGCCACTGAAAGAGTAACCGCTACGGCTAGGATTGGAGGGCTTGCTGACGGTTTCGCCCTCTTTGACAGTCTTCGCGTCATACCGAGTATTGCTCCCATAGTTCAGATCGAACGTGACTGTGTAGGTTTTGTCGACAGGCGTCTCCGGCGCAGTATTAGCCTTATCCGCAATGTTTTCGCAGAAGCGCTTCAAGATTGTCGCGACCTGTGCGCGGGTCGCGTTTCCCTTCGGGGCTAGCGTATTATTCCCGACACCGGAGATCAAGCCGTTCCCGATAGCCCAGCCCATTGGCTCCACCGCATAAGCGCTGACCTGCGATGCGTCGGAGAAACCTGTGATGCTACCGACTGTACCGGCATCGTAGCCTTTGTACGTCGAATAGCGGTTCAGGATAGCCGCCATCTGCTCACGGGTAATGGGGTCACCGGGGCCGAACAGACCGTTGCCGTAGCCACTCACGATACCGTTCGCACTGGCCCAGGAAACCGCATCGGAGTACCACTGACCGGTCGGAACATCCGTGAAAGCTGTGCCGGTAGCGGTGGGCGTGCCCTCCATGCGGTGCAGGATGGTCACGATCATGCCTCTTGTGGTGGTGCCGTCAGGCGAAAATGTAGTGGTGCTGGTGCCGTTCATCATACCTTTTTCGTAGGCGTACTGAACCGCGTCGTAACACCAGTCCGTTGTGTTCACATCCGTGAACGGGAGATTGCCGCCAGCCGCGAACGCCGTGCCTGGGATTAAACCCAGCACAAGGCATAGCGACAGCAACAAGCTGAGGATACGCTTCGTTTGCTTCATTCCATTCGCTCTCCTTTCAATTTTCAGGGTTCTCTTAATTGTATGGGCATAATTTAGCCCGTTCAATTCATTTTATTTTAGCATAACAGTCCATATAATTCAAGTAGACTTGTAGTATATAGGCGGAAAAATTTATGGACTATTATGCAATTGGGCAAAGAATTCGGAAAATCAGAAAAGCACAGGGTTTTTCCCAGGAAACTCTTGCTGAACAGGTGGGGATTTCCGTTACTCACATGAGCCATATCGAAACTGGAAACACAAAACTCAGTTTGCCTGTGTTTGTTGATTTGGCTGAAATCCTGGACGTTCGTACTGACGATCTCCTTTATGATGGAATTTCTGCCGAGCGAAGTTCTACCATAGATGAGATCGTCCAAATTCTCAACACATGTACGGCCCAACAACTGAAAATTATTAAAAACATATTGAAAACAACGAAAATATCTTTGGAGCAGTATCTTTAAAGGTAGCACCACACAAAAGTCATGGTTCTATGAAGGGAAATGCGACAGAATTGGAATATGTTACTCACTACCGACCCTCAAACGCAATCATGGTACTAACTGGAAGTTGGTTTTCCGGCAGGGTGAGGATATACCGGATAAAACGCACCGCAAACACCTTGCTCACCATTGTATCCCACTCCGCCAGTTGGATGATCTCCGCTGTGCCGCTCACAAAGTCAAACTGAATCTCGCCCCACTCGCCGTCGCAGTCTGCCTGATACTCGTAGACTGCGGCGGCGATTTTCTTTTTTATCCGCTTCACCGATTTCCGTTTGAGCCGAACGGCGTGGAGCGCACCGGCCTCCACCAGCAGGGCGGTCAATTTCTCCACCGCCCGCCGATACGCTCTTTCCGCGCCGCTGGCGGTACTGCCCTCGAACATCACCGCCAATTCCTCAAAGGACTTGCGCTCGGATATTGGACTGACCCTGCCACAGGTCATGCAGATGGCGTTGCGTTCCTCCAAAAGCCGCTGCTCACGGTAAGACAGCTTCTCGAAAGCGGCACGAACCGTTGCCGCCTGAGAGCCGTTCCAGAGGATCGCTGTATAGTCCCAGGAATCGTCCCTCGTTACATCCTCGCCGGTTTCCTCTCCGTCCTCATCCTGGGCCGTAACATGAAGCGAAACCTGACTGCGGTTGAACTGCGCCACAGTCAGATACTGCTCCGCTGTTTCCTCGGAACAGCCCTCTTTTTTGGTGTACTCACTGACAACCTCGCCCTTGGGCTTGCCCGATTCGTTGTAAAGCCATGCAATACCACGCACCCGCTTGTACTCGTCCAAGGATGAAAAGGAACCGCTCTCCTCCATCATCCGGCATTGGATCAGAGCGTTTCCAATCGCATGATGGGTGTATGTAAGAAACTCCGCGCCCTTGTATGGGTCGTAGCTTTCCAGACACTCCAGCATGGCAAGAACGCAGCTTTGTTTATAGTCCAGAAACCGTTCCGGGGCATACCTGTCCAGCCCCTCCCGCAAAAGAAAGTTTGTGACCCGTCCATTCAGGCGCGGCTCTATGTGGTGCAAGAAGTAGGCGAAGAAGCGGAGGTCATGCCACGTCTGTGCGGCAATGATGTACTCATTGACCGTATACAGCTCTGGCGGCGGGGGCGTGAGCTGGTAAACATGGGTAACTTCAAACATGGTGAGGCCGTGGGCGTTTCCCTGAAACGGATATTTTGCAAATCGCTCTTTCATGGCCTCACCACCTCCGTCATTTCAAATAGTTCCGCGCCTCTGCCAGCAGTGCCTCCTGCGTCATTTCCGCTTCATAAGACCCGACGGCATACTCCCGGTCAGCGATGGCCCGTTCCAGCTTGTTCTTCGCCAGCCGCTTCATCACGGCGGCAGTCTGTTCGTCCAGCGTTCCACGATGCAGTTTTTGAATAATCGTGTTGGTGCGGCGCTCGTAGATTTTCTTCAGCGGGTGATCGTCAGCCCGTTCCCGCTGCTCCCGCCCTCGGAGATTGCCGACCTGACGGCAGGTGCGCCCACGCTTGTCCCCCGGAGCCAGACCGCCGCAGTATTTTGTGGGCCTTGCGTCTGTGGTCAGGAACCACGTTCCGCAGATGGGGCATTTGCGGGGCGCATGACCTACGCACAGCCCTTCAAACAAGTCAGAGCGGAACATCCCCACAAAAGAAACATAGTGCATCCGTTTCACAAGCTGGGATGCTTTTTTGCCGGGAATGGTCGCGGCAACGTACTGGACGGAGGCGTTTGCAAGAGACATCCAGCCGGGGTTTTCTGCTGATAAATCAGGGTCAGCAGAAAAGTATTGCCCAAAGCTGGCGGCGTAACCGTCCGGCGTTCTGTCGCTCTCATGCAACTTCTCCGCAAATGGCAGAAGCTCCCACTTGAACTCTGCCAGGGAGAACCCCAGGTGTGCCATGGCAGGCAGTACCCGCAGCAGCGTGAGCGCCTTTTGGTATTCCGGCGAAACCACCCCGGCAAGATTTCCAGACTTCGCAAAGTCCATTGTATTTTGCAGATAGTCCTCCGTAAAAACGGCATCGACATAGTTGCGGACAGTTTCATATTCCAGGCAGGAGAACGGCGGCACATTCCGCAAAAGCTCTACGATCTGAAAGGCGCTCTCCCTCGCCGTTTCCATCTGCAACCTGTCTGCCTGTCCAAGTTGGAGCGCCCCCATATACAGATTGAGCGGCATACAGAGCTGGGACAGCTTCGCTATGACTTCATCAGAGAGACTCAGCGAGGCACAGGCCAGCGTCCCGGTCGGCATGGACTTTCCCTCATAGGTTACATTATCCTGCCAGAAATCCAGCGTTAGGAGCGTGTGTTCAATTAGATTCAAGCGTCTCTCCTCCTGTCATGTTTTTTGTTTTTCATTATACCACAGGTTGCCGTGATTGGAAAGACAGCTTGTCATGTTTTTTGAAACAGGGCTGTCATGCTGTTAGCCTGCTTTTTTCAATTTTGCTCATAACAATAGTAGAGAGCCGATGATTGGACGCGCCGGGAGCGTATCAGTCAGCGGCTCTTTTTTTCGGAAATCCTCTGACTTCCAAAAAATGCGGGAGTGCAGAGGGCAGCAGGCCCTTTGCGCCAAGTCCAGAGCGGCGAGCGTCTGGTCAGCGTCCAGAGGTGAAACCTTTGGGCCGGGTACAGGGCGGCAGCGCCTGTTGGGTGTCCAGAGGGCAAAGCCCTTTGGGTCGGGTGCAGGGTGACAACGCCTGCTCAGGTGTCCAGAGGGTGAAACCCTCGGCCCAGTGAAAGTGATGCTCTGCGTCACTTTATACTGGGTTATTATCTGGCGCAAAGCACTCAGATTTGGCGGCTTCGCCGCCCCTGGACACTCCAAAAACAGCAAAAATGAGAAACAGGAAGGAGAGCAGAATGGCAAAAAGACTGACCCGGCACAACGGGAGAGCCGGGAAAAGCGGCATCTACAAATCAACGCACAATGACAGGACCTTTGATACCGAACACGCCGAACACATTGACAGTGAGCGCATTCAGCAGAACATCTATTGGGATTGTTTTCGGGGCGCAACTTATCCGGCCCAGCAGGATGGGGAGGTTTCCTTCGCGGATGTGGAACGGGCCTTTTATCTGAACCGCTACTCGGATTACCTTGACGGCCAGCATGAGCGGAACGCCAAACGACGCCACTCTGAGCGTGACCGGAGCGTGGACGATCTGCTGACGGACAAACGCTTCTGCCCGGAGGAGACTATCTACCAGATCGGCACGATGGAAGACTCCGTTTCCCCGGATGTGCTGCTGGAAATTGTCGGGGAGTTTATGATGGAGATGGGACGCCGTTTTGGGGAACACGTCCACATCATTGACTGGGCGCTCCATCTGGACGAGGCCACGCCCCATATCCATGAGCGCCACGTTTTCGACTATGTGAACCGCTATGGCGAAGTGGAGCCGAAGCAGGAAAAGGCGCTGGAGGCCCTCGGCTTTGAATTGCCTGACCCTGAGAAAAAGCCGGGGCGCACCAACAACCGAAAGATGGTTTTTGATGCGGTCTGTCGGGTCATTCTGTTTGATATTTGCAAACGGCATGGTCTGGCGGTGGAAGAAGAACCTGACCCTGGCAATCGTGGGCGCAGTTACCTGGAGAAGAACGACTATATTATCCAGAAGCAGAAGAAAGTGATTACCGAGCAGGAGACCGCGATTGAAGAAAATGCACAGGCGTTAGAGGCCGTGTCGCTTCGCCTGGAGGATGCCGAGGCCCTGATTGATGAGGTCACGGAAATTGCTTACGACAAGGCGGTGGAGCTTGTGACCGATGCCGTCCGCGCCGAAACGCAGTTGCAGGATGAGAAGATCGTTTCTGATTACAAGAACTGGTGTCTGGCCCCAGAGCGGCGCTACTCTCCAGCGGAGAAAGGACTGATCGGCAAGGTGCTGGGAAAGGCGCAGGAACTGATTCACAAAGCCGCTCAAAAGGTGCTTGCCAGAGTGCAGGCAGTTTTGCGAAAGCCGGAGGTCAGAGCCGCCGCCGCCAAGCAGATCAAGGAGAAGGCCAGAGAGTCCGTCCTCGCCAAACTGGAACAGGGCAGAGCCGAGATTGCCAGACAGGATGCGGAGCGCAGGGCGGCACAGTCCGTCAAGCGGGGTATGGAGCGATAATCGCTATTACACTGACAGAGGGATTTTGGGCAGCGGCTACCGAAATTCCCTCTGTCATGTTTTTTGAAACAGGGCTGTCATGCCATTAGCCCGGTTTTTTCAAATTTGCTCATAACCACAGCAGGAGGGCGCGGCAGACGCCCGATTTTTACAGATTGGAGGTATGTGAGATTGAATGAAAATGAAGAGTTGCAGTCCGGGTTTCCCGAATGGCTGACAGAGGACTACAAGCTCATGGAGCCGGAGTTCTGCCGGACGTTCCTTCGGGGACATCCCATGCGCTGCATCCGGGGGCGGTTCTACACGGTGGATGGGCTGGTGGCGGACGAGAGCGTCTTGAAAAAGGAACTCTACGAGCAAATCAGTCCGTGGCTGGAAACCAAAATCGCCAGGAAGGTGGACGAGCTTCTGAACGCCCTGCGGATGGCGGCGTACTCCAAGCCGATAGAGCTGGAGTGCGACCGTATCCACGTTGCCAACGGCACATTGTTTGTAGATGGCCGCTTCTCGCCGGAAAAAGACTACTGCAACAACCGCCTGACCGTCAGCTATCGCCCTGATACGCCGCCGCCGGAGAAGTGGCTGCGCTTTCTGTCGGAACTGCTGTACCCGGAGGACATCCCCACCTTGCAGGAGTACCTGGGCTACTGCCTGCTCCCCACCACCAAAGGCCAGAAGATGCTCATGCTCATCGGCAAGGGCGGCGAGGGCAAGAGCCGGATCGGGCTGGTGATGCGCTCCATCTTCGGGGACAGCATGAACACCACCAGCATCCAGAAGGTGGAGAACAACCGGTTCAGCCGCGCCGACCTGGAAAGCAAGCTGCTGATGGTGGACGATGATATGGACATGAGCGCCCTGCCCAAGACCAACTATATCAAATCCATCGTGACCTCGGAGTGCAAGATGGACATGGAGCGCAAGGGCGTTCAGAGCTACCAGAGCCAGCTTTATGTGCGGTTCCTCTGTTTCGGAAATGGGGCCTTGACCGCTCTCCATGACAGGTCTGACGGTTTCTTTCGCCGCCAGATCGTTTTGACCACAAGGGACAGACCGGCAGAGCGGACAGATGACCCGTTTCTCTCTGAAAAGCTGATCAACGAGCGCGAGGGGATATTCCTCTGGTGTCTGGAGGGGCTTCACCGCCTGCTGGTCAACAATTACCGCTTTACCATCAGTGACCGGGCCAAAGAGAACATCTCTGTTGTAGTCCGGGAGGCCAACAACATCGTGGACTTCTTGGCCTCTGCCGGTTATATCCAGTTCAAGGCAGACAGCGAGGCCGCTACCCGTGACCTCTACGCCGCCTATAAGGTCTGGTGCGAGGATAACGCAGAAAGCCCGCTTTCCCCCAAGAGCTTTTCCGGCTTTATCGCCCAGAATGCCGATGCCTACCGGCTGGAGGCCACCAACAATGTGTATATCGGCAGCGGCGAGCGGTGCCGGGGCTATCTGGGAATTGAGGTCTTGATAAGGCCACCTGCATTATAAAAAAGAAATGAAATTATCTGTACGTGCGTACAGGCGTACACGGTAGACCATCCCTGTACCGATGTACGTATGTACGGATAGTTTTGAGTTCACCTTTATCTTTTTATAGGCGGTCATGCTGATTTGACCTTAAAAAGCCGGGTGAAATTCAATCCTTGTGATTTTCGTGAAAAATGTCATTCACAAACAAACGAATTATACCAGCGGGTGATTTACCAAACCGTGTAGCCACTTTGCGGACAAGCGGTCTTTCCCACGGTTTCGGCGGGTGTCCCATGGAACTGTGAAGTGGACAGGTGGCCTTTGTGACCTGGGCTTCATGATAGCAAATCCGAGCGGAAATTACAACCGTGAAAAACTTCATCATTCCGAAAAAGCGCTTTACGGAACACAAAATCAAGTTCATTGGAAAGTGAGGGAAAAGTTTTGAAATCCGATTTGAGGAACGAGATCAAGGCGTACATTGTGCGCCAGGGGATGACCATGCAGGAGGTCGTAGACGTACTCTCCGATGTGTACGGCTGGTCGGACAGCGTGTCGAATCTCTCCAACAAACTCCAGCGGGAGTCTCTCCGCTACAAGGAGGCTGTCCAGCTTGCCGACGCGCTGGGCTACGACATTCAGTGGGTCCGGCGGAAGGATGCCTGACCCGGAACCAACAGACTATGAATTATGGAGGTACTTTATTGAACGATTTTGAAAGCTATGTGTACGAACCCATTGACCTGTGCGCCTGCTATGAGCCGATGTTCGACGCGCCCGCCGATTTTGTTGAGGAGTGGTACAGGGAGCATGGACTGAGAAGCCCCTTCTCCTGCAAGGTAACACGCAAAATCGGTAACACCTGGTATATCATCGAAACAGAGTGCGCCGGGGACGAGCCGCTCCCCGGCATGATGCGCCGCCTGATTTTTTCGGATAAGGGGGCGGTTTGATGTCGACAAAGCAGTTGGATCATGTTACAATGGAGCCATGCACTACGGTACTGTCAGCTGACCCACAGAAGAAAGGAGAAGACAACGTGGATCAGCAGAAAATCACGATTTTGTACTGCCGTTTGAGCAATGAGGATTTGGTGGATGGGGAGTCAAACTCGATTGCAAATCAGAGAAGCATCCTCAGCAGCTATGCCGCTTCCCACGGTTTCACGAATACCAAGGTGCTGGTGGACGATGGTTACACCGGAACGAACTTCAACCGCCCTGGGGTCCGGGAGGGGCTTGCTCTGGTGGAGCAGGGCTTGGTTGGCACTTGGATTGTTAAAGACATGAGTAGATTTGGCAGAGACTATTTGCAGGTCGGTCGGTTTACGGAAATCGTCTTTCCGAGCTACGATGTGCGGTTCATCGCCGTCAACGATGCGGTGGACAGTGCCAAGGGAGACAACGATTTTACCGTAATTCGCAATGTTTTTAACGATTTTTATGCCAAAGATACCAGTAAAAAGGTCCGCGCCGTTATGAACGCCAAGGGGACCAGTGGCAAGCACTTAGGCGGTCCGCCCTACGGCTACCGCGCCGACCCGCAGGACAAAAATCACTGGATATTGGACGAGGATGCTGCCCCAATAGTCAAACGTATTTTTGACCTGACCATTGCTGGAGTAGGCCCGTCCCGGATTGCCCGTATCTTGGAGGCAGACAAGGTGTTGACGGTCAAGGCCCTCTATGCCCAGCAGAAGGGAAAGCCCCTGCCGGAGCGCCCCTGCCACTGGATTGAGCAGTCCGTGGTCAACATCCTGGAACGGATGGAGTACACCGGCTGCACCTGTAATTTCAAAACTTACTCTAAGTCCTACAAGCTCAAGAAGCGCATTCCCAACGCCCTGGAGGATATGTTCATCCTGCCGGATACCCAGGAGGCCATTGTGCCGAAAGAACAGTGGGACAGAGTGCAGGAGCTTCGCAAGCACAAGCGCCGCATGACCAAGGCGGAGCGGCAGGGACTGTTCTCCGGTTTGGTGGTCTGCGCCGACTGCGGGAGCAAGCTCCACTTCGCCACCTGTAAGAACTTTGAGGGTAGACAGGATCATTACGTCTGCGCCAAGTACAAAAGCGGGCGGGGAACCTGTTCGGCGCACTATATCCGGGAGGACGTTCTGCGGGACGTGGTTCTGGAGCGTATCCGGGCCGTGACAGATTATATCCGGGCCGATGTGGAGGGCTTTCAAGAGGAATGGCTGATGTGCCGGAGGGAGGAACAAGAGAAGTCCATCCGGGAGGACAAGCGGCGGCTGGAGAAAGCAAAGAAGCGGCTGGCGGACATCGACAAGCTCATCACCCGTATTTACGAGGACATGGTACTCGGCTCCCTGAGCCAGGAGCGATACCTGAAGATGCTGGAGGGCTATGAGGCGGAGCAGGCTGCGCTCAACAACGAGGTCATCGGTCTTGAGGACTGGGTTGCGACCCGTGAGGAAATGGAGGACCATGTTGACCAGTTCCTTGCCCTACTGGAAAAGTATGTGGACATCCCGGAGCTGACGCCGACCATCGTGAACGAGTTCATCAAGCAGGTCATCGTCTATGCCCCGGATAAGTCCAGCGGCAAACGGACGCAGAAGGTCAAAATCGTTTTCAACTTCCTGGAGGAAGTAGAAGTACCGGAAATCAGCGAACCTGTTATTACGAAAACCACCTATGGACGCAGAAAGACGGCGTGACACTCGGTCACGCCGCCCTCTGCAGCAAATAGTTACTTGTCACTATTAACCCTTGTGTTTCAAGGATTTTCGGCGGGTTTCACTTTTTACTTTGAGAAGTCCAACACATCAAAATAACTCAATAATTGTCATTGTGGTGGTGGAAAATGTGGTGGAACTTTTTAGCGCTTAACCACGTAGGTGTAGTAAGCCGCCAGTTTGTTTGAAACAGCGTCCTGATCCTCGAGCCACGCCTTTGCGAGACAGGCGTAGAGCTCCAGCGTAGAGGCGTTGTTTTTCTTCAGCGCCTGGTCGTAGTCGGAATAAAGAGAGTTAAGGACCACCCAGAACTCCACAGGGTCGCAGTCCGCGTTGTACTGCTTCATGACCTCCTTGGCCTTCTCCATGGAGAAGTGAGGGCCACGGGTGCCGTCGGCGTTTTGCATTCTGGAAACCCAATCCTCCGCCATCTGGCGGTTGAAGACAGGCATCACTTTGGGCCGTTGGCCAACGCTGTAACCATCTCCCTGGTGTCTGGACATTTCCTCTCTGCCCTCATACCCGGCGGACATGGGGTACTCGTGACCAAGCTCCTGGGGGAGGCGTTCCATTTCGCCGTCGACGGAAAACCCGATCCTGTTCATGGGGCGGTATCTTTCCTTGGGCTGCCAGTCCTTCCGCTGGTAGACGGGCGGGACATAGGGCGTCATGGGGTAGCCGTGGTGGGAGTAGGGCTCCATGTACTCAGAGCGGGGGTATCCGTAGCCGCTCTGATTCATGGGGGCGTACCGGCCATTGTCATAATGCTCCCGTCCGTCACGGTCCCGGAAACGGCTCTCAGGGCCGCTGTAGCCGTCCCGCATGTCGGGTCGGTCGTAGTCTCGGCGGTCCCCGTCTCGGCCATCCTGGCGGCTCCTGGAGGTCATGAGCCGCATTTTAGTGTACTTGTTCATGCTGCGCCCTCCTTAGGTTGTGGGAGCCGCAGGGGCGGCGGGGGCCGTACCGTCAATGCTCCTCAGATTGTTGGTGGGACAGGGGCAGGTGTTGCCCAGCAGCTTAAAGGTGCCGCCGGTGGCGCTGGTGGAGACCACGGTAGAGTACCGGGTTCTGGTCCGGATTCCGCAGGCGGTAACCTGAGCACAGCAGCGGTTGGTCAGCGGGTACTGCTCGGTGCCGGTCCCGATGGTAATTACCACAGGTGCGTTGATGGTAGTGGTGGCGGGAATGGCCTGGGCAACCACAATGCAGTACTTGCAGCCGTTGCCGTAGGACCCGGCGGGCAGATTGATAACCAGGTTTCCACCGGCAAAAGTGACGGACTGAGACAACACCAGCTTATCGCAAAGCTTACAGACAGGCTTACAAGCCATAATTTTTCACTCCTTTAAAATCAAGGGGCGGCAGGATACCCCGCCGCCCCGAAATAGTCACCCGAATTTCGGGGAAAGCGTTAAACACATAAATCACTGTTTTATGCAGGTATAGCAGCCGCAAATTCAGAAATTCTTGGTTTATACGCGCACGGATGTTAATTAGCAGCAGCTGCCGCAGCCCTGGCCGCAGCCGTTATTGCCCCAGCCGTTGAAATTCACCTGGCCACAGCCATTGGTGGGGAAGTTCACGGGGGTGGGGGGCTGGACAATGTAAGCAGCGGAAGGGCATTCGTGCCCGGAGCGCCGAAGGATCTCTGCTGTATTCGCGTCAAGCATAGCGCTGAACGTGGCATTTTGCCGGTATGCCTGAATCTCAGCGGCCTGCTCCGCAATCTTCTGGTCTTTGCGGGCAGACTCCATGGCGTCCAGCTTGGCAATCACCCGGTCGGTGTCGTTGTGGGCGTTCTGGATGATGTTGGCGGCGTTGGTGGCCGCAGCGTAGGCGGCGTCGCAGGAGGTACGCTCGATCAGGCGCTGGGTCTCGCAGCAGCACTGCTGATTCTGGAAGCTCTGATTGTACAGCTGCTGCATCAGCGCGGCCTGCTGCTGGCACCGGGACAGCTCCGCCTGAGCGGCGGTCTGCATGACAGTGCTGCCTACCCCGTTGATGCTGTTCTGCATAGCATAAAAGCCGTCGCAGACGCCGTTATTCAGGCCGTCCAGCTTTCCGATAATGGTCTGGGTGTCCAGGCTCCGCTGGAGGATGGATTCCACGGGGTAAGCGCCACCGCCGCCATAACCGCCGCCGAAGCCGCCCCAGCCGCCGCCGCCCCAGCCGCCAAAGATCATGGCGAAGGCGATCAGGCCCATCCAGCCGTCACCCCAGCCGCCAAGCCCGCCGTTGTTACAGCGTCCGTTGTCCTGCCCCATTGCGTAGGCCATCAGGGCGTCATTGTTTTCTGCCATAAAAAATTCTCCTTTTCGATATACTCACTCCGGGCGCTGATTCGCTCCCGGTCGTGGACTGACCAAGAGCGGTTTTTATCAGGACCCGCTGAAACCGAAAAAGAGTTGACGCACGATTATATTCGTAGTATCATGTTGCTAGGGGTGATAATGTGAAGTTTGGAGAATACATCCGATCAAAGGGATATACCTCAAAACGCATTGCAGAAGAAGTCGGAATAAGCGTCCGCACTATAGAGGCGTATGCGAATGGAAGATGTTCCCTCAAAAAGTGCCGTGCTTGGCTGATAGTAGCACTTGCTGAAATTCTTGAAACAACCCCAAAAGAGCTAATATCGCTGGATGATTGACCGTCAGAAATGACGGTCAAAATTTTTTTGGATTTTTTAAACTTTACTCTTGACATACGATTACAATCGTAGTATTATAGTGTCAGAAGGTACGAATTCAATCGTATATCAAACAGGCCACAGGCCGGGAGGGAAAGAAAATGTTACTTAAAATTCTGAATGATACCGATTATGTGATTCAGGAGTGCAATCAAATCATTGCACATATTGGGACTATCGACTTGGTTGCACCGCTGACCGATAATACTGTCCGTACCTATGGAGAGTACAGGGTTACAAACATTTATCCACGTTCTGACAACGTGTACGGCGTTATGTTTGAGATTGAGCTGCCCCACCTGATGATGGCTGACTGACTACCAACCGAAATGCCCGCCCCGGAGGTCACGAGGGCAGAAAGGAACGAAATGATTAACAGACACACAAGGACATTGAAACTTGAACGTGGAGAAATTGTTGACCTGATGATTATGCTCACTGCGGTAAGTGGCGCAGGAGCTAAATGGCTTGCGCTCCACGACAAGATTAAGGAACAGTTAGACGCACAAGACAAGAAAGACGCTGGAAACAAAGACCTTGACTTATTCCTTTAATACCCCATCTGACGATGGCTGACTGACTTCCAGTGCCGAACCGCCCCCTAACCGGGGCGGTTTTATTATCAGAAGAACCGCTGAAACTGTTGGGCCATAGCATTAGGGTCAACCCCGGACTGCTGGAGGGCGTTCTGTGCCGTCTGGTCCATCTGTTGAGGGGTCTTGCCGCCCAGGAATGGGGCGGCCTGTCGAAATTGCGGATACCGCTGGGACAGCTGCTGGAACGCGGCCGCAGGGTCCATGCCCTGCTGTCTCATGCGGATAATTTCCTGCACCATAGGATTCTGCATGGGGCTCATGCCCTGCATCATCCCCTGCATCATCATCTGGGGGATGTTTCCCATTCCTCTCATTGCTCCGCCGCCTTCCCGCCGGTCCGCTTCTGGCCGGCCTTTTTCATTTCATCCATCTCCCCGCGGAGGACGGAAAACTCATTGCGCAGACCCTCGATATCCTCCCGGGGGTCGTAGGCCGGGGCAGAAGAAGCTACCTGGGGCTGAGGTTGCGCCTGGGGCGGTCGCTGGACGGAAAAGTCAAAGAACTCCGCCCCGCCGCTGTTGGGGTTGAAGCGCTTAAAGTAGATCATCCCGTGGCTGAAGTCCGGCATGATGGTGCCAGGGCCTAAGAAATCCACTTGAGAAGCCACCGCCTCTTCCCTGGAGGTCACCGGCCTGCACACATACCCGGCATTCTGGTTGTTGACCAGGGTCTGTGCTTGGGGCTGTCCGGTCGGTGGATTTATCACATTGGGCCCTGGGTTGTATACGCCCGGGTAAGCGCCTGGATAGGGGTTACCGTACATATTAACCACGTCCTTATCATCAAATCAGCGGACCGGGGGACGCTGGGCGGGACGTGTACCGCCCGTCCCCTGGCCGCTGAGATAAGTATAACAAAACACAAGCTGCGCTGTGTAAACATTGTGTGCAGCTTGTGTTTAAATTTAGGGAAGTCCTTTGTATAGGCGTCGGTTTGTAACCGCTATTTTGTCGATTGCTTTTTTGAGATGCTTGCACACTGTGGTTCGGGAACAATCGCATTCTGCCGCAATCTCAATTTGCGGTATTTTGTCAATCAGATACATACGGGCCATACTCCGGTCCCGCTTTCCAAGGTTTGCCTGAATAATGCAATCCTCCAGCTGAAACAGATGGATTTTCTCCAGATCCTGCGGCAGTTTAACTCTTGCGTTTGACATTGATGCGACTCCATGCCCGGATTACTTTTTGGACCGCATAACCATAGCGGCCGCCTCAGCCCTGGTGACATGGGACTGGGGGCGGCTTAGATCGGCGATGATCCCAGCCTCGTGTGCCTGTATCCACTCGCCGGTCTGCACCGCCCATGCCGGAGTGGGCAGGGCCGCTTTTTCCGTCTCGTACTGCTCCATGTACTCCTTGAATTTATCGTAGCTCACAATATCATCCTCCTGATTGTAATCTCTGGCATCAATCAGCCAGTACTGCTTAACCTCCCGCTTGAAGGTCTCGGGGTCTCCGTTTAGCCGCTTGTCCTTGGTGCTGGCCGGGTCGTTAATTCGAACCTTATCATCCCAGGCCCACAGCAGGATGTAGTGGCCGCCGCTGGTCCAGGTTCCGGGCCCCATAAGGGCAATTACATAGTAACCCTCCTCCAGATAGCGCCTAACCTGGTCGTGGATGGGGTGGCCCGGCTTGTTGTGGAGGCTGGAGCCAAGCAGCTGCTTACAGTCGACCCCAAATGCCTTGAACTGGGGGACGAAGTAGCTGTAGTAGGTACCGGCGTTCAGAGCCTTATAGCCGTGGTCCACGGACCATTTGCAGGCGTCCACGGGAGTGAAGGTCTGTCCGGTCAGCGTCTCAATGGCCATAGCCGCCGCTGTAGGCCCGCAGCCGGAGCCGCCTATGGTGGCCGTCTCCCCCTTCACCCGGTATGGCAGGGACTTCCACCGCTTGTCCGTCTGAAGATATGATACAGGCTGTTTATTCACGCTTCCCACCCCACTGCATGATCTCCATCAGCTTGTCGTAGCCAAACATGGCGGCGTAGGCCACCATGAATCCGCCCACGATAAGCGCCGCTACAATGTACCAGGTCATGGCCACCGCCTTGATCTGGCAGTAGGCAATACCCGCAGCAATGGTAAGGGCACAATGACCGTCTGCCCGGTGCCGTGGGCCACTCTCAGGGAGAAACAGTAGTCCTGGAATGGGTCGCCGATATACCGGTCGCCGGAAATGGCAAAAGTGCGCTGGGTGCCGGTCTTGGTGGTGGACAGGCCAGTACGGATGTACTGAGAATCCTTGGTTACCGGGTTCATCTGAGGGTCAAGGCCGGAAATGCCCAGCTGCACTACCGTGTAGTCGTTTTCCGTGGCCCCTTCCTCCAGGTTGATACCAACCGCAAGGACAAAATCGTCATTGGTAGCAAATCCCTCAAAGGTGGGGGACGGGGTATAGTCCTTCATCAGTTCGGATAATTTCACGTTTTTCACTCCTATTCGTAATACCGGACCCGGCACTGGCACATCAGCTTAGCGACGCTGCCAGCGGCGTTTACCCCCGCCGGGTTTGGCATGTTTTGCAGATTTTCAATAGAAAGGACTTTGCAGCCCTCAAATTTCGGGAAATTCCTCAGCCGGTTTTGTTCGGTGATCCACACCATAAACGCCTGGGCGTTTTCCATCTGAACCACATTGGCGTTGCTGGTGCCGGGGTCCTGGGGCACCATGGAGACAAGAGCGAAGTCATACCGCTTGATTCCGTGGCCCCGGAGCTGCCGCTTTTCCCACTCCTCACCGTAGACCGTCTGAACGCTGACATTCCCGCTCTTGTCGGTGATGGTGTTGAAGTAGAGGAACGACCGCAGGCCGGGGTATTGCTTCAGGTATTCCACCATTGCTTCGTGCTTGCTCATAGGGCTACCGCCTCCTCAGATAGTTCTCAATAGTTTTACAGAAGTCATCGCCCTTAGCAACCATCATAGCCTTCTCCCAATGGGAAGTAGCAAGATGATGTTCATCTTTGCTATACTTCAACGGTGTACTGGTAGCGTGCTTTGAATGATCCTTTTTTGCGTATGTGCTTCCACGTTCATCTACAAAAACCAAACCCTCATATTGAAAATGAGCATAAGGTTGTTTGTAATGAACATATTTCGGCGTAATATCCACCGTTTGGGACAACATTCCGCTATCCATTGGAACATAGGGTGCACAGTAATCAAAAAGTGTTTTATGAATAAAAGTCATTGTTCCTTCGCCGAATATTCGTTGAAACGTTTTCTTTCCGTCCTTTATTTCAACTTCTTTGACTACTATCTTCATACGCCCTCCAATCGGTAGTGGGGGAGGGGGCCATCCGTGTTGTCCTTGAACAGCTGCACCTCGAAAGCGTCAGGGCGGAGGCTCTCCACCACGGCCTGTACTGTCTCTGGGGTGATCTCCTCCGCCACCTCTCCCAGTATGATGTAGTCACCGGTGGAGAAGGTGAAGCCTTCCATATCCCCCTTCCACTCCTGGTATGGCCGGTAGCTTTCGGACCGGGGCACCCGGAGCAGGAAGGACGCGCCCTCGTTGATCTCTGTGGAGGACGCCATCCGACCAGCCTGCCCTCTGGTCTGTTTCCCGGCCCAGAAGCAGTCACGCAGGACGGTTTTCTTCCAGCTGTCCAGATAGTCGGCACTGTCCCGGCCCGCCCGCTTGTTCAGAACGGTCACCGTGTGGGTCCAGGTGGGCAGCTTTACGGTTGGGAATGTCATCCAATCACCACGCTTACCAAACCAACAGGCAGTATTTCTACCACCTGTTCATAGACAGAGGCCATAACCTCTTCTTCTGTGATTTCTTTCTGGGCCCCGAAGGAGACGGACACGCCGTCGTTGGAAAAGCTGTTCACCGTTCCGCCCTGGCTGTGCTTTTTTACATCGTCCATGGCGTTGATAATCAGCGTCATGCACAGGTGGATGTCGCAGTCAACATCCGTAATTCGGCCCATGGTCCAGTAGTCCAGCTTGGCCCGTGCCCGCCGCTCCAGCAGGGGGAAGGCGGAAAGCTCCGCCGTTCCCCCGTGGGACACATACTGCTGGTGTGTCATGTACTGGCTCATACCTGGTTGGATTTCCGGGCAGCGGAGCGGACCGCAGCGCTGCCAACGTCACCGAAGGACACGTTGGCAATGCCGTCCAGGTACTCGGCCCACAGCTTCATACCCATCAAGGCGTGGGTCTCGCCCATCACCCGACCGTAGTTGCCCTCCATGTGGACGCCGATCAGCGGGGTCTCACCCACCACAGTGTAGTTCAGGCCCAGCTGCTGGAAGTCGGCATCAGAGGGGTCGATATAATACAGGTCGATGTTATCGCTGGGCGTTGCCAGTACCTTGCCCTGTGGAATTTCGGAGGACAGGATCATAGAATCCGCCCCCAGAAAATCCTTCATGTACTGCATACCCTGGCGATTCTGCACCGTGATAGCGGCGGAGCCTAGGTAGCGGTACACATCCAGGGTGTTGACGAAGGTTATGTGGATGGGATCTATCTGCGGCGAAACTGGGGCGGAGAGTATGAGAATGTAGCTGTTCTGGTGGCGATTGCGGTAAATGAGGACGGATACCGCGAGGTTCTTGGCGCCGCTGAGGGTATGAAAGAGGACAAGGCCAGTTGGGTCAGCTTCTTCCAGTGGCTGCGAGGCCGTGGCCTGGACGGAGTCAAGCTGGTGGTTGGGGACAAGTGTCTTGGTATGCTGGAGGCTGTGGGAGAAGTGTTCCCGGAGGCCAAATACCAGCGGTGTACCGTCCATTTTTACCGCAATGTCTTTTCTGTGACACCGCGCGCTAAGGTGAAGTTGGTGGCCAAGATGCTCAAGGCGATCCACGCCCAGGAGAGCAAAAAAGCTGCTCGGGAGAAGGCTAAGGCCGTGGTGGTCCAGCTGCGGGAAATGAAGCTGAAGGAGGCTGCGAAGAAGGTAGAAGCTGGTGTTGAGGAGACTCTGACTTACTGCGACTTTCCCAGCGAACACTGGACTCGTATCCGTACCAACAAAGAGACTCCCTTCAGGCGGGGCACATGGAGCGTAACATCGCCGGAGGTGGTGGTAAGGTTTCGGCTGTAGTGACCGCTACGGTACCCCTGGCGAGCCTCATTTCGCTCATACCGGGCTGCCTGAGTCAGCTTCTCCGCTTCCTGCTCCAACAGCGCATTCAGCGTTTCTTCCACGCTCCCGCGTACCAGCTCCTTAAGTTGTTCCATGATACGCCATCCTTCTTCTTGACTTTCCCCCTTGTTTTTTGGTAGTATAATAAGATGATAAATTGGGTTTATGCGCCCAGTGGAAAAATGCGAGGTATCACCATGGCACAGAAGAAAACTTACGGCAACGACTCCATCTCCGCCCTGAAAGGGGCCGACCGGGTCCGAAAGCGCCCAGGGGTTATCTTCGGCTCCGACGGGCTGGAGGGCTGCGAGCACGCCGTATTTGAAATCATGTCCAACGCTATTGACGAGGCCCGGGAGGGGCACGGGGCGCTGATTACCGTCACCCGCTTTGAGGACGGCTCCATCCAGGTGGAGGACCAGGGCCGGGGCTGCCCGGTGGACTGGAACGAGAAGGAGCAGAAGTTCAACTGGGAGCTGGTCTTCTGCGAGCTGTACGCCGGCGGCAAGTACGACAACACCGGCGGGGACAACTATGAGTACTCTCTGGGCCTGAACGGCCTGGGCTCCTGCGCCACCCAGTACGCCAGCGAATATATGGACGTCACCGTGTGGCGGGAGGGGAAAAAGTACTCGCTCCACTTTGAGAAGGGGGAGAATATCGGCGGCTTGCAGTCTGAGCCCACCGACCGGGGCAAAAAGACGGGCACCACCATCCGCTGGAAGCCTGATCTGGAGGTGTTCACCGACATCAATATTCCGGTGGAATACTTTCTGGATGTGATGAAGCGCCAGGCAGTGGTCAACGCCGGGGTGACCTTCCGGTTCAAAAACCAGGCGGGGGGCAAGTTTGAGGCCACCGATTTTCAGTATGAAAACGGCATTGTGGACTATGTGGCCGAACTGTCCGGGGAGGACTGCCTCACCGCCCCTGTCTTCTGGCAGACCGAGCGGAAGGGCCGGGACCGGGCGGATAAGCCGGAGTACAAGGTGAAGCTGTCCGTCTCCTTCTGCTTCTCCAACAAGGTGCAGGTGGTGGAGCACTACCACAACTCCTCCTGGCTGGAGCACGGCGGGTCCCCGGAAAAGGCCATGCGCTCCGCCTTTGTCTCCGCCGTTGACAGTTGGCTTAAGCAGCAGAACAAATATACCAAAAACGAGAGCAAAATTACATTCCCCGACATTCAGGACGCCCTGGTGCTGGTGAGCAACAACTTTTCCACCCAGACCTCCTATGAGAACCAGACCAAAAAGGCCATCAACAACAAGTTTGTTCAGGAGGCCATGACGGAATTCCTCCGCTCCCAGATGGAGGTCTACTTTATTGAAAATCCCGCCGATGCCCAGCGGATTGCCGAACAGGTTTTAATTAACAAGCGGGCCAGGGAGAACGCGGAAAAAACCCGGCTGAACATCAAGAAAAAGCTCACCGGCTCCATGGACATCTCCAACCGGGTGGCCAAGTTTGTCCCCTGCCGCACCCGGGATGTGAACCGCAGCGAGCTTTACATTGTGGAGGGCGACTCCGCACTGGGCAGCGTGAAGCAGGCCCGGGACAGCGACTTTCAAGCCATCATGCCTATCCGGGGCAAGATTCTCAACTGCCTCAAGGCCGACTACGGCAAGATTTTTAAAAGCGAAATCATCACCGACCTTTTAAAGGTGCTGGGCTGCGGGGTGGAGGTCCACGACAAGCGGGCCAAGGATATGGCCGCCTTTGACCTGAGCTCCCTGCGGTGGAACAAGGTGGTCATCTGTACCGACGCCGACGTGGACGGCTTCCAGATCAGAACTCTGGTGCTCACCATGCTCTACCGCCTCACCCCCACCCTGATTCAGGAGGGCTACGTCTATATCGCCGAATCCCCTTTGTTTGAGATCACCTGCAAGGAGAAGACCTGGTTTGCCTACTCCAACAAGGAGAAGGACGACATTGTGGCCACCCTCCAGGGCAAAAAGTACGACGTGCAGCGCTCCAAGGGCCTGGGCGAGAACGAGCCGGAGATGATGTGGCTGACCACCATGTCCCCGGATACCCGGCGGCTCATCAAGGTCATGCCCGAGGACGTGGAGCGCACCGCTCAGATGTTCGACCTCCTCCTGGGCGACGACCTCCCCGGCCGCAAAACCCATATCGCCGACCACGGCCACGAATTTCTGGAGCTGGCGGATATTTCGTAAAAGCCCGCAGGAAAAAGCCTCCCTTCGCAAGGGGAGGGGGACCGCCGCCGAAGGCGGTGGTGGAAGGTTTCCCCCTACCGAAACATGGCACTGCTTTAGAAGAAAACCCCCAGTCAGCCTTCGGCTGACAGCCCCCTTTGCGAAGGGGGTCGTTGCCGCCTGTGGACGGGACGAGAGGCTCTCACATATTGAATATAAATAAGGACTGAACCAAATGGCCAAGAAAAAAACGTCGAATGAAACAAAGAACCGCGTCGCCGACTCCAATGTGATGGGCCTGCGGGCGGAGGTGCTGGAGCAGCCCATCACCCAGACGCTGGAAATCAATTACATGCCCTACGCCATGTCGGTGATTATCTCCCGGGCCATCCCGGAGATCGACGGCTTCAAGCCCTCCCACCGCAAGCTGCTGTACACCATGTACACCATGAAGCTGCTGGGGGGCGCCCGGACCAAGTCGGCCAACATCGTGGGCCAGACCATGAAGCTCAACCCCCACGGGGACGGCCCCATTTATGACACCATGGTCCGTCTCAGTCGGGGCTACGGGGCCCTGCTCCACCCCCTGGTGGACTCCAAGGGCAACTTCGGCAAGGTCTACTCCCGGGACATGGCCTGGGCGGCCAGCCGGTATACCGAGGCCCGTTTAGACGCCATCTGCGCCGAGATCTTCAAGGACATCGACCAGGACACCGTGGACTTTGTGGACAACTACGACGGCAAGCTGAAGGAGCCCACCCTGCTGCCCACTACTTTCCCCAACGTGCTGGTGGCGGCCAACAAGGGCATTGCCGTGGGCATGGCCAGCGACCTGTGCGGCTTTAATCTGGGGGAGGTGTGCGACACCACCATAGCCTTTTTAAAGAACCCGAACCACGATATCATGACCACCCTCAAGGCCCCCGACCTGCCCACCGGCGGCGAGCTGCTCTACGATGGCGCCGCCCTGGCGGACATCTACCGCACCGGACGGGGCTCCTTTAAGGTCAGGGCCCGGTGGCGCTATGTAAAGGAAGAAAACCTGATTGAGGTCTACGAAATTCCCTACTCCACCACCTCCGAGGCCATCATTGACAAGGTGACCGAGCTGCTGAAGGCGGGCAAGCTGAAAGAGATCGCCGACATGCGGGACGAAACCGACCTGTCCGGTCTGAAGCTGACCATAGACCTGAAACGGGGAACCGACCCGGAGAAGCTGATGGCCAAGCTTTTCAAGCTCACCCCCCTGCTGGACAGCCAGTCCTGCAACTTCAACATCCTGATTGCCGGGATGCCCAAGGTACTGGGCGTGCGGGAAATTCTGGAGGAGTGGACCGCCTGGCGGATGGATTCGGTACGCCGGCGGGTGTATTTCTCCATGAACAAGAAGAAGGAGAAGCTCCACCTGTTAAAGGGCCTGCGGCGGATCCTGCTGGATATTGACCGGGCCATTCAAATCATCCGTGACACCGAGGAGGACACCGAGGTCATCCCCAACCTGATGATCGGCTTTGGTATCGACCAGATCCAGGCGGAGTATGTGGCGGATATCCGGCTGCGCAACATCAACAAGGAGTATATCCTCAAGCGCACCCAGGAGGTGGACGCCCTCCAGGATGAGATTGCCGATTTGGAGGACATTGTGGGCTCCCCCAAGCGAATTCGGAAGATCATCATGGATGAGCTGGCCGAGGTGAAGAAAAAATACGCCGTCCCCCGGCGCACCCAGATTGTCTACGATCACATGGACGAGCCGGTGATGACGGTGGAGGACGAGACCCCGGACTACCCTGTCCACCTGTTCTTCTCCCAGGAGGGCTATCTGAAAAAGATCACCCCTCAGTCCCTGCGCATGGCCAGTGAACAGAAGTACAAGGAGGGGGACGGCCCCTATCTCCAGTGGGAGGCTAATAATCGGGACGAGCTGCTGGTGTTTACCGACAAGCAGCAGTGCTACAAGACCCGCCTGTCCGACTTTGACGACACCAAGGCCAGCGTGCTGGGGGACTATCTGCCCTCCAAGCTGGCCATGGACCCGGAGGAAAGGGCCCTGTGGGCCTGCATCCCCGGGGACTACTCGGGGCATCTGCTGTTCTTCTTTGAAAACGGCAAGGCCGCCCGGGTGGAGCTTGCTGCCTACCAGACCCAGACCAGGCGCAAAAAGCTCACCGGGGCCTACTCAGACAAGTCACCCCTGGTGGCCGCCTTCCTGCTGCGGGAGGACTTTGAGGCGGCGGTGGTCTCCACCGAGGGCCGGTGCGTGGTATTCCACACCGCCAGCCTGAACCCCAAGGCCACCCGGAACACCCAGGGAGTCAACGTGATGACGCTGAAACCGAAATACCGCGTGGAGAAGGTCCTGCCTCTGGACCGCACCCACATCCAAAACGCCGCCCGCTATCGGGCCCGTTCTCTGCCTGTCGCCGGGGCCCTCCTCAAGGAGGAGGACCGGGGAGAGGAGCAGATGACACTTTTGTAATGGGAGGACCCCTATGACCGAATCAAGTTTTGCCCGCATGGCGCGGGACTACCTCTGGATCGCCCTGGGCTCGGTGATCTACTCTCTCAGCTTCGACTGGTTCTATGTGCCCAACCAGATTGGCTTTGGCGGGCTCACCGCCCTGGGCATGATTCTCAACCACTTTGTCCCCGCTGTCCCTATCGGCACGGTGGTGCTGGTGCTCAACATCCCCCTCTTTCTCCTGGGCTGGAAGTTTTTGGGAGGACACACCCTGGTGTCCTCCCTCTTCGCCATGACGGCCACCTCAGTTCTGGTGGACCTGATCGCCGCCGCGTACACCTTCCCGCCTATGGACCCCATGCTGGCCTCCATCTTCGGCGGGGTGATGCTGGGCGTATCTCTGGGGATGATCTTCTCCAAGGGGGCTACCACCGGGGGCACCGACCTGACCGCCCGGCTGCTGAAGATCCCCTTCGCCTGGCTGCCGGTGGGCAAGCTGCTGCTGGCGGTGGACCTGATTATGCTGCTGGCGGTCTCTATCGCCTTCCGGAGCATGAACAGCGCTCTGTACGGCATGATTTCCCTGTACATCTCCACCGTGGTGATGGACGGCGTGCTCTACGGTCTGGACCAGTCCAAGGTGGCCTATATTGTCACCTCCAACCCCAGACCCATCACCGAGGAGATTGACCGTCAGCTGGACCGGGGAGTGACCTACCTCCACGGGGAGGGCAGCTTTTCCGGAGAACAGAAGCTGGTGCTGATGTGCGCCTTTAAGCAGAAGCAGATTGTCCCCTTGAAGGCACTGGTCCATGAGCTGGACCCCGGCGCCTTCCTCATAGTCTGTGACGCCCACGAGGTGCTGGGCCAGGGCTTTCGGCGGTATCAGAAGAACGACCTGTAGGGGCCGCCCCCTGGGCGGCCCGTTGTATAGGGCAGAGGGGCGGCAAAGGTGCCGGCCCCTACAAAGATAAAGGAGTGTTTACCATGACAGACTGGACCAAGCTGACGAAAAATCTGGAGGATCGGGGCTTTACCCCTAAGGTCTTTGCCACCGCGGCGGAGGCGGCGGACTACCTGGACCGGGAGATTGACGGCGTAAGCGTAAGCTTTGGCGGCTCTATGACGGTGCAGGAGATGGGCCTGTACCCCCGGCTGGCCGCCCACAACAACGCCCTCTGGCACTGGAACAAGGATGCTCTGGCGGAGGCCGCCACTACCGATGTGTACATCTGCTCCGTCAACGGACTGGCCGAGACCGGCGAGGTTATCAACATTGACGGCGTGGGCAACCGGGTTGCCTCTACCATCTTCGGCCACAAAAAGGTCTATTTTGTGGTGGGCAGAAACAAAATCGCTCCCGACTACGACCAGGCCCTCTGGCGGGCCCGGAATATTGCCGCCCCAAAAAACTGCCAGCGCCTGGGGTTGAAAACCCCCTGCGCCGTCAAGGCGGACAAGTGCTACAACTGCTCCAGCCCGGAGCGCAGCTGCCGGGCCTTGGTGGTGCTGTGGGAGAAGCCCCGGAATGTGGAAACCATGGAAGTGATCCTCATTGATGAGGAGCTGGGGTATTAAGCCGGTGAGAATCCGTCTGCTGGCGGGCGCTCTCGCCCTCTCCCTGCTGCTGACAGGCTGCTCCGCCCTGCTGGAGCGGGACTACTCCTCCGTTACCCCCCACAACGCCGCCCCCGCCACCGAGGGGGACCCCTCCATTCTCCGGGCGGACAGCTATCAGGAGTTGGTCAACGCCCTGATCTATTTTGTCACCGGCGGGATGGAGGAGGGCACTGTCCGCCTGTATACCAGTACGGAGAATGTGGAAACCTTTCTGGCGGACGCCTGCCTGGAGGTGGTTCAGGAGGACCCCCTGGGGGCCTACTGTGTGGAGTTTATCAAGTACACAGTGGATCCGGTGGTCATGTATTCCGAGGCCGACCTCCAGATCACCTACCGCCGCACCCGGGAGCAGGTGGCCTCTATCGTCCAGGCCACCGGTGTCACCGCCATCCGCAGTGAGCTGAAAACAGCCCTCACCTCTTTTGCTCCGGAGCGGGTGCTGCGCATCAGCTACTTTGAGGAGGACGAGGCCTTCATCCAGGACCTGGCCCGTCAGGCTTACTACGACGTGCCCGCCTGCGCCTTGGGAATGCCGGAGATCTCCGTATCCATCTACCCCAACAGCGGCAGGCAGAGGATTGTGGAGATACTGCTGAGCTATCCCCTGGAGCGCGACCAGCTGGAATCCCGCCGGAGCGAGCTGGCCGGACAGCTGCGGCTGCTGGCCCAGGACCTCACCGAGGACGGCCAGCCCATCCACATTTTGGAGGCCGCCGGCGCTCTTTTTAAGAAGGGAAGCTTTGACCCTGAGGGGGGTGCCACCCCTTACGAGTTCTTCAACTCCGGTTCGGCCAACAGCGAGGGACTGTCGCTGGCCTTTGCCGCCCTGTGCCAGGAGCTGGAACTGCCCTGCCAGGTGGCTCAGGGTACCCTTGACGGCCAGCCCCATTTTTGGAACGTGGTCCAGACAGAGGACGGCTGGCGCCATCTGGATTTGTCCGCCCCGGAGGAGGAGGGCGAGGAGGGGGAGGAGAATGAGGACACCCCCTTCCACACGGACAGCGCGCTCCAGACCCTGGGCTACCTCTGGGAGGAGGACTCCGTTCCCCTGTGTACCGAAAACTGACCCAATATCTGGGGGCTCTTACTGTGCCAAATTCTTACTGTTGTGTTACAGCCCTTGTCAAACCAGGAAAAATTAAGTATAATACCCTCACCGCAGATTCTGTTTGAAGCGTATCCAACCGCAAGCACCCCAGAAAGGAGCCCCCTATGAAAGCATTTAAACGGTGGATTGCCGCCGCAATGGCCTGTGTGCTGGCCGTATCCCTCTCGCTGCCCTCCGGGCTGGCCGTCTCCCCGGAGGAGCCCTTTGCCGACTTCCGTATTGACGCCTTTCAGATGGACACCTTGGACCGGGACATTACCGTCAGGGCCTACCGGCAGGACGGGGACTATGTTGGGGAGGAGTACACCTGCAAGATCAACCGGGTGACCGGGGATGCCACGTTCTACATCCAGCCTCAGGCCGACGGCGTCTGGGTGACCCTGGACTATCTCACCGATCTGGACGGCGACGGTATTCTGGAACTGGGCGGGCTCCCGGAGGGCAGTGAAAGCCCGGCCTGGGACTCCCTGACCGTCCAAGGGGCTCTGGCCTTGGGCGGAAACGAGGCCCTCACGGCAGGACAGCCCTATATTTTGTCCGCCGAGACACTGGCCGGGCGTTTTCAGGAGACGGAGGAATCCCGGGCCCAAGAGGAGGAGTGGGACAGCTATACCCGCACCCTGCCCCTGTGCCGCGTGACCATCAGCCGCGCCGACCCCGACGACGGGCAGGTCTATGAACAGCTGTACTATTTGGAAATCCATGGCAGCATTCTGCTCCCCTTTGATATCTCCCCCGACCAGTGGTACTACAGCGCGGTGGAATACAGCCTGATACAGGGGTACTTCTCCGGCATAGAGGACGGCCGCTTCGGCCCTGACGAACTGTTGAACCGGGCCCAGCTGGCCCAGGTGTTGTGGACAATGGGTGGCTGTCTGGAGGCGGTGGAGGCCCGCTTCTCCGACGTGGCCTTTGATGACTGGTTCTGCCAGGCGGTATCCTGGTGCCAGCAGGAGGGACTGATCTCCGGCTATGCAGGTGGGAATTTTGACCCTTACGCCCCCCTGACCCGGGAACAGCTGGCCTCCATTCTCCACCGCTATGCCCAATACACCGGGGCCAGCATGCGCAGCGGCGCCGACCTGTCCCAGTATGACGATCAGGAGGAAATTTCCTCCTGGGCCTACAGCAGTATGCAGTGGGCGGTCACCAACCGCCTGCTCACCGCTGACGGCGGGGCCCTGCGCCCCCTCGGCCCCGTGACCCGCGCCGAGCTGGCCGCAGCGCTGTACGCCTACGACATCAATTTAAAGAACCGTAATGTGTGGTAAAGGCTGAGCGCCTGGCGGATTTCCGCCAGGCGCTTTTTCTCGGTTTAATGACTGGAATATTTGTCCAAACTATCCATAGAATATATCAGCCGCGAATCTGAGAAAGGAGCATACATGATGCCTCAATCCGTAAAGAAAGCCTCTCCCCGCCGGGGCGACCCCGCCCAGGAGGAGGCCCGCCGGGAGCTGCTCCAGTCCCTGGCCCACACCCGCACCCTGATTAATCAGGCCTACGGCGGCTTCAACAATGCCAGTGACAGCGACCTGATTGAGTCCTATGTCTTTGAAATCAACTCCCTCCAGGCCCGATACAACTATCTGCTGCGCAGGGTCAAGGAGCTGGAGGGCGCCACATGACTTCCCTGCCCGGATACATGGCCTGGTGCTTGGCCGGCCTGGTGCTGTGCGCCGCCCTTCTTCTGCTGAGAAGGCCTGCCGCCCGGCTGCTCCGGCTGGCTCTGCGCTCTTCAATCGGCCTGGCCGCGCTGGCCCTCTTTGCCCAGGTCAGCCACCTGATCGGCGTCAGCCTGGGGGTCAACCTGGTCAATGCTCTGGTCCTGGGGGTACTGGGCGCCCCCGGCTTTGGGCTGCTGCTCATACTCCAGTGGGCACTGCGGTAAGTCCGGTGGGCCGCCCGCAGAAGTAAATGGGCCTGCCAGTGATAGACGGACAGCCCAAGGCGGCCCTGCATGTGGCACAAAGCTGATGATTACTATAGTTTGGATGGAATTTCTTTTAAAATTTCCTCTCAGGAAAAGCAAACAAAACAGGCGATATAATGAAAGCAGGAGAATATGCTTTGGCATATATCCTGCTTTTTGATATGGTTTTTGTGTAATTTGGGGTGTTCTTTGCAAGATTGCCAGTTTTCCGCAAAAATCAAAAAGTTGTTTTGGGCATATTGACTTTTTCTCCCTGAAGTTTTACAATAAGAAAGTCCTACAGGTGCAGGCGGCAGCCTGCGCTGGGGACGAAATCAGAAATGGAGGAATGAAACGTGAAGAAGCTTTTATCTATGCTGCTGGCCTCTGCCATGGTCCTGTCTCTGGCCGCCTGCGGCGGAGGCGGAGGCGGAGGCGCCGCTTCCAGCAAGCCTGCCGCCAGCAACCCGGCTGCCAGCAATCCCGCTGCCAGCACCCCCGCCGGCGATCCTATGGCCGACCTGATCGCCGCCGCCCAGGCTGAGGGCGAGCTGGTAGTCTACGGCTCCTGCGAGGAGGAGTATCTGTCCGCCGCCTGCGCCAAGTTTGAGGAGCTCTACGGCATCAAGACCACCTTCCAGCGCCTGTCCACCGGCGAGGTCCAGGCCAAGATCGAGGAGGAGAACGGCAATCCCTCCGCCGACGTCTGGTTCGGCGGAACCACCGATCCCTACAACGTGGTAGCCGCCGAGGGTCTGCTGGAGGCCTATGACGCTCAGAACGCCGTCCACATCACCAAGGACGTGTACAAGCACTCTGACAATATGTGGTATGGCATCTATACCGGCATCCTGGGCTTTATGGTCAACAAGGACGAGCTGGACCGCATGGGTCTGGACGCCCCCCAGGACTGGCCCGACCTGCTGGACTCCAAGTATCAGGGCCTGATCTGGCTGTCCAACTACAACACCGCCGGCACCGCCAAGCTGGTCATCAACACCATGATTCAAAAGTACGGCCACGACGATGGCATCCAGTACCTGGTAGACCTGGACAAGAATATCGAGGTGTACACCAAGTCCGGCTCCGGTCCCTCCAAGAACGTGGGCACCGGTGAGTGCATTATCGGCATCGGCTTCCTGCATGACGGCATCACCCAGATTCTGGACAACGGCTATGGGAACATTGAGCTGATTATCCCCTCCAGCGGCACCACCTGTGAGATCGGTGCCACCGCCATCTTCAAGGGCGCCAAGCACCCCAACGCCGCCAAGCTGTGGATTGAGTACGCTCTTTCCCCCGACTGTGTGAACCAGGCGGATGAGTTCGGCTCCTACCAGTTCCTGGTTCTGGATAACGCCGAGCAGCCCCAGGCCGCCTACGACTTCGGCCTGGATCCCAACAACGTGATGGACTATGACTTCGACGACGCCACCGCCAACATTGGCACCTATGTGGAAGAGGTCATGAACGCTCTGGCCACCGCCGGCGCCAACACCGGCGACACCGGCCGTTTCCAGACTGAGTAATACACCGCAAAAGCGGGGGACGGCGCATACCGCCGTCCCCCTTCTTTTATATCTGAAACAAAAGGAGGGCTTCTCCATGGCAAAAAGCCAAAGCGCGGCGCTGGACCGGAAAAAGCTGATGGCCGACCCCATTATGGTGGGCACCATCCTGGTCCTTATCGCGTTTTTGACCCTGTTCATCCTCTACCCCCTGGCCATCCTGCTGGTGGACAGCTTTTACGGCGGGAACGGCTTTACCCTGTCCACCTTTCAGCGCATTATGGCCATGCCTACCTTTACCAGGGCCATTGGCAACACCCTGAAGGTAGGCTTCCTGGTGGGCATTCTGTCCACCCTCGTCGGCCTGCTCTTTGCCTATGTGGAGGTCTACGTCAAGGTTCCCGGAGCTGATTCCGTCTATCTGATCCCCATGCCCTTCGGCTGGAAAGCGGTCAAATTCCACCTGAATATTATGGGCGGCCTGTTTAAGATGGTGTCCATGCTGCCGGTGGTGTCGCCCCCCTTTGTGCTGTCCCTGTCCATGATTATGCTCTTTGGCAAGGCGGGCGTCATCACCCGTTTCCTGCTGGGCATTTATGACAACAGCGTCTACGGCTTTTGGGGCATTGTGATTGTTCAGACGCTGACCTTCTTCCCGGTATGCTACATGATGCTCAAGGGGCTGCTGAAAAATATCGACCCCTCTCTGGAGGAGGCGGCCCGGGATATGGGAGCCAGCCGGTGGACCGTTTTCACAACGGTCACCCTGCCCCTGCTCCTCCCCGGCCTGGGCAACGCCTTTCTGGTCACCTTTATCGAATCAATCGCCGACTTCGCCAACCCCATGATTATCGGCGGTTCCTACGACACCCTGGCCACCACCATCTACCTTCAGATCACCGGCGCCTACGACAAGGAGGGCGCGGCGGCTATGGCCGTGGTGCTGCTTTGTATTACGCTGGGTATGTTTATCGTTCAAAAATACTATCTGGAGGCAAAAACCGCCGCTACCCTCACCGGCAAGGCCTCCCGGGGGAGAATGCTCATTGAGGACAGGAGCGTTACCATCCCTCTCACCATTTTGTGTTCCTTGGCGGCGGCCTTTGTTATTCTCATGTATGCCTGCGTGCCCATTGGGGCCCTGTTCCCCACCTGGGGCTACAAGCTTACCCCTCTCACATTCAAGTGGTTTGGTCAGGTCTTCTCCCGCTACCACGGCCTCCAGGCCTTCCGGGACTCCTTTGTGCTGTCCCTGATCGCCTCCCCCATCACCGCCCTGCTGTCCATGATCATCTCCTACCTGGTGGTCAAGCGGAAGTTCAAGGCCAAGGGCTTTATCGAGGCGGTGTCCATGCTGGCCATGGCCGTGCCCGGCACGGTGCTGGGCGTGGGGTATATCCGGGGCTTTTCCGGCGGACTGTTCCACAGCGGACTTTTGCAGGGACTCTATGGCAGCGCTGCCATTTTGATTATCGTCTTTGTGGTCCGCTCCCTGCCCACCGGCACCCGAAGCGGCATCTCCGCCCTGCGGCAGATCGACAAATCCATTGAGGAATCGGCCTACGACATGGGGGCGGACAGCTTTAAGGTGTTCATGACGGTCACCCTGCCTCTGATTAAGGATTCCTTCCTCTCCGGACTGGTCACTGCCTTTGTCCGGTCCATCACCGCCATCTCCGCCATCATCCTGCTGGTCACACCCAGCGTCTATCTGATTACCGTGCAGATCAACGAGTTTGCCGAGAAGGGCGCCTACTCCATTGCCTGCGCCTTCGCTACCATTCTGATTTTGATCACCTACGGCTCGGTGCTGCTGATGAATCTGTTCATCAAGTACTTCGGCACCAGTAAGAAAATCAAGGAGGATTAAGCCATGTCAAAAGTCAAAAAGGGGGTCCGCCTGGACCACATCTCTAAAATCTACCAGGACCCCAAGACCGGCAAGGACTTCTACGCGGTGAAGGACACCTCCCTGACCATTGAGCCGGGCTCCTTCGTCACCCTGCTGGGCCCCTCGGGCTGCGGAAAGACCACCACCCTGCGGATGATCGCCGGCTTCGAGAGCCCCGACGAGGGAGAAATCTACCTGGGCGACCAGGCCATCAACGCCCTCACCCCTAATAAACGGGACACCGCCATGGTTTTCCAGAGCTACGCCCTGCTCCCCCACTACAACGTCTTCGACAACGTGGCATACGGCCTGAAGCTGCGCAAGGTGCCCAAGGAGGAGATTCAAAAGCGGGTTATGCGCATTTTGGACCTGGTGGAGCTCACCGGCATGGAGGGACGCATGACCAACCAGCTGTCCGGCGGACAGCAGCAGCGGGTGGCCCTGGCCCGGGCGCTGGTGATCGAGCCCTCCGTCCTCCTCTTCGATGAGCCCCTGTCCAATCTGGACGCCAAGCTGCGCGTCTCTATGCGCACGGAGATTCGCCGCATCCAGCAGGAGGTGGGCATCACCGCCATCTACGTCACCCACGACCAGAGCGAGGCCATGGCTCTCAGCGACAACATTATCATCATGAACAAGGGCGTTGTGGCCCAGATGGGCTCCCCCCAGGACATCTACTACCACCCCAACAGCGAGTTTGTGGCCGACTTTATTGGTGAGGCCAACTTCCTCAAGGGTACCCTGGAGAAGATGGACGGCGACCATGCCATTCTCAACGTGGAGGGTTCCCCCACCCGTGTCCCCGCCAAGGCGGGAATGGACTTGGGGACCGAGTATACCGTGGTGCTGCGGCCCGAATCCGCCGTGCTGGCCGAACAGGGCGGCCTGCCCTGTACCGTAACCCTGTCCTGCTTTATGGGCTCCTACCAGAATTACCACGTGAAGGTGGGGGAAACCCTGGTCAAGCTCACCGACTACAACCCCAAAAACAAACGCATCTATCAGGTGGGCGAAAAATGCTCCCTGGTGTTCGACCCGGAATCGGTGCATATTCTGTAAGCACAAAAAAGCCCCCTTTGCGAAGGGGGCCTTTTAATGCGCTGATGCTGAAAGGAGCGTTCTATGGACCTTTGTAATATCAACGAAATCAAATCCCTGCTGGCCCGCCACGGCTTCCGCTTTTCCAAGTCCATGGGACAGAATTTTCTCATTGCCGGCTGGGTGCCGCAGGACATTGCCGCCTCTTCAGGTGCGGGTCCGGGAACCGGCGTGCTGGAGGTAGGGCCTGGGATCGGTCCTCTCACCCGAGAGCTGGCCGGACGGGCTGACCGGGTGGTGTCGGTGGAGCTGGACCGCTCCCTGCTGCCCATCCTGGATGAGACATTGGGGGACTGTCCCAACGCTGAGGTGGTCCCAGGCGACGTTTTGAAGACGGATATCCCCGCCCTGATTGGGGAAAAATTTGTTGGGCTCACCCCCGTCGCCTGCGCCAATCTGCCCTACAACATTACCACCCCCGCCATCACCGCCCTCATTGAGGCGGGCTGTTTTGCCCGCATTACGGTGATGATCCAGCGGGAGGTGGCCCAGCGCATCTGTGCCCGGCCGGGCAGCAAGGACTACGGGGCCTTTTCCGTCTACTGCCAGTATTATACCGCCCCGGAATTACTCTTTGAGGTGCCTCCGGACTGCTTCATCCCCGCCCCTAAGGTGACCTCGGCGGTAGTACGGATGGTCCCCCGCCCCGCGCCCGACGAGGTGGACGACCCTGACCACTTCTTCCGGGTGGTGAAGGCCGCCTTTGCCCTGCGGCGCAAGAAGCTGCTCAACAGCCTGTCCGCCAGCTTGGGTGGCCCCTCCAAAGAGGAGATTTCCCAGGCCATTGAGGCCTGCGGCCTGCCCCCCGACGTCCGGGGCGAGCGGCTGTCCATTCCTCAATTTGCCCAACTGTCCAAGGCTTTGCGGGGGTTGGTTTGACCCTTTTAACCATTTAGTCAATTTCGGTCAGTTGTCTCTTGCAAAGGCCGGAAAAATAGGGTAAAATAGGGCACGATCGGAATGGATACCCACTTTAACCATTTTTTAAGGAGGAATTCATTATGGAAACTTACGGATTGGAGAAATACGGCATTACCGATATTAAGGAGGTCGTGTACAATCCCACCTACGAGCAGCTGTTTGAGGCCGAGATGGACCCCAGCCTGGAGGGCTATGAGAAGGGCCAGATGACCGAGCTGGGCGCTGTCAACGTAATGACCGGCATCTACACCGGCCGCTCCCCCAAGGACAAGTTCATTGTTATGGATGAGAACTCCAAGGACACCGTGTGGTGGACCTCCGACGAGTTCAAGAACGACAACAAGCCCGCCTCCCAGGAGGCTTGGGACGCCTGCAAGGAGCTGGCCATCAAGGAGCTGTCCGGCAAGAAGCTGTATGTGATGGACGTGTTCTGCGGCACCAACAAGGATACCCGTATGGCCATCCGTTTCATCATGGAGGTGGCCTGGCAGGCTCACTTTGTCAAGAACATGTTTATCGCCCCCACTGAGGAGGAGCTGAAGAATTTCACCCCTGATTTCATCTCCTACAACGCCTCCAAGGCCAAGCTGACCAACTACAAGGAGCTGGGCCTGAACTCCGAGACCGCCGCCATCTTCAACATCACCAGCCGTGAGCAGGTTATCATCAACACCTGGTACGGCGGCGAGATGAAGAAGGGCATGTTCTCCATGATGAACTACTACCTGCCCCTGAAGGGCATCGCCTCCATGCACTGCTCCGCCAACACCGACATGAACGGCGAGAACACCGCCATCTTCTTCGGCCTGTCCGGCACCGGCAAGACCACCCTGTCCACCGACCCCAAGCGCCTGCTGATTGGCGACGACGAGCACGGCTGGGACGACGAGGGCGTGTTCAACTTTGAGGGCGGCTGCTACGCCAAGGTCATCAACCTGGACAAGGACGCCGAGCCCGACATCTACAACGCCATCAAGCGCAACGCCCTGCTGGAGAACGTCACCGTGGATGCTGAGGGCAAGCTGGACTTCGCCGACAAGTCCGTCACCGAGAACACCCGCGTGTCCTACCCCATTGACCACATTGAGAAGATCGTGCGGCCCGTCTCCCGCGGTCCCGCCGCCAAGAACGTGATCTTCCTGTCCGCCGACGCTTTCGGCGTGCTGCCCCCGGTGTCCATCCTCACCCCGGAGCAGACCCAGTACTACTTCCTGTCCGGCTTCACCTCCAAGCTGGCGGGCACCGAGCGGGGCATCACCGAGCCCACCCCCACCTTCTCCGCCTGCTTCGGCCAGGCTTTCCTGGAGCTGCACCCCACCAAGTACGGTGAGGAGCTGGTCAAGCGCATGGAGAAGAGCGGCGCCAAGGCCTACCTGGTGAACACCGGCTGGAACGGCACCGGCAAGCGCATTTCCATCAAGGACACCCGCGGCATCATCGACGCCATTCTGGACGGCTCCATCCTCAAGGCCGAGACCAAGACCATCCCCTACTTCGGATTTGAGGTGCCCACCTCCCTGCCCGGCGTTGACCCCGCCATCCTGGACCCCCGGGACACCTACGGCGACGCCGCCGAGTGGGATACCAAGGCCAAGGACCTGGCCAGCCGCTTCGTGAAGAACTTTGTCAAGTACACCGGCAATGACGCCGGCAAGGCCCTGGTGGCCGCCGGCCCCAAGGTGGACTGATTCCTCACCGATACGCAGAAACAGGACGCGAAAGCGTCCTGTTTTTTCATTGTTCCCTCACGTACTCCACAATGTCCGATACCTCGCAGTCCAGAATAAAACACAGTGTGTCCAGCGTTTTCATGGTAATGTTCTTCCCATGCTTCATCCGGTGCAGAATATTGGCGGAAATGCCTTCTTTATAGATTAAATGATATTCGGTCATATTTCGCTTCAGCAGCGTCTGATAAAATGGACGGTAACTAATCACAAAGCCTCACCCAATGCCACCATAGCATATTCAATCTCTTGACTATGCCTAATATATTAAGTATAATGGTGGGGGAGGTGAAGAACATGTCGGAATAGCACGACGATAAAGAGAGGTATCTGGTTGGATATTAAGCTTCTTTATTTTATAGCAATCGTCAGAATTGCTGCCACTGCACACAACTGTCATTATAGCAAACATCAAAATTGCAGACAGCGGAGATATGTAGGGCGCGACGACTCGGCGCGCCGTTATATCATATAGCGTTTGCTGGAAGAGCGGCGGGCTGAGGTCGTCCCGCCCTATGGGTTGTCATGTAATTTGAAGACTGCTATAGGAGCCAAGAACCTTGACGTTTTCCACAAATGATGGTACAGTAAAGTCAGTTTAAAGGAGGAATTTGCTATGGGACTGTTCAAAAAGAAAAAGCGGCCGGAGCACGCCCCGGAACCGGAGGAAAAATCCCCGCTGGACGAGATGGACTCCTCCATCCGCCCTGGAGGAGTGTTCATAGTGCAGCTGCTGATGAAGGAAAGGTGTGAAATGCCCAGTCTGGAGCGGATGACCCAGGTGCTGGAGGGCCACATTGGCAGGGTGAGCGCCGCAGCGCCCACTGACGACCTGTCCTCCGCCATGAAGGGCCTTGCTCTCTTCACCGCTCTGGACCACATTGCCAAGTTCAGCAACGGGGAGGGGCCGGTGCAGGTGTCGGTCATGCCCTGCGACACCTTCCACCCAGAGACCATTGACGAGATGAAGCGCAGCCAGATGTGGGACTGCCTCCAGGACCGGGACCGCGTTTTGTCGGAGTGCAAGTACTGCGTCTTCGCCAACGACATTCTCACCGGGGCGCTGGACCCTCTGGAGCGGGCCGACTTCGACATGGATTTTCTGGAGGCCCTGCTGGAGCTCTTCCCCACCTGTGAGGCGGTGTACTCCCTGAACACCGGCAAGCTGGTGCTGGCCGACGTCATCCGTAATAAGACCGCCTCCGGCCTGGACCGGTTTATCCGCTATATTGTCAACGCCCGGTTCTTCAACATTCAGGGCTCCGGCGGCCATGTGGTGGACACACTGGGCATGACCCTGCTGTACATGGAGGACCTGCAATATATCTTCAACGAGATGGACCCCAACTGGGTGGTGATGCACGCCTATAACATCGCCGCCTACGTCCTGGCAAACCGCCGCCCCATCAAGGAGGGTGACACCATCGACGGCGTGACCGATGGCAATATCGACCAAAGCCTCCAGTGGAAGTGTCATTTTGAGGACGCGCTGGTTGGCCCAGGCCGTCCGGCCCTGGGCATCCACATGGATGAGGCAGTTAGGAGTTGAGCGATTGAGATGGAAGCATTTTTTCTTAAATCTGCGGCCCGCCATTGAGGAGGCGGTGCGGCATACCATGGAAAAAATCCGCCAGGAGGCCGGGGATGAACACATCTACAGTGCGGCCCTGGTCACCGACAGCAGCTGCGTCACCCTCTTTCTGGCCGTGAACACCGAAGAGGCCCTGGCAAGGCGTGACAAGGCGGACCGGACGCCGGAGCGGCTGACACAGCTGCTGGAGTATTATCCCCAGGAGCTGGTAGACCAGGTGGCAGAGGGCTTGTTCAGCCTGAACCGCTATGTTCCCGACGAGTGGGATTACTCCGACGGAACGGACGGCGGGCTGAATCAGGTCAGCAGGCAGCTTTACGACCAGGAGGAGAAGCTCTCCGACGAGGATGACGATACCTGTGACGCCTTTCAGGAACAGCTCCTGGAGACGGTGACAGGCGCCTTTGAGACGCTGCGGACGGAGGGCGTCTTTGGCCCGGAGGTCGTCTGCTTCGTCTCCATGTCCGATGATGACCGGGCGGAGGAAATTGAGGATACCTCCGCCCGGCGGCTCAACACGCCGGAACAGTATGAGCAGTTCCACACCTGGACGGAATTGTTTAACGGGTAATCAGACTATATGTAGGGGCGGCTCCATACTCCTCTGGCCCTTTTACAAGGGGGCCTTTTTCCCCTCCAGTGGAATGGTAAACACTGGGCACCCCTCCGCCGCCGGGGAGGCGGCACACTGAGGGAGGGAGAGCTCCACCCCCTCTTCCGTCAGGCACCAGCCCTGGAGGGGGTGGGCTTTTTTTGCCTTTCTGGGCCAGTCCCTGTCCAAAAAGCAGTCCCCCGCCTGACGGCGCTCCTCCCCCTGCTGGACCAGCTTCTGCCACAGGCGAGCCCTCCACCTCTTCTCCCTGGCGAACAGGGAGCGCAGAGGCTTGGGCGCGCCCTCGCGGACAGTCCATACATCCCCCCAGCGCACCCGGGCGGGACGGCCGTCCCCACGGACCTCTTGGCCCTGAAAGCGAATACTGAGCACGCCGTCCTCCAGCAGGACAGTCTCTCCGGTCAGCTCCCCCGTCCAGGGGGTGAAGGGCCTGGACGCCTCCCGCCGGGCGGCCAGCTCCAGGCAGGCGGACCAGTAGACCTCCCGCTCCCACCGCCGCCGCCAGTTGCGGGCCAGCCGGGCGTAGTACCGGCTGATCCACCTGCCGCCCAGACCGGCCCCCTCCACCCGGGGCCAGCACAGAGTATAGGTCAGAATGGCCTCCCCCGACAGCGTCAGGGTGCGGCGCTCCTCCTCCCAGACAACCCGGATTTCCTCTTCCATAGGACACACCTCCAGCTCTCATTTCTCCATCCTATGCCGGGGCTCCCCCCGCTGTCCCGGCGGCCCCGGCAAATCATCCGCAAGGCCGGCCCGTCAGCACTTTTGATGTTTGCGATCACTTTTCTTTGCTTTTTAAAGTTTACTTTTTTAAGTCAGCGTGTTAAAATATAGAAAATAAAGAGAGGCAGGTAGGTCAGATGTCAAGATTTTTGGATAAACAGAGCAGCGACGCCCTGTATCGGGCCATTGTCAGTATCCAGACCGAGGAGGAGTGCCGCAGCTTCCTGGAGGACCTGTGCACCGTCTCCGAGCTGAAATCCATGGCTCAGCGCATGGATGTGGCCCTGCTGCTGGACGACGGGCTGATCTACAGCGAAATTCTGGAGAAGACCGGGGCCTCCAGCGCCACCATCAGCCGGGTAAACCGGTGCCTGCATTATGGGGCGGGGGGCTATAAGACCATCATCCCCCGCCTGCGGGAGCAGGAGGGATGAGCAGCTATGGCTTTCTGGCCGGCTGCTACGACCGCCTGACCTACGACGTGGACTACTCCGCCTGGGCCGATTACATTGAAAAACATTTTTCCCGCACGCCCCTTCCCGGAAGGACCGTTCTGGACCTGGCCTGCGGCACCGGCTCCCTCACCCGGGAGTTGGCCCTGCGGGGGTATGAGATGATCGGCGCGGACCAGTCCCCGGAGATGCTGGCCGAGGCGGCGGAGAAAAACCGGGGTATCGCCCCCGTTGAGCCCATTTTCCTGTGCCAGAGTATGGAAAAGCTGGACCTCTACGGCACCATTGACGCCTGCGTCTGCTGTCTGGACAGCGTAAACTATGTCACCGACCCTAAAAAGCTCCAAAGGGCCTTTGAACGGGTCCACCTGTTCCTCATGCCGGGGGGACTGTTCCTCTTTGACGTCAACTCTCCGGAAAAGCTGGAGGGGCTGGACGGCCAGGTATTTCTGGACGAGACGGAGGACACCTACTGCGTGTGGCGGGCAGAATTTTCCAGGCGCAGCCGGGTGTGCTCCTATTTTATGGATATCTTCCGGCTGGACAGGGCCGCCGGACAGTGGGACAGGGGGGAGGAGCTCCACCGGGAGCGGGCCTATACCCCGGCGGAGCTGACCGGCCTGCTGGAGAGAGCCGGTTTTCAGGAGGTAAAGACTTTTGGCGAGCTGAAAATGCGCCCGCCCAGAGCGGGGGAACAGCGTATCTTTTTTACCGCAAGAAAGGGAACTTAATCTATGACCAACGAAATCGTAAGAGCGATTACAGGCGACGGCCTGGTAAAGGCCGCCTCCATTACCGGCCGGGACATTGTGGAGCGGGCACGGAATATCCACAAACTTTTGCCTATGGGCACCGCCGCTCTGGGCCGCACCCTGATGGGGGCCTCCCTGATGGGGGACATGCTCAAGGAGGAAAAGGGGGCCCTCACCCTCCAGATCAAGGGGGGCGGGCCGCTGGGCACCATTCTGGCGGTGTCCGACTGGGAGGGCAATGTGCGCGGCTATGTCCAAAATCCCCAGGTGGAGCTGATAGAGCAGCGCCCCGGCAAGCTGGATGTGGGGGCCGCCGTGGGCCAGAACGGTACCCTCACCGTGATCAAGGACATTGGACTGAAGGAACCCTATGTGGGGTCTATCGGTCTGTTTTCCGGAGAAATTGCCGACGACCTGGCCATGTATTTTGTGGAGAGCGAGCAGATTCCCACCGCCTGTGCCCTGGGGGTTCTGGTGGGACTGGACCAGTCCGTCACCGCCGCTGGAGGCTACCTCATCCAGCTGCTCCCCGGGGCCAGCGAAGACATGATTGAGAAAATTGAGGCCGGAGTTCGGGCCATGGGCTCGGTCAGCTCCGCTCTGGCCGGCGGTCTGGACGGAGAGGGACTTCTGCGGACGGTTTTGAAGGACTTTGAGCTGGAGATTCTGGAAAAGCATCCGGTGGAGTACCGGTGCTACTGCTCCCGTGACCGGGTGAGCCGGGCCCTGATCAGTATGGGCAAAGAGGAGCTGGCCCAGCTCATCCAGGAGCAGGGCCGGGCGGAGCTGACCTGCCAGTTCTGCGACCAGGTGTATCAGTTCTCCAGAGAGGAGCTGGAGGAGCTTTTGGCAGAGATGTAAACAAATCCGGACGGCTTGTACGCCGTCCGGACTTTTGCTTTATCTAAACTTGCTGCCCCCGTTGGTCAGGGCCTCCAGCAGCTGATAGCGCTCCATGGGGAACTCCCGCTTCATTTGCAGGGCCTCCTCCATCTCAATGCGCTTGACACAGCCGCGCTGGATGGAAATGACGCAGTTCTCGTCCCCCTCAAGCATGGCCATAACCGCCTCGTAGCCCATACGGCTGGCCGTCTCCCGGTCCTGCACGCTGGGACTGCCGCCCCGCTGGATGTGGCCCAGAACGGTGACCCGGGGATCAATGCCCAGCTCCTCGTGGATGCGGTCGCCAATCTCTACGGCGCTGCCGCAGCCCTCCGCTACCACCACCATGTAGTGGGTAGTGCCGGCCAGGCGGGCCCGGCGGATTTTTTCCACAATGTCCTGTTCAAAGTCCAGCTCCCGCTCGGGAATCAGCACGGCGGTAGCGCCTACGGAAATGCCAACGGCCAAAGCCAGATAGCCAGCGTGACGGCCCATAACCTCCACCACGGAGCAGCGCTCATGGGATTGCATGGTATCCCGCAGCTTGTCGATACACTCAATGGCGGTGTTGCAGGCGGAGTCAAAGCCGATGGTGTAGTAAGAACAGCCGATGTCGTTGTCGATCGTGGCGGGGATGCCCATCACTTGCAGGTTCATGCCCCGCTGAGGCGCCTGCCGGCTCAGCGCCAGCGCCCCCCGGAAGGTGCCGTCTCCGCCAATGGCCACAATGCCGTCCAGACCCAGCAGCCGGCAAGTGTTCAGAGCCTTGTCCCGTCCGGACTCATCCATAAACTCCACGCTGCGGGCGGTGTACAGCAGCGTACCGCCCTTATTGATGATGTGGCTGACACTGCTGCCGTTCAGGGGTACAAAGTCGCTGTTGATCAGGCCGCTCCAGCCCCGGCGGATGCCAATGCACTCCACGCCCTGGCCTACCGCCGTACGGACCACCGCCCGAATTGCCGCGTTCATACCCGGCGCGTCGCCGCCGCTGGTCAGCACGCCGATCCGTTTGATTTTGTCACTCATATTGCAGGCCTCCTTGATATGGTAGGGTTTTCCGCTTTTAAAGAGCGCTGATTTATCAATTTATCTCATTATGTTATTATGTCATTGATTTCTTGGAATGTCAAGAATCACAAACGGGACAGGTATGGTAAACCCCGCCAATTTTTTGAGGTAAAGTGGCCCCAAAATTTATCGGCAAAAAATCTCATTTTCCTGTTGACAATTTGGTTTTCCTTTAGTATAATAAGCAAGCCGTCACAAGTGGGGCGGCGCACCGGGGAGCATAGCTCAGCTGGTAGAGCACATGCCTTACAAGCATGGGGTCACAGGTTCGAGCCCTGTTGTTCCCACCATTTTGACTCACATCCCCCGAAACTACCTGGCGCGGTAGTTCAGTTGGTTAGAACGCCGGCCTGTCACGCCGGAGGTCGAGGGTTCAAGTCCCTTCCGCGTCGCCATTTTTGCCTCTGTAGCTCAGTTGGTAGAGCAGAGGACTGAAAATCCTCGTGTCGTTGGTTCGATTCCGACCGGAGGCACCATCCTCCGCAGGCAATTTCTGCGGAGGAATCAAACGCGAGTGTAGCTCATCTGGTAGAGCGCCACCTTGCCAAGGTGGAGGTAGCGAGTTCGAGCCTCGTCACTCGCTCCAAACGGGGCAATCAAGCGTTGCCCCGTTTTTTCCTAAGCATATTCTTTTCAATCACCGCATATCCTGTAAGGACGGTGCCATAGCCAAGTGGTAAGGCAGAGCTCTGCAAAAGCTCCACTCCCCAGTTCGAATCTGGGTGGCACCTCCAGCCTGAACGACCCTACCCAATCCGAACAGACTGCTGTCAGTCGTCGGATTAAGGTAGAGTCGTTTTTTGCCCTAAAGCTTTGACATGTCAAGGCTTTGGGGTTTTTCTATTTACCTACAAGCAGTTCAAATTTGAGTACCAAACGCGCCAATAAATGGTTCTCCCCTTTGTGTGATTTTATCACGGTACTCATAGCTCCATCTTGATATAATTCTTTCATTAAATTCGGGAGGTACGGTATGACAACAAGAAAAAAACGCAGGGCTGTTGTGGATAAGAACACCTGTGTTGCCTGCGGCTGCTGTGTAAAGGTATGCCCTCTGTCTGCCATCCAGATTTGGCACGGAATCCGGGCGGCAGTCAATGCGGAACGGTGCGTGGGCTGCGGAAAATGCGCGAAGGAGTGTCCGGCCTCTGTCATTGAGATTCAGGAGGTACAGGCATGAAAAAGCGTTGGTATGATTACCTATGGATTGTTGAGCTGACCTATCTGGTGTTGGGTTTCTTCAACATTCTGTTCGCCTGGCTGGGACTGGTGTTCTTCTTCATCCCCTTGATTATTTCTGTTGTACGCGGCACAAAGGGCTACTGCAACCGTTACTGCGGCCGGGGACAGATCTTCGGCCTGTTGGGCGGACGTTTCGGCCTGTCTCGAAAAAAGGACATCCCCGGATGGATGAAAAGCAAATGGTTTCGCTATGGCTTTTTGGCCTTCTTCTTTGTCATGTTTTTCCAGATGCTGTGGAATACTTATCTGGTCTTTGCCGGCGTCCAGGACCTGCGGCAGGCGGTGACCCTGCTCTGGACCTTCAAGCTGCCCTGGCACTGGGCCTACCACGGAACGCTCTTTCATCCCGGCGTGGCCCAGTTCGCGTTTGGGTTTTACAGCGTGATGCTGACCTCTACAGTCCTTGGACTGTTCACAATGGTTTTGTTTAAGCCCCGCAGCTGGTGTGTCTACTGCCCCATGGGCACCATGACGCAGCTGATCTGTAAAGCGAAAAGCGGAAAGGATGGAGCAAAATGAAGGTTGTTATCGTAGGCGGTGTGGCCGGAGGCGCTACAGCGGCAGCCCGCATCCGCAGGCTGGATGAACAGGCCGAAATTGTGGTGTTTGAGCGGTCGGGGTATATTTCCTACGCCAACTGCGGCCTGCCCTACTATATTGGGGACGTGATTGCCGACCCCTCCGCGCTGACCTTGCAGACGCCTGAGAGCTTCTTTTCCCGTTTCCGGGTGAATATGAAGGTGCGCCACGAGGTCACAGCCATTCACCCGGACAAAAAGACCGTCTTCGTGAAAAATTTGGAGACGGGGGAGGTATTTGAGGAGAGCTACGACAAACTGCTCCTCTCTCCCGGGGCCAAGCCCACCCAGCCCAGGCTCCCGGGGGTGGGACTGGACCGGGTGTTCACCCTGCGGACGGTGGAGGATACCTTCCGCATCAAGGAATACATCCGCGCACACCACCCCAAATCGGCGGTGTTGGCCGGCGGCGGTTTCATCGGTCTGGAGCTGGCGGAAAACCTGCGGGAACTGGGTATGGAAGTCACCATTGTCCAGCGTCCCAAACAGCTGATGAACCCCTTTGACCCGGATATGGCCGCGTTTATCCACAGTGAAATGCGCAGACACGGCGTCAAGCTGGTTCTGGGCCGCACGGTGGAGGGTTTCGTGGAGAACGGCAGCGGAGTGGATGTGCTGTTGAAGGACGAAGCTCCCCTCCATGCCGATATGGTAGTGCTGGCCATCGGCGTTACCCCAGATACCGCTCTGGCCAAGGAGGTGGGCCTGGAGCTGGGGATCAAGGGGAGCATTGTGGTAAACGACCGGATGGAGACTTCCATTCCGGATATCTACGCAGTGGGGGACGCGGTCCAGGTGAAGCACTTTGTCACCGGGCAGGACGCGCTAATCTCCCTGGCGGGGCCGGCCAACCGGCAGGGGCGCATCGCCGCCGGCAACATCTGCGGCAGGGACAGCCGCTATCCCGGCTCTCAGGGCAGCAGCGTCATAAAAGTATTCAACATGACCGCCGCTGTCACCGGTATCAACGAAACCAACGCCAAAAAGGCGGGGCTGGATGTGGATAAGGTCATTCTCTCCCCCATGAGCCACGCTGGCTACTACCCCGGCGGCAAGCTGATGACCATGAAAGTGGTCTTTGAGAAAGAGACCTATCGTCTCCTGGGAGCCCAGATCGTGGGCTATGAGGGTGTGGATAAGCGCATTGATGTGCTGGCCACCGCGATCCACGCCGGGCTGAACGCCGCTGAACTGAAGGACCTGGATCTGGCCTACGCGCCGCCCTATTCCTCCGCCAAGGACCCGGTGAATATGGCCGGCTTCATGGCTGACAACATCGAACAGGGGATTCTCAAGCAGTGGTTTTTGGAGGACCTGGACCGTCTGCCCCGGGACGGAAGCGTTACCCTGCTGGACGTCAGGACGGTGGGAGAGTACTCCGCCGGACATATCGACGGTTTCCTCCACATTCCTGTAGACGAATTGCGGGAGCGGCTGGATGAGGTGGAGCGAGGCAAGCCGGTCTATATGATCTGCCAGAGCGGCCTGCGCAGCTATATCGCCTGCCGGATTTTGAGCGGGTATGGTTATGAGGCGTATAACTTCGCCGGGGGCTTCCGTTTCTATGACACGGTAACCCGTGACCGCTGTATGGCTGAATCCGCCTCCGCCTGCGGAATGGACCGATAAGCGAAGCGCCGTCAGTTCAAGCAGAGCTGACGGCGCTGATTTTTATGCTTGGCTGAGGGTCTCCAGCTTCGCCCGGTCCGCAAGTTCTACCGTGCCCCGGGACAGCCTGACCATCCCCTCATTCTGAAGGTAGCGGAGCATCCGGGTGATTACCTCCCGGTGTGTCCCCAAGTGGTTGGCAATGGTCTCATGGGTGATGTGCAGGCGGTCTGCGCCCTCGATGGATGCTTCCTCCAGCAGAAACGCAGCCACCCGTTTGTCCATGCTGTTCCACATGACCTGCTCCATCAGCCACATGACCTCGGAAAACCGGGAGGCCATGATTTCATTGGTGTAGTTCGCCACACAGGCGGACTGCTCCATGATCTGCTGATAGATATCCGAAGGAATGACCCACAGCTGGGTATCTTTTTCCGCCGAAATGGCCACATCAAACTGGATGGAACGCATGATACAGGAGGCGGAAAACAGGCAAATATCCCGGTCAAACAGCCGGTAGAGAGTGACCTCCCGCCCCTCCCTGGAGAGGATGAAGGCCCGAAGCTGGCCAGATTTGATCAGCAGCAGGCCGGTACAGTCGGTGCTGCCGCTGTGGAGTATGGTTCCTTTTTTCACGCTCCGGCTGACCAGGCCGTCAGAAATTGCCTGCTGCTGTTGGGGCGTCATGCTGTCCCATACAGGAAAATACTCTGAAAACTCCATTGTGTGCGCTCCTTACCCAAAACTGTACTCAGTATAAAACGATTAAGGGCATATGTCAATTTCGTGCTTGACATGTGCCCTTGATCTCTCTACGATTTATAGTATATCGATCGGGAGGAGTTTCTATGACAAGGCTTGTAAGAGGGGTTATCCCGGAAAGCGTGTGGGGAACGGATGCAGGTGGCCCGGACGACGGTGCAGGAAATTTACGGCAGCGATCGAAAAAGCTGGCAAAAGCGCTGGTGGAAGGGGTTTTGCTCCACATCATATGATGTAGAGGATGGTAGGGTTGTGTCATCTGAGGCGGCCGGCACCAACGGAAGCGGACACGGTGCTTTGGCCGGAGTACTTACCGCATTGAAAGCGGACGCTTTGATTTGCGGCGGGATTGGCGGCGGTACTCAGGTGGACTTGGCGGCGTCAGGCATCCAACTATACGGCGGCGTATCCGGCGAGGCGGACTGCGCGGTACAGGCTCTGCTCAAAGGGAAGCTGAACTTTTCATTCTGATGCGTGCTGCGATCATCACCATGGAGCGGAACACACCTACAGAGAGCATGGCTGCGGGACACATACCTGCGGCAATTGATGCCCTATGTGGTGAAACTTAAAACAGGTCCTTGTATTGCAAATGTTCTGTGACTGCATCTTTTTTGGCACCGCAATACAATCTGTGTTGATAAAAAATGCAAGCGAAAAACACCGCGTGAAATGCGGTGTTTTTCGTATTTTAAAGAAAACAAATAGTCTCTTTTTTTGTCTGGATAGTGTCTACACGAATTAAGCGGGGGAAGCAGCCCAAATAGCGATACAACGGACGTGTACCGCAGCGATAAAGGCATCTGAAGTCTTGACATAACGAGTGGCAATACCTCTCAGCGCTTCAGGATCAGGAAGCAGTTTTCTACCAAATGGCGCAGTCTATAGAGATATTTATCATAGTCACGCTGTTCTTTACGGTTCTTCTTCGGCGGGATCACAGGTTCCCTCCCTGCTGAAACCGCATGGGCCAGAATATCATTTGTGTCATAGCCCCGGTCTGCCAGCAAACGTTCCGCAGAAATCCCCTCGATCAGGTGGACAGCTTCTTTACAATCCGCTCTGGTACCTTCACAACTGCTTTGCTTTGTGTAGACACTATCTAGTTGTTTTCGACCCAGAACCGCCAGAGGAAGTCCGCCGCCTCCTGGGCGTAGTCGATGCCGATTCGTTTGCCTGTTTGAATCTGGCTGGGGGAGGGAGGTGTTCCGGCGCGGACATACAGTCCGCTGGCTGGGGCGGTCAGATCAAGGCCGTTTTGGGACCGGGTGAGGGCCAATCCCCGGCACAGCTTGCCGGGGCCGTTGAGAAAATTCTTTCTCTGATAGGAACTCATATTTTCCATCTTGCAGTCATAGCGGTTTTTTGCTATAATATCCCCGTTTTCGATCGGGACAGCTCCACGGATCAGAACGGCGGCGGGCTCTCCCTCCCTCTCGGTGACGAAATTGAGGCAGTGGTACATCCCGTAGATGAGGTAAATGTAGGCCGTCCCCGGCGGGGCGAAGAGGGTTTCCGTCCGGGCGGTGCGCCTGTAGCCGTAGGCGTGGCAGGCCTTGTCCATGCGGCCTATGTAGGCCTCTGTCTCAGTGATGGAGCACCGCAGGGCGGTTCCGTCCTCCAGCACCCGGACAATCTCCCGGCCCAGCAGGTCCCGGGCCACGGTAAGGGTGTCCCGATTATAAAAATCCCTTGTGAGAATGTCCATACTGTCCCCTCCCTTTCCTTTATCATAGCATAGCTGAAACCTATTTTTCAATCTGGAGTTGATACCAATGTCCCCCAAGACCATGCGAATGCTGGCCAAGCCCATGCTGTTTGCCGCCGCCCTCATCTGGGGCACCTCCTTCTTCATCATGAAAAACGCCTTGGATGTGATACCGGTGTTTTTCCTGCTGGCCATCCGGTTTACCGCCGGGGCGGTGCTGCTGGCCCTGGTGGCCTGGAAGAGGTGGAAGAAATTCACCCTGGACTACCTGTGGCGGGGGGCCGTCATTGGAGGCTTTCTCTTCCTGGCCTACTCGGTGCAGACCTTCGGCCTGGCGCTGACCACCCCCTCCAAAAACGCCTTTCTCACGGCGGTGTACTGCGTGCTGGTGCCCTTTCTCACCTGGGCGGTGGTGAAGATCAGGCCCGACCGGTACAACGTGGCCGCCGCTCTGCTGTGTGTGACGGGGGTGGGGCTGGTGTCCCTCACCGAGGAGCTGACCATCAACACCGGTGACCTGCTCACTCTGTGCTGCGCGGTCTTCTACGCCAGCCACATTGTGGCGGTGGCCAAGGTGTCCCCTGAAAAGGATATCACCCTGCTCACCGTGTTCCAGTTCGCCTTTGCCGCCCTGTACGCCTGGATTTGCGGTGCCTGTACCGAGACCTTCCCTGCCTCCGCCCTCACCGACCCGGTGGTGCTGTGGCCCATGGTCTACCTGTGCGTCATGGCCACCACCGTGGCCCTGCTGTTCCAGAATGTGGGCCAGGTCTGGTCCGACCCCGCCTCCGCCGCAGTGATTTTGTCCCTGGAGTCGGTGTTTGGGGTGCTCTCTTCGGTGATTTTCTACGGTGACCCGGTTACCGGACGGCTGCTGGCCGGCTTTGCCCTGATCTTTGTGGCCGTGGTGTGCTCAGAGACGAAATTTTCCTTTCTGAGACGAAGACCGCAATCTTAACTTGGAGTTGACATCATGCCTGAAAAAACCATGAAGCTGCTGGCCAAGCCCATGCTCTTTGCGGCGGCCTTTTTCTGGGGGGCCTCCTTCCTGCTGATGAAAAATGCCCTGGACAGCATTCCCACCGGGTATCTGATCGCCATCCGCTTTACCGCAGGAACGCCCATGGTGGCTTTAATCAGCTGGCGGCACTGGAAGAACTTTACTCCGGACTATCTGTGGCGGGGCGGCTTTGCCGGGCTGATGCTCTTCGGGGTCTACTGGGCCCAGACGGTGGGGCTGGAGACCACAACCCCCTCCAACAACGCCTTTTTGTCGGCGGTATACTGCGTGATTGTCCCATTTTTGGCCTGGCTGCTCTTTCGTGAGCGGCCCGACCGGTACAATGTGGCCGCCGCCCTGCTGTGCCTGACGGGGGTGGGCTTTGTCTCCCTCACCCAGGAGCTGACCATCAGCACCGGCGACCTGTTCACCTTGCTGGGGGCGGTGTTCTGCGCGGCGAATATTATCACCGTATCCCGCCTGGGCGGGGGCCGGGACGTGATGCTGTTCACTGTGATCCAGTTTGCCGCGGTGGCCCTGTGCGCCTGGGTGGTGGCCCTGACCACCGAGACCTTTGACTTTGCGGCCCTGGGTCAGCCCCAGGTGCTGTGGCCCATGCTCTACCTGTGCGTGATGGCCACCACCGTGTGCATGCTGTTGATGAACGTGGGGATCGTCTGGTCGGAGCCCGCTCCAGCGGCGGTGATTTTGTCCCTGGAGGCAGTGTTCGGAGTGATTCTGGCCGTTATTTTTTACGGCGACCCCCTCACGCCCCGCCTGCTCACCGGCTTCGGGTTGATTTTTGTGGGCGTGCTGTGCTCCGAGACCAAATTTTCTTTTTTGCGGAGACGTCCATAAGCCCCCTTCGCAAAGGGAGGCTTTTGAACACAGAAATCAATTTTGGCGCTGTAGGGCGCGACGGCCCCGGCGCGCCGTTGGCAGCAACTGCCAACCTGCGGCGGGCTGAGTCGTCCCGCCCTACAAATACGGCTGGTCTTTCCCTGCTCTACAGAGCGGGGAATTTTTATTTTTAACAAACTTTTCGAAAAATAAAATTAAAGCTTGACTTTAATAAAATTAAAGTATATACTGAACATACAGAAAAGGAGGGCTGCCTATGGCGATTGAACTGCTGCCCGAGTGGATGGCCGGGCTGGAGGAGGAGGACGTGGCCTTCATCAAAAAGTTTATCCTGGCCTCGGGGTCGCTGAAGGAGGTGGCCGGCCAGTACGGCGTGACCTACCCCACCGTGCGCCTGCGGCTGGACCGGCTGATCCAAAAGATCAAGCTGACCGAGAACACCGCCGCCGACCCCTACATCGCCACCATCAAGCGCCTGGCGATGAACGAAAAGCTGGACCTGGATACCGCCAAGGTCCTGATCGCGGAGTATAAGAAGACGAAAAATATGGAGGAATTATAAATGGCTGGTTTTGCATTGCTGTTTGGCTCGCTCGGTTTGATAATTGTGTTGTTCATGTTTGCGCTTCCCATTGCGCTGATGGTGGCGCTTCAGGTGTGGTTGTGTAAAAAGAGTTTGAAGCTGGGGCTGATTTTGCCGTGTATCTCTCTGGCGCTGTCTCTGATCCTGGTATTGAGTATGGCCACCTTTAGTACCTTGACCGTCACTGCCGGCAATACGATGGTAACGCCAATCGGCGGCGGCGCTACGCAGTCTCCAGCGCAAGAAGATTATATTGAGATCCCGGCCCAGGAGGAAGACTATATTGAGGTTCCAGCCCAGGAGGGCGTTCCCAGGCAGAAAACGGAGTTTCATCCCCAGACGCTGCTTGCCGTTGGTGTGGTTTTTCTGGTGAGCAATATCCCTACGGTGGTCTTTGGAGGCATCTGGCTGCACTACAAGGGCCGTCAGGACACCCTGGAGGACCTGAAAAGGATGCGGATTGAGGATTTGGAGTAAAAACTTGTGCTCATCCTTTTAGGCTCCCTCTCAAAGGGAGCTGTCGCCGCCGCAGGCGGTGACTGAGGGAGTAAACAGCGATTTTTGTGTCTTGTTTGGGTAAAAACTCCCTCCGTCACGGCTTCGCCGTGCCACCTCCCTCAAAGAGGGAGGCTTCATTGACAACTTGAAAAACTGCCGCCCCACTTGGGGGCGGCAGTTTTTTATCGGTTCAGGGTGATGTAGTCGGCGGACACATAGCCGATAGCGGCCTGGCCCTGGTCGTTGCGGAAGAGGATCTGATACCAGCCGGGCTGTTCGCTGAGGATGACAATGCTGGTTCCGTTGGCCAGACCGCCCACCGGGTTATAGTTGGTGCCCGGACCGGAGCGGATGTTCAGGCCATACTCCGCGTTGGTGACGGTGCCAGTGCGCTGGGCCTGCTGGCAGGTGACGGTGCAGGAGGCGGACGCCCCGTTCCAGCTGGCGGTAATGGTAACCTTAGCCTCACCGTTCCCGGAGTACAGGTTGGTAACCATACCGGTGGAGGAGACCACAGCGGTATCCGGGCTGCTGCTGGTCCAGGTGACAGCGGCTCCCTCCGTGGCGGGCAGGACCACTGCGTTCAGGGTGACGCTGCTGCCGGAGGCCAGGGTGACCTGGCTCTGGTCCAGGGCAATGGCGTAGTTTCCGGGCTGCGCCGGTGTGACCGGGTCAGTGGGCGTGGAGGGATTGGTGGGCTGGGTCTGGATGGGGGTGTGCTCCAGCACACGGTAGAGCAGGGAGGCCATCTGGGCTCGGGTCAGGGTGCCCTGGGGGTCCAGATTCCCGGCGCTGCCCGAGGCCAGACCTTGGGATACCAGGGTGGCCGCCGCCGTCTGGGCGTAGGCGGCTATCTTGCTGTGGTCCGCAAACTGGTCCAGCACAGACGGGTCGCCGTCCGGGCAGTTCTTGGAGATGATAGGCAGATAGCGGTACAGCAGGGAGAAGGCCTGTTCCCGTGTAATCTGGTCCCTGGGGGAGAATTTGCCGTTTCCGGTGCCCGAGGCCAGGCCATTGCTCTGTCCCCAGGCCAGGGCGGTGTAGTAGTAGTCGGTCTCGGCCACGTCGGTAAAGGTGCAGGGGGTGTTTACGGCGGGCTTGCCGGCAGCGTTGTACAGCATGAGCATAAAGTCGCCCCGGATCATGGAGTTGTCAGGGCCGAACAGGGTAGAGCTGATGCCGCTGCACACCCCCTTTTCATAGCAGTACTCCACCGCGTCATAGGCCCAGTGGCCGGGCTGGACATCGTTGTGGACGTAGACGGAGGACACCTGAACAGTCTGGCTCAGCCCTCCGGCGGTGAAGGTGATGGAGCCGCCGCCGCTCAGGTCCTGGCTGGCGGTGAACAGGCCGTTGGAGTCCACCGTGCCCACGCCGCCCTGGACAGTAACAGTGACAGGGGCGAAGTCCCGCAGGGCGGTGCGGCCCCAGTATGTGCCGGAGGCGGCCAGCTGGACCTGCTGTCCCGGCTTGACGGACAAAGAGGTCAGGGCGGCTGTGCTGCCCGACCGGCTGACGGTGAACTCGGTGAGCTGATTCACCACGTGGACCTGGCTATAGCCCTCCAAATTGCCGGCGGTGAGGAGGAGGTTGTCGGTGCCCGTCTGCCAGCCGGCGGTGTAGACGCCGTTCAAAACGCTGCCCAGACGGTCCATAGAGGTGTAGGTCAGCCCGCTCAGGTCGGCGGATACGGGGTTGAGTACCTCATCCATAGCTGCAGCCTGGGGCAGGGTGAGGGAAGAGCCGGTGAAGACCACCTGGCCGTTCTCCTTGGGGGCCAGCCGCTGGGGTATGTAGCTGGAGGGCTGGCTGGCCACCAGCAGCAGATAGGTGGCACAGCTGCGGGCTCTGCCGTCGGAGGACTTATTCTGCATAACCGGGCCGTTGGTTCCGGGAATCCACATAGACAGGGAGGTGGAGCCGCCGCCGTCCAAGTTAACCGCAGTGGTACAGCCCTGGCTGAGCAGCTCCTCGGCCAGATTGAGCTGGGTCAGGCCCACGGAGTAGCCCGACTGACGGCCATCCACCGCATAGAGCACCACCGTGCCGTCAGGCTTGATGCCCATGGCGGAGCGGGGCTGGCGGCCGTCCTTGGCGTAAACCCAGGTGGAGCTGTCGGTGATGGCGCCGTTGCGCACCATAATGTCCCCCACGCCCCCGGCCCACTGGGCGGCGGACAGGGCGGGATCGGTACAGGAGGTGGTCAGCGTGACCAGATCGCCCACCTGAAAGGCGGCGTAGGCGTCCTCACGCCCAGAGTCGTCAGAGGCGGTGAGGATGTACTCGTCCGGGCCGATGATAATGGACTGGTCGGACAGCAGCAGCTCCGTCACCTCCAGGCTGAGGGTGGAGTTGACGGTGAGGTCAGGAACCTGACCGGTGTAAGGGTCTGGGATGGCTCTCAAGCGCACATACCAGCCGCTGCCGTCGCTGCGGGTGGAGACGGTGGAAAAGGCCTCATTAAGCAGATAGACGCCGCCCACCGGGTGGCGGGCCTTGTTAAAGCTGTTGGGGACCACTGTGACGCCGGTGGCGTGGTCGTACAAAGACATGGATACCTGGGGGGCGTCCACAATGGAGACGGCGTTGTTGACAATGGCCATGGCATTCTCGCCGTCGGTGCCGGACTTGTATACTCCATCCTCAATGACAATGCCTATGGGCACGCCGGTGGCCATAGAGAAAAAGTCGGTGTTGATGGCGCCCAGCACATGGTAACCGGCCTCCTGGGCATTGGAGATCACCTTGTTGATGGTGGCTCCGGCGTAGATGGTGCCTGAGCCCTGGAGCAGAATGGGCCGGGCGGCGCTGTAGGGCGACAGCTCCATGGAGAAGCTCTCCACCCGGCTGCCCGCGTTGGTGGTTACGGTGTTTCGGTAGACCAGGCCGTCCACAATCTCAGTGGTGGTCTGGAGCTTTCGCTCCCCGGCGGTGGCATACACCGAGGGGAGAAGAAGCAGGCAGGCCAGGAAAAAGGCCGCCGCTCTGCGGGGAAGGGATGTGGTATGTCTCATGGGTATACTCCTTTGCTGTATGTGTCAAAGCGTACGCCACCCATTATAGCATAAAGGGATGACAGGTTTCAATGGGAAAAAGGGGAAGGAACAGGGCAACAGCATTTGGAATTTGGAGTTTGACGCCCGGCTCCCGCTCTACAGCGTCAAAATTGATTTTTGTGCCCGCCGCAAAATCATATTTACAACCGGTCTGAATCGTGTTATGATGTATTGTTGTGGAAAGTCTTTCCCCACGAACGATATGAAAACAAGGAGTGTTCCTTTATGAGTCGTATGGTCGGTACTGTATCCCGGGGCATCCGCACCCCCATCATCCGTAGCGGAGACGATTTGGTGGAGATTGTCACCGGCTCCCTGCTGGAGGCCTCCCGGGAAGACGGGTTTGCCATCCGGGACCGGGATATCGTGGCTATGACGGAGGCCATTGTGGCCCGGGCCCAGGGCAACTACGCCACGGTGGACAACATCGCCGCCGACGTCCGTGCCAAGCTGGGCGGCGGGACGGTGGGGGTGATTTTCCCCATCCTCAGCCGTAACCGCTTTGCCATCTGCCTGCGGGGTGTCGCCAAGGGGGCGAAGAAAATCGTCCTGATGCTCAGCTACCCCTCTGACGAGGTGGGCAACCACCTCATCAGCCTGGATGCGGTGGACGAGAAGGGGGTGGATCCCTACAAGGATGTCCTCACCCTGGAGCGGTACCGGGAACTGTTCGGCTATGAGAAGCACCCCTTTACCGGCGTGGACTATGTGGCCTACTATCAGGAGCTGATCCAGGGCTGCGGGGCTCAGGTGGAGATTATCTTTGCCAACGATCCCCGGGCCATCCTGCCCTATACCAAGGATGTGCTGTGCTGCGACATTCACACCCGTCAGCGCACCAAGCGGCTGCTTAAGGCCGCCGGGGCGGAGCGGGTCTTCGGTCTGGACGAGATTCTCAACGCCCCGGTGGATGGCAGCGGCTGCAATGAGAAGTATGGCCTGCTGGGCTCCAACAAGTCCACCGAGGAACAGGTGAAGCTGTTCCCCCGGGACTGTCAGGACCTGGTGGAGGCCATTCAGAAGAAACTCCTTCAGGAGACCGGCAAGCATGTGGAGGTCATGGTCTACGGCGACGGCGCCTTTAAAGACCCCGTGGGCAAGATTTGGGAGCTGGCCGACCCGGTGGTCTCTCCCGCCTACACCGCCGGTCTGGAGGGCACGCCCAACGAGCTGAAGCTGAAATATCTGGCCGACAACGACTTTGCCGACCTGTCCGGCGAGGCGCTGAAGGAGGCCATCAAGGACCGCATCCATAAGAAGGACGGCGACCTGGTGGGCCAGATGGTGTCGGAGGGCACCACCCCCCGCCGCCTTACCGACCTGATCGGCTCCCTGTGCGACCTGACCTCCGGCTCCGGTGACAAGGGCACCCCGGTGGTCTTCATTCAGGGATATTTTGACAATTACACTACAGAGTAAGAGAATGTGCCGCCCTATGGGCGGCACATTTTAACAGCAATTTCCTCTTATTTGATAAAGATCCGGCTCTCAACGGCACGGATGTTGCAGTTTTCCTCCAGCGTCGTTATTTTTTCCGTCAGCCGGCCGATCTGAATCTCCAGAATGGGGTGCAAATTTTGGCATTGGATTCTCCCGTTGCTTTTTTTAGCCAGCATCTCGTCCAAAACGTTCAGCTCGGCGGTCAGGGTCTCTCGTCTTTCGTTGTACAGATCCCGCTGTATGACCAGCTGCTCCAGCACCGACTTCTCCATATCCGAGATTCGGTTTCCCCGTTTCCGCAGGTCGGAGATGGTGGTCCAGAGCTTGTTCAGGGTGGACTGTACCTCCGCCATCTCGGCTTTGAGCCGGGTCCAGGTCTCTGGACAGTGCGGGGGATAACCCACCGAAAAGCGGCTCAGGTCACCGGCTATGTTTCCAATCCGCTGGCACAGGACGCTGCCGCCCGCCTGGATCTGGGTGCCCGCGATCATGCCGCGCCCGGTCATAGCGTAGACCGTGCCAGTGCAGCAAATGGTGCTGTTTAAGATCATCTCCGCGATTACGCTGCCTCCGGCGTCAATGTCCGCCCACTCCATCACCGGGGCCTGCACCTGATGGGCCGCGCTCAGAAATGTTTTTCCACTGGTCCCATAGATGCCCTGCTGGACCCGGATGGTCCCGCCCTTGGAGGTGACACGGGCCTGACCCATTTTGCCGTTGATGACAATGTCGCCAGAGGCCTCGATCTCAATTCCGCCGTCCACATTTCCACCGATATAGAGGTTTCCTGAGATCTGAAAGACCCCCTGAAATTGATTCAAATCGCCGTCAATGATGCGCTGCTCGTGGATGCAGAACCGGTCCTGCTCCATGTACAAAAGCCCGTCTACGCTGGCGGTGAGCGCCTGGCCGCCCCTGCCGATTGCGGTGTTCGTCCCCTGGGGGACCTGGGCGCTGACAGTCTGTGGACAGGGAAGGGTCTGCCCCGTCACATCCATGCCGTCGGTCCCCGGCTTGGCAGGCCGGATCAAACAGATTACGGCTCCCTTTCGAATGGGCTGCAGCTGGATGTCCTGCCGGAAGTCCACCTGCGTTTCGTCCTGCACCTTCAGGCACCGGTTCCCCCGCCGCTGGAACAGCTCGGTCACCTTGCCATCCTGCCCCGCCCGAGGGGGCGTGCCCTGGGCAGCTAAAAAGATGCGCAGATATCCGCGGGAAAACTCCTGCTGGAGGGTTTCCTGGGAGATGCCGTAATTGATGCCCTCATAGTGCATATCATCCAGAAGCTCCTCCAGGGTAAGCTCAGCACCATTGTTTTCCGGGGGGAGCAGGCAGGCATATGCCCGCATTCGATCGGCCGACAGGATGAACCGCGCCTCCGCCTTGACGGGTTCGGCCGTCTTTTTGCGCCTGGTTTTGCAGACCTCCTTCAAAAAATCAACAAAATCACTGACCGTTTGGATGTCATCCGGATATTCTTCTTTGGCGTCTTCACCTGCCATGTCCAGCTCAGAAAGCAGTCTCCTGTAGGGAGTGGGAGGAAAGGCATTTTTTTCCTGTTCATTGGTCACAGTTGAAACAAAACGGTCAAAAATGGACACTTTCATCCCTCGCTTCTTTCTGGACTCTGCATTCGTGCTGATGGCCGCCTGCTGTGAACTGTAACGACCCACTCTACGGGTAAACATTTGTATTGTACCATTTTTAGAAAATATTATCAAGTATTATGACCTTGATGCAGCGTAAAAAGAGTGTGCCGTCCAGCTGGTTTGCTGGAATCACGGCACACTGCGTGTTTATAGCAATCTTCAAGATTGCGGCCAGCGGGCCGCCCGTTTGTCAGTTTTTTTGGCGTTTGTTGTAGACCGGCTGCCAGTCTAACAACTGGACCTGCCGGAATCGGTGTTTCTCAAAAGCAGTTCGATCAGCGGGGGTTTGCGATAGCGGCCTGGGCGGCGGCCAGCCGGGCGATGGGGACACGGAAGGGGGAGCAGGAGACATAATCCAGTCCAATGTCGTGGCAGAACATGACAGAGGAGGGATCGCCGCCGTGCTCGCCGCAGATGCCCAGGTGGACGTTGGGGTTGGTGGACCGGCCCCAGCGGCAGGCGTTGTGGATCAGGCGGCCCACGCCGTGCTGGTCCAGCTTGGCAAAGGGGTCGAACTCGTAAATCTTTTTCTCATAGTAGGCGTCCAGGAACTTGCCGGCGTCGTCGCGGGAGAAGCCGAAGGTCATCTGAGTCAGGTCGTTGGAGCCGAAGGAGAAGAAGTCGGCCACAGTGGAGATCTCGTCAGCGGTCATAGCGGCCCGGGGGATCTCGATCATGGTGCCCACCTTGTAGGTCATGGAGGAGCCGGCCTGCTTGATGAGCTCGTTGGCAGTGGTGGTGACAATATTCTTCACAAAGGCGAACTCCTTCACCTCGCCCACCAGGGGGATCATGATCTCAGGGACCATCTTCCAGTCGGGGTGGCGGGTCTGGACAGCCAGGGCGGCCTTGATGACGGCCTTGGTCTGCATCACGGCGATCTCAGGGTAGGTGACGGCCAGACGGCAGCCGCGGTGGCCCATCATGGGGTTGAACTCGTGAAGACCGGCGATAATGGCCTTGATGTCGGACACGCTCTTGCCCATGTCCTTGGCCAGCTTTTCAATGTCGGCCTCCTCGGTGGGGACGAACTCGTGCAGCGGGGGGTCCAGGAAGCGGACGGTCATGGGACGGCCCTCCAAAGCCTCGTACATGGCCTCAAAGTCACCCTGCTGCATAGGCTCCAGCTTGGACAGGGCCTTCTCCCGCTGCTCCACGGTGTCGGCGCAGATCATCTCCCGGATGGCAGGGATGCGGTCCTCCTCGAAGAACATGTGCTCGGTGCGGCACAGGCCGATACCCTCGGCGCCGAACTTGACGGCCTGAGCGGTGTCACGGGGGTTGTCAGCGTTGGTGCGCACGCCCATCTGGCGGTACTTGTCCGCCCAGGCCATAATGCGGCCGAACTCGCCGGAGATGGAGGCGTCGATGGTGGGGATGGCCTCACCGTAGATGTTGCCGGTGGAGCCGTCCAGGGAGATCCAGTCGCCCTCCTTATAAATCTTGCCGTCCAGCTCAAACTGCTTGTTCTCCTCGTCCATCTTGATGGCGCCGCAGCCGGACACGCAGCAGGTGCCCATACCACGGGCCACCACGGCGGCGTGGGAGGTCATGCCGCCCCGGACGGTGAGGATACCCTGGGAGGCCACCATGCCCTCGATATCCTCGGGGGAGGTCTCCAGACGGACCAGACAGACCTTCTCACCCCGGGCGGCCCACTCCTTGGCGTCCTCAGCGGTAAAGACAATCTTGCCGCAGGCGGCGCCGGGGGAGGCGGGCAGGGCGGTGGCAATGGGGGCGGCCTTTTTCAGGGCGTCGGGGTCAAACTGGGGGTGGAGCAGGGTGTCCAGATTGCGGGGATCAATCATGGCCACGGCCTTCTTCTCGTCAATCATGCCCTCGTCCACCAGGTCGCAGGCGATCTTCAGGGCGGCGGCGGCGGTGCGCTTGCCGTTGCGGGTCTGAAGCATGTAAAGCTTGCCGTGCTCCACGGTAAACTCCATGTCCTGCATGTCACGGTAGTGGTCCTCCAGCTTCTGGCACACGTCCTGGAACTGGGCAAAGGCCTCGGGGAACTTCTCGGCCATCTCAGCAATGGGCATGGGGGTGCGCACGCCGGCCACCACGTCCTCGCCCTGGGCGTTGGTGAGGAACTCGCCCATCAGCTTCTTCTCGCCGGTGGCGGGGTTGCGGGTAAAGGCCACGCCGGTGCCGCAGTCGTCGCCCATGTTGCCAAAGGCCATGGACTGCACGTTGACGGCGGTGCCCCAGGAGCCGGGGATGTCGTTCATCCGGCGGTAGACAATGGCCCGGGGGTTGTTCCAGGAGCGGAAGACGGCCTTAATGGCCCCCATCAGCTGCTCCTTGGGGTCGGAGGGGAAGTCGGCGCCGATCTTGGCCTTGTACTCGGCCTTGAACTGTCCGGCCAGCTCCTTCAGGTCGTTGGCGTCCAGCTCCACGTCCTGGGTAACGCCCTTCTTCTCCTTCATCTCGTCGATGAGCTGCTCAAAGTATTTCTTGCCCACCTCCATGACAACGTCGGAGTACATCTGGATAAAGCGGCGGTAGCAGTCCCAGGCCCAGCGGGGGTTGTTGGACTGCTTGGCAATAACCTCCACCACCTGCTCGTTGAGACCCAGGTTGAGGATGGTGTCCATCATGCCGGGCATGGAGGCCCGGGCGCCAGAGCGGACGGAGACCAGCAGGGGGTTCTCCATGTCGCCGAACTTTTTGCCGGTGATCTGCTCCAGCTTGTCAATATATTCCATAATCTGGGCCTGGATATCGTCGTTGATTTTCTCGCCGTCCTCATAGTACTGGGTGCAGGCCTCGGTGGTGATGGTAAAGCCCTGGGGGACAGGCATGCCGATATTGGTCATCTCGGCCAGGTTGGCGCCCTTGCCGCCCAGCAGATCACGCATGTTCGCGTTGCCCTCGGAGAAGAGGTACAAGAATTTAGTAGCCATTGGTAAACATCATTCCTTTCTAGCGTATACGGCGCTCCAGCCGTCCGTCCCCGGCGGGAACGCCGTGGTGGGGAGAGAATCGGGATTAGCAATATTGTCCGCAGTTTCTGGAATACCGTGCATAATATTATACAGACGGCTGGCTGATATTGCAAGATTTTTTAGAAAATTTTCCATAGAAATTCCAGGCAAAATTTTGTTGAAAAAGGCGGTTGAAGGAGGTATCCTGTAAAAGACCCGAAATATACGGAAAGGGGCGGTTTTGGATGGAAAAATGGCTGTGGCAGCTGCTGGGACTGTATCTGGCGGCAGTCAATCTGGCCGCTTTTGCGCTGATGGGAGCGGACAAACGCCGGGCCAAAGGGGGAAGGTGGCGCATTTCAGAGCGGACACTGTTCCTCCCCGCCCTTCTGGGAGGGGCGCTGGGCGGCACCCTGGGAATGAAGGTGTTCCGCCATAAGACCAGGCACTGGTATTTCCGCTGGGGCTTCCCCCTGCTGCTGGTCCTTCAAATCGGACTGCTGGCCTGGCTGGCCCTGAGATATGCTTAAAAAGCACCCCGCTGGCGGGGCTCTCACTCAAAGGAGATGGAAGCTATGATTTATACTGTTACCTTTAATCCGGCGCTGGACTATGTGGTCCGGCTGGAGAATTTTCACCCCGGCGAGACCAACCGCAGCGACAGCGACGGGGTTCAGTTTGGCGGCAAAGGGATCAATGTGTCCATTGTGCTGCGGAATCTGGGGGTGGAAAGCGTGGCCCTGGGCTTTCTGGCCGGATTTACCGGCAGGGGGCTGGAGCAGGGACTGCGGAACACTGGCGTCAGGACCGATTTTATCTGGCTGGAGCGGGGCCTGACCCGGATCAATGTGAAGCTCAAGGCGGAAGAGGAGAGCGAGATTAACGGCAGGGGGCCGGACATCCCGTCCCATGCGCTGGAGGAGCTGTTTGTCAGGCTGGACCGCCTGGGGGAGGGGGATATATTGGTGCTGGCCGGGTCTATCCCGGCCTCCCTCCCGAAGGATATCTACCGGCGTATTTTGGAGCGGCTGGAGGGGAGGGGCGTCCTCAGTGCGGTGGATGCTGAGGGGGAGCTGCTGCGGGAGACGCTGCCCTACCGCCCCTTCCTGGTCAAGCCTAACAGACGGGAGCTGGGGGAGATTTTTGGGCGCTCCCTGGCCGCCGGCGGTGAGATTGAGGAGTGCGCCCGGCAGCTCCAGGCATGGGGAGCCCGGAATGTGCTGGTGTCCATGGCGGGGGACGGCTCCCTGCTGGTGGATGAGAGGGGAGAATGTCACCGGCTGGCCGCCCCCAGAGGGACGGTGCGCAACTCGGTGGGAGCGGGAGATTCCATGGTGGCCGGCTTTCTGGCCGGCTGGCTGAAAGACCGCAACTGCGCCGCCGCCCACCGGCTGGGGGCCGCCGCCGGCTCCGCCACCGCGTTTTCTGACGGTCTGGCCACCGGAGATGAGGTCCGGGCACTGCTGAAAGCTATCCCTCTTGGGTAAGGAGCCGGGGAACCAACTTGGCCAGAGCTTCGGCCAGGGCCGCGTGGCCCTTTTGGGTCAGGTGCATGAAATCAATGGTGTTGAATTCACAGCCGCAGGTGTTGGCGTCCAGGAAATGACATCCGGCCTCCTCCGCTACCCGGCGGTACTCCGCCGGAAGCTGACGGGATTTCTCCACACAGGTGGGGGGCGTGGTGCCCATCTCCTCCGCCACCGGGGAGGTGAGGACCCCCTCGCCGATGGCGGGCGGGGCTACAATCAGGATGTTGGGCCTTCTGCCGGGGCCCCAGCAGTCGATTGCGGCGGCCTTGCGCACCAGCCGCCGCATGCCCAGGCCGATGGCGTAGGGGTTCATGCCAAAGCGCTGCTTTGTGTCGTTGGTGCCCAGCATGACAATCAAAAGGCTGACTGGCTCGTGGCTTTTCAGGCAGGGCCACAGATAGCTCAGCGCGTCCAGACCCTCGTAAAGCGGGTCCTGAAATACGGTGGTCCGGCCGGACAGACCCTCCTCCACAACCAGATAGTCCTCCCCCAGGGATTTTTGCAGCAGCTTGGTCCAGCGCTCCTCCTCGTTGAAGCGGGCCAGGACGGGGTCGGCGCAGTCCTGGGGGTCGGCGCAGTAGCCGTGGGTGTTGGAATCGCCCAGACAGACAATGTGTTTTTTCATATGCGGTTACCTCCATATTTTCGCTGTAAAACCAGTTTTGTTGAATGATTTTACCACATAAAACGGATATTGTCACCTGTTTTTCGGGTAAGTTTGCCGGAGACAGGTTTTATACCAAAGGTTCTCTTGGGGAGTGTCCCTCTCTCAGATTTTAATATAGAGGCGGCCACAGGCCGCCCCTACAGATTACACCGATTCTGATGATTGCTGCAAAATGCGTAATAGAACATTGCTTTCTCTCACGGAAAATAATTTTGGCGCTGCAGGGCGCGGCGACCCCGGCGCGCCATTGGAAAAAGCGTCCGGCCGGCGGCGGGCCGAGTCGTCCCGCCCTGAAAATTCGGCTGGATTTTCTGAACGTTGATTCCCGTGAGATTCTTTTGGAAGGTATTGCATATTTTTTTCCTTTATGGTATACTGTTTCCAGATAAAGTACATAGCTTTTCCATAAAATGGAGATGGGCCCGGATATAAGGATCGTGTTCCCATGGCACAGATGAAAAAGGAGGCCGTGGGGCTGTATCGGTGAGTTTGCCAGCGCCGGCGCTCAGGCACCGGTGGAGGGCTGATTCATAAACTGAACTGGAGGGGAGGAAGCGGCATGACCCAATGCAGTCCACCCGGTAATTGACCCGCTGTCACGTGAGCGCCGGTGACAGCGGGAGGTCCGTTTGCTCGGGCAGGCAGGCGTGCCGGCAAACCATGGGAAACTGTGGGACGCAAAGCTAAGGGGCTACGGCGCCGGGGGGACCCGGAAGCTATGCTCGCCTGGTTGCATCTGGCAAACCGCAGGAAACTGCGGGACGCAAAACTACGGGACTACGGCGCCGGGAGAACCTCCGGGCGCTACGTTCGCCGGGTTGCATCTGGCAAACCACGGGAAACTGTGGGACGCAAAGCTACGGGACTACGGTGTCGGGGGAAACTCCGAACGCTATGTTCGCCGGGTTGCATCTAGCAAACCACAGGAAACTGTGGGACGCAAAGCTGAAAAGGGGGCTAAACCGACGTCACGCTGGGCATTTTGCCCGCCGGAAGCGACGGCATGCCAGCCCGGCCGCCGGATACTTTGCATCCGATTTTTTGCAAAGAAAGGAAGAATGACTATGACTAAGAGAACATGGAGTGCTCTCAGCAAGCGCGGTCTGGCGCTCTTCCTGGCTCTGATTATGTGCATGGGCATGCTGCCCCTCTCCGTATTCGCGGAGGAGGCCGCCGTCACTGATGATACCGTCATCAGTGAGAATGTCACCGTGTCTGATGACACGGTGAACCCTGTCGATAACCAGGAGGGCCAGGATACTGAGCCTGAACAGTCCGCTGAGAACACCGAGGAACCCAAAGAGGAGGTTGATAACCCCGCTGAGGAGCCCGAGGCAGAGGGCGAGACCCCCGCTGAGGAGCCCAAGGCAGAGGGCGAGACCCCCGCTGAGGAGCCCAAGGCAGAGGGCGAGACCCCCGCCGAGGACCCCAAGGCAGAGGGCGAGACCCCCACTGAGGAGCCCAAGGCAGAGAACGAAGACCCCGCCGAGGTGCCCGAGGTGAAGGATGATGACCCCGCCGAGGAGGAAACCACCGTTCCCCCCGCCAACATGGGCGAGGTGGTGGCCCCCATCGTGGAAGAGGTCAAGAACACCATCACCGAGGCCGCAGAAGCGGTTGTCGTCCCCGCTGAGGTCCAGGCCTTCCTGGACGCCGTGGCGGCCATTCCGGAGATTACCCCGGAGAACGCCGCTGAGGTGGCTGAGTACGTCTATGGCGAGGTCTCTGAGCTCTACAAGGCGCTGCTTGGCACCGAATACGAGGAGCGCCAGGATATCCAGAAGGCCGTCGCCAGCTACACCGCCGCTATCGCGGCTGTGGACGCGGCGCTGGATATGGAGAGTGATGACTTTGCTTATGGCACTCAGTATCAGCCTTATCACAATGCTAAGATTATTGATCAGTCTGGAAGTGCATACCCGGGGAAAACAAATAACCATGCTACAATTAAGACATTTGTCAATGAGACATGGAATTTCCAGCGTCTCCCGACTAATAGCTATTATGGAAGCCTTTGTGGTCATTTGATGTTTGTATGCGCCGCCAAGTACTATAATCGTCCATCTGTTAAATCCTACAACAGCACCATAGTACAGAACGACGGCTATACAATTGGCACTTGGATTGACAATGGTGCTATGCCTCAGATGGATGGCTCTGACTGCCTGCAGTGGAATTTCACCACGTTAAAGCCCGGAACAACTACCGCGACATTAAATTATTATGTTAGATTTGATAATCGTTCAACAGCCAGTGGTGGTTGTCCTATATGTGGATGGGGAACTGATGGCTTTAACAACGTAGGAATATACTATACGTATCAAGATAACGTTCCTATTCAGGTCTATGCCAGATATACCCTAAACTACAACACCCAGGGTGGTTCTGCGGTTTCAGCAACCACTAAGGACACTATGAGCACAAGCGCCACCCTGACTGTCACCAGCGAAGTCCCCACTAAGACAGGCTACAAGTTCCTGGGCTGGGCGGAGACTGCGGACGCTAAGACTGCGCAGTATACCGGCGGTGAGTCTATCACTCTGAACTGGTCCGAGGGCCTGGGCAGCAAGGATGCCCCCGTTTCCAAGACGCTGTATGCGGTTTGGGCGGATGACGACACCACTTCCCCCACCGCCCCCGAGGCCCCCGAGCGTGTTGACCTGTACGGTATCCTGCGTAACTTCGTTCAGGTGGAGTGCGTGTCTGAGGGCACAGACCTTCCGCATGAGGCGAAGACCTACTGCACTAATACCAAATCCGTCAATGGCAAGTACGAGGCTGAGATTGGCACTGTCTACCTAGATGGGGCCGACTGGAAGGTGAACGTAACCCTGAACGGAGATGTCTACGCCGCCATGTACGGCTACGAGCCCAGCTTCGGCACCGGTGTAAAGCACACCTTGGCCAGCGACGAAAGTCCCACCAAGACCATTACGCTGAAATGGAATGCTACCGATGAAAAGTGGGCCGAGGCCAGTGGTGAGCCAAAGGACACCGTGCTGGCTACCTTCCATGTGGAATGCCAGAAAGCTGCAACCTACACCGTCGTATGGAAGGGTGTGGACGAGGATCAAGATACCCCAACTGCAACTTTCCTCCCGTGGACTACGCTGCACAAAGAAGACAATGTAACCGCTGATACCGAGCCCACGTGGGAAACGGTGAAGGCACAGAGCAATGTGTCTGACCCCAAGCCCTACACCCTGGACGGCGTGACCTACAAGTGGACTGGCGAGTGGGACGTGGAATGGAATGCTGATGACACCGTCAAGACCTATAAGGCGAAGTATCAGCCCGTTCAGACACCCAAGGCCCCTGATGCTCCCACTGAGCAGGAGGTGAACCGTGAGGTTCGCAACGACGGCAAGGGCAAGTCCGCTGTTGAAGTGTACTGCCAGCCTGGACGGCATCAGGTGGGTTACTTCGACTGCTACAATGAAGAAAAGGGAAAGCCTGGCGTCAATATCCATCCTGGCCGTGTTGAGATCGGTGAGGTCAAGGGCGATGCCACGAGCGGCTACACCTGTGATGTGACCTTCCTTGCGGAAAAGTATCGGGAAGCTTACAACACCTTGAAGACGGCAAAGCACGACTTGGTGGCTAATGAGGGTAACAAGACTGTAACCTTCAAGTGGGTCGTCGAGGACGGCAAGGGCGCCTGGAAACTGGCTGACGCTACTCAGGCTCCTGTGAAGTTCTATGTGGAGTGCAAGGCTTCTGACGTGAGCATTGAGAAGACGGTTGACAAGATCAGAGTCAATGTCGGCGATACGGTGACCTACACCATCACCCTGAGAAACAATGGCGATGCCGATGCAAAGAACGTTGTTGTTACCGACAAGCTGAACACCAAGCTGAGCTTTGTGAGCGCGGTGGCTTCCAGTAATGGCACTACCGTCAAGAGCTGGGATGATGTTCCCAAGGGCAACAAGTATGAAATCGGCACCGTGCCAGCCAAACAGACCGTCACCCTGACCATTGAGGCCAAGGTGATGGAGGCGGGCACAATTAGCAACACCGCCTCCTTTGTCGATGCAGACAAGAACGGCGCTGAGGACAGTTCCGACAATGTTACAGCAACCGTTCCCACCGAGCCCGCCAAGCCCGCCATCGCGGTGGAGAAATCCATCTGGACCGCGGACGGCAGCAAGCAGTTGACTGCCAGCGACAGCATCTCCATGGGCGACAAGGTGCTCTATAAGGTAAAAGTCACCAACAACGGCAATGTGAACCTGTGGAACCTGTCTGTTATGGACACCATGGACACCAAGCTGACGCTGGACAGAGCTACCATCCAGGGCACCGGCGCTCCCTCCTGCAAGGTCTACAACAGGACCGAGACTGAGGGTGAGCTGCTGTACTTCACCTGGAACGGCCAGCTGGCCCAAAACGCCACAGTGGAAGTGAGCTATCAGGCCACAGTCACCGGGTATGACGGCAAGCAGCTGAGTAACGTTGCCAAAGCCGGCGCCTATGACTACAACCCCGCTGCGAGAATGCTGAGAAGCAACGTCGACGGTGAGGGCTCGCTCACTGGCCCCAGCATTACCCCGCCTTCCGGTTCCATTACCCCGGTTGAGCCAAGTGAAGGTGAGAACCGGCCCACAGAGCCCGGCGGCAATGTCAGCGGTTCGGGCAGCACGGGTAATCCCCAGAACAAGCCCACCGTGACCTGGCAGGACAAGGACGGCGAGACGTTCTATACTGCGGAAGTTAATCCGAATGGCACTTACACCAGCGAGCCCGAGGGCACGCCTGAGGCTCCCGAGGGCCAGGAGTTTGACAAGTGGGGCGACCCCGAGACGGACCCTGTCACCGGCAATGTCACCATCAAGCCGGTCTTTAAGGACAAGGAAGCTGAGAAGCACACCCTGACAATCACCTATGTGATCTCTGAGGGTACGGCTCAGACCCCTGAGCAGTTCGTGAAAGAGTACGCCAAGGGCGAAGAGTACAGTGAGGGTTCTCCCGCGGTGGAAGGTTATGAGGCTGACAAGGCCATTGTGACCGGCACTATGGGCGACACCGATGTGGAAGTTACCGTCACCTACACGCTGAAGGAGTATACCATTACCTGGGTGCTGCCCGACGGCACTACGCAGGAAGACACCGTAAAGCACGGCGAGACCCCTGTGCCTCCCGCTGGCGATTACACCTGGTCCCCCGAGATTGTCCCCGCCACTGGAGACGCAACTTATACTGGCACCGAGAAGCAGAAGACCTTCACCGTGACCTTCGTGGATGGTTTTGACAACACTGTCATTGAAACCCGGGAGAATGTCACTGAGATACCTGCGGACCGTCCCGCGGCTCCTGAGCACAGCGGTTATGTCTTCACCGGCTGGACTGTTGGCGCGCCTGATGAGAACGGCGACGTGACCATCACTGCCAACTATACTGTCATCCCGCCCGTTGGCAACCGCGTCATCACCATCAACCGCACCCATAACGGTGTGGTGATTGACAGCGTGACGGTCACCGTGCCCCAGGGCACTGGCTACACCGTCACCGGCACTGACGCTCCTGCCACCCTCGACCGCAGCGGCGACCACTATATCCGCACCGGCGCACTGCCCACAGTGCCCGCCGGCAACGATAGCGTGACTGTCAATGTGGCCTACGCCATCGACAACATCGGCGGCGGCCCGGACGGCAGAGAACCCGACAACATCCCTGACAACCAGGAGGTTGTGGTGTACTACCGCTCCAGCAACGAGACTTACGGCACTGTCGCCAGCAGCTACCAGACCCTGAATCTGGGCACCGCCGGCGCCAGCGGCACTATGGCCCTGAGCAACACCGCTTCCACCACCACTCTGAGCCGCACCTACTTCAGCAGCTGGGCCCAGGGCAGCACTACCCTGAGCAACAGCGCAGCTCTGGCCTATAACCTTCCCGTTGTGGGCGGCCAGACCTATGAGGTAGTTGCCAACTTCGGCCGTACCAGCGGTGGCGGCAGCAGCGGCGGAAGCTCCGGCGGAAGCAGCGGCGGCAGCAGTGGCGGAAACACCGGCGGCACCACCACCATCGTGGACGGTGAAGTGCCTCTGGCTGGTGACACCCAGCTGAACAAGGAGGACCACTTCGCCTACGTGAGCGGTTATGAGGACGGCACCGTTCGTCCCAACAACAACATCACCCGCGAAGAGGTAGCCGCCATCTTCTACCGTCTGCTCACTGACGAGTCCCGCGCTATTTACGACACTGACGTCAACGATTTCAGTGACGTAGCCAGCAGCCGGTGGTCCAACCGGGCCATCTCCACCCTGGCCAACGCGGGCATCATCAGCGGCTATCCCGACGGCACCTTCCTGCCCGGCCAGACTATCACCCGCGCCGAGTTCGCGGCCATCGCCGCCCGCTTCGACGTTGTGACCGAGAATGTGGAGAACCCCTTCTCCGACACCACCGGCCACTGGGCTGAGAATCTGATCTCCTTCGCCGCCAGCAAGGGCTGGGTCGGCGGCTACACCGACGGCACCTTCCTGCCCCAGAAGGCCATCACCCGCGCCGAGGCCATGACGCTGATCAACAACGTTCTGGACCGCGAAGTGGATGAGGAAGGCCTGCTGGCCGAGGCCAAGCAGTGGCCCGACAACCAGGAGGGCAGCTGGTATTACTACGAGGTTCTGGAGGCCACCAACTCCCACGATTACACCCGCCGCAGCGAGGGCAATCTGGTAGAGAACTGGACCGCCATCACTAACGAGTAATTCCTAAATACGGAGAAAACGGGAGAGAGCCTGACGGCTCTCTCCCGTTTTTATATATCCCGCAACGCTCTGCTTACAGTCCCAGCGTGAGTCCCTCCTGGTCGGACAGGCCGTCCTTGGCCAGCATGCGCTCCAGTACCTCCACATCGGTGGTGATATCCATGGCGTCCCCCTGAAAAAGGAGGTCCAGCTGTTTTTCAAAGCCCTCTACCACCTTATCCATCATCCCCTCAATGCGGGACATAGCGGCGGTGATGTTTTGGCCGGAGACCTCCTGATCCTCCAGCTGGCCGTAGGCCCGAAGGATTTTCAGCGTGGTGGGCAGGTAATAGCTCAAAAAGCTGTGAAGCTGGGCGGCCTTCTCTGGATGGGTCTTTTGATAGTCCAGAATTTTGGCGGTAATTACACCGATCCGGTCAATCTGAGCGGACATCTTCTCGTTGTCAATCGCGTTGTTGACGGCTCTGATCTCCGCCAGGATGGCGTTTTCATCCTCCTTGGGCGGGGGCGGCGGGGCGGCATGTTCCCGCTTGGACGGCTCGGCGATTCCGTCTCCGGAGAGGACCAGCCGGTCGCCGCCGTAGTCCAGAAAGCCCTGGGGGAAGATGCCGTCGTCCAGCATGTCGGCCAGATCGTCCCGCACCTTGCTGGGGGACAGGCCGGTGGCCGAGGCCAGAGCGGAGACAGACACCGAACTCTGCCGGCCGATCATGGCCAGGTAATTTCGATAGCGCCGGGCCTGCTTCCGCTTGCGCAGGCCGGCCCACAGAGAGCCCAGTCCGCCGGCGGCGATGCAGGGCAGAACCATCAGGCCCATAAGCTCTTCCAGAAAAAAGGCCATATCGCCATTGAAGAGCCAGAAAAAAGGTTCGCCCAGGCTGGCGATAAAGGCCACCAGGCAGCCGGCCGCAGTGGCGCCTCCGGCGATGGCCCAGTTCTTTCCCTTTTTGTCCAGCTCAGAGATCAGGTCCCGGTCCTTGCCCTTTTTTTGCTTGGGTTTGAGAGGGGTCTGCGCCCGAACGGGCTCCTCCCAGGCAGGAGCGGCCTGGGAGGTCTCCTCCCAGGAGGGACTCTCCCGAAAGGTCCGGGCTCCCACCTGTCCCTGAGCGTTCTGCCCCTCATAGTAGGGGTGGCGGCCCCTCTTCTTGCCGCTGAGCAGCTTCAATACAATCATCAGCACACCCACCGGGGCGGCGATACCGGTAAAAATCAAACCCAGGGCAATCAACCAATAAAGCCCGTCGCCATTACCTTTTTGTCCCTGATAGTCAGACATTGTCCTACCCCCATATCTCTGCCACGCGGCAGCACTGTTACTTACTATAGCAGATAATCCCCAAAATGGAATTGATTTTTTCTTAAAATTCGGTAAAGAAATATCGGCTTTATATATCATAGCGCACCAGAGGGAAAAAGTAAATGGCCCGCTTTGCTTTTTGCAGGAAAATAGCCACAGAGCTGGTTGGATTTTTCAGGGGAGTTGTAACTATTCTGTAATTCTTTCAAAGTCCCCTCGTGCTATAATATAAAATTGGTTCACAGTGTAAAGCTGAACATACATATCAACACTCACACGAGTTTCGTGCGGCAACGGTCCTGATCTGGGCCGGACAGGAGGAACAACAGCGATGGAAGGACAGCGCGTAGCAAAAAAAGGGGGGGGCGGCGGTAAGCTGCCTTGGATCATCACCGGCGCGGTGGCGGGAGTGCTGGCGGCGGCCTACATTGGCACATGCGTCTGGGCATCCGGGCGGGATACCATTCTGCCCAACGTGTCGGTGGCCGGGATCGATGTCTCTGGCCTGACGGTGGAGCAGGCCCGGGATACCGTCAGGACTGCGGCGGATCAGGCGGGCCAGGACGTTACCCTTACCCTGGCCTATGAGGACCTGGAACAAAGTCTGAACTGCGCCGGCTTGGAGCTGGACGTAGGGCAGGGGGTGGAGGCGGCCCAGCAGGTCGGCCATGGGAACTTTTTTACCGGCGGCCCTCAGCTGGTGGGGCATATGCTGGGCATGTCCAGCCAGGTGCCGCTCCCCCTGGCGGAGGAAAATTTCGCCTTGGATGACTTTGTTTCAGACATGGAGCAGGCTGTGAAAGACGCCACAGTAGACCACGGCTATCAGGTGGATGGGGACCGGCTGTTGATGACCAAGGGAGCCCCGGTTACCACCATCAACTGGGATCAAACGCTGGGCACCGTTCGGGAGACCGCGCAGGAGGCCGTTGAGGAGCGGCTGAGCGGCGGGGAGGGGCCGGTGGAAAAGACCATCACCCTGTCCGCCTCCCAGAGCCAGCAGCAGGACCCGGACTTTGAGGCCATCCACCGGGAGGTGTACACCGAGGTCAAGGATGCCTCCCTGGACCTGGAGTCTATGGAGATCACCGACCACACCGTGGGCCTTGACTTCGACGTTCAGGAGCTGAAAGAGGCCTACTACGCGGCCAGGAGCGGTGAGACCTTCTCCATCCCCCTCACCGTCACCCAGCCCAAGGTGACCAAGGAGGACCTGGGGGGCCAGCTGTTCAAGGACCTGCTGGGCGAGGGTACCACCACGGTGTCCGGCTCCGCCAACCGGAAGCACAATGTGCAGCTGTCCGCTGAGGCGTGCAACAACGTGATTCTCCTCCCCGGCGAGGAGTTCTCCTACAACAATACTACCGGCAGCCGCACCGCCGCCAAGGGCTATAAAAATGCCCCTACCTATGTGGCCGGCCAGTCGGTGGACGATATCGGCGGCGGTATCTGCCAGACCTCCTCCACCATCTATTACGCCGTTCTCCACACCGCCCTGGAGGTGGTGGAGCGCCATGACCACCAGTTCAACACCGGCTATGTGACCTTGGGGATGGACGCCACCGTCTATTTCGGCAGCTTGGATTTCCGTTTCCGGAACAATACTGACTACCCCGTTAAAATTGTCACCAACAGCTATGATTCCAACGGCAAGCGCTACCTGAACGTACAAATCTACGGCACCAACCCGGAGGGCATCTACGCCGTTCCGGACAGCGTCACCTATGACAAGGTGGCCCCCACCACCGTCTATGTTCCGGACGAGAGCGTCCCCCGGGGCACCTTGGTGCTGGACCGGAAGCAGTACGCCTACACCGGCTGGTCCGCCCACACCTACCGCTATATCTACGACAAGGACGGAAACCAGATCGAAAAGCAGGACATGGGCACCAGCAAATACAACATGCGGCCCAACTCCTACCACTATAACCCCGCCGACGGCGACCTCTCCACCTGGGTGGACGGCAAGCCCGGCGGAACCACTACCACCGATCCCGGGACAACAGCGCCGGAGAATCCTGATACCACAACCCCTGCCGATCCCGGCACAGGCACATCGGATGAAACTGAACCTCCCGGTGCGGAGGACCAGGGACAGCAGACGCCCCCCGCCTCTGACACGGGGATTGCCCCTATAGACCCTAATATGGCGGCGGGGTGATTTACCCGGCGTACAAAGCTGCCCCTGCGTAAGAAACAACAAGCGAGAGAGGAAACACTATGTTTCAAGGTTACACCCAGGGCGCCATCGACTTTTTGTGGGGCCTGAAGCTGAACAACGAGCGCCCCTGGTTTCAGGCCCACAAGGAAGAGTTCCTCCAGCTGGTGGATCAGCCCACCCGTGAGCTGTGCGCGCAGCTTACCGAAGAGATGACCGCCGCCTACCCCAAGCTGGGCCTGGAGCCCAAGGTGAGCCGCATCTACCGGGACGCCCGCCGGCTTTTTGGCCGGGGGCCCTACAAGGACCACCTGTGGTTCTCCCTGCGCAAGCCGGGGGAGCACGATGGGATGATCCCCTGTTTCTGGTTTGAGATAGCCGCCGACCGCTACGGCTACGGCATGGGCTGCTGGGAGGTCCCGCCCGTCACCATGGCCAAGCTCCGCGCCCGCATTGACCGGGACCCCAAGCCCATTGAAAAGCTGGCCCGGGCAGTGGAGAAGCGGGGGGAATTTGTGCTGGATGGTCAGGAGTACAAGCGTCCCAAGGGGGACCCCGGCTCCCTGCTCTACCCCTGGTACAACCGGAAGCAGATCAGTTTTTCCTGTGAGCGCAACTGCGAGGGAATTTTCTTTACTCCTGAGCTGGCCGGTCAGGTGCTGGAGGGGTGGAAGTCTCTGGTACCCCAGTACAGATTCCTGTGTTCCCTGCCCGGAGACCCGGAACCGGAGCATATGTGATGAGCACCCCCGGAGGAACAGCCTTCGGGGGTGTTTTGCAGGATATTCCAGAAAATTATTCAAAACGTAGAAAACGGAAGTTCATATTTGTTAAATAAAACGAACAAAAACAGTTGACAAAATTACGCTAGTGTGGTAAAGTATAGACAGATTAAGGAAGGGTGAGTCCAATGTACAAGTAAGTGCCCAAGCAGCTGAAACCGGATGCGTGGTCAAATATATTCTGTATTAAAACTTAGCGTCGGCCATGAGAGGGAGCCAAGGAGAGACAAACAAGCTTCAGGATTCATAAAAGAAGTCGATCTCCAAATGACCGGAAAGCAGACGGTGTTCAGTCAGCGCAAAGCCCAGCCCAAACTGCAAACAGGAAAGTGATCCGACCAAGGGCCTCACATATGAGGAGTCAGGCTGTAATAACGGCAATAAAAAGGACGGTCGTGGAAGAACTGGAGGATTGTGGAAGGGGAATGCGGCGGAGCGTATCCAGTAGAAACGGAGGTAGCCATATGATGTTAGATAATAAGACAGAACAGAAATGACCCTTGACTGTAACGGATTACGAAACGGACAGTCAAGGGTCATTTCTTTTTTGTCTGTGGGCGGCGATGAGCCGTCTTTTTCTTTTTATAGCAATCTGCAAAATTACAGCCAGCGGGCCACCGAAGCCGGCGGCTCCTACAGTAGGGGCTGGCCCTCTGGCCAGCCCATTTATCAGGCTTCTTAACGTTTGCCATGAGGAAGTCTGCAAGGCTGGAATTAGCACTCTGAGAATGAGAGTGCTAAAAATTCACGAATTGTTCATGCAATCCTTTTGGGAGCGGTTTATACTAAGACCATACCGCAGGCTGTTCCATGAAAGGAGTGTTATTTATGAACATGAATCAGTTTACGAAAAAATCTCTGGCCGCCATTCAAGGGGCCCAGGATATCGCCCTGGAGCACGGAAACCAGCAGATTGAGCAGCCCCATCTGCTGCTGGCTCTGGTGGGGGACGGCGAGGATTTTATTCCCCAGCTGCTCACCGCTATGGGGTTCACTGTCCCCAGCTTTAAGGCAGCGGTGAAGGCAGAGATGGACAAGCTGCCCAAGGTGTCCGGTTCCGGCAGGGAGAGCGGCAAGGTCTATGTCTCCCAGGACGTGGACAAGGCCCTCCAGGCCTCCGAGCGGGAGGCCCGGGCCATGAAGGATGAGTATATCTCGGTGGAGCACATCCTCTTGGGCCTGCTGGCCCACCCCAACAGCGCGCTGAAGGAGCTGTTCCGCACCTATAACCTGACCAAGGAGGGGGTCCTCCAGGCGCTGGCCTCCGTCCGGGGCAATCAGAGGGTCACCTCCGACAACCCGGAGGAGACCTACAACGCCCTGAAAAAGTACGGCTCTGACCTGGTGGAGCGGGCCCGGCAGAACAAGCTGGACCCGGTGATCGGCCGGGACGACGAGATCCGGAACGTTATCCGCATTCTGTCCCGGAAGACCAAGAACAACCCGGTTCTGATTGGTGAGCCCGGCGTGGGCAAAACGGCCATTGCCGAGGGGCTGGCCCAGCGGATTGTCAAGGGAGACGTACCCGGTTCCTTGAGAGACAAGACCATCTTTGCCTTGGACATGGGGGCCCTCATTGCAGGCGCCAAGTACCGGGGCGAATTTGAGGAGCGGCTGAAAGCCGTTCTCAACGAGGTGAAGAAGTCAGAGGGCCGGATCATCCTATTTATCGACGAGCTGCACACCATTGTGGGTGCGGGCAAGACCGAGGGCTCTATGGACGCGGGCAACCTGCTCAAGCCCCTGCTGGCCCGGGGGGAGCTGCACTGCATTGGGGCCACCACCCTCAACGAGTACCGGCAGTATATTGAGAAGGACGCCGCCCTGGAGCGGCGGTTCCAGCCCGTTATGGTGAACGAACCCTCTGTGGAGGATGCCATTGCCATTTTGCGGGGACTGAAAGAGCGCTATGAGGTATTCCACGGGGTGAAAATCACCGACGGAGCCATCATTGCCGCCGCTACCTTGAGCAACCGCTATATCTCTGACCGCTTCCTGCCCGACAAGGCTATCGACCTGGTGGATGAGGCCTGCGCCATGATCCGCACAGAGATGGACTCCATGCCCACCGAGCTGGATGTGATCCAGCGGAGGATTATCCAGCATGAGATTGAGGAGGCGGCGCTGAAAAAGGAGACCGACAAGCTGTCCCAGGAGCATCTGGCGGAGATTCAAAAGGAATTGTCCGACATGCGGGAGGAATTCAAGACCAAAAAGGCCCAGTGGAACAACGAAAAGGGGGCGATCGGCAGGGTCCAGAAGCTGCGTGAGGACCTGGAGGCGGCCAACGCCGCCCTGGAGAAGGCCCAGCGGGAGTACGACCTGGAGAAGGCCGCGGAATTGCAATATGGCCGTATCCCCGAGCTGAAAAAGGCTCTGGAGGCAGAGGAACAGACCGCCAACGAGGGCAAGGCCCGCTCTCTCCTTCGGGACAAGGTGACCGAGGAGGAGATCGCCCGGATTATCGAGCGGTGGACGGGCATCCCTGTGGCCCGGCTGATGGAGGGGGAGCGGGAAAAGCTGCTCCACCTGGAGGACATCCTCCACAAAAGGGTGGTGGGCCAGGACGAGGCGGTGCGGCTGGTGAGCGAGGCCATCCTCCGTTCCCGGGCCGGTATCGCCGACCCGGATAAGCCCATTGGCTCCTTCCTGTTCCTGGGCCCCACCGGCGTGGGCAAGACCGAGCTGGCCAAGACCCTGGCCGAGGCCCTGTTTGACAGCGAAAAGAACCTGGTCCGTATCGACATGTCCGAGTATATGGAAAAATTCTCCGTCTCCCGGCTCATTGGCGCCCCTCCGGGGTATGTGGGCTATGAGGAGGGCGGCCAGCTTACCGAGGCGGTGCGGCGCAAGCCCTATTCGGTGGTCCTCTTCGACGAGGTGGAGAAGGCCCACCCGGATGTGTTCAACGTCCTGCTCCAGGTACTGGACGACGGCCGCATCACCGACAGCCAGGGCCGGACGGTGGACTTTAAAAATACCATCCTGATTCTCACCTCCAACCTGGGCAGCCAGGCCCTGCTGGACGGAATCAATGAGGAGGGTGAGATCAGCGAAACGGCCCGGAACCAGGTGAATGAGCTGCTGAAGCGGTCCTTCCGGCCCGAGTTCCTCAACCGGCTGGACGAGATTGTCTTCTACAAACCGCTGACCCGGGACAATATCACCCACATTATCGACCTGCTGGTGGCCGGTTTGAACCGGCGGCTGGCCGGCAAGCAGCTGACTGTGGAGCTGACTCCCGCCGCCAAGGAGGAGATTATCCAAGCGGCCTACGACCCCGTATATGGCGCCCGGCCTCTGCGCCGCTACCTCCAGCACACGGTGGAGACGCTGATCGGCCGCAAGATTATCGCCGACCAGGTGGAGCCCGGCGCAAATCTGACAGTAGACCTGCGGGATGGACAGCTGACAGTGGAATAAAAAAACCGCCCGAGGCGGTTCAAAGTCAAAAAAAAGCCTCCCTCTTTGAGGGAGGTGGCACGGCGAAGGGCGTTTCTCTATCCCTGCACGGGAGAACAGGAACGCCGCTTTTTTTATGGCCTCATGTTACGCAACAGGGCCAAAAAGGGCCTTGCTGCAAGCGGCTTTGCGGGCGCGTTTTTTGCGAGGACAAGGATTTATACCTAAACCCGGCAAAACGGCATTCTATCGCGTAACAAATCCACAACCATATTCCTCCTCTTTGCATTTCGAGTCCATTATGCTATAATTTTTCCAAAGGATAAAAAATCCTTTTTCTGTCCGAATGATATCGGATTATTTTCAAAAAGCACACTATCAAATATTGATAGAGCATAATTAAAACATTATGCGAATGGAGGACGCAATAGATATCACTCAGCTGGAAGCATTCAAAATGATTGCCGAGACAGAATCCTTAACTCGGGCAGCAGAGAAACTGCATATTTCCCAGCCGGCCATGAGCGCAATGCTGAAACGGCTGGAAACCGATTTAGGCGCAGAACTCTTCCACCGCAGCCCAAACCAAATACGGATCAACGAAACCGGGGAACTAAAACATCCCAAGTTGGAAACAATTCCGTTTCTCAATGACAAAGTCTATTTGTCTGTCTCCAAGAATCCATGTGCTGGCTCAGCAGGATACTATTTCTTTGCGAGAACTGCCCACTCAGCCCTTACTCCTCCCCACTATCGGCGGATATTAGGGGAAGTAGAGCGGATAATTAAGGAAGAACATCTAAGCCTCACACCAGTGAAAAACGAATACCTTATGACTCAACATATGGGTCTGCCGGCCTTTTTGTATTTTCGGTTAAGAAGCTGCGTTTTTGGGAGAGTTACTGGAAATTCCGGATGACAATGCCCTCGCTCTCAAAGGCCTTGCGGATACGTTCCACAAAGGCCAAGGCCTTGGCCCCGTCGCCGTGGACGCACAGGGTGTCGCCCCGGATGGGCACATCCTTGCCGGTGATGGAGGTAACCACGCCCTCCTTCACCATGCGGATACACCGCTCCACCGCCAGGTCCTCGTCGGTAATCATGGAGCCGGGCTGCTTCCGGGGCACCAGGTTCAGGTCATCCTGCACGGCCCGGTCGGCAAAGATTTCCGCCGCCGTTTTCAGGCCCATCTTTTCGGCCTCCTCACCCAGCACCGCTCCGGCGCAGTAGAAAATCATGATGGAGGGGTCGATTTCGTACACTGCCTCGCAGATGGCCCGGGAGACCTCCCGGTCATACTGGCACAGGTTGCCCAGCGCCCCGTGGGGGGCCACATGCTGGAGCTTCAGGCCGCTGCTGTGGGCAAAGGCCCACAGGGCGCCAATCTGGTACTTCATGTAGTTTTTGACCTCATCGGGACTGAGCACCATCTTCCGGCGGCCAAATCCCATCAGGTCGGGGTAGCCGGGGTGGGCGCCCACCGCCACGCCCCGCTCCTTGGCAATTTTGACCACCCGGTCCATCACCATGGGGTCGCCGGCGTGGTAGCCGCAGGCGATGTTGGCGGAGGTGATATAGGGGAGAATGCCCTCGTCATTGCCAATTTTGTAGGCGCCGAAGCTCTCACCCATGTCGCTGTTCAGGTCGATCTGATACATCCGGTTCCACTCCTTTATCATAAATTTATAGCGCTTCCCGCCGCAGGGGCGGGAGGGCAGATTATAGGAAAGTCAGCTGTGCTTTACCACCTGCACCTGGTGGGTCCGTCCGTTTACCGTGACCTTATAGGTAATTCCGACCGGCTGGGCCGCCTGGGACTGGGCGGGCTGGGACTGAACGGTCTGAGGCCGGTCCAGCTGCCCTTTCAGGTCCTCCAGCTCCTGGGTGAACTCCCGCCAGAGCCTGTGGGCCTCCTCCACGGTCACCGCCTGGAAGCGGATCACATCGCCGGTCTTCCTCTGGCCCACCAGGGGCAGGTCGGCGGAAATGACAGTGGCAATCTTGGTGTAGCCGCCCACGGTCTGCCGTTCGGCCAGCATAATAATGGGCTGGCCCGAGGTGGGCACCTGGATAGCTCCAGTGACCATGCCGTCGGAGATAATGTTGCCGTCGGTTTTGTGCTGGATGACCGCCCCCTCCAGGCGGCATCCCATGCGGTCAAAGTCCTTGCTGACAGTGTAGGGCTGGGACAGGAAGGCGTTGATGCCCTCTTTGGTAAACATGTCGTCCTGGGGACCCAGGATGACCCGAATGGTGACCTCCTTCCCGGCGGGGGCCGGGACAGGCGCAATGCGGGGGGCGGCCAGGGCTGTGTTGGGGGCCCGGAAGCCCACCTGGTCTCCCTTGGCCAGCTTGCGGCCCTGGTAGCCGCCCACCTGGTTTTGCAGGGCAGTGGCCCGGCTGCCCATCACCTGGGGGACGTCCAGTCCGCCGGCGAAGGCCAGATAGGAGTGGCATCCGGTTTTGGCGGCGCCCAGTCTCAGCTGGTCGCCGGCCTTGACGGCCACAGCCTGATACATGGGGCAGGGCTGGCCGTTGAGAACGGGGCCCATATCCGCCCCGGTGACAGCGATAACATTGCTCTGGTCAAAGCGCAGGGTGGGGCCCAGCACCGTGGCCTCCAGGGCGCTTTCCCCCGGATCGTTGCCCACCAGAAGGTTGGCGGTGCGGAAGGCTTTCAGGTCCATGGGGCCCGCCGGGGACATACCAAACTGCTCATAGCCGTAACGGCCCTCATCCTGGATGGTGGTAAGAACGCCGGGATTTTCTGCGGTAAAGCCCATGGTCACTGCCCCCTTTCATAGCTCTTGCACTGGTACTCGCCCAGCTCAACCTGCCGTTTGATCTCCATAAATTCCGCCTTGTCCACCGGGACGTGGCGAATCCACTGGCCCGCCTTCAGCAGGAACGGGTTCTCCTTGCGGTAGTCGCAGGCCAGAATGGGGGTGGTGCCAATGATATTCCAGCCACAGGGCTGATCGAAGGGGATGATGTCGCTGAGGGCCAGCTGAACCACAATACTGCCTCCCGGAATGCGCACCCGGGGGGACTCCCTCCGTTTGAAGGAGAAGGAATTCTCAAACCGGGCGGTGTAGGGGTGGCCCGGGGCAAAGCCCAGCATGTACACATAGTAGTCGCTGCCGCTGTGGATCTTGATGATCTGCTCAGGGGTGGTGTTCTCCAGCTTGGCAATCTCCTCCAGATCCAGGGCATACTCCCCCTCGTAGAGGACAGGGATCTCGGTAACAATGGCCTTTGGCAGCTGGGACAGGTCCATATTGGCGGCGGACTGGCTGATGGCCTCTTTCAGCTGGTCCAGATCCGCGTTCAGCGGGTCGTAGTGGACCAGCAGAGCCCGGTAGGTGGGGACCAGCTCCCCCATACCGGGAGTTTTCTTCTGTTCCAAATCATATTTCAGGGCCCGGACCTTCTGGTTGACCTCCATGCTGATCTCGTTTTCAAACTCCACCAGAAGGGCCTGGTCGCCCACATAGCGCACAGTGTAGTCAGACACAGCTTTTTCCTCCATCCAAACAGATTTTCAGGTTCCCGCCCCTTCCGGGGCGGGAACAGTGATAAAATGTATGAAATCAGCTGTTGTAGACCTTGGCGTCAAACTCGTTTTCGCTCTTGGCCACGATCACGGTGGTGGCGGCGTCGCCTACCACGTTCAGGGTGGTCAGCACCATCTCACAGGGCTTGTTCATGGCCAGGATCAGGGAGTAGATGAGGGTACAAAGCTCGGTGCCGAAGCCGGCGCCGGTGAGCACCGCGTACAGCATCACAGTGCCGGCGGCGGGGATGGCGGGGGTGCCCATAGAGGCGCAGATGGCCAGCAGAGTCATGGTGGCGTAGTGCATGGGGGTAACCTCCAGGCCGGCGCAGGTGGCAATGAAGGCGGCGCCAATGATGTGCATGATGGCGGTGCCGTTCATGTTGATGGTCATGCCCACAGGCAGGACAAAGTTGGTGATCTCCTCGCTGCAGCCCAGTTCCTCGACGCAGGTTTCCTTATTCAGGGGCAGGGCGGGGGCGGAGGCGGCGGCGCCGAAGGCGATAATGGCCACCTTAATCATCTTCTTCATAAAGATAAAGGGATTGCAGCGGGTGACAGCGCCAATGGCCACAGGGTAGGCCACCAGCAGATAGATAACCAGAACAATGAGGGTAACCAGGATGTAGGAGAAGATGTTGCTGACCTGGTCAATGCCGTAGATGGCGAAGGTGCGGGTGACCATGCAGAACACGGAAATGGGGGAGCAGGTGATGATGAGGAAGTCCAGGAACTTCTGGGTAATCTGGGCGGCCTCGTCGCAGAAGGTTTTGAACACGGTGATCTTGCCGCCCATGGAGGCAATGCACACGCCGATAGCCACTGCGCAGGAGATAACGGCCAGCATCCGGTTGTTGGAAGTCATGGGGGCGATCAGGTTGTCGGGCACTGCGTTGACGATCGTGACCAGAATGTTGCTGGTCTCAATTTCGGTGACGCTGGCTGCGGCCTGGTCCACGCTGAAGGGACGGTAGATGTTCATGCCAATGACGATTTCAGAGGCGATAGCGGCGAAAACACAGGCTACCAGATAGAACAGAACAAAGATAATGATGGTCTTGCCGGCGATACGGCCCAGCTTTCTCATATCATTCATGCTGCACACGGACATGATAATAGAGAAGAACACCATAGGGACAATGGCCAGCTTGAGTGCGTTGGTAAAGACAGTTTGAACAATGTAGAACAGGCCCAGCGCGTTGCGTCCGGCGCTGACGGTGATGTCCTGGAAGAAGATCGTATTGATGATGTTCCAGGTACCGGGGTCCATGGAGGTCTTGGCCAGGCTGGCGATAATGCCGCATACCACACCCAGAATCAGACCGGTTATCATGCGTTTGACAAAGTTTTTACGTGCTTTTTCTCCCATGTTGGTCACTCCCTAATTTGATTTTTGTGTGCTTTTGTCCTGCTGCGTCCAGTATAACATAAAGAGTGACATATGGTAAAATGAATAATTTTAAAGAAGAATATTTAGGTTTTCTATATTTAACGACGAATTTTCGTCATTTTGTCAAATATCGGAATTTTCAATATATTGCCTTAAAATTATCTATTTGCCCGGCGGTTTTTCGTGTGCTATACTCAAAACACACCGAAAAATTGGAGCACTAAAAATTTGGGAGGGTTCTTTATTATGAAAATCGTAGTACTGGATGGATACACTGAAAATCCCGGTGACCTGAGCTGGGCCGGCATGGAGGCGCTGGGCGAGGTAACGGTATATGACCGCACCCCCCTGGACGATGAGGGGGAGATCATCCGCCGCATTGGCGATGCCGAGGTGGTGCTCACCAACAAGACCCCCATCAGCCGGGCCGCCTTGGACGCCTGCCCCAGCGTGAAGTTCATAAGTGTGCTGGCCACCGGCTACAATGTGGTGGACGTGGCTGCCGCTCGTGAGAAGGGCATCCCCGTGTCCAATATTCCCACCTACGGCACCGCCTCTGTGGGCCAGTTCGCTATCGCCCTGCTGCTGGAGATCTGCCACCATATCGGCCACCACAATGAGGCCGTCCACGCCGGCCGCTGGGAGCACTGCGACGACTGGTGCTTCTGGGACTACCCCCTCATTGAGCTGGCGGGCAAGACCATGGGCGTGATCGGTTTTGGCCGGATCGGCCAGCAGACAGGCAAGATCGCCAAGGCGCTGGAGATGAATGTCATTGCCTTTGACAGCTACCCCAACGACTCTGGCAAGGCCATTGCCGAATATGTCACTCTGGACGAGCTGCTGGCCAAGTCTGACGTTATCGCCGTCCACTGCCCCCTGTTCCCCGAGACCCAGGGTATCATCAACAAGGACAATATCGCCAAAATGAAGGACGGCGTCATCATCCTGAATAACAGCCGCGGTCCCCTGGTGGTGGAGCAGGACCTGGCCGACGCCCTCAACTCCGGCAAGGTGGCCGCCGCTGGTCTGGACGTGGTATCCACCGAGCCCATCAAGGGGGACAATCCCCTGCTGAAGGCCAAAAACTGCATCATCACCCCCCATATCTCCTGGGCCGCCAAGGAGCCCCGCTCCCGGATTATGAACATGTCCGTGGACAATATCAAGGCCTATCTGGCCGGGGCCCCCGTCAACGTGGTGAACTGAAAGGAAGATTATTATGAGCCTGCGTTCCGATGCTCAGACTATCATCTCCGCCTCCATCCGGGCGGTACAGCCTGACGCCGCCGTCCAGCGTGCCCTCCAGGGCCGGGAATTTCCCGGCCGGGTGGTGCTGGCGGCGGCGGGTAAAGCCGCATGGCAGATGGCTAAGGCGGCCTGTGACTGCCTCCAGATCGACGCCGGTGTGGTGGTCACCAAGTATGGCCATGTGGCCGGAGAGCTCCCCGGCTGTACCTGCTATGAGGCGGGCCACCCGGTCCCCGACGAGAACTCCTTTAAAGGGACCCAGGCGGTGCTGGATATGGTATCCGGTTTGGCGGCGGAGGACACGGTCATTTTCCTGCTGTCCGGCGGGGGGAGCGCCCTGTTTGAAAAGCCCCTCATCCCTGGGGAGGAGCTCCAGGACATCACCAATCAGATGCTGTCCAGCGGGGCGGACATTGTGGAGATGAACACCATCCGCAAGCGGCTGTCCGCCGTGAAGGGAGGGCGCTTCGCCCAGTTGTGTGCCCCCGCCCGGGTCTTTGCCATTGTTCTCAGCGATATCCTGGGCGACCCCCTGGATATGATTGCCTCCGGCCCCGCCTGCGCCGACCGGTCCACCTGTGACCAGGCCCTGGCTATTGCGGAGAAGTACCGCCTCTCCCTCACCTCCCAGGCCAAAGAGCTGCTGGCGCAGGAGACCCCCAAGGAGCTGGATAACGTGGAGACCCAAATCACCGGCAGCGTCAGGGAGCTGTGCGCCGCCGCCGCCCGGTCCGCTCAGGAGCTGGGCTATGAGCCGGTCATCCTCACCGATCTGCTGTGCTGTCAGGCCCGGGAGGCCGGGTCCTTCCTGGCCTCCATTGCCCGGACCCACCAGGGACAGGGCAAAAAGCTGGCCTTTCTGGCGGGGGGCGAGACGGTGGTGAAGCTCACCGGCACCGGCAAAGGGGGCCGCAACCAGGAGCTGGCCCTGTCCGCCGCTCAGGGTATCGCCGGGCTGGACAATGTGCTGGTCTTCTCTCTGGGCTCCGACGGCACCGACGGCCCCACCGACGCCGCAGGCGGCATGGCGGACGGCCAGACGGCGTCCCGGCTTCAGGAGCAGGGCCTGTCCATCCACCAGGTGCTGGAGGACAACGATGCCTACCACGCCCTGGCCAAGGCGGACGGCCTGATTGTCACCGGTCCCACCGGAACCAACGTCAATGATGTGGCTGTGGTTTTGATCGGCGGATAATATAAAATTTCTAGATATTCAAAATCGAAATTAACAATTTTACAAATATAAAAGTTTGTGATATACTGTTAATATCAACTGAAAGGAGAATGAATCATGTTTAATCCTGCCAGCCGTATGGAAGCCCTTCCCTTCTCCGAGATCCGTGTGATGATGGAGAAAGCGACCCAGATGCAAAAGAACGGTGAGGACGTGATCCACATGGAGATCGGCCGCCCCGACTTTGACACCCCCGAGGTTATCAAGCAGGCCGCCAACAAGGCCCTGGCCAACGGCAACGTGTTCTATACCTCCAACTACGGTACTCCTGAGCTGCGCCAGGCTATCGCCGACAAGCTCAAGCGGGACAACAATATTGACTACAAGGCCGAGGAGATCCTGGTGACTATTGGCGTGGGCGAGGGCACTTACGCCGCTGTGGCCGCCTTCACCGAGCCCGGCGACGAGATTCTGGTCCCCGACCCCGTGTGGCTCAACTATATCCATGTGCCCCACTTCTTCGGCGCGGTGCCCGTCAGCTACGCCCTGAAGGAGGAAAATGACTACCAGATCGACCTGGACCAGATTGAGAGCCTGATTACGCCCAAGACCAAAATGCTGGTCATCAACACCCCCGGCAACCCCACCGGCGTGGTCCAGTCCTATGAGACCCTGGAGAAGCTGGCCGAGATCGCCAAGAAGCACGACCTTATTGTGGTTTCCGACGAGATCTATGAAAAGCTGGTCTATGACGGAGCCAAGCACGTGAGCATCGCCGCCCTGCCCGGCATGAAGGAGCGGACCATCACCCTCAACGGCTTCTCCAAGTGCTACTCCATGACCGGCTGGCGCCTGGGCTACGTGGCCGCCCCGGTGGAGTTCATCAAGGCTATGGTCCGGGTCCACGCCTACATCAACACCTGCGCCCCCTCCTTTGTCCAGGAGGCCGGCATCACTGCCCTGGAGAAGGCTGAGCCTGATGTGCAGGAGATGGTGAAGGAGTACCAGCGCCGCCGGGACTACACCGTGTCCGCCATCAACGCCATTGACGGCCTGAGCTGCAAGACCCCGGGCGGAGCCTTCTACATCTTTGTCAACATCAAGCAGCTGGGCAAGACCTCCGCCGAGATGGCTGACTATCTGCTGGAGACCGCCAAGATTGCCGCCGTACCCGGTTCCGCCTTTGGCCCCCAGGGTGAGGGTTACATCCGCCTTTCCTACGCATGCAGCTACGAGCGCATTGTAGAGGCCATGGAGCGGATGAAGAAGGCGATTGAGGCCCTCAGAGCCTGAACACTTCTCCGATCGGGATATTGAATTTCAGGTTTTCCAGGTAGATGGCCAGCTGTTCCTCAAAAAACTCCAGGGCAGGCTCACTGGTAACCAGGGGGAAGCGGTGGGTGATCTTGTAGCAGCACCGGTCCGGGGGCGGGTTTTTCAGCTCGCTGACGTAGATAGGCCGGGACTGGGCCATGTCATAGACCACCGACTCCGGCGCGATCATCCAGCTCTCCCCCTCCTGCCACAGCCGGCGGGCCAGGGTGATGGTGTCCAGAGCGACGCAGGGCCGGGCATAGTTGGTCAGCCACTGGTTATGCCAGAGCTGATAGGGGTCGTCCCACTTTAAAAAGATTTCCCGGGAGCCATCCAGCTCCTCAGTGTGGACCAGAGGCTTGTCCACCGCCGGCCTGGCGGACTGGATCAGGTAAAATTTCTCCTGGAATACCCGCTCACAGAGAATGTTTTTGTAGTACAAGTGGTAGAACACAAACCCCACGTCGATATCGTGGTTATCCAGAATCCCGTACAGCTCTGCCGACTGGTGGGTGCGCACATCCAGGTCTACAATGGAGTCCGGACCCATCAGCTCCCGGTAAAAGGGGGCCAGCAGCGCCACGTTGACGCTGTCCGTACAGCCTACCGACAGCAGCACCCGGTCCCGGCTGCGCTTCAACAGCCGGGTCTCCTTCCACAGTGAGAGCATCCGCTCGGCAATGGGGATGAACTCCACCCCCTCGGGCGTGAGCTCGATCTGCTTAAAGCCCTTGCTGCGGGTAATAAGGGCAAAGTCCAGCTCCTTCTCCAGCACCTTGAGCCGGTGGCTGATGGTGGGCTGGGAGAGGAACAGGGTCTCGGCTGTTTTGGAGATGCTTTTAGTGTTGACAATGGTTAAAAACATTTCCACATCGGTCAGATCCATAGGGACGCGCCTCCTTAAATATTTGATTTTTCTATATTATAAATGATTTTTCGAGTTTTGGAAAGAAGGTTTTTATCATGGCAGTTGGTTGCAGAATCAGACGTAATTTTGTCCGCCCGGACCGGGCGCTGGTGGAGGCCTTCCGGGGCATTCCCGTGGCCAATATTGACGACTGCATGGGCCGTCTGGCCGCTGTGGACGCCGGACTGGAGCCCATGAACCACTCCCCCCTGCTGGGCACCGCCTTTACCGTGCTGTGTCCCGCCGGCGACAATCTGATGTTCCACAAGGCCCTGGATATGGCTCAGCCCGGTGACGTGCTGGTTATCGCCGCCCGGGGCAGCCTGAGCCGCGCCCTGTGCGGCGAGATTATGGCCACCTATGCCAAGAGCCGGGGCCTGGCTGGCTTCATCATTGACGGCTGCGTCCGTGACCGGGATGAGCTGGCCCAGTTCACCGACTTCCCCGTCTACGCCCGGGGCGTGGTGCCCAACGGCCCCTACAAGAACGGCCCCGGTGAGATCAACTTCCCCGTCAGTGTGGGCGGCCAGGTCATCTGCCCGGGAGATATCCTGGTAGGCGACGGCGACAGCGTGCTGGTGGTCAAGCCCGAGGACGCCGAGCGGGTAGCCAAGGAGGCCGCCGCCGTCCAGAAGAAGGAGCAGGGCCAGATTGCCGACATCCTGGCCGGCAAGGGTTTCCCCCGTCCCTTCGTGGACCAGGTGCTGGAGCAGATCGGCGTGGAGTATGTAGACTGAGTATAGGTATAACAAAGGCCCTGACCGGATTTCGGTCAGGGCCTTTGTGTTGCTCCTATTCAACGCTATGGTAGGGGCGGCCTGTGGCCGCCCGCCTGCCACCGGCAGGACTATTCGTTTCTGAGGGCGACTGCAAGCCACCTCTACAAGCGTCCACAATTAAAATTCCGCGTTTTTGGCCCACCAGGGATCAGCCATCCAGCAGAGACAGGATCTGCCGCTTACAGGCCAAAAATTCCTCGCTGAGGGCAAAGGACATATTCCGGGGCCGGGGCGGCTGGATGGTCAGCTCAGCAGTGATCTGCCCGGGCTGGCCCGACAGGATGCAAACCCGGTCAGAGAGCAGCACCGCCTCGTCGATATCGTGGGTGATAAACAGGGTGGCCAGCTCCAGCCGGTCCATCATTCCCATGTACCACTGGTGAATCTCCCGTTTGGTTAGGGCGTCCAGGGCGGAAAAGGGCTCATCCAGCAGCGCCACCCCCTGAGACCCCAAAAAAGTCCGCAGCAGCGCCGCCCGCTGGCGCATTCCCCCGGACAGCTGGGCCGGGTACTTGTCCTGGGTTTCCTCCAGGCCAAAGGCGCCGAAATAGGACAGGGCCGTTTCCCGGGCCCTCCGCCTGTCCTGACCCTGGATGACCAGGGGCAGGGCCACGTTGTCCGCCACCTTTTTGTGGGGCAGAAGCAGGTCCTTTTGGAGCATATAGCTGATTTTGCCCGGTGCGCTGGTGATATCCTGCCCTTTCAGCAAAACCCGTCCTCCATCCGGGCGCTCTAGCCCGGACAGCACATTGAAAAGGGTCGTCTTTCCCGCTCCGCTTACTCCCAGCAGGCAGACCAGCTCCCCCTCCCCCAGGGTGAGGGAGATGTTTTGGATGATGGTCCTGCCGCCGTAGGACTTTGTGATGCCCTCCGCCTGAAGGACGGTCTTCGCCGCGTCCCTCATTGGGGGAGATAGTCGTTGGAGAAGCCCGTGTTCTCCGGAATGGGCCGCTCCAGCAGGTTGTTGTCATTCAGCCACTGGTAAAAGGCGTTCCAGCGCTCCGGATCAATGTAGCCCCACCGCTCTTCCCCGGCCTTGTACTGGCCGCCGATCCACTCCTGACTGGCCTTTACCATCTCCTCGCTGCCGGCCAGGGAACCGGTTTCGTCGCCATCGATCAACATTTGGGCGCTCTGCTCCGGGTGCTCAATGGCGTACTCATAGCCTCTGGCGGCGGCGGACAGAAAAGCCTTGGCTGTCTCGGGCTGTTTGTCCAGAAAATCGTTATTGGCCACCAAAATGGGGGTGTAGTAATCGAAAACCGGGTTGACATCCTTAAAGTCGAAGTAGTCAAAGTCCAGGCCGCTCTCTTTGGCGGCAATGCCGCCCCAGGCGTAGAAAATCCAGATGGCGTCGGTCTGGTGCTCCCGCAGGGCTCCGGCCTCGTCGGTAATATTATTGGGAATCAGCTTGACCTGGGAGAAGTCACCGCCGTCAGCGGTGACCGCCTGTTCCATCATGGCCAACTCCGTGGGGGTGTTCCAGGTGGAGTAGGTGTGTCCCTCCAGGCCGGCGGGGCGGTCCATCCCCTCCCCCGCCCGGGAGATGATTCCGGAGGTGTTGTGCTGGAGCAGTGCGGCCACCGCCGTCACCGCCAGGGGGTCCTCCCGGGCAAAGGCGGAGGCGATGGAGTCCTGCGCCGTTCCGGCAAACTCCACCTGTCCGGCGGCGCAGATGGCCACCGCTCCGTCCTCCGGGGGCTGGACGATGGAGACGTTCAGCCCCTCCTCCTCAAACCAGCCCTGGGCCAGGGCGACATACACGCCGGTATAATTGGTGTTGGGAGTCCAATCCAGGCAGAGGGTCACGTCGGTAAGCCCCTCCTTTCCGCCGGTTTTCTGTCCGCAGGCAGTCAAAACCAGAAGGACCGCCAGCAGCAGCGCTCCCATAGACTTAAAATGTCTCATGTTCAGTCGTTCCTTTCTATTTTCTCAAAGGCTTCCCAGGGGCAGGCCCGCCGCCGCAGGGCGGTCACCAGGGCCATCAGCAGCAGGCTGACCGCCACAATGACGATAATCACGGCGAACATCTTGTCAAAGGCGTAGGCCTTCTTCACCCGGGTCATATAGACGCCCAGCCCCTGAAAGCCCCCCAGCCACTCGGAGATGACCGCCCCCACCACCGCATAGGACGCGGATACCCGCAATCCGGAAAAAAAGTGGCTCAGGGCGGAAGGAAATTCCAGGTGGAGGAAAATCTGGCGGCGGCTGGCCCCCATGGAACGCAGCAGATCCGCCGCCGCCCGGTCCGTGCTGGCATAGCCCTCCAGAAGGCTGACAGCAATAGGGAAAAAGGTGGTCAGCGCCACCAGCGTCACCTTGGGCGACATACCAAAGCCCATCCACAGCACCAGAAGGGGGGCCAGGGCAATGGTGGGGATGGTCTGGGTAATGACCAGAACGGGGTACAGCGCCCGGTACAACAGGCGGAAGCGGTGCATGGCGGTAGCCAGCACCAGGGCGGCGGCAATACCCAGACCCAGTCCCATGGCCGCCTCCAGCAGGGTGATGCCGGCGTTCTCCAGCAGGACAGGGCCGTCCTTCACCAGGGCCCGGCACACCTCCACCGGGGAGGGCAGCAGGAAGGAGGGCACCAGTTCCCACTCGCTCACCGCCAGCCACAAGACCCCGATTAAAATCAGGGCCCCGGCCGCCGGAAGCTTACTGGTGATGCTTTGTGACTTTTTCATCGATCCCCAGCACCTGTCCCTCAGGGTTGTAGCCCAGCTTCACATAGGCCGAGACCTTGGGGCTGCCCGCCCTGTGGGCTACCTCCATGCAGCGCTCCACAATCTCCATCAGCTGGTGGAGGTCATCCCCCTCAATGGCGGTCTCGCAGGGCCCTACATAGTAGTGCAGGCCGGTAGATTTGATGTAGTCAATGACCTCGTCCACAATGCGGACAACCTCCTGGTCATTGGGCGCGGCGGGCAGGATCTGGATGGCGACGTTTGCTTTCATAGTGTTTTACCTCCGAATATAAAAAATCAGAACATCCGCAAGTGATGCCATGCGGATGCTCTGATACACCTCAGAATGTACTCCCTACGCTGGCATTACCCAACAGGTTCAAAGGGTCAAAGGCCTAAAGCCTTACTCTCAGCTGCGCGGCAGCCCCCCTGGCTATTCACTTGTATTTGTTCCGCCTACCAGTATAGCGGCTTTTGCCCAACTTGGCAAGGGGTATCAGAAAAAAATTCATTTTTTTCTGATGCCTCCGCCTGCAAAGCGGCCAGCTTACAGGTAATACTCAAAAAAGCTCTGCATGTTATCAATGGCGGCGTTTTCCTGGGGGCCCTCCGCTGCTACGGTCACCTTGCTGCCCTGCCTGAGGCCCATGCTGATCAGCTTCATCAGCTGATTGGTGTTGGCGGTATTCCCGTTTGAGGACACCGTAATCCGGGTATCCTGAAAGGCCTTGGCATGCATGGCCAGCAGTCCGGCACGGCGGGTATGCAGGCCGGTCTTATTCGTGATAGTATAGGTAAACTCTTTCATATCCAAGTACCCCTTTCTGAAAGGTTGGGCCTAATTATAATCAAAGCCAATCACAAACGCAAGAATCAATCAGCCAAAAGATACCTGAGCCACATCCCTCAATTTCGGAGACCTGCACATTTTTCCCACATAAAAATCCCGACAGGAACCTGTCGGGATTCTCAATATATTATAGCAATCTTCAAAATTGCAGTCAGCGGGCTGCCGTCTTATTTTTTAATTTCCATGTCCTGAATCAGGGGAGGCAGCTGAGAAATCATGTTGTCCATATCCTCAAACATTGCGCTCTTTGTAGTGCCCAGCTGGCTGGCATAATCAATGTGTTTGACCACTTCCTGGTACTGATCCTTGATCTGATCGAAGAACTGACACAGCAGCTGAAGCTCCTGCTGAGACTGCCCGATTACGCCGACAATCCCGGTCTGAACTGACACAGCGCCCTCTGCGGCCTCTGTGATTTTCACAAAGCTGCCCTCCGTCTGGTTGACAATGCCCACGCCCTGGCCCAGGGTCTGCTGGGATGTGGAGATACTGTCGCTGAGCTCGTTGGCCCGAAGCTCCACCTCGTTTACTCCGCTGTCCACCTCGCCCGCCAGGTTCTTGATCTCTCCGGCCAGCTGTTTGACCTGCGCCGCCACCACCGCAAAGCTGCGGCCCTCGGCCCCCGCTCTGGCCGCCTCAATGGAGGCGTTGATGGCCAGAATATTGGTCTGCTCTGCGATAGACACAATCTTGCCCAGCGTCTGCTGGATGCCCCGGATCGCGTTTTCCAGGAGGGAAAAGGTCTCCGCCATGGTTTCGTAGGACTGCTGCACCTGCATGGAGGTCTGGCCCAGAGCTTCCATCTGGTCCCGGGCCTCGGAAACCGCCTGGCCGATCTCTCCCCGCACCTGGCCAAACTGCTCCGCCGTCTCACTGATGCTGGAGAAGGACTGTCCCAGCTCCTGGAGCTTCATCTGGAACTGGTCTCCTCCCTCCAGAACGCCGGAGAAGGAGGAGCCCACCTGACTCAGCTCCCAGAGGGAGTTGACCTCCTTTTTTACCAGCTCCCGCTGGTATTCTTTCAGACTTCCCGCAATATGCAGCACCGGATACAGGCTTTTTTCCTCCTGGACCAGCGCAGCCTGATGGTTTTTACGTTTGAACAGCATAAAATGCCCTCCTTTACTCAAAGACCACACAGGTCATAGACTGGTTGACAAAACGGTTGTTGTAGTGCTCGCCGTAGCCCACAAAACCGGCGTGGTTGCCCAGGGCCGCCATATCGCGCAGATAGTCCTGCATATACCCCTGTTCTGAAAACAGCTTGTAGCGGAACAGGCAGTTGACAGAGAAGATGGCCGAACGGTGGGGGAAGTCATGGCAAATCTGCTGGATGGTTTCCCGGACGATAGCCCTGTAATCGCCCAGCTCCAGAAGGATCAGCACGTCGGAGTCGTTCACCTGACGGAAGCAGGCCAGGGCGCTCCCCTTGACCTCCTTGATGGAAATGATGCAGGTGTCGTCCCCATTTACCTTGCCAAAGGGATTTTGGAAGGTCCGGGTGAGAATTTCCTCGTCTGTCACATGAAGGATATCCTGATAGACCTGCTTGGCACTTTTGCCGTTCAGGGCGCCCAAAACATAGTTGGCCCGGTCTGTATTGGAGGCCACAAAGCGGTAGTTGCCCAGCTGGTGATAGATATTCTCCTTGTATGTCCTCACCCGGCCATTCTGGTTGCGCACCAGAGCGTAGGCCACTGCATCCTCATAAATCCGACCGTTGGCGGACACCTTTCCCTGGTCTCCGGTGCCGCCCACCAGCGAGATGCCCCGCTTGCGCAGCGCGGTATAGATGGTGGTCAGCACACAGGCGTCGTTGCCGGAGCAGAAGTCAATGCATACGGTATCCCGGTCTGTACCGCCCACTGTCTGCATGTCCCGCTCCAGGCGCTGTATGTATTTCACCGGCATGGTGGACGCATGTTCCAGTACGTTGGCGGCAGCGGTCACCCCCTCTGAAAAGGCAATGATCCCCACTCCGTGCTCCGCCACGCTGGTCTGGTAGCTCATTCCAATGCACCCAATGCTGGGTACGCCGGGGAAGCGCCGTTCCAACTCCGTCACATGCCTCTCAAATTGATCGGCGTTGGTTAATAGCATGATGAATTGGGGGTTATGCAGTCCCTGGAGCGCCTCATCCAGATTCCCCCGCTAGCTCATACCGTAAAATTGTCTCATGCTGTTGTCCCCTTCCCAATAATTTCAAATCTGGATTATTATATGGTAAATTCCCCGGTCTGTCAATATTTTCACACTGTATTTGTGGGACGGGAGGACTTGGCCTGCCGCTGGTTAGAAATTTTTTCCAACGGCACAACCTACAGCGCCGAAATTGATTTCTGTGGGCTATTGCAGGCTTCAAAATTGCTGATACCAGCTCTGCAGGGGCGGCCTGTGGCCGCCCCTACATATACCTGCAAAACTGGCGATTACTATAAAAATGGCTTTCGGGTTGGCAGCTTGGCACATCCTTCCGCTCATTTCACATAGAATGGCAGGAGAGGGGGTGGAGACTGTGGCGGAACAGATGTCAATGCGCGGGGGAGGCACCCTGACCATGTATCAGGACGGCCCCAGAGTCCACATGGAGGCGGAGCGTCCGTCTGACGGCAGGGGACTATATAAGGTATGGCTCCACGGTGACCGGGGGGGCAAGCTTCTTCTGGGCACCCTGGCTCCTGAGGGCGGGGCGCTGCGTCTGCGGCGCACATTGTCTATCGGGACGCTGGAGCGGGCCGGCTGCTGGCCCCAGTTCTGGGCGGAAGCCCCCCTGGCGTTTGCCTTCTCCGGACAGTCTGATGGCCGCTGGTACTGCGAGCAGCATCCGGACCGACTGGTGGCCGACCCCATTTTAAAGGAGCGATGCGCAGGCGCTATGCTGTGCAGAAAAGGGGAGGGGGCTTTTTCTCTGGCCGTCCCCTTTCGCACCGACCGCCCTGTACAGCTGCCCACCTTGTTCTGCCTGTCCCGGGTGGAGCGCTGGAACGGACAGCTCCATTTGGTTTGGGATTTCGACTCCAAGGGCCAGCCGGTCGTTCCGCATAAAAAGGAAGAATCCGGACAGAATAACTGCCAGTAACGGGGGCTCCCCCGCTTTGAAAGGAGGCAGTTTTATGCCCAATCTGACCACCGAGGAACTTCATGCCCTGTCTGACCAGCTGGACTTTGAAAGGGTGCTCCACTGCAAGTACCTGTCCGCCGTCCAGGAGAGCCAGGACCAGGAACTGAAAACCAAGTTTCAGTCCTGCGCCGCCCAGCACCTGAACAACTACAACACTCTGCTGAACCATCTGCGCTGACAAAGGAGGATCACCTATGAACGATCAGGAACGAATGACCGATTTTATTTGCAGTGAAAAGAAGATGACATCCAACTACAACACCTATGCCTCCGAGTGCGTCAACATGGCCCTGCGGGACGATTTTCTCAACATCCTCAACCAGAGCCACCAGACCCAGAGCGATCTGTTCCGCATGGCCCAGACCAAGGGCTGGTATCAGGTGGAGCAGGCTCCCAAGAGCAAGGTCAGCCAGGCGTATACCAAGTTCTCCAATCAACAGCCTACAGCGTGACCGCACCGGGGCGGAGCGCCTATCAAAGGACGCTCCGCCCGGAAAATTTTTGTCCTGTGATTTTGCGAACGCTACATATTCTCCTGCGGCCTCAACGGACCATAGAAGCAGGACGCGGTTGCACCGCCATCAATCAGAAAATCCGCGCCAGTGATAAACGCTCCCTTTTGGCTCATCAGCAGTTCATCCGCCGCATTGACCAGCATTGTCACTGCACCGTATTTCTGCCCTTCTCCAATAAGAGGAGCAGTATATCAGTTAAAGCAGAGTTTAAGTCAAGTGTTTTCCGCAGCGGAAAAATGGACAAGGCCCTTGCCGGATCACGTTTTGGATCATCTGGGCCTGGGGTATTATAGCAATCACCAGAATTGCTGCCATTTGCAGGGGCGGCCTTTGGCCGCCCGCCCGTCACAGACAGAGCCGGTGTCAGCAATTTTGAAGTTTGCTATAATTGACCGCAGGAGCGCCTCGTGGTACAATTCCGGAAAAGGAGTGACCAATATGATAAAAGGATTTCTTCAACAGGCCGCAAGGGATGAGAACGTGTATATCACCGATGTCCGTCAGGCCTTTCAGGCCCAAGGGAGTCGCCCATTCCATCTGCACATCACCCTCTACGACCGGTCTGTTCGGGTCTTTGCCCTCCAGCTGCCTGAGACGGCGGGAGAGGACGAGGAAAGGTTTGTGGCAGAGTATATCTATGCCAGTATCTACAATCTGCTGTCCGCTCTGGGGGGGCTTCGGATGGATATTTATCTGAACCGGGCCGACGAAGGGGCGGCGGAACTGGCGGAAAGCCTGGACCTGGTCTTCCAGCTGGACCTGAGCAAGACCGCCCGAACCGGCTATGGCAAGTGCCTCAACGTGAACGAGCGTGTTCTGACTGCCCTGTTCGGCGGGGAGGAGCGCTTTGCCTTCGGCATCCACAGTGTAGAGGAGGAGCCGGCTGTGGAGCCCCCCAGAGCGGTTTGCGGACAGCCGGTCTTTGCCCGTCTGCCCGCCCTGACAAGAGGAAAAATGGTACTGGGCATGGACATCGGGGGCACCGATGTGAAACTGGCCGTCAGTGTGGACGGGCAGCTGGCCCTGTGCAAGGAATTTGACTGGTTTCCCGCCTCCTGCACTCTGGCGGAGGAGATCACCGGGCCGCTGCTGCTGCTGACCCGGCTGCTTCGTGCTGCGGGCAGCCTGTACTGGGCTGGCCGGGAGCCTGAAATTGACCGGGCCGCCTTGCACAGAGGGGCCGCGATTGAGGAAATGGAGCGAGGCGTCCAGCAGATGGAGCGGGCGGCGGGTAGCTGTCTGCGGAATTTTGATGCCATTGGTCTGTGCTTCCCGGATGTAGTCATCCGGAACCGCATTGTGGGGGGCGAGACCCACAAGACCTTAGGGCTGCAAAACAATACCAGCCTGTGCTACGAGGAGCAGTTTGCCAAAATCACCGCTTTGAATGACGCCCTGGCCGTCTATGTGGTGGAGGGCGGTCCGGTGATGAACACCAACGACGGCCCTATGGCCGCCTTTGCCGCTGCGGTAGAGCAGGCGGCGGCGGGCGGGGACCTGTCTAAAGGTTTTTTTGCCCACACGCTGGGCACCGATCTGGGCACCGGGTGGGTGTGCCCCGACGGCTCTATCCCTGAAATTCCTTTGGAGGTGTACAATTTTATAATTGACCTGGGCAGCGGCACTCAGCAGGACTTTTCCGCGGAGGATGTTCGCAGTGTGCGCAGCTTTAACACAGGACTTCCAGGCGCCCTCCAGCGGTATACGGGACAGTCGGGCGTGTTCCGTCTGGCGGCCAGACGACTGCCTGAACAGGCGCCAAAGCTGTGGGAGGCCCTCTTGGAGGAGGGACTCTTCCGCTGGAAGGGGGATACGCTGGAGGTCCCCTCAGAACCGGAAGATATGCGCAAGGCCTGCCTGGAGCGCTGTATGGAGCTGGCTGCCGGAGAAGAGCCGGTGTGTGAGGAGATTTTCCGGACGGTGGGTGAGTATCTGGCCGTTACCTGGCGGGAGACGGAGTATATCCTGCGGCCCGAGACCAAAGACCGCACGCTCTTTGGCCGGCTTGTCAAGCTGCCCGCCTGCTTCCGGCTGCTGTGTGAGGGGGCCGCCCGCCGGGAGCCCGCCTTGCGGCAGTACGCCGCCAGCGGCGCGCTGGCTAACACCGCCCTGATGAAGCAGCTGGATGCCCATCCGGACTACACTGTGGCCCAGTTCGCCCAGGCCGTGGGCGCTGTCTATTACAGCTGTCTGGGGCTCTGACTCCGGAGTATAAATGAAGGCTGCCCTAACATATGACTTGAAAGTTGACATCAGCTGCAAAAATTGGAAAAAGCAGGGGGCTGGGGATTGACCTGACCGGAAGCGGATGTATAATATATAGCAAATTTCAAAATTGCTGACACTGGAGCTGTAGGGGCGGCCTGTGGCCGCCCGCAGAAACAAACAGGTCTGCCTGTGACAGACGGGCGGCCAAAGGCCGCCCCTGCATATGGCAGCAAATCTAATGATTGCTATAGGTGAAGAAAAAGGAGGTTATTCCAATGGAATATTTAAAAAAAGCGGCAGTCCGTCCCGCCGGGGAGGCGGGGGAGTGCGGCAGGCGGGTGGCTGAAATCATCCAAAATATCCGTACCCGCGGCGACAGCGCCATGGTGGAGTACAACACCCGTTTTGACGGCAATAACCGCACCGCCCTGCGGGTCACCCGGGAGGAGATTGACGCGGCCTATGGGCAAATGACCAGTCAAGAGCTGGACGACCTGCGCCAGGCCGCCGGCCATATCCGCAAATTTGCCCTGGCACAGAAGGAGTGCATCAGGCCGCTGGACGGCTTCGCCAACGTGGACGGCTCCGTTCTGGGGCACCGGATCATCCCGGTCAGCTCCTGCGGCTGTTATGTCCCCGGGGGCTCCTACCCCCTGTTTTCCACCGCGCTGATGCTCATCATCCCCGCCAAGGCGGCGGGAGTGGGCCGGGTGGCGGCCTGCGCCCCGGCGGTGAAGGGGACTGCCTCCATCCACTACAAAACCCTGGTGGCCATGGACATCGCCGGCGCGGACGAGATCTATGCGGCCGGGGGTGCCCAGGCTGTCGCCGCCTTGGCCTATGGCACGGAGCAGATCAAGGCGGTGGACATGATTGTCGGCCCCGGCAACCAATATGTGGCTGAGGCCAAGCGCCAGTGCTACGGTCAGGTGGGGATTGACTTTTTCGCCGGTCCCAGCGAGGTGCTGGCCATTGCCGACAACAGCGCCGACCCCCGCATTCTGGCCGCCGATATGCTGGCCCAGTCGGAGCACGACCGGCTGGCCAAGGGCGTTCTGGTCACCACCAGCCGCTCCCTGGGGGAGGCTGTCATGCAGGTGGTCCAGGAGCAGCTGGACACCCTGGAGACCCAGGAAATTGCCAGGGCCTCCTGGGATCGCTACGGGGAGGTCATCCTGGCCGAAAGTCTGGACGAGGCGGCGGCTATTGCCAACGACTACGCCCCGGAACATCTGGAGGTCATTGTGGACGACGAGAGCATCCTGCCAAAGCTGGTCAACTTCGGCTCACTGTTTATCGGACAGGAGACCGGCGAGGTCTTTGGCGATTACGCCTCCGGCACCAACCACACGCTGCCCACCGTCCGGGCCGCCCGGTACACCGGCGGCGTATGGGTGGGCACCTTTTTAAAGGTATGTACCTACCAGCGCTATCAGCCCGAAGCTATGCGGGAAATTGCCCCGCTTGTCTCCCGCATGGCCTGCGGCGAAGGACTGGCCGCCCACGCCAGAGCTGCGGACATCCGGATGCAGCTGCTGTAATCCCGTCTGACAGGCTTCGACAGGGGCCGTCAGCCCCTTCGACAGGGCATAGGTATCCAGACGGGCGGCAAAGGCCCGCATTTTCGAAGATAAGTTGTATATATGTAGAAAAATGGTCGAAAATGCTGATAAAAAGTGCCATAAAATCTGAAAAAATGACTTGCATAATTCGCTGTTATATGATAAATTGTAAGCGGCCGGTCGAAATGTACCGTGAATGCGCTAGTCGGGAACTTTTACCGGTCATCACAGATTTTTATGAAAGGAAGCGTAAATGTATGGAAAGCACAAAACGAATTGTGGTGGCCGATACAGGGACAGAGTTTAGAAAGAACCTGATCCGGGCGCTGTCGGAAGAGTCAGACTTTCAGATTGTCGGCGAAACCGGAGACGGTGCGGAACTGATGCGCATTGTGCAGAAGAGCCAGCCCGACGCCGTGGTTATGGACATGGTACTCACCGGCGGGATGGACGGCATGGATGTGCTGGATGCTGTTTCCAAATTGCAGAACCGGCCCAAAGTGCTGATTCTCTCCAGCTATATCAAGGGAAATGTGGTGGATGCCGCGGCGGCCAAAGGGGCGGATTTCTTTGTCACCAAGCCCTGCCGGGTCACGTCGGTGGGAGAGCGGCTGAGACAGGTGATGACACCCAGCGGCTCGGAGCCGGAGGTGGATCAAAACGCCAGCTTGGAGAGCCAGGTCACCGCCATCATCCACGAGGTGGGGGTTCCGGCCCATATCAAGGGCTACCAGTATCTGAGAGAGGCCATTATCATTGCCGTCAACGATATGGATGTGATCAACGCGGTGACCAAGGTGCTCTACCCCGAGGTGGCCAAGCGGTTTAATACCACGCCCAGCCGGGTGGAGCGGGCCATCCGTCACGCCATTGAGGTGGCCTGGGACCGGGGTGACCTGGAGACGCTGCAAAAGTATTTTGGCTATACCGTCTCCAACGCCAAGGGAAAGCCCACCAACAGCGAGTTTATCGCCATGATTGCCGATCGGCTTCAGCTGGCCCGGCGGAAAGTACTGTAAGGGTTGCGTTTGCCGCCGGAATTTGTTATAATTCCTATTGTACCGCTTGATAGATGTCGGATTGTGTCACAAACGGTCGAAGAATGATAAAATAAGAAAGAGAGGCGGCGGCGCTATGACGATACAATATACCCCCCGGGGTACCTGCTCCCGGCAGTTTCAGATTGAGGTGGAGGAGGGGGTCATCCAGTCAGTCCAGGTGGTGGGCGGCTGTGACGGCAACCTGAAAGGACTCTCCTCCCTGCTGAAAGGAATGAAGGTGGAGGACGCTATCCCCCGCCTGGAGGGCATCCGCTGCGGCACAAAGCCCACCTCCTGCCCCGACCAGATCGCCCAGGCCCTGAAAAAGGCGCTGTGAACAAAACCCGGAACCGTTAACGGTTCCGGGTTTTTATGCTTTCTGCGCTGATGTAGTAAGTTAAATGCAGAAAAGGTTTTTCAACCTTTTTCTGCATTATTTTTTACCCAAACGGGGGCAGAAATGGGTGAAAGGGGTGATTTATGATAGCAATATATGTCGCCATAATTACCCGTATACAGGTAATTATATAAAAATAAATAAAAGGCGGTATTTGGATGGATAACATAGATGGTCTTGAGTACAGAGAGGAGACAATCCATGGTCTGCAAGTATCTCACACCATTTTTGAATGGTTATTTCCCCTGCTCCGGGACAATCTCGATCCAGTAGCCGTCGGGGTCAGAGATGAAGTAGATACCCATAGCCGGGTTCTCAAAGCAGATGCAGCCCATGGCTTTGTGCTTGGCGTACAGGGCGTCGTACTCGCCGGTGTAGAAGGCCAGGTGGAACTCGCACTCCCCCAGGTTGTAGGGCTCGGTGCGGTCCCGGAGCCAGGTCAGCTCCAGAAGGAAGGGGCTGCCGGCCTCATCTCCCAGGAAAACCAGCTTGAAAGAGCCGTCGGCGGCCTCCTTCTCCCGCACGGGGGAGAGGTTCAACGCCTGCTTGTAAAAGGCCAGAGAGCGGTCCAGATCCAGAACGTTGAAGTTGAAATGGTTGAAGGTTGTCATGATGCGTACTCCTTTTAATGTGTTTTTTTGTCCACCCACTGGGGTTTGAATTTGGAATAGATAATTTTCTGCTCACTGTACAGCCCGTAGTAGCCGGACAGCATGTAGGACACCCCGCAGCACATGGCGTACAGGGGCAGGCCCTTGCCGCCGAACAGCTCAAAGGCCAGAAAAATGGAGCTGAGCGGGCAGTTGGTGGCGCCGCAGAACACCGCCGCCATGCCCAGCGCTCCGGAAAAGCCGTGGGGCAGGCCCAACATAGGTCCCATCCAGGTGCCGAAGGCGCATCCGGTAAACAGCACCGGCACAATCTCGCCCCCCCGGAAGCCGGCGCCCAGGGTGAGGGCGGTAAACAGAAGCTTCAGGGCAAATGCCTGGGGGATAGTGTCGCCGGCCAGCAGGCGCCGGATCACCGGGTCACCGGCCCCGTTGTAGGTCTGACTGCCTACCAGCAGAGTGAGGATCAGTACCAGTGTGCCTCCTACCGCCGCCTGGAGGGTGGGGTTGGGCAAGTATTTGGCGTACAGCTTAGGGGTGATGTGCATGACCACGCAGAACAAAATGGACAGCAGCGCGCACAAAATCCCCAGTCCAACCGCCTGAACAAGGGCCAGGGGGCTGAGTTGGAGGGCGTCATACACCGGATAGTCCCCGTCCAGATGGAGCTGGAAGGCCCGAGCTACCATCAGCGCCGTGGCGGAGGAGGCCAGGCAGGGGACCAGCGCCGCGTAGTACATCCGCCCCACCGTGACCACCTCCATGGCGAAGATGGCCGCCGTCAGCGGCGTGCCGAACAGGGCGGAGAAGGCGGCGGCCATGCCGCACATCACCATAGTTCGCTCGTCCAGGTCGTCCAGGCCCAGCTTTTTGCCGGTAAAGGCCGCCAGTGACCCGCCCAGCTGGAGAGCCGCGCCCTCCCGTCCCGCCGAGCCGCCCGCCAGGTGGGTGCAGATGGTGGACAGGAAGATCAGCGGGGCGGTGCGCAGCTTGAGCTGTTTCGCGTCCCGCACCGCCACCAGCACCCGGTTGGTGCCCCGGTCCTCTGCCATACCGCAGGCCTTGTACAGCAGGATGATGGCCGGACCGGCCACCGGCAGCAGCCAGATAATCTGGGGGTATCTCTCCCTCGTCTCGGCGGCGATATCAATGCCCACATGAAAGGCCACCGCCACCAGACCCACCACCACACCGGTCAGGCAGGCGTAAAACAGCCACTTTACAAAGGCTGCAACGTTATCCAGGCTGGCCTTGGCCCGGTCAGACAGCTGCGGCATGTACATTCCCCCTTTGCGGCGTTTTAAAATCAGAGGATACCAGTATACCACATCCCCAAAAAATTTCTACCCCCCAAAAATGGTTTTCACAGAAATCAATGTTCAGAACACCCAGCTAAATTCGTAGGGCGGGACGGCTCGGCCCGCCGCTGGTTGACAGATTTTGTGAACGGCGCACCGAGCTCGCCGCGTCCTACAGCTCCCAAACTGATTTCTGTGAGGGTTTTTCCGCCGAAAACATATCCTCCCCCTTGCAATGGCTGTGTTTTTATGCTATGATGCAGGCGTATCAACGAATTGTTCCGCTCAATAAAGGAGGTTATTTCCGTGGAGGACGGCCATTTATGGCTGGCACTTTTTACCATCAGCCTGTGTATCAACATCATTCAGCTGCTTTGGCGGCCCATCCTGAACCTGCTGCATCGCAAGGATCAGGTGTCAGAGGACAACATCAGGGCCATGGTGGAGGAGGGCGAGGAGTCCGGAGCCATCCAGAGCAACGAGAAAGAATTTATTGAGAACGTCTTCGAGTTTGACAACACCACCGCCAAGGACGTGATGGTCCACCGCACCGACATGGTCACCCTTCCCGCCGATGCAAAGGAGAGTGAGATTCTGGACGCCATCCGCCAGTCGGGCCTGTCCCGCTTCCCGGTGTACGGGGAGGACGCCGACGACATTCTTGGAGTGCTGTCCACCCGGGACTATTTGCTCAACTTTCACCAGCCGGCCCCGCTGCCCCTGAAGGAGCTGCTCCGCCCGGCCTACTTCGTCCCTGAGACGGTGGCAGCAGATGTGCTTTTTCGGAACATGCAGGGCAAGAAGACCCATATGGCCCTGGTGGTAGACGAGTATGGCGGTACCAGCGGCCTGGTCACTCTGGAGGACCTTTTGGAGGAGCTGGTGGGCAACATCTACGACGAGTTTGACCCCCAGGAGGAGCAGGAGATCATCAAGCTGGACGGCGGACGTTGGCGGGTATCCGGTTCCGCCGACCTGGAGGAGCTGGCCGAGGCCATGGAGTTTGAGCTCCCCGAGGATGAGGAGCGGGATTACGATACCCTGGGCGGCCTGATTTTCTCCCAGCTGTCCGTTATCCCGGAGGACGGCAGCCGTCCCATGGTAGAGGCCCTGGGCCTGCGCATCCAGGTGGAGGAGCTGTGTGACCGGCGGGTGGAGTGGGCCCTGGTAGAAAAGCTGGAGCCCGCCCCGGAGCAGGAAACGGAATAACTACATAAAATCAGCCTGTGACCCGCCCCGGCAAACAGGCAGTTAGACACCCCCTGACGCAGGAAACCGAACGTACTGCGTCAGGGGGTAAAGCATGCGGGCATGTTCTATGGCGCTATAGCAGGGGCGGCCTGTAGCCGCCCCTGCATTAAAATCTGCCAATGGGATGTGCCCGGGCAAGTCAGGCGGGGTCCTTATTGGGGTGCATAAAAAATCAGCATATTCGGAATAATATTCATTTTTGGTGAAAATATACGGAAAGTTTAGACGCAAAAATGTATAGTCATGCAAAAAATCGCTTGCAATCTGGACAAAACCGTGGTAGACTTGTCCCCATAAGATACGGAGGGGGCAAAGAAGCGCCCGGTTCCGGAAATTTGGAGGGTAAATAACCATGGCTTCTGTGAAAAAAGTAGTGCTGGCATATTCCGGCGGTCTGGATACATCCATCATCATTCCCTGGCTGAAAGAAAATTACGACAACCCTGAGATCATTGCCGTCTCCGGCGACGTGGGCCAGGGTACCGAGCTGGACGGCCTGGAGGAGAAGGCCATCAAGACGGGCGCCTCCAAGCTCTACGTGGAGGACCTGACCGACGAGATGGTGGATGAGGTAATCATCCCCTCCATGATGATGGGGGCCAAGTATGAGGACTATCTGCTGGGCACCGCCTTCGCCCGGCCTATCATTGCCCGGCGGCTGGTGGAGATCGCCAAGAAGGAGGGGGCTGACGCCATCTGCCACGGCTGCACCGGCAAGGGCAACGACCAGGTCCGCTTTGAGCTGGCCATCAAGCGCTTCGCCCCCGAGATGAAGATTATCGCCCCCTGGCGGGAGTGGTCCATCAAGGGGAGGGACGAGGAGATCGACTACGCCGAGGCCCACAATGTCCCCCTGAAAATTTCCCGGGAGACCAACTACTCCAAGGACAAGAACCTGTGGCACCTGTCCCACGAGGGCCTGGACCTGGAGGACCCGGCCAACGAGCCCCAGTACGACAAGCCCGGCTTTTTGGAGATGAGCGTCTCTCCCGCCATGGCCCCCGATAAGCCCACCTACATCACCCTGGACTTTGAGAAGGGCTGGCCGGTGGCGATCGACGGGGAGAAGATGAAGGCCAGCGACATCATCCGCAAGCTCAACGACCTGGGCGGCAAGAACGGTATCGGCCTGCTGGACATCGTGGAAAACCGCCTTGTCGGCATGAAGGACCGGGGCGTATATGAGACCCCCGGCGGCACTATCCTCTACCGGGCCCACGAGGTGCTGGAGATGATTACCGTGGACAAGGACACCAAGCACATGAAGAGCAAGCTGGCCGTGGACTTTGCTGACCTGGTGTACAACGGCAAGTGGTTCACCCCCCTGCGGGAGGCCCTCCAGGCCTTTGCGGTCAAGACCCAGGAGCATGTCACCGGCACCGTGAAGCTCAAGCTCTACAAGGGCAACATCATCACCGCCTCCGTCACCTCCCCCGAGAGCCTGTACTCCGAAAATCTGGTCACCTTTGAGGAGAGCGACTACAACCAGGATGATGCCACCGGCTTTATCAACCTGTGGGGCCTGCCCGACACCGTCCAGGCACTGCGGGAGCAGGGGAAGCTGTAAGTCCCCGTCCCCCGCAGGAAAAAAGCCTCCTTTGAAAAGGAGGTGCCCCCGAAGGGGGCGGAGGATTGGGTTTTGCGAAGCATAACATACAAAGTAAACAAGTTTTTGCAGACTTATGATACTTCGTACATCTCGCTTCGCGAGATACAATCCCCACCGCCCTGCGGGCGGAGCCCCTTTTCAAAGGGGCCTTTCCAGTCAGCCTGCGGCTGACAGCTCCGTTCGAAAGGAGCCTTGGAACTCTGAACGAAAAGAGGAACAAATTATGAAACTCTGGGCCGGACGGTTTCAAAAGGAAACCGACACCCTTGTCAACGACTTTAACTCCTCCATTGGCTTTGATGCCCGGCTGTACCAGCAGGACATTGCCGGCTCTATCGCCCACGCTCAGATGCTGGGCAAAACCGGCATTATCGAGGCCCACGAGGCCGAGACCATTGTTACCGGACTGAAGGCCATTCTGGCCGACATTGAGGCGGATCAGGTGGAGTTCTCTCTGGAAAACGAGGACATCCACATGAACATTGAGGCCGAACTCACCCGTCGGGTGGGGGAGGCCGGCAAGCGGCTGCACACCGCCCGGTCACGGAACGACCAGGTGGCGGTGGACACCCGGCTGTATGTCCGCACAGAGATCCCCGTCCTCATCGCCCAGGTGCTGGACCTGGAGGAGGTGCTGGTAAAAAAGGCCAGAGCCAACCTGGAGACGGTTATGCCCGGCTATACCCACCTCCAGCGGGCCCAGCCCACCACCTTCGGCCACTATATGATGGCCTACGCCAACATGTTCAAGCGGGACGTCACCCGCCTGGAGGACTGTCTGGAGCGGCTGGACGAGTGCCCCCTGGGCGCCGGCGCCCTGGCCACCTCCACCTACCCGGTGGACCGGTTTGAAACCGCCGCCGCCCTGGGTTTTAAAAAGCCCACCGACAACTCCATGGATTCCGTCTCTGACCGGGACTACGCCATTGAGCTGCTGTCCGCTTTGTCCATCCTGATGATGCATTTGTCCCGGTTCTCAGAGGAGATCATCCTGTGGTGCTCCTGGGAATTTAAATTTGTGGACCTGGACGACGCCTACTCCACCGGCTCGTCCATCATGCCCCAGAAGAAAAACCCCGACGTGGCCGAGCTGGTCCGGGGCAAGACGGGCCGGGTGTACGGCGCGCTGGTCACCCTGCTCACTGTGATGAAGGCCCTCCCCCTGGCCTACAACAAGGACATGCAGGAGGACAAGGAGGCCATCTTCGACGCCGTGGACACCGTGGAGCTGTGTCTGCCCGTCTTTGCCGCCATGGTGGACACCCTCACCGTCCGGTCCCGGGACATGGCAAAGGCTGCCGCCGGCGGCTTCATCAACGCCACCGACTGCGCCGACTACCTGGTGAAGAAGGGCCTGCCCTTCCGGGAGGCCTATATGATCGTGGGCCGTCTGGTCAACCTGTGCCTCAAGACGGGGGACACACTGGACACCCTCACCCTCCGGGACTTCCGGGCCATCTCCGGATTGTTCGACACCGACGTATACCAGGCCCTGGCCTTAAAAACCTGCGTCAACGGCAGAAAAGTCTACGGCGGCCCCGCCAGAGAGAGCGTGGAGAAACAGATCAGCCTGATCGAAGAGTTTGTGGCGGCAAGAAAGTAAAAAGCCTCCCTCTCCGAGGGAGGTGGCACGGCGAAGCCGTGACGGAGGGAGTCCGCCGTCGGAAAGCTCCCTCAGTCAGCCCTGAGGGCTGACAGCTCCCTTTGCGAAGGGAGCTTTTGGGAAGGAGTAACAAAATATGTTCAACGAGATTACCGGCGGCGTGTGTGCCGCCCAGGGCTTCAAGGCGGGCGGCGTCCACTGCGGCGTAAAGGCCACCAGCAGCCCGGACAAAAACGATCTGGCCATGATCCTCTCTGACCGGGAGTGTGCCGCCGCCGGGGTGTACACCCTGAACCGGGTGAAGGCGGCCCCCATCTATGTGACCATGGACCATCTGGAGGACGGCACAGCCTGGGGCATTGTGGCCAACAGCGGCAACGCCAACGCCTGCTGTTCCGGCAGCCACGAGAACGCGGAGGCCATGTGCGCCGCCGCCGCCAAAGCCACCGGACGTGAGGCGGCGGACTTCGCCGTCTGTTCCACTGGGGTCATTGGCCAGACCATCAACATTGGAGCCATTGAGGCGGGCATGCCCGCTCTGGCGGCCGCTCTGTCCTCCAGCGGCTCTGACAGCGCCGCCGCCGCCATTATGACCACCGATACAGTAAAAAAAGAGATCGCGCTCTCCTTTGATGTGGGGGGCAAAACGGTGAAGATTGGAGCTATCGCCAAGGGCTCCGGCATGATCCACCCCAACATGGGCACCATGCTGTGCTTCATCACCACCGACTGCGCCATTACCCCGGAAATGCTGGAGGACGCCCTGCGGGACACCGCCCAGAAGACCTTCAACCGGGTCACCGTAGACGGCGACACCTCCACCAACGACACCTGCGTCATCCTGGCCAACGGCATGGCAGGCAATCCGCTGATTGAGTGGAAGGACGAGGGCTATGAGACCTTCAAAGAGGCCCTGGATCAGGTTTGCCGCTATCTGGCCCGAAGCATTGCCGGAGACGGCGAGGGGGCCGGCAGGCTGGTCACCTGTAAAATGACCGGCGCCCGCAGCGAGGAGAACGCCGAGCGCCTGGCCAAGGCAGTGGTGGGCTCCTCCCTGGTGAAGGCCGCCATGTGCGGAGCGGATGCCAACTGGGGCCGGGTACTGGCCGCCATGGGCTATTCAAAGGCCCCCTTCCGCCCTGAGCATGTGGACATCACCTTTGAATCGGAGGCCGGGTCCATCCTGGTGTGCCGTCAGGGAGACGGAATCCCCTTTGACGAGGCCAGGGCCAAGGAGATCCTGTCCCAAAAAGAGGTGGTCATTGCCGTGGAGCTCAACGAGGGCAGCGACTGCGCCGAGTGCTGGGGCTGTGACCTCACCGCCGAGTATGTCCACATCAACGGGGACTACCGGTCATAAATCCCATGACAAAAGCCTCCCTCAAGGGGGGAGCCAAATAAAGACAGGGAGGAATCAACCATGTCCTTCAATGAAATCGACCGGGCCAAGATACTGGCCGAGGCCCTGCCCTATATTCAAAAATTTTCCGGCAAGACCATTGTGGTGCGCTACGATAGCGGCGCGGTCCAGGGCGAGATGGTAGAAACTGTCATCTCCGACATTATCCTGCTGTCCCTGGTGGGCATCCGGGTGGTGGTGGTCCACGGAGGCACCCCGGAAATCAACGACATGCTCAATCTGCTGGGCCGGCAGTCCAAATTTATGGACGGCCTGCGCTGCACCGACGGACCGACGATGTCCGTAGTCCAGCAGGTGCTGTGCGGCCAGGTGAACAAGGACCTGGTGGCCACCCTGAACCGTCTTGGAGGCAGGGCCGTGGGCCTGTGCGGGCTGGACGGCGGGCTGTTCCAGGCCAAAATGCTGGACGAGAAATACGGCCTGGTGGGCGATATCGCCAAGGTGGACTCCTCCATGGCATCCTCCGCCCTGAACAGCGGCTACATCCCCGTGGTGGCCCCCGTGGCCCAGGGGATGGACCAGCCGGTGTCCTACAACGTCAACGCCGATACTGCCGCCGCCAAGCTGGCCGTGGCTCTGGAGGCGGAGAAGCTGGTCCTTCTCACCGGGGTAAGGGGCCTGCTCCGCAGTCCGGACGACGAGACCACCCTGATTCCCGAGCTCCAGCTGTCCTCCGTCCCCGCCCTGGTGCGGGAGGGGGTCATTGCCGGGGAGATGGTCCACAAGGTGGACTGCTGTGTCAACGCCGTCCGCTCAGGGGTCAGGTCCGCCGTCATTCTGGACGGCCGGGTGTCCCACTCCCTGCTCACCGAGCTGCTCACCGACGCCGGCGTGGGCACCATGCTGACCAATTAAGGGGGCTGTCACATGAAAAAAGACCTGTTAAAGCTGCTGGACCTGTCCAAGGAGGATATTGTGTCCATCCTGAACACAGCGGACCAGCTGAAATATGAGACCAAGCACAACATCCACAAAGACTACCTCAAGGGCAAGACGCTGGCCATGATCTTTGAGAAGAACTCCACCCGCACCCGGGTGTCCTTTGAGACGGGCATGTACCAGCTGGGGGGCCACGCCCTGTTTCTGTCCGGCAAGGAGAGCCAAATCGGCCGGGGAGAGCCCATTGAGGACACCGCCCGGGTGCTGGACCGGTACTGCAATGGCATCATGATCCGCACCTTCGCCCAGGAGGAGGTGGAGACCCTGGCCCGGTACACCAAGATTCCCGTAATCAACGGCCTGACCGACTTCTGCCACCCCTGCCAGGTGCTGGCCGACCTGCTCACCGTCCGGGAACACAAGGCGGTCCTGGAGGGGTTGAAGATGTGCTACATTGGCGATGGCAATAACATGGCCAACTCTTTGATTGTGGGCGGCCTGAAAACGGGGATGGAGGTTTCGGTGGCCTGTCCCGAGGGCTACGACCCCGACCCCCAGGTGTTGGACTTTGCAAAGGGTGACCCCGCCCACAAGTTCTCCCTGTTCCGCACCCCCGAAGAGGCCGCCGTGGGCGCCGACGTGATGATTACCGACGTGTGGGCCTCCATGGGCCAGGAGGAGGAGAAAACCGTCCGGGCCAAGGCCTTCCAGGGCTACCAGATCAACTCCAGGCTGATGGCCCTGACCAATGAGGGCTGCATGGTGCAGCACTGCCTGCCCGCCCACCGGGGAGAGGAAATCACCGCCGACGTCTTCGAGGCCCACGCCCAGGAGATTTTCGACGAGGCGGAAAACCGGCTCCACGCCCAGAAGGCGGTCATGTATCTGCTGATGAAGGAAGAGGACCAATAAACAAACCAGCGGCTCCCCGGCTTATGCCGGGGAGCCGTTTTTGCGTGTAAAGAACTCCTGCTCGTCCGTTCAGGCTCTCTCTTTGAGGGAGGCGACAATTTGCAGCGTCTATGGAAGACCGCCGTCCTCTGCCGTAGCCTCGGGGACGTTGTCGTAGTCCCACTGATGGTCGGTGAAGGCCATGTAGTCGCTGGTGACATTGAAGTAGCTGTACACATAGTCCCCACCCTGGTTGATTCCCGGGTTCACGTCCCAGGTGGGGTCTACGCAGTACCACTCCCCGTTGAGCTTCACCATGTTCCAGGCGTGATTTTCCCGGTTCCGGAACCCCGCCCCGGTGACAGTGATGCACTCGATACCCGCCATATCCATCAGCAGCCGGAAGGTTTCGGCGTAGCCCAGACAGACCCCCTTGCCCTGAACCAGCGGGCCATAGGGCTCATAGGAGGTTCGGGGCGCGCCCTTTTTTTCATAGTGGGTCTGGTCATAGGTGACGTTCCCGGTAAGCCAGGCGTACAGAACATATTCCTTGCCATAGTTGGACATCTCTGGGGTAACGCACTGATTGAACACCGCTTTCGCCGCGTCCAGCACCGCCTTGTCCTTCGTGGACAGGGAAGAACTGTCCCCGCTCTCCCAGGCGGCCAGGATAGCCGAGTTGTCGAAGAGGGTCATGTCGTCAGTCTGAGGGTCTGTGTAGACATAGCGTCCGTCGGGACGCTGTTCTAGTTTAGGAGGGAAAAAGTCTGGCATGCCGGCGGCAAAGCGGCCGTCCCCATAGCACGCCTCAAAGGCGTCTTGAGCTCCGGATATGTCTTCACAAATCAGCAGAGCCACCTCCTGGCCGCAGGTAAGGATTTTTCCATTTTCCACCAGCGCGGCCTGTTCCGGCTCGTAGCCGGTAAAGGCCCCCTGCCGGTCCAGCAGGTACTCCTGAAAGGCGGTCACAACGGTTTTTTGCTCCTCACTGGGTACAGAGAGGACGGCCAGCTCAAAGGCGCGCACGCCCTCCATGCGGACAACGGCCGCGTCGTACCAGCTCAGGTCCTCCAGACCGTAGAAGTCAGAGAGAAGAGCGTTCATCTCTTTCTCATTGTAGTACTCCTCGTCCTTACCGTTACCCTGACGTTGCTCGTCATTGAAATACCAGTGGAACAGGCTGGCGGTCTCCTCGTACTCCGTTGTGCAGGACTGCATAAGAAGAACCATGGTCTCACAGGGCTGGCCCGACCTTTCATCCCGCTTTATTCCGCACCCTGGCAGCAGCAGGACCAGAACCAGCAGCAGAGAAAGGTATTTTTTCATCCGGCAATGGAGTAGCTGCCCCGCACCAGAAGCTTCACGTCACCGGAGGCGGTGAGGGTGCGGTCGGCAATGGTGGCCATGTACAGGTGGTTGCGGGTGAGGGCGGCGCCGGAGTCCACCGTTCCGCCGGCGGACAGGTCAATGAGGGCGGGGGAGGTGTTGGCCCGGACGGTGACAGTGCCGATTCGGGGCAGCAGCTCACAGCCCACGCCCAGAGACATGACCTGGCCGCTGGTCATAGACACCACGGCAAAGGAGGCGGAGGAACCGGAGGAGCTCCCCTGTCCGCCCTGCTGGAGGTACTGGCTGATCTGACTGGCCAGGTTCAGCTCCAGCTCCTTCTGCTTGGCGGCTGTCTGTTCTTCCACCTGCTTGACAATCTGGGGGATGGCCGTCTGATTCAAATAGCTGAGGGTAATCAAAGGGTCGCTCTGGCCGCCGGCGGCCAGAGCCGCCCCTGTGCCCAGCAGCGCAACGGACAGGGCCGCGGCGCCCAGGCGGAGGGACAAACGCTTGTCCGGTTTTTTCATAAGTACGCTCCTTTTTATGTAGGGGCGGCCTGTGGCCGCCCGCATTTTGCTTCCCGTGTCTGTCTGCGGACGGCCAAAGGCCGCCCCTGCAATCACACCATAGTCTCCGGGTGGAGACCAAAGCTTACGGCGATAGCGGCGTCCACCTGGCGCATGACGCCGTCGTCCAGGCGGCCCATCTTCTCCCGCAGACGGCGTTTGTCCAGCGTGCGCACCTGCTCCAGCAGGATTACCGACTCCTTGGGCAGGCCGCAGCTCAGAGGGGCCACCGAGATGTGGGTGGGCAGCCGGGCCTTTCCCGTCTGTGATGTGATGGCCGCGGCAATCACCGTAGGGCTGTGCCGGTTGCCGGTGTCGTTTTGCACAATGAGGACAGGGCGCACGCCCCCCTGTTCGCTGCCCACTACGGGGCTCAAATCGGCGTAGAAGATGTCGCCTCGTTTTACGCTGTTATCCAAGTACACTCACACTCCGCTGGAAGATAGCACCGCGTTACAGCCGGACCGGTCTTATGTAACGCTGTACTATGATTCTCCCACGGGGCGGCGGGCATTATACCACAAAAACGCAAGTTTTTCTGGTATAAATTTAAAATCAGCCTTGAGCCGTCAGATGACCGCAGTGGTCCCGGCCCACTCCAAAAGCCCGCCGCGCCCTGCAAACCCGGGGGAGCAAAGCGCCCCCCGTGCTCCATCCCATCCTATGTTGGGACAAGTTGGGCGGTCACGGGGCCGGACATGCAGCTCCAGAGGCTGTCCATGGGCTTTTGGTGAAAATGTTACGGGATCTTCCTCCCGTTTTCCCAATAAATCCGGGGAACCCGGGAAGATACACGGCACACCAATTCATCCGTAATGGTGCCGGCCAGCTCGGCGATACGGTTCAGGTCCTTGTCGTAGATCACAGCCGTGTCGCCCACCCGCACCTGGGGCAGGGCGGTGACGTCGGCCATACACATGTCCATACAGATACGGCCCAAAACGGGGCAGGGGGCGCCGTGGAGCTTTACCTTCAGCTTGTTGGACAGGGACCGGGGCAGGCCGTCGGCGTAGCCAATGGACAGCACCGCGATCCGGGATTCCCGCTCCAGCACAGCGGTACAGCCGTAGCCCAGCTTGGTCCCCAGGGGCATGGTGCGCACCGAGGTGACCCGGGCCTTCAGAGTCATCACCGGACGCAGATCGGGGGCACCCCGAATTTCGCTGGCCGGATCGGGGTAGTGGCCGTACATGGCGATTCCCGGCCGCACCATATTCATATGAGTCCAAGGATAGTTTAGCACGGCGGCGCTGGAGGCGCAATGGTAATTTTTAAGGAAGATCCCCGACTGCTCCAGTATCTCGCGGGCCTCCCGGAAGCGGCGGCCCTGGAGCTCGGTGTAGTCAATCTCCTCATCGGCGGCGGCAAAGTGGGTAAACAGCCCCTCCGCTTTCAGACCGGGCAGAGCGCACAGCTGGCGGATCTGTTCCACCGTCTCGGCCTGGCTGCCCTCCCGCCACATAAAGCCCAGCCGGCCCATGCCGGTGTCCAGCTTGATGTGGATGGCCAGCTCCTTGCCCGCGGCCACGGCGGCGGCGGACAGGGCCCGGCCCAGCTCCAGGTCGCCCACCGTCTGGGTGACGTCGTATTTCATCAGCTCGCCGGCCAGCTCCACCGGGGTCTGGCCCAGGCACAGGATGGGGATGGTCACCTCCGCCTGTCGCAGCTGGACGGCCTCGTCCAGGCAGGCCACGGCCAGCATCTCCGCCCCCAGCTCCTGGAGCTTTTTCCCAATGGCCGGAGCCCCGTGGCCGTAGGCGTTGGCCTTCACCATGCCCAGCAGCTTTACCGGTTCCTCGGGATTTTCACTCATCCGGACCCAGTTGCGCAGGGACTGATAGTTGTGGGCCAGGGCGTCCAGGTCGATATCCACCCAGGCGCGGCTGTCTCGTCTGTCTGTCATTGCTGCTCTCTCCTTCTTTAGTATGCAGGGGCGGTCATAGGCCGCCCCTGGAGATTAACCGGCAGTAAACCCGGTAAATTCACATAAAATCGCCCGGAAGCCGTCTACACTCACCTCACCTCTCACCAGGGCGTGGGTGGCGGCGTCAAACCACAACACCGTTTCGGTCCCTCTGCCGGGAGACCCCGCAGGGTCGCCGCAGTCCACACGGAGAAGGGCACCGTCCTCCTCCAGAGCGCAGGCGGTGATGTACCCGGAGCGGGCCGCCTCCAACAGGGCGGGCAGGGCGGAGACAGGGGTTAGCCCCTGGCCGTCCAGAGGGCCGGTCTCCACCGCCACGCCGTCAAATTCCAGCAGGCCGTCCTCCCCGGTGATCCGGGCCGTCAGCCCCGCCACCGTTTCGGGGGCGGACAGGGTGAGGACGGTCTCATCCCCGTTCACCGCCGCCGCCATCTCATACTGATACACCCGCTGGCCGTAGTCGGCGGTAATGGCGGCCTGGACCGCGCAGCTGTCTATGGCCAGATATTCGCCCCGAATGGTCAGGGCCAGTTCCTCCGCCTCGCTCCCCTCCGCCGCGCCGCAGCCGGTGAGGAGGATTATCATTAGTACGCAAACCAGACATTTGCGCACAGTGTTACCTCCAATTTGATCGTAAAATCTGCCTGTAGGGGCGGCCGCAGGCGGCCCCTACCGTTCATCCTCCGACCATTCCCGCAATACTTGGGACAGGGCCTCGATCAGGTCTGTGGGCAGCATGGCATACTCGCCCAGCTTTCGGGCGCAGACGTCCCCCGCTGCGCCGTGGTAAAAGACGGCGTCCGCCGTCAGCTCCGCCGCGCTGTCCCCTTCACGGCCCTCCTTCCGCAGGTGCTTCTGCCCCAGAAGGGCGGCGATCATCCCGGCCAGCACGTCCCCGGAGCCCCCCTTGGCCATGCCGGGGTTGCCGGTGGTGTTGACCCAGGCGGAGCCGTCCGGGGCGGCGGTAACGGTGCCCTGCCCCTTGAGGACCAGGATACAGCCGTGGGCTTTGGCAAAGTCCCGGGCGGCGGCAAGCCGGTTCCCGACGGGCAAGGGGCAGCCGGTCAGCCGGGCAAACTCCCCCTCGTGGGGGGTGAGGACGGTGAGGGCTGTCCGTTTGTCCAATTCATCTATATGCCCGGAAAGGGCATTTATGCCATCCGCGTCCAGCACAATGGGGATGGTCAGGTCCGCCAGCAGACCCAGGACCAGCCGCTCTGTCTCTGGACTGCGGCCCAGTCCGGGGCCAATGAGGGCAATGTCACAGCCCTGGGCCCTCTCCAGAATGGTCTTATAGTCCTGGGGGAGGGGAAATGGCATGGCCTCGTCGCACTTGACGGCCGCAATGGGGTAGATTTCCCGGGGGACCCCTAAGTACACCAGCCCCGCCCCGGTGCGCAGGGCAGCTTTTGCCGCCAGAACGGGTGCGCCGGTATAGCCCTCGCTCCCGGCCAATATGAACAGCTTTCCAAAATCTCCCTTGTGGGCGTTTCGGGGACGGCGGGGCAGGCCGCCGTTGGGGCAGTTCAGCATTTCCACCCGGGGAGCACTCCGTAATACCTCAAATTCCAGATCATAGGGGATACCAATATCCACGGTGCGCACCTCACCGGCACAGACAGCCCCCTCCCCCATGTACAGCCCCGGCTTGGGGCGGGTAAACGTGACCGTCACCTTGGCCCGGACGGCCTCACCCAGGATTTCCCCGGTGTCGGCGTTCACTCCGGAGGGGATATCGCAGGACACCACAGTCCGCCCGTTCATCAGACGGATTGCCGCCTCGAAGGGACCGGTCACAGGCCGGGTCAGGCCAATGCCGAAGAGAGCGTCTACCATACAGTCACAGGTGGACAGCCAGGCGGAAATCTTCTGCTGTTCAAAGGTAAAGGTGGCCTCCGCCGTCTCCCGGTCGGTGAGATCGATAGAAAAATCCTCCAGGCACCCTCCAGCGGCGGTGAGCCTGTCCTCTATGGCCCGCTCGTCGGGGGTCATTTTGGCCCGGTCCCCCACGAAGAAGGCCCGGACGTGACAGCCGCCCCGCTCCATCAGCAGACGGGCACAGGCCACCCCGTCTCCGCCGTTGTTGCCGGGACCGCAGAAGACCGCCACCCGGGGGGTGGGGTCGGTATTTTTGCTCTCGACAATCGCCCGAATTTCCTTCTCTTGGCGCCGTTCCTCCTCGGTGGGAGGGGGAGCGTCCTTTTTGTGCATAACGATCACACCAATGGAAGAGGTGCAAATGGATTCGTCGGGCTGAATCAGCTCCCAGACTGTGTCCGCCACAGCTTGGGCGGCGTGCTCCATCAGTTCCAGGGAGGGGATTCCCCGCTCCTGGATGGCCCGGCGGTCCAGCTCCTTCATTTGGGCGGCGGTGGCTAAGGGTAACATGGGATACCTCCTTACAATCGGGCGGCCTTCGGCCGCCCCTACAAGGGCATATGGCGGTAATGGCCCAGGCCCAGGGCGTCGAACTCGTCCTCCCCCGGCCGGTGCCAGACACCGACAGCCCGCAGCAGACCGTTAATAGTCTCTTCGCCCTCCACAGGTCCCTGGATGATCCGGCCCCGCTCCAGCAGCACCCCGGCCTGGGTCCCATAGCCCCCGGTGTAGTCGGTCTCAATGTAGGCAAGCGGCCCAGGACAGGCGCTCCCCTCCAAAGCCCAGCGGATGGCGGAGGTAAACAGCATCAGGGGTGACGGCTCCTCCCGGTCGGGCTTGTCAAAGAGCTCGGTGATGCTATCAAAAAGGGCGTCGGTGAGAAAAACCAGCCCACAGTCCTGGGGCAGGTCCACAATCTCCGCCCACACCCAGCAGTCTGCGAAGACCTGGACAGCCTCACGCTTCCCAATAATGGCCTGAATTTGGTGGCCCATTACTTCAAAAACCCGTTGACGATCTGCTCCTCGGCCTCTTTTTCGGTCAGGCCCAGGGTCATCAGTTTGGTGAGCTGCTCCCCGGCGATTTTGCCGATGGCGGCCTCATGGACCAGCTGAGCATCCAAACAGTTGGCGGTAACCTCCGGGATGGCGGACACCACACCCTCGTCCATGATGATGGCGTCACACTCCGAGTGGCCGTAGCAGGCGGCGTTGCCGTTGATCCGGGCCAGGAAAATCTGCCTGGACTGGTCCCGGGCCACCGAGCGGGAGATGACGTTGGTGTGGCAGCCCTCCCCGTCCAGGTCCACGGTGAAGTCGGACTTAGCCAGCTGTTTGCCGTGAGTCATTACCTTTTCCTTGATAATCAGGGTGGCCCTGGGGCCCAGTCTGGCGGTGGTGGTGCGGACGGTGGAGTCCACCCCCTTGATCTGGGTGGTTTCCATCTCCATGTAGCCCCCCTCCTCCATCTCAACGATGGTGGTGGGGTTCATGATGTTCTCACCGGAGCCGTCCCCCTCGCCGTAGTGGCGCTCCACATAGCGCACCCGGGCGTTTTTGCCCACGTGGAAGGTGTGGATGCCCGAATGCTCCGAGTTCTGCACCCCGCAGTTGTGGATGCCGCAGCCGGCAATAATGGTCACGTCGCTGTCCTCGCCGATAAAAAAGTCGTTGTACACCATGTCCTTCAGGCCGCTCATGCTCAGTACCACCGGGATGTGGACCGATTCGTTTTTGGTGCCCGGGCGGATGTGTATGTCGATGCCGTCCTTGTCGGTTTTGGTGACAATGTCAATATTGGCGGTGGTGTTCCGGCCGGCCTTCTGGCCGTTGGCCCGGATGTTATAGGCCCCCTCGGGGACCTGGTGGAGCCCGGCCACCTGCTCCAATAGGCTTTTTTGTATTGCGTCCATAAAAATTCCTCCTTACAAAGGCCCCCTTCGCAAAGGGGGCTCCCGGCGAAGCCGGGTGGGGTTTTCTCCTACAGCGGCAGATGCCTTTTCGATAGGGGAAAACCCTCCGTCACTGCCTTCGGCAGGGCCACCTCCCTTTGCGAAGGGAGGCTTTTCCCCCTGCGGGCGGGACATGAGAGTTACCGCACCTTATCCGCCAGCGCCCCGCACACGCCGGGGGCGCCGCCCAGCAGCGTGGGCAGGACGTTCTTTCGGGGACCGTCGTTGATGACCTTGCCGTCGGCCAGAACGATAATCCGGTCGGCAATGTTCAGTATGCGCTCCTGGTGGGAGATGATGAGAATGGAGCCGTTGATCTTCTCATGCAGATGCTCAAAGACCTGGATCAGGTTGCTAAAGGACCACAGATCTATGCCCGCCTCCGGCTCGTCAAAGACGGACAGGCTTGTCCCCCGGGCCATGATGGTGGCAATCTCAATACGTTTCAGCTCGCCGCCTGACAGGGAGGCATCCACCTCCCGGTCAATGTAGTCCTTGGCGCACAGCCCCACCTCAGACAGATAGTTGCAGGCCTCGGGTACGCCGATATCCTTTCCGCTGGCCAGGGTAATCAGGTCCTTCACCGTCAGCCCCTTGAAGCGCACCGGCTGCTGAAAGGCAAAGCTGATTCCCTTCCGGGCCCGGTCGGTGATGGACAGACCGGTAATATCCTCGCCGTTAAAAAGGATGCGGCCCCGGGTAGGGGTAAGGATGCCGGCAATCACCTTGGCCAGGGTGGACTTGCCGCCGCCGTTGGGGCCGGTGATGGCCACAAAGCGCTCGTCGATTTTTAAATCAATGTCGTGCAGGATGCCCTTGTTGTCGCCGTCCTGCTCCACATCATAGCTGATGTGCTGTAGTTCCAGCATGGGGTTACCTCCCTGTATTTGGTTTGCCCTATTCTAACATAGAGCACTAAATTTGTCTACATTATTTCCTATTTTTTTACTGGGTTAATTTCAATTTGCATATCTCCCCTGTTTTCCAAAATTATACCCCTTTTCCTCTTGCATTACAAGATGATTTATGGTATAAATACGGGTAGTTCAAATGTGTGGAACGGGAAAATAGGGAATTTTCCTCTCTCAGAGAGGACGGGCCGCCGGCTGAAAGCCCGTCTGAGACGGTTTCCCTTGGTTCGCCCGGGAGCGGCCTTCGAGAGGAGGACGGTTTCTCCGCCGTTACCGGAGGATTGAGTGCGCGTCACAGACGCGAATGCGGGTGGTACCGCGGAAGGGTTGCCTTTCGTCCCCAGAGATTGGGGCGGAGGGTTTTTCTTTTTTAGGAGGGTGGCTGCCATGAGAATATCCCGGGGGCTGCTGCTGTTGCTGTATATCCTCTGGTGTATTACGCCGCTGAGCTTCTGCCAGGGACCACAGGCGGGAACGGCTCCGTTTTTCAGCCCTGTTGTGGAGTCTGAACCATCGGAACCGGACAGCTCTGCCCAGGACACTGAGCCAATAGAACCGGACAGCTCCGCTGAGAACATTGAGACAGTAAAACCGGACAGCTCCGCTGAGGACGTTGAGACAGTAAAACCGGACAGCTCCGCTGAAGACATTGAGACAGTAAAACCGGACAGCTCCGCTGAGGACGTTGAGACAGTAAAACCGGACAGCTCCGCTGAGGACGTTGAGACAGTAAAACCGGACAGCTCCGCTGAGGACGCCGGGACAACAAAACCGGACAGCTCCGTTCCGGAGCAGCCCACAGCGGCTGAGTCGCCCTCCGAGACTGAGCCGGAGAGCGAACAGAAGCCGGTGAAAAAGAACACAAAGCTCTATGTTTTGATGTACCACCATTTCATTCCGGAGGGAAAAAAATATAACAACTGGATGGTAACTGACATCCGCTTCCGGGAGGACATGCAATGGCTGGCGGACCACGGCTGGACCACCGTACTGCCCAGCCAGCTTGTTGCCGGCGAGCCCCTTCCGGATAAGGCGGTTATGCTCACCTTTGACGACGGCTACCGCAGCAACTACCAGCTGGCATACCCCCTCCTGCGGGAGTATCAGGCCAAGGCGGTCATCTCCATCATTGTCAAAAATGTGGACGACCAGCAATCCGCTTTTCTCACCTGGGATATGTGCCGGGAGATGGCCCAGTCCGGGCTGGTGGAGTTCGGCTCTCACACCTACGCCTCCCACGATGAGAACGAAAACGGCATCAAGCGGCTGGCGGGGGAGACCAGAGAGGAGTATGAGGCCCGCATCCTCCCCGACCTCCAGACCAGCATTGACCTGATGGAGGCGAACCTAGGCAAAGCCCCTCTGCTTTTCGCCTATCCCAACGGGGTTAAGGATTCCTGGGCCGCCGGCTTCATTCAAGATCATTTCTCCCTCACCCTCATCACCCGCCACGGCTCCTGCGATATATCCAAGGGGCTGTACAGCCTGAAACGGTGCAACGTATCCATGGGGGTGCCCCTCAGCGACATATTGCCCGATTAAACCAAATCAATCCAAAATAAGGAGTTTTACCAATGAAAGAACAGTTAGCAAAAATTAAAAGCGAGGCTATGACCGCCTTTGGGGCAGTGGCCTCCCCCGCCGCCCTGGATGAGCTGCGGGTGCGTTACCTGGGCAAGAAGGGTGAGCTCACCGCCGTTCTCAAGCAGATGGGCAGGCTGTCCCCCGAGGAGCGGCCCGCCATGGGCGCCCTGGCCAACGAGGTGCGCGCCGCCCTGGAAGAGGCCATTGAGTCCGCCGCCAAAAAGCTGGAGGAGGAGGCCCTGGAGGCCAGGCTCAAGGCCGAGTCCCTGGACGTCACCGTCCCAGGCAAGGCGCCCAAGCTGGGGCACAAGCACCCCATGTACCGCGCCCTGGACGAGATCAAGGACATCTTTGTGGGCATGGGCTTTACCGTGCTAGACGGCCCGGAGATCGAACTGGCCCAGCTGAACTTCGACCGCCTCAACGCCGAGGAGGGCCACCCCTCCCGTGACTGGTCGGACTCCTTCTACTTCGACCGGGACGCCCGGGTGATGCTCCGGTCCCAGACCTCCCCCATGCAGGTGCGGGCCATGGACTCCATGCCGCTGCCCATCCGTATCATTGCCCCGGGCCGGGTCTACCGCAAGGACGAGATCGACGCCACCCACTCCCCCATGTTCCACCAGGTGGAGGGGATGGTAATTGACAAGAACGTCACCATGGCCGATTTGAAGGGCACCCTGAACCTGCTGGCCGAGGAGCTGTTCGGCAAGGGCACCGTCACCCGGTTCCGGCCCCACCACTTCCCCTTCACCGAGCCCAGCTGCGAGATGGACGTACAGTGCCACAAGTGCGGCGGCGCAGGCTGTCCCACCTGTAAGGGCGAGGGCTGGATCGAGCTGCTGGGCGCGGGGATGATCCACCCCAACGTACTGCGTATGGCCAACATTGACCCCGAAGAGTGGTCGGGCTGGGCCTTCGGCATGGGCCTGGAGCGCACCGCCATGCGCCGGTTCAAAATCGCCGACCTGCGGCTCATTTTTGAGAACGACGTGCGGTTCCTGGAACAGTTCTGAGAAGTAATTCCTCGTTCCGCCGCAAGGAAAAAAGCCTCCTTTGCCAAAGGAGGTGGCATCCGCGAAGCGGATGACGGAGGATTGTGTTTGCCAAAGGCGAACGTATGAAATAAATAAGGATTTGCAAATTTACAGTACTTCGTACATTTTGCTTCGCAAAATACAATCCCCACCGCCCTGCGGGCGGAGCCCCTTTGCCAAAGGGGCCTTACCCCTGCGTGGAACGAGGGGCGCTTTCCTGATTGACTAACGATAACAAGAGGAGTTTTGAATATGAATCTATCCAGAAAATGGCTCAACGAATTCGTTGAGATCGACGCCGGCGACCGGGAGTTTGCCGAGGCCATGACTCTGTCTGGCTCCAAGGTGGAGCTGACCCACGACATGGGCGGGGAAATTTCCAACGTAGTGGTGGGCCGCATCCTGTCCATGGAGCGCCACCCCGATTCCGACCATATGTGGGTGTGCCAGCTGGACGTGGGCAGGGAGGAGCCGGTACAGATCGTCACCGGGGCGTGGAACATCCACGAGGGGGATTTGGTCCCCGTGGCCCTGCACAAGTCCACCCTGCCCGGGGGCAAGAAAATTGAGAAAGGCAAGCTGCGTGGGGTGCTGTCCAACGGGATGCTGTGCTCTCTGTCCGAACTGGGCCTGGACGAGCGGGATTTCCCCTACGGTGTCATCACCGCCGCCGCCCTTTTGAACGACTACCACCCCATCGACCCGGACAAGCCCTCCATCCCGGCGGACATCAAACCAGGGGACAAGGTGTTTGGGCCAGTGATGTGCGCAGGCGTAGCAAATGTCTCCCCCTCCGGAGACGGCAAATGGGAATGCACACTGATTCGCACGGAGAATGACGGCCCCTGTGCCACTACTCTGCTGACCGACTGCCAGAACCTTCACAAGTGGGATCTAGTGGCTTACAACACAAAGACGAATACAATCTGCACCCTGGCTGACCTCCACGCGGAACAGAAGGAGTTTCCCCACTGCATCCCCGACGGCATTTTCGTCCTTCAGGAGGACTGCAAGCCCGGGGACGATATCAAGGCCGTCACCGGACTGGACGACCATGTGGTGGAATTTGAGATTACCCCCAACCGGCCCGACTGCCTCAGCGTGATCGGCCTGGCCCGGGAGGCGGCGGCTACCTTCGACAAGCCCTGCCGCTTCCACCAGCCGGAGGTCAAGGGGGGCGGCGAGGGCGTCCTGCCTGAGCTGCTGGACGTAGAGACCCCCGACCCTGAGCTGTGTCCCCGGTACACCGCCCGAATGGTACGCAACGTGAAGATCGGCCCCTCCCCCAAGTGGATGCGGGAGCGGCTGCGGGCCATGGGTGTGCGGCCCATCAACAACATTGTGGATATCACCAACTACGTCATGCTGGAGTATGGCCAGCCCATGCATGCCTTTGACTATCGCTATGTGAAGGGCGGCAAGATCGTGGTCCGCCGGGCCCAGGACGGCGAGGAGCTGACCACCCTGGACGGAAACGTCCGTAAGCTGAATTCCAACATGCTGGTCATCGCCGACGACACCCGGGCGGTGGGTCTGGCCGGAATCATGGGCGGGCTGAACTCCGAGATCGTGGAGGACACGGTGGACGTGGTGTTCGAGTCGGCCAACTTCGACGGCACTACCATCCGCAAGACCGCCCTGTCCCTGGGCATGCGCACCGAGGCCAGCGCCAAGTTTGAAAAGGGGCTGGATATCCTCAACACCCTCCCCGCCGTCAACCGGGCCTGTGAACTGGTGGAGCTGCTGGGGGCCGGTGAGGTGCTGGACGGGGTGATCGACATTTTGAACTATGTCCCTCAGCCCACTGTTTTGAAGGTGGAGCCCGACAGGATCAACGCCCTGCTGGGCACCGATGTGTCGGAGAACGTGATGTACACCATCCTCCAGAAGCTGGGCTTTGAGACCACCAAGGAGCGGGGCATGGTGAAGGTCCCCTCCTGGCGGGGTGATGTGAAGGAGATGGCCGACCTGGCCGAGGAGGTGGCCCGGTTCTACGGCTACAACAACATCCCCACCACTCTGATGAAGGGCCAGACCACCCTGGGCGGCTACTCTCCCGAGCAGAAGCTGGAGCAGGCCCTGGGCTGCGTCTGCCGCTCCTGCGGGTATGACGAGATCATCACCTACTCCTTCATCTCCCCCACCTGGTACGACAAGATCGGCTGGGAGGCTGATGCCCCCTGCCGCCGCTCCTTCAAGATTTTGAACCCCCTGGGGGAGGACACCTCCATCATGCGCACCACCACCCTGCCCTCCATGCTGGACATTCTCGCCCGTAACTACAACTACCGCAACAAGGACGTCCGCCTGTACGAGTTGGGCCGGATCTATCAGCCCGGCGGGGAGAACGGCCTTGCCAACGAGGCCAAGGTGCTCACCCTGGGGGCCTGCGGCGAGAGCTTCAGCTTTTACGACCTGAAGGGAACTGTAGAGGCCATTTTGAAGGATATCCGAGCCGAGAAGGTGACCTTCCTGCCCGTGGCAGACGACCCCTCCTACCACCCCGGCCGCTGCGCCTACTTTTACAGCGGCAGCGACATGGTGGGCGTGCTGGGACAGATTCACCCCAACGTGGCCAAGAGCTTCGGCGTGGACGCTGAGCTGTACTGCGCCGAGCTGTCCCTTGACGAGCTGATGAACGCCAAAGGGGCCGACCCGGAGTATGTCCCCCTACCCAAATTCCCCTCTGTCACCCGGGATATCGCTGTGGTGTGTGATGAGGCGGTTACCGTGGGCGCGCTGGAGAATGCCATCCGCAAGGGGGCCAAGGGCCTGCTCAAGGAGGTCTCCCTCTTTGACATCTACCGGGGCAAGGGCATTGACGAGGGCAAGAAATCGGTGGCCTTCAATCTGGTCCTCCGGGCGGACGACCGCTCCCTCACCAGCGAGGAGGCCGACGAGGACGTGAAGTCCATCCTGGCCGCCCTGGAGCGCGAGTGTGGGGCCAAGCTGCGGTAAATATTTTATCTATGGACGTGTAGGGCGGGACGACCCGGCCCGCCGTTATAAAATGCATCCCGGGGAAAACGGCGCGACGGGGTCGTCGCGCCCTACCCCCTGTATCCAACCACCAAACAAAGGAGTATCTGTCATGATCCGATTTGAATGTGACTACACCACCGGGGCCCACCCGAAGATTTTGGAGGCGCTGGTAAACAGCAATCTGGAGGCCTGCCCCGGATACGGGGTGGACGGCCACTGCGAACAGGCCCGGATGATGCTCCGGGAGCTGTGTCAGTCTCCGGAGGCGGGGGTCCACTTTCTGGTGGGCGGCACCCAGGCCAACACCACCGTCATTGCCGCCGCCCTGCGCCCCCACCAGGGGGTTCTGTGCGCCGGGACGGGGCATATCAACGTCCATGAGTCGGGGGCCATTGAGTCCACCGGCCACAAGGTGCTCTCCCTGCCCTCTGAAAACGGAAAAATTACCGCTGGGCAGATCGACGCTTACTGCCAGGCCCACTATGACGACGTGGCCTGGGAGCACATGGTCCAGCCTGGAATGGTGTACCTCTCCCTCCCCACCGAGCTGGGCACCGTATACACCCTGGCCGAGCTGGAGGAGATCAGCCGGACCGCCCGCCGGTGGAAGCTGCCCCTGTTTGTGGACGGGGCAAGGCTGGCCTGCGCTCTGGCGGCCTCAGACATCACGCTGCCCGACCTGGCCCGGCTGTGCGACATGTTCTACCTGGGTGGCACCAAGGCGGGACTGCTCTTTGGCGAGGCGGTTGTAATTACCAACCCCGCCCTGAACCGGGATTTCCGCTATCTTATCAAGCAGCGGGGCGGCATGCTGGCCAAGGGCCGGCTGCTGGGGGTACAGTTTGAGGCCTTTTTGACCGATCACCTGTTTTTGGAAATCGGAAAAAAGGAGGTGGCCCAGGCCATGCGTCTGCGGGAGGCCTTTTTGGCCCAGGGCTTTAACCTCTTTGTGGACTCCGCCACCAACCAGCAGTTCCCGATTTTGACCAACGGGGACGTGTCGGTGCTGAAATCAAAATACTCCTTTGAAATCTGGGGCAAGGTGGATCAGGCTCACACCGCCGTCCGCTTCTGCACCTCCTGGTCCACCACTGACGAGGACATTGATGCCCTCATTGCCGATATCCAGAGGCTGTAACACAAACAACAGGGCTCCCGCTGAGGGAGCCCTTCATGATTTGATTGCAATTTCCGCCTCCAGCGGGTATAATGGGAAAATCCAAGGCAGAAAAGGAGTTTTAGTGATGAAAGATATGAAATTACCCCAGGGGTATAAGCCCCTGCTGTCCATCTATGAGACGCAAAGGGCGATCGATCTGGGCAACCGGCTGTTTGCCGACAAGCTGGCCGGAGCTCTGCGGCTGCACCGGGTTTCCGCCCCTTTGTTTGTGCCGGTGTCCTCCGGGCTGAACGACGACCTGAACGGCGTGGAGCGGGCGGTCTCCTTTGACATCAACGGCGTGGAGGGAGACGCCGCCGTGGTCCACTCCCTGGCCAAGTGGAAGCGCTTTGCCCTGAAACGCTACCAGTTCCACCCCGGTGAGGGCCTGTATACCAACATGAACGCCATCCGCCGGGATGAGGAGCTGGATTCCCTCCACTCTGCCTACGTGGACCAGTGGGACTGGGAGAAGATTATCACTCGGGAGGAGCGGAATATCGACTTTTTGAAGCAGACCGTGTGCTCCATTGTGGAGGCCCTGTTTGAGACCCAGGCCTTTTTGCGCACGGTGTTCCCCCAGCTGAATGTTCTGCCCCTGGTGTCCACCCATATCGCCTTTGTCACCACCCAGGAGTTGGAAGACATGTTCCCCGACAAGACCCCCAAGCAGCGGGAGGACGCCTTTGTGAAGGACCACCCCACCACCTTCCTCATGGGCATTGGCGGCAAGCTGAAGTCCGGCAAGCCTCACGACGGCCGGGCTCCCGACTACGACGACTGGAACCTGAACGGCGATCTGCTGGTGTGGGACAGTGTGGGCCGGCGGTCCTTTGAGGTGTCCTCCATGGGCATCCGGGTGGACGAGGAGAGTCTGGAGCGCCAGCTCAAGCTGGCCGGCTGTGAGGACCGCCGGGAACTCCCCTTCCACAAGATGCTCCTTAACGGCGAGCTCCCCCTGACCATGGGGGGCGGCATTGGCCAGAGCCGGGTGTCTATGCTGCTGCTGGGCAAGGCCCATATCGGCGAGGTCCAGTCCTCCCTGTGGGACGAGGCCAATATCCAGGCCGCCGAGGCGGCAGGGATTACGCTGCTGTAAACTTCCTCAGTCAGCCGCTTTCAAAAGGGGCCTTGCCCGCTGCGGCGGGGGCGAAAGGAGATCGTTATGCCTATCGTCCTTACTCAACTGAACACCAGTGAAATTTTGCGCTACATGGGCTGTCCGCCGGAGAAGGCGGACGATCTCCTCCGGGCTCGGGTGGAGGAGTGCGCCCGGGAGCTGCTGGGGGTGATTCGTCCCCGGTGGAGCTGGCGGGAGGTGGGTCTTGCCTTTGAGGAGGCGGGTGTCCGCCTGGAGGGCGGCCTGCTCCTGCCAGGGGAGGACCTGAAAGCCCATCTGGCCGGCTGCGGGCGGGCGGCGGTCTTCTGCGCCACTCTGGGGGCGGAGGTGGACGCCCTCATCCGCCGGGCGGAGCGGCTGGACATGGCTAAGGCCCTTGTTTTGGACTGCTGCGCCTCCGCCGCCGTGGAGGAGGTGTGCGACCAGATTGAGGAGGAGCTCCAGGGAAAATTCCCCGGCCGCTTTTTCCCCTTCCGCTACAGTCCCGGCTACGGCGACCTGACCCTGGAGGTGCAGGGGGAGCTTCTGGCCCTGCTGGACGCCCCCCGCCGGGTGGGACTGTGCGCTACGGCCAACCATCTGCTTACCCCCCGAAAGTCGGTGACCGCCATTCTGGGAATCGCGGCGGGGGAAATTGAATCAAAAAAGAGAAGCTGCCTGGGCTGTCCCGCCCAGGGCGGCTGTCAATACCGAAAGGCGGGCGGACACTGTGGAATTTCGTGAACTGTTACAAGCTCCCGGCCCCATTGTGCTGGATGGCGGCATGGGCACCATGCTCCAGGCCAAGGGGCTGAAACTGGGGGAGCATCCGGAGCTGGCCGCTCTGGAACACCCGGACTGGCTGCTGGATATTCACCGGGACTATGTGGAGGCGGGCACCCAAATTTTGTGTGCCAACACCTTCGGGGCCAACCGGGAGAAGCTGAGGCGCACAGGAAAGACGGTGGAGGAAGTCATCCCACCCTCTGTGGCCATTGCCAAACAGGCCGCGGAGGGCCGGGCGCTGGTGGCCCTGGACCTGGGACCCACAGGCCAGCTGCTGGAGCCCACCGGAACCTTGGATTTTGAGGCGGCGGTGGACATTTTTGCCCAGCAGGTGCGCACAGCCGTCTCCGCCGGGGTGGATCTGGTGATGATTGAGACCATGACCGACCTTCAGGAGTGCCGGGCCGCCCTGCTGGCGGTCAAGGAGAACAGCAGCCTGCCGGTGATGGTCTCCCTCACCTACGAGGAGCGAGGAAGAACCTTTTTGGGCCACGCTCCTGCCTGCGCCGCCCTCACATTGGAGGGCATGGGGGCGGACGCCATCGGCGTGAACTGCTCCCTGGGTCCCCGGGAGATGCCCGCTATTGTGGAGGAGTTGAAGCGCTGGACCACCCTGCCCATCTCGGTCAAGCCCAACGCCGGCCTGCCCGACCCCGGGGGGGCGGGCTACGATATTACGGCGGACGAGTTTGCACAGGCCATGGCCAGCCTGACAGAGCTGGGCGTGAAGTTTTACGGCGGCTGCTGCGGCACCACTCCGGAGTATATTGCAAAGCTGAAAGGAGCGCTGGAAGGCAGGACCATCCGGGAAATTCCCCGCCATGTCCCCGCCGCCGTGTGCAGTCCGGCGAAGGTGGTGCCCATCGACCGGGTACGGGTTATCGGCGAGCGCATCAACCCCACCGGCAAAAAGCGGATGAAGGAGGCCCTGCTCCGGGATGATACGGACTACATGCTGGGTCAGGCCCTGGAGCAGATTCAGGCCGGGGCGGATATTCTGGATGTGAATGTGGGCTTGCCCGACATTGACGAGACAGCTATGATGGTCAAGGTGGTCAAGGCCCTCCAGGGGGTGACCGACGCCCCCCTCCAGCTGGATTCCACCCGCCCCGAGGTGCTGGAAAAAGCCCTGCGGGTGTACTGCGGCAAGGCCGTTGTCAACTCGGTGAACGGGGATGAGGAGAACCTGGACGCCATTCTCCCCCTAGTGAAAAAGTACGGCGCGGCGGTGGTGGGCCTCACCCTGGACAGAAGAGGCATCCCCAAAACCACTTTGGACCGGCTGGATATCGCCCGAAAGATTATGAACCGGGCTATGAATTTTGGCATCCGGAAGGAAGATATCTACATCGACTGCCTCACCCTCACCGTCTCCGCCGAGCAGGCGGCAGCCTCCCAGACCCTGGAGGCCCTCCGCCGGGTGAAAAAGGAGCTGGGCCTGAAAACGGTGCTGGGGGTGTCCAACATCTCCTTTGGACTGCCCGCCCGGCCTCTGGTCAACCAGAATTTTCTCACCATGGCCATGACCATGGGCCTGGACCTGCCCATCATCAATCCCAATCTGGATGCCATGATGGCCGCCGTCCGGTGCTACCATCTGCTGATGAATATTGACGCCGGCGCCCGGGACTATATTGCCGCCTACGCCAACGCCGAAGTGTCCACATCTATCACAGCGGGGACGGCCCAGGCATCCGCCGCCCCGGGAAGCCAGCGGACTCTGTCTCAAATTGTGGAGGCGGGCCTGAAAGGGGAGGCGGGAGAGGCGGCCCGCCGTCTGCTGGAGACCACCAGCCCTATGGAGGTGGTGGACAGCGTTCTCATCCCCGCGCTGGACAAGGTGGGCTCGGACTTTGAGGCGGGAAAGGTCTTCCTGCCCCAGCTCATCCAGGCGGCTGGGGCGGCTCAGGCCGCCTTTGAGGTGATCCGGGAGCATCTGTCCGCCCAGCCCGGCGGGGAGAGCGGGCCCAAGGCCCCGGTGGTGCTGGCTACCGTCAAGGGGGATATCCACGACATTGGTAAGAACATTGTCAAGGTGCTGCTGGAAAACTATGGATACCCGGTTGTCGATCTGGGCAAGGACGTGGATCCCGCTGCCGTGGTGGAGGCTGTCCGAAAGCACAGCGCCCCCCTGGTAGGGCTGTCCGCCCTGATGACCACCACCCTGGGCAGCATGGAGGAGACTATTAAGCTCCTGCGCCAGGCTGGCCTGCCCTGCAAGGTGGTGGTGGGCGGCGCGGTGCTCACCGCCGGCTATGCCCAAAAAATCGGCGCCGACTTCTACGCCAAAGACGCCAAGGAGAGCGTGGACGTGGCCAGACAGGTCATCGGATAAATACCGTCTACCGAACCGAGAGCAACACTACTCAGACTGCCACAGCTCCCACCGCCGCGCCCTTCACCCTGCTGGAGACAAGGTTGGTGATTGGATCAAGGTCAGTTATGTCGCAGAATGCGTTTTTTCAAGTGTGTTGACTGTATAACTTCATTGCTGTGATAGATTTTCCCTGGAATTTAGTCAATGCAGCAAAAAACAACTGCATGACACCGTAGTATCATGCAGTTGCCACCTAACAAAGAAAACTTCTCTATCAGGCATGCCCCAAGAGTGAGGCTTTTTTAGCTTTGGCGGCTTAGTCCTTGGCGGCGGGTTCCTTCTCTTTTTGCGCTTTGGCCGGCTTCTTTTTCTTTTTTCCAACAATCACCAGAAGGGCGGCCAGTACCGCCGCTCCCACAGCTGCGGCCAGAATCGTCCAGCTTCCGCCTGGCTGGGGCTGAATGCAGAAGGTGGCTTGGGTGCCCTCCATAGCCAGCAGCAGATACCGTCCATTCTCAACCGCCTCCACCTGCTGCCACTGGCCGTTACGATACTGCCAGACGGCGGCTTTGCCTCCATTGGGGTTCAGCAGCCGCAGGGGGACGGTATCCCCGCTGTCCAGCCCGCTTCCGGTAAGGGAGATGTCCCAGACCACCGTTCCATCTCCGCTGTTCTGGGGCGGGAGCTGGGCGCTTTCCGACACATGGAGGACAGCCTCCTCAGTGAACCGCCCCTCCGCCAGGGCGAGGGACAGCTTTCCGGACAGCTCCTGGCTGGCGGTCACTGTGATCCAGGGGGCGTATACCGCCTCTACCGTCAGATCAGAGCTGAGGCCGGACCGGTCAAACTCGGGCCACATGCCGTAGCAGCCCTCCTGTTCAGGCACAGGGGGGAGCTGGATGCGGGACAGGTCCTCCCCATAGAGGAAGGGAATCTGGGCCACTGTCTCTCCCTCCGCCGTCAGGGTCAGGGTAAAGGCGGTAAACTCCAGGGGGACGCCGGGCATCCGGGACAGCTCGTCAAAGGGGATGGGCTCAGCCCGGCCCGCGTAGCTGACGCCGTCCACCCCGGCCACGCCGGTGTCTACAAAGTGGTTGTCCCGGAGGACGCCATCCGTCTCCACGCCGCCGGCGACAGCGCCCAGGTATTCCGTTCCCTCTGTAATGGTGGCAATGGCATAGCTGCCTTGCAGGCGGCTGGCCCAGCCGGCAATTCCGCCCACATAGTTTCCACCTGAGAGGGTGTTTTTTGCATAACAGCTCCGGACAGAGGCGCCGGCAAAGCCGGCCACGCCCCCCACATAGTCTCCGCTGGTGCTGGCCACCGGGCCGTAGTTCTGGCAGTCCAGAGCGGTACCCAGGTCCATGCGGCCCACCATGCCGCCCACATAGTCCTTTTTGGCGGTTACGCTGCCATAGTTCAGACAGCTTTGCAGCACCGCCTTGGTCTCATAGGTGGCCCCAAAGGAGAAACGGTCTGCTGTGTCATCCTCCGGGTCCAGGTCAAACTCAATGGCCATAGCGCCCACAATGCCGCCTACGTTCCGGTCGCCCTCTACGGCGCCGGTGCTGCGGCAATCGGCCACCTTGCCCTCACGGGTGGCGGCAATGTCCTCCTCAGAAGTGTCCTCCACCCATCTGCTCGGGCCCTCCTCCACGTCATCCAAAAACTCGTCCATGGAGTCCAGCAGCAGGGCAAAAACCACGTTGCACTGGCGGTTGATGGCCCGCAGGTCAGAGGTAAGGGTACTGTTGGCGGACTGGAGCACGCCGTTCAGCCCCTCCATCTCGTCAAACAGGCCGCTCATAGAGCTGTACAGGCTGTCGCTGGCCTGGCGGAACTCCTCCCCCAGGGGGGTAAACTCCGCCGGGCCATCGGCGGTGAGGTCGTCCACCGCATCGCCGATGGTGTCAAAGGCCCGGTCCAGCAGTCTGCCAATGGCGGCGGAGGAGTTGGCCGCGCCCTGGAGCTCCTCCAGCGCGTCCTCCAGCTCACCGGACAGGGGGCGGGCCGCCTCCAGCGCCCGCTCCAGACGGAGTATGGCGCTGTCCAGCTGGTCTCCGGCGCTCTGCATGGCGCTAAAGGCGCTGCGCAGATTTTTTCTCGCCTCCCCCAGCTCACTCAGGGAGGGGAGGCCGATCCCAGAGGGCAAAAAGCGGTCAAAAGCGTCCAGCGCCTGCTGGAAACGGTTTATGGCGGTCACCAGTTCCCCGTTGAACTGCCGCAGTACGCTCAGGGCGGAGCGGACCTCCTTCAAGGCCCGGTCGCTGGTATCCACCGCGTCGCCCAGGCTGTCCATTGCCTCCTCCAGCTGTCTGGACATGCGCTCCAGCTTCTGGCCCGCGTCTGACAGGTCGTCCAGGGCGGGGGAAATCTGATCCAGGGCGTTGGTGATGTCGGCGGACAGAATATTGACAGTGTTGATGTTCTCGTCGGTAAAATCGCTGACGTGGTCCAGCATCTCTTTGGCGCTGTCCCCGGCGCTGCTGGTGTAGTCCCCCATAACGCTCAGGCGGGCGGACACATCGTCGCCGGTGTGCTGAGCGTTGTCCAGCGCCCGGTTAATCAGGCTCTCCAGCGTGCCCAGTTCCTGGCGCAGTTCCTCAATCACGTCCCTGCCGGGGTCCATCACCACATAGGGCTCCGCCTGGCCCACAATGCCGCCCACATCCTTGCGGCCATGGATGGTCCCGTTGTTGACGCACCCGGTGAGATAGCCGCTCTGGCGGCCGGCGATTCCGCCGGTGTTGTAGCCCACATGGGGGTAGCCCACCGCGCCGTTGTTGGTGCAGCCCTGCACCACGCCGCTGGAATACCCCACAATCCCTCCGGTGTCAAAACAGCTGCTGAGCAGATAGTAGGTCTCATCATTCGCTGTAACCCGCTCCTCCAGAGCGGTTCCGGCGTCCGCGCCCAGCAGGTCCACAGAGCTCTCGGTCTGCGTCAGGTTGACCCCGGCACTGTTGACGCATTTCAGCAGCAGGCCCAGACTGCGGCCCGCAATGCCGCCGGTGGCATTCTCACCGCTGACGGAGCCGGAGGCGGAACAGCCGATCAGCTGTCCGCTTTCGGCGTTGCGTCCCACAACGCCGCCCACCATACTCTCCCCCTGCACCACGCCCTGAAAGGCGCAGTTTTCCAGGGTGCCGGCGTTGTCACCCACAATGCCTCCCACGGTGGAGCGGGTTCCCTCAGGGGCCACCAGTCCGGTAACGGTCAGGTCCCGCACAACGCCGGCCGGCTGGACATAGCGGAACAGCCCCTGGGTGGAGCCGGCGGAAGTAAGGCGAAGACCGGAGATGGTGTGCCCCTGGCCCAGGAAGGTGCCGCCAAAGGTGGGGATGGGGGCAAAGTCCTGTCCCTCCAGCTCCAGGTCGGCGGTCAGCACAAAGGTCTTACCCTGGGACCAGGTGTCCAGGGAGCAGCTTTGGGCAAATTTCTGAAAATCCTCCACTGTGGAGATGGTCACCTGCTCCCCCTCCGCGGCCCTGGCCACAGGCAGGACAAAGGAGGCCACCAGCCACCAGGCCAGCAGCAAAGCGAGCAGCCGGTTGGTAAAGCGCTTATCCATGGTGTTCTGCCCCCTTTCCTGCGGTGAGGGCCGACGGCGGGCCCTCTTCGGACTCCAGCGCCCCCGCCGCCAGCGCGGCGTTGATGGTGCCATGGAGGGTACCGCTGAAATCGGCGTCCACCACGCCGGAGATGTAGCCCCGGACGTGGCCGTTCACCCGCATGGTTCCGGTGTGGGTCTGGATGGGCAGCCGGGCCTTGAGGGTGAAGGCGGTCTTTTCAATGATAATGTCGCCCAGCAGCAGAATCTGGGGCAGGATGCCCATAACCAGGAAGATGGAAATCAGGGTGCCTCGGCCCAGGCACACGCCAATGGAGGCGATAGAGGCGGTGGTGGACAGCACGCCAATGGCGATACCGGCGGAGGCCAGGATGGTGCCCGAGGTGACAATGGTTGGGAAGGCCTCATTCAGCGACTCGATCACCGCGTCCTTCAAGGGCATGGTCTGCTTCAGCTCCACATAGCGGTTGGCAATCACAATGGCGTAGTCGATATTGGCCCCCATCTGGATGGAGCTGACCACCAGATAGCTGAGGAAGAACAGGGGCTCACTTTGTAAGTAGGGGAAGGAGAAGTTGATCCACACACTGCCCTGAATCACCAGAATCAGCAGGATGGGCAGTCCGGAGGACTGGAAGGTAAACACCAGCACCAGCACCACAAACACAATGGTCAGGATGCCGATCAGCAGGTTGTCGTTGCCGAAGGAGGTGGACAGGTCCAGGTCACTGGTGGAGTTGCCCACCAGAAAGGCGTCCTCCGGGTAATATTTGCCCACCACGGTGTGGAGAGTATCCAAAAAGGCAAAGGTCTCCTCGCTCTCCTCGGGCAGGTTGAGCTGGAGGACCAGGCGGCTGTAGTTCTCCCCCTTTAATTGCAGCTGGGCGTCGGTAAGCTGCCCGTGCAGGTCCTCGATGGTCTCGGTCATGTCAGCGTCCAGGGTGACGTAGCCCTCCTCCATCATGTCGTAGACATACAGGAACATGTCAATCAGGGGCACGCCGTAGCTGTCTAGGCCGGATATCACCTGCCCATAGTTCTCCTGATCCACGGCGTAGGCGGAGTACAGCAGCCGGGTTACCTCAATGTCCAGGTCAGTCATCTCGGCAAACTGGCGGGGAGTCAGCCGGTCGGTGAGCACGTAGCCGTCCATGGCGTCCACGTTGGCCAACCCCAGTACGGTGTCCGTCTCAGTCATCCGCTCCAGCTCCCGGAGCAGCCGGCCCTCCCGCTCATAGTCCCCCTGGGGCACCAGCACGGCCAGGGTGTTCACCCGGCCAAAGGTGTCGTTTACCCTGGTCTGGGCAATCTGGGCATCGTTTTTCCGGATGGTGGTCAGGTCGGTCTGCCCATAGGCGTAGGGGCATCGGTTGGCAAAGATAAAGCCGCCGATCAGCAGTACCACAAACAAGGGGGGCATAATAAAGCGGGTCTTAACCGCCAGCTGGCCCCAGGCGGTAATCTTGGGCACAAAATTTTTGTGATGGGTCCGGTCGATAAGGCCGCTGAAGCTGAGCAGCAGTCCCGGCATCAGGGTGAACACAGCCAGCAGGCTGAGCACAATGGCCTTCATCAGCACCAGGCCCAGATCCTTGCCAATGCCAAACTGCATAAAGCACATAGCCCCCAGGCCGGAGAGCGTGGTCATGGAACTGCCTGAAATCTCCGGGATGGCCTTGCTCAGGGCGATCACCACCGCTTCGCGGGCCTCCAGGTGCTCCCGCTCCTCGGTATACCGGTGGCACAAAATGATGGCGTAGTCAATGGCCAGGGCCAGCTGGAGCACCACCGCCACCGAGTTGGACACAAAGGAAATTTCCCCAAAGATGAAGTTGGTGCCCTTGTTCATCAGGGCAGCCATGCCGAAGGTCATCAGCAGCACGGGAATCTCCATATAGGTGTGGGAGGTAAACAGCAGCACCAGCAGGATAATCACTATGGCAATCACCATAACCACCTGCATCTCGGCGTCCAGATTGGCGGAGGCGGAGTCGCCCACGTCCCCGGTAACGTAGACGTCATACCCCTCCAGCAGCGCCTTTACACCGTTCAGCCCCTCCAGGCTTACCTGGTCGCTTGCGGTGCCGTCATAGGTGATGGAAAACAGAGCGGAGCCGTTGGTATAGTGGTCCTCCGTACCGTCGAACTCCACCGACTTTACACCCTTTACAGCTTCCGCCTGCCCGGCCAGGTGCTCTGCCTGGCTGTAAGAGATGTTGTCCACCATAATGCGGCTGGTGCCAAAGGTGACAAACTCCTCATCCATGATGGTCAGACCCTGGCGGGTCTCAGTGGTGTCAGGCAAATAGCTGGTCAGATCGTCGTTGACCGCCACCCAGCCGCTGGAAAAGACACAAAAAATGGCGATACCGATATACATCAGGTAAAACGCCTTTCGCTTGTCCACGATGAAGGCGGCTACCCGCTCCATTGGGCTCTGTTTTTCCGAAGCTTCCACTGTATGCTTGCTCAAGCTGAGCACTCCTTTCCAAAAACTATAATAAATTATAATACACCTCTTTGACAAAAAAATCAATGGACAGATTCCCTTGCCCCTTTCAACACAGATTCCCTTGCCCCTTTCAAGAAAAGTGTTGTTGCGGCATAACTTCGGCAGTTTCTATAAAACCAGATTGATATGATAATTATTTTGCGGTACAAGCTGTTCGGCAAATCGGGATAGGTAGGAGGCAATATTGAAGTGTTTATTAAGGTATTTTTATATGCTAATACAGAAGATGAATCTATGAAAATTATCACAGATATTTTATCTCCATTGAACATTGAGATAGGAAAAACTAAGATTGAGTTGGAACCGTACTGGAAAATAAACGGTATATATAGCGTTGATGTTTATGTAGATTCAGATGTTAGTATCTTACAAAAAGAAGTATTGGAGAAATTTTTAAAAACGATAGCAAATAAATGGATAAGCTATGGAGAACCGATAAACGAAATTCTTATCTCAAGAAATGATAAAGACATCGTTATCAATAATGAAAAAATTGAAATGATAAATATTTATTTTGAGGATGAAAATTAGCTCCTAAATGGGGAATATTGAATAACAAGTTTCGGTTTATCGGGCAGCCATCCTCTAATTGAGGGCAGCCCGCTTTATGTATTTTGACCCACTGTTTTGTGAAACGGCTATAGAGCAACACCAATCTGAAAAGGGAGATTCTCTTAGTCACGGAAATCAATTCTCAGAAAACCTGCCGCATTTGTAGGGCGGGACGACCCTGGCCCGCCGCTGGTTGGCCGCTTTTCCCAACGGCGCGCCCTACAGTGGAAAAATTGATTTCTATGTCTTTAGAAGTGTCCTATTGCGCACTTTATATCAATCATTGGAATTGCTGTGATCCGCAGATAAGTCCGGCAAAAATTGTAAGGAACACCAGTTGACGGATGGGTCCTGTACGGTTATAATGATAATGGAAGAATTTAGGGATATTTGTCATTAGGGGTACATGCGGCGTGCCGCAGAAGGGATCTACATATGAATATATTGGAGTTTTTCGGCCTGTTCGGCGGCCTGGCTCTGTTCCTCCACGGAATGCAGATGATGAGCTCCGGTCTGGAGGCCGCGGCTGGCAACCGGATGAAATCTGTTTTGGAGCGGCTCACCGCCAACCGTTTTATGGGCATTCTGGTGGGCGCCCTTATCACCACCGCTGTCCAGTCCTCCTCCGCCACCACTGTGATGGTGGTGGGCTTTGTCAACGCCGGAATCATGAATCTGAACCAGGCGGTCTGGCTCATTATGGGCGCCAACGTGGGCAAGACCACCACCGGCCTGCTTATCGCCCTGGATGTGGGCGCGCTGGCCCCCATTGTCGCCTTCGTGGGCGTGTTCATGATGGTCTTTTTGAAAAAGCCGAATTTGCAGCATGTGGGGCAGCTTTTGGCCGGCCTGGGCATTTTGTTTATCGGCATGGATATGATGAGCACGGCCATGGAGCCCCTGCGGGAGGTGCCTGCCTTTGTCAACATGATGGCCACCCTGTCCAACCCCATTTTGGGTATCGCCTTTGGCGCCATCTTTACCGCTCTGATCCAGTCCTCCGCCGCCTCGGTGGGCATCCTGCAAACCCTGGCTGACGCCGGAATCGTGGAGTTTTCCGGGGCAGTCTATGTGCTGTTCGGACAGAATATCGGCACCTGCATCACCGCTGTGATGGCCTCTTTCGGTACCAGCCGTGACGCAAAGCGGGCCACCTGTGTCCATCTGCTGTTCAATGTAATCGGCACTGTCATCTTTACCGTAGTGGTGATGGTCTTCCCTCTTACTTCCCTGATTGAATCCATGGTCCCTGGACCTATGGCTCAGATTGCCGTGATGCACGTCTTCTTCAACCTGGTCACCACCATTTTGCTGATTCCCTTTGGCGATGCCCTGGCCCGGCTGGCCACCCGCCTCCTGCCCGATACCGGTGAGGACGAAAAAGCAGGGAACAGCGGCATGCGTCTGGCTTACCTCACCCCTGTCACCGCTGGCGGCAAGGACGGCGGCCTGGGTGTGTCCGCCATTGTGGTGGACCAGCTGCGCAATGAGCTGCACCGCATGCTGGAGATGGCCCGCCAGAATGTGGATGCCAGCTTCAAGGCTGTGGCGGACAAGGACCTCATCCCCCTGGAGCGGATTGAGCAGCGGGAGCAGTACATAGACTTTTTGAATAAGGAGATCTCCCGCTATATCTCCCACCTGATCGCCATTGAGACCAACGAACTGGGCTCTAAAATTGTCAGCTGTCTCTTCGCCATCTCGGGCAACATTGAGCGCATTGGCGACCACGCCGACAACCTGGCCGGCTACACCAGAATGCTGGTGGAGGAGGACATCTCCTTCTCCCAGTACGCCCAGGAGGAGATCAAGCGGATGCGGGACATCTCCCTCCGGGCAGTGTCCGCCCTGCTGTCCGGCGACGCGGGCAGTTCGGAGTGGCTCACCCACGTAGCCCAGATGGAGCAGAAAATTGACGATATGACCGACGATTTCCGCCGTGACCAGCTGGCCCGCATGCGCAACGGAACCTGTTCCGACGAGGCCTGCATCCTCTACTCAGAGCTGCTCACCGACTTTGAGCGTATCGGCGACCACGTCCTCAATATTGCCCAGGAGATGAACAAGACCAGAACGCCCCTTTAATTGAAACAGCCGCCGCAGAAAATTCTGCGGCGGCTGTGTTTATTTATACTTCTGTCAGGTCAAAGAGGATAGATATCTTTTATAGCGAGAACTGTTAGAAAATTTCTTACTTCAGCAAGCTTCAAAATTGCTGACACCGGCTCTGCAGGGGCGGCCAAATGCCGCCCCCTACAAGTGGCAGCAATTCTGACGATTGCTATATATCACATTGGGTAATAAAAGAAAGGGGGCTTTTCGATGTTGATAGCCCCCTCTTGAACCACTGGCTGCTGTCTAGTCGTAAATAGAGTACACTTCGTTGCCGTATTCATAACAACAGCGGCTTCGGTGGTTTCCGCTTCGATCTCGGCGGCTTCGGCGGTGTCGGCGGACATTGCCCCTGCTCCAACGGTGACAAACATAGACACACAATGTCAGTGCTGTCAACATTTTTACAATTCCCATGGCAAAATTTCCTTCTTGCCTTAACAATAGACTCTCGGAATCTTTAAGCCTTATTCTATGGGACTTTTATGACAAAAGCTACCAACTATCCGGCAATTATTGGTTGTAATCAAATTATAACCTTAAATTCCTGTCAGGTCAAAGGGCGGCGTATACTCCTGTCTGGCGGAGGTCCGCTCCTGGGTGAAGCCGGCCAGTCCAAGATTCTCCATGTACTCCCGGGCGGAGCGCATCTCGCCGGGTCTCAGGCGGCGGTCCAGTTCCGGGCAGGCGGACAGGTTCCCCCAAGGGGTGTACTGGCTCATGAGGGAGAACAGCACCGTTCCCGGCGCAAACTCCCGGGCCGTCCAGTCCATCACCGCCTTGGCCTGGTTCAGCTGGCCGGGCAGGATGAGATGGCGTATAATTGTTCCTCTTATTAACAATCTGTTATCGTCAAACTGGCAGGGGCCAGTCTGCCGGACCATCTCCCGGATGGCCTCCTGCGCAATTTCCGGGTAATCAGGGGCGGCGGAATAGCGGCGGGCGGTCTCCCCGTTCAAGTACTTCAGGTCGGGGAGGTAGATGTCCACCTTGCCCTCCAGCCTCCGGAGGGTATCCGTTTTGTCATATCCTCCGGTGTTGAATACAACGGGGATAGGGGGGCGCCAATCCTCCAGCAGGGCGGCAACGGCGTGGGCATAGTGGGTAGGGTTGACGAAATTCAGATTGTGAGCCCCCTGAGCGGCCAGCTCCTCACAAATTTCCCTCAGGCGGTCCAGGGTGACCGCCCTGCCAAAGTTCTGATGACTGATCTTCTCGTTCTGGCAAAACACACAGCCCAGGGAGCAGCCGGAGAAGAAGACAGTTCCGGAGCCCCGGCTGCCAGAGATGGGAGGCTCCTCCCAGTGGTGGAGGGCCGCACGGGCCAGGATGGGGACGGATGGCATGCGGCAATAGCCCTTCCCTTCCGTCTCGGTGCGTTGGGCCCCGCAGTTCCGGGGACAGAGGCGGCAAATCATAATGTTCCCCCTTTTTTAAAAGTGCCCCAGCCGGTCACCAACCAGCCGGTCAAAGCTCCGAAAGGCGTTGGGGACGGCGTAGACATCCCGCAGAGCTCCCCTGTCGGCCCACACCCAGCCCTCCGGGAGCACCGGGCTGTCCAGCTCCCCGGACAGAGCGGTCATCTGCCACTCAATATGGGTGAAAATATGTCTGCCCGTCCCCGCTTTCTCCAGCGCCGGGACAGACAGCCCCCACCTCTCCAGCCAGTCCGTCCTGCCGGACAGCTCATTGGGGTACTCCCAGAGCCCTGCCAGCAGTCCCCGGCCCGGGCGGCGGCGCAGGGCGATGCTGTCCCGATAAAAAAGGAGGTAGACGGTCCGCTCCTCCACCCGGCGGGCCTTCCTGGCCGCCTTGACAGGGAGCTCCCCGGTACGGCCCTCCTGAAAGGCCCGGCAAAACCCCGCCGCCGGACACTTTTCACACAGAGGCGCGCCGTTGGGCAGGCAAATTGTGGCCCCCAGCTCCATCATGGCCTGATTGAAGTCTCCGGGGGCGTCCAGGGATATGACACCGGCCAGAGCTCCGGTCACCCTCTTTTTCATGGCGGGGGTGGAAATATCGCCGCCGTCCCCTGTGATCCGGGCGGTTACCCGGAGGACGTTGCCGTCCACCGCCGGCACGGGCCGGCCAAAGGCAATGGAGGAGATGGCCCCGGCGGTGTAGTCCCCCACTCCGGCCAAAGCCCGGATATCCTCATAAGTATTTGGGAATATTCCGTTGTGAGCGGTCATGATTTGTTCTGCCGCTTTTTGCAAATTTCGGGCCCGGCTGTAGTAGCCCAGCCCCTGCCAGAGCTTCATCAGCTGGTCCTGAGGCAGGGCGGCCAGAGCAGCCACATCAGGGGCCGCCTCCAAAAAACGCCGGTAGTATTCCAGCACCGCCGCCACACGGGTCTGCTGGAGCATGATTTCAGATATCCAGACATGGTAGGGTGTGGGATCGCTGCGCCAGGGGAGCACCCTGGCGTTCTCCCGATACCAGACCAGCAGGGGGATGGGCAGCTGCTGCAATTCATCCAAAACAAAACGCCTCCTTGCGGGGTTTCATGTGAAAGTGTACAAGTTTTTTTGGCGATTTTCCATGACTGGAAAATGCGTGAAAATATAACTAAAAAGCAATGTTATATATAATGGATTTGGGGATGGCATTTCCTTGGGCGGAGTGGTAAAGTTTTGAACAGAGCAAGGGTTAAAAACGGAGCGGACCTCCGGCTGCCGCTCTTGCCGGCGGATTCCAAACGTTTTTAAGCTTTGACTCCATCATTCCTTTTTCATCCATCCTTCCAGATCACCAAACAGGGACACCCCGCAGGGGTGTCCCTGTTTGGTTTTCCAACAGAGGGCAAGGGCGCTCCGGAGGGCCGCCCCGCGCCGGTTTACTCCAGCATCTGCACCACATCAAATACCAGGCCGTCGCAATGCTCCTTGCGGGGGATGCCCGCGTCGTGGGACTTTTTCAGCAAGGCGGCGCAGTTGATCTCCCCGTGGTCCTCCAGGAACTGCCGCCGGAAGCTGTCCGCCTCCTCCGGGGGGTAGTTGGTCATACCCAGCACCATCAGCCCTCCGGTGAGGGCCCCGCAGGCCGCGCCGCAGCGCATCCCGGAACCAAAATTGGCCCCCAGGCTGAAGGCCTGCTCCTCGGTGAGGCCCATGTCCTGGGCGAAGGCCACCAGAACAGACTGGCAGCAGTTGAAATGTACGTCGGTGCGGGCCCGAAGCTCCTGAGCTTTTTCCATGTGTGTCATAATTTTGTTCTCCTCTGTGTTGTTGGGTTATACATTAGGCGGCTAAAGGCCGCTAGTTGAAAATATCGGGGGTGTCGGCAAAGAGCCGGCGCACCCGCTCCAGCACGGGCCGGTTTTCCGGCGCGGTGAGCTGGGGGTCCTGCTCCAGCAGGGAGCGGGCGGCCTCCTGGGCCTCGCTGAGCAGGCGCATGTCCCCGGACAGGTCGGCCAGCTTCATCTGGGGCAGGCCGTGCTGGCGGTTGCCGAAGAAGTCGCCGGGGCCCCTGGCTTTCAGGTCCTCCTCCGAAATCTTAAAGCCATCGGTGGTGGAGGCCAGGGTGTGCAGGCGCTCCATGGCCTCCAGGCTGCGGGTGCCGGTGATGAGGACGCAGTGGGATTGGTGCTCCCCCCGGCCCACCCGGCCCCGGAGCTGGTGGAGCTGGCTGAGGCCGAAGCGGTCGGCGTTCTCAATGATGATGAGGGAGGCGTTGGGCACGTCCACCCCCACCTCCACCACGGTGGTGGCCACCAGCACCTGGGTATCCCCTCTGGCGAAGGCGGCCATGGCCGCCTCCTTCTCCTTGGGCTTCAGCTTTCCGTGGAGGATGTCCAGCCGAAGGTTGGGGAAGACCTCCTTCCGGAGCTTCTCCCCATAGGTTTTGACGGCTTTCAGGTTCAGGGCGGGGGACTCCTCACCGGGGAGGGCGGCGTCCGGGTTCTCCTCCACGGCGGGGCAGATGATATAGGCCTGCCGCCCCTCGGCCACCTGTTTGCGGACAAAGCCGTACATCCGCTGCCGCTTGTCCTCCCGGACCACGTAGGTGGCAATGGGGGTGCGGCCCGGGGGGAGCTGGTCGATCACAGAGACGTCCAGATCCCCATAGATCATCAGGGCCAGGGTACGGGGGATGGGGGTGGCGGACATGACCAGCACATGGGGGGCGGCCCCCCCGCCGCCTTTGGCGGCCAGAGCCGCCCGCTGGGCTACGCCGAAACGGTGCTGCTCATCAGCCACGATCAGGGCCAGACGCCGGAACTCCACCCCCTCTGAGATGAGAGCGTGGGTGCCCACCGCAAAGTCGATTTCCCCACTGGCCAGGGCCTCCCGGACCTTCTTTTTTTCAGACTGCTTCATGGAGCCGGTCAGCAGGCCCACCCGCACCCCGGCGGGGGAGAGCAGGGCGGACAGGGACTTGAAATGCTGCTCAGCCAGCACCTCGGTAGGGGCCATGAGGGCGGTCTGAAAGCCCCCTTTTGCGCACAGCCAGCCGGCAAAGGCGGCCACGGCAGTCTTGCCGGAGCCCACATCCCCCTGGACCAGCCGGTTCATGGGCCGGCCTGAGGTCATGTCAGCTGCCGCCTCGTCCATCACCCGGCTCTGAGCGTCTGTGGGGGTAAAGGGGAGAAGGGACAGGAACTCCTCCTTGGGCCGGGGCGGAATGGGAAAGCCCTCTCCGCCCTCGTCCCGCCGGCTTTTCAAAAAGCAAAGGCCTACCGCAAGGTAAAACAGCTCCTCAAAGGCCAGCCGCCGTCGGGCCAGTTCAAGGGCCTTTTCGTCCTCGGGAAAATGGATATTTATTATGGCAAACTCCACCGCCGCCAGCCCGTGTTCCTGACGGATGTGCTGGGGCAGGGTCTCGGGCAGGGCTTCGGCGCAGGGGAGGGCCTGCCGGGTGAGGGAGGCCAGCAGATGGTTGCTGACCCCCGCCGTCAGCCGGTAAATGGGCATGATACAGCCGGTAAAGCTCTGCCTGCCCGCCCGCTCAAAGATAGGGTTGACCATGGACCGGCGGCGGCCCTGTTCCTCCACAGCGCCGTAGAAGATGTACTCCTCCCCCGCGCGGATGGCTCGTTCAATGTACCCCTGGTTGAAGAAGGTAAGGTAGAGGGCCCCGGTGTGGTCCACCACCTTCACCTGAACCAGCTCCAGCCCCTTCCGGATGCGGGACAGCCGGGGGTGCTCGGCGGCCATGGCGGTGACACACACCCGGCCCTCCAGAGGGGCGTCCCGGATGGCATACACCGTCCGCCGGTCCTCATAGTCCCGGGGGTACCAGCTCAGCAGACTGGCCGCAGTGGACAGGCCCAGCTTTTCCAGCTTTTTAGCCCGGACCTCCCCCACACCGGGGAAGCTGGTCAGCGGGGTATTGGGGGTGATATCCATGGGGGAGGCCTCCCTTCCTCGTTTTTACAGGACTATTTTATCACATGTTTTTCGGGGAGTAAAGGCGAAGAATGGGGCTTGTCACAGCACTCGGGATTTTATATAATGTAGGGGCGGCCTGTGGCTGTCCGCAAAATACAGCCAAATTTAAACAGGCGGCCACAGGCCGCCCCTAGAAAGGGAGTTGCACCATGTCTGAGTATATTTTAAATCTTCTCCCCCTGAAAGAGGGGGAGAAGGAAGAATTTGAGGCCATCGCTCCCGGCGCCACCCACGTCTATGCCCGCAGCAGCACCGTCACCCCGGAACAGCTGGCCGCCGCCACCGTCATCTTCGGCTGGCCCAGGGCGGAGACCATGAAGGACGCCGTCAGCCTGAAATGGTTCCAGACCATGTGGGCAGGTACCGAGGAGTACGATGGGGCGCTGCCTGAGGGGATTTTGTTTACCTCCTCCAGCGGCTCCAACAGTCGCAGCGTGGCTGAACATATGCTCACCGGGCTGATGGCGGTCTGCCGCCGGCTGCCCGTCTACCTGGACAGCCAGCGCGCCCATGTCTGGAAGGACGAAGGGGCCATGAAGACCATTCTGGGTGGCACCGTTTTGGTTGTGGGAGCGGGAAATGTAGGCTCCACCTTTGCCGGGCTGTGCCAGGGCCTGGGCGCCCGAACCATCGGCCTGAAACGGAAGGTGGCCGGCCCGCTGGAGGGCTTTGACCAGGTCCGGGCCATGGATGAGCTGGACCAGCTGCTTCCCCAGGCCGACGTGGTGGCCCTCACTCTGCCCCACTCTCCCCAGACCGCCGGTCTGATGAACGAGAGCCGCATCGCCCTGATGAAGGACGACGCCGTCCTTATCAGCGCCGGGCGGGGATCGGTGCTGGACCAGGACGCCCTGGTAAAGGCCATGACCGCCGGTAAACTGTGGGGGGCCGTCCTGGACGTCACCGACCCGGAGCCCCTGCCCGCCGAAAGCCCCCTGTGGGACGTGCCCAACCTGCTGCTCACCCCCCACGTGGCCGGCGGCATGCGGCTGGAGATCACCCGCCGGAAGTGCGTGGAGATGGCCCAGGAAAACCTGCGGCGCTATCTGGCCGGGGAGAAGCTGGACAATCTGGTGAAATAAAGAACAGGCTTGCCGCTGAAACCGGCAAGCCTTCATTTTTTCTATTTCTCAGTGGTGAGCGCCCCTGAACAGCGGACTTGCAGGGGCGGCAAATCTGATAGCTGTTTTCAGTCCTCCCAAAATTCCTTATGGGGCGTCCAGCCCTCCACCAGGGGGCCCAGCTGGCCGATTACCTTGGGGGTACAGACAGCCTCCACGTCGATGGTCTCGCCGTAGTCCACGCGCTCCACCTTGGCCTCCACATAGAGCTTGTCCAGCAGGCCTCCCCGGTCGTAGGGCAGGTGGATGGTCACCCGGCGGGCTCCGTTGTCCAGCACCCTGCCGATGGCGGCCAGCAGATCGGGAATGCCCTCCCCCGTTTTAGCGGAGATGGACACCCTGTCCTCCCCGTGGGGACGGATATCCCCTGTCCACAGGTCGCACTTGTTAAATACCTCAATGCGGGGTGTCTGCTCGGCCCCCAGCTCCCGGATGAGCTGGTCCACCACCTCCGCCTGCTCCCGCCACTGGGGGCTGGAGGAATCAATGACATGGAGCAGCAGGTCGGCGTACTCCAACTCCTCCAGGGTGGCTTTGAAGGCCTCCACCAGGTGGTGGGGCAGCTTTCGGATAAAGCCCACCGTGTCAGACAGCAGCACCGTGCAGGTGTCGGAAATCTCCAGCGTCCGGGTGGTGGTGTCCAGGGTGTCGAAGAGCCGGTTGTTGGCGGGAATCTCCGCCCCGGTGAGGTGGTTGAGCAGGGTGGACTTGCCCGCGTTGGTGTAGCCCACAATGGCCACCACTGGCACCTCGTTTTTAATCCGCCGCTCCCGCTGGGTGGCCCGCACCCGGCGCACGTCCTTCAATTCGCTCTCCAGCTTGGCGATTTTCCGGCCCAGAATCCGCCGGTCGGACTCCAACTGAGTCTCGCCGGGACCCCGGGTGCCGATGGCGCCCTCCTGGCGCTCCAGGTGCTTCCACATGCCCAGCAGACGAGGCAGCAGATACTTATACTGGGCCAGCTCCACCTGGAGCCGGCCCTCTCTGGTTCGGGCCCGCTGGGCGAAGATGTCCAGGATCAGGGCGGAGCGGTCCAGCACACCCACCTTCAGCTCCTCGGCCAGGTTGCGCTGCTGGGAGGGGGACAGGGGGTTGTCAAAGATGACCATATCGGCGTCAGTGGCCTCCACCAGTTCCCGGACCTCGGCCACCTTGCCCTCACCAATAAAGGTGCGGGGATCAGGGCTGTCCTTGGACTGGGTGACCACCCCCGCTGTCTGTCCCCCCGCCGTCTCCAGAAGGGCGGCCAGCTCCTCCATAGACTCCTCATCCGCGTTCTCCTCCCGGCTGAGGCTGAAAGCGCTCAGCCCCACCAAAACGGCGCGGTTGAATTGTGTTTTCTCTTGAATATTTTGCATATAGGCTAAGTTTCCTCGTTTTCTCCAGATTCTTTTGCAAATTTTGTAATATAAAGGAGGCAAAGAGTTGGATAAGTCTCATCCTCCAGCGCCCGGGTTATTGCAGCTTGGATTTCCTTCGGCGTCATTTCTGATCTTTTCCCTATCGCTTCTAGCATACTATAGTTTTCGATCGCCCAGCAAATGGAATTTTGCAGTTTAATCGGAAGCCTTTTGACCGCCTCCATAATCTGAGCAATTAAAGGGAGAGGTAGGGCCAGCTGCGGTCCTACCGGACCGCTCTGCCCCACCTGTAAATCAGTCCTTTACCAGGGCCTCTACAATCTCCCCGATATACAGGGTGTGATAATCCTCCTGGGGATACCATTTTGTTTTGATTTCCTGAGGAATATTGGCCGGGTCCATGGGCTGGGCAAACCGCTTGCGGCACACCAGCACCAGCTCGGCCTGCTCGAAGTAGGGGGCGCCGCACTCCGCCGCCTGAACTGTAAAGCCGCATTCCTTTACTTTGTCGATATCCCTGCCGCTCTTGGAGCCGCACAGCTGTAAAGCCTTTCGGCTTTCCTCCCCGAAGAAGGCCAGGGTAAAGTACTCCTCCCGGTCCACGAACTCCTTGGTGTACCGCTGGGGACGGATGTAGCAGGTGGCCGCCGGAGCCCCCCAGATCACGCCCAGCCCGCCCCAGGAGGCGGTCATGGTATTGCAGCGGTCCGCCGTCCCGGCGGTAATGAGCATCCACTGGTCGCCAATGGCAGAGAAAACATTCTTGTCAAGCTGTTTGGGGTCGATTTTACGCATGGTGATTTCCTCCTTATAACATATCCCCCGCAGGGGCAGGGCTCCTTTTGAACTGTACCTTAAAGCTTATGCGATTCCGGGCCATTTTGATGCAAAAAGCCGCACCGAATACACGGTGCGGCTTTTGTACACAGGTCTTACTTGTCGAGGCCGAACTTCTTGTTGAAGCGGCTGACACGGCCACCGGTGTCCACCATCTTCTGCTTGCCGGTGTAGAAGGGATGACATTTGGAGCAAACTTCTACGCGGATGTCCTTCTTGGTGGAGCCGGTCTCGATCACATTGCCGCAGGCGCACCGGATGGTGGTCTGTTGATAGTTGGGGTGGAGGCCTTCCTTCATTTTATCTTCACCTCTTTCTCCTCATGAGGGTATGCTTGTAAACGCAACTGGTATCATAACACAGTTCCGAAGGAAAATCAACAGTTTTTTCAAATTTTTTCTGCCGGTATCCTCATTATGCCTCAACCAGATTTTTGTCCAATACGCCGTCTACATAATCCTTCTGCTCCTGAGTAAGGGGGGCAAAGGGTTTTCTGGGCTGGCCGACGGGGTATCCCTGCCGCTCCAGCTCATATTTGATGGCGGCAATGAGCCCCACGCTGCACATGGCCTCCATGCAGTTGTTGGCCTTGTGCTGGAGGGCCAGCGCCTCCTCCCGCTCACCGCGGTCGAACAGGTCGAAAATCTTTTTGTAGTGGGGCAGCATCATGTTAAAGGTACTGCCAATTGACCCGACGCACCCCAGGGCCTGACCGGCCACCATAGTCTCGTCGTAGCCGTTAAAGGCGATCAGGTCGGGGTTCAGGTTCAGAATTCGTTCCATCTGGTACAGGTTGTAGTTGGTCTGCTTTACCCCCAGGATGGCTCCGCTGCGCAGCAGCTCCACATAGGCCGGGTCGGCGGTGTTGAACTCCTTGTGGGTGTTGCCGGGGAAGTTGTAAATCAGCACCGGAGCCCCGGAGGCCTCCGCAATGTCGTAGTAGTACCGGCAGATCTCTTTGGGAGAGAAGCCGTAGTAAAAGGGCGCGGTGGCGGCGGTGGAGTCAAAGCCCATCCCCATGGCCGCTTTGGCGTAGCGCACCGCTTCATCAGTGGAGATGGCCCCCACATGGGCGATCAGGTTGGTCCTGCCCGCAAAAGAGGAGGCGGCCTCAAAGACCTCCACCCGCTCCCCCTCGGTAAGCAGAAAGCACTCCCCGCTGCTGCCCCCCACGAAGAACCCGGCGGCCCCCTCCTTGAGATTGCGCTCCATGACCCGCTGGAGGGCGGCGCCGTCCACCTGGCCGGACTGGTCATAGGCTGTGATGCTGGCGGAGTAGATACCGCCCAGTTGTTCTTTTGTTTTCATAGCAAATCCCCTTTCCGCTCCAAATTATGGAGCCATTATAGCACGCACAGGTCCGATGCACAACATGGAACTCAATTTTGACACTGCAGGGCGGGCCGGGGGCCGTCCCGCCCTGCAAAAATGGCGGGATGTTCTGAACATTGATTTTCGTAGCTGCGCAAATTTTCTTCTTGACAAGCCGGTCCTTTTCCGCTAAAATACCCAACAAGCAAATGCGGTGAAGGGGAAAAAGACAGGCCCTTCTCACTCAGAGAGCCGGCGGCTGGTGTGAGCCGGTGTGAGGAGCCCTGTGCATAACTGGCCCCTGAGCAGTCCGCCTGAACCCTCAGTAGGGCGGAACGTGGGGCCCCGTTACCGGCCAAGGCCTTGTTGGAGGCTGTTGAGGGCGGACAGGTGACTGTCCGCTGAACCAGGGTGGTACCGCGTGTTATTGACACGCCCCTGACTTGAAAGAGTCGGGGGCGTTTTGCTGTCCCCTGACGTAATCCAACGCCATTTATTTGTTAAGGAGGACACCGCTATGAAACCCAAATTTGAAAAGTATATTCCCTTTACTCCCCAGCCCATTCAAGGCCGCACCTGGCCTGACCGCACCATCACCAGGGCTCCCGTCTGGTGCTCTGTAGACCTGCGGGACGGCAATCAGGCCCTGGTAGACCCCATGAACCTGGCCGAGAAGCTGGAGTATTTCCATACCCTTGTGGATATCGGTGTGAAGGAGATTGAGATCGGCTTTCCCTCCGCCAGCGAGACGGAGTATGAGATTTGCCGGGAACTTATCGAGGGGGGCCACATCCCCGACGACGTGACCATCCAGGTGCTGGTCCAGGCCCGGGAACACTTGATCAAGAAGACCTTTGAGGCCATCCAGGGGGCCAAGAACGTCATTCTCCACTTCTATAACTCCACCTCCACCCTCCAGCGCAAGGTGGTCTTCCACATGGACTGCGAAGGCATCACCAAAATTGCCACCGACGCTGCCGATCTGATCTACGAAATGAGCCAGCCCATGATTAAATCCGGTATGAATCTGCGCTTTGAATACTCTCCGGAATCATTTATGGGCACCGAGATGGACTACGCCGTGGAGATCTGCCAGGCTGTGCTGGACCACCTCCACGCCACCCCGGACAACAAGGTGATCCTCAACCTGCCCACCACCGTGGAGAACTGTATGCCCAACCAGTTTGCCGACATGCTGGAGTACTTCATCCGCACCCTTCCCGGCCGGGACAGCGCCATCATCTCCCTCCACCCCCACAACGACCGGGGCTGCGGCGTGGCCACCACCGAGATGGGCCTGCTGGCCGGGGCCGACCGGGTGGAGGCCACCCTCTTCGGCAACGGCGAGCGCACCGGCAATGTGGACATGGTCACCCTGGCCATGAACATGTACACCCAGGGGGTGGACCCGGAGCTGGACTTCTCCAACATCAACAAAATCAAGGAGATGTTTGAGCGGTGTACCAAGATGCCTGTGGGCGACCGCCAGCCCTACGCCGGCAAGCTGGTCTTTACCGCCTTCTCCGGCAGTCACCAGGACGCCATCAACAAGGGCGTGCAGTATATGAAAACCTCAGGCACCCAGTTCTGGGAAATTCCCTACCTGCCCATTGACCCCGCCGACGTGGGCCGGGAGTACGAGCCCATCATCCGCATCAACTCCCAGTCGGGCAAGGGGGGCGCGGCCTATATCATGGAGCACGACTTCGGCTTCGACCTGCCCAAGTCCATGCACCCCGAGTTTGGCCATATCGTCCAGGTGGAGACCGACAAGGTGGGCAAGGAGATCGCCCCGGAGCGGATCAACCAGCTGTTCCATCAGGAGTATATCGACGTGAAGGAGCCCTACCAGATGCTGAAGCACTCCTTCCACGAGACCATCGACGGGGAGGGGCACTCCCACGTGGCCTTCCAGGGCACCCTGCGGCACACCGACACCGTGTTTGAGGTGTCCGGCGAGGGCAACGGCCCCATTGACGCCTTCTTTAACGCCATCAAGGGGGAGAAGATCGACCGCTTCTCCTTCCTGGACTACTCCTCCCACGCCATCACCGACGGTTCTGACTCCCAGGGTGTGGCCTATATCCTCCTCCAGGACAAGCGCACCGGTAAGCAGTACTGGGGCGTAGGCCTCAGCCACAACATCAACCTGGCCCCCCTCCGGGCCATCCTGGCCGCCATCAACCGGGCTAAAAGAGGGTAAATGGAGCACAATGTGCGGATATCGAAAAGCCTCCCTCCTTGAGGGAGCCTAAAGATTGAACAGGAGTTTGTTTGGCAAGCGGCGGCGGTACCCTTAAAAAATCAAGGGTACCGCTGCCCCGCTGCTGACGCGGGCAGAGTGGTCGATTTTCCCAATCTTTCTTTTGCTCGCCCCTTTATCTTTGTTCGAAACGTAAATACTTTGAAAATAAAGACCAGCTTTCAGCAGGAAAAGATGGAAAACAAGCCCGTTTGAGCCCAAATAGAGGTTGACAAAATATCATTTTTTGTTAAAATAGAGAGAAGTCGAAAAAGGCGTGCGCCTTTTTCCTCTGTACCAAGGTACAGAGAGATTTTTCTGTGCGCCCTAAGACACAAGGTACTTTTTAGGAGGTATACAATGAAAAAGAGGATCAGCATGCTGTTGGCCTGCGCCATGATGCTCGCTCTGGTGAGCTGCGGCGGCGGGAACAACAACACCCCCAGCACTCCCAGCACCAGCGGCTCCAACCCCTCCAGCGCCAGCGGTTCCACCACCGGCGGCGACACCGCCGAGGACTACCACATTGGCATCATCACCGGCTCCGTCTCCCAGTCTGAGGACGACCGCCGGGGCGCCGAGGCCTTCCAGGCCAAGTACGGCGAGGACATGGTCAAGCTGGACATCTACCCCGACAACTTCACCGAAGAGCTGGAGACCACCATTCAGAAGATCGTCAACATGGCTGACGACCCTCTGATGAAGGCTATCATTGTCAACCAGGCCGTTCCCGGCACCACCGAGGCCTTCCGCAAGGTGAAGGAGATGCGCCCTGACATCATCTGCATCGCAGGCGAGGGCCACGAGGACCTGCCCGAGATCGGCTCCGCCGCCGACCTGGTCTGCAACAACGACTTTGTCTCCCGCGGCTATCTGATTATCCGCACCGCCCACGAGTTGGGCGCCGACACCTTTGTCCACATCTCCTTCCCCCGGCACATGGCCTATGAGACCATGAGCCGCCGTGTGGCCGTCATGCGTGAGGCCTGCAAGGAGTTCGACATGGAGTTCTTCCTTGAGACCGCTCCCGACCCCACCTCCGACGTGGGCGTGCCCGGCGCTCAGGCCTATATTCTGGAGAATGTCCCCGCCTGGGTTGACAAGTACGGCACCAAGGCCGCTTACTTCTGCACCAACGACGCCCACACCGAGCCCCTGCTGAAGCAGCTGGTTGAGTACGGCGGCTACTTCATTGAGGCCGACCTGCCCTCCCCCCTGATGGGTTATCCCGGCGCTCTGGGTCTGGACCTGACCGAGGAGGCCGGCGACTTTGAGAAGATCCTGGCCAAGGTGGAGTCCACCCTGGTGGAGAAGGGCTGCGCCGACCGCTTCGGCACCTGGGCCTACTCCTATGGCTACACCCTGTCCGCCGGTCTGGCTGAGCATGCCAAGAACGTGATCGACGGCAAGAGCGAGATCACCGACATGGACGCTGTGGCTGAGGCCCTGAACGTCTATTCCCCCAACGCCCAGTGGAACGGCGCGGGCTACACCAACGCCACCACCGGCGTCAAGTCTGACAATGTGTTCCTGATCTATCAGGACACCTATATCATGGGCAATCCCGGCCACTATATGGGCAACGCCGACGTGGAGATTCCCGAGAAGTACTTCACCGTCAGCTAATCAAACAGGCAAACGACACCAGACGGGGAGGAGGACAGTTCCTCCTCCCCGTTTTCAGTTCAGTGAAATGTGTACAAACGGATAGGTAGGGCAGATGTATGACAAATAACAGCACTCCCTTGCTTCAAATGCAAAACATTAAAAAGGACTTTTTCGGCAACCAGGTCCTCACCGACATCAACTTTACCCTGGGCGCCGGACAGGTGCTGGGCCTGTGCGGCGAAAACGGCGCGGGCAAAAGCACGCTTATGAAGATTCTCTTTGGCATGGACGTGATCCGGGAGACCGGCGGCTACGGCGGCAGCGTCCTCATTAACGGCGAGAAGGTGCAGTTCAACAGCCCCTTTGACGCTTTGAAGGCGGGTATCGGCATGGTGCATCAGGAGTTTTCCCTGATTCCCGGCTTTACCGCCACAGAAAATATCCTCCTGAATCGGGAGCCCCAAAAGAAGAGTATTGTTTCAGAGGTGTTCGGCGAACGGCTGAACACACTGGATTATAAAGAGATGGACCGCCGCTCCGGCGCGGCCATTGAGAAGATGGGCGTCCAGATCGACGCCAAGATGACCATCAGCAATATGCCTGTGGGGCACAAGCAGTTTACCGAGATTGCCCGTGAGTTGAGCAAGGATCAGCTGAAGCTGCTGATTCTGGACGAGCCCACCGCCGTGCTGACGGAGAAGGAGGCCGAGGCCCTGCTGGACTCCATCCGGGGCATGGCCGCCCAGGGCATTTCGGTCATCTTCATTACCCACCGCCTCCACGAGATTCTGGCCGTGTGCGACAAGGTGGTGGTCATGCGGGACGGCCATGTGGTCCGTGACGTCCCCTCGCAGGAGACCAGCGTGGAGGACATCACCCGCTGGATGGTGGGCCGTGACGTGCAGCAGAGCGCCGCCCCTGTCCAGACCCAAACCCAGAGCACCCCCTCCAGCTCCAAAACCATCATGTCCATCAAAAAGCTGTGGGTGGACATGCCCGGCGAGACGGTGCGGGATGTCACCCTGGACATTAGAGAAGGGGAGATTCTGGGCATTGGCGGCCTGGCCGGCCAGGGCAAGCTGGGCATCCCCAACGGCGTTATGGGCCTGTACGAGGCCGGCGGCACCGTGGAGTTTGACGGCAAAGTAATTCCCCTGAACAATCCCCGCAAGTGCCTGGACGCCTCCCTGGCCTTTGTGTCGGAGGACCGGCGGGAGGTGGGACTGCTGCTGGACGAGAGTTTGGAGTGGAACGTGGCCTTCCCCGCCATGCAGATCCAGAACAAGTTTTTAAAAAACCTGCTGGGCGGCCTGATTAAATGGCGGGACGAGAAGGGCATCCATAAGGTAACCCAGAAGTATATTGACGATTTGCAGATCAAATGCACCAGCTCCAGGCAGAAGGCCAAGGAGCTGTCCGGCGGCAACCAGCAGAAGGTGTGTCTGGCCAAGGCCTTTGCCCTGGAGCCCAAGTTCCTCTTTGTGTCGGAGCCCACCCGGGGCATTGACGTAGGCGCCAAGGCGCTGGTGCTGGAGTCGCTGAAGCAGTTCAACCGGGACAGCGGCGTCACTGTGGTGATGATCTCCTCCGAGCTGGAGGAGCTGCGGCAGACCTGTGACCGCGTCGCCATCGTCTCCGGCGGCCGGGTGGCGGGCATCCTGCCCGCGTCCGCCTCCTCGGAGGAATTCGGCCTGCTGATGGTCAGTCAGGTTATATAAAGGAGGGGCGAAATGGGAACATCAAATAAGGCGGCTACACTGGAAAAAAGCCGCTTGCAGACTATGGCGGCGGAGTACGGTGTGCCCCGGATGATTATCACCGGCTTTTTGCTGCTGCTGCTTGTCATGGCCCCCTTTGTGGGCGTCAACCTCCCCATGCAGATTACCAACATTATCAACCGCTTCAGCTGGAACGCGGTGCTGGTGCTGGCCATGGTGCCCATGATTCACTCAGGCTGCGGACTGAACTTCGGCCTGCCCCTGGGGGTAATCTCCGGACTGCTGGGGGGCACCCTGTCCATCCAGCTGGGCTTTACCGGCAGCATGAGCTTTGTAGTGGCGGTCCTTATCGCAACCCCCTTCGCCGTGATCTTCGGCCTGGGCTATGGCTGGCTGCTGAACAAGATCAAGGGCGGCGAGATGATGATCGCCACCTATGTGGGCCTGTCCATCATCTCCTTTATGTGCATGATGTGGCTGCTGCTGCCCTACAACAGCCCCACCATGGTGTACGGCCTGTCGGCCAACGGCCTGCGGCCCACCATCTCTCTGGACGGCTTTTATAATCAGGCGCTGGCCAAGTTCTTGGAGATTGACTTTGAAAAAATTGCCCAGGCGCGGGGCATCAGCCTGGGCTGGCTGGAGTATATCAAGATTCCCACGGGCTCGCTGCTGATGTTCGCACTGCTGGCCGTTCTGATGTGGGCCTTCCTTCACACCAAGACGGGCACCGCCATGACGGCGGTGGGGTCCAACCCCAACTTTGCCCGGGCTGCCGGTATCAATGTGGACCGCGTGCGGACCCTGTCGGTGGTCATGTCCACCTGGCTGGGGGCTATGGGCATCCTGATCTATCAGCAGGGCTTTGGCTTTATCCAGCTCTATACCGCCCCCAACAACCTGACCCTGCCCACTGTGTCCGCCATCCTGATCGGCGGCGCGCTGGTAAATAAGGCCACAATCGGCAACGTGATTATCGGCACTATCCTGTTTCAGGGCATGGTAACCATGACTCCCACAGTAATGAACGCTATGGTCCATATGGATATGAGCGAGGTCATCCGGAGCATTGTCTCCAACGGTATGATCCTCTACGCCCTGACCAGAAAGCAGGAGGGAACAAAATGAGTAAGAACAAAAATGTCCCTCTGGACAAACGTGCTTTGGAGCTGGTGCGCAACAACGCCGTGCCCATCATGTTCATTATCATCTGCGCCATCTTTATCCCCATGGCCGGCTTTACCCCCGGCTACCTGATAAACGAGATCATCACCCGTATGGGGCGCAACCTGTTCCTGGTGCTCTGCCTGCTCTTCCCCATCATGGCGGGCATGGGCATGAACTTTGCCATGACCCTGGGCGCCATGGGCGCTGAGCTGGCCATCATCCTGGTAGCGGACTGGCAGATCTGGGGCATCCCCGGCGTGGTGCTGGCCATGATTTTGTCCATCCCCTTCTCCGCGGTGCTGGGGCTGGTATGCGGCGCGATTTTAAACATGGCCAAGGGCCGGGAGATGATTACCGGCTATATCCTGAACTTCTTCATGGGCAGCGGTATCTATATGATGATCGTGCTGTATATCATGGGCCCCATCATTCCCATTGCCCACTCCAGCATTATGCTCCCCCGGGGCTACGGCATCCGGAACACGGTCAGTCTGCTGAACATGCGTCAGTGCCTGGATGATCTGCTGGCCATCCGGATCCAGGGTGTAAAAATTCCTGTGCTCACCTTTATTCTGGTGGGACTGTTCTGCCTGTTCATTGTCTGGTTCCGGCGCACCAAGCTGGGCCAGGACATGCGGGCCGTGGGCCAGGACATGGAGGTGGCCCGGGCCGCCGGCATCAAGGTGGACCGCACCCGCCTGATCTCCATTATGATGTCCACTGTTTTCGCCGGCTTCGGCATGGTCATCTATCTGCAAAACATGGGCAACCTGCCCACCTATACCGGACACAGCCAGATCGGTATGTTCTGTATTGCGGCCCTGCTGATTGGCGGCGCCTCGGTGGAGAAGGCCTCTATTGGCAACGCCTTCCTGGGTGTGATTTTGTTCCACCTGATGTTTATCGTGGCCCCCAACGCCGGCGGCTTTATCACCGGTGACTCCATGGTGGGCGAATACTTCCGGGTGTTTATGTCCTACGGCATCATCACCATCGCCCTTATCATGTATGAGGCCAAAAAGCGGATGAACAAGAGCAAGGCCGGCCGTGAGCTGGCCCAGGCCCAGAGAGAGGGGGAGGGCGCGCAATGAAATCCAAACGCAGAATTGTTTTTATCCTCCTCACCGTGCTGCTTCTGGTGGCAATCTCCGCCTGCATGATGGTTATTGGCCGTGGACACACCGTCTACTTTGACAACAAGACCCTGGAGGGCTACGAGGGCCAGGATTACAAGGCCTTTGAGCGTATTGTGGTCAGCGTCAAGGGCGAGGAAGTGGCCAAGCTGGGCAAGCGGGAACGGGGCATGTCCATCTGGATCGGGCAGAATTTTAAAATGGTTCTTGAGATTACAGAAAACAAGGGCGACGAGCCGGTGGTCAAGGAGATCAGCATCAATCTGCCCTATGATATGGACGGCATTGTCATCAATCTGCCTGCCTATCTGGCCGGCCTGCCCGAGGAGGCCTGGCTGTCTGAGTTTGTCCCCGCCGTAACGGAGGAGCCTGTGGAGGAGGACCCCACCATTGGCGACGAGTTCGGCCTGGACGGCGATCTCACCGGCGACCTGGTGGGCGACATCTAAACCAAACCCATAGGACCGCCCCGCGTTTACGGTGGGACGGTCCATGTTATGTAAGGAGGAAAAATCCATGGCAGTGTTATCCGGGCTGGAGCCCAAGAAGGTATTTGAGTATTTTGAAAAGCTGTGCGCTGTCCCCCACGGCAGCCACAACACCAAGCAGATCAGCGACCTGTGCGTCCGTTTTGCCCAGGAGCTGGGTCTGCGCTGGCGGCAGGATGAGGTCAACAACGTGATTATCTGGAAGGATGCCTCCCCCGGCTACGAAAACGCCGCCCCCATCATCCTCCAGGGCCACATTGACATGGTGTGCGTCAAGACTGAGGACAACCCCAAGGACATGGCCAAGGAGGGCATTGACCTGGTCACCGACGGGGAGTGGGTCTGGGCGGACCGGACCTCTTTAGGTGGGGACAACGGCATTGCCGTGGCCATGATTCTGGCCATTCTGGCTGACGGCGATCTGCCCCATCCCCCTTTGGAGGCGCTGTTCACCGTGGACGAGGAGGTGGGCATGGACGGGGCCTTTGCTCTGGACTGCTCCGATTTAAAGGGGCGCAAGCTGGTCAACCTGGACTCTGAGGAGGAGGGGGTCTTTACCGTCTCCTGCGCCGGCGGCGTGCGGCTGGACTGCTTTCTGGCCGGGGAGCAGCGCCCTCTGAACGGGGAGACAGGCTATATGATTACTCTGGACGGCCTGCTGGGCGGGCACTCCGGGGCTGAGATTCACAAGGGCCGGGCCTCCGCCAACCAGGTGATGGGCCGGGTGCTGTGCAGCGCCATGGAGCGCGTCCCCGGTCTGCGGCTCAACGATGTCCGGGGGGGCAGATTTGACAATGTGATCTGCTCTAAAAATCAGGCCAAAGTGGCTGTGCCGGCGGACCAAGCCGGGGAGCTGGAGTGCTTTGTCCAGGAATTTGACGCTGTTTTGAAAAACGAGTACGCCGGCTGTGATGATAACATCAGCCTGACCTGCCGGCAGCTTGCCCTGGAGGGCGCTCTGACTCAGGAGGTGACGGCCAACATTCTGCGTACTCTGCTGGTCGTCCCCCAGGGGGTTCAGGCTATGAATGTGGACTTCCCCGGCCTGGTACAGACCTCCCTGAATCTGGGCATCATGGGCATGGAGGAGGACGGGCTCCATTTCAGCCTCTCCATCCGCTCCTGCATCGCCTCTCAAAAGGCTATGATGGTCCAGCGCATCCGGGCCATTCTGGCGCTGGGCGGGGGCACTGTGTCAGAGCGCAGCGACTACCCTGGTTGGCAGTATGCCAGAGAATCCGCCCTGCGGGAGGATGTCCTGGCCGTTTACAAGGAGGTCTGCGGCAAGGACGGCACCATTGAGGCCACCCACGGCGGCCTGGAGTGCGGATTGTTTATTGAAAAAATGCCCGGCCTGGACGTCATCTCCATGGGCCCGGAGCTCCACGACGTCCACTCTGTACAGGAGCGGCTGAATGTGGCCTCCACCCGGCGGGTCTACGAGGTGACCTGCAAGCTGCTGGAGCGCAGCAGATAACGCCATGCCTGGACTGGGGACTTTCATCAACACCGCCGCTATTATCGCAGGCGGCCTGTGCGGGCTGCTGTTCGGACGTTTTCTGTCCCAGCAGAAGCAGGATACCCTGTGTAAATCCTGCGGCGTGTGTACCCTGTTTATTGGAATCAGCGGCGCCTTATGCGGGATGCTGAGCGTGGAGGGGACCGCCCTTGTCAGCGGCGGGACCATGCAGATTGTTCTGTGTATCTCCGTCGGCGCGCTGATTGGCGAGATATTGAACATTGAAGACCATATTGAAGGCTTTGGCCAGTGGCTCAAGGTAAAAACCGGAAACGGGAAGGACAATCAATTTGTAAATGCTTTTGTAACTGCCTCCCTCACGGTTTGTATCGGGGCTATGGCGGTAATCGGCGCAATTCAGGACGGAATTATGGCAGACCCCTCCATCCTGATGACCAAAGCCACACTGGACTTTATTGTTGTTATGGTAATGACCACCTCTATGGGTAAGGGCTGCATCTTTTCAGCCATCCCCGTGGCAGCATTTCAGGGTGGAATTACCGTTCTGGCCCGTCTGATTAAACCGCTGATGACAGACGCCGCTCTGGCCAATCTGTCCCTGATCGGCTCTATCCTGATTTTCTGCGTAGGCGTCAACCTGCTCTGGGACAAGAGAATCCGGGTGGCCAATCTGCTGCCGGCCATAGTGCTGGCCGTGGTTTTTGCCTTTCTTTAACTCCCGCGCTTCTAATCAATCTGAGGACTCAGGCCAAACAGCCTGAGCCCTCAGATTTTTCCTTATTGAGAAAATTGTCCTTCCCCTACAGCCTGTTTCAACATATTCTCCGCCAAAATGCCGTAGCCTCTTGTGGGATCGTTCACCAACACATGGGTGACCGCCCCTACCAGCCGTCCGTTTTGCAGAATGGGGGAGCCGCTCATTCCCTGCACAATGCCTCCGGTAGCCTCCAGCAGTCCTGGGTCGGTAACCTGTATCATCATGCTCCGGGTGCCATCTCCCTCAGGGTAAAGGTGGGTAATCTCCACCGCGAATTCCTCCACCTCATCTCCCCGAATGTTGGACAGGATGGTCGCCGGACCAGTGGTTACCTGGCCCCGGACGGCCACCTTCACCGGCTCCACCGCGTTTCCCACGGTGTCCTGAGGCATCTGGCCAAAAATACCCAGATTGGTATTGGCGTACAGCGTACCCAGGTCACGGGTCAGGTCAAATTGCCCGTGGAGCTCACCGGGAGCGCCTCCAGCCCCCTTTTTGATCTCCGTGACGCTGGCAGGCATAATGCTGCCCGACTCCAGAGGCATGAGCATGGCGGTATCCACGTCGTTAATGCCGTGGCCCAGGGCACCAAACACGCCGCTGCTGGGATCGTAAAAGGTCATGGTGCCGATACCGGCCATGGAGTCCCGCAGCCACACCCCCAGTTGCCAGACGCCCTGGCTGTTTTCCACAGCCGCCGCCGTCAGCTGGAGCTGCCGCTGCCCCCGCACCGCCTGGATGGTGAGGGGCTCGTCCTCACTTTGGCTGACCAGGGCCTGGACTTCCTCAATGGTGTCCACCTCTCCGCCGTTGATATGGGTGATGACATCTCCCGCTTTCAGCCCGCAGTCCCGGCCGGGGTAGGAGGCGCCCTCCTCTGTCTCCACCGGGGACAGGCCAACCACCAGCACGCCGTCAGAAAACAGCTTGATGCCCACCGCCTTGCCCAGCGGGATCACCGTGCGGCCCACCGTCTCCGGGGCCTCAGAGGCCATGGAGGAGCTGGACGGTTCCACCGCCAACGCGGCCCCTGCCATGACCGCCTCCGCCCTGTCGCCCGTAAGCGCCAGCGACAGGCAGAACACCGCCCCTAAAAGGAGCAGGCCGAACACCCCCGGTCCGTTCTTTTTCTCTTGTTCCATAATTCCACCCCCTTGCCATAAATCAAAAGGGCGGGCGAGCTTTTTCACTCGCCCGCCCTTTCATTATGGCCGGAGATGCCTCAATTCAACCGTGGGGAGGAATACCACCATTTCCAATGAAATAATAAACCGGTTTTTTCCGGCGATTAAATGAAATCTGTCACACAAACTATTTGTAAACGTCAAAAAACTGGCAAAGAGGCCAGTCCCTACTGAAATTCTTCCGCCAGCATCTTCAGCTCCCCCAGCGTGGATACGGTAATATTGCTCTCCAGCAGCCGCAGCTGGGCCTTGGCGGGCATCCGGTCCCAGTAGGATAGCAGAGCGGCATCGTGGCCTACCACATCCTGGGGCAGGCGGTAGTATTGCTCATATTGCTCCATAAGCGCTCCCCTTTCCGGCCACAGTTTGCCCGGAAAGGCCAAATTTCATTCCCCCTTTGCAAGCAAGAACCAGAGCTGTAGGGGCGGCCTTTGGCCGCCCGCCGAACCAAATGCTCTGCCCGTAACAGACAGGCAGCCATAGGCCGCCCCTGCATAGGACAGCAAATCATAAATTAGAAACAGCGGCTGTATGATCTGTGATTTGCTTGGTGGGGCAACAAAAAAGGCCAGAAAGAGTTGTTCTCTCCGACCTGTCTGTTATCATTTCAGGAAAAACCACGCAGCCACCGCAATCACGACCAGTCCCAGGATGATCCAGGGAGCGGCGCTTTTTTTCTTCTCCTCGGGGGCGCTGCGGGTGACGTAAAAACTCATATCCTCTTTCCTGGCGTCGATCTGCTTCTTAGCTTCGGACTCCTGCTGTTTTTCCAGGTCCTGAATCAGGCGCAGGTGAGGGTCCAGCGTGGCGCCGCAATATACGCAGAAGGAGCGGGAATCCTCATTGGTGTTGCGGCATTCGGGACAGCGTTTTGACATAATCTTACTCCTTTATTCTTCCAATCTCTTGTTCGGATTATAGCAGAAAACATCTGTCTCCGCAAGATGGTTTTGTTCAAAAAAGATTATTTTTGAAAAAATTCAGGGCATTTTTCCACAGAATACCATCTGCAAGGCGGGGGGAGAGCCCCCGGTCCAAAAAGTACTGGTACAGCCCGGCAAACCGGGCGGGATTATCCAGGCCGGGGGGGACGTCGGTGCCGTCGGCGTCGGAGCCCAGGGCCAGGCACTCCTCTGCTCCCAGCTCCAAAAAGTGCTCTGCATGGCGCCACAGGTCGTCCAGGGCGGCGGGACGCTCCCCGGTGCGCAAAAAGTCCTGGCAGTAGTTCAGCCCGATCAGACAGCCCCGGCGGACCATCTCGGCAATCTGCCCGTCGGTGAGGTTTCGGCGGTGTTGGCATACCGCCCGTGCGTTGGAGTGGCTGGCCGCGAAGGGCCTGGAGGCTGTGTCCAGCAAATCGTCAAACCCTGTGTCGTTTAAGTGAGACACATCCACCAGTATGCCAACCCGCTCCAGCTCCCGAACGGCCTCCCGGCCAAATTGGGACAGCCCGTGGCCTGTCACGTTTCCAGACCCCAGCTCGTTTTCCCCATTCCAGGTGAGGGTCATCATCCGCACGCCGTCCCGGGCAAGGGCTTCAATCCGTTCCAGCTGTCCGGCCAGGGCGGAGCCGTTCTCCACCGTGAGGATGGCCGCCGCTTTGCCTGCGGTCCAGGCGGCCTCAATGTCCGCGGCGGTGCGGCAAGGGCGGACATTGTCCGCCAGTGCCTCCATCTGCCGGTGGAAGCTGCGCTGGTGGAGGTCGTAATAGGCGGCGGCCTCCTCTCCGCGCAATTCATCCGGGATAAAGACGGCACAGCACTGGCACCAGCGCACCCCCTCTGGAATGGCGGACAGGGAGAAATGACGGCCGGGGAGGTCCAGGGTGTTGGTCCCCCGGACCCTGTCCGCCAGGGCAGTGACCGTCTCCGCCTTTTTCACAGGGTCCCGGAGGGAGGCCAGCATGTGGTAATCCTCCGGGGTCAGGGCGGTGAGAGTGTCGCAGTGCAGGTCAATGAGGGCGTAGGGCAGCATAAAATCAACTCCTTCTATAAGCCTCCCTCTCTGAGGGAGGTGGCACCGCCGAAGGCGGTGGCGGAGGGAGTCTTCTCCAAAGCGCATCTGTTTTTCGGAGAAAACCCCCACCGTCCTGCGGGCGGAGCCCCCCTCTTTGCGAAGGGGGCCTTTGTGCTTCTGCAGGGGCAGCCTGTGGCCGCCCCTGCAAAGCCGGTATCAGCAATTTCGAAGCTTGCTATAAGCCTATGCCCGTTTATCCCGGTTTTTTCATGGTCAGGGAGATGCGCTTTTTCTTTTCGTCCACTTCCACAACCCACACGGTAACCACATCTCCCACGCTGAGCAGCTCGGAGGGGTGCTTCACCCGTCGGGAGAGCTTGGAGATGTGGACCAGGCCGTCCTGGTGGACGCCGATATCCACAAAGACGCCGAAGTCGATCACGTTCCGCACCGTGCCCTGGAGCTCCATACCGGGCTTCAGGTCCTTGGCCTCCATCACGTCGGTGCGGAGTATGGGAGGCGGAAGCTCATCCCGGGGGTCCCGGCCCGGCTTGGACAGCTCCTTTACAATATCCGTCAGGGTGGGCGCACCCGCGCCGCAGGTCTCAGACAGGGTCTCGTAGCCAATGGCCTCTGCCTTGCTTTTCAGCTCCGCGATATTCCCCAACTTCACATCTTCCAGCGTAAACCCGCAGGCTGTAAGCAGCTTCTCCGCCGCGCCGTAGCTCTCCGGGTGGACGCCGGTGTTGTCCAGCACGGATTTGCTCTCCGGCACTCGGATAAACCCGGCGCACAGCTCAAAGGCCTTGGGCCCCAGCTTGGGCACCTTCAAAAGCTGTTTCCGGGCGGTAAAGGCTCCGTTCTCCTCCCGGTACTTCACCAGATTTTTGGCGGTGGCGGAGGTGAGGCCGGACACCCGCTGGAGCAGGGAGGGGGAGGCGGTGTTGGCGTCCACACCCACCGCGTTGACGCAGTCCTCCACCACGCCGTCCAGGGTCTCTCCCAGCCGGGCCTGGGGCATGTCGTGCTGGTACTGGCCCACGCCAATGGCCTTGGGATCGATCTTCACCAGCTCGGCCAGAGGGTCCTGGAGCCGCCGGGCAATGGATACGGCGGAGCGCAGGTTCACATCAAACTGGGGGAACTCCTCGGCGGCCAGCTTGGAGGCGGAGTAGACGCTGGCCCCCGCCTCGCTGACAATCATGTAGGATACGCCGCCGCCCACCTCCTTGATGAGCTCCACCGTCATCTGCTCGGTTTCCCGGCTGGCGGTGCCGTTGCCGATAGCAATATGCTCCACCCCATGCTTTTTGATAAGAGAGGCCAGAATGTTGATGCACTCCGCCTTTTTCCGGTCGCCGTGGGTGGGGTAGACCACCGTGGTGTCCAGCACCTTGCCGGTGGGGTCCACCACCGCCACCTTACAGCCCATGCGGTAGCCCGGGTCCAAACCCATGGTTACTTTCCCCTTGACAGGGGGCTGCATCAGCAGGGGCTTCAGGTTCAGGGCGAACATGTGGATGGCCCCCTCGTTGGCCTGGTCGGTGAGGGTATTCCGAATTTCCCGTTCCATGGAGGGCTGTATAAGCCGGTCGTAGGCGTCGTCCGCCGCCGCCCGGACAAAGTCCATGGCTGCCCGGTTGGGCACCACCATCCGCCGGACGGCGATATGGGCGGTCTCCGGGTCCAGCTCCACCGACACCTTGAGGATATCCTCCCGCTCCCCCCGGTTGACGGCCAGCACCTGATAGCCCTGAACCCGGCCCACCGGCTGCTTGAAGTCGTAGTACAGGCGGTAGACAGTGTCCTCCGGCTCCTTGTCCGCCGCCTTGGACACCAGCAGGCTGCGGCGCAGATACAGCTCCCGCAGCATTTTGCGGATGTCGGCGTCGTCAGAAATCAGCTCAGCTATGATGTCGTTGGCCCCCTGGAGGGCGTCCTCAATGGTCTCTACCCCCTTCTCAGGGTTGATGTAGTCCTGGGCCGCTGTCTCCATGTCCACGGCGGGCCCCAAGGCGAAGGCCAGGGCGGCCAGGGACTCCAGCCCCTTTTCCCGGGCAATGGTGGCCCGGGTGCGCCGCTTCTGCTTGTAGGGGCGGTACAGGTCCTCCACCTCGGCCAGGGTGGCGGCGGAGTCGATGGCGGCGGCCAGCTCCTGGGTGAGCTTGCCCTGGTTCTCAATGGAGGTCTTCACCTCCCCCTTCCGGGTGTCCAGGCTGCGCAGGTATTGCAGACGGTCGGCCAGCTGGCGGAGCAGCTGGTCATCCATAGAGCCATGGAGCTCCTTGCGGTAGCGGGCAATAAAGGGGATGGTAGCCCCCTCGTCAATAAGGGTGACCACATTGTTGACGTGTTCCTCCGTTCGGCCCAGTTCCTGAGCCAGGGTCTGAATAATCAGGTCCATAGTCGTTCTCCTTGGTATAGAAAGTCAGAGAACAGTTTACCGCAAAAACCGGAAAAAGTCCAGTTGGCTTTTTGTCGAAGGTGTGATATAATGCCTCCGCCCCAGGTGCCCGGGTGGACAAATCCGGGAGAATAGGGAAGAAAGTCACGGTCCCGCCGCTGTGAGAGGGGAGCCGGGCCTCAAAGACCACTGGGAAACCGGGAAGGTGAGGTCAGGCACTGAGCCTCAAGTCAGAAGACCTGCCTGGGGAAACATGCACTCATGTTGCGAGTGACAACAAGGAGGTTTTTCTCAATGAAAGGAAACAAGAAGACTCTGTTCGCTGTGGCCGCTCTGGCGGTCATCGCAGTTCTGATGCTGGGGCTGTGGTATGTCAGCCTCCCCCAGACTCAGGCGGGGGACAAGACCGTTGTGGTGGAGGTAGTCCACAGCGACGAGAGCACCAAGGAGTTTACCTATCACACCAGCGCCGAATATCTGGGTGAGGTCCTGCTGGCCGAACAGCTGGTGGAGGGGGAACAGAGCACCTACGGCCTGTTCATCACCACGGTGGACGGCGAGACCGCCCAGGACAGCCTGCGTCAGTGGTGGTGCGTCACCAAGGAGGGACAGCGGGTGGACACCGGGGCGGATACCACCCCAATCGCCGACGGCGACCGCTTTGAGCTGACTATGTCCACCTACTAAGCCGGTACAGCGGCTATCGCAATCTGCAGGGGCGGCCTTTGGCCGCCCCTCAAACTGTCAAAAACCCTCTGTCCCCGTAGAGCAGGGCAAGGTCCCCTTTCCTCGCAGGGGGGACGCGAATCCGTAAGCGGCAAAGCCGCTAATGGATATCCTGGACCAGCGGGCCGCTGAGAACGGCGGCCCCTGCTTCTTTTGTGCCTCCCGTCAAAATAACCGAGAGGCAGAGGGAGGCAGAGCGGGCCGTTCAAAAAAGCTACTAATTTCCTCTTGACAAATAGGGAAAGAGGGTTTACTATAATGATAGCAATGGGGGAGTGCATCCTTCCTATGCGGATACTGCGGAAAAGAGGTGAGCACAGATGCAACAGCGTTATGTCACCCAGGGAGCCTATTTCCTCTGCAAGCGATCGGAGCATACTGTGCGCGTCTCTGCGGCCTGATGGGCCGTACCTTCAACGTCTACACAGCTTTTTCTCCCATCGTTTGCAGCGCAGACGGTGGTGTTTTTATACCCATTTTCAGGTTAGCACAGAAAGGAGGCGGCACGTATGACAATGCCCAAGCGGGAAGTGAACAGCGTTTGGTCCAAGGTCCGTGAGGATCGGGACATTGATGATCTGATTTTCAATTATGATGCTTATCATACCAATGAGGAAGACACTTGCAGCGACCGTTGACAGGTGTTGGAAGTCAGCGGAAGGCTGATGGGAAGGAATGAAACACCGCAGGACCTTTCCGGTCTCTGCGGTGTTTTTGTGAGGAGTGATTGTTATGCGGGAAATGCGTAAAAAGCGGGCGGCAGCCACGGAATATTTGGGGGAAAGGATGTGATTTTGAAGATTTAGGAGGATATTATGTACAACATTCCAGACCCCGGCCAGGTGTTCCCCAATGAGTTTGGAACCACCTGCTTTATCAAAAATGTGATTTCCGCCCCCAACATCTCAGTGGGCGACTACACCTACTATGACGGCGATACAGACCCCGCCGGATTTGAACGGAACAACGTGCTGTTCAACTATCCGGAGTTTGGGGACCGGCTTACTATCGGCAAATTCTGTGCCATCGCCAGCGGGACCAAATTCATTATGGGCCCGGCCAACCACCGCATCAGCAGCGCCACCACCTATCCCTTCGCCGTCTTCGGCGGGGAATGGGCCAAACGGGTCCCGCCCCATATGGACCAGCTGCCCCGGAAGGGGGACACGGTGATCGGAAACGACGTGTGGATTGGCCGTGAGTGCGTGATTATGCCCGGGGTAAAGATTGGGGACGGCGCCATTGTGGCCGCCTATTCCGTGGTGGTAAAGGACATCCCGCCCTACTGGGTGGCGGGAGGCAACCCGGCAAAGCCTCTGAAGCCCCGGTTCGATGAGGAGCTGACCGCTCTGCTGCTGGATTTCCGCTGGTGGGATCTGCCGCCGGAGCAGCTGGCAGACTGGCTTCCCCTGCTCTGTGACCCCGACCTGGAGAAGCTGCGCCGGGCACTGAGAGCAGCCAAACATTAAAAAGCGCAGGCATCGCGGCAAAGGCCGCGATGCTTTTATAATCGGGAACAGATCATACATATAGCAATCATCAGATTTGCTGACACGCGTAGGGGCGGCCTTTGGCCGCCCGTCTGTTACAGGCAGGCCTATTTGATTCTGCGGACGGCCACAGGCCGCCCCTACAGCAATTTTGATACTTGCTATAGACCGTTGACAGGAGAAAAGATAGAAATGTGGAACACACTGAAACACGTCAAGAAGTTTACCACCAAATCGGAGCTGGATCAGGTCATCGGCATGCCCATGTTTCAACTGGAAGACCGCCCTGCCTATTATCACGGCAAGGGATTTGTGGTGTACTATTCCCCCAGGTGCTTTCGCGTGGAAGGGATACAGCGGGTGGAGTACGGCGAGCCAGGGGAATATGCGGTTGGGATGTACCACTTTTCCAATACGGAAGCCTTGAAAGCGGGGCTGGGGTTGGACACATTCCCTGTAGATGACGCGGCCCCGCTGGCATATCATACGATAGATGATGTAATCGCCTACGGCGCGACCTTTGATGAAATCCACCGTTGGGTCTGTAAAAATATGCCTGAATATTATCAGGAGGGAGAGACACAGGGATTGGTTGACGGCAAACTGACATTTCTCAACCGGTTCATTTTCTGCGGACCATATGAGCTGTACTTTTATGGAAAATCCAGAAGAACAAAGCTGAGCGGTTTTCAGTTTGTCTTTCAGGAGTGAACGCACCTTGGTCCCCACGCTTTTTTGCACAAGAAACCGCAGAAAAAAGGTCAGAATATTCCGCAGGAGGGACTTGCTTTCTGGGAAGGTTTATACTAAAATATAGAACAAGCGACAAAACGTCCGCCCCAAGGGGCGAGCTTTCCCCGACCCTTTGCTTCCGGGGAGTAATTTGGAGGTCGATTATTATGAGCAAGGCTAATACCAGCAAGACCAGAAAGGTGGGCTTCACCGAAACCGTTCTGCGTGACGCCAACCAGTCCCTGATCGCCACCCGTCTGCCCTACAGCAAGTTTGAGTCCATTCTGGAGACCATTGACAAGGCCGGGTACTACTCCGCCGAGGTGTGGGGCGGCGCCACCTTTGATGTCTGCCTGCGCTATTTGCAGGAGGACCCCTGGGACCGCCTGCGGAAGATCCGCAAGAAGATGCCCAACACCAAGCTCCAGATGCTGCTGCGCGGCCAGAACATCCTGGGCTACAAGCACTACCCCGACGACGTGGTGCGCAAGTTTGTGGAGTACTCCATCAAGAACGGCATTGACATCATCCGCATTTTCGACGCCCTCAACGACGCCCGCAACCTGGAGGTAGCCATTGACGAGACTGTCAAGCAGGGCGGCCACGCCTCCGGCACCATCTGTTTTACCACCAGCCCCGTCCATACCCTGGAGAAGAATGTCCAGATGGTGAAGGACCTGAAGAGCATGGGCGTCAAGTCCATCTGCATCAAGGACATGGCCGGCATCATGGGCCCCAAGGAGGCCTACGACCTGGTGTCCGCCATCAAGGACGCCGTGCCTGAGCTGCCCCTGGTCATCCACACCCACTGCACCACCGGTCTGGCCTTCATGACCTGCCTGAAGAGCGTGGAGGCGGGCGCCGACGTGCTGGACACCGCCATCTCCCCCATGTCCGGCGGCACCGCCCAGCCCGCCACCGAGACCCTGGCCTACGCCCTGCGCTCCCTGGGCTATCAGGTGGATCTGGACGACAAGGTGCTCATCCAGATGGCCGACTACTTCAAGGGCGTCCGGGCCGACTTCATCAAGGACGGCACTCTGGACCCCATCTCCCTGACCACCGATACCCAGTGCCTGAACTACCAGATTCCCGGCGGCATGCTGTCCAATCTGATCTCCCAGCTGAAGATGATGAACGCCATCGACAAGCTGGACCAGGCCCTGGCCGAGACCCCCAAGGTCCGCGCCGACCTGGGCTATCCTCCCCTGGTCACCCCCACCAGCCAGATGGTGGGCTCCCAGGCCGTGCAGAACGTGTTGGCCGGCGAGCGCTACAAGGTGGTGGGCAAGGAGATCAAGGCCTACTGCCGGGGCGAGTACGGCCGCACCCCCGCCCCCATCGACCCCGAAATACAGAAGAAAATTCTGGGCAATACCCCTGTGGTGGAGGGCCGCTTTGCCGACTCCCTGGAGCCCGAATTTGAAAAGACCAAGAAGGAGCTGGGCGCCACCGCCAAGAGCGACGAGGATGTGCTGAGCTACATTGCCTTCCCCCAGGTGGCTATGGCCTTCTTCAAGGATCGGGAGGCCGGCTTCCCCAAGAAGGAGGACCCCAAGAAGGCCGCTGCTGCTCCCGCCGCGCCCAAGGCTGCCGACCTGCCCCCCATGCCCGCATGGCAGGGCCATGTGTACTACGCCAATGTGCCCGCCTCCGCCTCTAACGGCGTGACCGCCCGGCCTATCCAGCCCTTCGCGGCCAGCTATCAACCTCCCCACCTGGTGATGGGCGCCATGGACACCTGCCCCGGCACCTACACCATCACCATCGATGGCAAGGCCTACGCCGTTTCCGTGGCCGCCGCTGACGGACCCGCCCCCGCTGCGGCTCCTGCCGCTCCTGTAGCCGCCGCGCCGGTTGCCGCCCCTGCCCCCGCTCCCGCCGCGGCTCCTGCACCCGCTCCTGCCCCCGCCGCGGCACCCGCTCCCGCCGCGCCTGCCGCTGGTGAGACTCCCGTCCCCAGCCCCATGCCCGGCAACGTGTTCAAGGTGGAGTGCAAGCCCGGCCAGGCCGTGAAGGCCGGCGACGTGCTGGTCATCCTGGAGGCCATGAAGATGGAAATTGAGGTCACCGCCCCTGTGGACGGCACCGTCAAGTCCGTCGCCGCCTCCGTTGGCACCGCCGTCAACACCGACGACCTTCTGGTGACCCTGGGCTAAAATAAAATAGCAGAGGGGACGCGTCTAAGGCGCGTCCCCTTTTCTTGCGTTATGCCATACCAAATCCTTTTCGTTTGTCGTAAATCTGTCGTAAAACCGAAAATCGCACTTACAGGATTGCAATAAATCAAGTCGTTAGCCTTTTTTGATAAAAACAGCGGATTTTTTGAACATTTCACACCGAAATTCAATCCAACGGCTTCATCGTGGGGAAGAGAATCACTTCCCGGATGGAGTCGGAGCCGGTCAGGAGCATGACACAGCGGTCGATGCCGATACCCAAACCGCCCGTGGGAGGCAGTCCGTACTCCAGGGCGGTGAGGAAGTCCTCGTCCATCATGCCGGCCTCGTCATCCCCCCGCTCCCGTTGCTCCACCTGCTTCTGGAAGCGCTGGCGCTGGTCGATGGGGTCGTTGAGCTCGGAGAAGGCGTTGCCCATCTCGCTGTGGCAGATAAACAGCTCGAACCGCTCGGTGAGCCGGGGGTCCTTGGGGGAGCGCTTGGCCAGGGGGGAGACGTCCACCGGGTGCATGGTGATGAAGGTGGGCTGAATCAGCTTCTCCTCCACCTTCTGGTCAAAGCACTCGTACAGGGCGTTGCCCCAGGTCTTGTCCGCAGTCTCGGGCAGCTCCACGCCGATGGACTTGGCGGCGGCCACCGCCTCCTCGTCAGAGGTGATGGCCATAAAGTCGATGCCGCAGTACTGCTTTACTGCCTCGTGCATGGACATGCGGGGCCAGCCGGGGGTCAGATCGATCTTCTCCCCCTGCCACTCCACCTGATAGGTGCCCAGAATCTTCTGGGCGGCGGAGGACAGCAGGTCCTCAAACAGGTCCATCATGTCGTTGAAGTCGGCGTAGGCCTGGTAGAGCTCAATGGTGGTGAACTCCGGGTTGTGCTTGGGGTCCATCCCCTCGTTGCGGAAGATGCGGCCGATCTCATACACCCGGTCCATGCCGCCCACGATGAGCCGCTTCAGAGGCAGCTCGGTGGCGATGCGCATGTACATATCAATGTCCAGGGTGTTGTGGTGGGTGATAAAGGGCCGGGCAGTGGCCCCGCCGGAGATGGTGTTCAGCACCGGGGTCTCCACCTCCATAAAGCCCCGGCCGTCCATAAAGTCACGGACATGCTTGATGAACTGGGAGCGGATAATGAAGTTCCGCTTCACCTCCGGGTTGACAATCAGGTCCACATACCGCTGGCGGTAGCGCAGCTCGGTGTTGGTCAGGCCATGGAACTTTTCCGGGAGGGGCAGCAGCGACTTGGACAGCAGGGTGACGGTAACCACCCGCACGGACATCTCTCCCCGCTGGGTACGGAAAACCACACCCTTCACGCCCACAATGTCGCCAATGTCATACTTTTTAAAGCGGTTATACTCCTCCTCATCCATCTCGTCCTTCCGGGCGTAGAGCTGGATGCGGCCGCTTTTGTCCTGGAGGTCGCAGAAGGACACCTTGCCCATCCCTCGCTTGGACATAAGCCTGCCGGCGATAGACACCTCTTTGCCCTCCAGGGCATCAAAATTGTCCTTGATATTGGCGGAGTCGTTGTCCGCCACGTACCGGGTTATCTGGAACGGGTCGTTCCCGCTCTCCTGGAGCTGCTTGAGCTTGTCCCGGCGGATCTGGAGCAGCTGGGACAGGTTCTCCTGCTCCGGGACTGCGTTCTGGTTGTTCTTCTCGGCCATGTTGACCACTCCTAGTCTTTTATATTATCTTTCGATCTTCAGCAGCTTATATTCCACCGGGCCGGCAGGAGCGTCCACCACCACGTCGTCCCCAGCGTTTTTGCCCAGCAGGGCCTTGCCAAAGGGGGAGTCCTCCGAGATGGCCCCGTTCATGGGATCGGCCTCCTGGGAGCCCACAATTTTGTAGGTCTCCTCCTCGTTAAACTCCTTGTCCAGCACCGTGACGGTGGAGCCCAGGCGGACGTAGTCCCCCTCGGTCTCGTCCTCCTCAATGACCACGTAGTTGGCCAGAATCTCCTCCAGCTCAGCCATTCGGGCGTAGAGCTTGCCCTGCTCATTTTTGGCCTCGTCATACTCGCTGTTCTCCGATAGGTCGCCAAAGGAGCGGGCCTCTTTAATCAGCTCGGCTACCTCCTTCTCCCGGACGGTTTTGAGGTAGTTCATCTCATCCTGCAATTCCTTGAGCCGCTGGTGGCTCAGTTTGTATTCCTTCGCCATGATAATCCGCACACCTTTCTGTTGAACTATGATTAGCGTTCCCGCCCCATAAGGGCGGGAACGGAGCAGATGTCATAATTTCTGACAATCGGGCCGGCCAGCGGGCCGGCCCCTACTGGGTACAATCATACATTCTGTGCTATTATATTGGTTTCCCTCCGGTCTGTCAAGTGATTTTTATGTCTTTTTGGGACAGTTTTCCTCCCTCCCACAGGGCGGCCAGCAGGGGAAGATGCCCCCGGTCCTCCTCCGCCAGAGCGGGGGCTGTGAGTCCCAGCCCGGCCAGGTTGGGTCGGGAGCCAAAGAGCTCCAGGGAGGTTTCCTCCGTCTGGGGACAGCCTGCCTGAAAGGTCAGGGCCACCTGGCCCCGCTCCTCCCGGGGAAGGATGGCCATGCCGAACTCCCGGCGCAGCCAGCCGGCCAGCTCCGGGCCGCCCTGAGGAGCGTCGATAATCAAACTGCGTACCACAGGGCACAGCTCCGCCGCTGTCCAGGCCATATCCCGGTCTGCCCGCAGGCCCCGAAGGGCCACCGTGGCCCGCTGGGGAGACTGTCCCCGGCGCTCCAGGGCCTCCAGCGCCAGGGAGACCGCCTGGCATCGGACAAAGGACTCCGGGTCCACCTGCCGCAGTCCGAGGCGCTCCAACTGGGGCCACCCCGGAAAGTCCGGTGGTGTGAGCAGCCGCAGAACGCCCCCCCGGCGCAGCTCCCGGCCCGCCCGGCGCAGCCGGCGCTCCCCCCAGAAGCCTGCCAGGTCCGCCTCCGCCCGCAGGACGGGCAGGCCATACAACCTGCCCCGGACCGCCTTCCCCCGCCCGCCAGCGGTTAAAACCAGTTGTCCAACCAAAATAATCCCCCCTCTCCACAACAGGGTATGCGGGAGAGGCGGGAAAAATCATCCTTGTATGGATAGCAGTATTGTGCTATAATATAGTCATAATAAAGCAATAAGGAGACGCCTGTTATGAATATTAAACCCAGTGCTGCCATCCGCCAGAATTACAACGAAATCGCTGAGCTGTGCCGCTCCACCGGGGAACCGGTCTACCTGACCAAAAATGGCGAGGGCGACCTGGTGGTTATGGACATCGAGTCCTTTACCCGGAAGGAAAAAATGCTCAAGCTGAAAGAGGAGCTGTTGGCTGTTGAGGAGGACCGGCTTCACGGTGCTAAAGATTATACAGTTGATGAGGTCCTTGCGCAGATGAAGGACGCCATCAACGAGGTGCGTCATGTCGGAGACTAGACAATATCGCGTTGTGGTCTCCAAACGGGCCGCACACCAGCTGGTCAAACACACCGCATTCGCCGCCCGGCTGGAGGGAGCATACGCGCTTAAATTGATGGACGAATTTCAGGCGGCGGCGGATTCGCTGGCAAGTATGCCATATCGGATGCCAGCCTTTGAGGCTGACGAACTTCCGGGCAAACGATACCGAAAAATGGTCTTTGGCAAGTGGTATCTGCTCCTATACAAGATTCAAGATCATACAGTTTATATTGAATACATGATTGATAGCAGGCAGGACTACAAGTGGCTGCTCCCATAAAACAGGCAAGGAAGCCTATCCCAGTCGCAGATGTAAGTGTAAGGGCGGCCAAAGGCCGCCCCTACGGATAGTATCAAACGCGCAATAGGATATTCTCTGGACCGGGCCGCTAGTCAAACAGGCCCTGCAATTCACCCAGCAGTTCCAGGGCCTTGAACTTGAGGACGTAGCCCTCACCCTCTCCGGTGACCAGAGCCCCCTGACCGGGGGTGAAGTATCCGGCCTCCAGGGCCTGGTCTATCGTTTCACTGGCTGCCCCCAGACACAGGGGCGGAAAAGCCACACACCACCAGTTTTGCCCCTTGCCCTCTCCGATGGTCACCCGGAGGGCGGTATAGTTCCCCGCCGGGAGGGCAAAGCCCTCATACTCCTTGGTGGGGAACCAGCAGTCGGTGAGCTGGGCGGTGACAGGATAGTCATAGCCCTGTTCCTCCACCACCTCCCGGCCGGCGGCGGCCAGAGTGTTCAGATGACCCTCCAGCGCGGCCTGGACCTGGGGCAAAGTAGCGTTTTCCGGATAAATTTCCTCCGCCCGGGCCAGCACCCGGTCCCGGACGGCCAGCTTCAAGGCCTGGTCCTCGTCGCTGTCCGAGTTGGCAATGACATGGAAGCGAATGACACTGTCCGCCAGCTCTGTCTGCTCCTTACTCAGCCAGCTGCCCGCCACCACCGCAATCAATACGCCGAACATCAGCGCAATCTCCCAGGTTTTTAACTTTCGGTCCATATATCCTCCCCGGACGAAAAACCGCCCGCACTGTAAATTTCTTACAGTATGGGCGGTTTTCAATCATTTTAAACAGTCCGGGTCAAAAAAACATCTCCGCTGAATTCCAGCAGGCGCTCCTGTGCCTCTTGGGCCAGCGACTCGTTGCTGAAGAGACCGAAGGCGGTGGGGCCGGTGCCGCTCATGCTGGCTCCCAGGGCTCCGCACTGGATCAGCGCATTTTTGATGTCATTTACCCGGGCATGCTGGCGCTCCGGGAGGGCGTCCTCAAAGACATTGTACATCCGCCTGGCCACTCCGGCCAGGTCTCCCGCCTCCAGGGCGGCGATGGCCCCCTGGGTGTCGGGACGGCAGCGGAGCTTTACGCTGTCGATTTTAGCAAAGAGGGCTGGGGTGGAGATGGAGAATTCCGGCTTGCACAGCACTACCCAGCATTTGGGCAGGGAGGGCAGGGGAGTGATAATTTCCCCCCGTCCTTCCGCCAGGGCGGTGCCGCCCAGAACGCAGTAGGGCACATCGGAGCCCACCAGCTCCCCCACCCTGGCAACCATCTCCGGAGAACGGCGCCTGTCCTCTATCACATTCAGCGCCTGGAGGACGGCGGCGGCGTCACTGCTCCCCCCGGCCATTCCGGCGCAGACGGGGATATGCTTGTCGATGGTGATATCCAGCCCCCGGGGCGGCTCGCCCTGGGCCGCCCACCAGCGCAGGGCGGCCTGGGCGGCCAGATTTTTCTCGTTGTTGGGCAGAAAGTGGAGGTTGGTGCTCACACGCAGCTCCCCGGTATTGTTAAACGCCAGGTCCAGAGTGTCGGCCAGCTCCACCGACTGCATAATCATCCGCATCTCGTGGTAGCCGTCGGGACGCCGGCCCAGCACATCCAGGGTCAGGTTCAGTTTTGCGCGGGCCTGTATCTTCACAGAGGCTGCCCCCTTATTTTCTGATTTTTCTGGCCTCCAGATAGAAACGCTTGTCGTGGGCCTCGCCTATGGAGAAGGTCTTTCGGGGCAGCAGGCCATCCTGGACAATGCTGTCAAACAGCCCTTCCCACTCCGGCGCGGTCAGCAGAAAGGCAATGGCATCCTCCCGTTCGCAGGCCAGGGCCCGGGCCTCCGTCTCGCCGTGGATGTAGTCCACCCGGGTCTTGGGGTGGGCGGCTATGTAGTCGTCCAGAAAGCTCTGGAGGGTACCCACCGGAAGGCTGGCCTGGGGCTTGGTGACAGTGACCGTCCCCTGGCTCCACCGGTTGATGACGTAGGACAGGGAGTGCCCCTCCCCATCGCCCTGCACGGCGGAGGGATAATGGTCCATCAGGGCCTCCAGCAGCTCCTCTGGCTTTACGCCGAACACCACCCGGTGAATGGCCCCGATCTCCACCGAGCCGTCGTAGAAGTTGACCAGCTCACACAGGGCGTACCGGGAGGGCAGATCGGGCCACTGGGATGGGTCGGTCAGCCCCTTGCGCCGCTCGTAGCAGGCCTTGGCGGCGGCCAGGGAGTGGTTGCCGTCCCCCACCACAAAGAGCAGGCCGTCCCGCTCCCGGTCCGCCCACTCCTTCCAGTACCGGATGGCCTGGGCGGTCTGTTCCTGCTGCTCCTGGGTGAGCAGCCAGCCTTTTATGTGGCCGCCCCCCTCCATCAGCTCAAAGTTATAGAGTAGCTCCATCTCATCCGTCTGGCTGGACAGGGGCGGGATAATGTCGTTGCAGTCGGCCAGCACCATGGCGTGGGGCAGTTCAATGGGGGCGTTTTTTCGCACCGCCACCCGAGGCGGAATGCGGGACATCACCGTGCCCTCGGTGGCCCGGATGGCGGAATGGGACCCGGGTTCGTAATCATACTGCTCCAGGTCCACCATGCCCACCAGTCCCCGGCGGACCCAGCCGTTGGACAGGGTGCGCTCCACATAGATCAGGGCGTCGGGGTATTCCTGGAACCGGCCCTCCCGGAGATAACGGCTCATGTTGCTGTTGATCTCCATAATGTCCGTCTCCACGCTGGGACCCTCCAGGCAGCTCTCGGGCAGAATCAGCCGCAGAGTGGAGGGAGCCCGGCCCACCCGTTCCTCCACCCGCTGCCAATACTCGGGCCGGGAGGTGTACTGGTCGCAGGCCACCACCGACCACAGGGTCAGGTCACAGTTACGGGGCAGCAAGATGTCGGCGGGCTGGAAGGGCAGCCCTTCAAAATAGTTTGTCATAGCTTATCACTCATTTTCACTTTTCTGTGTTTGACTCAGAGCCTTTTCCAACTGGTCCAGCCGGTTCATAATCTTCTGATAGGCCGAAAGAAACGCTGTGACCACGCCCGCCAACAGGAGAGCGCCTGCTACAAGAATGGCCCACTCCCCGATCAACATTCCAAGCCAGCCCAACAGGGCAAAAGCGGGAATGGCGAGGATGAACACGATCAGCAGCACGGTCCAGAACATATTATAACACTCCCTCAATGGCGGCAAGCAGGGCGTCGAATTCCTCAAAGGCGGGCAGCTCGGGGTGGGCGGCCTTGATGGCGTCAGTGGACTTGAACAGGAAGCCCGCCTTGCTGGCCTGGATCATGCCCAGGTCGTTGAAGCTGTCCCCGGCGGCAATGGTATCGTAGCCCATGGATTGCAGGGCCCTCACCGTGGTCAGCTTGGACTTCTCACAGCGCATTTTGTAGCCGGTGATGGCTCCGTCCTCCCCCACCTCAAGGGTGTTGCAGAAGATGGTGGGCCAGTTCAGCTTTTCCATCAGGGGCTTGGCGAACTGCTCAAAGGTGTCGCTCAAAATGACCACCTGGGTCTCGGCGCGCAGCTTGTCCAGGAACTCCTTGGCCCCGGGCAGGGGGTCGATCTTAGCGATGACCGCCTGGATTTCCTTCAGGCCAAGGCCGTGTTCCTTCAAAATCCCCAGCCGCCAGGTCATCAGCTTGTCGTAGTCGGGCTCGTCCCGGGTGGTGCGGCGCAGCTCGGGAATACCGCTGGCCTCAGCAAAGGCGATCCAGATCTCAGGGACCAGTACGCCCTCCATGTCTAAGCATACAATGTTCATCATGCTCCATCCTTTCTAACATTGAGCTCCCCCAGCCCCTCCCAGAGAAAGCTCCCGGCAAAGGGTTGCACCCAGGCCCCCTTCGCAAAGGGGGCTCCGCCCGGGGGGCGGTGGGAGTTTTCTCCGAAAGACGGTTGCTTTTCGATTTGGGAAAACCCTCCGTCATTTGCTTCGCAAGTGACACCTCCCTTTGCGAAGGGAGGCTTTTTCGTCTGCGGGCGGGATGCAGGTTACCCCTCTCTCCCCTGTTTCCGCCTCAAATTAGTGAGGAAGTTGTCCATTCGGGCAATGGACTCGGCGATATCCTTCATAGAGGCGGCGTAGCAAGCCCGGACAAAGCCCTCGCCGCCGGGACCAAAGGCGGAGCCGGGGATGACGGCCACCTTCTCCTCCAAAAGGAACTTTTCGCAGAACTCCTCTGAGGTCAGGCCGGTGGAGCGGATGTCAGGGAAGACATAGAAGGCCCCCTTGGGCTCGAAGCAGTCCAGGCCAATACGGTTGAGATTTTCCACCAGGTAGCGGCGGCGGCGGTCGTACTCCTCCCGCATGTGTTCAATGTCGCCGTCGCCGCTGCGCATGGCCTCCACGGCGGCGTACTGGCTGGTGGTGGGGGCGGACATGATGCCGAACTGGTGCAGCTTGGTCATGGCCGCAATGATGGGCTTGGGGGCGCAGACGTAGCCCATGCGCCAGCCCGTCATGGCGTGGCTCTTGGAGAAGCCGTTGACTACAATGGTCCGGTCATACATACCCGTCAGATTGGCGGGGGAGATATGTCGGCGGCCGTAGGTCAGTTCGGCGTATATCTCGTCGGAGATGACCATGATATCGCTGCCCTCCAGCACCTGGGCAATGGCCTCCAGGTCCTTGCGGTCCATGGTGCCCCCGGTGGGGTTGCAGGGGAAGGGCAGTACCAGTACCTTGGTCTTATCCGTGATGGCCGCTTTCAGCTCCTCCGGGGTGAGGCGGAACTGATTTTCCGCTTTCAGCTCCAGGTATTTGGGCACGCCCCCCGCCATCTCGGCCAGGGGACCGTAGCACACGAAGGAGGGGGTGGGGACAATGACCTCGTCCCCCGGATTGACCAGCACCCGCAGAGCCAGGTCAATGGCCTCGCTGCCCCCCACGGTGACCAGGATCTGGCTGGCATAGTCGTACTGGAGGTCGAACCGGCGGTTCAGATAGGCGGAAATCTCCCGCCGCAGCTGGAGCATGCCGGCGTTGGAGGTATACTTGGTGTGGCCTCGCTCCAGGGAGTAGATGCCCGCGTCCCGGATGTGCCAAGGGGTGACAAAGTCGGGCTCGCCGATGCCCAGGGAGATGGCGTCAGTCATCTCCTCCAGGATGTCAAAGAACTTGCGGATGCCGGAGGGCTTGATATTTTGTATTTTTTGATTGAGAATGCTGTCATAATTCATACGAAGATGTACTCCCTTTCCTCCGGGTCCTGGGGACGGAACACCAGATGCTTTTCCTTGTATTTTTTTAGTATAAAGTGGGTGGCCGTTCCCGTGACCCCCTGGATGGGGGCCAGCCGCTCTCCCACGAACTGGGCCACCTCCCGCAGGGTGCGGCCCGAGATGATAACGGTCAGGTCGAAGGACCCACTCATAAGGTACATACTCTCCACCTCGTCATACTGGTAGATGCGCTCGGCAATGCGGTCAAAGCCGTCAATGGACTGGGGGGTGACATTGACCTCAATGAGGGCGGTTACCGTCTCCTTGCGCACCCGGTCCCAGTCGATAATGGCCTGATAGCCCAGGATAGTACGGTCGTCCTCATATTGCTTGACGGCGACCTTGGCCTCCGCCTCGGTCATTCCTGCGGCGGAGGCCAGCGCCGAAATGGGCATGGTGCAGTCCTGCTCCAGCAGTTCCAGCAGTTTTTCCATGATATTCCTCCTCATCATGTGGTTAGTATTTCACTAGCTTACATTATACACGCTGTTGTGACGAAAAACAATCCCAAACACAAAATAAGTCCCCGGTTTTCACCGGGGATTCCGTGACACTATGCAGCCAGCTTATTGTACAAGCATTAGATAGTGTCTACACAAGATAAGGGGATTGTGATAGAATGGAAGTATCTTAAAAGACAGGGGAGAGGAAGATGAAACCCGTGATTTAGCCGAAGAAGAATCGGAAAGAACAGCGCGACTACGATAAATATCTCTATAAGCTGCGTCACTTGGTAGAAAACTGCTTTCTATCCCTGAAACGCTGGAGGGGCATTGCCACTCGCTGCGCCAAAACCTCAGATGCTTTTATCGCTGCGGTACACGTTCGCTGTATCGCGCCTCTACATCAGACGATATGCGTTGACAGCAGTACGATTTTCTGCCGGGACAATGCGCTTTGGAACACTTGGCTGATATTTTCAAAGACAAGGTTCTATAGCTCCTTGCGCTCCTTCCTTTTCCGAATCACAAAAAAGAATGTGAAACCGATTAACGTTGCATATTTAGCACTCACTGATATGGATATAGGCTTAAAAGCTATAGGCCATCGACAAATCCCGCTGGATTTTTAAACTGGGAACAAGGGAATTGTCGATGGTCTTGCCGTTTCAGCTGTTTGGAGAAATCGGCTATGCACCGAATGAAAAGGGAAATTTTGGTCAATACTGATGGAGGAAACGGGGGTGAACCAATGTCAAGCACACAGAGCAGGGAGGAACTTCTGGATTCCCTGGTCGATATTCGTTCCGTGAAGATTGACCCTGCGCAGCCTGTTGAGGAGCGTATGAAATCCTATGTGGAACAGATCAAGAACCCGTATATGTTCAAGGTCGGCGGTACGGTGGTTCGTGTTTCCTATGCCAATACGCAGGCAACAATCAACGATAATTTTGTAAATCTGTTGTCGAGTATGTAGGTTAGATATGGAGTAATTGGAAAATACTGTCTGATTGGAGTTTCATATTTCACTGGACTTTTGTGTAGTGGTATGTTATCATCGAAATGGACAAAATCACGCGAAACACCACCCTTGTGTTTTCCGATTATTGGGCAGGGAATATCACAAAGGAGTGGTGACTGATGTTGAAATTATCTTTAGACAGGCATTATAGAGCCGCCATCTACCTGAGATTATCCCGGGAAGATGGCGACTTTTCTTGTTCCAGCGAGAAACTTGAAAGCAACAGTATCTCAAACCAGAGATTGGTGATTATGGACTTTCTCAAAAAGTGCCCGGAAATCACATTTGTCAGGGAATATTGTGACGACGGCTATACTGGCGCCAATTTTGACCGTCCGGATTTTCGGAAGATGATAGAAGCGGTCCAAAGAGGTGAGATAGACTGTATTGTTGTGAAAGACCTTTCCCGCTTTGGCCGAGAGTATATTGACTCCGGGGCCTATATTCAAAAACTGTTTCCCGTACTTGGAGTCCGGTTTATCGCAATCAACGACAATTACGACAACGCCCAGCCTGGGGCGGCGGACGATGAGCTGATCCTGCCGTTCAAAAATTTGATGAACGATTCCTATTGCCGGGATATTTCCATTAAGGTGAGAAGCAACCTGGAGGCGAAACGTCGGAACGGTCAGTTTGTGGGAAGCAAAGTTGTCTATGGATATATGAGAGCCCTGGACAACAAAAATTTGCTGGTCATTGACCCGGAAGCGGCTGCTGTGGTTCAGGATATATTTCGCTGGAAAATTGATGGGCAGTCTCCGGCACAAATCGCGGACAGGCTCAATCGCAATCACATCCCGTCGCCAATCGAGTATAAGAAGGGGAAAGGGTCAAAGCAGCGAACCAGCTTCCAGACGAAAGAGGTTGCACAGTGGAGCGCGGTGGCGATTTACCGCATTCTGAGAAATGAAATGTATATCGGTACACTTGTCCAAGGGAAAACGACTTCACCCAATCATAAGGTGAAAAAGACGGTGCGCAAGGCGCCTGAAGAGTGGTGCAGAACAGAACACGCCCATGAGGCCATCATAGCACCAGCACAGTTTGACCTGGTTCAGAGACTTATGCAGGATGATACGCGAAGTCCCGCAGGAGCAAACGGTGTGCATCTGTTTTCCGGCAAAGTTTTTTGTGCGGACTGCGGCAGTGCAATGGTGCGGAAGGTTTCTCACACGAATGGGTACGAATACACATATTTTATTTGCGGTGGAAACAAGGCTGACAAACATCTCTGCTCCAGCCACATGATTCGGGAACGCACCGTTTATGATGCTGTGCTGGCTGTCATACAAGCTCAGATCGCTGCTGCTATGGATATGTCGGCAGCACTGCGGCAGGTGGACAGCCTTGCGTGGGAAAACCGGGAGTTAGAGCGGATCAAGTCGAAACGTGCGTTCCAAGAGGAGATTGCAGACAAAAACAGGCGTCTGAAGGCCGGAGCATATGATGACTTCAAAAATGGGTTTATCAGCAGAGAGGACTATAAAACCTTTACAGAACAGTTTGAACGTCAAATTCGGGCGGCCATGGACGCGATTGCACAGCTGGATCAGGAGCGGAACAGCATTATGGGCGGTCTGGCAAAGCAGCAGGGCTGGCTGTCTCAATTTGCGAAGTATGAGAACATTCAGGAGCTTTCCAGAAACAGTGTGGCGGCTTTAGTTGACCGTATCGAGATTCGTGAGAACAAGGATATTGATGTGTGTCTTCTGCACAGAGACCACTTCGCCTCCATTGTGGCATTTTTGAGTGAGCAGCAGTTTAGGCGAGATGCAAAGATCATTCCCCTTGGGAGGGAGGCGGTATAGCATGGCGCGTGTATCAAGAAAGCGGAAAAACATCCCAATCAATGAGACGGCCTCCCACATTTGGAGAACTGCGCTCTATGTTAGACTATCTGTAGAAGATAACGGAAAAGATGCCGATTCGATTGAGAACCAAATCGCGTTCCTGGAATCCTATGTTTCTGGGTGTCCGGATTTGAGTAAGATTGAGTTGTTCGCGGACAACGGCTTCACCGGCACAAATTTCCAGCGGCCCGAGTTCAACCGGATGATGAAGGCGGTTCAGTCTGGTGTGATCGACTGCATTGTGGTGAAAGACTTGTCCCGCCTGGGCCGGAATTATATTGAGACATCGCAGTTTATTGAGAAAATCTGTCCTTTCTATGGACTGCGCTTTATTGCGGTAAATGACAGCTTTGATACGGCAGCGGTCACAAACGCGGCACAGCTGTCTATGGCGCTGTCCAACATCGTAAACGATTATTATGCAAAGGACATCTCCCGCAAAGTAACCTCTGCTCTGCAAACAAAAATGGAGCGGGGCGACTATATCGGAAACTATGCGCCTCATGGGTACTGCAAAGATCCGGAAAACAAGAATCATTTGGTCATTGACCCGGAGACCGCCCCGGTCATTCGCCAGATATTCCTATGGCGCTCTGAGGGCGTCAGTTACATGGGGATCAACCGGCGGCTCAATAAGGCCGGTATCCCATCTCCTGGGCAATACCGGCTGGAACACGGGATTCAAACCAACAATAACCGCAAAGGCCGCCCCGTCCTCTGGAACAAGCACATGGTCACAGAAATCTTAAATAACATTGTTTATATCGGCCACCTCGCCCAGAAGAAGGGAAGCCAATGTCTCTATGCAGGGATTGCGTATCATATTACCAGCGAGAGCGACTGGATCATTGCGGAGAATACCCATGAACCCATTATCAGCAGGGATCTATTTGAAACGGTACAGAAAATCAACAGGGAGACTGCGGAACGCATCAAAAAGAATTCCGGTAAATATGCCCATCTCCCCAGGGAGAAAAATATTTTTGGGAAGAAATTCACCTGTGCTGGCTGTGGAGCTGTGCTGAAGCTCCATCGGTCCTTCAGCACAAAGCGGGACAAGGCGTATTTCACGTTCAAATGCCCGACTTATGCAGAACACGGAGCCAAGGGATGTTCGGATATCAAAATACGAAAAGCAGATTTGGATGCGGCAGTGTTTTCGTTTATCAAGGCGCAGATGGCCGTATTTATTGATATGGAACGCACCTTGCAACGTTTGCTGGCAGTTAAGGCAGGGAGCTTTGAGCAGGGCCATGCCCGGTCAAGGCGTAAAGCACTGCAACAGAAACTGGAAAACAAAAAGTCTATCCTGAGCGGTCTGTATGTGGACTATAAGGAAGGGCTGTTATCCCGACAGGATTACCTTTTTACCCGGGAGAGTATTGATGCAGACATCCATAAAATCGAAGGGGAACTGGCGGAACAGAAAAGCGCGAACAGCAAAACCCATGATCTGCTGCTTGGGAAGATGAAGTGGCAGGATATGATTCGGAAATTTCAAGGCGCCGCCGGTCTGTCTTCCGAGATGGTCGAGGCTTTTGTGGAGACGGTAAAACTGCATCAAGACGGCAGCTTGGAGATCAAGCTAAATTATATGGACGAATTTGCTGCCCTTATGGATGCCTGTGAACAAATCCGAAAGGAGAGTGCGTGATGAAGCAGCAGGTAGCAATTTATTTACGGCTCTCACAGGAGGACATGGACAAACGAACCAGTCAGATCAAAGATGAGAGCAACAGCATTTCTGCACAGCGGCTTTTGATTACCCGTCACTTGGACCAGAACCCATCGCTGTGCAATTTCCTGCGTCTGGAATTTTGTGATGACGGATATACGGGCACCAGCTTTAACCGTCCGGAATTTTCCAGGATGATTGAGCTGGTCAAGCGTGGGGAGATTAGCTGTATTGTGGTCAAGGACCTGTCCCGGTTTGGTAGAGACTATCTGGAAGTCGGAGACTACCTGGAACATATTTTTCCATTCCTCGGCGTTCGATTTGTGGCGATCAACGACCACTATGACAGCATGAAGCATTCCGGGAAGACCATCGGGATGGATGTTGCGTTTAAGAACTTGATTTATGACTACTATTGCAAAGACCTCTCAAAAAAAGTGAAGTCGGCAATGGGGATGAAGCAGAGGGAGGCACGCTACGTCAGCTGTGCCCCCTATGGCTATCAAATCTGCCCTACCGAAAAACACCAGCTGGTGATCGACCAGGAAGCGGCTGTCATTGTCCGCCGCATTTTTTTGGATATGATTGCCGGGAAAACGACCAGCCAGATTGCAAAGGAACTGAACAGCGAGAGAGTCGCAACTCCAGCCGAACACAAATCCATCCGCCGCAGGGCAGACCACAAAGCGCCCCAGTGGACGCATCACATGATTTTGAACATCATCCAAAACCTGAAATACACCGGAACGATGGTAAATCACACACGGGAAAGCCGGCATATCCGGGATGGGAACCAGCGGCGTGTTCCAAAGGAAGAGTGGTATTTTCGGGAAAACGCCCATGAGGCGATTGTCACGCTGGAAGAGTTCAATCTGGCACAGGAGGCCATCAGCCGCAGAAGAAAAACGGTTCGTTCGCAGCACGATCAGTCTGACAGAATATATTTTTGCGGTCACTGTGGAAGGAAGCTGGAAAAGGCAAATGGAACATCCTTTTCCTGTCCGTCTCACCGATACCATTCTGTAAGCCCTTGTGAGGAGGTGCGGTGGCGGAAGGATGCTCTGGAAGATGCTGTTTTTGAGGCCCTGAAGGTTCAAATCGAGGTCGCTCGGATCGAAACCGCCAATGTCAAATCTGCTGCTCAAAATAAGGGAAGCAGTCTGCAATGTCAGCTTGCAGCTCTGCACACACAGTATGATGCTTGCGGAAGAGAAAAGCTATCACAATATGAAGCCTTTCGAGAGGGCAGAATTACGGATGAAGAATTTTTGTTCAGCCGTGACCAGCTGACCTTGAAGCAGAAGATCTTGAAAGAGCAGATCGCAGAATGCGAAAAGCAGCAGGAAGCGAATCAGCAGGCGATGGAAACTTTGGATGAAAAGCAGAGGTCGGTAAATCATTTGAACCGGCTGACAGAAAAACAGCTTCGAGACCATCTTTATGATGCCATTGAGCGTATCGTTGTCTATGGCCCCGGCGAGATTGAGATTGTCTGGAAATTTCAAGATACCTTGGCCAGCGCATAGAGCAGGCGGCTGGGCAGTGCTTCAAGCCGGTTTAAGACCTGATTTATCGTTTCCCTGTTTTGTCCAATATGGTTTACGATGTTGAGTTGAGGATATGCGGCGTTTCTATACTCCAATACAGCAAGAACAGAAACGCGCTTTTTTATGCACTCATATCATTGCGGTGCCTTCAAAGCAGATCACCGGAGCTACAAAAAAGATGGCCTAAATGATGGAAAACGGCCTGGATGATGAGGAGGAGGCTTAAAGGCTCACAGTAAAACGCAAAAATCCCGGCCATAAGGCCGGGATTTCGAGCAATATTCAAAATTGCTGACAGCCGGGGCTGCAGAGGCAGCCAAAGGCCGCCCCATGTATGGCAGCAAATCTGACGATTACTGTAAATTGCCCAAATAGCCTATCCCAAACGGCGGCGAAGCTGTTCCGGATTGTCGGAGTACTCCAGAGCCGTCTCCGCTGTGATCTCTCCCGCCTTGCACAGGGCCATGATGGACTGGTCCATGGCGATCATGCCCTCCGCCCCTCCGGAGGCGATAACGTTGTCGATCTGGTGGCTCTTGTTGTCCCGGATCAGGCTGCGGATGGCGCTGTTGACATGCATGATCTCGTAGGCGGGCACCATGCCGCCGTTTTTGTCGGGCAGCAGCTGCTGAGACACCACCGTGCGCAGCACCATGGACAGCTGGGCCCGGATCTGCTCCTGCTGGCCGCTGGGGAAGGAGTCCACAATGCGGTCCACCGTATTCACGGCCCCCTTGGTGTGGAGGGTGGCAATCAGGAGGTGGCCTGTCTCCGCCGCCGTCATGGCGGTGTGGATGGTCTCCCGGTCCCGCATTTCGCCAAGGAGGATTACGTCCGGGGCCTGGCGCAGGCAGGCCCGCAGGGCGGCCAGATAGTCCTCGGTGTCAATGGCGATCTCCCGCTGGCTGACGATACTCTTGGCGTTGCGGTGGAGGTACTCAATGGGGTCCTCCAGGGTGATGATATGCCCGCTGCGGGTCTGGTTGATGCGGTTGATCACGCAGGCCTGGGTGGTGGATTTTCCGCTGCCCGCCGTGCCGGTGACCAGCACCATGCCGTGGGTCAGACTGGCCAGCTCCATTACCTGGGGCGGGATGTGCATGGTCTGCCAATCCGGGATGCCGAAGGCCACCACCCGGACTACCGCGGCCATGGAGCCGCGCTGGCGGTAGGTATTCACCCGGAACCGGGCCAGGCCGCCCACGGAGAAGGAGAAGTCGTCATCTCCATCCCGCATATAGTTGTCCATAGGCCTGCCGGCCTGAGTGTAGAGCTGGGTAATCAACTCCTCCGCCGTCTCGGGGAAGATGCGCTCCTCCCCGATGGGGATCATCTTCTTGTCCAGCTTCTCACACACCGGACCGCCTGCCACAATAAACAGGTCGGAGGCCTTGTCATCCACCGCCCGTTTTAAATAATCCAACAGCTGTGCCATAGCGCAACTCCTTTTCTTATGTGTTCAGAACAGTTCCCCGTCCCAGATATCCAGGCTGTCGTCGTACTCCCACGCGCCCACGGCCGCAGCCTGCCAGCGCAGAATGCTGTAACTGCCGTCCGCCGGGTTCACCAGCACCTCCACCTGGAGCTCCTGGGTGTCAGAGATGGGGATCTCATAGGTGTAGCGGATCATCAGGGGACTATGCCAGGAGTCCTCCTGATGGCTCTCCGCCTCCACCGGCACCTCGCCGTTTCTCAGCCGGGCCAGAATTTCCTGGGCCTTGCAGTCAGCCTCGTAGTAGCCGCTCACCGCCTCAGCCGCCGCGTCTCCCAGGCGCACGTCCGCCCGGACGGTGGACAAACTCAGCAGGGCAAACACCGTCAGGGCCAGCACGGCGAAGACCACCAGCAGGGAGGACCCGCCCAGCGCCGGGGGGGAAAAGCTCTCTTTTTTCCGCTCAGCCATGGGCGCTCACCTCCTGCCAGGCCACCTCAATCTCAAAAATGCGGGTAATCTCCCCGTCTGCGGGGGCGACGGACTCCACATAGACCTCTGCCTTGCCCAGGCCGGGAATTGCGCTGTCCAGCTCGCTGACCCGGGCGAAATAGTACTGCTTTCCCGAGCTGAGGGACTGGCCGCCCTCAATCAGCTCCCAATTTTCGTCAAACCGGGCCGTATAATCGCCCTGGTCGGTGGCAAGGCTCTGTCCGGTCACGGTGCACAGGGCCTCGCCCGGGTCTCCGCCGTTGCTGCGCAGGGCCTCCGCCACATTCTGGCACAGGAGCACCGCCCGGTCCTGGGCCTCTCCACCCTTGGACATGCTGTCCGACTTGACAAAGGCCTGAAGGCACAGAGCAGCGGCCAGGGCAAATACCAGCAGCATAACCATCTGCTCCATCATAGCCAGGGGCGCTTTACTTCTTGTCATGCGTCAATCCCCTCCCCGCTCCGCAGATTCAACAGGAGGGTATCCTTTACTCCGCCGGGGGCGGTGATTTCCACCGTCAGCAGCTGCTCCTCCAGCGACAGCGCAAAGCCCTCCGACTCCACCAGCTGTCTGCCGTCGCCGGGCACCATGGGCTCCCCGCACCAGGTGTACAGCTCCCACAGCCAGCCGTCGTACTGATAAATATAGGTGATGTACTCGGCCTGGGCGTCCAGAATCAGGGTCTGCACGCCCTCAATATTCTCCACCACAATGCCGCCGTATCCGGCGTCGGCCTGCCTCACCTTGGTGGTGATGTACTGTACGCCTGTGCGCCGGTCAAAGGCGGCCTGATCCCGCGCTGTCAGGCGGCGGTAGGCGTCCGCCCCGGTGAGCAGCACCGCCAGCACGCAGGCTGCGAATACCCCAAAGAGCAGCAGGGCGGCCAGTCCGTCAATATGATGTTGTATGGGTTTTTGTTTCATGGCTCATTCACCAGCACTGTAATGTCCGGCATCAGATTGTCGGCAAACACGCTGTAAAACACCGTGTACCGCTCCTCGTCCACCTGGACGCCGTAGCGCTCCTTTAAATAGTCCAGATTGGGGGGATAAACCCCCTCTGTGGCGTAGCAGGCCACGCAGCCCCGGCGCAGGGCCTCCTCCAACTGGCGCTGGTCCTCCGCCTCATGGCCGCTGTTCAGGCTGTTCAAGGCGGTGGAGAAGGCTACCAGCACCACAACGCAGAACGCGGGCAGCAGCAGGCCGCGCAGCAGCCCCCCCCAGGGCGTTTTTTTTCTCTTCATAGCCCGTCACCCAATGGCCGACATGATGTGCATCAAGGGCAGCATCACCGACAGCAGAATCAGTCCCACCAGAATGGAGCACACCAGCACCAGGGCGGGCTCCACCCGGCTCACCTGTTCCTCCAGAGCCAGCTCACTGTCCTCCGACAGGCCGGCGGCAATCTTCTCCATGGCGGAGTCTCCCGCGCCTCCCCGCTGACCCAGCTCCAGCAGACGGCATGGGCCGGCGGGCAGCAGGCCGCTGTCCTTCATGGCGGTGCTCACCCGCTCCCCCCGGTCCAGCCGGGCCCGGCAGTCCAGGCAGCGCGCCTTGGCCTGGGGTACGTCCTCCATCAGGCCGGAGGCCAGCTCCACCGCCTCCTCCAGGGGCATTCCGCTGGCCATACCCATAGCCAGGGCCTGGGCCAGGCGGGCGTCGTTCATCTTACGGGCAATGCCCTTGTCACCCCGGCTGCCCCGCCACAGGCCGGTAACCTTCTCCCGAAAGGCGGGCAGGGCGGCAAAGGCGGCCAGCAGGGCCACCAGGGCGGCCAGCACAACCCACAGCACAGGCATAGCCCCGTCCAGCACCTGTCCCAGGGCCAGCAGTCCCCCGGCTACACCGGTGAGCCGCCCGCCCAGGGAGGCGTACACGTCGTTGAAGATGGGCAGCACCCGCACCAGCAGCACCGCAATTACCACAAGCATGAGCAGCAGCATCACCGCCGGATAGAGCAGGGCGCTCTTGATGCGCCGGTCCAGCCGGGCCCGGCCCTCGTAGTACCGGGCCAGGGCGGCCAGGGCCTCCTCAGTGCGGCCGGCCCGCTCGCCTACCTCCACCAGTCCGCAGACATAGACGGGGAACCGCCCCGTCTCCTTCATGGCGGCGGACAGCGACGCGCCGCAGTCCACCTGATCGGCCATGGCGGCCAGCATGGGGCCATAGGCCTTGTCGCTCTCCTCGGCCAGCAGCGTGAGGGCGTCTCCCGTCCCCACACCGGCGTGGAACAGCATCGACAGCTCCAGGCACAGGGAGGAAATCGCCTCATGGGAAATGATGTTCTTGTCCATGAAATGACTCCAATCTACTTTTATGATGTGTGTATGTAAAATGGGCTTGCAAAAGCCGCAAGCCCATTTTAATTCAAATCTGTCCGTTCGTAAAGAGGTTTTCCAATTTTTTATTTTCGGCTCAGTACAGATACTGTTCTTTGTAGTTGCTGCCGTCGCCGATATAGTTCATAATGGACTCGCTGCTCTTGCCCGAGGAGGCGAAGGTGGGGTCCATCCGCTGCCAGGCGCTGCCGTCAAAGAAAATGGCGCCGTCCACCCAGCCGGTTTCCTCCGACCAGACGTTGATCCAGGCGTGGTACTGCTTGCCGGCGTAACCTACAACCAGCTTGCAGGGGACGTTCAGGCTGCGGAGCATGCCGGTCATCAGGCTGGCGTAGTCAAAGCAGATGCCCTTCTTGGCGGCCAGCACATTGTCCAGCACAGGCAGATAGCCGCTCTTGACGGTCTTAGCCAGCACCTTGTCATAGGTCAGGTTGTTCACCACATAGTCGTAGATAATCTCCACCAGCTTCAGCGGGTCGGTCTCGGAACCAGCCAGCTCGGCGGCCTTGGCCACAGCGTTGGGGGCCACGCTGTAGTCTACATACTGGTTGGGCCGCAGGAAGGGGGCAAACTCGTTGGCCAGTGTCACCTTGAAGCTGGCGGACAGCAACTGGGCATAGGAGGTTTTCTGGGTATTCTCCAGTACGGTTACCGTATAGCTTCCGCTGCCGTCGGACAGGGGGAAGGTGGTCCACTCGCCCACAGGCAGGTCATAGGTGTACACCAGCTTGGGGGTGGGGCAGGTCACCTGTACCTTCAGCCGGGTCTTGGTGGTGCCGGTGAACTTGACCATCACATAGCCGTCTTTCACGTTGGAGTAGTCGATTACAGCCCGGCTGTTCTGCTTGGTCTGCTTGCCGGAGGCCACGGGCATGACCAGGTCGTTCAGCGCGGCGGGGGCGCCGGCCAGAGCCACCGCCTCATCCTCAATCTCAATCTCCTCCACGGAGACCCGGTCCAGATAAATGTCCTCCTCATTCACCCCGCCACTGGCGGCGGGGGCGCCGGCCTGAGCACAGCCGGTCAGCAGCAGGACCAGCGCAAGGCCCAAAGGAATCAATCGTTTCCAAAGCTTCATCATAAACACCTCATTTCAAACATAAGCGGTTTTACTATCTTTCACGTCCAGGAACGGGACGCAGCAAGGCTTTTCCCCTTGACGCTATGGTCAGTATAGCACAACCTAACTCAAATGTGAAGTACTTTTCTCAAAAAAACTTTCATCTTTTTTATTTTTGTATAACTTCCCCAAAATATGGGCAGGTCAACGCAGCCAGCTTCAAAATTGCGGTCCCTATTGCCGGAGTCGGCCTCCTGGCCGGCTTATTTGTCAAGATTTTGACGTTTGCTATAAAATATCCGTTGCATTTGCCGGAAAAATATGCTATATTTTGGAAAGAATTTATCTCCACAGAAAGGTCGGATGCTGTTGAACGCCACTGCTTTGGAAGTTTGCACTCTGGGCGGGTTCACCATCCGCCGGGGAGACAGGGAATTTAACGTCAGCGGTCGCTCCCGAAAGCTCTGCCTGCTGCTGGCCTTTCTCATTTCCCGGCGGGAGCGCCCTGTTCCCTATGAGGAGCTGATTGAACTGCTCTGGGATGAGGACGGCCGGGGAGCCAACTCCTTTAACGCGCTGAAGGGCATCCTTCACCGCGCCAGAGGCTGTCTGGACCAGCTGGAGAAGGGGGCCGGACGGACCCTGATCCTCAGCCGGGAGGGCGGCTGTCAGTGGAACGATCAAATTCCCCTCACCCTGGACTGTGAGCGCTTTCTCCAGCTCCTCCAGAACGCCGGGCAGGCCCAGCGGGAGGACCGGCGGCTCTCCCTCCAGTTGGATGCCCTGGCCCTCTACTGCGGGGATTTTCTCCCCGCCCTGTCCGGCTGTCCCTGGGCGGCGGAGCAGACCGAAATGCTTCACCGGCTTTATCTCCAGACCACGCTGGAGGTCCTGCCCCGGCTGGAGGCGGCGGGGCGCTGGGAACAGGCCGCCCAAACGGCAGGGAATGCACTCGCCCTGGAGCCCTGCCACGAGGAGCTGTGCCGCCAGCGGATGGAGGCCCTGCTCCGTCTGGAGCGTCAACGGGAGGCCATCCTGGTCTATGAGGCATTTCAGGACCGGCTGCTGAACCAGCTGGGGGTAATGCCCTCCGACCGGCTGCGGGAGCTCTACCGCCAGGCACACAGCCTTCACAACCCCCGGGCCATCTCCGCCGTCACCCTTTTAGAGCGCCTTCAGGAGCCCCCTCAGCCCGGAGCACTGCTGTGCGACTTTGATTTCTTCCGGGTAATCTGCCACTCCATGGCCCGAAGGGCCGGACGCAGCGGCGAACCGCTCCATATCGCCCTGCTCTCCCTCGCCGCACCGGAGGGCAGAGAGCTGGCCCGGCACAGCCTGGACCGGGCTATGGACAACCTCCAGGCCCTTATCCTGACGCAGCTGCGGCGAGGTGACGCCGCCGCCCGGTGCAGCATCTCCCAGTTCGTCCTGCTGCTGCCCCAGTCCGGGTACGAAAACAGCCGTATGGTCTGCCAGCGAATCGTCAGAGCCTTCGTCCGGCAATACCCCCACTCCCCTGTTGTTTTACAGTTCACTGTCCAGCCCGTCCCTGCCGGGTCCTGACCGGTATAGTAGGGGCGGCCACAGGCCGCCCCTGCAAGTGGCAGCAATTCCGACGATTGCTATAAAAAACACCTTCGCGCCTGGAATGTTCATGTTCCGGGCGCGTTTTTCATAGGATAGCATCGACAGCTGCCTCCTTACGGGGAGGCCGATCAAGGAAAAGGAAGTGCTGACTATGGCAAAAAAACGGGATCAGATCAGAATTTTTTTCATCGAACGAAGGTGGTGGACTGCGGCCGCCTGCCTCTGTCTGGCGGCGGTAATGTTCTATGTGGTCAACTACCCAGCCGCCGTGGGCGCCTCCGCCACCACGCGGCAGCTGCCCATCTACTGCGTCCAGCGGGACCAGAAGCTGGTGTCCATCAGCTTCGACGCCGCCTGGGGCAACGAGGACACCCAGCAGCTTATTGACATTCTGGGACAGTATCAGGTTCCGGCCACCTTTTTTGTGGTGGGCGAATGGGTGGATAAGTACCCTGAGTCGGTCAAGGCCCTCCACGACGCCGGCCATGAGGTGATGAACCACTCCAATACCCACGCCCACTATCCCCAGCTCTCCGCCGACGAGGTGGTAGCCGACCTGAACACCTGCAATGACAAGATCGAACAGGTCACCGGCGTGCGCCCCACCCTGGTCCGCCTGCCCTATGGCGACTACGACGACAATTCCATCAACGCCGTGCGCTCCATCGGTATGGAGCCGATCCAATGGGATGTGGACAGCCTGGACTGGAAGGATCTGGCCGCCGGGGAGATCATCCAGCGGGTGACCTCCAAGGTTCAGCCAGGGTCTATCGTCCTGTTCCACAACGCCGCCCTCCACACGCCCGAGGCCCTGCCCACCATTATCCAGACCCTTCTTCAAGAGGGCTACACCTTTGTGCCCATCTCCCAGATTATTCTTACCGGAACCTACACCATTGACCACACAGGACGGCAGTGTCCATCGTAAACCGGCCTGGCTGTATCCCCAAAAGCCTTGCGAATATCCTCCAAATATGTTACAATCCCCCTCATATAGTCAATACACTTAAAAAACGCAAGTGTTGTCTATAAAATCCCAAGCCAGCAGTCTGCGGCGGGAATTGCCCCAGAGCTCAAAAGAATCATTTTGGTTCTTTTGAAGCGCTTTGACTATTACAAATGAAAGCGAGGACCTCAAATGTTTCAAGATAACCTGGCCCTGGTTAAGGAGATGGACCCGGAAATCGGGAGGATGATCGATCTGGAATTTCAGCGGCAAAACCGGAATATTGAACTGATTGCCTCTGAAAATATTGTCAGCGAAGCTGTGATGGCGGCCATGGGGTCGGTGCTCACCAACAAATATGCCGAGGGCTACCCCGGCAAGCGGTATTACGGCGGCTGTGAAGACGTGGACCTGGTGGAGGAGGAGGCCATCCGCCGGGTATGCCGGCTGTTCGGCGCCTCCTATGCCAACGTGCAGCCCCACTCCGGGGCTCAGGCCAACATGGCGGTCTATCAGGCCCTCTGCCAGCCGGGCGATACAGTGCTGGGTATGAGCCTGGACAACGGCGGGCATCTGACCCACGGTTCCCCTGTAAACCAGTCCGGCCTGCTGTACAACATCATCCCCTACGGCGTGGACGGAGACGGTCTGATCGATTACGACGCTCTGGAAAAGCTGGCTCAGGAGAAAAAGCCCAAAATGATTATTGCCGGGGCCTCCGCCTACCCCCGGGCCATTGACTTTGCCCGCTTCGCCAATATTGCCAGGAGTGTGAGAGCCTACCTCTTTGTGGATATGGCCCACATTGCCGGCCTGGTGGCCGCGGGAGTTCACCAAAACCCGGTACCCTACGCCGACGTGGTCACCACTACCACCCACAAAACCCTGCGCGGCCCCCGGGGCGGTGTGATCCTCTGCCGGGACGAGGAGCTGGGCAAGAAATTCAACAAGGCCATCTTCCCCGGCACCCAGGGCGGGCCGCTGATGCATGTGATCGCCGCCAAGGCCGTGTGCTTTGGGGAGGCCCTCCAGCCCTCTTTCCGGGAATACGGCCAAAAGGTAATTGAAAACGCCCAGGCCCTGGCCCAGGGACTGCTGAAACGAAAGCTGAACCTGGTTTCCGGCGGCACGGACAACCACCTGATGCTGCTGGACCTGCGGGGGCTGGACGTCACCGGCAAGGAGCTGCAAAACCGGCTGGACGAGGTGTATATTACCGCCAACAAAAACGCCGTTCCCAATGAGCCCCGCAGTCCCTTCATCACATCCGGCCTGCGCCTGGGCACCCCCGCCGTCACCACCCGGGGCTTTGGCCCTGAGGAGATGGACCTGATCGCCGGCTGGATTGCCGATACCATTTTTGATTTTGAACACACCGCCCAGTCCGTGCGCCAGGGCGTCACCCAGCTGTGCGCCCGCTACCCGCTGTACCGCTGAATGTCTTATAGAAAAATGGAGAGGACTTTAAAAGTCCTCTCCATCCGCATTTTTACGATTTGAACATCAATCAGTCCTGCTTGTCTTCCTCCGCAGGCGCTTCCTCTGTGGGCTCGGCTGCTTCCACGGCCTCAACTTCCACATCTACATCCACAACCTCGGGCTCAGGGTCGCCGGGCTGCTTCAGCTCCGCAATCCGCTCGTTGTTGGTCTCAATCAGGGCCTTGGAGGCGGTAATCCGCTCACAGGCGGCGGCGTAGGCTCCGTCGGGGGCGGCGCCGTTTTCGGCGTAGTACAGCTTGCCCAGCTCAATATAGGCCTTCTTGATGGCGTCTTCCTCGGCCATATTGGCGGTTTTCAGCTTGGCAATCTCCGCCAGACGCTTGGACTGAGCCACGCCCGCCTGGGCCAGATCGGCAGCTCTGTCCTTCAGGGACTCAAAAGTGCTCTTAAAATCCATTACAGTAACCTCCTTAAAATTACGGTTCCCCGTTCGTTGCCTCTATTCTAGCTGATTTTCTCCCCGAGCGCAAGTGGCTTTATCTTTATTTAATGATTTTTTCATGAGAAGTATATTCCCTTTTTATGAAAGCGGGCCCCCGGCTGTACCGGAGGCCCGCTGATGCTGAAATTCACTTTTAATACCGTCCAAAGTCACCGGAGCGGCCCTTGGTTACGTCGGAGCCGAACTCATAGTCCTTGCCGGGGAGGATAGCGTTGAGGCCAATACCCGCGATCGCGGCAATGGCCAGGGAGGTAAGAGTGATGGAGGTGCCCCCCACGTTGAAGGTGAGGCCGGAGAACTCGTTGTTAAAGCCCCAGATTTTAAAGCCCAGGCCGCACACCATAATAACGGCGGCAATAATCAGGTTCCGGGAGTTGGTAAAGTCCACCCGGTTTTCCACCACGTTGCGCACACCGATGGCGGAGATCATGCCATAGAGGATGAAGGACACGCCGCCTATGATGGCGGTGGGGATTGAGTTGATGACGGCGGCGAATTTGGGGGAGAAGGAGAGCACCACAGCGTAGATGGCGGCCAGACGGACCACCTTGGGGTCGAAGACCCGGGACAGCTCCAGCACGCCGGTGTTCTCGCCGTAGGTGGTGTTGGCGGGACCGCCAAACAGGCCGGCGATCGCGGTGGCCACGCCGTCGCCGGTCAGGGTGCGGTGCAGACCGGGGTCCTCAATAAAGTTTTCCTCCACCGTGGCGGAGATGGCGGACATATCGCCAATGTGCTCCATCATGGCGGCAATGGCAATCGGGGCCATGACCAGGATGGAGGTGATATCAAATTTGGCCAGCACAAAGGGCTGGAGGCCCACGGAGTCAGCGGAGGCCACGCCGGAAAAGTCCACCTGATTTGTTATCAGCGCCACCGCATAGGGGATGAGCACTCCCAGGAGGATGGGAATGATCTTAACCATACCCTTGCCCCAGATATTGGCCGCCACAATGACGGCAATGGACAAAATGGCCAGCCACCAGCAGGTGGAGGCGTTATTGATAGCGCTGGGAGCCAGGGACAGCCCAATGAGGATAATGATAGGGCCGGTGACCACAGGAGGCAGAAAACGCATCACCTTGTGGACGCCCACCGCCTTAATCAGTCCGGCCAGCACCAGGTAGAGCAGTCCAGCCACCACAATGCCCCCCAGGGCGTAGGGCAGTTTCTCCTCGCCGGTCATGTTGGCGTAGATGCCGGAGTTCAGCTCCGCCACAGCGGCAAAGCCGCCCAGATAGGCGAAGGAGGAGCCCAGAAAGGCGGGCACCTTCCATTTGGTGCAGAAGTGGAAAAACAGGGTACCCAGGCCGGCAAAGAGCAGGGTGGTCTGGATGGACAGGGGCAGGCCGTAGCCCTGGACCAGGATGGGCACCAGAACAGTGGCCCCAAACATGGCAAACATGTGCTGCAAGCCCAGGATCAGCATCTTGGGCAGGCCCAGCTGCCTGGCGTCGCGGATGGGTTGGTTGTTGTTCATGTTGTTCTCCTTTCTCTCTCGCACGCATAAAAAAAGCAATCACCAATGTGATTGCCGTCACGAAATAGAAATACAGAGGCCGCCAAGGGCAGAATAAACGTACATCAGCGCAAACATGGCGTTCCCCTCCTTTTTTCTACCCGAAGTATCATATCAGAAACTGTCCCGCCGCGCAATTAGCAGTTTCCACAAAATTCAAGCCCGCCGTCTGCCCCTTCCTGTCCACAAATCAGCAGTGATGAGGGCAGCGCACCAAACCAGCAGCAGGACCAGAATCAAAATGGCGCAGTTGCGGAAAAAATCCTGGGGCAGAAAGAGGATAATAGGGTCGCTCCGCCAGTCGAAAATCCAGTTGTCCTTTCCCGGGAAAAACAGGGCATGGAAGATGACAAAGGCCCGGTCGAAGTCCAGGGCCGCCAGTCCGCCTACGGTCAGAAAGGAGGTTCCCAGCCCTGCCGCCGCCCACAGACCGGGTCCCCGGCCCAGAAAACGGTGGGGACGCATCTTCCTCATTTTACAAATGACCAGCACAGCCAGCAGCAATACCAGCGCGGCCCTCAACACCCGCAGATCCAGCAGGAACAGTCCCCGCACGTCGGCGAAGTGGTCCGCCCCGGACTGGGAGAAGGCCAGCACCCCGGCGGAGAAGTCCTTCCGCTTCCCCAGGCAGAAGTCCATCATCTCGTCGTAGGCGGTTTTGATCTCCTCCTCCGTCAGGCCATAGCCGGTTAAACCCATGGGGCCGATATGGGCGTAGTAAAAGCTCCGGCACAGCAGAGGGACGGCGACAGAGCCCGTGAGCACCACCAGGGCAATCAAAACGGACAGAATGACAGACAGGGGCTTGCTGGTTTTCATTAGATACCTCCAGATGTTTCAGAAAGCGGGCCCGGTATTCCAGGCCCGCTTTTTGCTCTGTTTGGATGGAACAGGGAAGTTTAGGCTTTCTTCTTGCCGCCGAAGATGACCCGGCAGCCTTCAATCGCCAGCACGATAGCCAGCACGAAGAGCAGGGTGCCCAGAATAGCCTGGGCGTAGGTGCCCCAGTCCACGCTCTCAGCGCCGACGGCGATCAGCTTCACCCGGGCGGTGACGGTCTGGAACAGGGAGCACAGGGTAACCACCAGCATAAACAGCATGGGGATGTAGAACATCTTGTTGTTCCGGCCAATGTTGCCCAGCCAGGCGCAGACGGTGAGCAGGGCCAAAGCGGCCAGCAGCTGGTTGGCAGCGCCGAACAGGGGCCAGATCTTGCCGTAGCCGGTCATACCCAGGCCAACGCCCAGCACCACGGTGATGGCGGTGGCCACCACGGGGTTGGTGAGGGTGGCGCGGAAGCCGCTGACATCCTTATAGGTCTCGCCGGGGGCCAGCCAGAACTCCTGGAACATATACCGGGCCAGACGGGTGGCGGTATCCAGGGAGGTCAGGCAGAAGGCGGACACGGTGAGCACCAGCAGGGCCTGAACGGTGGGCTGGGTAGCCTCCAGGCCGGGGATGCAGGCCACCATCCGGGACAGGCCGGTGGCGAAGACGGTGGTGGGGGTGCGCAGGCCGTCCAGGTACTCCTGCCAGATAAAGCCCACAGCGCACAGGGAGATCAGGGCCAGGGCGCACTCAATGAGCATGCCGCCGTAAGCGATAGGCTTGGCGTCCCGCTCGTGGTCCAGCTGCTTGGAGGTAGTGCCCGAGCCCACCAGGGAGTGGAAGCCGGAGATGGCGCCGCAGGCGATGGTGACAAACAGGGCGGGGAACATGGTGCCCAGAGAGGTGGTACTGATGGTGTCTACCCAGCCGGTGAAGGCGGGGATCTCCATGCTCAGGTTGTTGCCGGTGAGGCCGGCGCCTACCACGCCCACAAAGGCGATAATCATCATGCCGTAGAGCAGGAAGGAGGACAGGTAGTCACGGGGCTGGAGCAGAATCCACACCGGAGCCACCGAGGCAATGAGGATATACACGCCGATAATCCACATCCACACGTTGTTGCTCAGGTAGATGGGGTGGAAGTTCAGGCCAATAACCAGGCAGGCCACAATACCGATTACGCCCACCACAGTGGCCACGGACAAAGGCGCGCCCCGGCGGTACACGCACAGGCCGAAGATGATAGCCATCACGATAAACAGGATGGAAATCATGGCCACGGCGGCGTTGTCCTCGTTGTGAGCGCCGTCGGCAGTAAAGCCGTTGAAGGTGCCGGCCACAATGGAGGCAAAGGCGGCCACCACCAGCACCAGGGTCAGGTAAGAGAACACGATAAACAGCTTTTTGGCCCGCTCGCCAATGTTGGCGGCCACCACCTCGCCCAGGGTCTGGCCCTTGTGGCGGATGGAGGCGAACAGCGCGCCGTAGTCATGGACGGCGCCGAAGAAGATGCCGCCAACGAGGACCCACAGCACCACGGGGACCCAGCCGAAGACGGCCGCCTGGATGGGGCCGTTAATGGGGCCGGCGCCGGCGATGGAGGAAAAATGGTGTCCCATCAGGACGGGGGCTTTGGCAGGGACGTAGTCCATGCCGTCCTCCAGCTCATGAGCTGGAGTGGTCTTGCTGTCGTCCACGCCCCACTGCTTGGCCAGCCAGCCGCCGTAGAAGATGTAACCGGCGATCAGAATGGCGCAGCCGACTAAAAGTACCAGTACTGCATTCATTGATGATTTTTCTCCTCTCCTTAATGATTTGCAGGGATGATACGGCCCGTCAGCCGCTCCAGGTCCTTTTTCAGGGCCCTTCCGGCGCGGTTGACGGTCACTTCGCCGGTGGACAGGTCCACGGCGGCTATTCTAAACTCCATCCATCCATGGAGCGATAGCTTAAATTCCCGGCGCTTTTTCAGCTTTTTCAGCTGGTCCAGAGCGTCCGGCTGGGCGCTGTCGTACAGCACCACGGCGGTAAGGTAGGTATACATGTGCTGGGAGTGGGGGCGTACCCGGGGCTCGCCGTCGGCCAGGGTCCTTTGGAATATCTCCTCCACGGCGGCTCTGTCCAGCTCCCCCGCGTCCCACAGGTAGAGGTACTCGTGGTTCTCCGCCGCCCACAGCTCCGCCTTTTTCACCAGTACATACTGGCTGTCCCGGGTGTGGTAGGCGCACAGGGCCTTCAGGGCCGTGCCGTCGTTCACATCCTCCACGTCATAATAGGCGGCGTAGGCGTCTTTCAGCCCCTTCAGGACCTGTTCACTGAGCTGAGACACAGCGTTCCTCTCTTTCTCTCCCCTTCCCTTGGGGGGACTTTATGAATAAATTGTGAAGCACCATAATCATAGCAGATCATCCCATTTTTTTCAAGAAAAACCTTTGGTGTATCTATACAAAGAATGAAGCCCAACAAGTTGTTTTTTCACGCTAATGCATAGTACCGTGAAAGTGAAAAGCGCTCCGTTCGCAGATTGAACTGTAGGGGCGGCCACAGGCCGCCCCTACGAAGCTGGTGTCAGCAATTTTGTCGCTGCAGGGCGCGACGACCCCGGCGCGCCGTTTACAAAGGCTGCCAACCAGCGGCGGGCCGAGTCGTCCCGCCCTACAGATAAGGCGGATGTTCTAACATTGATTTTCCCGCGATTCAAACGGGGGTCCGTTGACAACCCTGTCCCAATCCAGTACAATAGTCCAGGCTTGATTTCCTTTTCCGATCAGGAGGTGAACATCTGTGGACAATGGAACAACCCCCTGGGCCAAATGGGGCCGGCTGGCCGCCCCCTCCCTGTTCCTGCTGGCGGTTATTTACTATGAGGAGCTGTTTTTAAAGCTCTACTGCTTCCGGTCCCTGACGGCGGCAGGGGCGGTCTTCACCTTTTTATTTACTCTGCCTGTGGCCCTGCTGCTGGGACTGCTGTGCGGCGGCGTGTCCCCCAGGCGGGGACGGGCCCTGCTGCCCCTGATTACCGCGCTGGTCTCTTTGTGGATTGGCGCTCAGCTGGTGTACTACCATCTGTTTAAAACTTTTCTTACCATTTATTCCCTGACCAAGATGGCCATGGTGGCCGGGGCCTTTGGCGACATGGCGGTGGGCCAGGTTTTTGCCAGCTGGTTCCCCATCTCCATGATGGCCGCGCCCTCCATCCTGGCCTGGATATTCCGGGGCAAGCTGATTCCGGACGGCTCTGACGCAGCCAGAGGGCTGCGTCCCCGTTGGGCGGCCATGGCCGCCGCGGTTCAGTTGGTGTCCATGGGACTGGTGCTGCTGTGCGGCGGCGGGGTGCTATCTCTGCGGTACATCTACTACCGCACCGCCTCCCCGGAGCTGGAGGTCCAAAACTTCGGCGTGTTCACCCAGACCCAGCTGGAGGTCAGGCGGGTACTCTTCGGCATCAAGCCGGACAGCACCGAGCTGGAGGATGAGCCGGAGCCCGACAAAGCTCCGCCCGATCTGGAGCCCACCCTCCCCCCGCCGGACGACGCTCCCCCCACCGGCAGCGTCTTTTCCCCGGAGGCAATCCCCGGCTACCACACCCTGCCTATCGACTTTGACTCCCTGATTGAGCAGGAGGAGGACGAGGGGCTGAAAAGCGCTCATCTGTGGTTCTCCCAGCGCGCCCCCACCCCGGAAAACCTGTGGACGGGCTACTTTGAGGGCAAAAATCTCATCTGGATTGTGGCGGAGGGCTTTTCCACCCTGGCCATGGACCCGGAGCGGACCCCCACGCTGTGGAAGCTGTCCCACCAGGGCTTTGTCTTTGACAACTTCTACACTCCGCTGTGGGGGGTGTCCACCTCTGACGGGGAGTACGTCACTACCACCGGCCTCATCCCCAAGTCTGGGGTGTGGAGTTACTCCCTGTCCTCAGAGAACTACATGCCTTTTGCCCTGGGCAGGCAGTTCCGCAAGGAGGGCTATCGCACCTTCGCCTTTCATGACTACCTTTATAATTATTACGACCGGGACAAGTCCCACCCCAACATGGGCTATGACTACTACGCCATCGGCCAAGGGCTGGAGCTGGAGGAGGTCTGGCCTCCCTCCGACCTGGAGATGATGGAAAAAATTGTCCCCATGTTTGTCGAGGAAGAAAAATTTATGGTCTACTGCCTCACCGTCAGCGGACATCTGACCTACACCCTGGACAGCAACGCCATGTCCCGGCGCCACTGGGACACGGTGGCCGGCCTTCCCTACAGCGAGGAGGTCCGGTGCTACCTGGCCTGCCAGATGGAACTGGAGCTGGCCATGAACAGCCTTCTCAGCCAGCTGGAGGCGGCGGGGAAGCTGGACGACACGGTGATCGTCCTGTCCGCCGACCACTACCCCTACGGTCTGACCGACGAGCAATACAGTGAGCTGCTGGGCCACGAGGTAGACCCGGTGTTTGAAATTTTCCAAAACACCCTTATCCTCTGGAGCGGCGACATGGAGGGCACCGCCGTCCATGTGAACAAATACTGCTCCAGCCTGGACGTGATGCCCACCCTGTCCAACCTGTTCGGCCTGGATTACGATTCCCGGCTTATCATGGGCTCGGACATCCTGTCCAGCACACAGCCTCTGGTCATCTTCGCCAACTACAGCTTTATCAATGGGGAGGGCTACTACGATTCCCTTCTGGACCAGTTCACCCGCTGGGACGGGGAGGAGCCCGACCTGGAGGAGGTGGCCGGAATGGTGGCCGAGGTGCAAAACCGGGTGGCCTACTCGGGTACGATTCTGGACTGCGACTACTACCAGCTGGTCCTGGAGTGGGCCGGGATGATCACATAGCGCAAGGACGCCCGCCGGGAGACCGGCAGGCGTCCTTGCTGCATAAAAGAAAGGGAAGGTATATGACAATATGATAAACCGTCTGCAAGACGGGAATCTTTGGTCTGCCGCGCCGGGGCGGACGCCCGCAGGGCGGCAGTAGGTGGCGTGGTTTACGCCGGAGGTTGGTAATATGTCCGGCATTTTCCGCGGCTTGCCGGACCGGGGGACAGCGGCTGCCGCCCCAGGAGGAAAACCAGATCAGTTCCTTGATCTGCCCATAGAATACCACACTGGCCTCCGCTAATCTTCACCAGACTTGGAACTTTTTGTGAAGAATGTGTGAAGAAGGCCGGGACGGTTTGAACCGGCCCTGGCAGCCAGAACCCTTACAGACAACATTTGCGGAGCGGGGGCGGATTTTAGGGGCGCTGAGCAGCAAAAAAATTAAAAAAATTTTCTAAACCCCCTTATCTTTCCGGAATTGGGGACGATAAAAGGTTAAGGACAACGGAAAAGGTCCTTAACCCCCTGATATTTCACCCGGTCCTAGGCCGGTTGGAATATAGTACCGCGCTGAAAATGTTGAGCATTGTGGCCACGTGCTCAACCATGGAAGGCGCAAAACAGATTTGTGCCGGAAGCAAGGATGCGATAAGGCACACTAAAATTTGAAAGGAGTCAATCCCATGCGTATTCAACACAATATTATGGCTATGAATGCCTACCGCAACTACAACAACAACGCCAGCAAGCTGTCCGGCAACCTGGAGAAGCTGTCCTCCGGCTACAAGATCAACCGCGCCGGTGACGATGCCGCCGGTCTGGCTATTTCCGAGAAGATGCGCGCCCAGATCACCGGTCTGGAAGCCGCTCAGAAGAACGTGAAGGACGGCATCTCCCTGGTGAAGACCGCTGAGGGCGCCATGCAGGAGATTCAGGACATGCTCAACCGCATGGACTACCTGGCCACCCAGTCCGCCAACGGCACCTATCAGGACGCGGTGGACCGTGAGAACCTCCAGAAAGAGGTTGACGCTCTGAAAGAGGAAATCAACCGTATCGCCGACAGCGCCAACTTCAACGGCATCCAGTTGCTGGACGGCACTCAGGCCGGTAGCACCACCAGCGCCATGGACGCCGGTGACCTGGTTTCTGTCACTGCCGTTAAGGACGCTGAGCAGCCCGCCAAAACCGGACAGAAGGGTGAGTACAGTGTTGACCTGAGCAACTTTGAGGGCAAGACCACCGGCACCAGCGTCACCATCAAGGTGGGCGGCAAGACCGTCGCCTCAGTGGCCGTTACCGGCGCTACCGCGAGCAAGCCCGCAACCGTTACCGCTGCCGACATCAAGGCTGGCACTATTGCGAGCACTGTGACAATCGGCACCACCAAGTTTGATGTTAAGCTGGAGGGCGACAAGATCAAACTGACGATGAAGTCCATTCCCAAGACTGACTTTACCACTGATATGAAGGTCACCACAAGTGGTCTTACAGGTTCCACAGCTGGTGCCGGTAACCAGGGTCTGCCTGAGGCTGTCACCGTTGAGAAGCCCGCCTATAAGGAGGCGAACAACGAGTACGCCCAGGGTAAATTTACTCTCACTTCTGACCAGATCAAGGACGGTGCCCAGATCCGCATCGGTCAGGACGTCTACACCTTCGCGGTTGGCAAGGACAGCACGGTGAAGGGCAACAACGTGATCGACCTGAAGCACATGAAGGAAGGCGACACCGATATCGAGAAGGAAGCGGCCCGCGTGCTGTCTTCTGTCGCCAGCGGCAACAAGTGGTTCAAGGTGACCAGCGATAACAGCACCGGCACTGTGTATCTGACCGAGAAGATGAACGAGAACCGCCCCTATAAGAACGACATGGTGGGCAAGAAGAATGCTGGCGCTGATACGGATGCCGACTGGAACGGCACCGGCGACGGCGCCGTGGCTATGGTGCGGTACAGCGCCACCGGCGGCCTGAGCGCCAGCAAGGATGGCGGTCTGACCCTCCAGATCGGCGACACCGCTGACAGCTTCAACCAGATGAGCGTTATCATCGGCGATATGCACACCTCCGCTCTGGGCATTGATCCTGTGGACATCGGCACCCAGACCGGCGCTCAGGATGCTATCAAGACCATCAAGGCCGCCATCAACAACGTGTCCTCCGTCCGTGGTGATCTGGGCGCTGTCCAGAACCGTCTGGAGCACACCGCCAACAACCTGTCCGTGATGGCCGAGAACATCCAGGACGCCGAGTCCACCATCCGCGACACCGACGTTGCCGAGGAAATGATGAGCTACGTCAAGAACAACATTCTGGTTCAGTCCGCCCAGGCCATGCTGGCCCAGGCCAACCAGGTGCCTCAGGGCGTGCTCCAGCTGCTGGGCTAATCCCTCAACGGCTGAAACATTATCTATACGCACAATTAAAAGGGGGCTGGGCCTGTGCCCGGCCCCCTTTTTGAGTGAAAAAAGGAGACTTCCGGAATGAGAACAGTAGAAATCGCGCGGCGGCTTGCCCAGTTAAATGAGACGGAACAGGCGTGCCAGGCCTATATTCTGGCCCTGCATGAGCTCGGCGGCGCGGACCCGGATACGGAGCTGGAGGCCGCCTTGTATATCCTGCAATTTGGCAGCGGGGAGAACTATAAAATCTCTTACACAGTTTTTCGTGACCTGTACAACGCGGGCTTTTGCAAAGAGGACATGTTACAGATTATGGACGGGGCCTTTTACACCCCGAATCTCAAGCTGATGCAGACGCGCTACCGGAAAAACTGCGCCCTGCTGGGGAAATACCCCTATATCTTCCGAAAGGACTTTTTGAAATTTGAGGACCTTCCCATCCGCTTTTACCCCTTTGATGACAACAGCTATACCCCCTTTTACGTGGAGGAGGAGCGGTTTGGCGACTATATAGACTTTAGAGAGCCGGTTATTAAGCACTATTTTTTCAATGACTTGGAAAATCCCATCCTGGCCAAGGATGTTTATTCACAATATGAACTGGAATACCTCCGGGACAACGTGCGCCGCAGTGAGGACGTGGCCCGGGAGAACCATATTTACCTGCACTACACCAGCTGGCGGGAGTTCTGCGCCTGCCTTGCCTGCCTGAATATAAAGCCCCTGCTGGAGGAGAAAAAAATTGTCTTCCTCTTTGAGGAGGAGATCGAGCAATACCCCATCGACTTTAAAGAGCGCTTCCGGATTGACTACAGCAAGCTGAATGTAAGACCCCTGGCCATTCGTGAAGTCACCCGGATGATCTGGCACGGACAGCTGAGCAGCCATAACGGCGGTGACCTGTTCAACGAGGTGTTCGACGCCCATCCCAACCTGATCGCCATGCCCTCCATCCTGATGTCGAATATAGAGGAGACCATTGAAGTGACCCGGAGGGAACTGGAGGAGAGCGGCAGCCTGGCCGAGGCCCAGCAGCGCCTCAGCTACTGGAACGACCCGAAGCTGATTGAGGAGCTCTACCACAACCGGGCCCGGACAGATAAGGATATTTTGATCGGTATGTACCTGTACCGAAAGGAGTACACAGGATTTTTAGACCCCAACTCCCGCATTGTCCCAGCCCTGTTTTTCCAGCCCCATTTCAGCAACATCATTTATTCCATGCGCTCAGACTCCAAGGGCCGCACTGTGCTGTACTCGGAGGAATACGAGACAATACGGACCTCGCCGGTGTTTTTGGGCTTTAAGTATATTAAGACCTTTCTGCCCATGCGCCGTCCCACCACCAGCCACGGCGGCACAGTGAAGTTTATGGACGGCATGGCCGCCTATGAAAATGAACACAGGAATGAGGACGGCGTGACAACAGTGGCCACCGACGCCGTCTCAGAACGGGTGATGAACCGCAGCTTTATGGTGGACAAGCAGGACCGCATTTGCCGTGACAGCGTAATCGTCCGCTTTGAGGACGGCAAGCTTAATCCCACAGCGACCTTCACCGCCCTGGCCGCCTTCCTGGACCTACCCTATACCCAGACCATGACTAAATGCACAGACTGCGGCAAAGAGGCGATTGTACCCGGTAAGGCCACAGGGTTTGACCCGGTGACTGTCTATAAAACCTATGACGAGTATGTCAATGACAAAGAGCGCATTTTTATCGAGTTTTTCCTCCGGGACGCCTACCAGTATTATGGCTATGATTTTCACTACTATGACGGAAAGCCGATGGACAAAGAACAGGTGGACGAGCTGCTGAAGGGCTTTGACACCATAGACAGCTATATTCGAAAAACCTGGCGGCTGGCAGTGGCCCGAACAGAGGTCTGGCAGGACGGCGTGCTTGTTGAGGACGAGAAAGTCCGGGATGAGGTACACGAACAGATGGTGGACAACTATATACAGCGCGTTTGGGAAAGCCGGCGGAAGATGGCGGATGTCCTGATGAATGATCTGCGCTTTGTGGGCAAAAACGGCCAGCCCCTGCACATGATGCCTCTGCTGAAACCCAGCCCCGAGCTGCTGGAGCAGCCGCTGTACCACTAGAGAAGGGAATCAATACATATGAGCGAAAAGGGAACTGTCTACTTTTTCACCGGCCTGGCCGGCGCGGGCAAAACCACCATCGGCGGGCTGTTTTACCAGCGGCTGAAGGCGCAGAAGTCCAACGTCTTTCTGGCCGACGGCGACCAGACCCGAAGCATTTTTGGCCGTTCAGGCTACTCCACCGAGGCCCGTCTGGACGCGGCCCGGCGGGGCTTCCGCCTGTGGCGGGAGCTGGCCGAGCAGGGAATCGACGTGGTGGTGTGCAGCATTGCCATGTATCAGGAGATCCAGCGCTGGAACCGGGAAAACATTGAAAACTATAAGGAAATCTACATCAAGGTGACCCGGGAGACCCTGTATCGCCGGGACCAGAAGCAGCTGTACTCCTCCGGACGGAAGGAAGTGGTGGGGGTGGACCTGCCCTATGATGAGCCCCAGGACGCCGACGTGGTGGTCCAGAACGACGGCCAGGAGACCCCAGAGGAGATCGTATCCCGGCTCAGGGGCATGTTTGGACTGTAAAGGAGCGGCTTATGAACATTGCCTTGATTATCGCCGGCGGCAGCGGGCAGCGGATGCAGCAGGAGATTCCCAAGCAGTTTCTGAATGTGAACGACAAGCCGGTTATTATCTATACCCTGGAGGCGTTCCAGTCCCACCCGGATATCGACAAAATCGGAGTGGTCTGCCTGGACGGCTGGTACGACATCCTGCGGGCCTATGCTAGGCAGTATGGGATCGACAAGCTGGAATGGATTGCCCCCGGCGGAGAAAACGGACAGGCCTCCATCCGCAGCGGCGTTTTTGAGGCGGAACGGCGGTACGCGGGGGACGATATCATCCTGGTCCACGACGCGATCCGCCCCATGGTGTCCCAGGAGATCATCTCAGACTGTATCGTGCAGTGCAAAAAGCACGGCTCCGCCATTGTGGTCACCCCCTGCAACACAGTTGTGCTCAGACGCACAACGGAGGAGAGCTCCCAGGAGGTGGTTCTCCGGGAAGAGCTGGCTGTAACCCAGACACCTCAGGCTTTCCCCATCAAGCGCCTGGCCGACGCCCACCGGAAGGCGCTGGAGCTGGGGATCACCAACTCCATTGCCAGCTGCACCCTGATGGTGGAGCTGGGGGAAGAAATATTTTTCTCTATTGGTGCGGAGACCAACATCAAATTGACTACGCCGGATGATCTGAAGATATTTAAGGCGCTGCTGGCGCTCAGAGATGCCGGTGCCCGGACTTGAGAAGCTATGAGACTTGTTGAAAACCAGCGATATGCCGCCTCCCTTGCCCGCGCGCTGTCCGGCCTGGAGCTGTCACCCTTGCAGGGGAGGCGGGTTCTGGTTGCCGGGGCCGCAGGGATGCTGGGGAGCTGCGTGGTGGACCTGCTGCGCAGCTATGGACAGTGCGAAATAATTGCCATGGGGAGAAATGCGTCTGCCCTTGAGGAGCGGTTCGGCCCGGCGGATGATACATACTCCTTCTGCCGGCAGGATGTGTCAGAGCCTGTAACACAGGGCCTGGGAGATGTGGACTATATCATCCACGCCGCCAGCAACGCGGACCCGGTGCGTATGGCAAAAGACCCGGCAGGGACTTTGATGGCCAACGTGCAGGGGACAAAAAATCTGCTGGACTATGGCCTGTCCCACGGGATGAGACGCTTTTTGTTTGTCTCCTCCGGGGAGGCATATGGCCGGCCCAACGCCAATATGGACGATTTTACCGAGGACTACTGCGGTCCTCTGGACCTGTCCGGTCCCCGCAGCTGTTATCCCGAGGGGAAGCGGGCGGCGGAGGTGCTGTGCCAGAGCTATATCAGCCAGTTTGGGGCGGATGCGGCGGTTGTGCGGCCCTGCCACCTGTTTGGACCGACCATGGCCCGGGGGGACAGCCGGGCGGTCTCTGAGTTTCTTCGGAGCGCAGCGGAGGGCCGGGATATTGTGATGAAGAGCGCAGGTCTGATGGAGCGCTCCCACTGTTATGTGGTAGACGCCGCCCAGGCGCTGCTGGCTGTGCTGACGCAGGGGGAGCGGGGCAGGGGATACAACGTTGCGGACAGGCGGTATCAGATGCGGATCTGTGATTTTGCCAGGCGGGCAGCCCAGGCGGGCGGCTGTCAGGTGATTTTTAAGGAGCCCAGTGAACTGGAGCGGGCCGGCTATTCCAAGGTCAGCCGGGCGGTGCTGGATGCCTCCCGGCTGGAGGCGCTGGGCTGGCGACCTCAGACGGAGGAAGCGATTACGCAGACCGTTGCAATTCTCAGAGAAAGTAAGAGAAGTGAGCCATAAATGCGAATTGTTGATTTACACACCCACAGTACGGCCTCAGACGGACAGTACGCCCCGGAGGAGGTAGTCCGCCAGGCAAAGGAGCGGGGGCTGGAGGTGCTGGCCCTCACGGACCACGACACTCTGGACGGTGTGGAGGAGGCGGTCAGGGCCGGGGAGCGCTTGGGACTCAAGGTGCTCCGGGGCATTGAGATCGGTGCGGCGGAGTATGAAAACCTGCACATTCTGGGCTACAACGTCTCCTCTGAGGCCCCGAAGCTGACGGAACTGTGCAGAAAATTCAAGGCGGGGCGGGATGCGCGAAGCTTCCGGATTTTGAACTATCTGCATGAAAACGGCTTTGAGCTGACCCTGGAGGAGGTAGAGGCGTTGGCCGGGGGGAGCATCATTGGCCGGCCCCACTTCGCGCAGGCCATGGTCCGCCGGGGCTATGTGAGCAGCAACCGGGAGGCCTTTGACCGCTGGCTGGACACGGAGGACTACCACCAAAAGGTGAAGCGGTTCAAGGCGGAGGCGAAAATCTGTCTGAAGGCCATCAAGGCCGCCGGCGGCAAGGCGTCCCTGGCACACCCCTACCAGGTCGGCCTGGAGGACGGGGCGCTGGAGGAGCTGGTCGCCCAGCTCAAGGAGGACGGCCTGGACGCCATTGAGTGCTACTATCCCCGGCATACAACCGAGCAGACGGCCTTCTATCTCCGCCTGGCGAAGAAATACAATCTGCACATAACCGGCGGCAGCGACTTTCACGGTGAGAAGGTAAAGCCGGATATTCAGCTGGCGGCCTGGGAGCTGGAGCTGGATTGGCTTTTATAACAAGCCTTAAAATGGTTGATGTCAGAGCAGTAGGGGCGGCCTGTGGCCGCCCGCGGAAAAGAATAGGCCTGTCTGTTGCAGACGGGCGGCCGCAGGCCGCCCCTGCATATGGCAGCGAATTTGATGGCCGCTATAAATGCCTGAAAACACAACGAAAGGAGGGGACAGAATGGAAACCATCAATGTGACCCGCTCCTCCATGCCCCCCTTTGAGGAGTACTGCGAAGAGATTAAAGAGCTGTGGGACAGCCGCTGGCTGACCAACGTGGGAGCCAAACACCGGCAGCTGCAAGAAAAGCTGACGGAGTATCTGGACGCCCCTCATATGGATATTTTGACCAACGGACACCTGTCCCTTGAGCTCTCGCTTCAAGCGCTGGAGCTTGAGGGAGAGGTGATTACCACGCCCTTTACCTTTGCCTCTACCACCCAGGCGATTGTACGAAACGGCCTGACACCGGTGTTTTGTGATGTGGACCCAATTACCCTGACCCTGGACCCGGCGAAGATTGAGCCGCTGATTACCGAGCGGACCTGCGCCATTGTGCCCGTCCATGTCTATGGAAATTTCTGTGATGTGGAGGCTATTGGAGAGATTGCACGAAAGCACAGCTTAAAGGTGCTGTACGATGCCGCCCATGCCTTCGGCGCCCGGTACAGAGACCGGGGGGCGGGGGCATACGGCGACGTATCCTGCTTCAGCTTCCATGCCACCAAGGTGTTCCACACCCTGGAGGGGGGCGGCTCCTGCTTTCAGGACGGGGCCTTTGGTAAGCGGCTGGCCCGGCTGAAAAATTTCGGCCTCAACGACCCGGAGACGGCGACGGCTTGGGGCGGAAACGCCAAGCTGGACGAGTTCCGGGCGGCCATGGGCCTGTGCAACCTGCGGCATGTGGAGGAGGAGATCGAAAAGCGGGGCAGGGCGGAGGCGCGCTACCGGGAACATCTGGAGGGCGTCCCCGGTCTGAGACTGAAAGCTGTCCAGCCGGAGGTCCAGCCCAACCATATCTATTTTCCCGTCCTTTTTGATGAAGAAGTCTTCGGCGTGAGCCGGGACCGGGTCCGGGACGCCCTGGGGGAACAGGGAATTTCTGCCCGGAAATACTTCTACCCCCTGACCAGCACCTTCCCCTGCTATCAGGGACGGTTTGACCCGGGAATTACCCCCATTGCCCTGGAGGCCAGCCGTCAGGTGCTGTGCCTGCCCATGTATGGGGAGCTGTCCGGAGAGACGGTGGACCGCATCTGTGATGTGATTTTGAACTGTCCAAAGCGGGGAGGGGCGCCATGAAAGGGATCATCCTGGCCGGGGGCTCCGGCACGCGGCTCTACCCGCTGACGGCAGTGGTGTCCAAGCAGCTGCTGCCCGTATACGACAAACCTATGATTTACTACCCCCTGTCCACCCTGATGCTGGCCGGCATCCGGGACATTCTGCTGATCTCCACCCCGGAGGACCTGCCCAGGTTCCGGGAGCTGCTGGGGGACGGGGGCCATTTCGGCATCCGCCTGTCCTACGCGGAACAGCCCCACCCGGAGGGGCTGGCCCAGGCCTTTCTTATTGGGGAGGAATTTTTGGGTGGCGAGCCCTGCGCCATGGTGCTGGGGGACAACATTTTTTATGGCGGCTGGTTTCGCAGAGGGCTGCGTGTGGCGGTGGAAAACGCCCGGAATGGAAAGGCCACCATTTTCGGCTACTACGTCCGGGACCCGGAGCGGTTCGGTGTGGTGGAGTTTGACCAGAATTACCGCATCCTCTCTCTGGAGGAGAAGCCGGAGCGGCCCAAGTCCAACTACTGCGTCACCGGCCTGTATTTTTACGACGGCCGGGCACCGGAGTTGGCCAAAAAACTGAAGCCTTCCGCCCGGAGGGAGCTGGAGATTACCGATCTGAACCGGATGTACCTGGAGGAAGACCGGCTGCGGGTCCAGGTGTTGGGCAGGGGCTTTGCCTGGATGGACACCGGCACGGTGGAAAGCTTGATGCAGGCCGCCGTGTTTGTAGAGGCGGTGCAGAACCGGCAAGGGGTGGTCATCTCCGCGCCGGAGGAGATCGCCTATCAGGCCAAGTGGATTGGTCAGGGGGAGCTGCGGAAGGCCGCCGCGCTGTATGGGAAGTCGCCCTACGGGGAGCACCTGCTGCGGGTGGCGGAGAACAGATTCTCCTATTAAAAGGTCCTTGCTTTCGGTCCAAAGAGCGGAAAGCAAGAAAGGAAATACATTTATGACGGTTTTGGTAACGGGAGGCGCCGGTTTTATCGGCGCAAACTTCATATTTTACTGGCTGAAAGCCCACCCCGGTGACCGGGTGCTCTGTGTGGATAAATTAACCTACGCCGGGAATCTGTCCACCCTGTCAGCGGTGCTGGAACATCCTGATTTTCGCTTTGTCAAAACGGATCTCTGTGACCGGGAGGCGCTGGACCGGCTGTTTGCAGAGGAACACCCCGGCACGGTGGTGAACTTCGCGGCGGAGAGCCATGTGGACCGCTCTATCGAGGACCCGGAGGTCTTCCTCCGGACCAACGTGATGGGGACGGCGGCCCTGCTGGATGTCTGCCGGAAATATGGGACGCTCCGCTTTCACCAGGTGTCCACCGACGAGGTCTACGGGGATCTGCCCCTGGACCGCCCAGGCCTACGGTTTACTGAGGAGTCCCCCCTGCGGCCCAGCTCGCCTTACAGCGCCTCCAAGGCCTCAGCCGACCTGCTGACCCTGGCCTGCTTCCGGACCTACGGCCTGCCTGCCACGGTGTCCCGCTGCTCCAACAACTACGGGCCCTGGCAGTTTCCGGAAAAGCTGATCCCCCTGATGATTGCAAATGCCCTCCAGGATAAGCCCCTGCCGGTGTACGGCACAGGAAAAAATGTCCGGGATTGGCTGTACGTGGAGGACCACTGTAGAGCTATCGACCTGATTTTACGGAGAGGTAAGCCCGGAGAGGTCTACAACGTCGGCGGGAACTGCGAAATGAACAATCTTGCTATGATAAAGCGTGTCTGCCAGGAACTGGGGAAGCCGGAGAGTTTGATTACCTATGTGACAGACCGAAAGGGCCACGACCTGCGCTACGCCATTGACGCTGGGAAGCTCCAGCAGGAGCTGGGCTGGCAGCCGGCGACCCGCTTTGACGAGGGCATCCGGCAGACCGTCCGCTGGTATCTGGAACACCGGAGCTGGTGGGAGGAGATCGTCTCAGGAAAGTACCTGGACTACTATGAGAAAATGTATGGGGACCGGTGAAAGCCACTAAAAATGCAAAGGAGCATCTGTAAATGAATATATTTGAAGAAACAATCCATGAGATTAAAGTTTCTCCGTATCCATTAGTTATTTATGGTGCCGGTTGGGTCGGCGAGGCAATATACACCTATCTGAAAAAGAATAATATAAATATCTATGGCTTTGCCGTTGACCGGGGCTTCTTACCGGAGAATAAAAGTTTAGATGGATTGACTATTTTTGATATGGATGAGCTCCTTAAAACGGCGCGATATAATGTGATTCTTGCCTTTGTCGACTGCCCTGCCAATAAAATAGAGCAGTTGGAGAGCCATGCTAATGTGAACAAGTGTTACCAAATTGATTTTGTTGGCAAAAATGCGGCTGGTTGGGATGGTCAAATGTATGATAGTTTTTTGAATGAGAATGAAGCAATTTTGACTAGATTGCGAGAAGACCTTTCTGACAAGGCATCTAAGCAGGCGCTGGATGAATTTATTCACCAAAGGAATACAGGTGTATTCTGCAAGCCTTATTCTCATAAACCGGAGTATTTTGATGATGAGATCATATTGCTGTCAGAAGACGAGGTGTTTGTTGACTGTGGAACCTATGATGGAGACAGTATTTTGGCATTCTGTGATGCGTTGAAAGAGAAAGGTATTTCCGGCTACAAAAAAATATACGCTTTTGAAGCGGATGAGGGTAATGCGCACAAATTGAGGAAAAATTTGTCCAGGCTGGAAAATGTGCAACTGATTGTGAAAGGTGTATATGACAAGGTGTGTACACTTCATTTTTCGGAAAGCGGTACGATGGGTTCTATGGTTGCGGATGAAGGAAGCAGGATTGAGGCGACAACAATTGATGAGACTATAGGCGACGAAGAAGTAACGTTTATTAAAATGGATATAGAGGGATGTGAGTTGAAAGGGCTGAGGGGTGCAGAAAAGACAATTAAGCGCTGGAAGCCTAAATTAGCGATTTGTGTCTATCATCGCGTGGAGGATTTGGTCACGATTCCCCAGTATATTCAGAGCTTGCGTCCGGACTATAAGCTATTTTTCAGAAATTACCGCCAGATTGGGCTGGACTCTATCATCTATGCCATATAAATGGGGAGTAATCAGGATGGATTTACAAAAGCAGGTAGATATCAGTGTTATCGTTTTGAGTTTTTTCCATGAAACATATATTGCTCAGGCGTTAGACAGCATTTTAGATCAAGAGACCAGTCTCCGGTACGAGGTTTTGATTGGAGACGACGCGTCTCGGGACCGAACGCCGGAGATCATCAAGGAGTATGCGGCCCGATACCCAGATGTTATTTTTCCTACCCTGCGTGAAGAAAATGTAGGGGCAAATCAAAATGGGACAGAGCTGTTGGAGCGGGCGCGGGGGAAGTATATCGCAATATTGGAGGGAGACGATTTCTGGCTGGACCCGTACAAGCTGCAAAAACAGTGGGGATTTCTGGAATCCCATCCGGAGTACAGTGCTTGCTGCGGAAAATGTCTGATTGTAGATGAAAACGGACAGCCGGACTACACACAGGTTCCCCATTTTGTCTGGAACAAAAAGATTTTTACCTTGGATGACTTGATCGAAAGCTGGAATGTGCCCGGACAGGCGGGCACCATGATGTACAGGCGTGTGACAGATACAGACCCTGCGCTGAGCCATATTCATCGCAATGTAGGGGACAAGACCAGTGTGCTGGTACTGCTGTCCAAGGGGCCGATTTATTGCAGTAACGAGGTTCTGTCTGCTTACCGCCGTGTAGACAAAAGCGGAAAACACAACTGGTTTTCCATTCACCACAGCAACCCGTACCGAAACTACGATATGTTTATGTACCCATGCAAGCTGGAAACCTGGGCCAGGAAGCATATGGACCTGCCCCGGAACAAGCACTTCGGAAAACGGAGCGAGTACCGGTTCTGCCGGTTCGTGGAGGAACTGGTGAGAGAGCCGTCTTGGACAAGGGTGAAATATCTGGCCGAGATGGTGGCGGGCAGCCATCAGCCGGCCAAGTATGGCTGGACAATTCTGAAAGCACTGATTGAAATGGAGTGAATACATTATGAAATTTTGTGAGAGACCTTTTAATAGTATTTATTTGCCGCCCAGCGGTGAAGTTTGGCCCTGCGCCTGGATGCACTTTGTGATGGGGAGTCTGAACGATCAGGATTTGGATGAAATTTGGAACAGTGATGCGGCAAAGGCGGCGCGTGAAACAATTTTGGACGGTTCCTTCGCATTCTGCCGGAAAACCTCCTGCCAGTTTATTGAACGGGGAACACTGCCGGATCTGTCCGAGGAGGAAATAAAAGAGCGGGCTGTTGCCGCGGAGTCGCCGGAACTTATTACTGTGGCGAACGATAAGATTTGTAATATTGCCTGCACAACCTGCCGTACATCCCTTTTCTGTCCGGAGGAGGGGTACCGTGAGAAGCTGGATGTGATGCTGGAGCGGCTTTTGCCTGTTCTAAATCGCGCGAAGCATGTGGATTTAAATGGGTACGGTGAGTTTTTGGCAAATCCCAGCTTTGTGAAGCTGCTGGAAAGGCTGCGTCCGGAGCGGGAGGATTTTCAGATTACATTTGAAACTAATGGCATCCTGTTTGACGAGGAGCATTGGGCGAAATTTTCTCATTTGCAGGACTACTATCTGAATGTTGTTGTGACCATAAACAGCCTGCGGCGGGAGACCTATCAGTATCTCACCGGCGGATTTGATAAGCTGGAGCAGGCTTTGAACAATTTGAAATTTCTCAGCAGACTGCGCAGAGAGAATAAGATTAACTGGCTGATGGTAACTATGGTGGTCCAGGACTCCAATTTCTGGGAAATTCCGGAGTATGTGCGTACATTTGCCCACTCAGAGGATTACGAGGCAGACCAAATTATACTGAAACCGGTCTACAACTGGTATGGGATGAAGCATGATACCTACTGGTTTAAAAATATTCTTAATCCGCTTCATCCCTATCATAAAGCTTATCTGAGAATATTAGAGGATGACTGCTGGAAGGAGCCGAAGGTGCTCAACTGGGGCTGCCACAATATCCGTGAGGCCAGGCTGCACCCCCTGAGCCATGAGCAGATTAATAACCAGCTTCTGCTGAAAATCTATGAAAATGACAAGGGGATGTCCCCGGAAGATTACCTTGGAGCAGCTGTGAAACGTGTGTGTGGAAGCCGAATCGGCGTTTACGGGGAGGATGAATTTTCCCAGGCAATGCTCCGGCTGCTGCAAAAGACAGATGTGGAGCTTGCTTTCCGGCTGACTCGGTTTAAGGACGAGGAGGGAGAAATTCCCACAATTTCGCTGCAAAATCTCCGCCCGGAGATGGCGGATGCTATCCTGATGCTGGACTCCTACGATCAGGCGCATTGGACGGATAACCTGCGCAACCGGAAATTCCAGGGGCCGATTGTCAATTTGGAGGAACTGCTGAACGAGGATAAGGAAAACAAACAATGAGCAGGGGTATTATTTGGGGAACAGCCGGAGTGTTGGCAGGCGCTGTCGCTGGAGGCGTGCTGGTAAAGAAGGTCTGGCTGGACAAGTACCGCAAACAGAAAAATGAGCTGGGCACCATCAGCCGGGAGCGGGACTTGCTCTACACCTGGCTGATGTTGGAGCAGAAGGGCGCGGATTTTTCGGAATACTTTTTGACTCACGGATACAAAACCGCAGCAATTCTCGGCATGAACCGGGAAGGAAGGCGCCTCTTTGACGCACTGAAGAAACATGAGAAAATCTCTGTTGAATTTGGTGCGGAGATCGACAACTTCGCGGCGGTACATGAGTCGCTGACCGTCTACCGGGTAGGAGACGACCCGCTGCCCGAGGCGGACTGCATGGTGGTCTGCGATTTGGAGCGGGTTCCGGAAAAACTCGCAGCAGTCAAAAAGGAATTCCAAGGAGATGTTGTGACACTGACCCAGATATTATCTTGGCTATTGAACCGTTAAGATCTGGCTGGTGAGATTAAAAGTATTTAGAGAAAGTAGTTGGCAGATAATGTATGGTCTTATCAAAAGCGCACAAGAATCTTATAACTATCTACAAGACGATTTATCAAAGAAAATTTTCATGGCTCGTCTAGTTGTAGATATTGAGCCATCTATGTCAAATATAATATATCATCAGCCAGGGGATATGCTGGCGATCATGGACTATTTGCATGAATCAGTGCCAGAAGACCGCTATCGGCTGCGTCATTTTATTATGAAACAGTGCTATATGCCTCAATAGATTAGAGGGGGGTGTATCTGTGAAAAAATTGGGATTTGGCTGCCTGCGTCTCCCATTAACTGACGAGTTGGGGGGAGCGGTGAATCAGGCGCTGTTTAACCGGATGGTGGACCGTTTCATGGAAGCGGGATTCAATTACTTTGACACAGCCCATTCCTACCTGAATGGGAAAAGCGAGACAGCAATTCGTGAGGGGCTGGTAAAGCGCTACCCTCGGGAAAGTTTTCTGCTGACGGACAAGCTCACCACGCCGCTGTTCAAAACAGAGGCGGATATCCGCCCTCTGTTTCAGGAACAGCTGGAGGCCTGCGGGGTGGAGTATTTCGACTACTACCTGATGCACGGACTGAGTGAACGGCTCTATGAGCGGTTTGTAAACTGCAACGCCTTCGATGTAGTGTTGGGTCTCAAGGCGGAGGGGAAGGTGCGTCATATAGGCATCTCCTTCCATGACAAGCCTGCTGTGCTGGAGCGGATACTTCGGGAACACCCTGAAATTGAGGTGGTCCAGATCCAGCTTAACTACGCTGACTATGACGATCCGATTATCGAAAGCGGTGCGGTGTATGAGGTCTGCCGGAAATTTGGCAAGCCCATCCTGGTTATGGAGCCGGTGCGGGGCGGCGGCCTGGCCCACCACCTGCCGGATGAGGCCAAAAAAATATTGGAAGACCTCCATGGCGGCAGTCCTGCCAGCTATGCCCTCCGCTATGCGGCGTCGTTTGAAGGTGTGGTAACGGTACTCAGCGGCATGAGCAATATGGAGCAGGTGGAGGACAACGTCAGCTTTATGAGTGACTTCCAGCCTCTGACCGAACGGGAGCTGGAGGCGATCGATCAGGTACGGGATGTCCTGAAACGGCAGGACCTGATCCCATGCACCGGCTGCCGGTACTGCATGGAGGGGTGCCCCCAAAATATCCTGATTCCCAGGTTATTTGCCTGCATGAATGAGCGGAAAAAGCTCAAGGATTGGAATAACTACGGTACTTATCTCCACTATACCACGAAGTACGGCAAAGCCAGCGACTGCATTGGCTGTAGCCAATGCGAACAGGCATGCCCGCAGCGCCTGCCTGTGAGGAAACTTCTAAAGGAAATTGCCGTGGTGTACGACCACTGTGAGTAAAAGGGGAAGATGACCAATGAAGCTTGCCATATACGGTACCGGCGGATCGGGGCGGGAGCTGTACGAGATCATCACTGTTACCAGGGAGTGGGATGGAAGATGGGAAGAGATTGTCTTTATTGACGACACCAAGCCGGAGGGGGAATTTCTCTCCTGCCGGATGGTTCCTTTTGCCTCTTTCTGCGAATTATTCCCGGCGGATGATATTGAGGTGGCCATTGCGATCGGTGAGCCGGCGGGACGGAAGGCACTTTACGAGCGGGTGACCGGAGCCGGCTACCATCTGGCGACTATCATCCATCCCACCTGTGCCCTGAGCCCCAGTGCGGTATTTGGACAGGGTGTAATTGTGAAGGACAGCGTGTCCATTTCAGCGGGGGCCGTTATTAAAGATAACGCCTACATAAATGGTATCTCCATGATTGGACACGACGTAGAGATTGGCGAGCACTGCCAGATATCCAGCCATGCGGTCATTGCCGGGAACACGAAGGTTGGCCCGGGGGTATATGTGGGCATCTCAGCCTGTGTCCGGGACCACATTGAAATTGGCGAAAACGCCATTATCGCCATGGGTGCGGTAGTGATGAAAAGTGTCCGTCCGGGGCGGACCGCCATGGGAAACCCGGCCCGGGAGATTGCGGAAAATAAGGATCATCAGGTGTTTAAATGAGAAAGACAGTTATCATTACCGGGGCGAACCGGGGAATCGGGCGGGCGTCTGTAAAGGCTTTCGCGGAACAGGGCTACGACATCTGGGCCTGCGCCCGAAAGCCCAGTGAGGCCTTTGAGGCGGACATGGCGGCAGAGGCGGCACGGACCGGTGCGTCCATCACGCCGGTCTGCTTCGATCTGCTGAATGAGGAAGAGGTCCGGGCGGGCGTGAAGCAAATCCTGAGGGAAAAGCGGGATGTAGACGTGCTGCTCAACTGTGCCGGGATTCCCTGCGGCGGGCTGTTTACCATGACCCCTCTGGACAAGCTGCGGGAGGTCTACCAGGTGAACGTCTTCGCCCAGGTGCAGATCATGCAGTTGGTGGCCCGGCGGATGATGCGTCAAAAGCGGGGCTGTATCATCAATCTGTGTTCGGTGGGGGGCATTGAGGCCCAGCCTGGCTACCTGGCATACGGCTCCAGCAAAGCGGCCATGATCTGGATTACCCGGTGCGCCTCCCGGGAACTGGGACCCTACAACATCCGGGTGAACGGCATTGCTCCCGGCCTTATTGATACGGACATGGGCGGCTTTAAGCCGGAGGCGGAGCGGGACAAGGTGCTGGGCCGAACCAGTCTGGGCCGTCTGGGCCGTCCGGAGGAGGTCGCGGCGGCGGCGGTGTATCTGGCGTCGGAGGACGCGTCCTTTATGACGGGCCATATTATGGTATTGGACGGAGGCAGGATATGAGCGAGCTTGCAGAAAAAACCCTACGGCTGACTGAGATGGCCAGGCGGATACGGCTGAACGCCCTGGACATGGCGCTGGCGGCGGGGAGCGGAGGCTCCCACGTGGGGGGCAGTCTGTCCTGCATTGAGATATTGGCGGTGCTCTACGGGGAAGTTTTGCGCTTTGATGCCAAAAATCCTCTGGACCCCAATCGGGACCGCTTTATCCCCAGCAAGAACCACTGCGTGCTGGCTCACATCCCGGCTCTGGCTGAGGCGGGCTTCATCCCCCGTGAGGAGATTTTGGAGTTCCAGAAGGACGGCGGACGGCTGACCGGCTACCCCCGCCGGCCGGAAATCGGCCTGGAGTACTCCGGCGGCAGCCTGGGCATGGCCCTGTCCGTGGGCATTGGGATGGCACTGGCGGCCCGGGAGCAGGGCCGGCCCTCCAAAATTTACATTCTGATGGGGGACGGCGAGTTGAACGAGGGCAGCGTGTGGGAGGGCTTTATGTCCGCCACCCACTACGGCCTGGACAACCTGACGGCCATCATTGACCGCAACCGCCTGTCCTACGACGGGGACACCGAGGCGGTGATGGGGCTGGACAGTTTGAAAGACAAGCTGGCCAGCTTCGGCTGGCATGTGTCACAGTGTGACGGCCACAACGCCCAGGCGCTGCTGGAGGCTTTCTGGGATACCGAAAGGGGCCACCCCCACGTTGTGATTGCCGAGACGGTGAAGGGAAAGGGAATCTCCTTTGCGGAGAACCGCCCGGAGTGGCACCACCACCGCCTGTCCCAGGAGGAGTATGACCGGGCCAGAGGAGAAATTTTGGGAGACAGTCTATGAAGTACACACCGGCAAATATCAAAATGTGGGCCAGAATGGGCCAGCGGGGGGCCGTTTTTGGAATTGCCCTGCCGGATATCGCCGCCGGAAAAGAGCGGGTCAAGCTGCTGACGGCGGACCTGGCCCTCCTGTCCGGTATGGAGCGGTATGTGAAAAAATACCCGGACAAGTTCCTGAATGTGGGTATTGCGGAGCAGAATATGATCGGAATTGCCGCCGGGCTGGCTATGGAAGGATACTGCGTCTTCGCCTCCACCTATGCCTCTTTTATTGCGGTGCGCAGCCTGGAGCAGGTCCGGCAGAACCTGGCCCATATGGGCTGCAACGTGAAGCTAATCGGCTCCAGCGCCGGGACGGCGGCGGCCAAGTCGGGCATCTCCCACTGGGCCACTGAGGACCTGGCCTTTATGCGTGCCCTGCCCAAGCTGACGGTGCTCTCCCCGGCGGACAGCCTGGAGGCTGTGAAAATGGCCCGGTGGGCGGCGGACATGGAGGGTCCGGTGTACCTGCGTCTGAGCGGGGGACTGAGCTGTCCTGTGGTCTACGAGGAGGACTATGAGTTTATCCCCGGTAAGCTGGTCAGGCTCCGGGAGGGGGACGGCCCCGCCGTCATTGCCACGGGACTGATGGTCAGCGAGGCACTGAAGGCAACGGCAATGTTAGAGGAGCGGGGAATTTCCTGCGCCCTTTACAATATGCACACTATAAAGCCTGTTGATAAAGAGGGCCTGTCAGAGATATTTGCCCGGCACAGCCTGGTGGTCACGGTGGAGGAGCACATGGTGACCGGCGGCATGGGCAGCGCCGTGGCGGAGTACAAGTCTACCTTGTCCAACGGGCCCAGGCAGGTGTTTTTGGGCTTTCAAAACACCTTCTGCCAGGCGGGAAGTCAGCGCTATGTCTGGGAACAGGCTGGGCTGACGGACACTCAGCTTGCGGAGCGAATTGCACAGGAATGGGAGAAAGAGGCATGATTGAGGATTTCCACCAACTGAATCCCTACAGCCTGGAGAAGGCAGAAAAGAGTCGGATGCTCACAGAGGAGCTGAAGGAGCTCACCCGCTTTCACCGGGAGCGCTGTCCGGAGTACGCCAATTTTTTGGAGACCGTGGGCTATGATGAGACAAAGGTGACTGCTCCAGCAGATATCCCCTTTTTCCCGGTGCGGCTGTTCAAGGAGTTCGACCTTTTGAGTATCGGCCGGGAGGAGGTCTTCAAGACCATGACCTCCTCGGGCACCACGGGCCAGCGGGTTTCCAAAATCTTTGTGGATCAGAAGACCGCTATGCTCCAGCAGAAGGTGATGCTCCGCATTCTGGGGGACTTTTGGGGGAAGGGCCGGCTGCCCATGCTGGTGGTGGATACTCCGGCGGTGTTGAAGGACCGGAAGTCCTTCACCGCCCGGGGGGCGGCCATTCTGGGCCTGCAGTTTGCCGCCTGGGAGATGGTCTTTGTCCTCAACGACGACATGACGCTGAATGTGGACAAGCTGCGGGAATTTACCGAGAAATACCAGGGAAAGCGGTTTGTCATTTTCGGCTTTACCTTTCTGGTGTGGCAGCACTTCTACCGAGAGCTGCTCCGGCTGAACCAGTCCTTCGACCTGTCTGAGGCCTTCCTTATGACGGGGGGCGGCTGGAAGAAGCTGGAGAGTGAGGCGGTCTCTCAGGAGGAATTCAAGCGGCGGCTCCGGGAGACCTGCGGTATCCGCCATTTTCTGGACCACTACGGCATGGTGGAGCAGACCGGCACGATCTACGCCGAGTGCGAGTGCGGCCACCTCCACGCCAGTATCTATTCTGATGTCATCATCCGGGATCACCGGGACTTTTTCCCTCTTCCCGCAGGAAAACGGGGGATCATTCAGGTGGTCTCCATCCTGCCCCGTTCCTACCCGGGACATTCCCTTCTCACCGAGGACGAGGGGGTTATTCTGGGGGAGGACGACTGCCCCTGCGGGCGGAAGGGCAAGTATATCCAGATTCTGGGGCGCATGAAAAGCGCGGAGCTGAGGGGGTGCAGTGATACCTATGGGGCTGAGTTCCGATAATTTGACCTTTTTGGTGGGGAATCTGGAGCGGCTGCGCCAGATGCCTGAGACCCCCGCCCTTCCCGCCTTTTCAGAGCGGGCGGTGAATTTTTTGGCAAGCCTGTCCCGTCTGCTTCTCCGGGATAAGCGGGGCAGTGTAGACGTGAAGTCCTACGCCTACTGGATTCGCCGGGCCTCACTGGAGACGGCCGCCCGGGAGGGAGTTTTTCAAAACCGGCTGGGCCGGGGGGTGGCCCTGCATATCGCCCCCTCCAATGTGCCGGTAAACTTTGCGGTGTCTATGACCTCCTCCCTTCTGGCGGGGAACTGTACCGTGGTTCGGGTGTCCGCCAAGCCCTTTCCCCAGGTGGACCTGATCTGTGAGGCCATCAACCTCCTTTTGGACGGGGAGTGTGCCGGTATGCGGCCTTACATCTGCGTCCTGCGCTATGAGCACAGCGGGGAGATTACCCAGGCCCTGTCCTCCATGTGCGACCTGCGGGTGATCTGGGGCGGGGACCGCACCATTGAGACCATCCGCCAGGCGCCGCTGCCTCCCCGGGCGGTGGAGCTGGCCTTTGCGGACCGGTACTCCATCGCTGTCATTGACACGGAGACCTATCTGGAGCAGAATCCGGAAGAAATTGCGAAGAAGTTTTACACAGATACCTACTACACAGACCAGAACGCGTGCAGCTCCCCACGGCTGGTGGTCTGGCTGGGGGACAGAATCCAGGAGGCCCGAGAGTGGTTCTGGGGTGCGCTGGGGAAGATCGTCCAACGGGACTACCACATGCAGTCCATCCAGGCTGTGGACAAGTATTCCGCTGTCTGTGCCCTGGGCATGAGCCGCCCCGGCGTCCGGTATGTGCCCGGGGATACCCTGGTGGTGCGGGCGGAGCTGGACCGGCTGACGGCGGATGTGATGGACTATAAGTGCGGCGGCGGCTGTTTCTTTGAGTATGCCGCCAGGGACCTGGAGGAGATCGTCCCGGTGCTGACCAAGCGCTGTCAGACGGTGGCGGTGCTGGGTGTGGACCGGGAGCGGGTCCGGGAGCTGGTGTTCTCCAGGGGTGTTCGAGGGGTGGACCGAATAGTCCCCCTGGGCGGGACCATGGAGCTGTCTTTTACCTGGGACGGCTTCAAAATGGTGGAGAGCATGAGCCGGTATGTCTATGGATGAGGTGATTGAGATGCTGCTGAAAGGAAAAACGGCTGTGGTCACCGGCTGCAGCCGGGGGATCGGCAAGGCGATTCTGGAGCGCATGGCCGCCAACGGCGCGGATGTGTTTGCAGTGGTGCGCCGGGAGAGCCCGGAATTTGCTGAGCACTGCGCCAGTCTTTCGACGGAGCACGGTGTGGAAATCCAGACTGTTTATGCGGATTTTGAAAGCGAGGACGAGGTGACCGCCGCCGCAAAGAGCATCCTGAAAACCAAGCGGCAGATCGACATTCTGGTCAACAATATTGGAATCGCCTTCCCTCAGCGAATGCTGGCTATGACCCCTATGGGTGCAGTCAAAGAGTCCTTTCAGGTGAATGTCTTTTCCGGTCTTCTGTTCACGCAGTTGATTAGTAAGAGTATGATGCGGGTCAAACAGGGCAGTATTGTATTTCTGTCCTCCTCCGCCGCATTTGACGGAGGTTCGAATATTGAGTATTCCGCAGGGAAAGCCGCTGTGTTGGGTGTGACCCGGCGGCTGGCAGTGGAGCTGGGGGCCTTCGGTATCCGGGTGAACGCCGTTGCCCCTGGCCTGACCGACACGGACATGGGCAGAATGACCAGCGAGGAGGTCAAAACCATTGCCTTGAGTAGGAATATCATGAAGCGGCTGGGCCAGCCGGAGGAGATTGCGGATGCGGTGGTCTTCCTTGGGTCAGACCTCTCCCGGTTTATGACAGGTCAGGTGCTGCGGGTAGACGGCGGTTTGTTGTAAGTTAACTGTGTTGTGGTAAGGAGTATGTTATGGCAATGATACGAGTAGCGGACTACATTATGAAGCGGATTTATGAGGAAGGGGTTCGGCATCTGTTCTATGTTCCGGGGGGACAGTGTGTCTACCTTACGGACGCCCTGCGCAGAATTGACGGCATCCAGGGTGTGGCAATGCACCATGAGCAGGCGGCAGCCATGGCGGCACTGTCCTATGCGCTCATAAACGAGAACTTTGGCGCCTGCCTTGTGACAACCGGATGTGCGGGGACGAACACCATGACTGGTGTACTTCATGCGTGGCAGGATAGTATCCCCTGCATCTTTATATCAGGACAGCAGAACTATCATCAAACGATTAAGGCATCCGGCCTGCCTCTGCGTGCTGTTGGTGTACAGGAAGCGGATACGGAAAGCATCATGAAGCCTGTTACAAAATTTTCTGTGACCGTAGAGAGCGAGGATAAAATCGGCTATTACATGGACAAGGCGATTTATCTGGCAAAAGAGGGGCGGAAGGGGCCGGTCTGGGTTGATGTGCCGCTGAATGTTCAGAACGCTGTAGTTAACGAGGAGCGGCTGGAACGCTTTGTACCGGAGGCTGTGGAGTTGCCCAGGGCCGCCGAGGAGGATGTGCAGTATGCGGCGCAGGCGCTGAGGCATGCGCAGCGGCCGGTGATTCTGGCCGGGCACGGTATCCGAAGCGCTGGAGCGATTGAGGAATTCAAGCGTCTGGTTGAAAAGATATCGATCCCTGTGACATTTACAAGGTTTTCTTATGACTTTTTACCCTCTGACCAGCCTTTGCATATGGGAATCGTGAGTGCTTTGGGAGGAGCCTCCCGCTATGGGAACTTTACCATTCAAAACGCTGATCTGGTGCTCAGTATCGGCTGCCGGCTCCATTCTGATACGACAGGGACAGAGTTTGAAAAGTTTGCCAGAGAGGCAAAGATCATTGCAGTAGACATTGACGGGGTGGAACACAGCAAAAAAAGCGTTAAAATTGACCGTTTTATTCTTGGAGACGCAAAGGATTTTCTGACTAAGCTGAATGCAGTTGAGTTGGGACGGACTTCCCAAGTGTGGCTGGACAAATGCCGCCATTGGAAGGAAATTTTCCGGCATCAAAGCGAATGGGATGAGCCGGATCATCTGGTTGATTTGAAGGTATTTATGGAACGGCTGTCCCTGAAGATGCCGGAGCATAGCGTATTGATTTCTGACGCGGGCCTGACTGGAATTACCGTTCCGGCGGCCAGCCGGATCAAGGCGTCGGACCGGGTTATCCCCTCTTTTGTCCAGGGTGAGATGGGCTACTCCCTGCCGGGGGCCTGCGGGATTGCCGTGCTGGCGGAGGGCCCGGTGATCTCCTACACTGGCGACGGCTCCTTCATGATGAATTTGCAGGAGCTGCAAACGGTGGTCCGGAATCAGTTCAATATCAAGATTGTCATCATGAACAACAACGGCTATTCCGGTGTCCGCCACGGCCAGCGGGCCCATTTCCGGGGAAAGACCATTGGCACCGATCCCAGCAACGGTCTGGACTTTCCGGACTATGGAAAAATCGCCGCCGCTTTCGGTATCGCCTATTGCAAAGTGGAGAATACCGGACAGATCGACCAGGGAATCGACCAGATTTTGGTTTCTGAGGGCCCCTTTATCTGTGAGGTCATGTGCGATCCGGACCAGTTCGACCTCCACAACGCCCTGGTGACCTACGGCAAGCGGAAGTTTGGCTTCCGTCCCATTGAGGACCAGTCCCCCTTTATTGACCGGGAGACCTTCTTCCGGGAGATGATTGTGGAGCCGCTGGAGGAGAGCTATGGGACGCCCGTATAACCAAAATACATTGTAAAAAGGTGATTGCTATGACGAATTTGGAAAAATACAACCAGGCCTTTGTGGAGGCTCTGGAAATTTCGGAGGATCAGCTTCCCGGTTTGGAATACCAGGGCATTGAGCAGTGGGACTCCGTGGGCCACATGGGTCTGGTGGCCACCCTGGAGGATGCCTTCGATATTATGATGGACACGGATGACATTATTGATTTCAGTTCCTACGAGAAGGGAAAAGAGATTTTGTCCAAGAGTTACGAGATTGAATTCTGAGGATTAGAGAGGGTGGATTGATGAAGTGCTTTGTCTGTGGTTCAGAAATGAAGGGCTATTTTAGAAAAAAGATGTTGCCGGAGATGCCGGAATGGGAATATGTACGGTGTGAAAACTGCGGCCTTGTCCTCTGCCAAACGGTTTATGAAATGTCGGATAGGGAATGGAAACAGATCAATGACGGATGTGGAGAAAAATTTGGGCATGATGAGGACCCGGACGACCCTCGCTGGGTAGAGCGGCTGAACTGTCAGGCAAAGCTGTTTGCAGGGCTGGCCGACCAAGGTGTTTGGGAACCGGAGATGCGCTTTGTGGACTACGGCTGTGGAGACGGGAAGCTGGCGGACTATGTGCAAAATGAGCTGAATGTCAGCAAAACAGGGATGTCTTCCTCCCATAAGCTCCTGAAATATGAAAAATTTATCCGCCCGGAAGGAGAAAACGACTTTTTGCGGGATGAGGACATGAAGCCCGGCAGCTTTGATATGGTAGTTTCCTGTTCTGTGTTTGAGCATCTGCTGGGCAGGCCTGATGTGGATGAAATTATCGGCCTGCTGAACGACAAGGGGACGCTCTGTATGCATACTCTGGTCTGCGAAGAGGTGCCGCAGGACCCGGACTGGTTCTATCTGCTGGGCGGACACTGTACGCTGTGGACAAACAAGAGTATGGCCCTGCTGTTTGAGCAGTACGGCTTTGCAGGCTGTGCCTATCATGTAGAGGGGCGTATGTGGTTCTTTTTCAAGGACAGGCAGCGGTTTGAGCAGCTGAGGAGCAAAGCTCCGTCCATTCCAGGTGAATGGGTGTTTTCCGACAAATTTGTGGACTACTGGAAGCAAAAGCCCTATCGCTGAAACTTATGTGGTCCAAAAGAGGGAGGATTACAGATGATCTGGGACTTACAAAAATACCATGACAATACGGCCATACTGGATGAATACGGCGTATCCCTGACCTATGGAACGCTGGCCGAAGAGGGGCAGCGCCTTGCGGATGCCATAGGACGCCGCTGTCTGGTGTTTGTCCTGTGCAGGAACGAGATTGGCGCACTGGTGGGCTATACCGGTCTGATTAACGGCGGATGTGTTCCCCTTTTGCTGAACAGCCATATGGACGGTGAGGCCTTGACAGGGCTGCTGGAAACCTATCAGCCTCCCTATTTGTGGGCGCCGGAGGACAAGCTGGATGCTTTCCCGGGTATGACGCAGGTGTACAGCGCCTTTGGCTGCTGTCTCCTGCGGACCGGTTACGGGACTGAGTACCCCCTGCATCCAGACCTGGCCCTGCTGCTGACCACCTCCGGCTCTACCGGAAGTCCCAAATTTGTCCGCCAGAGCTACAGAAATATCCGTGCCAACGCTGAATCTATCGCGGCCTATCTGGAGCTGGATAAGACAGAGCGCCCAATTACCACCCTGCCCATGAGCTACACCTACGGTCTGTCCATCATCAACAGTCATCTTCTGGTGGGAGGGACACTGCTGCTCACCGAGAAGTCCCTGATGCAGCGGGAGTTCTGGTCCTTCTTCAAGCAGGGAGGGGCGAGCTCCTTCGGAGGGGTACCCTATACCTACGAGATGCTGGATAAGATGCGTTTTGACCGGATGGAGCTGCCCTCTCTGCGCACCATGACCCAGGCGGGAGGCAAGCTGTCCCCGGCACTGCATAAGAAGTTCGCTGAGGATGCTCAAAAGAAGGGCAGACGGTTTGTGGTGATGTACGGACAGTGCGAGGCTACCGCCCGGATGGCCTATCTGCCGGCGGAGAAGGCGGTGGAGAAATGCGGGTCCATGGGGATTGCCATCCCCGGAGGAAAATTCTGCCTGATCGACGCTGACGGCGGGCAGATTATCACTCCCGGCGTCACCGGCGAGCTGGTCTATGAGGGGGCAAATGTGACCCTTGGCTACGCGGAGCGGGGAGAGGACCTGGCCAAGGGGGACGAGCGGGGCGGTGTGCTCCAGACTGGTGATATGGCAAAATTTGATGCGGACGGCTACTATTACATCACTGGCCGGAAAAAGCGCTTTTTGAAAATTTATGGCAACCGGGTGAACCTGGATGAGGTGGATGGACTGGTGAAGGAAAAATTCCCGGCCCTGGACTGTGCCAGCGCCGGGGTGGATGACCATTTGTATGTGTTTATCACAGACAGGACCCAAGGGGAGGCTGTGAAGGACTTTTTAGTCCGCCGGACCAAGCTGAACCCGGCGGCTTTCCAGGTGATTGCCATTGAAAAGATTCCCAAAAACGACGCGGGAAAGACGCTTTACCGGGAGCTGGAGGCCTATTATACCTAGAGCAATATGACACCAGAGCTGTGGAGGCGGCTGTGGCCGCCCGCAGAACCGAATGGGCCTGTCTGCAATAGGCGGGCGGCCACAGGCCGCCCATACATGTGGCGGCAGATTATAGAAAGTCAGAAGGGGGGATATCCAATGCAGATGTTTTGCTTTCCCTACGCGGGGGGCACAGCGGATTTTTTCAGCCAGCTGGAGCCTTGGTTTCCCCCTTCCGTTGAACTGGTAAAACTGGAGTATGCCGGCCACGGTGCAAGGTGTCAGGAGCCTTTTTATCAAAATTTTTCCCAGCTGGCAGACGACCTGTACCAAACAGTCAAGGGCCTGTACTGCCCCGGCGGGGAGTATACCCTCTTCGGCTACAGCATGGGGAGCGTTGCGGCGGTGGAGGTTCTGGTTCGAGTTCTTCAGGACGGCCAGCTGCCTCCTCCAAAGCGGGTGTTTTTGGCGGCCCATGAGCCCTGTACCAAGCGGGAGCTTCTGCGCTTTCGGGGGGATGAGGCGGATGAGTGGGTCAAGCGGCGGACCATCTCCCTGGGGGGCGTGCCGGAAAGACTGCTGGAAAACCGGACCTTCTGGCGGGTGTATTTGCCCCTCTACCGGGCGGATTACACCCTGATTACCAATTACGACTTCGACAAACTGACCCTTGCCTGTGAAATTCCCCTGACCGGCCTGTATGGAGCTCAGGATATTGTTCCGGAGGAGATGTGGGGTTGGAGAAAGTATTTTCAAGGTGAGTGTGAGTTTGTGGAATTTGAAGGAGGCCACTTCTTTATTACACAGCGCCGTCAGGAGCTGGCGGAGTTGATTGTAGACCGCATGGAGGGGGGAGCGGGTACAGATGGAATTTGAGGAGCTTTTACAGATTGAGCCCTACTCCCTGAACAGCAGGGAGAAGGAGCGGCTGCTGTCCAGGCGGCTGAATGAGCTCACCCGGCTCCACCGGGAGAACTGCCCCGCCTACGCCCGTATTCTGAACAGCTTTTCCCAGGCGGCGGAGGGCTCCGGGTTGGAGGACATTCCCTTTCTGCCTGTCCGCCTGTTTAAGGAGCTCACTCTGCGCAGCGTCCCGGAGGAAGCGGTGGTCAAAACCATGACCTCCTCCGGCACCGGCGGGCAGGCGGTATCTAAGATTGATCTGGATCGGACAACCGCCTCTAACCAGCAGAAGGGGCTGGTGAAAATTGTGTCCAGCTTTACCGGTTCCGGCCGGATGCCTATGATTATTATCGACTGCCCGTCGGTGGTGAAGGATAGGCGGATGTTCTCCGCCCGGGGGGCGGGCATTCTGGGCTTCTCTATCTTTGGGACCAAAAAGCTCTACGCTCTGGATGATGAGATGGGGCTGGACGTGGAGGGACTGCGGGAGTTTTTGGAGGTCCACCAGGGCAAGACCATCCTCCTGTTTGGCTTCACCTTTATGGTCTGGCAGCACTTTTACCGGGAGCTGCTCCGGCTGAAAGAGGAGGGCGTAACCTTCGACCTGTCTGACTGTATCCTGATTCACGGCGGAGGCTGGAAAAGGTTGCAAAGCGAAGCGGTAGGCCAGCAGGAGTTCCGCCGCCGCCTGAAAGCGGTGTGCGGACTGGACTGGGTCCATGACTACTACGGCATGGTGGAGCAGACCGGCTGTATTTACATGCAGTGCGAATGCGGGCACCTGCATGCCAGTGTCTTCTCTGATGTAATCGTCCGCCGCCCTCTGGACTTTGGCGTGTGCGGGGTGGGGGAGCCAGGGATTTTACAGGTGCTCTCCACCATACCGGAATCCTACCCAGGCCACTCCCTGCTGACGGAGGACGAGGGGGTTCTTCTGGGGGAGGACGACTGCCCCTGCGGCCGAAAGGGCAAGTATTTCAAGGTGACCGGCAGACTGAAAAACGCGGAACTGAGGGGGTGCAGCGATACCTATGCGGCAGGCTATCAGTAAAGAGGAGCAAGCGGTTTTGGAGCGGCTGACCTACCTCACTGGAGACCCGGATACAGTGGCCGGGATGGACGCTCTGCCTACCCGTCCTCCCTTCGACGGGGAGGTGCTGGAGTTTCTGAATGATGTCTCCAAGCCCCTTCTCACTAACGGAAGGGAGTACCCGGATGTGGTGACCTTTGCCTTTTGGATTCGGAAGGCGTCTACCCAAAGTCTGAAGGACCGATTTTCCCGGGAGGACGGAAACCTGCGATTTGGCCGGGGCACGGCCTTCCATATCGCTCCCTCCAACGTGGCGGTGAACTTCGCTTATTCCTTGGCAGCGGGACTGCTGACCGGAAACGCCAATATCGTCCGGCTCCCCACCAAGCGTTTCCCTCAGGCGGAGTTGATTTGTAAGGCCGTCAACACAGTTCTGGAACAATACCCCGGCCTGCGGCCCTACATCTGTCTGGCCCGGTATGACCGGAACCGGGATGTCAACGACCTGCTGTCCCGTCTGGCGGATACCAGAATCGTCTGGGGAGGCGACGCCACCATTGCGGAGCTGCGAAAATCCCCGCTGGCCCCCAGGGCGGGGGAGATCACCTTTGCAGACCGGTGCTCCCTGGCGGTGATTGACAGCGAATGGTATCTGGAAAAAGCGGACCGGCACCGGACCACTCAGAATTTTTACAACGATACCTTCCTCACCGACCAGAACGCCTGCACCAGCCCAAGGATTGTTGTCTGGTTAGGTGAACGCCGGGCGGAGGCGAAGGAGGCGTTCTGGGGTGCGCTCCATGAACTGGTAAAGTCCCGGTATGAATTCCAGCCGGTGCAGGGGATCGACAAACTGGTGAAAAGCTGCTTGCTGGCAGCGGGGCAGGAGGGTGTTCAAGTCCAGCCCCGTCCGGATAACCTGATTTACAGAGTTGCGGTGCCTGCTCTTTCAAAAGACCTCCTGGACCAGACGGGAAATTCCGGTTATTTCCTGGAGTATGACTGCGGGAATATCCTGGAACTGCGGGAGCTGTGTAATGACCCTCGATGTCAGACGGTCGCCTGTATCGGGGAAAAGGGAACGCTGATATCGCTGCTCAAGACTGGAATTAAAGGAATCGACCGGGTTGTCCCGGTGGGGAAAACCATGGATTTTGATCTGATCTGGGACGGGTATGACCTGTATGAACGGCTGACCCGGTTGATTCAGATGGTTGGATGAGACCTGATCTGTAGTCCAAGGGAAGATCTTCCCTTCGCTTTTCTGCGGTGAAACCGCAGAAAGATTGTATTCAAAGTGAACTGGAAAGAGAGTGTTTATATGCTTCAGTTAGACCCTCGGCTGATTGCCGACCTTGTAGGCAAAGATTTGATTGCCTTTGGAACTGGCGGAATCGGAAAGATGTTAATTCCCTATTTGGCACAAGAACCGGATATTAAACTCCATGGCGTGACCAACAGCAGAGTTACTACAGTGGATGCTGGTACTTTTTTGGATACAAGACTTCCCATTCGCAGTCTTGATACCTGGGCGAAGCTAATACCGGAGGCGACGATCTTATTATGTGTCATACGAAAAAATGAAGCATCTGCTTGGTCTGCATGTGAGGCGGCTGGCTTTAAGAAGATTATTATTGCTCCCTTTTATCTAATAGAGATGCTTCAGGACTTATATAACCCTGGTCGAATGCCAACCGCTCACCCCATGCTGCGGATGATGTGCCTAGCCAACGAGTTGCGGGATATCCATAAAGCGTCATTTGCAGAGTTCAAGGGCTGTCATCGGGGACAGACAGTTGCAGTAGTGGCGACGGGGCCTACACTGAATTATTATACTCAGGTGAAGGGAATTCCGCACATTGGAACAAACGCGAGTTTTTTAAAAGAAGGAATGAGCTTAGATTACTACTTTATACGTCATTATGAACGAGAATGGTGTGACAAGTTAAAAGAATATAATTTTATAAAATTTTTTGCAAGAAATGAATGGACTGAGCAGCATCATGACTATGATAGATTTCCAGAGTATCTGATTGAAGAAAATAATGGTCGGAGATTTTTTACTGGAGAGCCAAATAATGAATTATATGAGGATATAACCTATTATCCCTTGATGGGGGGGTATTCGATTATCTTTCAAGCACTGCAATTTGCAGTATTTACAAGACCAAAGCGAATTTTGCTGATTGGTTGCGATTGCTCATATAATGGACATTTTGATGGTACACCTCTTGTTTCGTCAGTAACAGTTTTATTACCTGCGGAGCGTTTTGTACCACAATGGATAGAAGCATATAAGAAGTTAAAATTATTTACAGAACAGCACTATCCGGATATGGAGATTATTTCTGTCAATCCGGTAGGACTGAAGGGGATGTTTCGTGACATGTATACTGAGAGTTATTTGGAGGAACATCCAGAGATAAATCGTACAGAATGTGAAATTTTTGATGAGATAGAGCTTTAGGATAGCTGGTTATTCTTTGTAGCGTAGATAGTATCAGATTTGCAAAGGAGGAAAGTATAATGGGTTCTCAAAAACGAGAATTAAGGCTGGATAGGCCAATTGTTTTTTCGGAGACCCCACCATTTCCGCATAATATGCTAATGGAGTTAGCAAATATTTGTAATCATGAATGTGTGTTTTGTGGTTATAAAAATATGAAACGCAAGAAAATGATGTGTGATAAGCATTTCATGTTTGATATTATGAAGCAAGCATATGAAAACGGCACACGTGAAGTCGGTTTTTATATGATTGGAGAACCATTTATTTGCAACGATTTAGCGGAATATGTTTCTTGTGCCAAAGGTCTTGGCTATGAATATATTTACTTAACGACAAATGGTGCGCTAGCAACAGTGGAACGTTGTAAGGAACTGATTTCTGCAGGGATTAGCAGTATTAAATTCTCAGTAAATGCATCGACCAGAGAAAGTTATATTGCCGTTCATGGCAGAGATGATTTTTATATAGTTAGGGAAAATATTTTTAACTTAAAGAAGTATTTGGAAAATAATAAAATCAATGTGCCATTATTCATTTCCTTTGTAAAAAATGAACTCAATAAACATGATGTCGAAAAATTAGAGAGGGAATTTGATTCTGTAGTGGATAAAATATATGTTTTTCCCTGTGCAAATCAAGGAGGGACGATGAAGAGGAAACTGCTTGATCAAGGGATTGTCAAAGAAGACGAGATGTTCCCCGGATCTGTTGCTCCTTGTGCAATGTGTTTTAATAGGCTTCATATTACATGTGAGGGATATCTCAATGCTTGCTGTGCAGATAGTGATGGATATTTGTCAGCGATTGACTTGCATCAAACTTCACTAATTGATGCATGGAATTCTGAAATAATGATTGAATTGCGAAGAAAGCATCTTCGAAATGAATTAAGTGGACTTTTATGTCAAAACTGCATCAACAATACTGAAGAGATATTTTCACCGCTCAATAAAGATCTATGCCTAGCTTTTAGTAACGAGAAATTAAGCTGATTTGATAAGGGGGGATTATAATGCTGAATGATAAAACAATTCTAATTACAGGCGGGACTGGCTCTTTTGGGAACCACTTTACAAGCTATGTTTTGCAGCACTATAAACCTAAAAAAATTATTATTTACTCTCGAGATGAGTTCAAACAGTTTCAAATGCGCAACCGCTTGATGGAGTACGATTCAATTATGCGTTATTTTATCGGTGATGTGCGTGATGAAGCCAGAATGAGACGGGCCTTTGAAGGGGTGGACTATGTCATCCACGCTGCGGCGCTGAAACAGGTTCCAGCCTGCGAGTATAACCCCAACGAGGCCATTAAAACCAATATCCATGGTGCGATGAATGTAATTGAAGCGGCTTTGGATACAAGTGTTAAGCGGGTTGTTGCGCTGTCTACAGATAAAGCGGTAAACCCTGTTAATCTGTATGGTGGAACGAAGCTGGTGTCGGACAAGCTATTTATAGCGGCTAACGCATATTCTGGCTTTAAAGATACTCGGTTTGCCATTGTCCGTTATGGAAATGTAGCAGGCAGCCGGGGCTCAGTCATCCCGTTTTTCCACAGCTTGGTGGAGGCCGGAGAGACAGAGCTGCCTATTACGGACTTGGAAATGACGCGCTTTTGGATCAGCCTGGAGCAGGGCGTAGAGTTGGTTATTAAAGCACTGGCGGAATCCAAAGGTGGAGAGACCTTTATTGCCAAAATTCCTTCCTTTAAAATTACGGATTTGGCTAAGGCAATTCTACCGGGCTGCACAATGAAAGAAGTTGGTATTCGTGAAGGTGAGAAGCTCCATGAGGTGATGATTACTAAAGAAGATTCTTTACATACTTATGAGTACAGTAAGCATTTTGTTATTTATCCTCACATGTCTTGGTGGACAGAAAAGAATGCTGTGCCAGGGGGAAGACCGGTGATGCGTGGATTTGAATATTCTTCTGGTACAAACAGTCAGTGGTTGTCTGTAGATGATTTACAGGAACTGTTGCAAAAGGTTTTTGAGCTCTGATTGCTGACTTATGAGAAAATTGCAAAAAAGTTTAAAAAAGAAAGGAAAAAGTGAAAAAATGAGCAAAAATATGGATAAAATATGCGGGGGGGGGGTGCTCGATGACATTTCGGTTAATAGAGGTGTCACCGATGTAGAAGCAGAAAATCGAGGACATGTTACAAGATATGATGTATCGAATATGCTTGAGAAATTAAAAAGAATTCATGGCCAGCGTTTTATAGATTATCGAAATGCATGGGATCAGACATGCAAGTGTGAGGAAGCGTCAGAATATCCTCTTTTCATTGAACTGGCAATAAATTCTGACTGCAACATGCGTTGCAAAATGTGTGCAAGAAGTTTTGATGAAACTTTGAACAGCAAGCATATCAATATGCCATTGGAAATGGTTGATACCATCGTTGCGCAATGTAAAGATTTTCATTTGCCCGCAATTTTGATTGGTCAGGAATCTGAATGTCTTTTACATCCAGAGCTCAAAGAAATCGTACGCAGAATTCGTATGATCGATCCAGTAGATTTCTTTCTGATTACAAATGGGACTCTTTTAAATAAAGAACTGTCAAAATTTTTGATAGATTTTGGTCTGGACAGACTCGAAGTATCAATTGATGCAGCCACAAGTGAAACCTATAAAAAAATACGGGGCGGCAGCCTGGAAATGTTGGAACGCAATATTGCTGACTTTTTAGATGCCAGAACTGAAATGGGAAGTGAAAGACCATTTCTTAGAGTTAGTTTTTGCAGACAGCAAGATAATTTAATGGACGAAGAAATATTTTTAAATAAATGGGCCAAAGTCGCGGATATGGTAGATTTTCAAGACTATATCGATTTCTCCAATACTACATATCTGAAAGACAGAGAATATAAAGAATATCACTGTCCTGATCCCTTCCAGAGATTAGTTATAGATTATAATGGAGATATATTTGGGTGTTGTTCCTTTGGGTATAATCATTACTTCAAGGTAGGGAATCTAAAGGACATTTCTATTTTAGATGCCTGGAATTCAAGAATGATGAAGGAACTCAGGGAAAGTTTTATCAGGCAGGATTTGAAAAAGCCATGTTTAAACTGTCGTGCAAATCGTTGAGGTATAATCTTTTTCAGGATTTATTTGACTCGTTATGAAAAGACATCAATATGCGGTATGAGAGGTGAAGCAGATGGAACTATGTCTTGGTACAGTTCAATTTGGCATGGACTATGGTATCCGAGGGAAAAGAAAGCCTTCTCTTTCCGATGCCTTAGATATGATAGATTATGCAATACATCATGGCGTCCGTACAATTGACACCGCCAATGCCTATGGTGAAGCGGAAGATGTAGTAGGTACTTATCTAAAGAAGAACCAAGGAATGCGACAGAGGATACATATCATCTCGAAATTTCGTCCGAATCTTTTAGATGATGTTCTGGCAGAGCAGTATTACCAGGTCATGAAGGCCAATTTGGAGGAATCCTTGCAAAAACTGCATACCGACTATTTAGACGGTTACCTGCTTCACAGCGCGCGTTATGTATATAACGATACGATCATTGATGCACTGTTGAAGCTGAAAAAAGAGGGGTATGTCAAAAAAATTGGAGTTTCAGTCTATGAGATCGATGAAGCAAAAAAAGGAATCTCCCGAGATAATTTGGATTTTTTGCAGCTGCCTTTTAGTGTTTTGGACCAGCGTATGCTGCATGACGGAGTTTTTGAGTTGGCTGAAACGAAGGGGTTCCCATTGCATACCCGCAGTGCTTTTGTTCAAGGCCTGGTAATGATGGAGCCAGAAGAGGTTCCACTGTTTTTGCGGGAGAAAGCAGCACCAATTCTTCAAGCGGTAGGTGAGGTATGCCGGAAAACTGGCCTTACCAGGACACAGCTGGCCGTAGGGTTTGTAAAGCAGCAAAAGGCTGTTACCCACTTAGTGTTTGGGGTGAGAAATATAGAGCAGTTGAAGGAAGACATCATGATGTTTTCCAAGGATTTATCTTCTGATGTAGTAGAAGTTTTGAAATCAGGCTTTGCTAATGTAGAGGCAGAAATTGTAATGCCAAGTTTATGGAAAAGGAGTTAATAACCATGGATTCAAAGAGCATTTTTGCTGGAAAGTGAAGGGGACGCCTATTTTGAAAGAAATATTCACGGTGATCATACAAGAGGAGCTAGAACTATCGCTGAATTCTTAAGGAGCATATAGAAGATATATACCAATTTGTCAAAGAAGGATAAAATATGAAATATGCCGCAATGCTACAAGCCCGGTGTGGATCCTCACGCTTGCCAGGAAAAATTCTGATGAACATAGGAGGGAAAACGGTACTCCAGTGGGTAATTGAGCGGGTGCAGCGGAGTAAATATATTGATGAAGTTATTGTTGTTACTTCCATAGATAAGAATAATCTGCCTGTTCTGCGTCTGTGTGCTGATTTAGGCGTACAGGTTTTTGCGGGGGCGGAGGATGATGTACTGGACCGGTATTATCAGATGGCAAAGCTGATCAAGCCGGATTATGTGGTGAGGGTTACAGCGGATTGCCCTTGCTATGACTGGAGCATATTAGATCAGGCGATAGAGTCTATGCCTCTCGAGACGGACTATCTCTCTGATTTTGGTGAGACCCTGCCAGATGGCCTAGATATTGAAATTGTGAAGTTTAGTGCGTTGAAGCTTGCCTGGCAAAAGGCAAACTTGGCCTCAGAGCGGGAGCATGTGACGCAGTATATCCGTAAGCGTCCGGAGAAATTTCAACACAAAAATTTTGTCTGCCCATTTGGAGATTTTGGTTATTTGCGCTGGACTTTGGATGAGCAAGAGGACTTTGTTTTTATTAAAACAATATATGACCATTTCCTTTCTATGGGACAGGAAGACTTTTTGACCCAGGATATTCTGGAGTTTATCAACGAACATCCGGAGTTGAGTAAGATCAATGCTAAATATGCCCGGAATGAAGGGCTTGAAAAATCTTTTCGTGAGGACAAAATTATGGAACAGCTTTAAAAGTAGGGGGGATTATGATGTCAAAGGGACAACATTTATATAAGCGGGCCAAGGAGATCATACCTGGCGGTACACAGTTGCTCAGCAAGCGCCCGGAGATGTTTCTTCCGGAGCGGTGGCCTGCCTACTACAGTAGGGCAAAGGGCTGTGAGGTCTGGGATCTGGATGGCAATCATTACTATGACATGAGTTTGATGGGCGTTGGGGCCAATGTGCTCGGTTATGCCTATGAGCCGGTGGATGAGGCGGCAAAGCAGGCGATTTCCTCCAGTGGGATGTGTACCCTGAATGCGCCTGAGGAGGTAGAGCTTGCAGAATCATTGCTGGAACTGCACCCTTGGGCGGATATGGTACGCTATGCCAAGGCAGGAGGTGAGGCGATGTCAGTTGCGGTACGAATTGCTCGGGCCTATACACAAAAGGACATTGTACTTGTCTGCGGCTATCATGGGTGGCATGACTGGTATCTTGCCGCAAATCTGGTCAAGGGCGATCCCTTGGCCGGAGTGCACTTGAAAGGGCTGGAGCCGGCTGGCGTTTCCAGAGAGCTTGCTGGCAGTAATTTGATTTTCCACTATAATCGTTTGGATGAATTTCAGCAGTTGACGGAGGAGAACAAAGGGCAAATTGCCGCAGTGATTATGGAGCCCATTCGGAATGACTATCCCCAGGATGGATTTTTGACAGAGATTCGCAGGATAACAGCCGAAGAGGGTATCCCCCTCATTTTTGATGAAATATCCTCCGGGTTCCGGATGTGCTGTGGTGGGAGTCATTTGGTATTGGGGGTAGAGCCCGATATTGCTGTTTTCGCCAAAGCCATGACCAATGGTTACCCTGTTGCAGCAATTATTGGCAGAAGGGAGATTATGTCGGCCGCACAGGACACGTTTATCAGCAGTACTTTCTGGACAGAACGGGTGGCGTTGGCAGCGGCGGTCAAAGCGATACAGGAATATCGCGTTCATAATGTTGCGGAGCATCTCATGTCTATGGGAAAGCTGATTCAGGAAGGATGGGTGCGTCAAGCTGAGGTGGTTGGGTTACAGATTCACACAGGCGGGATTTATCCGCTGAGCCATTTTGACTTTGAAAACAATCAACCCTTGGCATGTAAGACATACTTTACTCAAGAGATGCTAAATAGTGGCTATCTGGCCTATACTGGTTTTTATGCTTCCTATGCTCACACAGAACAGATAGTGGACAGCTACCTTTCTGCCTGCGGTCAAGTGTTTCAGAAGATTGCTGCTATACTTGATAAGGGAGAAAATATTGCTGACCATTTGGATGGACCGGTTTGCCACACTGGATTTCAGCGTTTGAATTAGTAAAAAGGAAGTATGTAGACCATGTCAAATTTAGCGTTATATGGTGGGAAACCGGTCCGTGCAGCGCGGCTTTCCTATGGGCACCAATACATAGATAGAGACGATATCCAAGCGGTTACGGAGGTCTTAAAAAGCGATTTCCTGACCTGTGGTCCCAAAGTGTCAGAATTGGAGACTGCGCTGTGTAGCTTGACTGGCGCTGCGCATTGTACAGCGGTATCTAATGGCACCGCTGCACTGCATGTGGCCTGTCTTGCCGCCGGGATCGGTCCAGGTGATGAAGTAATCACTACGCCGATTACCTTTGCGGCATCATCCAACGCAATTTTATATTGTGGCGGAACTCCTGTATTTGCGGATGTTGATTCGAAGACCTATACAATCAACCCTGAGACTATTGAGCGGTGTGTCACGGAACGGACTAAGGCTATTATCGCGGTGGATTTTACCGGAGCCCCCTGTGATTACAATGGAATCCGCGCTGTCTGTGAAAAGCACCGCCTGCTGCTGATTGAAGACGCTGCCCACTCCATAGGAACTGCCTATCGAGGGACACCAGTGGGGAGTATTGCTGATTTGACCACCTTCAGCTTTCACCCTGTAAAGACTATTACGGCAGGGGAAGGAGGCGCAGTTCTGACAAACGATGACACGCTGGCGAAGCGGGTGGAGTTATTTGCCAGGCACGGTATCACACGGGACCCTGCGCTTTTGCAGGCGCAGGGGAATTCCAACTGGTACTATGAGCAGCAAATGTTGGGGTACAACTACCGTATGACAGATATACAGTGCGCTTTGGCCCTGAGCCAGCTAAAAAAGCTGGACCGTTTTGCTGCCCGGCGGAAGGAATTGGTTCGGCGGTATGATGAGGCATTCAAAGAAATTCCAGAGGTGATTGTTCAGACAGAAGTGGAAGGCTCCGATACAGTGCGGCATCTGTACATTCTTCGCCTGAAGCTTGACCGCCTCAATTGTGGACGGAAAGAGTTCTATGACGCCATGCAGGCGGAAAATATCGGGGTCAACGTGCACTATATCCCGGTATATTGGTTCCCATATTATCAGTCGCTTGGCTATCGAAAGGGGCTCTGCTCCAATGCGGAAGCTTATTACGAGAGCAGCATGACGTTACCTCTATTCTATGGTATGACAGATGAGGATCAAGATGACGTAATCCGGGCAGTGAAAAAGCTGGTGGAATATTTCCGAAATTAAACGGAGGCGGAGCATGTTTAGGTTATGGGAGAAGCTGGCGGCGAATCAGGTCTATGTAATTGCAGAAATGAGCGCCAATCATGCGGGGAAGTTGGAGAATGCCCTGGAGATTGTGCGTCAGGCAGCTAAAGCTGGTGCGGACTGTGTAAAAATCCAGACTTATACGGCAGATACGATGACGATAGACTGCGACAACGAATATTTTCGGATCAAAGGTGGACTTTGGGACGGCTATAAGCTATATGACCTGTACAAAGAGGCCGGTACCCCGTGGGAGTGGCAGGGACGCATCAAGCAGGAGTGTGAGCTCTGCGGTGTGGACTTTCTCTCGACGCCGTTTGACTGGACTGCCGTTGATTTTTTAGAAGGAATCGGCTGTGAAGCTTATAAAATTGCTAGTTTTGAATTGGTAGACATACCTTTAATTGAATACGCCGCTTCCAAAGGTAAACCGATGATTATCAGCTGCGGAATGGGAAGCATTGAGGAAATCCAAGATGCACTGGACGCTTGTAAACGGCAGGGGAATGATCGGGTTGTATTGCTGAAATGCTGTAGTGAGTATCCGGCTAACTACAGAGATATGAACCTTGCTACCATCACGGATATGCAGGAGCGATTCGGAGTGCCGGTAGGATTGTCCGATCACTCCATGGGTTCCATCGGCGCTGTGGTGGGTGTTTCCTTGGGGGCACAGGTGATAGAAAAGCATTTCTGCCTCAGCCGAGCTATCAAGAATCCGGACAGTGAATTTTCTATGGAGCCGCAGGAGTTTGCGGAGATGGTGCGGGATGTGCAAGACGCTGTTCAAATTCGGGGCCGAGTAAGCTATGAGCTGACAGAATCGGAAAGAGCGTCCACTGTGTTTCGCAGGTCGATTTTTGCTGTGAAGGATATTCAAAAAGGAGAGCAATTTACAGCAGAAAATATTAGATGTATCCGGCCTGGATATGGAGCTAAGCCCAAATATTATTTTAACTTGCTAGACCAGCGGACTTCTAAAGATGTTTTAAGGGGAAGTCCATTAAATTCAGATTCGAAATGAGGTTTTATTTTGGATTTAGATGGATTTGGCGGCAAACCGATACAAGGATGCTGTGATTGGACTTGTAAATTGTTCTTAATAGAAGCGTGCGCGGATGATGAGCAGCAAATTTTATCATGGCGAAATGAAAAAAAAGTTCGGCGGCAGTCATTTACAACTCACGAAATTACACCGGAGGAACACCATAGCTGGTTTTATTCCGTTTTAAAAAATCCGAACATAAAAGTTTTGATTTTATATTTAGGCAAGCGTCCTGTTGGTATTGTTCGTTTTGAATGTCAAGGTGTACAGGCAAAAATATCATATAGTATTGATGATAACTATCAAGGTTTGGGGTTGGGTAATAAGTTGATTGGTATGTCAGTAAACTATGCAGAAAGAAAGCTGAATGTATCACAGCTTTGTGCAAGCACGAAACAAGATAATGAGGCGTCGAAAAAGGTTCTGCTTTTAAATGGGTTTCGACAAATTGACATAGAGTTAGAGCAGGACAGTAGTGTTTTTTGCAGGGCACTTACCCCCCGAGGGGTGTGATTGCGGGTAAGCCATATGCATAACTTTGATCTTGTAGTTAGCTATACTTACCGATACCTTATTCCAGAGGAACTGCTGCAAATATTCCATTTTAATGTAGTAAATCTTCACAATTCGTTTTTACCGTGGAACCGTGGCGCAGATCCGAATTTGTGGAGTATTGTAAGTGATTGTCCAAGAGGTGTAACTTTGCATTACGTATCGTCGGGATTGGATAAAGGCGACATCATTGCTCAAAGGCTGGTTCCTTTATCTTCAGAAGATACGCTGAAAACAAGCTACGATACATTAGACAGAGCGGCTCGAGAACAATTTCAAGATGCGTTTCAGTGGTACCAAAATTGGCCTCAGATGCGAAAAACAGCTATAGGAGAAGGAAGCTATCATTCATTAAAAGATGGAGAACATTTACATCGGATGATTGTTTCTTATGATATGTCAGTTGAAGAATATCGAAAACTTGTGAAAAAACAAACGGCGGTTTAGTTATGATTTTTGTTCGTGCTGATGGCAATCCATTTATTGGGACAGGCCATATCATGCGCTGTCTCTCACTGGCGGATGCCCTTCGGGAGCAGGATATAAAAGCTGCATTTGTTACAGCGGAACCATATGTTCAGAACTTAATCCAAGCACGTGGCTATTTATGTACGGTGTTGGGAACAGCCTATGACCAAATGGAGGAGGAGCTTTCTGTTTTCCTGCCGCTTTTAGAGCGGGACCGGCCTGAGCTGGTGATATTGGACAGCTACTTTGTCGCGCCAAAGTACATGGAGGCAATTAAAAATATTGCGCCGCTTCTCTATATTGATGATATGGACGCATTTGATTATCCGGCGGATGCTGTTGTGAACTACAATATTTATGGACCGGAGCTTCCATATCCGCAAAATAAAAGATATTTTCTCGGTCCCCGGTATGCTCCTCTGCGTAAGGAGTTTCAGGGATTGGAACGGCGTGTTGTCCGGGAGCGGGCAGAGAATGTGTTGATTTCCACCGGTGGTACAGATCAATATCATGTGGCCTTGCGCTGTGCAGAATACCTGCGAGAACATCCACCACAGGGAAATATGGTATTTCACTTTGTACTTGGAGCCATGAATCAGGATGTGGCAGAGCTGGAAATAATTGCAGAGGAACTTCCGCTTGTCAGGCTGCACCGTCAAGTAACAGATATGTGTTCCCTGATGCTGCAATGTGACATAGCAATCTCTGCGGCAGGAACTACCCTTTATGAGTTGTGTGCCTGTGGATTACCAACGGTGACATATATCTTGGCTGACAACCAGATTCAAGGGGCAGAGGCATTTCAAAGAGCGGGATTGATGCCTTGTGCTGGTGATATACGGAAAAATGTACATTTTCCAAGGCACTTTTTTGAATCGCTGAATACACTGGCAAACAACTTTGCATCGCGTCAACATATGTCAGAGCAAATGCAAAAGGCGGTCGATGGAAGGGGCGCTGAACGGATAGCGGTTGAAATCTGTAGTATTTTTAGATAAAAATACGATTGGCACGGAAGGCTCCTTCCGTGCACTCAGTGAGAGATTCTCACTGAGTGATAACTGCTCGAGAGGATGTATTATATATGAAACGTATCAGTAAACTAGCATGTGATTCTCCGGATGCGATTAATAGATTATATATGCGGTATGTGCAGCCAAATGAAGTAGTATTTAGAAAAAACTATTTGGAAAATTGTTGTATTTGGAGCACAGTAGAATTTGAAAGTTGTACTTTGGATTTTGTTCCTGTGGTGGATGGGGAATATTTGATTATAGACAAAGAAATCAGAAAAATTCTGGGTACATTTACGCCTAGTCCATTTGAGGAAAATAAATGCGGTGAGGAGACAATTTCCAGCATTTTGATTGCTGATGAATGGGATGTGCGTAAAGTACTTCCCGCTATATTGGAAAAGAAATGGTCATATGTATATTTTGTTTTTAATCAAGAGGTCAATAAATTCGCTTCTTTCTTTAAAATAAAAGAGTTCCTATCGATCTTTCCTGCAAATATCAAATTTTTTGGTACAACGGAAGAAATGCGCCAATACTTTTTGGAAGATCATGATGCCTATTTACCAAAAAGGATAGTTGCTTTGGAACCGGAAAAGTATCAGAAAATTTTTGAGGATATCCATGATGCGAGAATCCAAAGTGGAGTTCCTTCCAACAATGAGTTTTTATCAATATGTATTCCCACCTATAATAGAGGAAAACTTGCATTAAAGTCGATAAAAACTGCGTTAACTTCTGACTATGATGCGGAGATCGAATTTATTGTGTGTGACAATGGTTCAACAGAAGGGGCACAGGAGTATAAGGAAATTGAAAATATGAAAGATTCGCGCCTTCGGTATTACAGATCTCCACAAAACAGAGGCTATCAAAACAACATTTTAAATTGCCTTCAAAAGGCAAAGGGAAAATTTGTCTTATTTATTAGTGATGAAGATTCAATCATTCCAGAGAATATTGGAACAGCGCTGAACTGGCTGAGCAATCATCGGGAAGGTGTTGGCGCTTGTATATTCAGCGGCAGCGGAACTGAAGAATGGGCAGTCCATAAGGAAAAGGTATTTGAGCCTGGCCCGGATGCGGTGATCAGAGCATACTACATGAACTATGTGACTGGTTGCTGTTTTAACTTAGATAGCATAAAAGAACGGGATCTGTTCCGAAGCGCGAAGGAGATCGAAAATAATTTCTACTATAGAATCTACACACATTGCGCATTGGGGGTGATTTTGGCTCTTCAGTTTAAAGTTGTAGATTCAAATATTGTGCTGTGGCATTTTGGGGAAGAAAGAGCACAGAGTGACGATTGGGGAAGGGAAGGGGTAATTCGCAAATCAGAAACTCCAGAGAGCAGGTCTCTCCAATCAGTGGATGCAGTAAAACTAGTAAAGGGTCAGCTTTCCGAAAAAGATCTGCTGGAGATTTTTTCAAACCGCATGAATACATATTATGACCTGCTTTCCCTGTATTATAAGCTTCCGGAATATTCCGATGATTTTAAGAAAATGTACAGTTGGATAAACATTTGTACCTTGCATTATAAAAATTATTATCAGCTTATAGAGGAACTAGGGGTAAAAGATATTTTGCCTTTTGTTGAAAAGATGAACAGGACCGCGTTCAATTGGCTGGTTTGCAAGCGGAGACAAAAATTATGCACTCCAGAAGAAAACCTTTTATCTTCTTTGCAGGCCCAGGTAGCAAAATACCATTTTGACAAAGGGACTCCTTTTGGGCAGATAGATTTTGAAGGAATTGAGAAGGACCTATGTGGTTGGGTAAAGGAGTTTTTAGAGAAAAGGAGTTGATTTGCGGCTTGAAGGTAGTAATTTTAGCTGGCGGATTCGGGACGAGAATATCAGAGGAGTCTCAATTCAAGCCAAAGCCCATGATAGAGCTTGGAGGAATGCCAATTTTGTGGCACATTATGAAGCTTTACAGTCACTATGGCTTTTATGAGTTTATTATCTGTGCAGGCTACAAGCAGCATGTCATTAAGGAGTACTTTTCAGACTATTTTCTCCATACCTCAGACATTACCTTTGACTTTGCAAGTGGGAAAAATGAAATGATTGTTCATCACAATGTCTCTGAACCGTGGAAGGTGACGGTGGTGGATACTGGGTTGCAAACTATGACTGGCGGCCGGATAAAGCGGGTGCGGGAATATATTGAGGACGAGCCATTTATGCTGACCTATGGTGATGGTGTATCAAATGTAAACATTGCAGAGTTGGTAGAATTCCACCAATCTCATGGGAAGCTGGTTACAATTTCTTCCTATAATGCTGGACAGCGTTTTGGCATACTGGGTATTGCTGAAGATGGAAGTGTCCGTGAATTTCGTGAGAAGGCACAGGGAGATGGAAATCTAATCAATATTGGTTACATGGTTTGCCAGCCAGAGTTTATCGGTTACATTGACGGAGACGATTCTATTCTGGAAAAGGCTCCGTTGGAAAGAGTATCAAAGCTTGGACAGTTGATGGCCTATAGGCATGATGGATTTTGGAAATGTATGGATACTGTTCGGGAAAAGGACCAGTTGGAAAAAATGTGGGCTTCTGGTCAGGCTCCCTGGAAGGTATGGGCATAAGAAAGGCGGATATCAATGATTATACGGGCGAAAACGAAAGATTTATTCCATGGGCGGCCCTTGAGCGCCAAACAGAGGGAAAACTCCCGCCTAAATTTGGAAGAACTTCAGGCGGGGCATACTGTATTGCGCTCCATGCCTCGCAGGCTGGTACTGGAATTGACCAACGCTTGTAATCTCAATTGTATGATGTGCGGCCGTAATGCGGCAACGTTTCAGCCGACGGTATTTCAACTGGATTGGCTGCGATATTTTGAACCTATACTGGATACGGTGGAAGAGGTGACCCTGATGGGATGGGGAGAGCCTACGATTCACAAGGATTTTGTCCAGATGCTTGAACTGATTCACCAGCACGATGCCAGGATATATTTTTGCACCAATGGAATGCAGCTCAGTCAGTTGGAAAATGCGATTTTTGACAATCAAGTTGACGTTTTTGCTGTGAGTGTAGATGGGGCTAAGGCCGAAACAAATGCCCGTATCCGAAGGGGATCTGACCTGAATAAAATTGTAGAGTCACTTCGGAGGATCAAGCAGCGCCAGCGCACTTCAGGACTATCTTATCCGTATGTTAATTTCGTTTTCTGTGCCATGAAATCTAATTTGCATGAACTGCCTGACTTGGTTCACCTTGCCGCAGATATTGGGTTAGAAGAGGTAAAAGTGGTATACCTGACTGCCTTTGACAGCATTCTGAGTCAGGAGAGCTTGTGGGATTGCCGCACGGAGGTTGAGGCGGTTTTCCAGGAGGCCGCCGAACTGGGAGAGTCATTGGGCGTTACTTTAAAACTGCCTTATTTACAGGGGGAGGACCCGGCGGGTGAAGCGCTCCATCGGGATTGCTTTGTGACCTGGAGAGATTTTTTTCTGGGATCTGATGGCATGGTGCGGCCCTGTATGTCTACACCGGTCCAGTTTTTCGCCTTTGATATGAATAGGCCCTTTGAGGATATGTGGAATGATACTCACTTCCAGCAGTACCGGGCGCAGGTCAACACGTTTCGGATGGACGAGCCCTGCCGGCGCTGTTACCAATCTTCACATTGCAACTGGAACCAAAAAAGATCCTTCCTGCAAATGGAAGAGACATTTGCGCCGGCTTGGAGTAAGGTGGAGGCTTGACAGGTAAAGAGCCTGTCTGACAGTTCAAATAAGAGAAAGGCGTGTTTATGGCAGTAATAAACAAATTCGATTTTCATGAGACTGAAATTATCGGGTTAGTAAAGATTACTCCATTTTGTTTTGAGGATACCCGTGGTAAATTGACAAAAAATTTTTCACAGGTAGTCTTTGAAACGAATGGCTGCCGGTGTGATTTATCGGAGGAACTGATTGTAGTGAAAAGTCATTCTGGTGTAATCCGTGGTTTGCATGTTCAGCGCGTAAAACAAGCGGATAAGCTTGTCTGCTGTGTTTCCGGTCATATATGGATTGCAGTGGTTGATTTGAGAAAGAATAGCCCATCTTTTAAAAAATGGTTGGGCTTTCATTTAAAAGCTAAGGAGGATATGGAGCTTTTTATTCCTTGCGGATGTGCAATGGGGTATTTGGCAGTGGAAGAATCTTCTACTATCTGTACATACAGCGAGAAGTTCTATTCAGAATATGACTGTGGAATCCGGTGGGATGATCCTGAGCTTGGTATTCAGTGGCCGCTTGAGCTGGCAGGTGGGCGGGAAAAGATTATATTATCAGAGAAGGATCAAAATCTTCCGAGCTTTCATGAGTTTATGGAATATTATGGCGGCCTTTCATGAAAATTGAGTTGGATTGGAGGATCAGACGATGCCTATGTGGGATAACGAGAAAAAAGCACGTCAGGAGATCAAAAATTTAGTTGCATCTTATTATCATAAATACATAGAAAAGGCAGAAGGATTTCAGCCTGGTGACCGAATTGCCTATGCAGGGCGTGTATTTGATGAAAGTGAGATGTGTGGACTGACCGATGCTCTGTTGGATTTTTGGCTGACGTCAGGCCGTTTTGCGGAGCGGTTTGAGACAGAGTTTGCTCAATGGCTTGGTGTTCGGTATGCCAGCTTGGTGAACAGCGGGTCATCTGCGAATTTGATTGCCTTCTCGGCACTGACTGCCCCGGAATTGGGAGAGCGGCAGATTTGCCGGGGAGATGAGGTCATTACCGTTGCTGCGGCGTTTCCCACAACGGTGACGCCCATCCTGCAATATGGAGCGGTTCCAGTTTTTGTAGATGTGACGATTCCGCAGTATAACATTGATGTGACAAAGCTGGAGGAAGCCTTGAGCGGAAAGACAAAAGCGGTCATGATTGCTCATTCTTTGGGAAATCCCTTCGATCTGACAGAGGTGAAAGGGTTCTGTGACCGGCATAATCTTTGGCTGATTGAGGATAACTGTGACGCGTTGGGAAGTGTTTATAAACTGAATGGTGACGAGCGACTGACAGGAACAGTGGGCGATATTGGCACCTCCAGCTTTTATCCGCCCCACCACATGACTATGGGAGAAGGTGGATGCGTCTATACCAATGATCCGCTGCTTCACCGATTGATCAGATCCTACCGGGATTGGGGCCGGGACTGCATGTGTCCCTCTGGTAAGGACAACCTGTGCGGACATCGGTTCGATGGTCAATTTGGCCGACTCCCCAAAGGTTATGATCACAAGTTTGTATACAGCCACTTCGGCTATAATTTGAAGGTAACAGATTTGCAGGCTGCGATTGGCTGCGAACAACTTAAAAAGCTGCCCGATTTTGTAGCACGGAGGCGTCACAACTGGGATCAGCTGCGTCGAAATCTGGATTGTACGGCGGATAAGCTGATTCTTCCAGAGCCAGAGCCTCACAGCTGCCCAAGCTGGTTTGGATTTTTGATGACGGTGCGGGAGGGTGTCAGCAGAGAGCGGATCGTCCGCTACATTGAGGAAAAAGGGATTCAGACACGGATGTTGTTCAGTGGGAACCTTCTCAAGCACCCCTGCTTTGACCAGGTTTATGGAGACGGGAAAACTTACCGCGTGGTCGGTGAATTGGAGAATACAGACAGAATTCTTCAAGACAGCTTCTGGGTCGGCGTCTATCCAGGTATTACAGATGCAGAGGCAGATTACATGTCGGAGACCATTATACAGGCTGTATCACAGTAAAGACCAGGAGGTACAGATGAAATGAAGAAAATTTTAGTAACTGGAGCAGGCGGCTTTTTAGGAAGCGCAGTGATAGAACGACTTGCCAAGTTGGACAAATATGTGACAACAGCGGTTATTTCAGGCAGGCACCCTGTGGAATTCCCCTCAAATATCCATGTAAAGACTGCAAATCTGCTGAATGAAAATGAGCGTGAGGAGTTGATGAGAGATACCAGACCAGATATAATCTTGCATTTAGCTTGGGGACTGGTGGGGAAAGATTTCTGGTATTCTGAGGAAAATTTAAAATGGTTGGAGGCTAGTTCCCATTTATGCCGCCTTTTCCAGCAACATGGTGGGTCCCGTTTTATTTTAGCAGGTTCTCATACCGAGTATGGATGTGGCTACTCTGGCCGGGTGGAATGGGATATTGCAGAAAAGTCTACATTATATGGAACTTGTAAATTAGCGTTTGAACAGGTTGCAGCTAATTTCTGTGAGAGAAACAACATTGAGTTTGTATCTGGAAGATATTTTTCAATATATGGCCCCAATGATAACCGTCCTGTCTATAGCGCGCTTTCAGCATCAATTCAAAATATGCTGGCAGGTAGGGTATTTGAGTGCAAAGCGCCGTGGAATATTTGGGATTACATCTATGTTGATGATGCTGCTGAAGCCACAGTGAGACTGCTGGAAAGCGAGTATTGTGGCCCGATGAATATTGCGTCAGGATATCCAAGAATGATGAAAGATGTATTTTGTACAGTTGCTGACATAATAGGCTGTCCGGAACTTCTTAAATTTGATGAACGAATGACAAAGTATCATGTCTGTTCGGCAAATGTAGAATTGATGCAATCTGTTCTGCATTATCAGTGTCCTACCACCTTCCGGGAAGGATTGGAAAGGACAATTCAGTGGTGGAGAGATAAGGAGTAACATAATGACAGTATCAGAATATATATTTAGCTTTCTGGAAGAAAAAGGTGTAGATACTGTATTTATGGTATCCGGCAGTTCGGCAATGTGGCTGACAGATGCATTATGCCGCAATCAAAAACTCAAAGCGATATGCAATCACCATGAACAAGCAGCGGTTATGTCTGCGGATATAAATGCACGGGTAAGCGGTGGTTTGGGAGCGGCACTTGTTACGATTGGGCCAGGTGCGACAAACGCCATCACCGGCGTAGCGCAGGCATATCTGGATTCCAGTGCGGTGATGGTGCTGTCTGGGCAGGCATCCTCAAAATTGCTTGCCTATGAACAAAGTACCGGGATACGGCAGCATGGAACGCAGAGCTTAAATCTGGAACCGCTTGTTTCGTCAATTACAAAATATTTTGCAGCGGTCATGAATCCGGCAGATATTCGGTATCATTTGGAGCGAGCCTATCATGAGGCTATGTCTGGACGAAAGGGACCTGTGTGGCTGGATATTCCGGTGGATATTCAAAATAAGCAGGTGCCTGAGAAGATGAAAGGATTTGCAGCGGTTCCAGAGAAATATGATGAGATTGATACAGATAAGGTTTGCGAGCTGATTGCGCAGGCTGGGAAACCTTTAATTTTGGCTGGCGGCGGTGCTGATTCTGAAAGTGTTGCATTGATCAGCCATCAGCTGCACATTCCTGTGGTCACCTCCCGGATGGGGATTGAGTGTATTTGTTCAGATGACCCTTATTATGTGGGACGTCCCGGCACAAATGGTCAGCGTGCGGCGCATTTTGCCATTCAGCGGGCGGATTTTTTACTAATTTTAGGGTGCAGGCTCTCCGTTTCAACAGTTGGTTACGACCCGGCCGATTTTGCCAGGAATGCAGTAAAAGTGCAGGTGGATGTCGATCAGAAGGAATTGGATAAAACCGATGTTCCGGTTGACTATAAAATTCACAATACAGTGCAGAATTTTGCTAAAGCTATGAAGAATGTGTCGGCACCTGAGCATGTGGATTGGACAGGATATTGCCGGGAAATGCGGGAAAATTATCCTGTGGTTCTTCGGGAATATCAACAATTAAATCCGCTGAACTCCTACTATTTTACCAGCCTTTTGGCAAAAGAGGTTCCGGAGGATACAGTAATCACAGTGGACACTGGAAGTGTTTGCAATGTTGTGTCTCAGTCCTGGCATTTAAAAAAGGGCCAAAGGTATCTCATATCTGGTGGGCTGTCATGTATGGGCTTTTGGGCCGGTTCAATCGGTGCAATGGAGCCTGTAATTGCCTTGTCCGGCGATGGCAGTGTGTCTATGAATATTCAGGAATTTGCTACGCTGAAGCATTATCAGCTGCCAGTAAAGCTGTTTGTGTATAAAAATAATGGATATATGTTAATTCGGCATAACCAGCATAATTATATGCACGATCGTTTTCTGGGTGTAGGACCTGACAGCGGTGTTGAGCTGCCGGATTTCTGCCGTGTGGCAGAGGCATATGGTTTGCCGTCTATTCGGATTGAATACGGCGATGATATTTCAGCAAAGATACGACAGGTTCTCTCTATGGACGGGCCTGTAGTCTGTGAAGTTATATTGGAGGAATTTGGTCCGCTTGCTCCTCGTATTGCTTCCCGTGTGATGCCAGATGGGAGCTTGAAAGCGGCTGCTTATGACGATTTAGCTCCGTTTTTAGATGCAGAGGGTGAATAAAACTGTGATAGGAGAAAAATCAAGCCGCAAGAACTGTTCTTTTTACCGGAATAAGCGTGTCTTTATTACCGGCCATACAGGTTTTAAAGGTGCATGGCTGACAGCAGTTCTTCATGAACTGGGGGCGCAGACAACCGGCTATGCTTTAGCACCTGAAGCTGGATGTCTGTTTGAGAAGATCGGCGGTGAAAGGCTGCTCAACCATATTATTGGTGATGTGAGAGATGCCGGACACATGAAGCAGGCGCTGGCAGAGGTTCAGCCAGAGCTGGTTTTTCATTTGGCAGCGCAGGTTCCGGCAAGAGAGTGTTTTGAAAACCCACATGATACTTATGAGACGAATATTATGGGAACTGTCAACCTCCTGGAGGCGATTCGTTGTTGTCTCAGCGTAAAAAGTGTGGTAATTGTGACAACGGACAAGGTTTATCTCAACAAAGGTGATGGAGCCGCCTATGTGGAAACTGACCCATTGGGCGGTGACGATCCATACTCCAGCAGTAAGACTTGTGTGGAGTATATCGCAGAGGCCTATAAGCGTTCTTATCTTCAGGCAGGAGAGCATGTGGTTGGAATTTCTACAGCGAGAGCCAGCAATGTATTGGGCGGGGGTGACCATGTTCCCTCCCGATTGATTCCAGCCATACTGAACGCAATTTCAGCCGGAAGGTCTGTGGAGCTGCGCAATCCGTACCAGACACGTCCTTGGCAGTCAGTACTGGATGCTTTGAATGGTTATCTTTCTCTGGGACGTCTGATGATGCAGGACCCATATCACTATTCCGGTCATTGGAATATCGGCCCCACGCTGGATGGGATCCGAGAAGTTGTGTGGGTGATGGAAAAAATAAAGGAACATTTTTCCGATGCAGATTATGTGCCAGGGGCTGCACTGGAGGTAAAGGAGTCGCAGACTTTAGGTTTGGACAGTACAAGGGCAATGCGCGACACAGACTGGAGTCCGCAGATGAACTGTGATGAAGCGATTTATGATGTGGTGAATTTTTTCAAGCAGCAAACAGCTGGAGTTCCAGAGGCAGCGATTTGTAAACATCAAATTCAGAAATTTTTTGAAATAACCTGAACAGGGGGATTTGTGTGAAACGTGCTATTGTATGTGGAGGAGCTGGTTTTGTAGGGAGTGCTGTAGTCAAGGAACTGCTTGCCAATCATACAGAAGTAACTGTTATTGTTCGCCCGGGCTTTTTAGAAAAAATGGAACAAAGCCGTTTAGCAGGATTAGATGTGGCGGTTCTGGAGTGCGATATCAAAGATATAGGGCAAATAAAAAATCGGATTAAGGCTCCGGTGTTTGATGTGTGGTATCAATTTGCTTGGGATGGATTGTTAGGAGAACCACTTGTCGATTACACAACGCAGATTATGAATATCAAATGGGTTATGGATGCGATCGTAACTGCGGCAGAATTGAACTGCAAAAAATTTATCGGTTCAGGAAGTATCACGCAATTTGAACTTCTGGTAGATGGGACGGGGGATTTGTATGACAAGCATCGTATCTATAAGACGGCTAAGATGGCTTGTGAATATATAGGCTGTAGTGTTGCCTCTGAGCATAAAATAGAATTTATCTGGCCGATTATAACCAATATTTATGGCCCGGGAGAGTTCTCGCCGCGCTTGATTAACAGTATGATTCAAAATCTGCTTTCGGGAAAACACCAGTATCTAAGCGAAGGAAAACAGTATTATGATTTTATTTATATTTCTGATGCGGCAAAAGCGTTTCGCCTGATTGGAGAATATGGAAAGTCAGGGCGCAGCTATACGATTGCAAGCGGTACGGTGAAACCCTTGAAAGAATTTTTAACAGAATTGGCGGCATTGGTTGCTCCCAAAACGGAACTTGTCTTTGGAGAGTTCTCTTTTAAGGGCGTTTCTTTAAGAAAAGAGATGTACAGTATCAGGGAGTTGCAGGAAGATACAGGTTTTACACCGGAGGTATCTTTTGCAGACGGAATCCGCAGGACGATGGAATGGATTGAAAGAGCAATGAATAATGAAATGGATCCCTAGATGATGTCTACCCAAGTTAGGTACGAATAGCAGCCCAGATAGCGAGAGACCGCCGAAAAATCTGTGTAAACGACAAAAACTGCAAGTATGAAAAGCAACGACTCAGTCAAGAATGGAAATAAGAACCAATTCAAGATAGGAGTCGAAGAAGCATGACTACAGCACCGCAGGAATTGTTGAAAGAGTACGTCCAAAGCCAGCATTTCACCAGCACAGCAGAGATCATGACAGCAATGAAGGAGATGTTCCGGGATGTCGTCCAGACAGTGATGGAAGTGGAGATGGACGAGGAGCTGGGACGGGAACGTTGCCAGCGTGCAGAGACAACCAGCGCGCCCAACTACCGGAACGGGTACACGAAGAAAACAGTGAAGACCCAGTTGGGCGAGGTAGAGATCAAGGTCCCTCGGGACCGGAACGGGAGCTTCGAGCCGAAGATCATCGGGAAATACAGCAGGAACGCGGAGGGGATGGAGGAGAAGATTCTGGCATTGTATTCCTGCGGAATGAGCCAGCGGGACATCGCGGAGCAGATCAAGGAACTGTATGATGTGGAAATCTCACCGGACCTGGTGACGAAGATTACGGAGAAGATCATGCCGGAGGTAACCGC
>NZ_CALPCP010000003.1 GCF_943192995.1 Flintibacter muris
CTCAACTTTAACCGATTTGGCCTCATCCTTCTACTTTTTTCTTCCTCTTTTGTCCAACATGTATTGTACTCCTACACAGTCATATTTTCTGATTTGAGAAAATAGGTTGACAAGGGCGGCTGTTTTGTGGTACACTGGCACCCAACGTAAGGGAGTAGCCGGTGCGCCTGGCGTACGGCCCGGTCAACACACTGGAAGGGACACCCCTCCTGGCCGGGCCTGAAACGACGAGACTTACCTGTCCATGGGACGGGTGGGTCTTTTTTCTTATCTTCACACAATTTGGGAGGACTTGTTATGCGGCTGTATGAGCTTTTTATTATCGCGGTCAGCCTGTCCATGGACGCCTTTGCCGTGTCTATCTGTAAGGGGCTGTCTACAAAACGTCCCAGGCTGGGGCAATGTCTGGCCTGCGGCGGATGGTTTGGAGGTTTTCAGGCCCTGATGCCCTTTATTGGCTGGCTGCTGGGGGTGCGCTTTCAGCAAATGATTGTCTCTATCGACCACTGGATTGCCTTTTTCCTGCTGGGGCTCATCGGCTTTAACATGGTGCGGGAGTCCCGAAGCGGCCAGGCGGAGGAGCTGGACTGTTCCTTTGGCCCGGCGGCCATGCTGCCTCTGGCGGTGGCCACCTCCATTGACGCCCTGGCCGTGGGGGTCACCTTTGCCTTTCTCAAGGTAGACATTGTACCCGCCGTCCTGTTTATCGGCGTGACCACCTTTGTTCTGTCTGCCGCAGGCGTGAAGGCGGGCTCCGTCTTCGGGGCCCGGTATAAGAGCCGTGCTGAGCTGGCGGGGGGACTGATCCTCATTGGGATGGGCGTTAAAATTCTTGCGGAACACACCCTGCTGGCCTGAGCGGTTGCTTTTTCTGCCAGGATGTGCTAATATAGTCAAAGTACTACAAAAGAATCAAAATGATTCTTTGCGGGTTTGTGTGCCGCAACAAGGGAAAGGAGAAAACTATGAAAAAATCTGACAATCTGCCTCTGAAACTGCTGGTGGGGATCATCGTCGGCATTATTGCCGGCCTGCTCCTGCCAGAAAAGGCCATGACCATTGTGGTCACGCTGAAGTATGTGCTCAATCAGCTCATCATGTTCTGCGTGCCCCTGATTGTGATCGGCTTTATCGCTCCCTCTATCACAAAAATGGGGTCCAATGCCACCCGGATGCTGGGGGTGGCCATTGTTATCGCCTATGTCAGCACCGTGCTGGCCACCCTGATGTCCATGGCTGCGGGCTATATTCTGGTTCCCCATCTGCCCATTGCCTCCACCATGGACGGCCTGAAAGAGCTGCCCGGCGTAGCCTTCCAGCTGGATATTCCCCAGATCATGCCTGTGATGAGCGCTCTGGTCTTTTCCATCCTTGTGGGTCTGGCCGCCGTATGGACCAAGGCCAAGACTGTTATTGCCATTCTGGACGAATTCCAGAACATTGTTCTGTCCGTGGTGAAAAAGGTGGTAATCCCTGTACTGCCTTTCTTCATTGCCCTTACCTTCTGCGGCCTTAGCTATGATGGCACCATCACCAAGCAGTTCCCCGCCTTCCTGCTGGCCATTGTGATTGTAATGGCGGGCCACTACATCTGGCTGGCTGTCCTCTACGGCTTTGCCGGGGCCTACTCCGGCCGCAGCGCCATTGACGTGGTCAAGTACTACGGCCCGGCCTATCTCACTGCCGTGGGCACCATGTCCTCCGCCGCCACCTTGGCCGTGGCCCTGGACGGAGCCCGGAAGAGCCCCTCCCTCCGCCCTGACATGGTGGAGTTCGGCATCCCCCTGTTCGCCAATATCCACCTGTGCGGCTCTGCGCTGACTGAGACATTTTTTGTCATGATCGTCTCCAAGGTTCTCTTCGGCAGGCTGCCCAGTGTGGGCTCCATGATTTTGTTTATCCTGCTGCTGGGCATCTTCGCCATTGGTGCTCCTGGCGTCCCCGGCGGCACAGTGATGGCCTCTCTGGGCCTGATTACCGGCATCCTGTTTACCGACCCCGCCACCTCCGGTGACGCCACCGCATTGATGCTGGCCATCTTCGCCCTTCAGGACAGCTTTGGCACCGCCTGCAACGTCACTGGCGACGGAGCACTTACCCTGATTCTCACCGGCTACGCCGAAAAACACGGCATCAAGGAAGCATAAAAAAGCGGCCCGAAGCTGATCGCTTCGGGCCGCTATTTTAGTCCGCGCCAAATTCCAGATCGACGCTGTCCACCGGGGGAGCGGGGGGGTCGGGCACAAAGGTCCGCTCCGGGGCGGCCAGCATCTTGCTGCTGCCGTCCAGACGACCGTTCTCCACCACCAGGGAGCAGGTGGATACGTCGCCATGGATGCTGCCGGTGCGCTCCAGACACAGATTGTCCCGGGCGGTAATGCTGCCCTGGACCTCGCCTGCCACCCGAACTGAGTCGGCGGTGATGGGGCCTTTGACCTCGCCGGTAGTGGTGATGGTAACCGAGCCTTTCAGCTTGATCTCACCCTCCACACGGCCCTCAATCTGAACAATACCCTCGCCCTCTACTGTACCGATAAAGGTGATCCCCTTGGCAATAATGGTATTGTCCTGGGGCTGAGGCAATTTGGGCAGGGAATCGAAAGCGTCCTCAAAGGTCTCCTCCTCAAAGGAGGGGGTGGTCATAGGCTCCTGCCTGGTCTGTCCTCCGAAAAAACCCATAGTCGATCGCTCCTTACATACTTGATTTCATTGCGCCGCGCAGCCCTTGCCGGACCGTCACGCCGAAGACTACTTGAATTATAACAAACTTCGTCCTTGGGCGCAAGTATAAAAAAGACTGAAATATAAGGCGGAATAAAAAGAAATGACAAATCCAAAAAAAGGCGTATAATGGAGACAGCACTATTTTGGATAAGGAGGATCGATCCATGTCAAACATCGCTTCCACTCCGGCGAAGGGCTCTGTAGAGATGGCCCTTCCCCGCACCATCCATCTGGTCCCACTGAACCGAATCGCCGGCTTTGATGTCCGGCCGGGCTTCTACGAGATCAACGGCGCCACCGCTATCCCCGGCGGCGTTAACTTCACGGTCCACTCCCATGGGGCCACCTCTATCGAGCTGCTCCTGTTCCACCGGGAACAGGACGAGCCCTTTGCTGTTCTCCCTTTCCCGGAGCATTACCGCATTGGCAATGTCTACTCCATGATTGTATTCAAACTGAACATTGAGGAATTTGAATACGCCTACCGGGTGGACGGCCCCTACGACCCCCAGAAGGGCCTGATTTTTGACCGGAGCAAATACCTGCTGGACCCCTACGCCAAGGCGGTCACCGGCCAGAGCCAGTGGGGCTCCAAGGCCCCCTTCGGCCAGCACTACAAAGCCCGGGTGGTGAAGGACGACTTCGACTGGGCGGACATGCCCCAGCCCCTCATCCCCATGGAGGATCTGATTATCTATGAGCTCCATGTCCGAGGCTTTACCAAGGACCCCTCCTCCGGTGTGGCCCATCCGGGTACCTTTGCCGGGCTGATGGAAAAGCTGGACTATTTACAGGACCTGGGCGTCAACGCCATTGAGCTGATGCCCATTTATGAGTTTGACGAGATGCAGGACTACCGGGAGGTGGACGGCAATACCCTGTACAACTACTGGGGCTACAGTACCGTCAGCTTTTTCGCCCCCAACACCAGCTACACCGCCTCCACCGAGTACAACCGGGAGGGCAACGAGCTCAAGCAGCTCATCCAGGCCTGCAACCAGCGGGGGATTGAGGTCTATCTGGACGTGGTCTTCAACCACACCGCCGAGGGAAACGAGAAGGGCCCCTTCTTCTCCTTTAAGGGGTTTGACAACAACATCTACTATCTGCTCACCCCCGACGGACACTATTATAACTTTTCCGGCTGCGGCAACACCATGAACTGCAACCACCCCATTGTCCGCCAGATGATTCTGGACTGCCTGCGCTACTGGGTCACCACCTACCGGGTGGACGGCTTCCGCTTTGATCTGGCCTCCATTCTGGGCCGCAGTGAGGACGGCTCCCCCATGGGGGCGCCCCCTCTGCTCCAGGCCCTGGCCTTTGACCCCATCCTGGGTAATGTGAAGCTCATTGCCGAGGCCTGGGACGCCGGCGGGCTGTATCAGGTGGGCAGCTTCCCCGCTTGGAACCGCTGGGCGGAGTGGAACGGCCGCTACCGGGACGACATCCGCCGCTATTTGAAAGGGGATGAGGGCTGCGCCCAGGGGGCCGCCCTGCGCATTGCCGGTTCGGAGGATATGTACGCCAACCAGGGCCGGGCAAACGCCTCGGTGAACTTTATCACCTGCCACGACGGCTTCCCCCTGTGGGACCTGTACTGCTACAACGAAAAGCACAACCTGTCCAACGGCTGGAACAACACCGACGGCGCCAACGACAACAACAGCTGGAACTGCGGCGCGGAAGGGGAGACGGACAACCCGGAGATCAACGCATTGCGCCGCCGGATGTGCCGCAACGCCTTTGCCCTGCTCATGTGCAGCCGGGGCATCCCCATGTTCCTGGCCGGGGACGAGTTCTGCAATACCCAGATGGGCAACAACAACGCCTACTGCCAGGACAACATTATCTCCTGGCTGGACTGGAACCGGCTGGAGCGCAACCGGGACATGTTTGAATTTTTCCGATATATGACCGGCTTCCGCAAGCGGTGGCGGGTCCTCCGCACCCGGACCGGGGACGGCTCCTGCGGTTTCCCGGAGGTGAGCTTCCATGGGGTCACGCCCTGGCGGGACCGGCCCTTTGACGGCCACGACCGCTATATCGGCGTCATGTTCAGCGGCTGGGAGCGGGATACCGGGCCCCAGGTGGTCTATGTGGCCTCCAACGCCTGGTGGGAGGACCTGAGCATTACTCTGCCTCAGCTGCCCGCCTCCATGTACTGGGAGAAGGCTGTGGACACCTGGCAGGCGGAGCAGTCACCCGAACCCGTCTCCGGAAACCAGACCGTCATACGGGGACGGAGCGTCATGGTCTTTGTGGCGCGGTAGACATCACAAAAAAATGGAAGGGCCCCTCCCGGACGAAACCGGGGGGCCCTTCGCAGCTTTCAGGGGCAAATCAATAGAGAGGATTGTGGGGATAGATGGGGGCGTCTACGCAGGTGCTGATATACTCCAGCAGCTGGTTCATGCCGAACACCGGCACCTGGGCAATCTGCTGAATCATGTGAGTAAAGGGGGCGTAATTGGCGCACTCTAAAACCAGGGCGCCGGTGTCGGGGTACTGCTCCATGTGCTTTTCGGTCATCTCGCGGATGCAGGCGGCCATGGGCTCCCAGTTGCCCTCCGGATTGTCGGCGATAATCATCTGGGAGAAGGCGGAGTCGGCCTCCAGCCCGCTGACATGGACGGGGATATTCTTGGAGGACCAGCCCGCCTGGTTGAAGTACTGCTCGTTCATGCCCTGGGCGTACTCCGACAGGATGCCGATAGAGCGCTTGCGGCTCAGGGCGGTGTAAATCATGGGGACCAGAATCAGGGGGGAGGTAAACACGGGGATATTGACCGCGTCGGCCAGCTGGCGCTGGAAGCCGGCCAAAAAGCCGCAGCTGGTGGCGATGGCCTTGCAGCCCTCGGCCTCAAGCTGGCGGGCGGCCTCAATAAAGGGGGCCAGCAGGCGGCTGTCCGCGTTCTTCTCCGTCATATTGAGGGGGTCCACATCCACAATCTGATACCGGACCGGCATGGAGAAGGTCCTGGCGTTGCCAATATCCCCCACCAGTCGTGGGAAAACGGTGCGCATCATGAGAATGCCGATATCCTGTCCATAATTGGTATAACCACCCTTAATTGCTGTCATATGTGATCTTCCTTTCTTCATTTCAGACCTGGAGAGTTCCTTTGCGGTGAATCTTCGACTATATTTTTAGCAAACTCTTCAAAAAAAGTCAAAGCATAATTGGCCGCATGGTACACTTTGTCGAAAAAACAAAGAATTTTGATACACTTTGTAAGGCGGCTCAGTAGACAAAGTAGTCGTGCAGCAGCAAAGAGATGGACATGTGGAGGCGGCTGTAGTAGTCATCCAGCCGCAGGTCGCTGATCTCCTCAATCTTCTCCAGCCGGTTAATCAGAGTGTGCCGGTGGAGAAAGAGCTGACGGGCTGTCTGGGTCATGTTGCAGTTGTTGGAGAGATAGACCCGGAGGGTTTGCACATAGTTGGTTCTGTTGACCCGGTCGTAGTTCAGTAAAATTTGCAGGTGCTGGTTGTCCAGCACGATAGAGCTCTCCTTGCGGTGAATCTGGCCGAATATCTTTAAAAATTCAATGTGTCCGTAGAAGCAGACTCCCCGCCGGGCCTTAATCAGCTGGAGGGTGGCCAGCGCCTCCACCGCGTGGCTGATGGCGGCCAAGGGGCTGGCGTCCCGGCGCAGCTCCTCCGCCCCCAGGTAGTAGTTGGCCCCAAAATCCTCCGACAAAAGGGTGAATTTAATGCTGAGCCGGTAAAACATGGACAAAAAGCTGCTGAGGGTGGGGTGGGAGATCAGAAACACGCACCGGTTCTGTGACAGCTTCTCCCCCACAAAGAAGCTGCTGTTGGCCTGGATAAAGGACCAGATTTCCATCTGACATTTCTGCCACACCGCCGCCTCCGCCTGGGTGTAGTTGACGGGCTCCAGCAGCAGCACCTGAATGCTCTGCTGCTCCTCCTCTGTGGCCGACTTGTTCAGCACATCAGGCAGGCTGGAGAGCAGCAGGGCGTGAGCCTGCTCCAGGATGGCGTCGGTCCAGTCCCGCTTGGGCTTGTGGTCGATCATGCGGATCATTGTGTGGAGAAACTCCGAGAAGGTCAGCTTTTTAGGCACCAGCAGCACAGGGAAGTCCAGCTCGTCCGCCTGGTCCAGGATATAAGGGGGGATGGCATCGATATAGTACCCCGCCTGGATGGCGATTCCGCACACGCCCCGTTTGGCCAGCTCGGGAATGAAATCCTTATACAGGCATTCATTGTCCAGGCCGTAGCCGGTGGTAAGCAGCAGCTCACCGGGCTGCACCGTTTTGGGGGTATCCGGTATCTCCATGATATTGATCCAGAGAATCTCGTTCCGGATTCCCCTGCTTCCGGCTACCACCGCAACCCCAGGGAAAATTTTCTGCTGAAGAAGATCTTGAATGGTAATAGACATACCGGCATCCTTTCCCCCGTTTCATGTTTGTACAGTGTTAATAATTATAGCACATTTTCCCTCCATTTCAAATGGTTAGAACAGACAAAGTGTTGACCATGACCACAAAATTATACACACTTTGTCCATTGTCGATTTCTTGTGATATTTATAGAATATTAACGAAAGGAGGGGATAGTATCATGAGTTATCGGGTACTAATCACCGAAGCAGTAAATGACAAAGGGCTGGATTTTCTGCGGGAACAGGGCTATGAGCTGGTCATGGGCACTGGTCCCTCAGAGGAGACCCTCTTAGAGGAATGCAAGGATTGCGACGGGGCGCTGACCCGGAACGGAAAGTTCTCCGCCCGGGTGTTTGACGGCTGTCCCAAGCTGAAGGTGGTATCCATGCACGGCATCGGCGTAGACGGCATTGACGTGGACGCCGCCACCGCCCGGGGCATCCAGATCTGCAACGCCGCCGAGTCCAATCAGCGCTCCGTGGCCGAATATGCCATTGGACTGATCCTCATGCTGGCCAAGCAGTCCGTCACCTATAACAACGGACTGAAAAACGGCCAGATGACCTCTGTGCGCCAGGTCTACGGCAACGACGTCAGCGGCAAGACCCTGAGCATTATTGGCATGGGCAATATCGGCACCCAGGTGGCCCGCATGGCGGCCCACGGTCTGGGTATGAAGGTAATCGGCTACAGCCGCCGCATCACCAAAGACCAGGAGATGGACTTCGGCCTTTTGACCCCCGATATGAAAAAGGTCATCTCCAGCGCCGACTATCTGTCTCTTCATCTGCCTGGCACCGGCTCCACCGCCAAGCTGCTGGATGAGGAGAAGCTGTCCTGGCTCAAGCCCAGCGCCTTCCTCATCAACACCGGCCGGGGCGAGGTTATTGACGAGAGCGCCCTGATCCGTATGCTCCAGGAGGGCCGCCTGCGGGGCGCCGCTCTGGACGTGTTCGAGGGCAACCTGCCCAAGGAGGACAACCCCCTGCTGTCCATGGACAACGTGATCGTCACCCCCCATACCGCCGCCTTCACCACCGAGGCCCTGGAGCGTATGAGCTATCAGGCCGCTCTGGGCATTGTAGAGACACTGGAGCACCGCCCCATTACCTATGCGGTGAACAAGCTGTCAGACAACTTTGAGGAGAACAAGGACATTGCCGCCGTGATGGATTTCTTCCGCCACGAGTTCAACTATAAATAATAAAAAAGAGGTTAAAGCATGAAAGTACGCGTGTACGGAGCTCAGCCCGACGAGCTGAGGCTCTATGATGAGGCGGAGAAGCAGGGCGGCCTCACCTTCGATTTCGCCAAGGCCCCGCTGAACGAGAGCAATGTGGACGAGGTTCAGGACTGCGAGGCCATCATTGTGATGACCAACTGCCAGGTCAATGAGAAGGTGGTGGAGATGCTGGCCAAAAAGGGCGTAAAGTATATAGCCACCCGCTCCGCCGGCAGCGACCATGTGGACTACGCCGCCGTGAAGAAGTACGGCATGCACTGCTGCAACGTCCCCTTCTACGCCCCTGAGGCCATTTCGGAGCACACCATTCTCATGGCCCTGCGGGTGCTGCGCCATGAGAAGAAGTGCAGCGCCAAGCTGGCCGCCGGGGACTACACCCTGGAGGGCCTGAAGGGCCGTCAGCTGGGTCAGCTCACCGCAGGCGTGCTGGGCACTGGCCGCATTGGCCGCACCACCATGACCCTGCTCAATGGGTTCGGCACCAGGGTGCTGGGTTGGGACCCCTATCCCAATGAGCCCGCCGCCAAGCTGTGCACCTATGTGGAGCGGGACCAGCTGCTCCGTGAGAGCGACATCATCTTCCTCCACTGCCCCCTCACCCCCGACAGCTACCACGTGATTGGCAAGGAGACCCTGTCCATGATGCGTGACGGCGCTGTGCTCATCAACACCGCCCGGGGCGGCCTGGTGGACCACGCCGCCGTGCTGGAGGCCCTGAAGAGCGGCAAGCTCAGCGGCTTTGGCTTTGACGTCTATGAGGATGAGGCCGCCTTTGTGCGCAAAAAGAAGACCCTGGACGAGATCGGCGACCCTGTGTTTGAGGCCCTGCTGGCCTGTGAGGACGCCATCTACAGCCCCCATGTGGCCTTCTACACCGACGGCGCCATCTACAGCATGATTGAGGTCACCCTGGACAATCTGCGCCAGTATCAGGCCACCGGCGAGTGCCGCAACGAAATCAAGGAGGAGGCCGGACCGGTATGAGAAACATGGTATCTCAGGGCGCGCAGCGGCTGGAGCCCTCCCTGATCCGCACTGTGCTGGACCGGGCGGCCGCCCTCCGGAGCGAGGGCCACAGGGTAATCCCCTTCAGCGCCGGTGAACCCAACTTCAACACCCCCAGCCCCATCAAGGCCGCCGCCCAAAAGGCTATTGAGGAGAATTTTACCCATTATACCTCCAACCGCGGCCTTCCCGGCCTGCGGACCATCATTGCCAAGATGATGGAGCAGACCACCGGCACGGCCTATGATCCCGAAACCGAGATTATTGTCACCTCCAGCGGCGCCGAGGCCCTGAACAACGCTATCCACGCCTTTGTGGGCCAGGGCGACGAGGTCATTATCCCCACCCCCGCCTTTGTCTCCTACAAGAACCTGGTGAAGTTCACCGGGGCTGAGGTGGTAGAGGTTCCCCTGTCTCCCAAGGAGTGCTTCCGTCTGGATGCCAAGGCCATCCAGGCCAAGATCACCCCCAAAACCAAGATGATTATCCTGAACAACCCCAACAACCCCAGCGGTGCCGTCTACACCCGGGAGGACCTGGAGGCGGTGGCCAAGCTGGCGGTGGAGCACGACCTGCTGGTCCTCTCCGACGAGATGTACAGCCGGCTGGTCTACGACGGGGCGGAGTTCGTCTCGGTCACCTCCCTGCCCGGCATGCGGGAGCGGGCCATTGTGGTCAGCGGCTTCTCCAAGTCCTACGCCATGACCGGCTGGCGGCTGGGCTACCTGATTGCTGACAAGGCCCTGGTCTCCACCATGCTCAAGGTCCACCAGTACTCCACCACCTGCTCCCCCACCTTTATTCAGAAGGGACTGGTGGACTCTCTGGAGGACCTCCAGACCGAGAAGGAGGTTCAGGACATGCTGGCCGCCTTCGCCCAGCGCCGCAAGGCCATTCTGGCCGGCCTGGAGAAGATCCCCGGCCTGACCCCCATCACCCCAAGGGGCGCCTTCTACGTGACAGTGGATGTGTCCGCCACCGGGATGAACGGCATGGACTTTGCCACCAGGCTGCTGGAGGAGAAGTATGTGGCCACAGTGCCCGCCGCCGCTTTCGACGGCGACACCGCCAACCTCATCCGCATCTCCTACGCCGCCTCTGACGAGGATATTCAGGAGGGCCTGAAGCGGCTGGAGGACTTTGTCAAGGGACTGAAATAACCCTGGCCAGACTTGAAAAGGAGAATATTCCATGAGCTTTGCTTTGATCGGATCAGGAAAACTGGGGCGGGTGCTGTTTCAGGCCGCTGCGGGACCCCGGCTGGTGATTGATATGCGCCCGGAAAACCTGGAGCCCTTCCGGGCTCAGGCCGAGCTGGGCGTCACCACCCGGCTGGCCGACGCCGCCCAGTGCCAGGTAACGGCGGCGGCTGTCCCCGCCGGGGCCTGTGAAGAGGTGTTTGCCGCCCTGTGTCCCCAGCTGCCTGAGGGGCACATCTTCCTCAACTTCTCCACCAACTGGGATATCCCCCAGGAGCTGGCGGAGCAGTACCCCCATCTCCACCTGCTGAATGTCAAGCTGGTGGGCTCCGCCATTGGCATCTCCCACGGCCTGAAAGGGCTGGCGGTTGTGGCTCAGGCCCCCGGCCAGGTGCTGGAGCAGATCCAGAAGAGCCTGCCCGGCCTGGAGACGATGGCCGGTGACCCCATTGCTGTGCGGGATATCAATACCCGCGCCACCCGGGCGGCCCTGGCTGCTGCGGTGGCTCTGGAGAAGGAGCTGGCCGGTCTGGATGTCCCCGCGCCCATGATCCGGGCGGCGGCGGGCTGCCTGATGCCCGGAGTGATAATCGCCTACCAGAACAATGAGCTGGGTGGTTTTGCCCAAAAGATTGTGGACGAGCTGCGCTGAGCGGCTGTCCACAGGGGAATAATCGAGAGCACAAACAGGGAACACCTCCCTGTCCCTGTAAATATAAGGCAGAAGAAAGGAAAAAAGACATGAAGGTTATCATCGTAGGCGGTGGCTGGGCCGGTTCCGGCGCCGCTATCGCCGCCCGCAACGCAGGCGCCGAGGTCACTGTTCTGGAGCGTACCGACATGCTGCTGGGTACTGGTCTGGTGGGTGGCATCATGCGCAACAACGGCCGTTTCACCGCCACAGAGGAGATGATCGCTCTGGGCGGAAACGAGATTTTTGAGACCATTGACGCAAATTGCCGCCACAAAAATATCGAGTTCCCCGGCCACAAGCATGCCAGCCTGTATGACATCGCCCTCATTGAGCCCGCCATCCGCAATCTTCTGGTGAGCAAGGGCATTGAGGTCCGCCTCCAGGCCCGGATGAAGGACGTGGAGATGGACGGCGAGAAGATCACCGCCGTCATCCTGGACGACGACGAGAAGATTACCGGTGATGTGTTCATTGACGCCACCGGCAGCGCCGGTCCTATGGGCAACTGCGGCAAGTACGGCAACGGCTGTGCCATGTGCGTGCTGCGCTGCCCCTCCTACGGCGGCCGTGTGAGCCTGGTGGGCAAGGCCGGCGTCCCCGAGAAGCAGGGCAAAAAGGCCGACGGCACCATTGGCGCTATGAGCGGCTCCTGCAAGCTGTTTAAGGAGTCTCTCAGCAAGGAGATTGTGGACATGCTGAACAACACCGGCGTGGCTGTCATCCCCCTGCCTGAGGAGCTGCGCAAGGGCGAGGGTGCCCTGGCCAAGAAGGCCTGCCAGCAGTACGCGCTGAAGGAGTTCAACGAGAACATCATCCTGCTGGACACCGGCCACGCCAAGCTGATGACCCCCTACTACCCCCTGGAGCAGCTGCACCAGGTTCCCGGTTTTGAGAACGCCCGGTATGAGGACCCCTACGCCGGCGGCAAGGGCAACTCCATGCGCTACATGGCGCTGGCTCCCCGGGACGACGCTTTGAAGGTTAAGGGCCTGGACAACGTGTTCTGCGGCGGTGAGAAGGCCGGACTGCTGGTCGGCCACACCGAGGCCATTGTCACCGGTACTCTGGCCGGCCACAATGCGGTGCGCTATGCCCTGGGTCAGGAGTTGCTGGTCCTGCCCGAAACTCTGACCGTGGGCGACGCCATCTCCTATGTCCGCCAGGTGATGGACACCGAGGAGGGCATGACCAAAAAGTACACCTTCTCCGGCTCCGTCTACTTCAACCGGATGCAGGAGCAGGGCCTGTACACCACCGATATCGCTACCATCAAGGACAAGGTAGACAAGACCGGTCTGACCGGTGTGTTCTCCAAAAAACTGGCTTGATTTATGTTAGGAGATACATGAAAACAAATTCACTGACTATAATTTAAGGGAGATGTGGCCTACGTGATAGAGCTAACTTATATGCATTATATTTACCTGGCGGTCATTGTGGTTGTCATTGCGCTGATGATTATGAAGCACGACGTAGTGGTGCCCTGTATCGTCGGACTGTTTGTACTGGGCTTCTGCTACAGCGGTTTCAGCCTGATCGGCGGCGCCCAGGCCGTGTTCAACGGCATGATGGCGGCGGGCGGAGACCTGTTTGATATCATGCTGATTATCGCGCTGATGGTGGCTATGCTGAAAGCCATGGAGGCCATAGGGGCGGACCGAATGATGATTGCCCCGGCCACCAAGCTGATTAAAAGCCCCACAATGGCCTTCTTCGTGATTGCCGTTGTGATGTATATCTGCGCCTCCTTCTTCTGGCCCACCCCCGCCACCGCTCTGGTTGGCACGATTCTGATCCCCATTGCCATGAAGGCGGGCCTGGCCCCCATGATGGCCTGTATCGCCATGAATATCGCCGGCCACGGCATGGCCCTGTCCGGTGACCTGGTGCTCCAGGGCGCTCCCGCCCTGTCCGCCGGCGCCTCCAACGCCGACCTGCCCACCGTTGTGGCCAATGGCGGCATTCTGGCCACCATCACCGGCGTGGTAGTAATCGTGATCACTGTGGTCATGTACCGCAAGGAGATTACTACCCGCTACGTCCCCGCGGAGGGCGAGCAGGCCCAGCAGGCTGCTGAGGTGGCCAATCCCCCCAAGTGCGCCAAGGCGTTTGCCGTAATCGTCCCTATTGTGTTCTTTATCATTGTACTGCGCATTATTGCCGGCGCCGCCATCCCCAGCATGTCCAAAATTTTCGGCGGCGACGCCACCGCCCTGCTGGGCGGCGCGGCCTCCATGCTGCTCATCCTGATCTGCCTGTTTACCGACCGCAAAACCTTCCTGGAGAAGATTGGCGACTATCTGCGCACCGGTATGCTGTTCTCCATCAAGATCTTCGCCGTGGTGATTCCCATTGCCGCCTTCTTCTTCCTGGGCAATCCGGAAACCGCCCCCGGCATCCTGGGCGAGGGAGCTCCCGGTTTCCTGTTTGATCTGGGCAACGCCATGCAGAATGTTCTGCCTCTGAACCCCATCACCCTGTCCATTGGTATTGCCATCATTGGCGGCATCACCGGTCTGGACGGCTCCGGCTTCTCCGGTGTGCCTCTGGTGGCCGGACTGGCGGCCGCTCTGGGCGGCCCTCTGGGCTATGATGTGGCCATGCTGGCCGCTCTGGGCCAGGTATCTGCCATCTGGGTTGGCGGCGGCTGTCTGAGCGCCTGGGCCTTTGGCGCTGTGGCCAGCGCAGGCGTGGCGGGAGTATCTCCCGCGGAGCTGGTCCGGAAAAACTTTATCCCCGTTATCACCGGTCTGGCCGTTGCCAGTATTGTAACCGCGTTTATGCTGTAAATAACGCCTTTTAGCTATTGCAGAGCTTCACGGGCCGCCGCACCTCCGCATCAGCGAAGGGGAGCGGCGGCCCGTCCTCATGTTTATCTGATTAAGAAGGGACTGTTTGCTGATCCATGGATTTTGAAAATATCCTCTATGAGGTAGAGGACGGTATTTTGTATCTGACCCTGAACCGCCCCGACGTGCGCAACGCCCTGAGCCCCGCCATGTGGCGGGATATCCAGGGCGCGGTCCAGCGGGCGGGGAGCGACCCGGAGGTCCAGGTGGTTATCATCTCGGGCAAGGGCGGCAAGGCCCTGGCCAGCGGAGCGGATATCCGGGAGATTCATGACCGGGACTACCTCAAGCAGATGGAGGGCACCGCCACCATCTGCCTGAAAATGGTGGAGGACCTGTACAAGCCCACCATCTGCGCCATCAACGGCTACGCCCTGGGGGGCGGCTGTGAGCTGGCCATGTCCTGTGACATCCGGGTGGCCACCAAGCGCTCCAAGTTCGGCCAGCCCGAGACGGGCCTGGGCATCATGCCCGGCGCCGGCGGCACTCAGCGTCTGGCCCGGCTGGTGGGCCTGGGCCGGGCCAAGGAGCTGATCTTCACCGGACGCATTATTTCCGCCGAGGAGGCCGCCTCCATTGGCCTGGTGAACCACGTGACTGAAGACACCGAGGAGGAGTTGATGGCCTGCGCCAAGGATCTGGCCGCTCAGATCATGAAAAAGGGCCCCATGGCCACCAATCTGGCCAAGCTGTGCATCAATCTGGGCTATGAGACCGACATCAACACCGGCCTGATGATCGAGCGGCTGGCCCAGACTATCGCCTTCAGCACCGAGGACCGGAAAGAGGGTACCGCCGCTTTCCTGGAGAAGCGGGCCGCCCAGTTTACAGGAAAATAATTTAGTAAGAGGGGATCATTATGAAACCATTTGAAGGAATTAAAGTTGTGGAGCTGTCCACCATGCTGGCAGCCTCCATGACAGGCCGTATCCTGGCCGAGTGGGGAGCCGACGTCATCAAGGTGGAGTCTATGAACGGCGACGCCTGGCGCAAGCAGGCGGGCACCACCATGTCCCCCTGCACCCCCGACGCCAACCCCAACTTTGATATGCAGAATCTGAACAAGCGCTTTGTGGGCCTGAACATGCGCACCCCCGAGGGCCATGCGGCCATGATTAAGCTGCTGGAGGGGGCAGACATCCTAGTAACCAACTACCGGGTCCAGGCCCTGGAGGGCATGGGTCTGGCCTATGAACAGTTGAAGGACCGCTTCCCCAAGCTGATTCACGCCTCCGTGCTGGGCTACGGCGACAAGGGCCCGGACAAGGACCGCCCCGGCTATGACTACACCGCCTTTTTCTCCCGCTCCGGCCTGATGGCCGACCTGCCTCCCGCCGGCGCCGGACCCCTGGTGCCCATTGGCGGCGTGGGCGACCACAGCGTGGCTGTGGCCCTGGCCGGCGGTATCGCCGCCGCCATGTTCCGCCGGGAGCGCACCGGTTTGGGCGATAAAGTGGACGTCTCTCTGCTCCAGATCGGCTCCTTTATCGGCAGCACCGGCATCCTCAACGGCTTCAACGGCCGCAAACTCCCCCGTGACCGCTACGACTGCGGCCACGCCGGCAGCAACACCTACCAGGGCTCCGACGGCGAGTGGCTCTACCTGGCCGTTATTGACTACCGCCGCTTCCCCGAGTTCTGTGAGCTGATTGGCATGCCTGAGATCGCCACCGACCCCAAGTACTCCACCTCTGAGGCCTACTATAAGAACAAGGCCGAGCTGACCCGTATCTTCGACGGCGTCTTCGCCCAGCACCCCGTGGACTACTGGGACAAGATTCTGGAGGAGCACGACCTGCCCCACGAGGTTCTGCGCCACTTCAAGGACGTACCCAACGACCCCCAGGCCATTGCCAACCACTACGTCCATAACTATGAGTATCCCGACGGCACCAAAACCGTCTTTGTCAACGGCCCTGTCCACTTTGGCAGTGTGGACCCCGAGCAGTTCAGCTATCAGACCTCCGGCCCTATCGGACGGGACACCGCCCAGGTGCTCAAGGAGCTGGGCTACTCTGATGAAAAGATTGCCGAGATGTATGAGGCCAAAGAAATCCGCTAATTTTCTTGAAAGAAGGCAGACGCAATTATGAGTGAACCTGTTGTCAATCCCGGGACGGAGCAGACCGCGCCCCCTCCCAAGCCCAAACGGCCCAAGCCTAAGTCCATGCTGATGATCGGTGAGCAGACCACAGCCCTGTTTGAAAACGCCCGCCTGGCCAAGGAGCGGGGAGAGAAGGTGGGCTGGTCCGCCTCCATCTTCCCCCAGGAGATTGCCGAGACCCTGGGGCTGAATGTCCTCTACCCTGAAAACCACGCCGCCGGTATCGCCGCCCGGCACCAGGCCGACCCCTTCCTCCAGGAGTGCGAGGGCCCTCTGGGCTACTCCAACGACCTGTGTGCTTACGCCAAGCTGAATCTGGCCTACGCCGCCGTTCTCAACGACGAGAGCGAGATTGAGCTGCCCGACGGCGGCAAGATGGTCAAGCCCGACTTTCTGCTGCTGACCAACAACATCTGCAACCAGCTGACCAAGTGGTATGAGAACCTGGCCCGCCAGATGAATATTCCCATCTTCTTTATCGACACCTGCTACAACCCCTTCGACTATGTCACCGAGACACGGGTGCGCTATGTCCGAGCCCAGATTGACCAGCTGATTCAGGACCTGTGCGCTTTTACCGGCAAGACTTGGGATGAGGAGCGCTTCAAGGAGGTCATGGCCATCTCCCAGCGCAACAGCTACCTGTGGGAGCGGGCCAACGGCCTGCTGGACCACAAGCCCGCCCCCATTGGCGGCTTTGAGCTGTTCAACTACATGTCCGCCATGGTGTGCAACCGGGGCAAGACATCCACCACCGCCATTATGGAGCAGCTCAACGCTGAGATGGAGGAGCACATTAAAAACGGCACCTCCACCTTCCCCGTGGAGCAGGAGTTCCGGGTGTCCTGGGACGGTATCGCCTGCTGGCCCTACCTGAGCCACAATCTGCGCACCCTGAAAAAGTACGGCATCAACATGGTGGCCTCCAGCTACGGCAAGGCCTGGGCCATTGAGTATGAGGACCTGGACGGCATGGCCCGCGCCTACTGCTTTGCCTCCACCAACGGAGACAACGCCACCACCATGATCTCCCGCCGCCTGGAGGCCCTGAAACAGTTTGGCTGTGAGGGCACCATCTACCACGTGAACCGCAGCTGCAAAGTGATGGACTGCCAGATGATGGAGGTCCAGCGCCAGCTGTCCGAACAGGCGGGAGTCCCCTTCACCTCCTTCGACGGCGATCAGGCGGACTATCGCAACTACAGCGAGGCCCAGTTTGAAACCCGCATCCAGGGCCTGGTGGAAGTAATGAAGCAGAACAAGGAGGCGAAGACCAATGGCTGAACTGCGTGAAAATCTGGCCCGTCTTCAGGCGGCCTGTGACAACCCCAGGCAGCAGCTGGACTACTACTTAAAGCAGGGCAAAAAGGTGGTGGGCTGCTTCGCCCCCTACACCCCTGAGGAGCTGGTCCACGCCTCCGGTATGGTCCCCATGGGCCTGTGGGGCGGCCAGACCGAATTCCAGAAGGTGACCAGCTACCTGCCCGCCTTCGCCTGCCCCATTATGCAGGCCAACCTGGAGTTTGGACTGAACGGGGTCTATGAGGGGCTGTCGGCGGTCATCATCCCCGCCATCTGCGACACGCTGCGGTGCATGACCCAGAATTGGCGCTTCGGCGTGACCTCCATCCCCATGATCCCCATTGTCTATCCCCAGAACCGCACCTCTCCCGCCAGCGTGGACTACCTGGTCAGCGAGTATGAGACAGTGCTCACCATGCTGTGCACCATTACCGGCCAGATGATGAACGAAAAAGCCCTGTGCCGCACCATTGAGGTGTACAACGAACACAACGCCGCCATGCGGGAGTTTGCCCAGACGGCCAACGACCACCTGGATGTCATTACCCCCCGTGTGCGCCACACCGTATTTAAAAGCGCCTTCTTCTTTGAGAAGGGGGAGCACACCGCCATTGTGAAGGAAATCACCGCCGCTTTGAAGGAGCAGCCCGTCCACAACTGGACCGGCAAAAAGGTTTTGCTCACCGGCATTGCCTTTGAGCCCGGCGAGGTGCTGGACATTCTGGCCGACAACGATCTGGCCGTGGTGGGGGACGACCTGGCCCAGGAGAGCCGCCAGTACCGCACCGACACCCCCCTCAAGGGCGGCGGCGGGCTGAAGCGGCTGGCCCTTCAGTGGAACGTCCGGTACGGGTGCAGCCTGATTCATGAGCTGGACAAGCCCAGAGGGAAGATGCTGGCCAAAATGTGCCAGGAGACCGGGGCTCAGGGTGTCCTCACCGGCCTGATGAAGTTCTGCGACCCGGAGGAGTACGACCTGCCCTTCCTGGAAAACGACCTGCGACAGGCCGGGGTGCACTGCACCACCGTCAGCATTGACCAGCAGAGCTCCAGCGTGGAGCAGCTGCGCACCCGTATCCAGACCTTCGCTGAGCTGCTGTAATTCCCCATTTTTTGAAAGGAAGTCTGTTCCATGGAAAATGTATACATTATGGGGGGCGTACGCACCGCCATTGGCAAATACGGCGGCTCGCTGAAAAGCGTCCCCGCCCACACGCTGGGCGCCCTGGTCATCCGTGAGGCCCTCACCCGCTCCGGCGTGTCTGACGACATGGTGGATGAGGTCATCCTGGGTGAGGTTCGCCAGAGCACCGAGGCCTCCAATATCGCCCGCTGCGCCCTGCTGGAGGCGGGACTGCCTGAGTCCGTCCCCGGCTACACCGTAAACCGGCTGTGCGCCTCTGCCATGCAGGCGGTGTTCAGCGGCTGCCAGGAGATCTGGCTGGACGAGGCGGACACCATTGTGGCCGGCGGCACCGAAAACATGAGCCGCGCCCCCGTCTTCCTGCGCAACGCCCGCTGGGGAGGCAATAAGCCCGCCGTTGTGGACTCCAACATTGAGGCCGGCACTACCGCTCAGCCTGCGTCTATCTACGGCACTCAGCTGAGCATGCCCCGGACGGCGGAGAACGTGGCGGAGCGCTTTGGCATTACCGCCCAGCAGCAAAACGAGTTTGCCGCCGAGAGCCAGCGCCGGGCTGCCGCCGCTATCGCTGCGGGTCATTTTAAAAAGGAGATCGTCCCCGTTGAAGTGAAGGAGAAGAAGAATGCCTTTACCTTTGACACCGACGAGTTCCCCCGTCCCGGCACCACGCTGGAGGTGCTCTCCAAGCTGAAGCCCATTGTGAAGCCGGACGGCACCGTCACCGCCGGCAACTCCTGCGGCCTGAACGACGGTGCCTCCGCCCTGGTTCTGATGTCGGAAAAGAAGGTGGAGCAGACCGGTTTAAAGCCCTGGGCCAAAATCCTGGGCATCACCCGGGTGGCTCTGGACCCCGCTATCATGGGCTACGGGCCGGTTCCCGCCACCCAAAAGCTGCTGGACAAACTGGGCATGACCATTGACCAGATCGACCTGGTGGAGCTGAACGAGGCCTTTGCCGCCCAGTCGGTGGCCTGTGTCCGTGACCTGGGCCTGGACCCCGGCAAGGTCAACATCAGCGGCGGCGCAATCGCCCTGGGCCACCCCCTGGGCTGCACCGGCACCCGGCTGATTGTCACCCTGCTGCACAATTTGCAGCGCACCGGCGGCAAAATCGGCCTTGCCACCCTGTGCATTGGCGGCGGCCAGTCCATGGCCATCATGATTGAGCGGGTAGGCGACAAATAAGCGGAATTCTGCAATAAATTGGAAAGCTGGGATTGCTATGAAAATTGAAGATGTCAAACATGTAACTGTGATCGGTGCTGGAGCCATGGGCCGCCAGATTGCCATGAACACCGCCCTCAACGGCCGCAAAGAGGGCTATCAGGTGTTGCTGACCGACTCCTTTGAGAAGGCTGTGGACAGCGCCAAGGACTGGGCCGCCGGTTATCTGAAGGGCCGGGTGGACAAGGGCCGCATCACTCAGGAGGAGGCCGACCTGGTGTCCTCCCGCCTGACCTTTACCACCGACGTGGACGCGGGGGTGAAGGAGGCCGACCTGGTGGTGGAGGCCATCATTGAGGACCTGGAGATTAAGAAGGAGCTGTTTGGCCGCATCAGCAAAATTGTCAAGGCGGACACCATTCTGGCTACCAACAGCTCCAACCTGGTCAGCTCCAAGCTGGCCGGCGTTACCCAGAACCCCGAGCGGCTGATGAACCTGCACTACTTCAATCCCGCCCTGGTGATGAAGCTGGTGGAGGTGGTCAAGGGCCCCCACACCAGCGACGAGGCCGTGGAGTGCGCCCGGGCCTTTGGAGAGAAGACAGGCAAGTCCCCCATTGTCATCCAGAAGGAGATTGCCGGCTTTGTGGCCAACCGCATCAACGCCGCTGTCACCCGTGAGGCATGCCTGCTGCTGGAAAAGGGCATTGCCTCGGTGGAGGATATCGACACCGCCTGCGAAAAGGGCCTGGGCTACCCCATGGGCCCCTTCAAGCTGATGGATATGACCGGTCTGGATGTGAACTACTATGTCCGCCGGGACCGTTTCGCCGAGAGCGGCGACCCCAACGACGCCCCCAGCCCCCTGGTGATCGACAAGGTTATCAAGGGCGAGTTTGGCCGCAAGACCGGCAAGGGCTGGTATACCTACGAATAAAGTGCTTTCTTAGGCCGGTTCTCCGAAAGAGCGGCGGGGAACCGGCCGCTTTGCAGCATCAAAATGAATGAAGGAGACCAAAATATTTCATGCAAAAATAATTATGACGGAATTCCTTTGCAAAAAGAAAATTATTCCAAGATAGCCGCTATTTATTTTCTGTCACCGTATTAGCGCCTGAAATTTATTCGATTTCCCCATGCATACCACTTATTTTTAGGAAGGATGGTTATTTTGAGCCGATTATCCATTGAAACCTTAAGCGGCGCCCAGGCGATACTCAATCATCTCAACCAGGATATGGAACGGCGGATCAACGCCAGCCAGCCGGGGCTGTGCCCGGTGGACATGTCACTGAACTTTCTTCGCCTGTGCCACGCCCAGACCTGCGGCAAATGCGTCCCCTGCCGGGTGGGCCTGAACCAGCTGGCCGTTCTCATTGAACAGGTGCTGGACCGGAAGGCTACGCTGGAGACCATTGACCTGATCGAGGAGACCGCCCAGGTGATCGCCGACTCCGCCGACTGTGCCATTGGCTATGAGGCGGCCCACATGGTGCTCAAGGGTGTCCGGGGCTTCCGGGAGGACTATGAGGAGCACATCCTCCATGGCCGCTGTATCTGCGGGCTGAGCCACCCGGTGCCCTGCGTATCCACCTGCCCCGCCCATGTGGACATCCCGGGCTATGTGGCCCTGGTGCGGGAGGGCCGGTTTGACGATGCCGTGCGCCTGATCCGGAAGGACAACCCCTTCGTCTCTGCCTGCGCCTACGTCTGCGAGCACCCCTGCGAGGGCCAGTGCCGCCGGCGGATGGTGGACGACGCCGTGAATATCTGCGGCCTGAAGCGCTTTGCCGTGGACAACGCCGCCCCCGCCCCCATAGCCCGGAAGGCGGAGCCCACCGGCAAGACAGTGGCCGTGATCGGCGGCGGACCAGGCGGCCTGACCGCAGCCTACTACCTGTCCCTCATGGGCCACGAGGTCACCGTCTATGAGCAGCGGCCCAAGCTGGGCGGCATGCTGCGCTACGGCATCCCCGACTACCGCCTGCCCCAGGATGTGCTGGACCGGGACATTGCCCACATCCTCACCGCCGGAGTGCAGGTACATACCGGCGTGTCTATCGGCAAAGACCTGACCATGGAGGACATCCAGAACAGCTTTGACGCGGTGTATATCGCCATTGGCGCACACAACGACAAAAAGCTGGGCCTGGAAGGGGAGGACGCCCAGAATGTCATCAGCGCCGTGGCCCTGCTCCGCGGCATTGGCGAGGGGAACATCCCCGACTTCACCGGCAAGAGGGTGTGCGTAATCGGCGGCGGCAACGTGTCAATGGACGCCTCCCGTACCGCCCGGCGTCTGGGCGCGGAGAGCGTCACCTGTGTCTACCGCCGCCGGGTGGCCGACATGACCGCCCTGCCTGAGGAGATTGAGGAGGCCATGCGGGAGGACTGTCAGATCCTGCCCCTCCAGGCCCCCGCCCGCATTGAGGTGGACGAGGAGGGCAAGGTGGCCGCCCTGTGGACCCGCCCTCAGGTTATCGGTGCCTACGACCGGAACTACCGGCCCAAGCCCCGCAACGCAGACGCCAAGGAGTTCCGCATCCCCTGCGACTATGTGATTGTGGCCATTGGCCAGGCCATTGAGGCCCAGGCCTTTGAGCAGGTGGGCGTTACCACCAGCCGGGGGGCTATCCAGGCCGATTTGACCAGCTCCGTCCCCGGCGTGGACAATGTCTTCGCCGGCGGCGACGCGGTGTCCGGCCCTGCTACCGTCATCCGGGCTGTGGCCGCCGGCAAGGTGGCCGCCGCCAATATCGATAACTACCTGGGCTTTGACCACAAGATCAGCTGCGACGTGGAGGTGCCGCCCGCCCACTTCACCAACGCCCCGCCCTGCGGCCGAGTGAATCTGAGAAGCCACGCCCAGCCCCAGTGCAAGGGAGACTTCTCCCTGGTGGTGGACGGCATGACCCCGGAGGAGGCCCAGCAGGAGTCCAGCCGCTGCCTGCGATGCGACCACTTCGGCTATGGTAGCTTTAAGGGAGGGAGGAACACAGAATGGTAAGACTGCGTATTGACAATCTGAGCGTTCAGGTTCCGGAGGGAACCACAATCCTTGCCGCCGCCCAGAGCGCCGGCGTCCACATCCCCCACCTGTGCTATTTGAAGGGGATCAACGAGATTGCCGCCTGCCGGGTGTGCTGCGTGGAGGTGGAGGGCGAGCGGGCCATGGTCACCGCCTGCAACAGCCCTGTAAAGGAGGGCATGGTGGTCCATACCAATTCCCCCCGCGCCCGTCAGACCCGGCGGACCAATGTGGAGCTGATTTTGTCTCAGCACGACTGCAGGTGCGCCGCCTGCGCCCGCAGCGGAAATTGCCAGCTCCAGACCATTGCCAACGATTTGGGCATCCTAACCGTCCCCTACAAGACCCAGCTGCCTGAGGGACTGCGGGGAGCCTGGACCACTACCTTCCCCCTGTACCACGACTACAACAAGTGCATCAAGTGTATGCGCTGTATCCAGATCTGTGACAAGGTCCAGTCCCTGAGCATCTGGGATGTGGCGGGCACTGGCGGACGCACTGTGGTGGATGTGTCCAACAACCGGGTGATTAAAGATTCCGACTGCGCCCTGTGCGGCCAGTGTATCACCCACTGCCCTGTGGGCGGCCTGCGGGAGCGGGATGACACCCAGAAGGCCTTTGCCGCCCTGGCCAACCCGGACAAGATTACCGTGGTCCAGGTGGCCCCCGCCGTCCGCACCGCCTGGGGCGAGTACTTCGGGCTCAGCCGGGAGGAGGCCACCATGGAGCGCATGGCCGCCTGCCTGCGCCGCCTGGGTTTCCGCTATGTCTTCGATACCAATTTCACCGCCGACCTGACTATCATGGAGGAGGGCAACGAGTTCCTCCACCGGCTGAAATCCGGCGGGCTGACCCGCTGGCCCATGTTTACCAGCTGCTGTCCCGGCTGGGTGCGCTTCCTCAAGGGCCAGTACCCGGAGCTCACCGGCCAGTTGTCCAGCGCCAAGTCCCCTCAGCAGATGTTTGGCAGCGTAACCAAGAGCTGGTTCGCTGAAAAGCTGGGGGTAGAGCCAGAGAAGATTTTCTGTGTGTCCATTATGCCCTGCGTGGCCAAAAAGGCGGAGTGCGAGCTGCCCACTATGGCCACTGAGCACGGCCCGGACGTGGATCTGGTGCTCACCACCCGTGAGCTGGTTCGGATGCTCCGGGCGGACAAGCTGGACCCGGCCGCCATTCCGGAGGAACCCCTGGACAGCCCCCTGGGTACCCACACCGGCGCAGGTGTTATCTTCGGAGCCACCGGCGGCGTGATGGAGGCCGCCCTGCGTACCGCCTCCTATGTCCTCACCGGCGAAAATCCGGAGCCGGATGCCTTCGCGGACGTCCGTACAGGCCCCGGTCTGCGGGAGGTCACCTATGAGATCGCCGGCGTCCCCGTGCGGTGCGCCGTGGTCAGCGGGCTGGGCAATGCCCGGCAGCTCATTGAACAGCTGAAGGCCAACAAGGTCCATTACGACTTTGTGGAGGTCATGGCCTGCCCCGGCGGCTGCGTGGGCGGCGGCGGACAGCCTATCTCGGTGGAGGATGAGGAGCGCTACGGCATCCGGGGCCAGCGGCTGTATCAGCTGGACCGGGAGAACCCCATACGTTTCTCCCACGAGAACCCGGACGTGCAGAAGCTGTACAGCGAATTCCTGGGTGCCCCCCTCAGCGAAAAGGCGGAGGAATTGCTCCACACCGACCACAAGGCCTGGAAGATGCCCAATCAACCCTGAGGAGGAAGGTTTTAATTCCACACAAGCCAAGGAAGGATTTCATATCTCTTACATCCATACTGGTCAAGGTGTTCTCTATTTATCTATAATTCGAGCCCTCTATGATAACAGTATTGCAGCCTACAAAACGTCAAAATCTCAGTTAGATATGTGAATTATTTAAAATGTTTACTGTTACTGATACATCGGAGTGTCCCATAAGCTTCTTTGCAACGTTTAGCGGGACCCCGGCTCGTTGGAGGTCGGTGCAGAAGGTATGCCTCAGACAGTATGAATGAGTTTTAATAGAAACACTGTAATATCAAGGCTTTTCGGAGCCTACACCCACAAAAAAATATTATTTGAGCTATCACATTACGCAGAAAGCCGTCCGGCATGAAAAAACGGGCGGCTTTTTTGCGTGGATAGCCGGGAGGGAGGCGAAAAAATAGTAACTAACTTTTAGCGCAAGATTTGTGCAACATTCACGAAATTAAAAAAGGAGGTAACGAATGGCAGACGAAAAATTAAACGTGAGCCCGGAGGAAAATCCCCAGCCCAGCTTGTTCGATGCCGGCCCGGAGGGTGCTCCTGCCCAGGACGCTCCCGCCCCCGAGCCCCCGGCCCCGGAGAACGCCCCCGAGCAGACTGGCGGCGAACCACCCGTCCAGGATGCCCCGGCTGGGGTCCCCGGCGCGGTGAATGTCTCCGCTGACCAGATTGAAAAGCTGATGACAACTTTGCAGAAGCCGTTGAAAGTATACATGATATGTTCCTTGTATGCTTCTGTGCAAGGCATAAATGATTCCCCCTTTCTCCCACATAGGGCGGTGCATGGTTTACAAGTTGCATTTATAAATCATAGGGACGACTGCGCTTAGGCTGTCGCCCTTTGATTATTGATTACAAAAAAGAACCGATAACCGCATTTCTTTACTTCTGCGTGTTATCGGCTCTGCGTCTGTGCGTCTGGCTCTTTGATAACCGAAATATCCTTTTCGCTAAAATTTTAATGCTGTTGCCCTGTTCCAAATACAAGTGAAATTTACAAGATACACTTTCAAATGTGCCGTTTCTTACGTTTTTAAACCCTTGATTTTGTCCGTCATGCTTTGACAGCCTTATACTGTAAATAACTTGAGGACAGGTTCGTCTTTCTAACCAACCGCACAAAATTCTATGGTTTGCAGTTCGGCAGACCGACAGGCACCGACAATTACGATACTATCATAGTCACTGTGAAACGGCAAAAATTCTGCTGATTTTTTAAGGTCAACTCCCTATTCTTGCCACCATCAGTGCATACTGGCCGTGACCATATTTTGCCCATGAAGAACTGCTCCGCCTGCTGCGAACCGAATACGGCCTGCGGTGTGAACGGCGGCCCGATATGCATCCCTATCCCTTCGTCCCCATACTGATATGAGCAATGACCACGCGACTGATTTTGAGCCATTCCCCATTTTGAAAAATTGAACTTTTCACCAGAGTCGCATTACAACAGTTCAGGTGATTTTGGAGCGTATTTTTATGATCTCTTCCTCCAAAGACCTCATCTGATCTAAATAGGGGTTTGTTTCCCGGCTCAGTTCCTTCAAACGCTCGATTTCCCTCAGACATTCGTCCCGCTGTTCTCCGATGCGCTTGGGAAGTTCGTGAAACCATTTCAAAAAATTCAACACACGGCGTGCGTTCCCGGTAGTGGATGGTCCCATGTCGATGGGATAGTCCGCCCCATTGCGGGACAGAACAATATAGGGCTTTTTGGCGTTCTGCTGCTCGACTCCCGGGATTGCAATTCCGAACCCCAAGACCGACAGTTCCGGGGGAGAAGCTGTTCTGCCCAAAATCACATCCTCAGTCAGTACCCCCTTCACATTTTGGTAAGCGGTCTGAAAGTCGTCCTCAGAAATGCCGCCCACATAGCTGATATTCCGTTCGGTAGCCGCAAGCCTCTCTTTGAGAATGGTCAGCTGTTTCTCCTGCTCAGTGATAGTTTGTCGATGGGCTTCCTGTGTGTGAACATAGTTGTTGGAGAGCAGCCGCAAGCGGCGCAGTTCATTTTCTTTCTCAGCCAGCACCTTCATCAGCGGCTGGGAGATGGCCAGGGCCTTGACCTGCGCGTAGGTCAATACATTTTCCTCCAGGTCGGAGGCGGAACGCTGGTATTCCGAGCCGCTCAAAAATTGGGAAATAAACCGCTGTTTGGTCTCCAGCAGCTGCCAGGAGTAGGAATCGAAGCTTCCCTCGGCGATATAGCGGAAAATCTTGATTTCCTGGTACTGGTTTCCTCTCCTGAGGATGCGGCCCTCCCGCTGTACCATGTCGGAGGGCCGCCAGGGTACGTCCAGGTGATGGATGGCCTTGAGCCGGGTCTGCACGTTGGCGCCGATGCCCAGCTTGAAGGTGGAACCCAGCAGGACGCGTACCGCGCCGCGGTTCACCTCTTCAAAGAGCCGCACCTTTTCTGCCTCGGAGCGGCAGCTGTGAATGAAGGCAATTTCTTTGGATGGAACGCCTTGCCTCATCAATTCCTGTTTCAGTTCGTCGTATATATTGAACTTCTCTGTCTTAGGCGTGGAGTAGTCGCAAAATATGATCTGGCTGCACCCGTCGTGCTCCTTGTAAGTCTCCACAACCTGCTGAACGCAGCGCCAGACCTTGGAGCTCTCTCGAGCGGGCTGATTCTGTCTCACCAGACGCAGGTCCAGCGCCGCCTTTCTGCCGTCGGTACTCACTTTAAGCATATTGTCTACAGTCCTGTCCACCTTCCGCGCGCGTATTTTTTCCGAACGCTGGCACAACTGGTCCATGTAGCTCTGCAGCGCTGAATTGCGGGACAGGATCACATCGCTGTAGCGCTCCAACCGAGGAACCCCTTCCTTGTCGTCCACCGCATGAAAGGCGGCAATCTGGGAAAACAGCCTGGAAAGCTCCGGCAGATTGAAAAACCGCGCGAACCGCAGGACAAATCGATATTTGGACGTATCCACATCAATCGCGCATACCCGCTCAGGCTTGGCAAAGGATTTCACCCAGTTGTCAAAGCGGTCCAGGTGCGTTTCCTTCATCTTGTCATATTGCAGGTACATCTGCATGGCATAAGTGTCTGAGATCGAATTGCACAGCGGCGTGCCGGTAGCAAAGACTACGCCCCGGCCCTGATTGCTCTCCTGGACGTACCGCGCCTTGTGGAGCATTTCCAGGCACTTTTGGGAGCCGGTGATATTGATGCCGGAAATTTTCCTTAGATTGCTCCGCAGGGGGATATTCTTGAAGTTGTGGGCCTCATCCACAAACAGCGTGTTGATCTCCAGCTGGTCAAAGGTGAGGGGGACGGTCTCTGTATAGCCCTCCAGCGTGCTGATCAGGTCGAAAATCTGCTTTTTGATATAGACCTTCTCTCGTTCCAGCGCCCTACCGATCCCCGGTGAATAACGTATCTCTCGCAATGAAGCGTCCAACTCCCCCAGCTTCCACTCCAGTTGTTCCATCAGACACTCCTCCGACAGCGGGATCATCTCAAAGCAGCTGTACGCCATGATGATGCCGTCATAATCCCCGCGCTGGATCTGCCCCAGCACCTTCTGCCGGAGCTGAGGCCGAAAGGCCGCGGGGTCCACCGACAGCACCTTGGCCGCAGGATACATCTGCTTGAAGATCAGCTCCCACTGGCCCACGATATGGTTGGGCACCACAAACAGGTTTTTCCGAGACTTCCCCTCCTGGCGCATTTTCATAGCGGCAGCGATCATAATGTAGGTCTTCCCCGCCCCCACGTCAAAAGCCAGCAGCGTGTTTTTTTCCGAGATCACCCGCATGACGGCGTCCTTTTGGTAGTCAAACAGCGTGACATCCGGGCTCATTTCCGGGAAGTTCAGTTCCCGGCCGCTGTATTCTTTGGCCCGGCAGCCCTGAAAGAGCTTGTTGTATGCCTCCTCGATTTCCCAGCGGCGGTCCTCGTCCTGCCAGACCCACTCCTTGAACAGCTTTTCGATGGCCTCCTGCTTTTCCAGCGCCGCCACCGTCTTCTCCTCCGTCTCCCGCCGGATCTCCCGGAGATTCAGCGCGGCTTCCAGAATATACAGCGCATTGTAGTCCGGCAGGCCATAGGTGCTCCTGACCCGCGTCTTGTCCGCGTTCCGGTATGTACACTGCTTGTCCTCCACATGCCAGTATCCGGTCAGGGGCTCGTAGCTGACATACTTGCGGGCCGAGTCATCCTTGCCCGCAAACGCCTCATTTCCCGTGCGGAGAAAATAAGTGAAGTCGTTGATGATCCCTTCCCTGACCCAAGGCACGCCCAGCGAGACCTCAATCTCCGTATAGGGGATGTCGTGGGGCGTCCGCGGAGCCGCCTGCGCCTGCACGAGGCAACGTTCCTCCTTCTCCTTGCTTCTTTGCAGCTCCTTTGCCTGGGCATACAGCGCGATCCACTGGTCCAGGGTCATCTGTCCGAAATTCTGTTCGGACAGGGCATCCACGATCTCCGCCGCTGGCAGGCCGTTCACCGTGATGGGACTGCCCCCGGTCCCCTTCGCTCCGCCGAAATGGAGCGAATAGTCTTTCGCGTCAAACTGCGCATAGTCCCGGCACATCAGCTCATAGGCCACATGCCGCTTAATCTCCGCATGGTCCACGAGCTGTACGATCTGGTCGATGATGTACTGCTTGCTTTTATAAGTGTACAGCGGGAGGCCGGTTTTGATCAGCAGGTTGGTCAGCTCCAGCTTCCAGAGGGCGCCCAGCTGGCTGGCGCAGTCCGGGTTCCCAGCGTGGGCGGGGCGGTTGACAATGACATGGTCGCTTTGAATGGTGATGATCCCCCAGTTGCTGGGCACCTTCCGCTCCGCCGATTGGAGGTGGCGGCCGCCGACGACGATATAGCATTGCTCAAAAAAGCGGTCGTAGGCCTTTATTTGACGACCCAGCCGTTGGTAATTGTCCAAATCGCTTTTGATCTCGTAGCCCGTCAGGCAGTCTGTCACCGACATCAGGTCGCACACCGCGTCGCCGATGCTTTTTTCCTGATAGATCCGGATCTCACGGTTGGTTGCCCTCAGATAGGCAATCAGGATATTCTTGATTTCTTGAGCGTTCATACCGGCCTCCCCCACAATGGTTCCTTCATCAATCTGTAAATCTCAGCTGCTCCAGTAGATCCTCCCGGCCGGTATCGCAGACTCGGGCTCTGTGCGGGCGCAAAAATACCCGAAACAGGTTGAGAAAATCCTCAGCACGCCCATAAGGGATCCGATATCCGCTGCCAGCCTTTGACAAGGGCATCCAGTTTCGCAGCTCTGCGGCATCGGGGACGAAAATCCTTCTGTAAGAGCGGGAAGGTTTTTGATCCCATCCGCCCCGGTTCTCACAGGATACCGCCATGCCCTTGGGGAATATTTGAGAGAAGATCGTAATGACATCTTTCCAGCATTCCTTCCAGCATACTTCTGGAACACTCAAGATGAGTTCCAACGGCGCACCAACCCCCTCATCCCAATCCAGGATTGCCGTGTGTACAGTTCCTGTTGTCACGCCCAGCAGGTATGGGGCATGTGTATATGCGTGAAAAAAGGAACAGTTGTGGGCGATGGTTTGAATTGAATACCCTTTCCCCTGAAGCCCCTGTACCAAACGGCGGCTAATCAGGAAGGCCGAGCAGAGTAATTCATTGTTTTGCAGCATAGCGAGCTCATACTCGATCTGCTCCCGCGCTGTCTCAGGAATGGCACCGCCATACCGCGTTTGGAGCTGCTCACGGCAGAGCTCGGATACGGTCAGAAACGCGTTGGGCAGGATGGGCTGAAGACACCGTATATCCTCTGGGAAAATCCGGACCTCGCTGCATCGGTTCGCCAGACAGTTGGGCGCATGGATCACGATTTTTTCCGCCAGTTCTTTTCCCAGGAAAGAGAAGGCGTCCAGCATCTCCCCTATATAGAGAAGATCTGGCAGGGGCGCATCTAAATCCCCCTCCTCATCCTTTTGAATGCCATAAGCAATGCTGCTCCTGAACATCCCCCAATCCTGATCTGCCGTGCGCACATTTCCTGCTGCGGCCACCGGCCTGCCTGACCGTTTGCCGATGGCAATGGTTTTGAGGATCAAGTCTTTCGTTCCAAGGGCTTCGCGGCCCGGAGCGTGTTCCCGTGTGGACAGCAGTCCGTAATGCTGCGGCGGCAGAACCGACAGATAATCGTAGAACCCGGCGATTTCCTCCAAACAGGCGTCATCCAGATTGTTCAGGATCCCACGATAGACTTCTCCCTCCTCCCCGGGACAGCCCACCAGCAGCCCGGTCCGATGCTCACTGACTTCCGCTTTGCGCAGAAATGGCCGCTCCTCCCGTCCCTGCCAGGCAATTTCCAACAGCCGGTAAAGCTGCGCCAAACCCTCTTGACGCCGCACCAGAAGATGAACAGGGCACCCGTCCTCCAGCACAGTCTCCAGGCCGTAAAGCATTTTGAAGTCAAGCTCTCCCGGCCCCGCTTCCCTACGCAATTTCTCTACAGCCTGTGCCGCCTCCTTAAAACCCTCTACACCTTGAAAATCCGTAATCGCAATTGCCCGGACGCCGGCTCCACGGGCAATGTCAATCCACTCCCGGGGAGAGAGGAGGCCGTCCATTTTGCCAAAGCATGTGCGGCAGCTCAACTCAGCTCTTTCCACAGGTTTCATGCGCATAAAATTTCTTCTGAAATATGCGCGGCAAATCGACAGAACCCCTTTCATTCGTTTCTTACACATAGAATTCCTCCATGGTATCCAAGCACAAACACCCAAGCCGTCCGCCAGAATAGACACAGCCGCAGTCGAGCCCGATCATTGTGCCGCGATGGAAAATCCGATCAGGCTGTTCCGGCTCCCCAATCTGTCTGTGGAGCAGACGTGTGGGAGTGTGTCCAAAAACCAGGGTTTTGTCGGGAAAATAAGTGGTGTCCAGGTCCGGACGGCAAAACAGGAAGTCTTCCAGGTCATACTCCTCCAGGGGGCGGGCAGGGGAAAAGTGCTCCAGCCCGGCGTGAACCAGGACAAATTGCCGTCCCTGTACCATGATTTCCTTATAGGCGGACAGTTTCGGCATATACTTGCACACGGTCTCCGTTTCTTCCCCGCTGAGTTGGAGGAATTGCAGAATCGACGGCTTTCCTCCATTTTGAATCCATTTCTGCATCTGTTCCTGTTCCGTTTTGCTCAATGGCTGTTCCTCTCCCTGCCGCATAGTACGCAAAAGCGAGGGCAGCGCCGCGGCAGCCAACAGCTCATGGTTCCCCAGAAGCCCGACTACGTTGGGCCGCGCCGCCATATCCAGCAAGATTTTGAACCCGTCCGGTCCCCGGTCCAGTACATCCCCCAGCACATAGAGGGTGTCGTCTGCCGCGAACTTGATGGTTTCCAGCATATCCCGGTATTTTTCATAACAGCCGTGAATATCTGACATGGCATAAATCATTGCGTTTCCTCCCGTTCTTCTTTGATGGATTTGCCGCAAGTTTAGCACACCCCCCTGTACCAAAACAAGTACAGGGGGGTGGTTGCAATCTGCGCCGCAGAATGATACAATGGCTTATAAAAAAGAAGGTGCCGCTGTGTCCGTAAACATTCTTCCCTTCCGAGTATATCAGATCCTTTTAGCGCATACAGATGGGGACCACGCCCTGCCTATGGGGGGGCTGCTCCGCCTGCTGCGGACAGAATACGGCCTGCGCTGTGACCGGCGGGCGGTGTACGCCGCCCTGGACAAGCTGCGAGCCGTGGGCTGCCACATCCCGGAGTATCAGGATGATGGCGAGGGCTACCGGCTGCTGTCCCGCCTCCTGGAGCCGTCGGAGGTCCGGCTGCTGTCGGATGCCGTATCCGCCTTTCCCGGCATCTCCCAGCGCCAGTGTGAGCGGCTTCTGGAAAAGCTGGGACGGGGCCTGAGCCGCTGGCAGCGGGAGCAGTGCCGTCCGCTTGTCACTCGAACGCCCTGGCGAGGCGCAAACCAGGAAACGTTCCTGTCCATTGAGGTACTTGAGGAAGCCGTTTCCCGCCGCTGTCAGGTGGAGTTTCAGTATATGGAATACGGCATGGACAAGCGACTTCACCCCCGCCGGGAGCGCCCCTACCGGGTGTCGCCCTACGGCCTGTGCTTCGCCAACGGGAACTACTACCTGATTTGCCGCTACCAGGGAGCGGAGGACATCAGCCACTACCGGGTGGATCGGATCCAGTCGCCGGTTCTGTTAGAGGATCAGCCCATTGAGCCTCTAACAACCGGGTTGGATTTGGCGCGCTATGTCCGGGAGCGGGTGTACCCGTTTCCCGGCGAGACCGTCCGGGCGGTACTGCGCTGTGAGGAGGACTTGCTCGGCGATGTGCTGGACCGCTTCGGCATGGAGACCCAGCTCCGGGACAACGGAGACGGTACATTTGATGCCACGGTCTTCACCGGGGCCGCAGGGCTGAAATTCTGGGCGCTGCAATATGTGACGGTATGCCAGGTGCTGGAACCGCTTGGGCTGCGGCGGGAGATTGGCGAAATTCTGCGGAATGGATGGGAGAGGTATGAAACGATGTCAGAAACTGTTACTGATGTTAGGATAAAATAAAAGAATACAAGATATAATTGGAGGTTCTCAATATGTATCACGGCGTATATGAGGGAGCTGCCGCAGATGCGCAGGAGAAAAAAATCTTGATCCTGGGGGAGTCCCACCATGATCTGGACTCGTCCATAACTACCCAGGAGGTCGTGGAGGACTATTTGTCTCCAGAGAATACCACAAAGCAGAGTCTCCAATTCTTCCACAAGATTGCGCTGGCTTTTGGTGTTGATACCGGGAAGGTCGAGGAAAAGGCGCAGCTCTGGGACAAGGTCTTTTTTGGAAATTATATTAATAAGTCCCTGGATGGCCCCAGTGGGGAGGGGGATGAAACCGCCCAAACGCTGATTGCCGCTAACAAGGATCGTTACAATCAAGATTTGGTGGACTTCATCAAGGCCCATGCGATTGAAACCGTGTTCTGTTTCAGCAATAGGGTATTTGACGCTCTGCCAAACGAGGAAGGCCATGGGTCTTGGACCTTGTTCCAGGATGTGAAGTGCGGCAAAGCTGATTTATGGTTTGGCCGCGGCTATGGGCCGGATTCTCCATTTTGTCGGGAACTCAAAGTTTACGGAGTCCCTCATCCACGGTATTGGAATTGCGCAGGCATAAAGCCGGAAGAACTCGCACAATACATAAGGCCCATTTTTGAAGACTGCTGCGGATAATCTGGCAGGGAAGGAGTTTACAGCGGGGCGGCAGACCAATTGGAAAACCCAAGGCGTCCGCGAGTCGCGGTCGTTTGTTCAGCATTCAGCGTAAAAGCGCAGCTTTTGCGTCAGGCTGTGCCTGCCGCAACGAAGCTTTGCTTCTATGTTCTTTTGTGCCGCCCCGCTGTGCTCATATATGAAAATACAGGGAGATACCATATTTCTGCATCCGTGGGACATGGAAATTATTGTGCAGTATGGCGGCCTAAAGGGGTTCCTGGATGCGGAAAAATCCCATAGGGAACAGACAGCTATGCCGCTTCTGCCGTCCGTTCATCAGGCCGTTGATGTGCTGTGTTCAGAAAATGAAGAACAGGTTTCCTATCTTCGCCACAATTTGAGGCTGCAATTCCTGTATAAGCTGTCTAATTCCTCCACCTTTTGCTACCGTACGGCTGTTATTTCAAAGCGTGACAAAACCAGCCGGATTCTGCACATTCCAGAATATAATCTAATGAGGATTCAGAAGCGCATTTTATCGGAGATTCTCTCTTACGCAAAGCTTCCCGCCTGTGCTACGGCCTATCAGGCGGGGGCAAATCCGAGAGCGGGGACCGCTCCCCATGTGGGGAAGCCTGTGCTTCTGAAAATGGATATTTCCAATTTCTTTGACAGCATAACCTTTCAAATGGTGCTTTCCCGCGCCTTTCCGTCCCAATATTTCCCCAAGCCGGTGGGCGTGCTGCTGGCGAAGCTGTGCTGCTATTGCGACCGCCTGCCCCAAGGCGCGCCCACTTCTCCGGCCCTGTCCAACATTGTCATGGCACCCTTTGACGAGTATATGTCTTCCTACTGCGAAAAACGAGGGATCGCGTATACCCGCTACTGCGATGACATGAGCTTTTCGGGGGACTTCAAGCCGGGACCGTTGATCGAAAAGGTCAGGCGCTTTTTGAATGCCATGGGGTTTGCTGTAAATGAGAAAAAGACGAAGGTGCTCCGGCAGGGGCAGCGGCAGACTGTAACCGGTATTGTTGTCGATCAGAAACAGCAGACGCCGGCCTCTTACCGCCGCCAAATCCGGCAGGAAATGTATTATTGTAAAAAATACGGGGTACGTTCCCACATTATCCGGACAGGGCAGGCGGAGTACATTGCTGACAGTTCAAAATCGCGCGACGGGAAATGGGTCTTTCAGCGGCGGTTTGTGCAGCATCTGCTTGGGAAGATCACTTACGCGCTCTATATAAACCCGGAAGATGCCAAGCTGCACGCTTACCGGGAGGACTGTATGCGCTGGCTGGACCGTTCGTAAGGTGACTCATTTGAGAAAGAAAAAGAATCTGATGGTGTTTGGAGCCTCCGGTGTGGTTGGTGTTATTTCCCATTATATATTCTGAAGCAGTTCATCTGCCCATATAGCGGCAGACGAACTGCTTTTTGAAATTAACCCTTGACAAAAGTTCTCTGAGGACAGCGTGACCGGGCGCATATCGGACGAGCGTTTCACGGAGCTTTCGGCAGACTACGAAGCCGAGCAAAAGGAACTGAAAGAACGTGCCGCTGTTCTGCAGGGCGAGCTTTCACGGACGCTGGAAGCCATGGCAAACGCTGAAAAGTTTATGAAAGTGGTACGCAAGTACACCAGCTTTGAGGAACTCACCCCCACCCTGTTGCGGGAGTTTGTGGAGAAAATCGTAATCCACGAATCGGAAGCCCTTGACGGGAAACGCCGGGGGAAGCTCCGCAGACAGGAAATCGAAATCTATTACTCTTTTGTCGGCAAGGTAGAATTGCCCGACTAAAGCCCGACCCGTCCGGCAGTCAGCCGGACAGGGAACGGCAAAATTTTTTACACTTCTTTTACTTCTTTGTCTCACATGAGCAAAGTCGCAGGGCATCAAGCACTTGACCCCCAAATTGATGTAAAGAAAAACGAGAACAAATGCGTTGTGTATGCCGCAGTTTTTGGAGAAGAATTGCAAGACTGCATTGTGTTTTCTCAACAGAGGCGGTATAATGGTTGATAGACCATAGTGCCAGGGCCGCTACTGCTGACCCTGGCTCTGGAAAGGTGAGAATGACTATGAAAATCAGCTATAAGCCGCTGTGGAAAACACTGATCGACAAGAATCTGACCAAGAAAGATTTACGGCTACAAGCGCATTTGACAACAAATCACATTGCCAATATGGGCAAGGGAGAACATATCTCCATGCAGACCCTTATCAAGATTTGCGAAACTCTGAACTGTGACATTGCCGATGTGATTGCGCTGGTGCCGGACGACGACCCGTAAGGGAGAAAGGGTATCACAATGGAAAACGGATTGACCTATATTCGAGTTGGAGACTACTACATCCCCAATCTGGCATTAGACCCCGAACTGGAGGAACCAGCCAGGGACATTGGCAAATATGGCCGCATGAGATTGACCTATTTGAAGCAGCACCAGCGCAAGCTGTACCGGGAACTGGTATCCACTGGCAAACTCCAGACACACCTGCTGGAGATTAACGACACCGCCAATGACTGGCTGAACAGGATGATGCCGCAGATGGCAAAGGCGGCGGGAGCTACCGAGGAGCTGAAAGCCCGCGATCAGATGGCGTGGGTCGGACTGATGAATAGCTGCGAGGCGCGGGTAGAGGAAATTATTTTTTCGGATTTGATATACTGCTGATTGCTAATAGGCCAGATGGACATATACCCCATCTGGCCTATTATAAATTATCATGGCAATTCGTTCGCAAGGGTTAAGATAGTGATAACGCCTTGATTTAGACTGTTTTTTATCTCCACCGTACCATTGTGTGCCTCTACGATCTGCCTTACCAGCAGTAGTCCCAGCCCATGGCGCAAGTCCAGCCGTTCATCGGTGCTTTCCATATAGTGCGGTTTTTCTTCCAGTTCCCGCAATTTTTCAGCGGATATACCTACGCCATTGTCCGCAACCGTGATAAAAACGTTTTCCGATGAACAATCAAGGGACAGGAAAATATCACACCCCTGCGGATTGTGGTTGATGCTGTTCTGCACCAAGTTATTGATAGCCCTTGAAATCAATCGGGCATCACATTCTTCAACTACGAGTTCCGCTTCGGGAGAAATTTCAACCTCGACGGAATGTTTCTCACCGATACCCGCGTTGAGCAAATCCGCCGCATAGGAGCGCAGTAATTTGGACAGGCGTACCGGCTCTTTATGGAGCGGCTGCATTTCATATTCTAACTGCGATACCAAATTCAGGTCCTGCACCAAGTCTTTGATTTTTGCGCTCTGCGCCCGGATAATCTCTGCCTCCTGCTGAATATTTCCGTTGGCCCCGTGATCTCCGGCAATCCGCTGGGCATACCCCATAATCATAGAAAGTGGTGTGCGGATGTCGTGAGAAACGCCGCTAATCCAGTTGGCGCGGGCCTGGTTTTGTCTGCTCAACACCTGGGACGCCTGACTGACGCTGTCCGCAATTTCCGATAACTCGCCTCGAATGGACAAATCAACAGGTTTTCCCGTGGACAGTGTTTTGATAGAAGCCATAATCGGCTCCGTATTTTTGGAGATTTTTCTTTTAGAGAGATAGTAGACCAAAAACAGAAGCACTATGTCTATTGCCAAAATGCCGGTTATAAAAAGCGGGAAAATCCTAATCGCCCGTATTGGGAAATAGTTTCCTGTCAGCTTCATAAAGCTGTCTTTTGGGTAGCCCAACACCAACAGACCATTATCTGTGTTCCGTACAAAAACAGGGTAGTCTTGCAGATAGCCTTTCGAGAACACGGCCACATCCTGAATGGTGTACTGTGTCGGTATTTCCTCCGGTAAAGATGCCTCCCAAATACAGTGTCCGCTTGCATCTAATAGCATAGCCCAAATCTGATTACGGTTTAACTCTTGCAGCCTTTCTTCCGATACGCCGGATGCTGACAGATCAGCGGCCACGGCCTCTAACATATTTGCCGGTGATACCGAACCGTATTCCCTGAATACGATACCCCCGAATGTCAAGGCAAACGCAAGAATATTGATAAGCAGGAGAACCAGCGCAAAGGCAAAAAAGGAAAGAAGATATTTTGAGATATATTTTCCAAATGCTTTCATCGGTTATTTCCTCGCCAGCAGCTTATAGCCCAGCCCTTTGACTGTCAGCAGGGAAACAGGCTTTGACGGGTCAGCCTCAATCTTCTCCCGGACGCGCCGCACATGGGCGTTCAAGCTGTTTTCATAGCCAAAAGGATTGTCGCCCCATAGGGCCTCACAAAGCGTATCCACTGTCACAATACGGCCCTCATTCTTCGCAAGAGTTTCCAGCAGCCTATGCTCCATCGCTGTCAAGGGAAGTATCTCACCGCCCTTATCCACTTCGGCCCGGCTGAAATCCACCGTACAGCTATCCAGTTTCAAAACCGCTGCGTCCCCTTTGTAACACCGGCGCAGAACGGCGTAAACCCGCAGTAGAAATTCCTGGGGCAGAAAGGGTTTTGCGATATAATCGTCCGCTCCAAGGCCCAGCCCCGCCAGCTTGTCTGCCGCTTCGTCACGGGCCGTCAGAAAAATCACGGGAATATCCGTCCATGCGCGTATCTGCTCCATCAGGGAAAAGCCGTCACCGTCCGGGAGCATCACATCCAAAATCGCCAGATCAGGCTTTTCCACTTTAGCGGCAGCAATTCCCTCTTTCATATTGGCGGCGGTCACAAGGCGCTGAAAGCCCTCGTCCGTTAAAATAGCTGATACCATTTTCAAAAGCTCCGGCTCGTCATCGACCAGCAGGAGTTTTTTGCTGTGTAAAAATGAATTGTCCATCGTGACACCTCCTGTCCGCCCCCATTATAACATACTCATTCAACTTTATGGATAGCCCTTTGAAAAAGTAAGGTAAAAGTAAGGACGAGAGAATGTAGAAGTCAGGTTGATGCTGTACCATAGGGGCAGAAAGGAGATGTGTCTATGGACTATATCATCGCCACAGAGCAGTTGACGAAGAAATACAAAAATTTTACCTCCGTCAACAATGTTTCTCTCCATGTCCGCAGGGGCAGTATTTACGGCTTTCTCGGCCCCAATGGAGCAGGCAAATCCACCACCATGAAGATGCTCCTGGGGCTGACCGCCCCCACAAAGGGCCGGTTCATTATTGACGGGAAGCAGTTTCCCAACGACCGGCTGAAAATCCTGCGGGAGATCGGCTCTTTCATTGAGGCCCCCTCGTTCTATGCCAACCTGACGGGCCGGGAAAATCTGGATGTGATACGCCGGATTTTGGGCCTGCGGAAAAACACTGTGGAGGATGCCTTGGAGCTGGTAGGGCTGTCCGAATTTGGAGATCGCCTCGCAAAGAAGTATTCCCTTGGCATGAAACAGCGGCTTGGCCTTGCCGGGGCGCTGCTGGGCCGTCCGCCTATCCTCATTCTGGACGAACCGACCAACGGCCTTGACCCCTCCGGCATCCATGAAATTCGCAATCTGGTAAAATCCCTGCCTGATCTGTACGACTGCACCATCCTCATTTCCTCTCATATGCTGTCGGAAATTGAGCTGATGGCGGACGACATCGGCATCCTCAATCATGGGCGGCTGCTGTTTGAGGGCAGCTTGGATGATCTGCGGCACAGCGCAAGGCAGGCGGGAATGTCCGCCGATAACCTGGAAGATGTGTTCCTCTCCATCGTGGAGCAGGACAACGCCGCAAGAAAGCAGAGGGCAAAGCTATGAGGGCGCTTGTGATCGAACTGCGGAAAGAGAAGCGGACAGGGGTGATCCCGGTGCTGCTGGCTGTCGGTATTTTAGGCGCGGCCTATGCCTTTGTCAACTTCCTTGTCCGAAAAGATGCGCTGCTCAATCTTCCGCTGGCCCCGATGGACGTACTGCTGACCCAGCTTTACGGCATGATTATGATACTGAACCTGTTCGGTATCGTTGTCGCCTCCTGCATGGTCTACAACATGGAGTTTAAGGGCAGCGCAATCAAAAAGATGTATATGCTTCCCATGAGCGTACCGGGGATGTATCTTTGCAAATTCCTGATCTTGACCGTCATGCTCTTTGTGGCGGTAGCTCTGGAAAAACTGGCGCTAATGAAAATCGGAATGAGCGATCTGCCGCAGGGGACATTTGAAATGGGAACGCTGTTCCGCTTTACGGCCTATTCATTCATCACGTCCATGCCGGTGCTGTCCTTTATGGTGCTGATTTCCTCCCGCTTTGAAAATATGTGGGTTCCCCTTGGTGTAGGAGTTGCCGGTTTTTTAAGCGGGATGGCCCTGGCATCGTCAGCCGCAGCGGTCTTGATGGTGCATCCGTTCATTGTGATGTTCAAGCCTGCGGTGGCTATGAGCGCACAGCCCGATATGCTGGTGGTGCTGTTTGCTCTGGTCGAAACGCTCCTTTTCCTTGGCATTGGGCTGTGGATGGCAAAAAATCTACGCTATGAGTAAAGGAGGAGCCGCATGAACTTTTTGGATTTGCTCGGCATTGAGTTTATGAAAGTGAAACGCTCAAAGATCGTTCCGCTGATTTTTATTGCCCCGCTGCTGGTAGTGGCCTCCGGGGTGGCGGCGTTAAGCCGGTATTTCACGCCGGAGTACACCAACGCATGGCCCGCTATGTTCATTCAAAGCGCCCTGGTCTACGCCTACTATCTGCTGCCGTTCAGCATGATCGTGGTATGCGTGATGATTGCGGGGAGGGAAACACAGAACAATGGTATCCTGAAAATGCTGGCCCTGCCGGTGAGCCGGAAAGCCCTTTCCCTGGCAAAATTTTGTGTCCTGATGTTCTATCTATTTATGGAAATGGTTGTCTTTCTGGCGGTGTTCGTAGTTGCCGGTATGCTGGCTACTTCGACAATGGGTATTACGGAAACATTGCCTGTTCTCTATCTTCTGAAATGGTGCGTGGGGCTTTTTTTGACAATGCTCCCATGCTTGGCGGCGATGTGGGCTATCACGGTATTATTTGAAAAGCCTTTGCTTTCCGTGGGGCTAAACCTGCTGCTGGTTATCCCCGGTATTCTGGTTGCCAACACGCCGCTCTGGATTGCTTATCCCTACTGTTACAGCGGCTACCTGGTGTCCTGTTCTCTGCACGATTTTACGGCGGAAACCTCTGATGCCGCATTTGCGTTGATGCCGTTCCTGCCCTGTGCAATCACTGTATTCGCTGTGCTGCTTGCCCTGTCGGTAAAACAATTTGGAAAAAAGGAAATGAGGTAATCATATGGAAATCACAAAAAAACTTCAAAAGCTCAGTTTGACGGCGCTTATTGTCAGTCTGCTGCCGCTGGCAACACTTGTCCCGGTGTTTCTGAAAATCACTTTGCCGGATGGTGTTCGCATGATTTGGGCGATCTGCAACATCGTCCTTGCGCTGGCGGGTCTCCTGCTCTCCGTGATCTGCGTAAAGAGCGAGGAAAGCCGGAGCATTGTCAATATCATGTCCACGTTAGTCAGTGTGGCGCTGGTGCTGATGATGCTGGGAATTGTCGCCCTTGCCCTGGTTCTCAATTTCTTACAGTAATACCATTTTCATGAACACACCTATATACCCACACATCAAAGAGAGCCTCAAAACAGCAATTCTGACCGGGCGCATTATGCCCGGTCAGAGATTACCATCTACGCGAAAGCTGGCAGAGCAATTCCAGACAACCCCTAACACAGTACAACGTGCAACGACCGAACTGTGCAAAACCGGGTTAGTTACACGTCAGCTTGGTCAGCCTATGATTGTAATCTCAAATGTAGAACAAATCGAAGCAAGCAGGCAGAAAAAAGCGATTATCGTGATACAAGAGTGCATCAGAACATTAAAAAATCTAAATTACCAGGAGGAAGAAATTATAAATTTGATTTCATTATCAGTAGATCAAGAATTAACGGGATAATACGCAAAACAACAAATTACGGTTGCACCAATTATTGAGGAGTTCTATTCAGGAAATCTAAACAGGGAATTATATCTGCCGCACGACGGCAAAAGAAAAAAAGCCGTCGTGCAGGAGACGTATTGTCATGCACATAGGTGGCGGCTTTGAGAGATCAGAGCCGCCATTTTTATGACTATCTGGCGGCACATAGGGGGATGCCGCTGTGCAATTACAGATAAATGGGTACTTATCAAAAAAAGCCTACTCCACGCAGCGGTGGTTATTGCCCGCGATTGCGAAAATAGTCGTTTCCTGTCGGCTCATAATGTTATTCCTAGCGCCCGAATAGTTTCGCACTATCCGGGCGCTTTTGTATTTCCACGACACCGGCCCCGCTGCCGCTCCCCGCCCCCTCCGTTCAGACCCCAAAAATCTGAACGGAGGAAAACACGATGGAGATCACCATCAAAATCAACGGGCGCATGGTGTCTGTTGAGGTCAGCGCCGATGTTGCTGGTTATCTGGAACAAGCCAAGCGGAGCAATCGGAAGCTCTACCGGGAGCGTCAGCGGTATTGGGACGGGCGCGAATATGACGAGTACATAATTGCCACGGAGGGCCGCTTGCCCTACCGGCCAGCAGGAAACGCTGGATGAAATTCTGGCGGTGTTGGCGCTCTGCACCGATACCCAGCGGGAACGGTTTTTGTAGACCGTTTCCCCAAGGACACCGAGCTTTATACCCTGCTCACTACCAAGCCGGAGGACAAGGCCAATGAGCGAAAGAACGAGTAACCCCGCCGGGGCCGCTTCTGGAACGGGAACCCCGCGCAAGCCCAGCAAAGCGGGTTGCGCGGGGAGAGGAGGAGCAAGGGAGCGAACGGAGTTTTCGCCGCAAGGTGGAAACGGAGTAGAGCGGACTTTGCGACGACGAGGCCAGAAGCAGGAAAAATCCAAATTCCGCATGGAGAGCCAGCAGGAGCGTACCGCCAAGGCCAAGCTCCAGATGGAGAAGCGGTGGGACAAGCTGGAAACGGCCCGGAACCGTCTGGCGAACCAGAAGCCCCCCAAGAAGCGCGGCCCCCTCCGGCGGGTGGGCGGGGCCGCCGGGCATGGGGTACACGGCTTTGTGCATGGCAAGCTCTACGAGGTGGAGCATGAGAATGTGGGAACCGAGGGCGCTCACCGCTCCGAGCTGGCGGGCGAGGTGGTAGGTGGGAAAATGGTGCGCTTTGCCAGAAAGCGCATCCGAACCCGCCCGGCCAGGGCCGCCGCCCGCGCCGAGTCCCAATATATCAAGGCACAAGCGGACTATCAGGCCCGAAAGCTGGCCCAGGAACAGCCGGAGGCGTTCAAGAGCGCCGCCGCCCGGCTGTGGCACAGGGAGAAGCTGAAACGGCAGTATCGGAAACAGGCGCGGGAGGCCGCCAAGCAGGGGGCCAGGGCCGCCGAAAAAACCGCCGTCACTTCGGAGAAGCTGGCGGAAAAGGCGGTGGGCGCGGTGCGGCGGCATCCTGTGGGAGCGCTGCTGCTGGCGGCCTGTGTTCTGCTCCTGGTGGTGATGCAGTCGTGTATGTCCTCCCTGGTATCGGTGGGGAATGGGACGGTGGGGGCGGTGGCCGCCAGCACCTACCCCGCCCTGGATGGGGATATGCTGGGGGCCGAGGCCGCCTACTGCGCGTTGGAGGCGGAGCTTCAAAACTACCTGGACACCTACACCAGCACCCACAGCTACGATGAATACCACTTCAATTTGGATGACATCGAGCATGACCCCTATGTGCTGATCTCTATTCTCTCCGCGCTCCATGAGGGGGAATGGACGCTGGCCCAGGTAGAGGGGACGCTCCAGACCCTTTTTGACCGCCAGTATATCCTGACGGAAAATGTTGTGGTGGAGGTGCGCTATCGGACGGAAACCCGGACGGCCCCGGACGGCGGCTCCTACACGGTGCAAGTCCCCTACAATTACTATATCTGCACCGTGACCCTGGAAAACTTCAACCTTTCCCATCTGCCTATTCACATCATGGGCGAGGGCCAGCTCTCCCGGTACGCCCTGTTCATGGCGACCCTGGGGAACCGTCCAGACCTGTTCCCCGGCTCCGGCTATATCGGGAAATATGTCACCAACGGCCCCACCCTCCATGACGTGCCGGAGGCGTACCTGTCCGATCCCACCTTTGCCGCCCTGCTCACCGAGGCGGAAAAGTACATCGGTTATCCCTATGTGTGGGGCGGCCACAGCCCCAGCACGTCCTTTGACTGCTCCGGCTACCTGTCCTATGTGCTGAACCAGTGCGGCTGGGACATCGGGCGGCTGGGGGCGCAGGGGCTTTACAACTACTGCACCAGAACCAGCTCCCCACGGCCCGGCGACCTGGTATTTTTCAAAAACACCTACGCCGCCCCCGACCCCAACGGCGTGACCCACTGTGGCCTGTATGTGGGGGATGGCTGGATGCTCCACTGTGGCGATCCCATCGGATATGCTAACCTGAACAGCAGCTATTGGCAGTCCCACTTCTACGCCTACGGGCGTTTACCATGATTGGAGGTATCTATGGCGACAACGAAAAGCGCGAAAATTTGGGCTGAGATGGAAAAGGTCAAGGCCAAGATCAGCGACCAGCAGACCCGGCTGAAAGAGCTGGAGCAGAAGCACAAGGAGGCCGAAAACGAGGAAATCGTTGACATTGTGCGGGGTATGAGCATCCCCCTGGACGAGCTGCCCCTCCTGCTCCAGAAGCTCCGCGGCACTTCTGGCCAGGCTGGCCAGAAGTCCGCCCCGGCGGAAACGGGGGTGGCGGAATGAGAAAGCCCCGTTTTCTGGCGTCCCTGCTGTGCGCCGTCCTGATGGTGGGGGTACTCACCGTTCCGGCCTACGCCGGGGGCGGTGACGAGTCCGAGGATGGTGTGGGCGAGTACATCCCCTGGGAGGGGCTGGAACCCGCCGAGCCGCTCCCCACGGAGCCGAACCCGTTCACCCCGGACGGGACAGGGACGGTGGTGGACAACGCCACCGATCAGGACGGCAAGGAATTTTTCACCATTACTACGGCAGAGGAGGCAGTGTTCTATTTGGTGATTGACCGCCAGCGGGAGACGGAAAATGTGTACTTTCTGAACGCTGTGACTGTTGCCGACCTGATGGCCCTGGCGGAGTCCTCCGGGGAACCCGCCGCCCCGGAACCCACGCCAGAGCCTGACCCGGACCCCGATCCCACCCCGGAGTCGGAGCCTGTGCCGGAGAAAAAGGGCGGGGCGGGGCCGCTCCTGCTGGCCCTGGCCGTGGTGGTCATCGGCGGCGGGGCCGGGTGGTACTTCAAGATTTACCGCCCCAAGCTCCAGAAAGCGGCGGAGCCGGAGGAGGACTACGGCGGCGATCCCTATGACGGCCCGGAGGACTATGACGGCGAGGCCCCCTGGGATGAAGATGACGGGGAGCCGGAGGAATGAGCCGGGAACTGACCCGCGAGGAAAAGGCGGCCATCCGCGCCCTGGTGGTGAAGTGGTGCGCCAACTATGACCGGGAGTACGGATGCTTGCCTTTGGATTGCGAGTGCTATATGCTGGGGAAGTGCTGGACTTCAAGCTACTGCCGCTACTTCCGGGAGGCCGTCCTCCCCCTTGACCCAATGCTGGAGGCCGCCCTGTCCAGCCAGGGGCCAGCCCCGGAAACCCAGCCCTGCCCTGTCTGCGGGCGGCCCGCCCTCCTGGACGGGCGGCGGCGCTACTGCTCCGAGGCTTGCGCCCGCGCCGCGCTTCGGGAACAGAAGCGGGATTATATGCGAAAACGGCGGGGCTGGTGAGTGGAAAATTAGGCCCCAGGAAACCCGCCTGTATCAAGGCTTTGCCGGGGCCGTTTGGGGGCGGGGCGTATCATTTCACGTCCTGCCCCTGTTTCCGGCTGATACATTCCACATTTTACAGTTTGAGAGGAGGCTACTATGGACGAAAATCAAGGCTATGTCATCCGGCAGTCCATTTTGTTTGACAATGGGCGAGGGATTGCCCTGGGGGAGCATCCCAGGGAGGGCTTTGTGACGTGGCAATTCACCGAGGAGCAGGGCCGCCGGGACTACTACTGGGGCCATTACTACGATGACGGGGCCGCTGCGGAAAAGGACTACGCTGACCGCGCCGCCGACTACCAACGCCGCTTTCGGGTGCGGGCAGTCAAGCGGCCTATCGCCCAGCAGATGCGCGAGGCGGCGGAACAGGCTGGGGAGCGTCCGGCCCCGCCCAGGCGGGAGGCCCCTGACCGGGGCGACAGGTAGCATGGCCGGGAAGAAGCGCGTCCGGGATGTGCCGCTCTATGTATGGGTGCGGCCTGACGAGCTGGAGGCTATCCGGGGGCGCATGGAGGAGGCGGGCATCCGCAATATGAGCGCCTATGTCCGCAAAATGGCCCTCAACGGCTATATCCTCCATGTTGACCTTTCCCCCGTCCAGAAGCTGGTGTCTCTCCAGCGGCGGTGTGCAAATAATCTCAATCAGGTGGCGACCCATGCTAACAGCTACGGGGTGTACCAGGAAGAGATCAAATCTCTGCAAAAGGACTATGCCGATCTGTGGGGGCCGCTGTCCGACCTGCTCCAGAAGCTCTCCGAGGTGGTGCGCCTGTGACAAAAGGGAGCGGTCCCGCGCCGCTCCCTTTTGCTCCAGCTTCTGGTCAGTGTGGCCAGAAGTGAGAAGATTCCATGAAGAAAACACATACGTCTATAATTAAAATCTATAATTAAAAACTGTTCGCTGACTACAAGCCGTATTTTAGTATGGAAATTTTGATAACCTCTTTAGACAAGCCCGGATGTTGGTATCAGACATATTCGCCTTTTTTAATATTAACATATAGGTTATTGCACGAAGCAATTCAGTATCTTTGAACATTAAAGAGGTCAACTGATATGTGTGATTTCCATGATCCAAAGCATTTCTGGTATCTTTTATTCTTTTAGGCATTGTTCTATATTCGGGAGAAAAATCAAAGCAAATATCATCTTCACCATATATTCTAATAAATTCATCAAGGGCAATCTGTAACCTTTTTTGCAAGGTGTCATTGAAATTTTTTAGCCCATTTAATATTGCATCAAAATAAACAGCCTCCGTATCATCATACTCTGTTCGATGTGAGGCAAGGTGATTGACCATTTTCTTTTTTATGTCGCTCTGCGTTTTATCCTTAAATTTGGGTTCGAGAATATCAAATTGTGCCTCAAATGCCGCACAGATATTCATAATATCATAAGTACGAATTATAGCGTCATTTTCATTAAACAAAGATCGAAAATATATTTGATTTCCACTTATTTGATCAAAAATATTCCCTATACACTCCTTAATATCTTTATATTTCAGAACTCGTTCTCTATTGGAAATTGATACATTTTGTTCTGGGCGCATATAGAGCCAAGCGTTATATGGATTTTCAGAGGACATGAAATCAAGTGATACTTCATCCAAATTTATAGTCCGACTTTGAGAAATTAGCTGTAAGAACAGTTTTACAATATTTGCAATCTGCCAAACATCATTAACACCCTGTATATTGGCGTTGTCGATAAAAATAGCATTAAATACATGAAATGGAAAGGGCGCATCGTATTTATACTGACAATAGGTTGGGAAATGGATTTGATACTCTGTTCCGGATAAGGAGAACTTGTGAGTGTGACGATCTGTGCGCGTATCATATGTTCTTGCATCATCGCTCCAACTGCTGAACAAACTTACTATACGTTGTATGTATTCATTGTCACAATCAAAGAGAAAATCAATAACAGGGTGCTTAAACAATAAATTGTGACATGTAAACGGACTATTTCGCTCTGATTTTCTATCAAGATAAAACAATCTAACATATCCAGATATGGCGTAACCATATTCCCCTGGGGATAGATACATTGGGCGTTCAACGCGAAGATATAATTCATTTTGACTTAAATCCCAAATATGAATCCAGCCATCATTTATTATCTGATTACACTGTTCCCATCCTATATGTTGCCCAGGCCTATCACCTGCATGAATTGAAAGAACAAAATCAGAAAAAGTATATGAATATTTTGTCCCATCAATATCAACATAACCATTGAATATATATTTCATAAAAAACTCCATCCAACAAAACCATTTTGAATATTAGTTTATTACGAGAAGGGCTTTTCGTCAATAACATAATTGTAGGATTTGCAACGGGAGGTGAATTTACGGCCACAACCTACATCAAACCCCACAAACAGGCCGCCAAGCGGACGGCCATTCAAAGCCTGAAAGACCGCTTTGACTACGGCCTGAACCCGGAGAAGCTGGGGGCGGTGTCCTCCTACCTCTGCGACCCGGAAACCGCCCACGCTGAGTTTATGCTGGTAAAGGGCCAGTATCAGGCGGAAACGGGCCGGACGGCGGAGCAGGGGGCGCTGTGCTACCAGATCCGCCAAGCCTTTCCCCAGGGGGAAGTTACCCCGGAGGAGGCCAACAGGATCGGCTATGAAACGGCGATGCGGTGGACAAAGGGCAAGTATCAGTTTTTTGTCTGCACCCATACCGACAAAGGCCATATTCACAACCACATTTACTACAATTCCACGGCCTATGACCGCTCCAGGAAATTCCGAAACTTCATCGGCTCCAGCTTCGCCCTGCGGCGGCTGTCTGACCGGGTGTGCCTGGAACACGCGCTGTCCGTGGTAGAGCGGCCCAAGCTCCACAGCAAGGGCCGCTTTCTCCATTATGGACAGTGGCAGGGCGAGGCCCGGCCCCCGTCCCAAAAGGAACAGATACGCTGGGCCATAGACGAGGCCCTGTCCGACCGTCCCGCCGACTTCGCTGATTTCCTCCGGCGCATGGAGGCGGCGGGCTTTCGGGTGGTGCATGGACGGGGCGGGGTGATCTCGTTCCGCGCCCCCGGCCATGACCGGGCGGCCCGGCTCCGGGCATCCACCCTGGGGGCGGGCTATGGGCAGGAAGATATTCAAGCCGTGATTGACGGCAAGGCCCCCACGCGCCAGCCTAAACAGGCGCGGCCCCGGCCCAAGCCCCAGCGCGTCAATCTGCTGATTGACATTCAAGAGAAAATGCGCCAGGGCAAAGGCCCGGCCTATGAGCGGTGGGCCAAGGTCTACAACCTGAAACAGATGGCCGCCGCCCTCCAATTCCTCCAGGAGAACGGCCTGACCGACTATGACGCGCTGGCGGAGCAGACCACGGCGGCGGTGGATCGCTTTCATGCCCTGGCTGGGGAGATACAGTCCACCGAGGCCCGGCTCTCCCAAACCTCCGAGCTGATGGCCGCCGTGGTGAGCTACGCTAAGACCCGGCCCGTGTTCGATGGGTACAAGGCGGCCAAGTATTCAAAAAAGTATCTGGCCCAGCATGAGGCGGAGCTGGCCGACTACCGGGCGGCCAAGGCTGCGATCAATGACATTTTGGGCGGGGCCAAGCTCCCCAAAATGGACGCGCTCAAAAAGGAGCGCCGGGAACTGGCCGACAAGAAAAAGGCCCTCTATGCCGAGTATCGGGAGGCCCAGCGGCAGATGCGTGAGCTGGTGGCCGTCAAGGGCGGTGTGGATCATCTGCTCGGCCTGACGGACGGGCGGGAAAATAAGGCCCAGGAGCGGTGAGCGACAGGGCCGCAACAAGGGAGCTTCTGGCCACACTGGCCAGAAGCTCCAACGGGTTTGGGGGAACCCCAACAAGCATTTTCGCGGCGCGAAAATCGCAAGTGTCTATACACTTGCCTTGCTTGCCGTTTACCGTTTACCGTTTAGCATCATGGCCTAAACACCCCTTTTCTATTGGGCAGTATATGCAGGGAAAAATTTTAATCTTGATAAGCGACCGGTGGTCGCTATATAATTAAAAATAACAAACGACCAATGGTCGCTACAAGGAGGTTTTGTCAGATGCCAAAAGGAATTACACTTACACCAGAACAACAAGCAACACGCCGAGACGAAATAGTTGATATTGCGTTGTGCCTTATTGCTAAAAATGGGTTTCAAAAAACATCTATGCGGGAAATTGCAGATTTAGCGAAAATGGGAAAATCCAGTCTATACGATTTTTTCAAAACAAAAGACGAGATTGCTATATATGCAATGGAGAAAAAATTTGAAGAAGTTATAGAGCAGGTTCACAGAATTATTGACAATGAACCTTTGCCGGAACGATGCCTTAGAAAAATCATGCACAATCAGCTTAAAGTGCCACATCAGTATAGGACTGTACTAATGTGGCTTCATGCCGAATCTGACTACTTAGAAGAAGAGTATCAGAAGCGTCTGAAAACAATACGTTACGAATACCACAATATTATTAAAACCGTGATCGAAAGCGGAGTGGCCGGAGGTGTTTTTCGCAAAACAGATGCTGACCTTATGGTGCGCTTGTTGATTAACTCCATGCTTTCCATTGTCTATACTTCCCGGCCATCAGCCAGTGAGGAAAAGATGCTGGACGAAACAATCAATATATTTCTACACGGAATTATGAATGATGGAGGTGAATTATTATGATTTATTATACTCTACCCTTGTTGCATAAACAGGCAACCCTTGAAATGGTCGGCGGAAAAGGTATGTCTTTATCAAAGCTATTGACAGCGGGTATCCCTGTGCCGGACGGTTTTCATGTTACAACTGCTTCATACCGACTTTTTGTTGAAACGAACCAAATTCAGCCTTACATTAAAGCATTACTAGAGGGCATAGATTCCAACAGTACCAATCAACTTGAAGATATATCCAAACAGATTGGTCAACTTTTTCATAATGGAAAAATGCCGCCGGAAGTGTCGGTGGCAATAAAAACCGCTTATGCCGGATTAGGAAATGTTTCGGTGGCTGTCCGATCCTCCGCGACCGCCGAGGATTTACCCGATGCTTCTTTTGCGGGCCAGCAGGACACTTATCTCAATATACAAGGTGAGAACGAAATCCTTGAAGCTGTAAAGCGGTGCTGGGCATCCCTGTGGACAGCTCGTGCGATTGCTTACCGTATAAAGAATAATATCAAGCAGGAGCTTGTGGCCCTTGCCGTAGTCATACAAAAGTTGGCGTTTTCTGATGCTTCTGGTGTTATGTTTACAATTAACCCCATGAACGGCAGACGTAACGAAATGATTATAAACGCCGCATGGGGACTTGGTGAAGCGGTGGTTTCCAGCTTAGTCACCCCTGATACAATCGTTACGGATAAGAGCACTACCCGAATCGTGTCATATGAAGTGGCAAACAAAGAGATTATGACGGCTCGCACCTTAGACGGAACGGAAGAAATCTCTGTCCCCGAACGGCTCCGTAAAAAACCTGCCCTTACCCGCAATCAAGTCATGCGGCTGACGCAGCTTGGAAATAAAATTGAGAAATATTATCGAATGCCTATGGATATAGAATGGGCGCTGGAAAAAGATAAATTGTATATTGTTCAGGCTCGCCCCATTACTGTCTTACCGCCGGAGTGGGTATTGCCGGAAAAGAATGTAGTTTACACAAAGGGCAGTTTGGCAGAACACCTGCCAAACCCAGTCACACCCCTGTTCGCCACTCTTGGCCTTGAATTAGTCAACCATGCATCGGCGCTTTTATGGGTGGATATGTTTGATACAAGCGCAAAAAAGCTACTGCCAGACAACGGGGCATACACGATAATCAATGGTTATGTCTATCTTTCCGCTAAGGCAAAGCCTCTTCTAATTGCTGTAAAATCTCTTTCCCCCCGCTCTTTGCGCCGGACGCTTACGAACAGCATTATGCGCTTTGAAGCGGCAAGAAAAGAATTTGAAGATGTGGTGAAGCAGTGGGATGAAACGTCCCTGCGTACGTTAAGCGCCCAGCAAATTATGGAGGGCATTCAAGCCGTATTTTACGCCGCATGTATTTATTTCACAAGGATTCAGCTTACATTGCCCGCCGCATCTATCAGCGAAACGTTATTCACAAAATTCTTTCAGGGTACGGCCCGCCGTGCTGGTATAACAGACACTTCCGTTTTCTTGCTTGGGTTTGATACGATTGCGCTACAATCGGAAAAGAACCTGTGGGACCTTTCGGAATGGGCAAAGCAAAATAACACTTTAAGCGTCTATCTGAAAAGCAATCCTGCAACAAAGATAGCAGAAGATTTCAAGTCCTCCATTTTGCCTGCGGAAGTTTCGCAGGAGGTGTGGATAGAGTGGAAAAGTCGAATTAACGCCTATTTCAAAGAATTTGGCTGTACTGCGTATGAATTTGATTTTGCATATGCCACACCACAGGAGATGCTTACTCCAACTTTTGAATCCATAAAAGCATATTTGGAGGAAAAAGGGGAAAATCCGTATTCGCGCCAAATCACATTTGAAAGGCGCAGGAAACAAGCCGAAAAAGAGATTTTGCAACAGATAGGCGGCCACCGAAAAAAGCTGTTTTTGAAGCTGCTCCATTGGGCACAAAATACTGCCCCCATGCGTGAAAACGCTATTTACTTGATGGGGATGGGGCACCCGCTGATTCGCCGTATGTTACAAGAAATTTCTGAACGTCTCTTAACTGGTGGAGCCATTTCACATCTGGACGATATTTACTGGCTCACAAAAACAGAATTGGAAACGCTCATAACACAGCTTGATAAAAATATACCCCTATCCAATCTGAGTGAGGCAATTCCTGCCAGGCAAGCGGAGCATGATACATTCCGAGGTTATGTGGCGCCTTCCATGTTGCCGGAAAAAAGCAAAAAAGCCGTATCACATGCAACCCCAATACAGAAAGATGGGAAAATTGTATTGACGGGCATAGGAACCAGCCCAGGCGTTGTTACGGCTCCCGCCTGTGTACTGAACAGCCCGGCAGATTTTGAGAAATTCCAGCCGGGAAGTATCTTGATTGCCGTTACCACAACTCCTGCATGGACGCAGTTGTTTGCCTCCGCAAGTGCGATTGTAACAGACATTGGCGGCCCTCTTAGCCATTCAAGCATTGTTGCCCGTGAATATGGTATTCCCGCTGTTATGGCAACACACACCGCTACGCGAACCATACAAAACGGACAAATGATAACAGTGGACGGTACGACAGGGGAGGTGACACTCAATGAATAAAAACTCAATGAATAAAACTCCTATTTTTGCCTTGAAGCTTGCAACTTTTGTAATTGCGTTAGGATATAGCATGATCATTCCGGTTATGCCGTTTTACATGAAAAACCTCGGAGCGGGTGGCAAAGAACTTGGCTGGCTCACGGCCATATATGCGCTGACACAAACACTGTGCGCCCCATTTTGGGGAGTGCTGTCCGACCGAATCGGCAGAAAGCCGATTATCAGCATTGGCATGTTAGGCTATACAATTAGCTTATTACTGTTTGGCTTGGCCTCCTCCTTTTGGACACTGTTTATCGCCCGTGCTTTATCCGGTGTTTTGTCATCTGCTACGTCAGTTGCGTCCTTGGCCTATGTGGGTGATTCCAGCACAGAGGACGAACGAAGCAAGAATATGGGCCAGCTTGGAGCTGCAATGAGTGTAGGTGTTATGTTAGGGCCATTGTTTGGCGGTATTCTGGCTGGCTATTCACTTGCACTGCCATTCTTTACAGGAGCCGGAATTTCATTTATTGCATTTTTACTCATTGCAACAGTTCTGCCAGAGTCCATAGAGAGGTCAGGTTATCCGCACAAAAAAGATTCTTTTGATTTTTTAGCCCTGAAAAGCATGCTGTTTGGCTCCGCAGGAATTATTCTGATCCTTATTTTTATCGTAAACTTCTGTCAAACCGGTTTGCAGGGTATTACGGGGCTGTATGTCGTTGATAAGTTTGGATTTACCACCGGGCAAGTTGGTGTTGTTTGGATGGTGGTAGCAGGGGTTTTAATTGTAGTACAGGGGTTTTTTACCGGCCCTTTGGAAAATAAGACGGGCGATAAGCTACTAATACTGATAGGCATATTTTGTAAAGCACTGGTTGCCTTTGCCATGGCATTAACATCTGGCTTTATCAGTGTACTTGTTGTTTTCGGTCTATTTGCAGTATCTTCCGCTTTAACAGTACCCACACTAAACGCAAGCCTTTCCAAGGCGGACAATCAGCGCAAAGGAATACTCATGGGCTTTGCCAGCACCGCCGGAAATCTTAGCAAAGTCATTGCCCCCCTGCTGGCTGGGTATCTGTATGAGCGTAGTATTGAATTGCCTTATATCACCATGGGAGCGATAGCGCTAATTGGAACAATTATATGTTTTATCTGGAAAAAGACTGTGAGGTGAGCTAATATTTTAATGAAAGAAGAATGGTTATTGTGCCCAATCTGCAACGACAAAACAAGATTAAAAGTGCGGTTAGATACAGTGCTTGAAAACTTTCCCCTCTTTTGTCCGAAGTGTAAAAAGGAAATGGCAACTTGGTGTTTTTCTAACAACTCGTTTAGTATTGTGGAGCAAGGGAAAAAGTATATATCGCTCGCTGTATATAGCATCTATACAAAATGATGGAGAACCATATATCAAAAATAAGCCGCTGGGTTTTATGTCCCGCCTGTGGAAGTAAGACCCGTGACAGAATAAGAGCGGACACCATCTTGAAAAACTATCCTCTTTATTGCCCAAAGTGTAAAAAAGAAACCTTAATTGATGCAAAGAATTTGCAAATAACAGTTATCAAGGAGCCAGACGCATAGACGCAGGGCCGATAACACGCAGACTAAAAATGCGGTTATCGGCCTTTCTATTTGAAAGATTCGGCAACCGTTCAAGGAGGTAACGCCGTGTCTTTCCTTTTTGTTCATCCCCCTAACTTGTTAAAAAAAGTTTAGTACCTTTGAGGGGATGCCCCACAGTCAACTGCGAAAATTGTCTTTTCCTGTTGGCCCCTCCGTATAGCTTCACACCTGAAACCAGCCAGTACCTAAATAAGAATAATGCCGTACCTGTCCGCGTGGCTTTGCGCCATGCGGACATTTTTATACCCCACTTCTGGCCATCGTGGCCAGAGGATGTGCGGAACTGCTCCCCCGGATGCCGCTCCCCGCCGCCCCTCCATTTCGATCTGCCGACCCGTCAACCGCCCAACATCGAAATGGAGGCAACTATGAAAACCATTATTCTGAACCACTACTACCCCCACCTGACCGAGCGCGTCATGCTGGAGGTGTCTGACGAGATCGCCGTGACCCTCTCCATTGGCGGCCGCCTGTGCGACAGCTACAAGCGCCGCAAGCGGGAGCATGACGAGTGTTCCCTGGACAGCACCCCCGGCTTTGAGGCGGACGTGACCTTTCCGCCGCTGACCCCGGAGCAGGTGATGGAAACCACGGAAAACCGGGCCGCCCTCTATACGGCCATTGACCAGCTCCCGCCCGTCCAGGCCCGGCGCGTCTACGCCCACTACATACTCGGCATCAGCAGGGCCGACCTTGTGCGGGCCGAGGGCGTGGGGATCAGCCGGATCAGCGGCTCCATTGACCGGGGCTTGCTGAACCTGAAAAATATTTTGGAAAATTCCATTTAGGAGAGAGGACTTTCCCCCAATTTTCCGCCTGATAGGTGAGGAGGGACAAGCCCCTCCCGCTGACAACTGAATACACAGTATTTCAGATACAAAACCCGCGTGATAGCGGCAAAAGGCGCGCCGCCAGGATGGAACGCTCTGAGGAGGTGAAATGGGAGCTGACCGAGCGATCAACGCAAGCCTTTGACCCGGCTGTGGCAAGCCGGGCGCGAGGACAGCGCGGGGGATAATGAAACTTGCTCACGCCCTCCCACAGACTTGAGGGGGAGTCCCTGCGGTATGCGGCAATCGGTACAGTGGGGCTATGCAGCCGAGGCCATCGGCGGTCTGGAATACTCCCCGCACCGGGGATGCGTGGCAAATACGGCGCAGTTATAGATGCAATCGAGGGGGCCGCCCCAGCCGGGGCGTTCTGTCTTGCGACAGCCCAAATTAGCCCGGCGGGGCGGCCCCTGACCTTTGCAGATTGAAATGGAATACAGTCCCCCTCCGCTTCTGGCCATCCTGGCCAGAGGTGGGGGGAGGTCAAAGGGCGGCAGTTTTTCTGCCGCCTTTTGACCTCCCCCCACAGGACAGCGGGAAACTGTATGCAACCGTTCACCGATTTGTAAAGGAGGCTCCGATGGCAGAAACAAGAATTACTTATCACAAAGAGGTCAAGACGGCTTCTTTTCAGGGCAAACCCATCACGCTGGAAAACCTGACCCCCATCCTGTCCCCCAAGGCGCAGGACAAGCGCAAGCGGGAAATTGAAAGCTGTCTTTTCGAGGTCTTTATCAAGTACGCGCCGGGCCGGGCGCAGGTGGTGTAATGCGAGGCATCCTTGTGGAATAGGGCTACCAGAGGTATAATATGAGTGTAAGGTTTGGTAGCTCCTGAAACGGAAAGGAGTACCAAATGAACATTCGGGAAGATGCAATTTACGGACGGCAATCGGTAGACCGCAAGGACAGTATCAGCATTGAAAGTCAAATCGAGTTTTGCAAGTACGAGCTGAGAGGGGGTAACTTCCGCCAGTACACCGACGGGCCTGTTAAAATAGGACTAAATCAGAAACACCCCACAGCAAGGGGCGCTCTGGTTTAGTCCTGTTTTTATTCTATGAACATAGAAGGAGGCCAAAATGAGCAAAACAGCCAAAATTACGGCAATCTGTAACCAGAAAGGCGGAGTTGGCAAGACTGTAACAACGGTCAATTTGGGAATCGGACTGGCACGGGAAGGCAAGAAGGTCCTCCTGGTGGACGTAGACCCGCAGGGTTCGCTTACCGCCAGCCTGGGCTATCAGCAGCCGGACCAACTTGAAGAGACCCTTGCCGATGTGCTGGGATTTATCATTACGGATAAGCCTGTGTCCCCCGGAATGGGTATTATCCATCAGGCGGAGGGTGTTGATCTGCTGCCCGCTAACATTGAGCTGTCCGGTCTGGAGGTCACGCTGGTGAACACCATGAGCCGTGAGACAATCCTGCGGGAGTATCTGAACAGTGTCCGCGAACAGTACGATGTGATTCTGCTGGACTGCTGCCCGTCCCTGGGTATGCTGACCATCAATGCCTTAGCCGCTGCTGACGAAGTAGTAATTCCCATGCAGGCACACTACCTCTCCATCAAGGGCCTTGAACAGCTTATCCATACCATATCAAAAGTGAAGCTGAAAATCAACCCCTGCTTGGATATTGCGGGTATTCTCATAACCATGGCGGATATGCGGACCAACTACTCCCGCGAGATTGTGGAGCTGCTGAGAAGCGCCTATGGTAGCGGTGTGCGGATATTTGACAGCATTATTCCGCTGTCCATCCGAGCGGCAGAAACCAGTGCAGAGGGCCGGAGTATCTACCTCCATGACCCTGCGGGTAAAGTCTCCGCCGCATACGCAGCGTTGACGCGGGAGGTGCTGGCATGAAAAGCAGTGCCAGCAAGATACAGTTGACCGATTATGACGCTTTGTTTCAGACAAGTGATCCGGTAAAGGCCAACGGTGATCTGGTGCAGGAGATTCCGCTGTCAGAACTGTTTCCCTTCAAAAATCATCCCTTTCAGGTGCGGGATGATGAAGCGATGCAGAAAACGGTGGAGAGTATCGCAAGAAGCGGTGTTCTCTCCCCTGGTATCGTTCGCCCCCGGCAAGAGGGCGGCTATGAGATCATAGCGGGCCACCGGCGCAAGCGGGGAAGTGAACTGGCTGGCAAATCCACTATGCCGGTACTCATTCGGACTCTGGACGATGATGAAGCGACTATTATCATGGTCGATTCCAACCTACAGCGCGAGAAAATCCTGCCCAGTGAGAAAGCCTTTGCCTACAAGATGAAACTGGAAGCCTTGAAGCATCAGGGTAAGCGGTGGGACCTAACTTCTGCACCGACGGTGCAGAAGTTGACCACACGGGATAAGATCGCCCAAGATGCCGGGGAAAAATCCGGTATGACTGTTGCTCGGTATATCGCTCTTACCAAGCTAGTTCCTCCATTGCTGGTATTGGTAGACGAGGATAAACTGGCGGTTAGCACTGCCGCTGACTACATTTCCGATCTGACAAAACAGGAACAAACCGATCTTGTATCGGTGATGGACAAGCTGAATGTGATTCCAGGGAGAGGCCAACTAACAAAAATCAAGCAACATAGCAAAGATGGCACCCTGACTATCACCGTTATTGAAACTCTTTTGAAAGCGGAGCATCCCGCCGCTGTGCAGGTGGTTCTCAAACAAGCGAGACTTCATCAATATTTTCCGCAGACCTACACCGCCCAACAGATGGAAGAAGTCATTGTGTCCTTGCTGGAAGCGTGGAGTGTCCAACATTTATAGAGAGGAGAGATTGTATATGGCGATCACGGTTAGCAATATCACCGTAGATGCTCTGCCGGGAATGGTGCGGCAGTACGGAGAGGGGCTTATCATCCAGGACTGTGACATGAACCCCCATGAAGCGGCAAATGTGGTCAATCAGACATTTGCACATGGAGGTATCCTGTTGGAGAGGAGCGAGTTCCAGAAGGTCATGGTTTTCCAGAATGATGGCCGGACCAATCTGTTGTTTCCTTTCTTCAAGGTTAAATTGGAAATGGGGAAACTCGTCATATGGCAGTTTTTCACCTATCAGACCTGTCACAGCGTATTTCTGACCGATTACATCCGAGGTAAGAGAAGCATTTTAGGCGAAAAGTGGTAACAACATCCCAAAACCCGCCCTCAATTGACCAATTATCAGTTGGGGGCGGGTTTTTTGCGTTTACGGACAAACCAACAAGCGGCAGGAGCATGAGCGCCCCGGTGACTATCAACAGTCACCGGGGCGCTTTTTCTGTTTCTCCGCACATCACAAAGGAGGCAATCACCATGCCGTCAAATCTGAATCTGGACTACTACTACGGCAACGAAGCGGAACAGTACAGCTTTTACCGTATTCCCAAGACCCTGCTTACCGACCCTCGCTACAAGAGCGTTTCCATCGAGGCCAAGGTCCTTTACGGCCTCCTGCTGGACCGGATGGGGCTGTCGGTGAAAAACGGCTGGATGGACAGCGATAAGCGCGTCTACATCTACTTCACTCAGGAAGACGCTATGAACCTCATGGGCTGCGGCAAGGACAAGGCCACGAAGCTGTTCCGGGAGCTGGACAAGGACGGCATCGGCCTGATCGAACGCAAGAAGCAGGGCCAGGGACGGCCCACGCGGATTTACGTCAAAAACTTCATCCTGCCCCCGGAACCCGGCCAGCCCCAGCAGCCGGAACAGGCACCGCCGCCCCCGGCTTCTCAGACTGCGGAAAATCAGCAGTCAAGACCGCTGGATCGTGCCGCACTCTTGACTGCGGAAAAACCGCAGTCTGCACCGCTGGAAACGCGCGGTCTTGACGGCGGCTTTTCCGCCCCTAATAAGACTGAAAAGAAAAATACTGATCTGAACGATACTGACCCATCCATCCTTCCCCCTACCCCCGCGCCTCCTGCTTCTCCCCCTGCCGGTCGACCCAAGAGCCGGATGAGGATGGATGAGATGGATAGATACCGAGAGCTGATAAAAGAAAATATCGACTTTGACCTCCTGCTCCAAGAGCATCCCTACGATGAGGAAACGCTGGAGGGCTATGTGGAACTTATGGTGGAGGTCTGCTGTTCCCGGCGGGACTTCATCCGCATTGCTGGTGAGGAAATGGCTGCTGGTGTAGTCAAAAGCCGGTTCCTAAAGCTGAACCATGAGCATATCGCCTACGTTCTGGACAGTCTGAGCCAGAATACCACGCTGGTGAAGAACATCAAGGCATACACCCTGGCGGCGCTCTACAACGCGCCCACAACCATCAGCCAGTATTACGCATCCCTGGTCAGTCATGATCTGGCCCAGGACGCCGCTGGAATATAACAACTGGACAAACGAAGGAGGATTTTCTGTATGGCAAACAAAATCGACATTCTGGTGGTAGAACCCTGCGAGGCTCCCCGCCCCATCCAGGTTGAGGATACGCTGGAAGCCTTTCAGCAGATTGTGGGCGGACCTATCGAGGCCGGGTGCTATCTGCCCCAGCGGGTTATGCTGATCTGCAACGGCGAGGGCAAGAACATGAAACTCATGCCCAACCGGGAAAATCCCACGGACAGCGGGGACTTCATCGCCGGGACGTTCCTGCTGTGCGGCTTTGAGGGGGAACACTTCACCTCCCTGACCCCTGCCCAGCAGCGGGAATTTGAAGCCTACTTCGCCACGTCCGGGCCGGAGGGAGGCGATAAGGATTGACCCACCGCCATCTGCTCCGCCGCCTGCTGGTCCCGCCTTAGTACATAGCACACCCCGGAAAATCCAAAATCTGAAAGGAGGACGCATGAGCATCAAATTTCCCAATCTAAAGCGATTCTTTTCTCTGTTCCTGGCGGCGGTCATGATGGTTAGTCTTTTAGCAGTCAACGCCCATGCCGCCAATGCCAACAAGATCACCGACTACGGTGACGCCTACGGTCATTGGGCCTATGAAGCCCTGACGTGGGCGGTGGACAACGGTGTGTTGGTGGGTACGTCCGAGGACAGGCTGAACCCAGACGGCTATCTTACCCGCGCACAGATGGCCGCTATGATAGACCGGCTGTTTGGCGCCTACAAGAGCGCCGACATTTCCCGCTTCACGGATGTGCCCCGTGGGAGCTGGTACCATGACTACATCGCCCAGGCGGTCCACATGGGGACCTTTGCCGGGTACTCCAACAGCCGTATGGGGCCGGATGAAAATATCACCCGCGAACAGGCCATGGTGGTGCTGGCCCGGACGGTCTGCCTGCCCTCTGCCGGTAACTCCGTTCTGGCCCGGTTCCCAGACCGGAACCAGGTAGGCGCGTGGGCGGCGGACGCTGTTTCCGCCATGGTAGAGCGGGGCTACGTCAGCGGTTACAACGATGGCCGTCTGAACCCCAAGGGCCAGATCACCCGTGCGGAGATGGTGCAGATCATGAGCAATATCTTCCAGAGTGTCCACGATTCCGGTGATCTCACCGGCACCTACCGGGACACGGTTCTGGTGCGGGGCGCGGTAAGCATCAAGGACGCTGTGTTTGAAAGCGACCTGATTCTCGCCAACGGCCTGGGGGAGAAGGCCCTGGACCTCAATAACATCACCGTCAAGGGGCGGCTGGTGGTGTGGGGCGGCTCCGCCGTCAACATCACCGGCAAATCCGCCGTGGCGGGCGTGGTCACGCCCCGGAATGACGGCCCGGTGCAGGTGGTCTTTGACGCTGCGGCCACGGAGCTGTCCGAGAAGGGCTGCTCCATCGTCTACCCCAGCGGCATGGACAAGGGCAATCGGGTGATCTTCACCGACAAGGCCGACAAGCCCACAATCGCCTTTGACCTTCCGGCGTATCGGTATGTGGGGGATTCCGTCTCCGTGAAAACCACGCTCACCGGCGCGGAGGCCGTCACCTGGGAGCTGACCCGTGACGGGAAATCTATCGCCATGCCGGAGGGGTTCACCAAGGACGGCGGTATCTGCTACTTCATGGAGGCTGGGCGGTATGTGCTGCGCGGCACCGTGGAGAACAGCGGCGGCAAAGCCTACTGCGAGAAGGCTGTGGAGGTACTGCCCATCGGGGACATTGCCTTTTCCCTGCCGGAGTACGGCTACACCGACCGGGCGGAGGATGTGAAGCTGCTGACCAAGAATGACCTGACCGGCTCCGTGGTCTGGACGCTGATGAAGGACGGCGCAAACCAGCCCCTCGCCAGCTTCACCAAGGAGGGCGGCACTCTGGCTCTGACCGAGACGGGCAAGTACACCCTGACGGCTACCCTCACGGACGCCGCCGGGAAGCAGTACACCGCCAGCCAGTCCATCACCATCCTGCCGGTGATCGTCCCCACCGTGACCGCCAGCACGGAGAAGGTGCATGACGGCGAGACGGCGGAGATCGGCCTGACGGTGGAGGGCGGCAAGCCCGAATCCGTCCGCTGGACACTGACCAGGGACGGCAAGGAGGTTCCCGTGACCCTCTCCGCCAACGGCGGGACGCTCACCTTTGACGGCGCTGGGGACCACATCCTCACCGCTATCGCCAAGGATTCCCAGGGGCGGGAATTTTCTTCTGAGCCTGTGACAATCCGGGTTATCCCGAACCTGCCCCTTTCCCTGACCTCCGACCAGGAAAAACTGCATGAGGACGAAGCGGCAGAAATCAGCCTGACCGTGGAGCATGGCACACCCTCGACTGTCCAATGGGCCTTGACCCGTGACGGCGAGGGTGTTGCCGTTTCTCTGGACGATAACGGCGGTACGCTCACCTTTGACGGGGCCGGGGCATACGTCCTCACCGCCACCATCACGGATGAGCTGGGGAAGGAATACACCGCCGCCCTGCCGTTGGAGGTCTGGCCGGTGATTGTCCTGACCCTGGACGCGCCGGAGACAGCCCACATAGACCAGCCCGCCGCCGTCAGCCTCTCCGGGACTGACCTGGATGTAGTGTGGGAAGTTGCTTCCGAAGATGGGGCGGCTATCGACAATTCTCTGACCAACAGCGGCGGCGAGATCACCTTCCCCTCTGCGGGTAACTACACCGTAACCGCCAGCGTTACGGATGACCTGGGCCGGACATTCACCGCCAGCGCCACCATCGCCGTATGGGACACCATGAGCCTGTCCTTCAAGCTCCCGGAGTTCGCCCACCCGGACGAGACGGTGAAGGTGAAAATGACCTCCGAGAATGTGGGGGACAGCAAAATTGCGTGGTCCCTGGCCGTGGACGGCCAGCCCGTTTCTCTCCCTGCCGGTATCACCGGGACCCTCGACAACGCTGGGGGTAACGTGAAATTCCTTCAGACCGGCACAAATATCCTGACCGCCTCCGTGACGGACAGCCTGGGTCGTGCGTTCACCTATGAGCAGACCATCGAGGTCTATCCCGTTCTTTCCCTGGGCCTGACGGCGGATGCCGCCACTCATACGGACGAGCAGATCAGCGTCACGCTGGAGAAGGACACCGCTCTGCCTGTGGCGTGGAGCGTAACCCCCTCCAATGACCCCGGCACTCCCGCCACCTACTCCGGCGAGTTGTCCGATACCGGCGGCACCATCCAGATCACCAGCGCCGGGGCCTATGATATTGCCGCCAGCGTGACCGACGCTACCGGGCGGGTGTTCGCCGCTCCCGCTGTCACTGTGGCGGTCTACCCTGTGGCGGGCCTGGACTTCACCCTCCCTGCCGCCGCGTGGACGGACAGCAGCACTCCCGTGGACCTCCTGACCTCCGATTTGCAGGGTCGGAATGTGACGTGGACGCTGACGAAGGACGACGCGTCGGTTTCCCTGACTGGCTCCATGCTGGGCGACCTGGGCAACCTGGGCGGCAAGGTCCGGTTCCCCGAAGTAGGGACCTACACCCTGACCGCCTCCGCTGTGGACGCGCTGGACCGGGAGTATAGCTGTTCGCAGACAATCAAGATTTACCCTGTTGTCGGCCTGAGCGTTTCCGCCAACGATATGAGCCACACCGATACTGCGGAGGATGTGCGGCTGACCACCGAGAATCTGGGCAGCAACGAAGTGGTCTGGACAGTCCTGCGGGACGGCAAGGAGATCGTACCGCCCTTTGACCTGACCGCCAGAGGCGGGCATGGCTTCTTCTCCGAAGCGGGCCTTTATACCTTCACCGCCAGCGTGACGGATGAGCTGGGCCGCGTGACCACCGCCAGCGATTCCATCCAGATTTACCCCGTGGGCGTGTCCGGCTTCTATCTGCCCAAAATGTTCCACACCGATTCTGTTGTCACGCTGGTGACAGGCTTTGAGGAATTGGGCGAGAACCCCCTGCGCTGGTCCCTGACCCGGAACGGCGAGAATGTCCCTGTCTCCGACTATGTGACCGGGGAACTGACCGCTGACGGCGGGAAAGTCCAATTCAAGCAGGCGGGCGAGTATAAGCTGACCGCCAGTTTCAAGGACGCGGGAGGCCGCAGCTATTCCTATGAGCAGGCGTTCACCGTCTATCCCATTCCCACCGTGGCCTGGACGATGCCCAACTACGCCCACACGGACAGCACCTTTACCGTGGCCGTTGAATCCAAGAACGTGGTGGAGGATGCCGCCGTCAAGTGGCACATTGATGACACCTACGGCCTCCGTCAGAATTGGGGGACCTACGTTGCCGGAAACCTGACCACCAATCCCGGCGACATTCGTATCAAACACGCGGGCGTGTTCACCCTCGGCTGTGAGATCACCGACCCCACCGGGCGGGTGTTCTCCTTTGACGGTCCCAGCATTGAGGTTCTGGCCGATCAGGAATTGCAGGTGGATATGGTGGAGCGGCAGGTCTACACCGGCGAGACGGTACAGGTGCGGACCCTGGGCAATAACATTGAGCTGCCTGTGGAGTGGTCCTTGGAGAAGGACGGCAAGCCCGCAGACCTCTCCACCTACGTTACTGGCGATTTGAACAACCTGGGCGGGGCGATTCAGTTCACCCAAGGCGGAGAGTTCCGGCTGATCGGCACTCTGCGGGACGGCCTGGGCCGGACCTTCACCGCCAGCGACACCATTACTGTTCTGCCCGTTGGCTCCCTGCAATTCTCCATGGCGGATATGGAGTATGTGGGCAACCGGGTCCCCGTGGTCATGGATAAGCTCTTTAACCCGGACGGGGCGGTTATCGCATGGTCCGCTCAGAAGGATGGAGCGGCCTGCCTGATTGACCTCTCCAACCTGGACAATGACGGCGGCACTGTGATCTTCCCCGAACCCGGCGAGTACACCCTGACCGCCACCCTCCGGGACAGCAATGGCAAGACCGCCACCGCCAGCCAGAGCATTACCATCATTTTCAAAGCCGCCCTGACCGTCACCGCTCCCGATTCCATCCATATCGGAACCAAGTTCCCCGTGGGCATCAGCGGAGCGGGCAGTCTGCCCGTAAGCTGGGGCGTGAAGCTGGGCGGCAGGCCCGTCACCCTGGACAGCAACACCGGCTTCCTTTCCAATGACGGCGGTGATCTGGCCCTCTATGCCGAAGGAACCTACACCATCACCGCCACAGTGCGGGATGACGCGGGCAACCTGACCAGTGCCTTTGCCAACATCACCGTGACCAACACCGCCCCTGTGATCGAGAGCTTCACCGCCAACGCCACCCGGAACATGAAGGATGGCCGTTTCTATGCTGACCTGAGCGCCGTGGCCTCTGACCCGGACGGGGACGCTGTGCATCTGGAATGGAGCAGCGAGTACCAGCAGGACGGCTATTATGAGGTGGGCACCCATACCATCCGCGTCCGGGCTGTGGATGAGTGGGGCGCGGCCTCCGCCTGGGAGAGCCGGACGATTGAGTTCATCAACAACGCTCCTGTTATCACCAGCTTCACCGCCAGCGTAACCCGGCAGACCAGCGGCAATAACTTCTTTGCCAATGTCTCCGCTACGGCCAGTGACCCGGACGGCGATACGGTCCGGCTGGAATGGGGCGGGGACTACGTTTCCTCCGGCTGGTATTCCCGAAATGGCTCCCATACCATTCGGGTGCGGGCGGTGGATTCCTACGGTGCGGCCTCTCCCTGGCAGGAGAAAACCATTGAATTTGTCAATCAGGCTCCCAGCAAGCCGGTTATCACCAGAAATCCCGCCAACGGCGTGGTGCGGCCCAGCCAAGCGGTGACGATCACCGCCAGCTCCACCGACCCTGAAGGGGACGCTATTACTTATGAATGGGACGGCAGGGACAAGGAAACCACCACCTATGGCTACGGAAAGCATCTGGTGAAGTGCAGAGCTGTTGACGCTTACGGGGCCGCTTCTCCCTGGTCCGCTATCGTGTTCTTTGTGGCGGATGATGTGGGCGGCGGCATGACCCTGACCTCCGCCAACTCCTTCATTGAGGAAACCGGCATCAATTTCCAGGACAATGGGGAGACGATCTACGGTTACATCACCGAGTACACCTTTGATGTTCCCGCCGTCAGCGGTCACAACGGCAGCGACTACGGCAGGGTCGAAGCCTATAACATTCGCACCGGCCAATGGGATGAGATTGCCTATAAGACTACGAATAACGGCGTGACCCTCTCCGGCAAGCTGCCCACCGGCACCTATACGCAGATGCGGTTCTATTACTATACGAACCACGACTGTATGTATAACAAGAGCAACATCACCTATTCCATTGTATTTGACTTTTAAGATAAGGAGATTTGCCTATGCGAAAAACGAAAAACCTTTCCCGCGTAATGAGCATGATCCTGGCGTTCTGTCTGAGTGTGGCCCTGCTGCCTGCCCAGGCGTTTGCCGCCACCACAGATGACGACCCCGCCACATGGCCCGCGCCGGATTCCCACTACACGGCCCCGGACAAGAACCCCGTCTATCTCATGGTGGACTTCACCGATGAGGACAACGGCGGTGTTGCGGCTGCTCACCGCTGTCTCTCCGGCGCGGAGCTGAACCCGGATATTGTCAAGGCCACCGCCTCCACTGGCGGGCGGGTCAAGTACACCTGCGACACCTGTGGAAGCTGGGCGCAGATCAACGTCCCCGCCCTGACCCTGAGCGCGTTTACCCTGGACCCGGCCTATCTTTCCGCCACTACCACGGGCGTGGAGTACAGCGGGAACGCCTACACGGTAGTCTACAACGTGGCCCCGGCTTTCCACCGCTATGTGGGCACTACGCTGGACAACCATGTGTCCGTCACCGCTCCCGGCTCCTATGGCATTATCATCACCGTGGACAGCGCCATCTATGACAATGTGGAGCTGCGGACGGCGGAGCGGCTGCTGGTCTATCCCAAGGCCGTCCCCTGGACGGCTGAATTTGACAGCAAAATCTATGACGGGAACAGTCTGCTGGATGGCAAAGCCGTCACCTATCTGGACGTGAACGGCGTTTCCGTTCCTGCCGCCCTCTCCGCCTGTCAGGTGAAGGTGGAGGGCGGGGAGCTGACGGTGGACACCGCCGCCCCCGTCACCCGGCCCGTGGCCGCTGGTCCCTATGCCATCGGTGCGACCATCACGGATGACAACTACGTCTGGCAGACCGAGGACGGCAAATATAACACTGTCTACTCTCTGGCCTGGATTTTTCCCGCCACCAATCGGATTTATGTGGGCGATACCGTCCAGGCGGTGAGGCTGACCACCGGCAGCAGCCTGTATCCCTCCCCCTACACCTGGACCATTGACCCCAGCTATGCCGGGTTCAATTCCAGCAAGCCCGGAACCACTGAGGTCCAGGCAGTTATTACCAAGGGCGGCACGTCCTTTGGCCGTGTCACCATCCCCGTGACCGTCGTTCCCCGGCCCATTCTCAGCGTGGAGGAAGTGGTGCGGACCGCCCCCATGGGGACGGCGTTCAATAAGCTGGGCCTGCCCACTTCCGTCTCCGTTGTGGCTGAGGGCGGCACGGGCAACGCCCAGACCGTCACCGGCGTTCCCGTCACATGGAGCAGTACCGGCTATGACCCCTATACCCTGACGCAGACGGTCCGTGGAACGCTGAACCTCTCCCGGTTCCCCCAACTCTCCGGCGACAATATCCCCGCTGTCACCGCCACGGTCAATCTGACCTACGGCACGGTGGAGGCCCCCACCGTCAGCGACTACGCCAAGACCTATGATGGGCAGTCCACCGCCCTGCCCATGCCCGGACTGCCGGACGGCATCCGGTCCGTGGCAATTTCCTACAAGGGGACCACGAACAGCGGTCGGCCTTACAGCAGCGCCTCCGCCCCGGTGAATGCGGGCAGCTACACCGCTACTGTCTCCTTTGTTATGGAGCCGGGTTATCCCCAGCTCTCCGGCTTGACTGTCAGCTATACCATTGAAAAGGCGGCGCAGACCTGTCCCGCCCCCACGCTGGCGGCGGCAGCTACCAACTCCCTGACGCTGAACACGGTGGAGAACGCCGAGTACAGCATGGACGGGCAGGTGTGGCAGGACAGCCCCGTGTTCAAGAATCTGGATGCTGGCACCGCCTACACCCTCTACCAGCGGTTGAAGGCCACCGAGGACGGCAACTATGACGCTTCTCCCACCGTCTCCGCGCAGTTCTCCACTGAGTACACCACCGTGGACCCCGGAGATCTGAGCGCGGTCCTTCAGCCGCAGACCCACCCCTATACCGGCAATCCCATTGCCTATCAGGTCCCGGCCATTTCCCACGTTACCAAATCCACCGTGACCTATACCGTGGACGGCCAGACCACCACCGCCGCCCCCACCAACGCGGGGACCTACCCCGTGACGGTCAGCTTCACCATGCAGGCGGGGACCGCTCCCCTGGACCCGGTGACTTCCACGCTGACCATCACGAAGGTGGAGCAGAACGCCCCCGCCGCTCCCCGCGCCAGCAATACCGCTACCAACAGCATTACGATCACCGCCATTCCTGGGGCGGTGTTTTCTATTGACGGCGGCAAAACATGGCAGGCCAGCACCATTTTTGACGGCCTGACCCCCGACACCGCCTACACCATCCAGGCCAAGTACCCCGGCGACCGCAACCATGAGGAAAGCCCGACTTCCTCTGCCATCATCCGCACCACCCGGCAGAACGCTTCCGCCGGTACGGTCCAGTCCGCCGTCTATACCTATGACGGTACGCCCAAGTCCCTTGTGGCGGACGTTCCCGCCGGATGCACCGAAGTGGTCCAGACCTTCACCGGGACCAATGGGACCTCCTACGGCCCCACCACCGAGCCGCCTGTGAACCCCGGCGTTTACAATGTCAAAGTCAGCTATACCATGCAGAGCGGCTACGCGGAGTTGCAGCCGCAGTACGCCACCCTGACCATCAACAAGGCCACCCCCGCGCGGCCCCTGGCCCCTGTGGTCACTGGCGTGACGGATTCCTCCATCACCATTGAAGTGGTGGACGGCATGGCCTATTCCATTGACGGCGGCGTAACGTGGCAGACCACCGGCACCTTCACCGGCCTGACCCGCGACACCACCTATGAGATCAAGGTCAAGGCGGTGGAGACGGCCTGTTACAAGGAGTTGGAGGGTCCCTCCACCATGCAGGCCACCGAGAAAACCACCGTCACCTTTGAGCGGTTCGCGGATCAGACGGTGGAGTACAACGGCCACGCGCAGACGTACACCCTGCCCAAGTCCAACCCCGGCATTGCCTCCATGACTATCACCGGCTATGACGGCATTGCCACCCCGCCCGTTACCGTGGGCGATTATGTGGTCAACATCGACTTTGTAGCAGCGGACGGCTATATGCTCCCCGAAACGCTCCCCGCCCCGGTGCTGCACATCACCCGCGCCTCCGGCGAGGCCGGGACTGTCCGGCCCGTGCTGAAGGATGAGACTGTCACCTACACCGGCGCTCCCCAGCGTTACCACGGTGCGGACGGCATTGAGGGTATTTCCTCCGTTGCCCTGACCTACACCGGCGCGGACGGCGTGGAGAGTACCACCGCTCCCACCAACGCTGGAGTTTACCATGTGACCGCTATTTTCTCCCCGGACGCCAATCATACTCTGGCGGCTGGTGACTACACCGCTACCCTGACCATCCGCAAGGCTGGGCAGGACACCCCCATGGCTGTCCTGGAAAGCAGTTCTTCTCATTCTCTGACTGTCTCCGCCATTCCCGGCGCGGAGTACAGCATTGACGGCGGGACCACTTGGCAGACCAGTAACACCTTTGGAGGACTGGAACCTGACAAGAGCTACACCATCCTGGTCCGTATGGCTGAGGACGAAAATCACACCGTCTCCGGCTCCCGGCCCGTTTCCGGCAGAACCACCGACACGCCGGTGGACATTCTGGATGCGGATATGCCCGCCTATAACACCATTTATAATGGCAACCGCCAGCCCTATCCCTACACCAGTCTGTTGACTGATATGGAGGGTGTGAAGTCCGTCAGTGTTATGTACGTTGGCACTCTGGCCAGCGGCAAGCCCTATGAGACTTCCGAGGCCCCCGTGGACGCTGGTACTTATAAGGTCCGCTTCTACTTGGTTGCCGAGGACGGCTACGATCTGACCGCCGAGCAGGTCTACGCGGATATGACCATCTCCAAGGCCCCGCAGACCATGACCAACCCTCCCACCATTGCCCGCCGCACGACCACCACTATCGCGCTGAACCCCGTTCCCGGCGCGGAGTATAGCATGGACGGCGGCAAGACGTGGCAGGACAGCCCCAAGTTTACCGGCCTGACCCCCGATACCTCCTATACTTTCACCCAGCGGATGAAGGAGACGGACAACCTCACCGCCTCTGACAGCCAGAGCGTGGAGGGCCGGACCGTGGCCGACACGGGGCTGAACTATGAGATTGACTACCGGAAGGAGATCATCACCTTTGACCCCGATGTGGTGGAGGCCGGGAAGGACTACACCCTGACCGATGATCTGTCCAACGGCGGCGAGATCATCCCCGGCTCGACTATCTATGTCCGTCTGGTAGATGATGGCACCGGCAACCCCGGACCCGTGGTCATGGAGGTTCTGCCGGAGCGTCCCACCGCCCCGGACGTGAAGGTGAATCCTTTCGACTTCACCATGAATACCACCACCGGCATGGAGTATTCCGATGACGGCGGCGAAACCTGGAAACCCTGCACCGATAATCAGGACGTGGAGGACCGGCAGGGCGGGACGCTGCTGGTTCGCATCGCTGCCACGGACGATTCCTTTAAGAGCGACCCCACCACCGTGACCGTCCCCGTCCGGGGCGTGGCTCCCGTGCTGACTATTGACAATGCCACTGAGCGTATGGACAGCACCGCCGCTATGGAGTATTCCAAAGACAACGGCGCAAGCTGGATTCCCTGCCTGGACAACATGGACCTGTCCGAGCTGACCAACGCCACATTGCTGGTGCGCTATGCCTGTGACGGCACCAACCCCGCCAGCAACACCGCCACCCTGACCGTCCCCAGCCGGAACGCCGCCCCCACCGCCGACATTGACCGTGTGGCGGAGCTGCTGACCGTCTCCGGCACCGCGCCGGAGTATCGGACGGAGAATGGCTGGACGGCGGTTCCCGCTGCTGGGCTGGATGTGTCCAGCTTCTACGGCGCGGAGTTGACGGTCCGGGAGAAGTACGATTCCGAGCATTTTGCCAGCCTGCCCGTGCTGGTGAAGGTCCCGCAGAAGGGCGCAAAGCCCGACCTGACCATTGACCGGGACAAGCAGACGGTGAACACCACTGCCGCTATGGAGTATCCCACGAACGGCGGCAAAACCTGGACCAAGTGTGACCCAGATATGGATGTTTCCAACCTGACCGGCCAGACCATCCTCGTCCGGGAGGCGGCGACCGAGGATAAATTCGCCAGCGATGCCACCGAACTGCGGATTCCTAACCGTACAGAGAATCCCGTGGTGGAGCTGGACACCGTTACCGAGACAGTGAACACCACCACGGATATGGACTGCTCCATTGACAGCGGCTTGACCTGGAACCCCTGCACCAAGCCCCTGGACGTGTCCAATCTGACCGGGCAGACAATTATCATCCGCAATCACGGGAACAGCGATTCCTTCCCCAGCAGCGGTGTAACCATCCAGATTCCCACTCGCCGGGATGCCCCCAAGGTGGAGGTGGACAGCAAGGCCCAGACCGTCAGCTCCGACAAGGGCGTGGAGTTTTCCGCTGACGGCGGCAAAACATGGGCCGCTCTGGAAAAGCCACTGAACACCGCTGACTACCTGGGCAAGACGGTCCTGTTCCGGTTCCCCGCCACCAAAACGGATTTTGCCAGCCGGACCGTCACCGTGGTGATCTCCAAGCACCCCGGCGCTCCTGTGCTGGTCTTTGACCCTGACAATGAGACGCTGAACACCACGCCGGATATGGAGTACAGCACGGACGGCGGCAAGACCTGGAAGCCCTGCCCGAACCCTCTGGACGTGTCCGATCTGGCCGGGAAGGATGTTCTTATCCGCTACCCCGGCAAGGGTGACGGCCTGCCCGGTGAGACGGTCACGGTGAAGATTCCCGACCGCCGCAAGGCTCCCAGCGTGGGCCACACCGATGAAACCCGGCAGGGCCGGAATGACGGCACTCTCACCAAGACGGATAAGACCATGGAATACCGGCTCCTGCCTGACGGCAAGTGGACCGCTATCGCGGGGAACACCGTGAGGGGACTGGCTCCCGGCACATACGAGGTGCGCTATGCGGCCACCGCCTCTGAAATGGCCTCCCAGGTCCAGAAGGTCACGATTGCCAAGGGCGGCAGCACGGGCGGCATTGGTGATCTGACCACTCCCGGCTCCAAGCTCTCCCTGCTGAACCGAAAGGACCATATCGCTTATATCGCCGGACGGACCAACACCCAGGCCGCCCCCAATGCCGACATTACCCGCGCCGAGGTTGCGGCCATCCTCTACCGGCTGCTGACCCCGGAGGCCAAAGCCGCCTACGGCACCAACATCAACCGCTTTAAGGACGTTCCCGCCGGAGCGTGGTACGGCACCGCCGTCTCCACCCTCTGCAACATGGGCGTGATTACCGGCTACCAGGACGGCACATTCGGTCCCCAGCGGAATATCACCCGTGCGGAGCTGGCAACGATCCTTGCCCGGTTCTGTGACAGCAGCGGCAATAACACCGTTCTGGACCGCTTCACCGATATTTCCCATTGCTGGGCGCGGAAGTACATCAATCTGGCGGCGGAAAACGGTCTGGTCTACGGCTACACGGACGGCACGTTCCGGCCTGACCAGAATATCACCCGCGCTGAGACAATCGTGATGGTCAACCGTATCCTGGGCCGCAGCGCCAGCGCCGACACCGTGGTGAAGGGCTACAAGACCTTCTCCGATGTTCCCACCAGCGCGTGGTACTATTGGGACATTGTTGAAGCGTCCAACGGGCACAGCTTCAGCATGAACGGCTCCACGGAACAGTGGACCGCCCTGGGATAATCCCATAACACTTTCAGCCCCGGAAGGACTTCGCTCCTTCCGGGGCTTATTTTGCGTTTAAGGAGGTATATTTGACGAAAACAAGCGGAAATGAAAACTTTTATCACGCTGTCAGCCTGAGCGGAGGGAAGGACAGTTCTGCGCTCCTGCTGCTGATGATCGAAAAGGGTATGCCGATTGACGCGGTTATCAGCGCCGACACGGGCATGGAGTTCCCGGAGATGTACAACCATCTGGCGAAGCTGGATGATCTTCTCTACCGGGAGCGCGGCATCCATATCACTACCCTGCGCCATCCCCACGGCTTTGAGTGGCTGATGTTTGACGAACCGAAACAGAAGTCAAGCTGCTTGGAAAACCGGGCACGGCTGGGTATCCCGCCCTATGGCAATGGTTGGCCTGGTATTAAGGTGCGTTGGTGTACCGGTCAGCTCAAAACGCACCTGATCTCCAAGGAGGTCAACCGGCTCAAAAAGGAAAAGAATGCCCTGCACTATGTTGGCATTGCTGCTGATGAAGCGTGGCGGTGCAAGGACGAACAGTATCCGTTGGTGGACTGGAAGATCACCGAGGCCCAGGCATTGCAGATTTGTTACAGCCGGGGTTTTGACTTTGGCGGGCTGTATGAGATTTACCGCCGAGCTTCCTGCTGGTGCTGTCCCCTGCAACGCATTGACGAATTGAGGAAGCTGCGGACACACCACCCGGAGCTGTGGGCGCGGCTGCGGGAGATGGACAACCGGGCACGGGCCATGTTCGGTCCCGGCCCTCTGGGACAGTTCAAGAAGGATTGGAGCGTGGAGCGGCTGGAGGAACGCTTTGCCAGAGAAGAAAAAGCACTGTCTGAAGGAACAGGGAAAGCGAATGGGCTATGACCTGATTTACAGTGACCCTCCATGGCCGCAGCAGAAAGGAAATGTTCGGAAGTCCCGCCCCAACCAAGGTAGGCGGCTTGACTATCCAACTATGTCCGTAGAGGACTGTTTTAAGATGCAGGACCCATTTTTTGAGCAGGCGAATGAGCAGCACAATATCTTCATTTGGACAATAGATAAGTTTTTGCTGGAAACATCGGCCCAAATGGAAATGCGTGGGTATAAGCTCCATGCCCGGTTTATCTGGGATAAAGGAAATGGGGTTGCTCCCGCGTTCACTGTCAGATTCAGCCATGAGTATCTGCTGTGGTTTTACAGGCCAAATAAAATCCTGATGCCAAGACGGGAGTGCTTCGGTAAGTACACAACGGTCATGCGGGAACCGGCCACATATCATAGCCGCAAGCCGGTATGTGCCTATGAAATGCTGGAAGATATGTTTCCAGATACCAATAAAATTGAATTATTTGCCCGCAATATAAGGCCCGGTTGGCTCGTATGGGGCAACGAAATTGAGGAAGGGTTCAGCAGCGGCGAGGCCCGCTGAACCCGCCTATAGAAAGGAGGCAGATCATCATGCAGGACGAAGTGCGGGATAAATCCGTAGCCTTGGCAATCAAGGTGGGCAAGACTGGCGGCAGGCTGACCGCCGATCTGCTCAAATGGGCTATTCGGAAGTATCTGGCGCAGTCCCATAATCCGAAAATCCACCACGGTAAACAGAGTGTGAAGCAGCTTGTGGGCCAGGGCGTTGGCGTTAAAAACATTGAGATCAATGAGAAGAACATCAAGAGCTTTGAGAACGTGGCGAAAAAATACGGCGTGGATTTTGCTCTGAAAAAGAACCCGGATAAGGGCGAATACTACGTTTTTTTCAAAGCGCGGGATGACGACGCTATGCAAGCCGCCTTTGCCGAATACGCCGCTAAAACCATGAAACGCAAAGCCCCGGAGAAGCCGTCTGTACGGCAGGCGCTCTCCCACTTCAAGGAGGTTGCACGGAGTATGACCCAGGATACCGTCAAGGACCGGGACAGGGGGGAGCGTGGACTGTGAAATTTGATTTGAAAAAATTCCTGATTCTCAATTTCCCTTATGTGTTCATCTTCTGGTTCTTCAACCGCGTGGGCGAGGGCTACCGGCTGGCCGCTGGCGCGGATATGGTGGCAAAGGGCATGGGGGCAATTTCCAGCCTGGGGGCGATCATTTCCGGCAATCCCCTCCCCAGCTTCCACCCCCAGGACCTTCTTGTTGGGCTGATCGGCGCGGCCTGCATCCGGGCGGCGGTCTATATCAAGGCCAAGAATGCCAAGAAGTACCGCCACGGGGTCGAGTACGGTAGTGCCCGTTGGGGAAATTCCGACGATATTAAGCCTTTCATCAATCCCCAATTCGACCAGAACATTCTCCTGACGCAGACAGAGCGCGTCATGGTGGGGAGGAACAAAATCCCCAAGTACAATATCAACAAAAATGTGCTGGTGATCGGCGGTTCCGGCTCCGGCAAGACCCGCTTCCACATTAAGCCCAACCTCATGCAGATGAACGCTTCGTATATTGTCACTGACCCGAAAGGCACCGTGGTCGAGGAATGTGGTAAGATGCTCCAACGTGGTGGATATGAGATAAAAATACTCAATACTATCAATTTTAAGCAATCCATGAGGTATAACCCCTTCAAATATATCTACTGTGAAAATGATATTTTGAAGCTGGTCAACTGCATCATGGAAAACACCAAGGGAGAGGACAGCAAGGGCGGGGAAGATTTCTGGTCCAAGGCCGAAGCCTTGTACTATCAGGCGTTGATTGCCTATATCTGGTACGAAGCCCCAGAGGAAGAAAAGAACATGACCACGTTGTTGGAAATGTTAAACGCCTCGGAAGTGCGTGAAGATGACGAAAACTTCAAAAATGCCGTTGATTTGATGTTTGAACAGTTGCAACAGCGTGACCCCGAACATTTTGCCGTCCGGCAGTATGTCAAATACAAAATGGCTGCGGGCAAAACAGCTAAATCTATACTTATTAGCTGCGGCGCTCGGATGGCTCCCTTTGATATTAAAGAGGTCCGTCAGCTCATGGAGGGCGACGACCTGGAGCTGGACAAGATCGGGGACCGAAAAACGGCCCTGTTCTGTATCGTCTCCGATACGGATATGACCTTCAATTTCATCTCAGCCATGGTCTACACGCAGATGTTCAACGTCCTGTGCGACAAGGCTTTAGAGAACGGCGGCGCATTGAAAACCCACGTCACCTGCCTTCTGGACGAGTTCGCCAACCAGAAGATTCCCAACTTCCAGCACCTCATCAGCGTGATTCGCTCCCGCGAGATTTCCGCGCACATTGTTGTGCAGACGCAGAGCCAGCTCAAAGCGGTCTACAAGGACCATGCGGAGACAATTATCGGCAACTGCTCCTGCGTTTTGTTCCTCGGAGGTAAGGAAAGAAGCACCTTAAAGGAGATTTCCGAAACTTTAGGGAAGGAAACAATCGACCTCTACAACACCTCTGACACCAGAGGGAGCCAGCGAAGCATGGGCGTCAATTACCAAAAACTTGGTAAAGAATTGATGTCCACCGACGAGCTGGCAGTGATGGATGGCGGCAAGTGCATCTTGCAGGTGCAGGGCGTAAGGCCGTTTTTCTCCGATAAGTTTGACATTACCAAGCACCCGCAGTACAAGTATCTGCTGGATTCCAGCAAGAAGAATTACTTTGATATTGCGAAGTTCCTGGTCCGCAGGCTGACAGTGAAGCCGGATGATGTTTTCGAGTGCTACGAGATGGAAGCTCCGTCCTCCGGGGATTCCCCCTCCTGACGGGGCGGCTCCGCTTTCTCCAATGCTGCCGCCTTTAGCTGGCTGACCCGCTTTGTATCAACGAAGTGCGTGGCATACCAGCGTTCAATTTCTGGATTGCCGTTCTTGCTGAACCGAAGGGGGATTACCGGCTTATGGCCCTGACCCCCCTTTTTCTTTACGCCCCACCGTTTGTAGCAGCAGAAAGACGGCTTTAACCCCGCCTTTTTCGCATACACCCGCATCTGGTGCATGACGGTGGACAGCTTGCTTAAATTGGCCGTACAGACGCGCTCCAAGTAGGAGACGCGCCCATACCGCCAGTTTTCATAGTCCTTTTTGGACAAATAGCCTATCTCCATCAGCACATCCACCGGAGCCGCAAAGCCCCGGTCCCGGCATTGCCGGTACATGGCTGAATTTACCTTGTCAGTCAAATCTCTATTGTTCATGGAGAACCCCATTTATCTGTGTTATCTGCATTATACGGCAGAAACCGGCATTTGTAAAGGCTGGCACAATCTTTGACCGTCTGGCCGGACAAGCTGCTTTTGATAGCTGTTACTCAAAAGCTACGTTCCCGGCCCGGTAGCACCGCCGACTGACACGTTCAGTTGGCGGTGTTTCATATTTCCGGGGAGGATTCCCTGTCACATTCAAAATCAATATTTTACAACATTATGGAGGTATTTTAATGGAATTTTTCACTTCTGCTATCGACACTTTGAAGGTTCTGGTAATTGCCCTCGGCGCTGGCCTGGGCGTGTGGGGCGTCATTAACCTGCTGGAAGGCTACGGCAACGACAACCCCGGCGCGAAGTCGCAGGGCATGAAGCACTTGACCCCCAAATTGATGTAAAGAAAAACGAGAACAAATGCGTTGTGTATGCCGCAGTTTTTGGAGAAGAATTGCAAGACCGCATTGTGTTTTCTCAACAGAGGCGGTATAATGGTTAATAGACCATAGTGCCGGGGCCGCTACTGCTGACCCTGGCACTGGAAAGGTGAGAATGACTATGAAAATCAGCTATAAGCCGCTGTGGAAAACATTGATCGACAAAAATCTGACCAAGAAAGATTTACGGCTCCAGGCGCATTTGACAACAAATCACATCGCCAACATGGGCAAGGGAGAACATATCTCCATGCAGACCCTTATCAAGATTTGCGAAACGCTGAACTGCGATATTGCCGATGTGATTGCGCTGGTGCCAGATAACGACCCGTAAGGGAGAAAGGGCATCACAATGGAAAACGGATTGACCTATATTCGCGTTGGAGACTACTATATCCCCAATCTGGCATTAGACCCCGAACCAGAGGAACCGGTCAGGGATATTGGCAAATATGGTCGCATGAGGTTGACCTACTTGAAGCAGCACCGGCGCAAGCTGTACCGGGAGCTGGTGGACACAGGCAAACTCCAGGCACATCTACTGGACATCAACGACACCGCCAATGACTGGCTGGACAGGATGATGCCGCAGATGGCAAAGGCGGCGGAGGCCACCGAGGAATTGAAAGCCCGCGATCAAATGGCGTGGGTCGGACTGATGAATAGCTGCAAAGCACAAGTTGAGGAAATTATCTTTGCGGAACTGGTATACTGTTGATTAGCTGAAGGCCAGAGGGTGTATCCTTCTGGCCTTTTCTGCGAATAAGCATCTATTTTGATTTCCGCGAACCGATTTAAGGATTCTTTAATAACTCCTATGCTACAATAGGTCCACAAAGCGAAAGGAGCAGTGGAAATGTATTTACGAATACTGAAAAAAGACCTGAAACGAAAAAAGGCGATGAACGTGATCTTGCTTGTATTTATCATACTTGCGTCAATGTTCGTGTCGTCGGGCGTGAATAACATCATAAGCGTTACAACGGCGCTGGACGATTATTTTGAAATGGCGGACGCACCCGACTACATTGCGATGACAAGGAACAAATCAGGTGCGGTCGATGTTGACGGGATTTTAAATTCTGCCGCTTCGGTGGAAAGTTTCGGCAAGGAAAAAATACTGTATATGGAGTCCGCCAATGTCACCTTTGAGGATGAAAGCAAAACTGCATCAAACTTAAGCTATATTTTTCTTCAGAGTGACGAGGATATGTCCATGAATTATATTCTTGACGACGGCAGCATTCTGAAATCGGTAAAGAGAGGCGAGTTTTATACGACGGCGGGCATGGCGGAGGATATTGGACTTGAGGTCGGAGATAAAATGACTGTAAAGCTCGGCGGCATAAGCTGTATATTTACGTTCGCGGGTGGTGTCAAGGATGCGGTTCTTGGCTCAAAGGGAATATCAATACAGCGTTATATCATAAGCACCGAGGATTTTGAAAAATTCATATCTGCGGAAAATGTTGAGAAATTTTACGGCGGCGAGCTGGTTTACATACGTACCTCGGATATGGAAAAAATGCTCTCTGAAGTCAAACCGCTTATCAACGATGCCCTTTTGGCAGGGGACAAGGCGACTATCAAACTTTCTTATGCTTTTGATATGCTGGCGGTCGAGACCCTCCTTATGGTAAGCCTTATTTTTGTAGCCGTCGCGTTTGTGATCCTGCGGTTTACCATTGCGTTCACGCTTTCCGAGGAGTTCCGCGAGATTGGCGTTATGAAAGCAATCGGTATCCGCAATCTGAAGATTAGGAGTCTGTACCTTGTGAAATACGCGGCCCTTTCCGTTATCGGCGCGGTGGCCGGCCTTGCGCTCAGCTTTCCTTTCGGTGAAATGCTGATGAGCGTTGTCCCTAGCTCCATTATCATAAACAATCAGAACGCGGCGCTTTCCAACGTCATTTGCGCGGTGTGCATGGTTGGCGTCATCATGCTGTTCTGCTACGGCTGTACGGGCAAGGTCGGGAAAATGTCCCCCATTGACGCTGTGCGAAACGGTCAGACGGGCGAGCGCTTCCGCAAAAAGAGCATGATGAGCCTTGGGAGATCTAGGCTTCCCGAAACAGTGTTTCTCGCACTGAACGATATCGTAAGCAGTCCGAAACGCTTCAGTATCATAACCTTCGCATTCTTCCTCTGCCTGTCGCTTCTGCTTGTCCTTTCGACAACGGTTTCCACGGCGAAAAGCGGTGTGCTCTTCAACCTTTTCGACCTTGCGGACTTCGACATATCCGCCAAAGGCGAGGTAACGGAGTTTATGACGGAGAACGGCCACGAAAAGCTGGAAGAATACCTTTCGGATATGGAGGAAAATCTCGCCCAAAACGGTATGCCCGCGCTCTGTATGCAGGAAATGATGTTCAAGCTACCTGTGTCACACGATGAAAACGAGAGCAGCATTACAATATATCAGGGCACAGGAACGACTGCGGATATGTATGAGTACATTGAGGGCACGCCGCCGCAGTCTGTCGGTGAGGCTGCGCTGTCCCATCTTTCTGCGGACAAACTGAAAGCGGATATCGGTGATACGATTACAATAAAGACCATCGATGGCGACAAGGAATTGATAATAACAGCAATTTTTCAGTCCATGAACAATATAGGCGAGAGCGTGCGGGTTCACGAGGACGAGAAGATTAATTACATACAAGCGCAGAAAGCACTCTTCACACAGATCAAATTCACCGATGAACCCGATGAAACGGAAACAGCCCGCCGTATGGAAAAAATCCAGAAGCTTTATCCCGAACTCGACGAGGTCAAAAATCGCGGCGAAACTATATCGGATCTGCTCAAAGTTGTGGATACTTTTGATACGACAAAGCAAATGGTCGTTGTTCTCACGTTCATTTTAGCGGTGCTGATTACTGTGCTTATGGAGCGTTCCTTTATCGCTAAGGAGTTGGGCGAAATTGCGTTTATGAAAGCAATCGGCACACGAAACGGAAAAATCTATGCTTACCATACCCTGCGATTTGTTTTCGTCGGATGTATGACGGTAATCGCAGCGGAACTTTTTGCCCTGCCGCTTACGCATCTCTTCATTGATCCGTTTTTCAAGATGATGGGTATGGCGCTTGCTGTTGATTATGTGATAAACCCGTTTGAAATGATCCTTGTTTTCCCGCTGGTTATTCTTGCCGCTACAGCGGCAAGCGCGTTCTTCGCCTCGCTGTATACCAAAACGATAACGGCCTTGGACACGGCTAATATAGAATAAGAAAGGAAATCTGATATGAATATTCTCGAAGTAAAAGATCTCTGCAAAACATATATCGTAAACAAACGGCAGAATAATGTACTGAAAAACGTAAATTTTATGATTGATGAGGGAGAAATGGTCGCCGTTATGGGGCCGTCAGGCTCTGGAAAATCCACGCTGCTGTACGCAGTTTCGGGCATGGATGATCTTACCGCAGGGGAGGTGAACTTCTGTGGAAAAAATATCGCAGGGATGAGCGAAAGAGAACTTGCAGACCTGCGCCTTGACGAAATGGGTTTTATCTTTCAGCAAATGTATATGCTGAAAAACCTCACCATATTGGATAATATCATACTTCCTGCAACGCAATCCAAAAAGCAGCGTGAACCCCGCAGGGAAACGGCGCGGCGCGGCCAGGATTTCATGCGCAGGCTCGGCATTATCGACATTGCCGACAACGACATCAACGAGGTTTCGGGCGGCCAGCTTCAACGGGCGTGTATCTGCCGCAGTATGATGAACAATCCGAAAATGATTTTTGCCGACGAGCCGACAGGGGCTTTGAACCGCACTTACTCCGACGAGGTAATGGAGGAACTTGTAAAATTAAATTCTGAGGGAACAACAATCATGCTCGTTACCCACGATGTTAAGGTTGCGGCAAAATGTACAAGGGTCATGTACATTGTTGACGGGAACATAAAGGGAGAGTACGACTTAAGCGGCTGTTCCACACAGATAAGAGAGCGGGAGCGCGCATTAAATAACTGGCTTCTGGAATTAGGGTGGTAATATGGATATTCTCATTGTTGAGGACAACAAGGAGCTTGCCGATCTGCTGTATGATTTTCTCCGTGCGGAAAATTACACAGTATCGGCGGTTCAAACAGCCGAAGAAGCCTTGCTGCTGTACGAAAGATACGGCGCAAGGCTTGTCGTGCTTGATATCATGCTGCCCGACAGGGACGGGTTTTATGTTCTGGAAAAAATCCGTACAGAAAGCAACACGCCCGTACTGATTGTAAGTGCGAAAACGGAAAAAGAGGACAAGCTGAACGGACTGAATCTCGGCGCAGACGACTACATTGAAAAGCCCTATGATATTGATATCATGCTCGCAAAAATAAGCGGAATTTTTAAACGCCGTTACGCTCTTGATGAAATTACTGATGGCAATATACGCATAAATAAGGCGAGCCGTACCGTTTACAAAAACGGAAAAGAGCTGGAAATGACCACGAAGGAATTTGAACTGCTCCTGCTTTTGATGGAGAATATGGGCAGGGCTTTAAGTAAGGAATACATTTTCGGGCAGGTCTGGGGCAGCGACAGCTTTTCGGAACAGCAGACACTGACGGTACACATAAAATGGCTGCGGCAGAAAATAGAGGACATCCCCAAAAAACCAAAAAGAATAGTGACTGTATGGGGGGTGGGCTATAAATATGAAAGCGTTTAACAGAATTTTCTCGGTAGTTGCGGTTGCCGTGATACTATTGTTTGCTGTCGTGAATTTAATTCTTGCCGCCGACAAGACCAATAACGGCAGACTGTACCGCGTAGAGATAAACCGCCTTGTTCGAGAAATAGAAGCGAACGGTTCTGCCGACATTTCCGAATGTGAGTATGTAACAAATATTGAACGATACGGAAAAGACTTTTACAGCGCGGACAGCGACTATGTTATCCGTGAAATAAACGGAGAACTGTATCGTTTCGATTACCGTGCAAATGGTTATTCCAACAAAGCACATCTTGTAGGAATTGTAAACGCAGTTCTCGGTACTATGGCGATTTTATTTATCGCAGTTATGCTTTACATAAAATTTGCAATTCTTGCGCCCTTTGAACGCTTGAGCAGTATCCCCTACGAACTTTCAAAGGGTAATCTCACCGCGCCAATAAAGGAAACGAAAAACCGCTTTTTCGGAAAATTTCTTTGGGGAATTGATATTCTCCGTGAAAATATAGAGCAGCAAAAGCAGCACGAATTGGAAATGCAGAAAGAAAAGAAAACTCTGCTGCTATCGCTTTCGCATGATATTAAAACGCCACTTTCCGCGATAAAACTGTACTCGGCTGCACTATCGAAAAATTTGTATTCAGACGCAGAAAAACAGCACAAAATCGCTGAAAACATCAATGAAAAAGCGGACGAGATTGAGAGGTATGTTTCGCAGATTGTAACAGCTTCAAGAGAAGATTTCCTGAGCCTTGAAGTGAATATGGGCGAATTTTATCTTTCGGAGCTTGTTGAAAAGATCACAGGATATTATAGGGAAAAATTGGCGCTTATCAAAATTGATTTTACCGTAGGGAGATATAAAAATTGTCTGCTTTCAGGGGATTTAAGCAGGAGCGTTGAAGTGTTGCAAAACATAATGGAAAATGCTCTTAAATACGGCGATGGTCGGCACGTGGCATTGATTTTTCCCGAAGACGACGAATGCGTTCAGATTGCGATCACGAATGGAGGTTGTACGCTCAGCAAGGACGATTTGCCGCATATTTTCGAGAGCTTTTGGCGCGGCGCTAATGCAGAAAACATTCGCGGCAGCGGGCTGGGGCTTTACATTTGCAAACAGCTTATGCGCAAGATGAACGGCGAGATTTATGCGGAGATCAATAATGACATCATCACTGTTACTGCGGTTTTCGCAAGAGTGTAATTGCTGATTTTAGGATGAGAATGAAGTAAACCTGGGAAGGTAGCAATTCTGATCGCATGAAGCTCGTGTTGCAACCCACAGATTGTTACACGGCAACGGAACGTACTATCTTTTCCGCAAACTGCTAAAAGTAACTCAACACCATATCCCATCTGCCCAGCGGCAGAAAAGAAAAAAACCGCTGCTGGGCAGAACGATTATCCATGTCTAAAAGTTGTTTTCAGCGGCGGTTTTGACTTTTCAAAGCCGCCGCTTTTTTATGACCAGTAGGCGGCATATAGGAGGATGCCGCCATGCGATTAAAGGTAGATAGGTACTTGTCAAAAAAAGCCTGGCTCCCGTAGCGGTGTACTCCACCCAGGTTTGCGAAAATAGTCGTTTTCTGACGGCTCATAATGTTGTTCCCAGCGCCCGAATAGTTTCGCACTATCCGGGCGCTTTTGTATTTTCGGGGGAGCGGCACCGGCCCCGCTGCCGCTCCCCGCCCCTCTCGTTCAGACCAGACCCCGACATAAAAATCTGAACGAGAGGATAATGCACGATGGAAATTACCATCAGGAAGCATAGGCGTAATCTGTCTTATGAAGATGCCGCCACCCTAGCCGAGTTTTGGGTGCTGGCTGAACACTTTGACCGGAGCCTTTACCGCGAGTGGAAAGACCACTGGGACGAGCGAGGCTATGACGAGTACATAGTTGTCACCGAGGGCCGTCTGCCCTACTGCGAATCGCCGGAGCAGTATGTGTGCCGCATGGAAACCCGCAGGGAAATCTTGGCGGTGTTGGCCCTCTGTACCGAGAAACAGCGGGAGCGGTTTTTGCTCCACGCTCTCTATGATCTCAGCTATGAGGAAGTCGGAAAGATTTGCAGCTGCTCCAAAAGCTCAGTCCAAGCGTCTATTGATGCTGTCCGAAAGATTTTTCAAAAATTTTGGAAATAGACACATACGATAGGCGGTTCAAAATGGCTATAAGGTGAGGGGCATCACGCTCCATCACCGGGAGGGACAAGCTGTGGCTTGTCCCTCTTGCTATCTGGAGGAGGTCACTATGGCAATCATCAACCTGAGACGCTACTACCCACACTACCCGAAAGACAAATTTCTGGAAGTGCCGGACGAGGTAGCGGACGCGCTGGAAGAAGGTCGGCGCATGGAACACCGGCAGGACAATCGGCAGAGCTACTACCATGTCTATTCCATGGATTGCACCCCCGCTATCGAGAACCATGCCATGTTCCTGGTGCTGTCCCCGGAGGAACTGCTGATCCAGGACGAGGACGAAGCTGCGGCGGAGTTGGTACTGGCAAATCTGGCCGCTGCCATGACCCTGCTCTCCCCTACCCAGGCGCGGCGGCTCCATGCCCGGTACGCGCTAAAAAAGAAATTCCGGGAGATAGCGGCGGACGAGGGGATCAGCGACAGTTGCGCCGCCGCATCCGTCACCGGCGCGATCACAAAGCTGCAAAAGTTTTTCATCAAAAATGGCTGGATGCCAAAGGAGGCTTGATAGCAAATGGACAAAGCATCATTGGAGGCTGAAAAGGCTCACGCAGAGAAAGAAATCTCTCAGCTTGAGAGCCGCCAGAAGATTTTACTGAACCGAATCCGCAAAGAGGAACGCAACGCCAGGACAAGCCGCCTGTGCCGCCATGGGGCAATTCTGGAGGGCGTGTTCCCTGCCGTCCTTGACGCTGACGGCGAGGCGATCAAGGAGTTTCTGATTGCCCTTTCCCGCCTGCCGGGAGCGGGGGAGGTTGCAGAAAAAACGCTGAGCGCCGAGGACGCTGGGTAAGTCACTTCGGAGAAGTGCGCACTTATACACCGTTCCGGTGTCGTGCGCCCTGCCGGGGGCTGTTGCGTCCTTCGGACGCGATGGGGAGCTACGCTCCCCAAACCCCTTGTGCGCCAAGGAAAACAGAACATCCGCTTTGCGTCTGTTCCGTTTTCCCCGGCCTTTATCCCACCGCCGTCAACACGCCGAAAGGAGGTAAAACCGCATAGCTATTTTTCATTGTCCCATTCAGATCATCAAGCGGAGCATCGGCAAATCTGCCGTAGCCGCTGCCGCCTATCGGAGCGGCGAACGACTGGTGAATGAGTGGGACGGCATGACCCATGACTACACGCATAAGGGCGGCATTGTCCATACGGAGATCATGCTGCCAGCCCACGCCCCGCCAGAGTTTCAAGACCGCTCCACTCTCTGGAACTCTGTCGAGCAGATCGAGAAAGCCAGCGATGCCCAGCTTGCCCGCGAGATTGAAGTTGCCCTTCCTGTGGAATTGTCACCGGCTGCACAGTTAGCCCTTGTCCGGTCATTCGTCAAAGACAATTTTGTGGATGCCGGGATGTGCGCTGATTTTGCCATCCATGACAAGGGAACGGGCAATCCTCACGCTCATATTCTGCTGACCATTCGCCCGCTGAAATCGGATGGACGCTGGGGGCCGAAGTGTCGGAAAGTTTATGATCTTGATAGCCAGGGCAACCGCATCCCTGATGGTAAAGGCGGCTGGAAGAATCATCGGGAGGACACCACCGATTGGAATGACCGGGGCAATGCGGAGAAGTGGCGGGCGGCATGGGCCGTTTACGCCAATCGTGTATTGGAGACGGCGGGCCGACCAGAGCGCATCAACCACCGTAGCTACAAAAGGCAAGGTGTTGATAAAATCCCCAGCGTCCACATGGGGCCTGCCGCCTCGCAGATGGAGCGGAGGGGCATCGCCACCGAGAAAGGCAACATCAACCGGGAGATCGCCGCTGACAATAAGCTGCTGAAGGAGATCAAAGCCCGTATCACCCGGCTCTATAACTGGTCAAAGGAGCAGGCCGAGGCCGCGCCTGTCCAGGGCAGGGAGAGCATCATCGCCCAGCTATGGCAGGCCCGTATGGACACCGCCGCCCCCTCCACCCGTTCGGGTAAAATCCGAAAACTCCAGGAGGACGCGAAGCTGTTCAATTTGTTGCAGAAAAACGGCATCACGTCCATGGAGCAGCTACACGAAAAAGTTGCCGCCATGAACAAGGATTATTACGATCTGCGCGGCAAAATTGTCAAGGCTGAACGCCGCCTCGCCGTCCTGGATGAACGCATGGAAATGTGGGCGCAGTACGAAAAGTACAAGCCTATCCGCCAAAAGCTGGACAAGGTGAAACCAGGCAGGCGGGAGAAGTACCAGCAGGAGCATAGGGCAGAACTCGCCGCCTTTGATACTGCCGCTGATTTTCTGAAAGGGCTGAAAGAATCCGGCGAGAAGATCACGCCCAAAGCGTGGCGGGCCGAGGCCGCAAGGCTGACCGCACAAAAGGATTTCGATTATCAGAAAATGCGGGATATACGGGAGGACATCAAGGCTGTTGAAAATCTCCGCAAAACCGCTGACCGGCTGGCCCGCGAGGGACAGCGCCAGCAGAGGGGAACTGAACGTTGACACATCAATTTTATGAAAGGATTTTTGAATTATGGATATGAACCCATGGGAGCGCCGCCAGAAGATTTTGGAGGCTCTGTGCCTCCGGCGGCACGACACTTACGGCAATCTGGCGCATGAGTTTAACGTCAGCACTGGGACAATCCGCCGCGACATTGTGGTGCTGACCTGTTCCTATCCCATCGAGACGGTGAAGGGCGGTCACGGCGGCGTCAGGGTGGCTGAGTGGTTTCACTTGGATCGCCGTTCGCTGAACTCTGCGGAGATCACTTTTCTCCGCAGACTGGGGGAATCGCTGGACGGCCCTGATCTGGAAATGCTCAACCGGATCATTGCCACCTTTTCGCATTGAGGGAGGGCCGGTATGCGTATCAAAATTAGCAGTATCAAAATCAACCCTGGGCGGCGGGAGGCTGAACCCAAGGCCGTGGAGGAACTGGCCCGGAGCATCACCGCCGTGGGTCTGATGAACCCCGTCACCCTCGACCAGAACAACACCCTCGTTGCCGGTCTGCACCGGCTGGAAGCGGCAAAACTGCTGGGCTGGACGGAGATCGAGTGTACCACTATCGGAATGGACAGCGTACAGGCGGAGCTTGCCGAGATTGACGAGAACATTGTCCGCACCAAACTGAACCGGCAGGAGTTGTGCGAACAGCTTTTGCGCCGGAAGGAGATTTATGAGACGCTCCACCCGGAGACACGCCACGGCATGAGGAACGGGCAGACCTCTAAAAATGCCAATTTGGCAACTTTAGAAACGAAATCCTTTGCCGAGGACACCGCAGAGAAAACCGGCATGAGCAAGCGGGCGGTCAGCCGCCTCCTTCAGATCGCCAACAATCTGACCAGGGATGCCCGGAGAATCGTTGAGGCCCACAGCATGACCCAGGACACCGCTCTGAAGCTGTCCCGGCTCCACTACGATGAACAAGTTGAAGCCGCCACCATGCTGGCAGAGGGGACTATGCAATCGGTGGAGCAGTACCAGGAGTACCAGCGGGAGCGGCGAAAGGCAATCGCGTTGTCCCGCCCTCTGTCTGATGAGCCGCCTGTTGATACCCGGACGGAGGAAGAGAAGGAGCGGCAGAAAAAGGAATCCCTGGACGGCCTTGTGCGGGAATTTTCCCGGTTTATTGAACAATTCCTTGACCGGATGAAGATGTACCAGGGCTATGCTGACGATTTTGCAGAAATGTCCCAGTTGCAGATCAGTCAGGTGTGGGACAGCGCCGCCGCCGTGGATATGGCGATCATCGCTTTCTCCAAGGAAGTGAAAGCGTTGCAGGCGGAGAATGAAAACGGAGGACACGACAATGAAAACTGATTACATCACCAGCGACCCCACCCTGCCGCCCTACCTGGTTCTTCCCCAGTTCCTGCTGAACCTGGATGTTCGGTTCACGGCGAAAGAGGTCTATGCGATCCTGCTGGATATGGTGCTGAACTCCGAGGTCGCGCAGACCGACCAGCAGGGGCGGCGGTATCTGGCGTTCTACAACAAGATCATTGCGGAGATCATCGACCGCACTCCCAGCACAGTGGCGCAGTCACTTCGGGAGTTGGAGGACGTTGGGCTGGTGGAGAAGAAGCTGATAGCCCTCCATACCCCCTATCACATCTACATCAAGCTACCTATTGTGGAGAATGAGCCGTGATCCAGCACATGAACTACCAGCAGTACCGGACGGCCCGGAGGCTGGTACATAGCTGCTGCAATTATGATTGCGGGAATTGTCTGCTTCTGGACGATAGCGAGGAATGTGTCTGCCCGCAGAGCATCACATATTCGCTGGTATGTCGCTGGTTCTGCGTTGCCGTTCTGCCCCTGGACGCTGGCCTGTGTGCCGCCCTACTCCATCGGGCAGACAGAAAGAAATGTGTCCTCTGTGGCGGTTACTATCTGCCGAAATCCAACCGGGCGAAATACTGCCCGGAGTGCGCTACTGCGGCCCGCCGGAAGAAGGAGGCAGAGCGCCAGCGCAGACGCTACTACGATTCTACGCATTTAGGGCCTAAAAAGCCCTGATTTTGCAAGGCTTTCCGAGGGCGGCTCGATAGGGGCCTGATACATTCCCTATCCAGCACCCCGGAAGGCCCTCTAGCGGCCCGCAGAGGCCATTCTACAAAGGAGTTTTCCCTATGACCGAGAACAGGCGCTATTACTACCTCAAACTGAAAGAATATTTCTTCAACAGCGAGACGATGATGATTTTGGAGAGTATGCAGGACGGTCTTCTATACTCCAATCTGCTGCTGAAGATGTACCTTATGTCGCTGAAAAGCGGCGGCATCCTCCTGTTGGGAGATCACTTCCCCCACACGCCACAGACCATCGCCACCTGCACCCGGCATCAGATCGGCACAGTGGAGCGCGGTTTGAAAATCTTCTTGCAGTTGGGGCTTATCGAAATCCTGACTGACGGCGCGTACTACATGACCGACATTCAACTGCTGATTGGTCAGTCCTCCACGGAGGGCGAGAGGAAGAAGCGGGAGCGGAGCCGGTTACAGCGTCAAAAGCTGCTGCCCTCTGGTGGAATGGACATTTGTCCACCCAATAGGCGGGTGGACAAATGTCCGCCTATATTAGAGAAAGAGAAAGATATAGAGTTAGAGATAGATAGAGAGATAGAGGGGGGAGAAATCGCCCCCGCCGTTTTGGGCCGCTATCAAAATGTTTTTCTGTCTGCTGGTGAACTGTCCGAACTGCAAAACGACTTCCCCGCCGTCTGGCAGGAGTATATCGAGAGGTTATCCGAGTACATGGCCTCCACCGGCAAACAGTACCGGAGCCACACCGCCACCATTCGTCGCTGGATAGCGGATGACCGCCGCAAGGCCGCTCCCCCTGCCCGTGACCGGGATTACAGCGTGAAGGACGGTGATACCGTATGACGGAGATCCGCGAGGACGAATATCTTGACCCCGCTGACGGTCTTATTCATTGCCGGAAGTGCAGAGGCCCCCGGCAGGCGGTTATCCCCGACCCGTTCAAGGGCGGCAGTTTCAAGCCCAGGTGTGTCTGTTCCTGCCAACAGGAGGCGGAGCGCCGCCGTAAGGAGGCCGAGGAACGCCGCCAGCGCATGGAGCGCATCAGGCGGCGCAAGGCCCAGGGACTGCAAGACCGATACCTCTACGGCTACACCTTCGCCAACGACAACAGCAAGAACCCGGTCATGGAGAAAGCCCACGCCTATGTCGATCACTGGCCCCAGGCGTTCAAGCGGAACATCGGACTACTGCTGTTCGGAGACGTAGGGACTGGCAAATCCTTCGTAGCCGGGTGCATTGCTAACGCTCTGCTTGACCGGGATGTACCTGTACTCATGACCAACTTTCCCACCATCCTGGCCCGCCTGTGCGGGACGTTCGGTGAGGACAGGACGGACTTTCTGGACAGCCTGGGAGACTATGACCTGTTAATCATAGACGATTTAGGCGCGGAACGCAACACCGAATATGCCCTTGAGCAGATGTTCAGCATCATTGACAGCCGCTATCGCTGTAACAAGCCGCTGATCGTGACCACCAATCTGAAGCTGGACGAGTTAAAGCGCCCACCCGACCTCGCCCACGCCCGTATCTATGACCGGATTTTAGAACGCTGCGCCCCCATTCTCTTTGCCGGAAAGAACTTCCGGGAGGACAACGCCGCCAGCACCAAGGCGGCGGCGCGGCGCATCGTATCACCAGAATAATTTTGAAAATTGGAAAGGAGCCGCCTATGGCAAAAGCGAAGGAGCCTGTTATTACCGTCAGCACCGTGTTCGCCGGGAGGCAGACCGACAGGCAAGCCTTTATTGATTTGATTATACAGAAAAAAGAGATTGCTAAATCGCAAGTTGCGCTTGACATTACCGCTCCCACGCGGTATAATGAAATCACTCCAAACTGCGGCATACACAGCAGGACGGAGGTCATAAATGAGGACTAACACTGTGTATGCCAATTCTTACCCGCAGGAGGTGAGAGCCGCTATCTACTGCCGTCTTTCCAAAGACGATGATCTCAGCGGACCCAGCGCCAGCATCCAGAACCAGCGCGAACTTCTGTGCAGCTATTGTGAGGAACAGGGCTGGCGTGTGGCAGGGATTTTCCAGGACGACGGGTACACCGGGCTGAACATGGACCGCCCCGACTTCCAGCGGATGCTGGGTGCGGTGGAGCGTGGGATGTTCGATGTGATCCTGACGAAAGACCTGTCCCGCCTGGGCCGGAACTACTTGCAGACCGGACAGTTGATCGAAGAATTTTTCCCCAGGAACAAGGTGCGCTATATCGCACTCAATGACGCTGTTGACAGCAATATCGAGAACGATATAACCCCGTTCCGCAACATTCTGAACGAAATGTATAGCCGGGATGTAAGTAAGAAAGTCCATTCGTCCTACTTGACGAAAGCCAAGTCCGGCAAGTTTACCGGATGCCTCGCCCCCTTCGGCTACCGTAAAGACCCGGAGGACAAAAACCGCCTTATCATTGACGAGGACACCGCATGGATTGTCCGAAAAATCTATGATTATGCCCGCAACGGCAGCGGCCCGAACCGCATCCGGCGCAGGCTGGAGGACGAGGAAATCCCCTGCCCCGCGTGGTGGAACCGTCAGAAGGGCTTGCGCGATCACGTCACCAAGTTTGAGCGCGAGAACCCGGAGCGCGGACGGTTTATCTGGGACTTCACTACCATCAAGGAAATCCTGTCTAATCCTGTTTACATCGGCGCTATCGCCTCCCAAAAGGTCAACTACCGTTTCAAGATCGGCTGGATGGGGGATAAGCGGCGCGAGGAATGGATTATCGTTGAGGGGATGCACGAGGCGATTATTGACCGGGACACCTACGACATTGTGCAGGAGAAAGTCAAGAGCCGGAAACGGGCGGACGCCTGGGGGAATTTCAGTCTGTTCGCTGGGCTGGTGAAGTGTGGGCAGTGCGGCAGCACCATGAACATCCGCCGCGCCAATCAGAAGGGCAACGACCGCATCTACACCTGTTCCCGGTACAACAAGTATGGAGTGGCCCACTGTACCCAGCACCGCATCAAGTATGACACGCTTTACAATATCGTGCTGGAACAAATTAGGGCCTGTGCGAGAAAGGCCCTCTCTGATGAACAGGAGGCAGCCGCCCAGCTTCGGGAGAACTGCCAAGCGGACGAGCAGGCCGAGCGCGAGGCCATCCAGCGGAGCATTGACGAGGATACCGAGCGCATCACCGCCCTGGAACGCATCATCAGCCGGGTCTATGAGGATATGATCGCCCAGCGCATCAGCGAGGACAATTTTAACCGCATCCTGGAGAACAGCCAGACCGAACAGGCCACGTTAAAGAACCGTGTCACGCTGAACCGGGAGCGACTGTCCCAGCAGACCCAGGAGCAGGAGGACAACACCCGCTGGCTGGAGATCATCAAGGACTACGCTGACATTCAGGAGCTGGACGCTGTGACGCTGAACCGGCTGGTGCAGAAGATTGTCATTCATGAGGACAAGGACGGCGATACCGTCCGGCAGACGGTAGAAATTCACTTTAACTTCAACAATCAGGCGGATAAGCGCAGACTTATCCGAGAACTGTAACAAAATAGAGCCTATCAATCTGGACAGCAGGGGGATCAGGGTGTACCTAACGGGGCCATGCCGCCGCCAGCCGTGGGCTGTTTCACCAATTTTGGAATGAAACAGCTCATGGCGGGCGGCGGCGTGGCCCTGATTGGTATGCAGCTCATCCCCCTGCTGGCGAACCTGTTCGGCTAAGAGGGCGTAGCCAATGCTGAACATCCTCGACATAATCACAGACTGGATCAAGGGCATCCTCCGGGACTGCATTATGGGCAACCTGGACGGGATGTTTGACCAGATCAACAGCGAAGTCGGGGAAGTTGCGGCAAACGTGGGGACGACCCCGGCGGCATGGAACGCCGGGGTTTTCTCCATGATCCGCAATCTGAGTGATAACGTGGTGGTTCCGATAGCCGGGATGATTATTACCTTTGTCCTGTGCTACGAGCTTATCAGTATGCTCATGGAGAAAAATAACTTCCACGACTTTGAAACTTACGCCATTTATAAATGGGTGCTGAAAGCGTTCATTGCCGTTTACCTCGTCACCCACACCTTTGATATTACCATGGCAATCTTTGAGATGGGGCAGAACGTGGTACAACAGAGCGCCGGAATTATCACCGGCACCACCAGCCTTGACTTTGCCACGGTCATAGGGGACGTGTCCGCGCAGTTGGAGGCCATGGAGCTGGGAGAGCTGTTCGGTCTGCTGGTGGAGACGATGCTGCTGAAAATCACCATGCCCATTCTGTCCTTCTGCGTGATGATTGTGCTGGTGGGGCGGATGATTGAAATTTACATCTACTGCTCTATCGGCGCAATTCCCTTCGCCACCATGACCAACCGGGAATGGGGGCAGATGGGGCAAAACTACCTGCGCGGCCTTGTGGCTCTTGGTCTGCAAGGCTTTTTCATTATGATCTGCGTGGCGATTTATGCCGTGCTGATTGGGCAGATCACCAGCGGAACCAACCTTCATATTGCTATCTGGCAATGCGCCGGGTACACGGTACTGCTGTGCTTCTCCCTGTTCAAAACCGGCTCGGTCAGCCGGTCTATTTTCAACGCACATTAAAATGAGAAGGAGGATTGCAATTTGAGTGAGAATAGAGCGCCGGAAACCGGCGCAGAGGTCCCTGCCGTCCCCGGCGTGGACGTGAAAATCTATCTCCCCAAGGACCCGGATAAGGACCATGGCAAGCTGATGGGCTTTGCCAGTGTGAGCCTGGGCGGCGTATTCGCCGTCAACAACATCCGCATTTACAATACGGAGAATGGGCCGTATGTCTCCATGCCCAGCACCAAGGGGCAGGACGGCAAATATCACGACATCTGCTGCCCCACCACCAAGGAAATGCGGCAGGCGCTGAACGCCGCTGTTTTGAGCGCATATGAGAAAGCGGTGGAGCAGGAGCGTCCCCCTTCCGTGCGCGGCGCACTCAAGAGCGCGGCGAAAGAGACGGGGGTGCGAGAAGCGGCGGCTCCTGCCCAGGAGCGGAATACGGACAAAGGGGCGCGGTGATATGCTCACCTTAACCCCGGTATCACTGAAAGAGGCCAACGCTTTTGTAGCTGCCCACCACCGCCACCACAAGCCCACCATAGGCCACAAGTTTTCCATTGGGTGTGCGGCGGAGGGGCGGCTGGTGGGCGTTGCCATTGTGGGCCGTCCCGTGAGCCGCTATCTGGACAATGGCCTGACGCTGGAAGTGACCCGGCTCTGTACCACGGGCGAGAAAAACGCTTGCAGTATGCTGTACTCTGCGGCGGCGCGGGCGGCAAAGGCTATCGGCTACCGCAAGATCATCACCTACACGTTGGACACGGAGGCCGGAGCCAGTATCCGGGCAGCGGGCTGGACGTGTATGGGGCAGGCAGGGGGAAAACGCTGGACCGGCAAACGCTGTCCCGTTGTGGACCTCTGCCCGCCGCAGATGAAATTGCGGTATGAGAAATTATTATAATGGAAGGAGACGTTCATGGACACAGAAAAATTGAATCAGGCACTATATGACAAAATGGCGGCGGAACAGGAGCAGTTCAAGCACGGGCTGTTGGGCATGACAGCGGAGGAAGCCCTGAACCATGCCTATGAGTACGTCATGCGGGAGGATATTCTGATGTCGATGGAGGTGCTGAATCTCCCCGCACCCCAGGCGGAGGCGCTGCTGGAATCCCCCTGCCCTCTGGCGGATATTTACAAGGACTTCCGGGACATGGAGACAGGTCACATGGACAATATCCGGGAGTGCATTGAGGGCAGGGCCGAAAGTTTGATGGAGGCCCAGCGGGAAACTGCCCCCATTATCCCGATTTATCCGCACACCGGCGAATATGCCAGAGAGCATGGAGAGTTGGACGCTTTCCTCGCCTCCCTGGAAACGAATGTTGCCTGCCGGGATGCTATTGAGACGGCAATTAGGGAGGGCTTTGATGGAATGAGTCTCCATGCTGACACAAAGGGCGTACTGGCGGCGTTTGGTGCGGAGCGTGTAAGTCATGTACTGGCTGCTACCCTTCAAGGTATAAGGAGCGATCCCCGTGTTTCCAGCGGCAATCGGGCGTGGGCGGCAACTGTCCCCATGTTTGATACTGCGGGCCGTCACCGAGACTATCTCATCACAAGCCATCCTGGTGTTCTAAGCATCTTCGTTACACAGACACGGAAGGAAATGGACGCTATGCAGAAACAGACGGAGAAGAAGCCCTCCATTAAGGCTCAGCTTGCGGCGAAGCCCGTCCCCGGTGGCCAGCCCGCCGCAAAACCGAAAGGTCAGGAGGTGAGATGAGCTAAGGCGACGCTCTATTCATCATCCCATCCTTCAAGATTGGTTTCTTCAATTTGAATACCATCTTCGTTGTAGATATACCCAACTCTGGAGGAAATTTTATAAAACATTTCCAGTGTGGTCAGACGGTTATAACGATAATCACACTTGCTTAGCATCCAAAAGATTTCTATGTCTGTTTCCCGAATCAGCCGGTAGCTTTTTATATATCTAACAGGTGCAGTATGGACAGTGTAAAGTCGAAAAGTCTCGCCAGCGCAGCGAAGGTCAAGTAATATTTCCAATGCCAACAAACCGATGGGCTTGGAATAATTGACAACAAACACATTGATACCATGAGAAATTGCCCAGGTATATGCTTTTTTAATCTCGGCACGGTAGTGGTCTGCGTTCAAAAAATTCACTCTTTTCTTGTTGCGGCCTCCCCCAAAATACATAGTATTTTGAGGAATTAGGACTGGTTCTGAACGGATATGTTCTTCATACTCTTGTTGTAACCGTTTGTCCAGTTCTCTGAATTCTTCAATTTCTTCTACGGTAGCAGCCAGGTCGTTTGCACTCTCCAAAATTTTATTCAAGGAGAACGGGAAGAGTTTACTTCGCAAAGAGGACGCTGTCCTTCTCATATGAAAGCAAAGCCGGTAAAACTGTTCATTCATGGTATTATTAACTCCTTTGTGTACTTGTTTGGATTTCCCTCATTATATATAACGTAGCACGCTGGCAATTTTGGACACTACAATAAAAATTTTTTGAGTACGCAATCGGAAAATATGAATATGTGAGGTGAGGCAACTTATTTCCCCCAAAAATCCAATTAACATTTCCGTCCCGTGTGTGGCCTATATCATGCAGGGCATCCGGGATGTGCTGCGAAAGGAGGTGTAACCATGCCCTTTGTCCCTGTCCCGAAAGACCTCGCTAAAGTAAAGACGAAGGTTGCGTTCAACCTGACCGCGCGCCAGCTCATTTGCTTCGGTGCGGGCGGTCTGATTGGCGTACCCGCCTATATGCTCACCCGGAACAGTCTCGGCAACGAGGCGGCGGCTCTGCTGATGATCGGCCTTATGCTGCCCTTCTTCCTGTTCGGCATCTACGAAAAGGACGGCCAGCCCTTAGAGAAGGTGCTGGGCCACTTCATCCGGGCGCAGTTCCTCGCCCCCAAGGTCCGTCCCTACCAGACCGACAATCTCTACGCCGCTATGGAGCGGCTGAACCACCACGAAAAGGAGGTACACGCGATTGCAAAAACAGCAGGCAAAGCAGGTAAAAAATCTGCAAGCCGCAAAAAGACAGCACAAAAAAGATAAGGCTGATCTGCGGGACACCATCCGCCTGACCCCGAACGCCAAACTCACCAGCCGCCAGAAGCGGCGGCTGTCCGCTTCCGTCCAGAAGGCCAAGCGGGACGGTAAAATCCCCCGGACTGCCCAGCAGACCATTCCCTACCGGGAGATGTGCCGGGACGGTATCTGCGTGGTGTCGGAGCGTTACTACACCAAGCAGGTGCAATTCTACGACATCAATTACCAGTTGGCGCAGAACGAGGACAAGAACCTGATCTTTGAGAATTGGTGCGATTTCCTCAATTATTTTGATTCCTCCATTCAGGTCCAATTCTCTTTCCTCAACCAGCCCGCCGATATGGAGGAACAGCGCCAGTCCATCCATATCCCCGATCAGGCGGACGCCTTCAACTCCATCCGGGAGGAATACTCGGATATGCTGAAAGGCCAGCTCTCCAAGGGAAACAACGGCCTGACCAAGACCAAGTACATCACCTTCGGCGTGGAGGCGGACAGTCTGAAGGAGGCCAAGCCCCGGCTGGAGCGTATCGAGGCGGACGTGCTGGCTAACTTCAAGACCCTGGGGGTGCGGGCGCACTCCCTCAATGGCTATGAGCGGCTGGCCGTCCTCCATAAGATGTTCCACCCAGCGGACAACCAGAAATTCCGGTTCGCCTGGGACGCGATCTGCAAGACCGGCCTTTCCAGCAAGGACTTCATCGCCCCGGACAGCTTCACCTTCAAGAATGGCCGGATGTTCCAGATCGGCAGGACCTACGGGGCAATGTCCTTCCTGCAAATCCTGGCCCCGGAGCTGACCGACCGGATGTTGGCGGACTTCCTGGACCTGGAAAGCAGCATGGTGGTCACGCTCCATATCCAGTCCATTGACCAGAGCGCCGCTATTAAAAATGTGAAGCGGAAGATCACCGACTTGCAGAAAATGACCATTGAGGAACAGAAAAAGGCAGTCAGATCCGGATACGATATGGACATCATCCCCTCTGATCTCGCCACCTATGGCGCGGAGGCCAAGACGCTTTTGGAGGACCTGCAATCCCGGAATGAGCGGATGTTCCTGGTGACGATGCTGGTGATGAATACGGCGGAGACGCGGCAGAAGCTGGAAAACAACGTATTCCAGGCGGCGGGCATTGCCCAAAAGTACAACTGCGCCCTGCGGCGGCTGGACTACCAGCAGGAGCAGGGGCTTATGTCCTCGCTCCCCCTGGGCCTCAACCAGATCGCCATTCAGCGGGGCCTCACCACCAGCAGTACCGCCATATTCGTGCCCTTTACCACCCAGGAGCTTTTTATGCAGGGTGAAGCCCTCTACTACGGCCTGAACGCTCTTTCCAATAACCTGATTCTGGCCGACCGCAAGCGTTTGAAAAACCCCAACGGGTTAATCCTCGGAACCCCTGGTTCCGGCAAATCCTTCTCCGCCAAGCGGGAGATCACCAACGCTTTCCTTATTACCACGGACGATATTGCCATCATCGACCCGGAGGACGAATATTCGCCCCTGGTCCGGCGGCTGGGTGGGCAGGTGATCGACATTTCCCCCACCTCCGACCAGTACATCAACCCCATGGACATAACCCTCAACTACTCGGAGGATGATAACCCCTTGACGCTGAAAAGCGATTTCATCCTCTCTCTCATGGAGCTGATTGTGGGCGGCAAGGCCGGGTTGGAGCCGGTGGAGAAAACGGTGGTGGACCGCTGCGTCCATATGGTCTACCGGGAGTACCTGCAAGACCCCCGGCCTGAGAAAATGCCGGTGCTGGGGGACCTCCACGCGCTTCTCTGCCAGCAGCCGGAGCCGGAGGCCCAGCGGCTTGCCACGGCGCTGGAAATTTACGTTTCCGGCAGTCTGAACGTATTTAACCACCGGACCAACGTAAAAATCAACAGCCGGATCGTGTGCTATGTGATTAAGAAGCTGGGGAAACAGCTTAAAAAGTTCGGTATGCAGGTAGTCCAGGACCAGGTGTGGGGCCGGGTCAGTGAGAACCGAGAGGCCCACAAGTCCACCCGCCTCTACATTGACGAAATGCACCTGCTTCTCCGCGAGGAACAGACCGCCGCCTACACGGTGGAGATTTGGAAGCGGTTCAGAAAATGGGGCGGTATCCCCACTGGAATTACCCAAAACGTCAAGGATTTGCTTTCTTCCCGCGAAATTGAGAACATTTTCGAGAACTCTGATTTTGTGTATATGCTCAATCAGGCGGGCGGCGACCGGCAAATCCTGGCGAAGCAGCTCAATATTTCCCCTCACCAGCTTGGCTATGTGACCAACTCCAACGCTGGCGAGGGGCTTTTGTTCTTCGGGAGTGTCATTATCCCCTTTGTGGACCATTTCCCGAAGGATACGGAACTCTATGAAATCATGACCACCCGCTTGGAGGACCTTGCGGCGCAGTAAAGGAGGTGCTGACCCATAGACCCATTGCAGAGTAATGAGACGATTCAGCAGTTTATGAAGCTGCTGGAGGAAAACAACCGGCAGGGGCAGGCGCAGGATTTGTCTCTCCTGATGTTCTACATGGACGGCATGACCCGGCAATTCGAGGCCGTATCCCAGGAATTGCAGGAGGTCCGCCAGCAGCTTGCCCAGGCCCAGGAATCCCCGGCGAAAAAGGCCATTGGCCGAATGGTGGAAGCCCTGGGGCACAAGGTAGAGAAGGCGCGGGAGGCTCTGGATAATCTGCGGGAGAAAATCATGGATTGCGCCAAAAATGCCGTGGAGAATTTCAAGGAGGCGGGCGTGTCGGCGCTGGATAAAGCCGTGTCCGCCATTGGCGCGAAAAACGCGCTGGAATCCTTGCAGGAGAAGATCAGCGGCATGATCGCTGATACGAAACAGAACATTGAAAAGGTGGAGAACATCGGCCATGAGCTGCGGAGCGTGGGCGGTCATTTGAAGAACGCCGGACGCGCCATGACCGGCAAGGATACGCAGACGGTGGACGGCGGGCAGGAGGGGCGTTTTCAGTCCGTGGTTTTGGCACCCATGCGGGCCACAAAAAGTCTGCTGTCCAGCATGAACAACGCCACCCTCGCCGCTATCGGCGGGATGGAGAGTTTGGAGCTGTCAGCGGAGGCTGCACGGGAGGCGCGGGCGGAGCGTCAGGCTGAGAAAAAGCCCTCCATCCGGCAGGCATTGGCGGAGAAACGGGCGGAAGCCGCTGCCCAGCCCGCCCCCGCGCCGGATAAAGAGCATAAGACCCCGGAGGCGGCTCTATGAGCGGCAAACGGTTCCAAGCCAGGGCGAAAACGGTGCAGAAGCTGGGCCGGGACGGTCTGGTGGAGCAGAACATGGCTACCGGCGAGGAAAAGCGGGTCAGTCAGCGCACGGCGGATATATCCTTCGGTCCGGCCCGTCCCCAGGAACAGGCGGCGGGCCACCGTGCGGCCCAGCGCGGCGGCGGCGACCCCGCCGCTCCTGCCAAGAAGCGGCGGAAACAGCCCCGGCCCGTCCAGCAGACAGCGGAGGAAGCGGCCTATGCCGCCCAGGAGCCGGTCAGCGTACCGGATGCCCCGGAGGTTTCCTCCATGCGGATGGCGGCGGACGCGCCCATGATGGCCGCTCCCGTCAGTAGCGGGGACCCGCCGCCCCCGCCGCCAACCTCCCGGAAGCGCCGCAAACGGAACAATCGCAAAAAATCCAAACAGCGGCAGGCGACAAAACACACCCCGTCCGCCGCCCGATCTCTGGACGGCCAGCCCATGCGCGGCGCTGGTGACGCTCCCATGCAGAACCGGCCTCCCGGCAAGGGGCCGAAGCCCCCGGCGAAGCGTCCGCCCCGTCCGGTAGAGGGGGGCGGACGGCTGCAATTCAAGGCGGCAGAGGGTGAACAGCTCCCTTCTGACAGCAAGGCCCCCGCTGATGGCAGGGCGAAGATGAAGAAGCGGCAGGCACAGCGGTTTACCCCGGATTCCGCCCGTCCTGCGGACGAACCCCAGCCCTCCCGCCTGATACCTGATGGCGGCAGTCGGCTTCATTTTGAGGGTTCGGAGGTCCCGGCCCCTGACGCAGAAGCACCCGTTGATGAAAGACGGGCGGTGATGAAGCGGCAGGTCACGGACCACGCCGCCCAGCCGGAGCAGTCAGAGGGTGGGGGCGACACCCACCAGCGGGACAGTCCCCCGGCAGGATCGCCGTCCCCCGCGCCGGATGACCGGGCGTATCAGAAGCGGCAGGCGGCAAAGTTCGCTGCCCACTCCGCTGCTGGCAAGGCGGATCGGCCACGGCTGCAATTTGAGGAACCGCCCTCTGCGGCGGACAGCGCCCCCACCCCTGCGCCAAAGGAGGACTCCCAGCCGCCCAGCCGGAACTATCAAAAGGCCGTGCGCCGGGTAAAACGTGCGGAGGGTCAGGTGGAACAGGCGCGGGAGCATCTTCCCACCAAGCGCCGGTTATCCTTCCAGCCGGAGGTGGAGGTTGAGACGGGCAGGACCCGCCGCCGTCTCCACTTTGAGCAGGAGGTTTTGCCGGAATATAGACCACCCTCTCTGCCCGCCCGCGCCGGTGGTATGGTGAAAACGGCGGCAGTGATGAAGCTCCACGGCAAGATACATGAATCCGAGCGGCAGAATGTGGCGGTGGAGGCCACCCACAAAAGCGAATTATTTATGGAGCAGGGTGTGGGCCGTGCCCTGCGCTGGCAGAGAAACCGCCGCCGCTCCAAGCCCTACCGCGCCCTGCGCCAAGCGGAGCAGCGGGCGGCAAAGGAAAATGTCAAACTGGCATGGCAGACTGCCCTCCGGGACAACCCGGAGCTGCGGCGCAAAAATGCCCTCGCCAAGTGGATACAAAAGCAGAAAATCAAGCGGAAGTATGCCCAGGCCGCGCATGAGGCCAAGCAGACGGCGCACTTCACCCAAAACGTGGTACACGCCACCGGGCAGATCGTCCGGGCGGTCCAGCAATACATAGCGGCACGAAAATCTCTGCTGCTGGTTGTGGCAATGCTGGCTATGGTGGTGGTGTTCTTTGCCTCTGGCATGACCTCCTGTACCGCCATGCTCTCCGGTTTCCAGTCCTCCTATATCTCCGCGTCCTATATGGCGAATGAGCAGGACATTTGCAATTCGGACCTCTACTACACGGAAATGGAAACGGATTTGCAGATGGACATTGACCAGACTGAGGAAAATTACTCCGGCTATGACGAGTACCGCTACAACATCGGGGAGATCAGCCACAACCCCTATGAGCTGATGGGCTACCTCTCCACCGTGTTCAACGCCTTCACCTTTGAACAGGTCCAGGCGGAGCTTGCGCGGCTGTTCGGGGAGCAGTACTCCCTCACGCGGGAGGTCATTGTGGAAACCCGCTATGACAGCGACGGCGATCCCTACGATTGGTATGTCCTGCAAACCACGCTGACGGTAACACCGCTGTCCACGATCATTTCCGGTACGCTGTCCCCTGGTGAGCAGACGGACCGCTACAACGTGTATCAGCAGACCCTTGGCAACCGGCAGGCGTATGGGAACCCCTTTGATTTTCCATGGCTGGGCTATGTGTCCAGCAGCTACGGCTACCGGGTCCATCCCATCAGCGGGGAGAAGAACCTGCACCGGGGTGTGGACATTGCCGTGGCGCAGGGTACGCCTATCCGGGCAATCCATGACGGGCGGGTGGTTTCTGCCGGGGACGCTGGCAGCTACGGGTTGTGCGTGGTGATCGAGGACGAAAAGGGCTATCAATCCCGGTACGCCCATTGCTCCAGCCTCTCCGTCAGCGCGGGCCAGGAGGTCAAGCGGGGGGACGTGATTGCCGCCGTGGGCAGTACCGGCAACAGCACCGGGCCGCACCTCCACCTGGAAATCATGCTGAACGGCGAGTACCTGAACCCCTACTATTTCGTGGACACCGGCTATGACGGTTCAACCGCTGGGGCCATTCCCGGCACACCGGGCGGCGTGGAGATACCCGCCTACCCTGGGGAGCCGGTCACGGACGAAACCTACGCCACCATGCTGGAAGAAGCGCAGAAGTACCTCGGTTATCCCTACGTTTGGGGCGGCAGTTCCCCCTCCACCTCTTTTGACTGTTCCGGCTTTGTAAGCTGGGTTATCAATCACAGCGGATGGAACGTGGGACGGCTGGGGGCGCAGGGCCTTTATAACATCTGCACCCCCGTATCCATGGCGAACGCCCAACCGGGTGATCTCATTTTCTTCTGGCACACCTACGACGCGCCGAACCCCAACGGTGTGACCCATGTGGGCATCTATGTGGGCAACGGGCAAATGATTCACTGTGGAAATCCCATCTCCTACGCCAACATCAACAGCAACTATTGGCAGCAACATTATTATGGAATGGGGCGTTTGCCCTAATTTTTATAACTTTTTTGAAGGAGCGTGATATATGAGAATCGGTTTATGCGATATTGATTCCCATAACTGGCCGAACCTGTGCCTGATGAAGCTCTCCGCCTACCATAAGGCGCGGGGCGATCATGTGGAGTGGTGGAGGCCGGAGGGCCGGTATGACCGGGTTTACAAGAGCCGGGTGTTCACCGATACCTACTCCCAGGACACGATCACCGTCACCAACGCTGGCGAGGTGGTCTGCGGCGGCACAGGCTACGGCCCCGGTCCCAACCTCCCGGACGAGGTGGAGCATACCTATCCCGATTACAGCATTTATCCGCAGTTTTCTGGCATTGCCTACGGCTTTCTCAGCCGGGGCTGTCCGCGAAACTGCGGATTTTGTTTGGTGTCAGACAAGGAGGGACGGCGGAGCATCCAGGTGGCCGACCTCGCTGAGTTTTGGAACGGCCAGAAGGAGGTCAAGCTGCTGGACGCCAACCTTCTGGCCTGTCCCGACCATGAAAAGCTGATTTTGCAGCTTGCGGAGAGCCGCGCCTATGTGGACTTCTCACAGGGGTTGGACATTCGGCTCATCACCCCGGACAACGTGGCCCTGCTGAATCGGGTGAGAACCAAGACGGTGCATTTCGCCTGGGATAACCCTGATATGGACTTAACCCCATACTTCCGCCGTTTTTTGGAGCTGACCGCGATCAAGAATTTCCGCAAACGGAAGGTCTATGTGCTGACCAACTACGGCAGCACCCATGAGCAGGACCTCTACCGGGTGGAAACCCTGCGGCACATGGGCTATGACCCCTATGTGATGGTCTACGACCGCCCCAGCGCCCCGCCCATTACCCGCCAGCTCCAACGCTGGGTGAATAACAAGAGAATTTTCCATACGGTCCCCAGCTTTGCCGACTACATCCCCGGCAGGATGGGAGGTGTTCGCCATGCGTAAGCCGAAGGAGACGAAACTTGATAACCTGAAAGCTGACTTGGTTCGGGCGAAAGAGAAGGCAAGCGAGTGGCAGGCCCGTGTCCGGGACATTGAGCGGCAGATCACAGAGCAGGAAAACCTTGAAATCATCCAGGCGGTGCGCGGCATGATCTCCGCACCGGAGGACCTGCGGGCCGTACTGGATATGATCCGGGCGGTAAATGCGCCGTCCACAACCAATTCTGGAAAGGAGATTTGAGCCTATGACAAAAAGAAAACCCTTGCAGCGCACGGCGGCTCTGCTGCTGTGTGTATTTCTGTGCCTGGGGGCGGCATTTTCCATGATGGGCGCGGCCCATGCCGCCGATGTGGAGCCGTCCGGCATTACCATTGAAATCATGCTGCCCCCCGATTGGGCCAGCACCAGCACCGCCGCCAAGGTCTGCGTCACGGACGGGACGGGCGGCGGCTTCGCTTCGGCAGAGGTCCGCATTGACCGGAGCGGCAGTTGGAGAAACATCACCGCCAGTCTGGAACAGCGGGACAGCCGCTACTATGGCACGGTGGACATTACCGCCAACTGCACCATCTATGTCCGCGTCACCGGCCACGATGGGGAGGTCTACGAAAACTCCCGCTACATGGAGTGCTTTGACACCACCCCGCCCACCCTGCGGGCCAGTGTCAGCGGGGATGTGCTGCGGGTGGAGGCTACGGATGATCTCTCCGGCGTGGCGCATATCACCGTAAATGGAACGTGCTATCCCAACCTGACCGGCAATGCGGTGGATGTGCCCCTGAAAGACCTGGGGACTTCTGAGCAGATCACTGTCCAGGCGGCGGACAAGGCTGGGAACTATTCGCGGACATATCAGGTGAAGAACCCCAACTACAACGCCCTGGCCACCAGCCAGCCCAACCAGGACCAGAAGCCCACGGTTACACCTCCGGCAGCTACTACGCCGGTGAAGCCCCCGGCCACCAATACCACCACGCCGTCCAAGACGGACCCCTCCACGACTACACCGCCCTCTGGATCGGCCAGCGTGACCACGGGCACGGAGCAGACGGCCAAGCCGCTGACCCCGGACGGCCAGGGCACGGTGGTGGACAATGTGACCGACCAGGACAGCAAGGAGTTTTTCACCTTCACCACTCCCAGCGAGAACACCTTTTATCTAGTGATTGACAAGCAGCGGGAGAGCGAGAATGTCTATTTCCTCAACGCTGTCACAGAATCCGACCTTCTGGCTCTGGCGGAGAAGGACAAGGAACCGGAGGACAGCAACGTGTCCGCTGTTCCTGACCCTGAGCCGGTCTGCGTCTGCAAGGACAAGTGCGCCCCAGGCGAGGTCAACACCGATTGCCCCGTCTGCGTCCTCTCGCTGAAAGACTGCACCGGCAAGGTCCCCGCCGTTGACCCGGATACCGACCAGGAGCCGGAAAAACCGGAGAAAGGCGGCAGCAGTACCATGATTTTAGTGGTAATCGCCGCCCTGGCCGTTGGCGGCGCGGGGTACTACCTGAAAATCTGGAAGCCCAAGCACGACCTGGACGACGCGGAGGACTTTGACGAGCTGACAGGCGGGGACGAGGAAACCGTCAACGAGGACGATCTGGACCCCACCCCCCGGCGTGTCCCCCGTGACGAACCGGAGGAACCGGACTACCCGGAGGGCTACGGCTACGAGGAACCGGAGGACGATGAATGACCCGTTTCACCGACAGCCCCTATGAGAAAATGATGCAGCAGGTTCCCACGGAGCGGCGGGAGGTCCACGGACCTCCCGCCCTTCCGCCCACTCACCCCTGCCACGGCTGTCCCTACCGCCGGGACGCGCCCTGTCTGGGGATTTGCTACCGAAAACTGATGAAAAGGAGTGATTCACACGCAGTTAGTGATTGCTGAGAAACCAAGTGTGGCAATGTCTCTGTCAAAGGTGCTGGGGGCCAGGAGCCGGAAAGACGGCTATGTGGAGGGTAACGGCTGGCTGGTAAGCTGGTGTGTGGGGCATCTGGTGGAACTGGCCCCGGCTGACGCCTACGACCCCCGCTACTCCAAGTGGGCCTATGACGATCTCCCCATCATCCCCCAGCCGTGGCAGTTCCAAGTGCTGCCGGATACCAGGAAGCAGTTCAACATCCTGCGCCAGCTTATGAGCCGGGATGATGTGGACACGGTGATCTGTGCCACCGACGCGGGGCGGGAGGGAGAACTGATTTTCCGGCTGACCTATGACCTCTGCCAATGCACAAAACCTGTCAAGCGGCTGTGGATTTCCTCTATGGAGGAATCCGCTATCCGCAAGGGCTTTGACAATCTGGTGGACGGTCAGAAGTACAACAACCTCTACGCCGCCGCCCTCTGCCGCGCCAAGGCGGATTGGCTCATCGGTATCAACGGCACTCGCCTTTTTACTACATTATATAAAGGTAAGACGCTGAACGTGGGCCGGGTGCTGACCCCCACACTCACGCTGCTAGCGGAACGGGAAGCGGCGATTGAGCATTTCAAGAAGGAAAAATTTTACACCGTGGAGCTGGACGCACAGGGCATCCGGGCCTCCAGCGGCAAATTCAATTCCAAGACGGACGCGGAAAAGCTGCGCTCCGCCTGCCTGGGCAAGACCGCCGTGGTCCAGTCCGTCACCAGGAAGGACAAGACTGAGCGGCCACCGAAGCTCTACGACCTGACCACCCTTCAGCGGGAGGCCAACCGCCTTTTTGACTACACCGCCCAGCAGACCCTTGACTACCTCCAATCCCTCTACGAAAAGCGGCTGGCAACCTATCCCCGGACGGACAGCCGCTATCTGACCGAGGATATGGCGGAGGGCCTGCCCGCTCTCTGCGCCACCGTGGCCGGTGCGCTGTCTTTCATGGCGGGCCAGCCCCTCCCGGTACACGCTGCCCAGGTGGTAGACAGCAGCAAAGTGACCGACCACCACGCCGTCATTCCCACGGCGGAGATCGCCGGTGCTGACCTTGCCGCCCTGCCCACCGGGGAGCGGAACATCCTCTACATGATTGCCGTCCGGCTGCTGTGCGCCGTGGGCGAACCCCATACCTATGCGGAGACTGCCGTCACGTTGGACTGTGGCGGCGCTTCTTTTATGACCAAGGGCCGCACAGTGGCGGCGGCGGGCTGGAAGGGGACCGAAAAGGCGTTTCTTTCCACGTTGAAGAAGAAAGCCGAGGAACCGGCCCCATCTCTCCCGGTGCTGTCCGATGGTCAGCGGTTGGAGGGTGCGGACGCTCTGTTGAAGCAGGGCACTACATCTCCCCCGGCACGATTCACCGAGGACACTCTGCTCTCCGCCATGGAACACGCCAGCGCAGAGGACTTTGCTGCCTTGGAATCCGTGGAACGGACCGGCCTGGGTACACCCGCCACCCGTGCGGCTATCATTGAAAAGCTGGTGAAATCCGGCTTTGTGGAGCGGAAGAAAAAGCAGCTTCTTCCCACGGAGAAGGGACTGGCGCTGTCCTGGGCCATGCCCGACCAGCTCAAATCCGCTAAACTGACAGCGGAGTGGGAGGACCGGCTGGGTGCTGTGGAGCGGGGCGAGCTGTCCCCGGAGGAATTCATGGCCAGGATCACCGCCATGCTCACCAATCTGGTCCGGTCCTACCGGAACGTGAAGCTGGAATCCACCGCCCTCTCCGATTCTGGGCGGGCAAGGATCGGCAAATGCCCCCGTTGCGGCAAAAACGTGGTGGAGGGTAAAAAGAGCTTCTACTGCGAGGGCTACCACGATACCCCCTCCTGCGGCTTTGCTCTGTGGAAGAATGACCGCTTCTTTACCAGTAAGCGCAAGGAGCTGACTAAGAAAATCGCCGCTTCTCTCTTGAAAACCGGGCGCGCGGCTGTCACCGGCCTGTTTTCCGAGAAGAAGGGCGTTTTCTATGACGCCACGGTGGTCCTGGATGATGATGGCGGCAAATTTGTCCGCTTCAAGCTGGAATTTGACAACAAATCTACGAGAAAGGAAGGGAAATGAATATGAATCATAACAACAATATTTTTGACCGCCGTTTGAGAGGGCTGCTGTCTGCCAGCGGTGTGGAGCGCGGGGAGCTGGCCCGTCACCTGGGCGTGTCCGTGCCCACGGTCAACCGCTGGCTCAACGGTATCAGCACCCCCAACGCCTACCAGCTCCGGGAGATCACCCACTACTTCGGTATGCCCTACGACTGGTTCCTGGAAGCGGACGGCGGCGTCCCCAATGCGGATGATCTGGCCGTCAAGCTGGGTCTGTCCCCGGAGACGGTGGAGGCCCTGCTGGAGCTGGCTGGCTCCGAGAGTGAGGAAGTGCTGACGGCGGTGGACGATGCCGTCTGCGCCGTGATCTCCACCATCAACGCCGTGTACGGCGATCTGCTGGCGATTGCCGAGAACAGCGGGGGTTGAGCCTATGCGTGATGTAGAACAGGTTATTGCGGGGCTGAAAAGTGAGGCGATCCGCGAGATTACCAAGGAAAACGCCCGCCCCGAAGCTCAGTTGGCATGGTATTGGACCTATATTGGTTCCCTGGATATGGCCCAGCAGTTAGGGCTTATCAATGACGCGCGCCGTCAGGCGCTTTACAGGGAGGTGGAGCAATTCAAGCCCGCATATGAAGTAAAGGTCCCCCAGGAGGTGAAGCCGAACCATTTGGCGGCGGCTGAAATGAGCGTGGAGGGCAACTACAACCAGATTGACAGCATCATCAACAATGAAGCCCCCAAGCCGCCCTCTGTCCTGGATAATCTGCGCCAGTGCCAGGAGGAAGCCGGGAAGTCCCAGGGCGGGGCCGCTCCCCCCAGCCGGGACCCGGAGAGGTGACGCCATGCGGCTGACCAACATCGAGAAGGAGACGGTTATCAATTTCAACGAGGCGGAGCGCACAGCCAGTATCTACACCCACAACGAGGCTTTGAAGCATCAGCTTTTGGAGCTGTGCCAGTCCCACCCGGAGCAGGTGCGCCAGACCGCCGCTAACGCCTGGGGCGGGCTGACGTTTGAACTGCCGAAGAAGTGGCTGAAGGTGACGCTGCCCCGTGTCCTCTCTCCAGCGCAGAGGGCTGTGCTGGACAGGATGAACCAGAACAAGCAGACCCCCCTGATTCCTAACAATCATTGACAGGGCCGCGCTTGGCAGGTTATAATTGTTTCGTAGGAAGTAACCGCATCGTATCGAAGGGAGGAACCACTATGAAGCGAATATTTGCCAGCGCGGACGAATTTATCAGGCGGAGTGACTGGAAGGATTTGGCTATTGTCAAGTTCTGTCTGTTTTCCATCGGTCTGCTGGTGGGTCTGCAAATAACGGAGAAGTGCAAGAAGGGTGTGCGGATTGCCGCTTCGGTGGTGTTTACCCTCACATATATTCCCCTGATGGTCAAGTATTTGGGGATTCTCACAGGAAAAGGCGAAAAAGCCTGACCACACAATTTATAAGGCCCGGAGGGGAACAGTCTGACCGCTGTTCCCCTCCGGGCTTTTCTATTCTGAAATAAGGAGGTTTTCATGGCAAGCAAACTACAATTTGTATCCGAGCTGGCAAGCCACACCGCCCAAACCGTCACGCGGGATGTGGACGGCTGGAAGCAGTATTTAACTACCGCCAGCCGCCTTTATAAATACCGCTTTGATGAACAGCTTTTGATCTATGCCCAGCGCCCGGATGCCACCGCCTGCGCCAGCATGGAGCTGTGGAACGACACCATGCGGCGGTGGGTGAAACCCCGCTCCAAGGGCATTGCCCTGATTCGGAAGGACAAGCGGGGCAAGTCTCATCTGGAATATGTCTTTGACGTAGCTGACACCCGCCCCGTCCGTGGGGCGCGTGAGCCGTATCTGTGGGAAATGACGGCGGAGAAATCCGGTGCAGTGGCAGAGGCGTTGGAGCGGCAGTACGGCCCCAGCGAGGAAACGGACATCGGCTGGCAGATCATGGAACAGGCCAAGCGCGCCGTAAGCGAGGTCTACCGGGACCCGCTGGAGGACCTGCGCTATGATGTGCGGGACAGCCTTTTGGAAGAACTGGACGATCTCAATCTGGAGGTACGCTATAAAAACCTCCTGACCGCCAGCGTCCAGTTTACCATCCTGACCCGCTGCGGCCTGGACCCCAGCGAGTATTTGGAGGACGAGGACCTTGCGGGCATTACCGAGTTCTCCACACCCGCCGTCCTGCACCATCTGGGCCGCGCTGCCAGCCAGGTTTCCATGGACCTTCTCAACGAAATTGGCCGCGCCGTCAAAACCTATGACCGGGAACAGGCGAAAAATAAAGAAAAAAATATTGAAAAACCTCTTGCAAAATCGCCCGTGATGGACTATACTAAGGTCAAGGAAGAATTTAACACTGTAAAGCGTGAAAGTGAAGAAAGGAGCGTCAATCATGACGAAGGAGCTGACCTACAAACAGGCGGGCGATTACCTGATTCCCGACCTGACACTGGACGGAGCGGAGGAATTGGAGGAAATGCCCCTGGGCAAGTACGGAATGCTGCGGGAGACGTTTCTGGAAGAACGACACCCAGGGACGTACACCTCCATGCTGCTGACGGGGCGGCTGTACCCCCACCTGCGGGAGATCGACCGGCAGGCGCGGGAGCAGGTGGACCGGATGGTGGCCGAGTTGAAGAAGCAGAACGGAGTGGACGAAGCGATGAAGGCCCGCGATCAGATGGGCTGGGTCCAGGCGGTGAACAGCTTCACGGCCCAGGCGGAGGAAGTGGTTCTGACGGAGATCGTCTACAAGTAAATCCAGAGGGTGAACCGGCGGCGGGCGAACAGCCCGCCGCTTCTGCGTCTGCGGAGGAACCGCCTGTCCCTGGGTCGCCGGACCTCTCCCTGTTCTCCCTGTTCCCCACGGTGGAAGAACAGATTGAGAATATCGCCCAGGCCCAGGCGGAGGATCGCCAGACGGCCCAGCAGCAGACATCCCTCCCTGCCGGTCTTGTGCCGCCTGCGGTCATTGGCCGCGCCCTCACCAGCGGCGGCAATGGGCGGCACAGCATCGAGCATATTGTGGCCTTCTTCCAGAAGGGTCCCACCGGTTCCGCTGCCGCCTCGTTTATGGCAAAAGAGTTTGGCGAGGGCGGCAAGGGCGTTACCATTGACGGACAGGAATATTCTCTGTGGTTTAACAGCGAGGGCTTCCGCATCGCGCCGGGACGGTCCGCATTTGGCCCTGGCAGCACGCTTATATCCTGGGTGAACGCCGCCGCTATGACCTCCAACCTCCTGCGGGATGGAACATTTGCTACGCAGGATAAAGTTGACGCCGCTCCTGATAACGAAGTGCGGGAGCTGGCGGAAAAGCTGTGGTATCTGCGGCAGGATTTCAGCGACAGAGCAAAGGAATTTCACCTTCTGTCCACGATTTCTAGTCATTTTATGCAAAAAGGCTTCCCGGAAGATACAAAGGAGATTGCCCGCCTGCTGAGAATTCCAGCCTACTGGAGCGACATTAAACGCCAAATGGACGTATTTGTGGACGTATATGAATCCGAGCCAGACCTTTTGCGATTCAGGCAGATACATGACCCGCAAAAATTGGCAAATGACCTCCACCTTCTGTTTACGTTCAGAGAACAATTCCAAGGAGCAGAGGGCTTTACTCCGGCAAAGGCCAGCTTCATCACGGAGGACGAGATCACCCGCCTGCTGACCGGAGGCCCCAGCATTGCCGAGAGCAAGCTGCAAATATACTCCTATTTTGTCCAGGGCCACAACGCCAAAGAGTGCGCTGATTTTCTGAAAAGCAGCTATGGCGAAGGTGGACGCTGCTATACCGGCTATGACGAGAACTATGGCACCAAGGGAATCCGTTTCACCCGTTCGGATGAGGAATCCGGCTATAAGGGCTATGATACGGTCACGCTGAACTGGAACCAGGTGCAGAAGCGTGTCCGAGCCTTGATTGACAGCGGGCAGTACCTCAACGATCAGGAAAAGGCGTATCTTCCGGCCTATGAGAAAGTAACCCTTGCCCGGCGGATTTATCATTTTTACAGCATGGACCCCAACCGGACCAATCCCCCCGGCAATGATATGGACGCCGCCGTGAAGAAAATCCGGGCCATTCTGGAATCTGATGATTCCAAGAAACACTCTAAACTGTACGGCGAAATGTTCACCATTATGGCTGCTGTTTCCCCGGACAGCCCGGAGTACCGGCGGATGATCCCCGTCCTGCGGGATATGGAGACATTTACGCGGGGTGAATATTCTCTGTATGAACCTCTGCCGGAAGTTGTTTTGCAAACGGAGCGTCAGGCGAAACAGGCGGCAAAGGAGGCCCAGCGCGCGGCCCCCACGCCCCAACGCACACCTTCCGAAGCCCCGCCCGCTTCCAGCGACCGGCTGGCGGCTGCGGCCCGCGCCCTGGCAAATAAGAAACGGCCAACGGCCCAGGAGGACCAGAGCGGCCAATTCAGCCTGTTCTCCCCGGCAGCGTCCGCTCCGCTGGAACCGGAACCCTCTGCCCCTCCCCAGGCGGCAGAGCATGAGGAAACCTCCCGCTCTCCGTGGTGGGACGGCTACAAGGAGATCAAAGAGGCAAATCCCCACAATATCGTGCTGTTTCAAGTGGGCGATTTCTTTGAGATGTTCGGTGAGGATGCCAAAACCGCCTCTGCCCTGCTGGACCTCAGCCTGACTACCCGGCCCATAGCTGGCGTTGGGCGTGTGGAGATGTGCGGCGTTCCCGTCCACGCGGTAGAGCAGTACGTTGAAAAGCTGCGGGAATTTCATTCTGTGACCCTTGCGCCCGTTGAGGCGCAGACCGGGGAGCGCCAGCCCAGCACCTTGCTTTCCCGGCAGGAACAGGCCATTCAGGACAGCGGCGAACAGGGATGGCAAACTACTGTCACCGAGCGCAACTATCAGGCCACGGTAACTGCGGAGGAAGCGCCGCTTCTGGCAAGGCTCATGCAGACCAATGAAATCAGTGCCGCGCAGTTTAACCATGAGAACGGCGAAGTTACATTCAGCTTCCCAGCGGCGGACCGGGACGCGGTTGAAAATCTGATCGCCAAACTGAGGGCGGAACTGGCGAAAGCGGTGGCGGCATCGTATCCCTCTGAAAAATCCCAAAAGCCCGGACGGACCAAGGTGGAGCTGAATTACCGCAATTTTGTGAAGCTGTTCCCGGAAATCGCCAGCGGTGAGTACCGCTATCTGCGCATGGAGGCAGGCGAGGACGGCGGGGCTATGATGCCCCTCCACCTGGAATGGATTGACACGGACGTGATCGCCGTCAGCCATACCTATACGCAGAATGGCGATCTCATGCGCGACCCGGAAATGACCTTCCGGGTGGACCGGGAGAAGGGGACCCTGGAACCGCTGACCTTCCGGCAGGACGGCTCTATTCAGATTTATCAGGAGGTCTACCCGGAACCCGGCAAGTGGATTCCCAAGCTGCACCGGGATTTGAACACCTTTGCCCAACAGTGGTTGAAAAACATCAGTCAGCAGGGCTACCACAAGCGGGAGGCCGTTGTGGTCCGGGGCGGCGAGGACGTGCGCCTGACCTTTGACCAGGACGGCAAGGCGGTGGAAAATGGCGGTTTAGGCGATAATCCTACCATCAGGCAGATTTATGAGCATTATGCGCCTATGGTCAAGAATCTGGTGCTGGCGGATACAGCATATCGAAACGCTTGCGCCAATTCTGACCAGGACCTTGCCCGTCTGGAGGGCAACGAGGCCATCAAGCGGGCGGTGCTGTCTATCAATGAGACGCCGCTGTTAAAGCAGTATTATGATAATACCGCTTTCCACAACCAACTGCACCAAGAAATCATCGGTGAAACTTACCCCGCGCTGTCCCAGCCGGAGCAGGCTGCAAAAGCGCCCGTTTCAATGGATTCCCCGGAGCGGTTTGAAGTTTCCCGGCTGTGGGGGGACGGTCCTTTTGTCATTTATGACAATGCGCTGGAACGCTTCTACAAGGAAGGAAACCATATACTGCAATTCGTGGAGCAGGGCAGCGCAGAGAATTATCTGGCGAATATTCACCGCACCTCCGGCCAGACAGTCCCCACGGAACCTTCGGCAGATTGGGTGGTCACTCCGGTCACGCTCTATGAGAAAGCATTGACCATTCTGGACCGGACAGTTTGGAATAGTAGCCATTTTAACTTCTTATACGACCGTGATCTGGATTACGATGAAGCGGCGGACGCCCTGAACGCTGAAATGCCCGATCTTATAGAGGCGGCGAGGGGCTATCCCGACATTCTCGCCGCGTTCCACTCTCTCCCCATGTTCCGGGAGTGGCTAGTAGAGGACCTCATGGAGCGCAGCTATCAGGATGTGATTATGGACCCGCGCCTTGCGCCGGAACGGTATGCCGATTCTCCTGATTGCCCGGAGTGGGCGCGGAAGGTTCCCGCCGTGGACCATTCGGAACCAGAACAGGGGGAGGCCGGTACAGAGATACCCCCAACACCGGAGACTGTGCCGGACCCCACCGGGGCGGGTATGCTGGAGCAGGTGGAAAGGGCCGACGCCGCCCCCGCTGAACCTGATCTTACCCCCAATGTTGACGAATATCTGGACCTGAAAGCCCGATACCCGGACAAGCTCGTCGGCGTTCAGGTGGGGGACTATATGCTGTTCTACGGGAAGGACGCCGAAGCAGCGGCCCCCGCCATGGGGAAGGACTTGCTGACGCGGGACATTCCCGGCCTGGGCAGCACCTTTGTTACCGGGACCTCCCTGGGCTGGCAGTCCGCATTGACGGACCTGCTGGAGCATGGGCATAGCGTGGTCATGGCACGGCCTGACCCTGAACGCGGCCCGGACGCGCCCTATGAGATCATCAAGGAGCGGAGCGCGGCGGAGTTCATCCCCCTGGGCATGGAACTGACCATGGACGGGCGGCGCATGAAGATCGACAGCGTGGACTTCCAGGCGGGGACCGTCAGCCTGCTGGACTTGGATATGAAGGGCTGGTTTCCTATTTTCCGCTCAGAGCCGATTCCCTTTGTCCGTGAATTTATAGAGGAAGCCCAGCGCAGAGAGGAATACACCATTGCGGAGGTGGCGGCACACCGTCAACGGCTGGAGGCCGCTGATGAAATCCCCGTGGGCACGGAGCTGACTGTGGACGGACAGCGTGTCAAAATCCACAGTGTAGATGTGGAACATGATATTGTCCGCCTGAAAATTCTGGATACGGCCTATTCCTATCTCCAGCGGTCCATCCAGGCGGTGCGGGACCTTGTTGCCAAAGCCCGCACCGCCATCCTTGGCGCGGATGATTCCCCGCCTTCCCCCGAACCGGAGTCGGAACAGGTGGAGATTGACGGCGGGCAGGTGGTTCCGCCCCCTCCGCCAGCTTCCCGCCAACCGCGCCGGGAACGTCATAATTTCCAGATCACCAATGATAACCTGGGCGTGGGCGGCGAAAAAACGAAATATCAGTACAATGTGGCGGCTATCCGTACCTTGAAACAGATTGAGGCGGAGGGCCGTCTTGCCACGCCGGAGGAACAGGAAACCCTATCCCGCTATGTGGGCTGGGGCGGCATTGCCGGGGCGTTTGATGAAAATGATCCCAAGTGGGTCAAGGAGTATGCCGAGCTGAAGGAGCTACTGACCCAGGAGGAATACGATTCCGCCCGCAGTACGGTCCTCAACGCCCACTATACCAGCCCTACCGTTATCAAGGCCATGTATCAGGCGGTGGAAAATATGAATTTCCAGCCGGGGACCTTGCTGGAACCGTCTATGGGCATTGGCAACTTCTTCGGCCTCCTGCCGGAAAAGCTGGGGGCGGCGAAGCTCTACGGTGTGGAGCTGGACGATCTCACTGGGCGCATTGCCAAGCAGCTCTACCAGAAAGCGGACATTACCCTCGCCGGTTTTGAAACAACGGACCGGAAGGACTTCTATGATCTGGTCATGGGCAACGTGCCCTTTGGTCAGTACCACGTCAACGACCCGGCCTATAACAAGCTGGGTTTCAACATTCACAATTATTTCTTTGCCAAGGCACTGGACCAGGTGCGTCCGGGCGGCGTCGTAGCCTTTGTCACCAGCCGCTACACCATGGATTCCAAGGATTCCACTGTGCGGAAGTATCTGGCGGAGCGGGCCGACCTGCTGGGGGCAATCCGGCTTCCCAACAACGCTTTCAAGGCCAATGCCGGGACCGAAGTGGTGTCCGACATTATTTTCCTGCAAAAGCGGGACCGCCCCGCCATTGAGCAGCCAGGATGGGTGCAGGTGGGAGAAAATGAAGATGGCTTCAAGATCAACAGCTATTTTCTGGAACACCCGGATATGGTGCTGGGACAGCCCACGTCTGAGAGTACGCAGTACGGCAGGCAGGACTATACCGTCGCGCCCATTGACGGAGCGGACCTCTCCCAGCAGCTTGCCGGGGCCATTCAGAACCTTGCCCCGCCCAACCGGGAGCTGCTGGAAATTGAGCCGGAACAGGAGGACGGCAAAGAGATTGAATCCATTCCCGCCGACCCCTCTGTACGCAATTTCAGCTATGCTCTATTCGATGGCAAGCTGTATTTCCGCGAAAATTCCCGCATGAAGCCCGTGGACCTGGGCAAGACCCCCACGGAGCGGGCCATGGGCATGATCGCCATTCGGGACTGCGCCCGGAAGCTCATTGATTTGCAGTTGGAAAACGCCGGGGACGATGTAATCAAGGCGGAGCAGACCAAGCTCAACCGCCTTTATGACGCTTGCACGAAAAAACATGGTCTGTTGAACAGCCTGGGCAACAGGAGGGCCTTTGAACAGGATTCTTCCTACCCGCTTCTGTGTTCCCTGGAAGTGCTGGACGATGAAGGGAATTTGGAGCGCAAGGCGGATATGTTCACCAAGCGGACCATCCAGAACCGGCAGGCCGTCACCAGCGTGGACACGGCGGTAGAGGCCCTGGCGGTATCCATTGGCGAAAAGGCCCGCGTGGACCTGGAGTATATGGCGGGGCTGATGGGCGGACCTGAGAAAATTCCGCAGATCGTGGAGGATTTGAAGGGCATTATCTTCAAGGACCCCGCCACCGGCCCCTTTGATTTTGCCGAGGACGGCGAAAACTGGTCGAAGGGCTGGCAGGCGGCGGACGAATACCTTTCCGGCAACGTCCGGGTGAAGCTGGCCCAGGCCCGCGCCGCCGCAGAAGATAACCCGCAGTTTGCTATCAATGTGGAGAAGCTGGAACAGGTACAGCCCAAGGACCTGACCGCTTCGGAGATCAGCGTCCGCATTGGCGCGTCCTGGGTTTCCCCGGAGTATTACCAACAGTTTATATTTGAGTTGCTGCAAACGCCGGAGCGCCTGCGGGAGAAGAAAATCCGCCTTGATTATTCCGATACGTCCGGCGAATGGCGGGTGCAGGGCAAGAGCGAGGACAGCGCGGATAACGTCCGTGCCTATACCACCTACGGCACCAAGCGCATCAACGCCTATGAAATCTTCGAGGCCACGCTGAACCAGCGGGATGTGCGGATATTTGATAAAAAATGGGAGGACGGAAAGGAGGTCCGCGTCCTCAACGAGAAGCAGACCGCAATTGCCCAGCAGAAGCAGGAGGCGATCTGTGAAGCGTTTAAGGAATGGATTTTCAAAGACCCGGAGCGCCGGGAGGCTCTGTGCAGGAAGTACAATTCCGTATTCAACGCCATCCGGCCCCGCGAGTATGACGGTTCCCATATCCGCTTCGCGGGCATGAACCCGGAAATCTCCCTGCGGCCCCACCAGCAAAACGCCGTGGCCCATATCCTCTATGGAAAGAACACACTGCTGGCTCACTGTGTCGGCGCGGGCAAGACCTTTGAAATGATCGCCGCCGCTATGGAGAGCAAGCGCCTGGGCCTGTGCCAGAAATCCCTATTCGTCGTCCCTAACCACCTGACGGAACAGTGGGGCGGCGATTTTTTGCGCCTTTATCCCGGCGCGAAGGTGCTGGTTGCTACCAAGAAGGACTTTGAACCCGCCCGCCGCAAGAAGTTCTGCGCCCGTATCGCCACCGGCGATTATGACGCGGTTATCATCGGTCACAGCCAGTTTGAGAAGATTCCCCTCTCCCCGGAGCGGCAGAAGGCTGTGATTGAGGACCAGATTGACGAAATTGTTACTGCCATCCGTGAAGCAAAGGAGGAGGATGGAGACAACTTTACCGTCAAGCAGATGGAGAAAACCAAGAAAAAATTGGAGGCCAAGCTGGAAAAGCTGGCGGCAAAAGAGAAAAAGGACAGCGTGGTCACGTTTGAGGAATTAGGCGTTGACCGGCTGTTTGTAGACGAGGCGCACAGCTTTAAGAACCTCTTTTTACACACAAAAATGAGCCGTGTGGCGGGCATCGCTCAGACGGACGCGCAGAAATCCAGCGATATGTACGGCAAATGCCGTTACATGGACGAGATCACCGGCGGGCGTGGTATTACTTTCGCCACGGGGACCCCGATCTCCAACAGTATGGTAGAGTTGTATACCATGATGCGCTACCTCCAATTTGACACGCTGGAACGGAACGGCCACCGTCACTTTGATTCCTGGGCGGCGGACTTTGGTGAGAAGGTGACGGCTATGGAGCTGAAACCGGAGGGAACCGGATTCCGGTCCAAGACCCGGTTCGCCAAATTCTACAATCTCCCGGAGCTTATCAGCATTTGGAAGGAGGCTGCTGATATTCAGACGGCGGATATGTTGAAACTGCCAACCCCGGAGGCTGTCCCCATCACTGTCACCACCGAACCCAGCAAGTTTCAGCAGGAGATGGTGGCGGAGCTGGCTGACCGGGCGGACGCTGTGCGTAACAGGCTGGTGGACCCGTCCGTGGACAATATGCTGCGGATCACGTCTGACGGGCGCAAGCTGGCTCTGGATCAGCGTTTACAGAACCCCCTCTTGCCGGATGACCCAGACAGCAAGGTCAACGCCTGCGTCAAGAATGTTCTCACCGAGTGGCGGAACAGCATGGACATTCGGGGGACCCAATTAGTGTTCTGCGACCTGTCCACGCCCAAGGGGGACGGCAAATTTAACGTCTATGACGATATAAAAGCGAAGCTGATCGCCCAGGGCATCCCCCAGGAGGAAATCGCCTTTATCCACGATGCCAACACCGAAGCGCAAAAGGCGGAGCTGTTCGCCAAGGTGCGCCGGGGGCAGGTGCGCGTCCTCATCGGCAGTACGCAGAAGATGGGCGCTGGCACTAACGTCCAGGACCGGATCGTGGCCTCCCATGACCTTGACTGCCCATGGCGTCCGGCTGATTTGGAGCAGAGGGCGGGCCGTTCTCTGCGCCAGGGCAACATGAATAAGACGGTTAAAATGTTCAAGTACGTTACCAAAGGAACCTTTGACGCATACAACTGGGGTCTGGTGGAAAGTAAGCAGAAATTTATCGGGCAGGTCATGACCGGGAAATCCCCTGCCCGGTCCATTGAGGACGTGGACGCTACCGCCCTCTCCTACGCCGAGGTCAAGGCCCTGGCTACCGGGGATGACCGTATCCGGGAGAAAATGGAGCTGGATGTGCAGGTGGCAAAGCTGAAAATGCTCAAAGCCAACCATACATCCCAGCAGTATGAAATGCAGGATAAGGCGCTGAAATATTATCCGAATAAAATTGCGGAGACAAAGCTGTTTATTGAGGCGCTGGGGAAAGATTTACCCATTGTGCAGGCCAATCCGGTCAAGGACGATGCGTTTACCATGACCGTCATGGGACAGACCTTCACGGAGCGGAAGGACGCGGGCGTGGCCATTATCAAGGCGTGCCTGCTCATGCCCGACCCGGAGAAGCCCCTCGACCTGGGCGAATACCGGGGCTTTCCCATGCAGCTTCATTGTGATGGGTCCAAGTTCAAGATCACCATGAAACAGAATTTGACCTATACGGCGGAGCTGGCCGATGATCCGGTGGGCAATGTTACCCGTATCAACAACGCTCTGGAAGGTATGGCTGAAAAAATCAAGGGGCATGAGGCGCGGCTGGTGACGTTGGAAAAGGAGTTGGTGAACGCCAGGGAAGAATCTGAACGGCCCTTCCCCAAGGAAGATGAATTACAGCAGAAATCGGCTCGTCTGCTCCAGCTTAACCTGGAATTGGAGAAGGCTGACCACAAGTCGGAGGAACAATCTCAGGACGGCGAGGATGAAGCGGATTTAGGGGACGGCGAGACCCCCGCGCCAGAGCCGCCCGCGCTTACCGTATTGAGCGGTGATAAGCCGTCCATCCGGGCGGCGCTACGCTCCTACGTTCCACCCGCACCGGTGGCTGCTGGCGCGGAAAGAGATCAGCGAAGGGAGGCGGCACTGTGAGAAAGTACGAGGGCCGGACGGTGGGCCTTTACACAAAGGTGTCCCCGGAGGAAAAGGAGGTGATTGACCGGAAAATGGCCCTCCTGGGGACCATAAATCTGCGGGCGTATCTGCGGAAAATGGCGGTGGACGGGTATGTGGTCCAGTTGGATATGTCCAGCGTAGTGGAGCTGGTGAAGCTCCTGCGCTCCATTTCCAGCAACGTGAACCAGATCGCCCGCCGCTGCAACAGCACACACAACCTCTACGCCCAGGATGTAGAAGATCTGCGCCAGGGTTATACGGAGGTCTGGCAGGGTATCAGCGAACTGCTGAAGAAATTTGAAACGCTGTGACTATGGTGGCGGCGGGAGCATTTTCGGATGTTCCCGCCGCCTCTGTTTTCGTATTGGGGGTGATTTTATAGCGGGCGTTTCTAAAGAACAGATTGAAAAAGCAAAGGAGTGGGACCTGCTTTCATACCTGGAAACCTACGAACCCCATGAGCTGAAACGGTGCGGCCCCCACGAATACTGCACCCGGACCCATGACAGCTTGAAAATCTCCAACGGAAAATGGTGCTGGAACAGCCGGGGCATTGGGGGCCGGACGGCGCTGGACTATCTGATAAAGGTCCGGGGGATGGACTTTGTTGGGGCGGTGGAGGCTCTGTGCGGCTATCGTGCCCCGCCGCCCCAGGAGCGGCCAAAGCCAAAACCTCCAAAGCCCTTTCAGCTCCCGGAGGCCAGCCGCTTCCCCGCCGCCATGCTTTCCTATTTGCAGAAAAGGGGTATCCACCCGGAACTGCTGCAAGCGTGTATTCAGGCCGGTACGCTCTATGAGAGCCGGAAATATCAGAACTGCGTTTTTGTCGGGAAGGACCCAACGGGCCGCGCCCAGTTCGCCTGCCTCCGGGGGACGCGGGACAACTTTCGGGTAGATGTGGAGGGCAGCGATAAACGGTACAATTTTTCCCTGCTGGCCGCTGACCCGGAATGTCCCCGGCTGGCGGTGGCGGAAAGCCCCATTGACGTGCTATCCCTGGCCTCGCTGGTGAAGCTGTCCGGGGGCGAATGGCGGGACAGTCATTACCTCTCCCTCGGAGGGACCGCGCCCCGCGCCATGATTCAATTCCTCCGCGATCATCCCCACGTTACCCAGGTCAGCTTGTGCCTGGACAATGATAAGGCGGGGCTGGTTGGCATGGAACGGCTGGAACAGGCCATCCAGGAGGACCCGGACCTTTCTCAGCGGGTGAAACTGGTCCACCATAACCCGCCGCCCACCGGACACGGGAAGGACTACAACGAATTTCTCTGTCAGGTAAAGACGGAGTGGCAGAAGCAGTACCAGCGGGAGGGGGACCGGTAAATTATTTACCTGATGAAGCAAACGCCTCAAACAGTTTGTTGATAATATTACACGCAATTTCAAACTGTTCCGGTGGAAGATTGCTCAGGCGCTCAGATATGCTATGGGCATCATTCCCGGTTCCTTCTTCAAAAAGGATAGAATCGCTGGAAATAGAGAGCGTTTCACAAATACGTATCAATGTCCCGATAGAAATACCAACTACTCCCCGTTCTATATCTGAAACATTTTTTGTTGCAAGGGAGACGAGTTCTGCAAATCTGTCTTGTGTTAGGCCCGCAGATTCTCTTGCAATTCGGATTTGGTTGCCAATTCTCACATTGAGGTCCTTTTTCTCTCGCACATCAGCACCACCTTTCACCATTAGTTTATGTAATGGCGGTGTTGACAACAACATGGCCTGTGCTTTATAATTTATGGTGTTTATAACACGACAGAAGCACAAGGCAATAACAGGTGTGAGCGATAAGGGATTGCGCTTAGGAAGGAGGCCAATTCATAGCAATCTCCAACATATTCCCCCGGAAAATCATGCGAAACCGCACCCGGCAGCAGTCCATGGCGGACCGGCACGACTACGACCAGAAAGCAGAGAAAACCAATGATGGCGAGTTGGTGTCCTTCTATATGTGTTCGCCGGAAACCGCCGCAGAAGAATTTGAGATCAGTAAACAACTCTACCACCAGATCACCGGGCGGAAACAGTCTCCTGAACATGATATTATCATGTACCGTATTATCCAGTCTTTCAAGCCAGGGGAAATCAGCCCGGAGGATGCCAACCGGCTCGGCTATGAGCTGGCGATGAAGTTTACTAGGGGCCAGCACCAATTTGTAGTTTCTACCCATGTGGACAAGGCCCATATCCATACACACATAGAGTTTAACAGCACCAACCTCAATTGCGATGCTAAATTTCAGAATGTCAAGAACTCCGCTTTTATTCTGCGGCGGCTCAATGACGAGCTGTGCAGGGCGCACGGCCTCTCTGTGATCGAGAACCCGAAGCCCAGCGCCAAAAAGCAGAAAGAAATGGCGGCGGAAAAATACGGAACCAGCCATAAGGAGCAGCTGCGTCAGACCATTGACCGGGTACTCCCCGACTGTCAGGGCTACGAGAATTTTCTGGCAAAAATGCGGGCCGAAGGTTATGAAATCAGAGAAGGGAAAAAGCTGTCCTTCCGCGCCCCCGGCTGGGACCGCTTCACACGTTCTGACAAGCTGGGAGCCGACTATACCAAGGAGGCCCTGCGGGAGCGCAGTATCCACCGGGGCGGGCGTTCCTCTGCGGCGAGAAAGGCCGTTCCCCATGCTGGCCGGAAAGTCAATATGCTTATTGATATTCAAGCGAAGATGGCCGCTGGCAAGGGTGCTGGCTATGAACGGTGGGCGAAGATTTTCAATCTGAAGGAGGCGGCAAAAACGCTCAATTTCCTGATTGAGAACGATCTGACTGACTATGACGAATTGACGGCACGGGCGGAGCAGGCCGGTGATCGCTTTGACGAGGTTTCCCGCCATATCAAGCAGTTGGAGTGCCGCATGGCCGAGGTTGCCCAGCTAAAAACCCATATCATCAATTATTCCAAGACGCGGGAGGTCTACGCCGCTTATAAGAAGTCCCGCCACAAGAAGGAATTTCTTGCCGAGCATGGGGCGGAGATCGCCCAGCATGAGGCGGCGAAGAAAGCCTTTGACGCGCTGGACGGGAAGCCCATTCCGAAGGTTGCCCAGCTCTCCAAGCAGTACGCCGCTCTGCTGGCGGAGAAGCAGGAGCAGTACGCAGAATACAAGGCGCTCCGGCAGGATATGATCGCCTATCGGACGGCGAAGCAAAACGTGGATAAAATCCTCGGCTTAGTGCCGGAGGAACAGGACCAGAATAGAGAGCAGAAGCCGGAGCGGTGACTGAGAAAAAACTCCCGTGCCGCCTGGCATGGGAGTTTTTTTGTGTCAGAAATCAATAGCCGCAGCGAGATTCATTCGTCAAGTTCAAAATCTGCCTTATTGAAAAAATCCACGTTGTTCCTCACAAACTGCAAAAACAATTTCTTCCGTTTAGGGTTCATATTCTCAATCAAACAATTCAGTTCCTCGCAGAGAGACGCATCGACAACGGATAGATCATCACTCAGTAAAGAGTCAACGCTGACTTCCAAAGCATTTGCAATCGCCACAACTGTTTGCAAACTTGGTATATCGGTCGCTCTCTCAATTTTGCCGATGAAGTCCTCCGATACACCTGCTTTGTCAGCTAAAATTGCGATTTTCCATCCTCGTTCAGTACGCTTTTTTCGTATGGCCGCACCAAGCAATGTATAATCCAAGTATTTACCCTCCCCTCACAAGGTTGGCAAATTTAATATACAAGGCTTTCTCACATTTTCAAAATAGTAATAAACAGCAAACTTGACCAAAACTATTTTTTGGTGTATATTTTAGTGGTATACAGTGAATCAGCGCGGTGACGGTAAAAACCTCCCGTGCCGTCTAGCATGGGAGGTTCTTATATTCAGAAGTACATAGTTTCAACCAAAAATAGCTATGCGCCACTTACGTGGACGCATAGCCATCAAATATTCTTGAACAACTGCATGAAAAGTGCCTGTTGTGTTTCCGTCAACGCAGCCCAACAGTCAAGAAGTTCTTTCTGGCTTTCTGTCAGAGATACCGCATCATCATCGTTGGCAAGGAATTGAGATAGGGTAATTCCAAAGCCCAAACAGACTTTTTCCAATGTTTGTATTGTTGGAACCTGATTCTTTCTATACCAGGTAGAGATTGTTGATTGCGATATACCAGAATGTTGAGCCAACTGGTACTCTGACCAGTTCCGGTTTAAGCGCAGCCTTGTGATTTCAGCAAGAATATCTTTCAAGTTATCACCTCAATTACTTCGGTATACCGTTTATTATACTTTGGGAAAGCCTTGCATTCGAGTTGGCTATGAAGTATAATAAATACGGCATGACGTAGTATCTAAAACTTGAAAATATTAAACCGCTTTAAGAACAAAAATAAAATTCTCACTGCTGATCTTGCAAAAATAAATCTTTTAGCCGATTTACAACGTCCAAAATCGCCTGTTGCTGCTCTTTCCTCAAACCATCTAAATAAAAACAAGAGCGATTGTCAAGCCCCATCATATAGTCCAAAGACGCATTATACAATATCGCCATTCTTGTAAATTGTTCAAGGCTTGGGGTAATAGTGTTACTTTCGTATCCGCTTATTGTGGAGGGAACTACGTTCAGCCGAGTGGCAACATCTTTTTGTGATAGTTTTTTGGCTTCTCGAAGTTCTTTTAGTCTCAACCCAAAATCGTAAACCTCCACTATATCACCCCCTCTTATGGGGAATATTTTATACTACGGATAATCAGTTTCAATGAATAAAGCGATATATTTCTTTATTAAAACTGATTCTTTCTGTTTGTTTGGCAAATGACCATCAATAATCAGTATAGAGCATAACCCATTTGTTGTTATCAATGCACCCCATTTTTAACCACAGAATAGAGGGAGGGATAAAATTGCCACACATTGAAGGTATAGAGACTTCCGAGGAAGAACTACATAGCTGTCATGTAAGCACCGTTCACGTTCAGTCGGAACAGGCGGCGGAAACGCTTCAGAAGCCAATCGGGAGTTACATTACCATTGAGACGGGTAAACCTCTGAGCAGGCATGACCACATCATGAGCGTAGGGGAATGTCTGGCCGAAGTGCTGGACCGGGTGCTGCGACCTCATTATCACGGGAAACTGTGCGTCTGCGGAATTGGAAACAGGGACCGCTCTGCCGATGCTCTGGGGCCAGAGGTAACACGTAATCTGCCGTTGAAGGTACTTTCAGAAATTGGGCTGGAAGAAAATTTTCGAGAGATCGTTTCTCTGGAACCGGGTACAGTGGGGACCAACAACATAAACACCGAAGTGCTTGTAAATGGCGTGGTAAAAGCGGTAGGGGTTGATTGTCTGCTGCTTATAGATTCTCTGACCGCCAAGGAACCGGCGCGGATGTTTCAGACAATACAGCTTTCCACCAACGGGGGCCTCAGCCCCCACCTGACTGGACGAAAAGCGGATTGGTCTGTATTAGGGATTCCAGTGATCTCTCTCGGTGTGCCTATGGCAATCCCCGCTTCCGTCTTTTTGCCAGATCAAGATTTGGACAGCACATTATTTACAAGCACAGGGGTTCAATCCGAGATTGCTGCTGCCGGACGAATTATCGCATATTCAATTCTCCGAGTGTGCTTTCCTTCATACTCCATGGCAGAGTGCTTTATTTGGTCCGGGCTGAACAATGACACCGTTCTTTTTGACCTCGAAGCCTGGAACTCATAAACACGGTCAAGGAACTGCGGCCCACGTCCAGTCAAAGGAGACGGTGCTATGGTCATAGATAAGACAACGGGGAGAGGCTGTGCTTGGAGCATAGTCTCGAAAACGATTATCAGGAAACTGATTGCTGATGGTATGGGCAGTACGCATAAAGAAGTTTTCACTGTTGGGGAGACAACTGTATGATGCGAAAGTGTCATACAGTTGTCTTTTTGCTGTACTGGCTAAATTCCGGGGAAAAATCAATCTCTCCGATAAAATTATAGTGTACGTCAATCCGTTGGACACGGTGGCCGCTGGATTTGTCCGGGGCGTGAACAACCACCTTTTCCACAAACTCACGCAGGAGCGTCGGAGTTAGCTCAGTCGGCTCGGTGTACTTCTTCACGATTTTCATAAAGCTCTGGATATTGACCGTTTGGGCTTCGGCGGTGGCTACAACCTCCCGCAATTCCTCTATGGACTGCTTCAGCTCGGCCTGTTCCTTTTCGTATCCATCGGACAGCTTTGCAAACCGCTCCACGCTCAACGTCCCCGCAACACGATCCTCGTAAAGCCTCTGAATAATCACGTCCAGTTCATTTGCCCGCCGCTCCTGCTTGTCCAGCCTGCGCCTGGCCTGTTCCTGCTCCGCTTGCTGTACGGCGGTTTTGTTCTCAATGACACGCCGTACAAACGCATCCTCGTCATCCTGTGCATAGACAACCACCCTCTGCAAATTTTGAAGCACAAGCTGTTCAAGCACCACGGCCCGGATATAATGGGCGGTACACTGGCGCCTTGTCTGATAATTTGCACAGATATAGTTCTCCTGCTCTTTCGAGTATGAGGAAGTTCTGTGATGGTACAGCTTCGCCCCGCAGTCCGCGCAGTAGGCCAGCCCAGAAAACATACCCATTTCTCCCAGCTTTGTCGGGCGGCGGCGCTGCTCCCGATTCTTCTGTACGAGTTCCCACGTCTCCTTATCAATGATGGCTTCGTGGGTGTTCTCAAATACCGCCCGTTTGTCCGGAGGATTGAAAATCGTTTTTTTGCTCTTATAGGAGAGCTTGGTAGTTTTGAAATTCGTTGTCCGGCCTAAATAGGCGTCCTGTCCTAAAATACTCAGGACAGTGGCGGGGTTCCAGCGGCAGGGGGCGTCTGGGTAATAGCGGCTTGTCTGGCCTGTGCGCCGAAAGGCGATTGTCCCCGGCGTTGGGATTTCCCGCTCTTTCAGCATCCGGGCGATTTTGCCGGGGCCGTTGCCCTCCGCGCATAGCTGGAAAATCAACTCCACCACAGGGGCGGTTTCCTCGTCCACCACCAGATGCCCGTCCTCGCCTTTTATGTAGCCATACGGGGCATTTGACGCCAGCCGTTGGCCGGACAGCCCTTTATTGCGGAAAACCGCCCGTATCTTTTTCGAGGTGTCCTTGGCATACCACTCATTTATGATATTTCGGAATGGGGTGAAGTCATTTCCCCGTTGGTCATCGCTGTCTACGCCGTCATTGATGGCGATAAAGCGGACTCCCATCTCAGGGAAGCGGATTTCCGTATATAGCCCTACTTCCAGATAATTCCTGCCAAACCGAGACATATCTTTGACTACCACCATGCCAACAAGCCCCGCCTCAATGTCGGCCATCATTTCCATAAAGCCGGGACGTTTGAAATTTGTACCGCTCCATCCGTCGTCTTTGTAAACCTTATAGCTGGAAATTTCACGGTCTTGACAATACCTGGTGAGGATTTCGATTTGATGGGATATGCTGTTACTGTCCCCCTCGTTCTCATCGTCGCGGGAGAGCCGGACATAGAGGGCCGCCCATTTTTCGCCTTGGTTGTTGTACTGCCTGTTCATCATAGCCTCCTATCCGGCAGTCACCGTTTCTTTCCTTGTGACACTTATATTATATCAAATGTCAAGCAAAAGCGCAAATTTCGTTAATTTTTCTGCTGATTTTAAGACGGTGACGCTCCCAAAACTGAATATCCGCAATAAAAAATGCGTCTCACCGTGAGACGCATTAACGACAAATTTCGCATTGATTGGCGGTTCTGTATTCCATATGTTCACGATAGAAAGCAAAGGCGGATTCAGACGGCGGCTGGCAGGGCCGCTCCATAGGATTTTTTGTGCCTCCCCCCATTCCCGTGGCGGGGCGCCCTACGCTGTGACGCATAGCCGACGCAAGTATCATCATACCCATATGCAGTTCGTGGCCCGCTGCTGTGCCATAGCAGCTTTGCGGCGCTGGCCCTGTTCGCTCCGTCCTCCCGGTGTCCGGCCTCCTTTCACGGGGGATTCTCCCTGCGTGCCCGCCGTCCGGCTCCGTGCATACAGAATGTATCTGATCGCCTTATTCAGTTTTTGCAACAGGGCCGGGTATCAGCCCCCTCTACCTCTTAATATCCGCGAAAATCGGATTTTGCTCATAATTCGCGGAAAACGCCAAAACTTCCGAAAAAATTTGATAAAGCGACAACCTTTTTATTTCCTGTTGCCTCTCTATACCCTAACTTCCGAAAAATCAAAATAAAATGCAATTATCGTAGAAACGTCCAAAACTTCTAAAAAGGTTATCGAAAACGACAGCTTTTTTAATGCGTCTCACCGTGAGACGCATTTCCGCCATATCAGAACAAAAATAAAAAGGGCCGTCAAAACCCTGACGGCCCTCTGGCACAACAAATAAAAATTACGGCATGAAGCTGTCGGGCGGCTCCTGGAATTGGAAACGGTCAATAGCCCGGAACAGGGCGATCTGCGCTTGATAATAGAGGTCGTCATCCACGATGGAGCGTGTATTTCCGTATTCATCAGTGCAGTCAATCAAACACTGGCTGGCGATGAAGCCCTCAAAGTGACGGAACACCACGTCAACGGCCTCCGGGTCAAAGGTTTTCGCTGCAGCAATAATAGAGAATGGCACCCGCCTCATGGAATGGCCTCCAAATAATCCCGCAGCTTCCGCAGAGCGGACTTGCGCCTGCGCCGTACTGTATCGGGGCTGGTTTTCAGTCTGCGGGCAATCTCATCGGTCTTTACCTGTTGGAAAAAGCACAGCAGAACAATCGCCCTGTCCTTCGGCAGAAGCCAGGAGAGGGCTTGCCCCAGCACCTCTCCATAAACCGGGATTTTCATATCCTGCACGTAAAAGATACGGCAATTTGTTTCCGCCCGGTTTATCTCCCCGTCCTCCGGGGAAGGCACATAGAGCGCGGCGTCTGTCAAAGCGGAAAAGGACAGCTCCAGTTTTCCCCTTACGTTTTTCCTACCCCGTTCTTTCTTAATAGCGTTTCCCACAGCTTTCTTGCAGTAGGCTTCAAAGGTCATTTCGTTGAACGCCTCGTACCGTGTTGTCATCGCTGTTTCTCTTGGTCTTTCTGTGAGGGGTTTGTTATTGCTCACTGTGCATTGAAAGCAGAGAGCTTCCCCAAAAAATAATTAAAATCGGATATTCCTGTTAATGCGTCTCACCGTGAGACGCATTTCTAATGAAATTTAAGATAAATTTACGAACAGCAGATGATGTTCCTACTGTTCTATTTCATACCGCCTCTCTTTCCAGCCGTCCACCCAACCGGCTCAATATTTCATTTGAAATCGTCCCCGCTTGTTCCGCAACATCGCAGGCCATAATCTCTTGCTCCCCGGATGCTCCAATAAACACAGCAGTATCTCCAGAAACAACGGATGGAATATCCGTCACATCCAGCAAGGTTTGATCCATACAAATACGTCCCACAATCGGCGCTACACACCCTTGGACTAATGCGGCTCCGACGCCATTGGATAAGCTGCGGGGTATTCCGTCTCCGTACCCAATGGCGGCGACCGCTATTTTTGTATTTCGCTTTGCTTGGAATTGATGTCCGTACCCAGCACCTTCTCCCTCTGCAATCTCTCTTATCAAGGTTATTCGGGCTTTCAGCGAGAGGACTGGCTTCAACACAACACCAGCTTTCTTCCATTCATCGTTTGTACTCAACTGCCCATAGAGTGCAATCCCGGCTCGTGCGTAGTCACCACCGATTTCAGAACAATGGAGCAGGCCGCTGCTGGCAAGGATGTGAGCCTTGGGGATTTGACAGCCGATGTGTTTTAGATGGCCTATCACCTGATAAAAGGCTTTGCCTTGCGTCAGGGCGGCTTCTCTGTTTGACGGCAGGGTAAGATCATCTTCATATAAATGCGTGTACGCCCCTGTTACACAGAGAAATTGGCAGGTGAATATCCGCTTAATTTTATCCAGATTTTCGCAGCTTTCCCCCAGCCGGTGCATCCCGGTGTCCAATTTAATATGGACATTGATGATCTGGCCGCAGGCGTTCAACTCTAACGCATAGCAGTGGTCTAAAATAGTCTGTGTCAGATGATATTGAACAAGGAGTGGGACATATTGGGGATGCGTATATCCGAGTATCAGGATTTCCCCCGCAACTCCGCCTTGCCGCAGCTCTATCCCCTCAAAAACAGTGGCAACGCAAAATGCGTTTATACCCAGGGTATTGAGTTCTCTGGCAATCAAAACAGCGCCATGTCCGTAGGCATTTGCTTTGACCGCAGGCATCAACGCACAGTTAAGAGGCAGCAGAGCTTGAAGCAGTTCCACGTTATGCCGCAGAGCGGCCCGGCTCAATTCAATCCAGGCGCGGCCCTGATAAAACTCCGTCATGCTCCGGTCCTCCTGACAATAATTATTGAAGGTTGAGACACAACGGTTGAATGGCTCGGCACATCCGTACAGACTACCGCCCCAGCTCCAATTTTTACAAAATCGCCTATTGTAATACCGCCAACAACAACCGCGCCAGCTCCAATCAAACAGTGATCTCCAATCTGAGGGGCTTTCCTATCAACCGAGCCAATGGTGACATTCTGATAAATCCAGCAATCAGCCCCGATATGGGCATAACGGGAAATATAGATGCCGTGAAGTCCGTGAGGCAGGACGGGCCTGCTGTCAAACTTGGCCCCGTTCCCAATGTAGCCGCCATGCCGGTGGGCCATTCGGTTTAGGAAGAAGGTCAACATATCCCGAACAATGCGTACCGAACACTGTTTTCTCCACCAAAAAAATTTCCAGTACAGTCCCAGGTTCTCGCCTCTCGACCAATGGATCAACGCTGCCTGTATCTTCATGCCAGATATTCCTCCAATGTCAGCCCCTTAAAGGCCATGATTTCCGAGTGGGGCGTATTAACATAGCGGAAGTGCCACGGTTCATGGGCGATGCCGGTGATATGTTCCTTATCCGCTGGGTAGCGTTCAATAAAGCCATAGGCGGGGGCCAGTTCCCGGAACCTTTGGCAGATGCCCTCATAGGGGAACGCCGGACGGATAAAGTCTATCTCCGGCTGACGCAGGCCCAGGTCAATGGCTAACCCGGTTTGGTGTTCGCTGTGTCCGGGCATAGCTACAAACTTCGCCGTAAACTCCGGGCCATTCTCCTGGAGCGATTCTTCATAAATCGTCAACTGTTCTTCCAGAGAACGCCATCCGCTCACAGGGACAATAAACCGCCATCCGTCCAATTGCTCCATGATAAGAGAGAGGGCGTGAGCTGCTTCCCGTTCCAGCAGGATATGGGGATAGTCCTTATGAACAGGGATCAGGTCTTGTTCTGTGTCTTGCGAATATGCGTGTCTGCTATTGACCAAAATCAGGCTGTTCATTTGCTCACCGCCAATTCGATCACATTGGAAATGACCTGCTCAAAGGACATTCCAACCGCTTTCATCATGCTGGGATAGCGGCTGTGGGCGGTAAAACCAGGGATGGTGTTGACCTCGTTAAAGACTACTCTGCCGTTTTCATCCAAAAACATATCCACCCGCGCAAAGCCCTGGCAGCCAAGGGCCTTATAGATGCGCTGGGCAGTTTCTTTCATTTCCGCCGCTTTTATTGGAGAAATGCGGGCGGGGACATGGATAACGGAGGTTTTCAACGTGTACTTCTCTGTGAAGTTAAAAAAGCCGTCCGCCAGTTCGATCTCGTCCAGTTCCCCAACCGTCAGGGTATCATTTCCCAAAACCGCACACCCAACCTCAAAGCCGGGAATCGCTTCTTCCAAAATGATGTGACTGTCATATTCGAAGGCCAGTTTTATGGCAGTGGGTAACTCGTCCCGCCCTGTGACCTTTGTAATTCCGTAAGAGGAACCGGCCCGGAGAGGCTTCACAAACAAAGGATAGCCCAGCTTTTTAGCACAAGCGAAAGCGTCCTCCGTGCTGTTTTCCTTTGTCAGCACGGTAGAGGAAGGTATTGTGACACCAGCAGCCTGGGCCAGCTTGTGGGCGCGGTCTTTGTCCATACACAGTGCCGAGGCCAGCACACCACACCCTACCAGCGGAATACCCGCCAATTCAAAAAGCCCCTGCACTGTCCCGTCCTCGCCGTTGCGTCCATGCAGAACAGGGAAAGCGGCATCCAGAGAAATCTTCTCTATGCCTCCGCTTGTCTGAACCAAAAGCGCATGGGCATCCTGGTCAGGGGATACCAGGGCCGGGGCGCAATCGTCAGGATTATTCCAAGTATCCGACTTAATTTTTTCCACCGCGCCGGCGAAATGGAGCCAATTCCCTTTGGGGGAAATACCTACCAGCACAGGGGAATACCGTGTCTGATCCATATGCGTGATAACTGCATGGGCTGACTCCAGCGAAACATTGTATTCCGGGGAACAGCCGCCAAATATGACCGCGATTTTGAGCTTTTTCATGTCACACCTTCTCTGAATGTAAAAATCCGATTGCCCTCGGTATGAAAATCATAGCAAGGGCAATCGGATAATGCTTTAATATTCTGTTGTTGATTTCCTAAGAAAATCCTAACAGGAGATTGATGTTTTCCTAATTTGAGAGCGGCAATGATACTGTAAATACTGTTGCATTTTCATGGCTTTCGGCTGTGATTGTTCCGTGATGGAGGGTGACGATTTCCTTTGCAATCGCAAGCCCAAGTCCGGCCCCGCCCGCGTTGGAGCTGCGAGCCTCGTCCATTCGATAGAAACGCTCAAATATCATGGACAGCTTTTCCTCCGGGATTGTCGGCCCCTGGTTCTCAAAGGAGATCACCATTTGCTTGTCCTTCTTTTCGGCGGAGATAATGATTTCAGAATTTGGAAAGCTATATGCCGCCGCATTTTTCAAAATGTTATTGAATACACGGGCCAGCTTCATCGGATCACCGCAGACGCTTAAATCTTCATTGGCATGGAGAACGGCGGTATTTCCTTTTGCGGACAGGATGGGATAAAACTCGTCCACCATCTGTACCAGCATATAGTAAAGGTCAATCTGCTCTTGCTCCAGCGTGATTTGCTGCAAATTATACCGGGTGATTTCAAAAAACTCGTTTACCAGCCGTTCCAGGCGATTTGCCTTGTCCAGCGCGATATGGGTATATTTTTCTTTCTGCTCTGGCGGCATATCAGGCGCTTCGTCCAGCAGGCTTAAATAGCCAATGACGGAGGTTAAGGGTGTTTTCAAGTCGTGGGCCAGATAAGTCACCAGGTCATTCTTTTGCGCGGCTTCATTCCGAAGTGCTTGTTCGCTGCGGAGCATGGCTGTTCTGATTTCTGCCATCTGTACGGCGATTTCCGCATACTCCTGCGGGAACACATCAGAGCCTTCGTCCGCCCGTCCTATATAGTCCCGGAGCATTTGGCTGATACCGGTTATAGATTTCCGTTTTTCCGCTTTTGCGTGAAAATGTGAAACGATAAATCCAATGATAATTCCTCCCACAATAGTTCCAATAAAAGTCCCAAGCACCAGACGCTTTACCTTCCACCACATCGGTTCATGGATAATCGCCTCTTGTCCGGCCTCTGGAAGATAAGCATTTCGCGTCTGCATGAAGTTCCACTCAAACCAATCCACAAAGCTGCCATTCCATACGATGTCAACAAGGAAATAGAATCCCACGCAAAGTAAGATACTAATTGAGATCACAAGAATCAGATATGGAATTTTTCTTGATTTACGTTTCAATTTTATACCCCACTCCCCATATCGTTGTAATATATTTTGGGCTGTCTATGGTATCACCCAGCTTCTCCCGCAAATGCCGGATATGGACGGTGATTGTATTGTTGCTTTTGCTGTAATACTCGTCCTTCCAAATTTCGTGAAATAGCTCCTCGGAGCTGACAACCTTTCCCTTGCGTTCCAATAAAATGCGTAAAATAGAAAATTCAGTTGGTGTTAGGGGAAGCGGCTTCCCATTCAAAAAGCAAGCATGAGTACCCGTATTCATTTCCAGGCCAGAGTGCAGGAGCAGATCGGATGCTTGTTCCTGACTGGAAGCCTGGGCGGGGTTATATCGTTTATACCGCCGGAGCTGGGCCTTTACTCTCGCTACCAATTCCAAAGGACGAAAAGGCTTTGTGACATAATCATCCGCTCCCAGGGTCAGGCCAGTGATTTTGTCAGTTTCCGCGTCCTTGGCTGTCAACATGATGATGGGATAAGTATGCCGCTCCCTGATCTTCTGGCAGAGGGCAAAGCCGTTCACCTCCGGCAGCATAATATCCAGAATGGCTAAATCAAGCTCCGTGGATTCTATACACGCAAGGGCTTCTTTCGCTGAGTAAAATTTGAACACTTCATAATTTTCGTTTTGAAGATACAATTCCACCAAGTCAGAGATTTCCCGCTCATCATCAACCACTAAAATTTTGTCAGGCATTTGTCAAACCTCTTTTCTACAAATAGGAATTAAAGGTATTGAGCCAAGGATTCCTTGCTCTTAGGACTTATAGACTATTGTCAATACTGCTTATATTATAGCTCACAGTTCCTTGCCATACAAGTAAGTATATCTATTTGAGTACATGCGATAAATCTGCAAGTTAGCAAATGCGTCTCACGGTGAGACGCATTTCTCAGTTCGCAGAGAGATGCCCGCATCCACCCCTCCCGTCTGTAATGACCCCCGCACTTTTCGGGAAACGTGCCCGCCTCCCACAATGGCAAAAACCGGCGCAAGCCGGTTTTGAGGGTATGCCCCCCTTGGAGACGAAAACGCACCGGCGGCCTTTGGCTGTCAAGGCCCGCGCCGGACGCTTGCGGACGGCGCGGCTTGTCTTGGCCTTGACGGACAAAGGGCGGCGGTGTAAAATCCTCCCCATTGAGGGGGCATACCCTGGGTTGTGCCGCTTTATCCCTGTCATAGCGTATCCTTCACCAACCGCCACGCCTGCCGGACTAATGCGGCGGCTTCTACTATCTCCGCTTTTCCGATGCCTTTTGTAGCGTTGGCCCAATACGCAATCTGATTCACATTGTTACCGATAGCAGACAGCTCCCGCAATAGAGCGGCGTAGGTGTCAGGCGGCTTCGGCTGAATGTCCACGTCCATAATACTGTGCCGGAGCAGGGTACTTGTATTGAGGCCGGACAGGGCGCATTGTTTCAGCAGATGTCTGTACTCGGTATCACTCAGCCACAGGCCGATAAATTTTTCACGTTTTCGCATGGATGCCTCCTGTTGTAATTCGTTTCACGGTGAGCTGATAAATGCGTCTCACGGTGAGACGCATTTCCTCGGCGGGGGTTCCAAGGGGGGCTTTCCCCCCTGGCAAGCGGTCGTTTGTGTTTAACAAATGACATACTTGCTCGGACAGCACCACCTTTCGGCGGCGCTGTCCGCTGTGGCGGGGCTGGGCAGTTGTTTCCTTTGTGCGTCCATGAAAAATACGTCTCATCGTGAGACGCATTTCCCCAAAATCGTATTGAACTGTGAAAAAGCTGTATAGGACTGTTGTGGTGGGGACGTTGTAAGATGCTGACAGCAGACAGTTCCTGTTGTGAACGCTTGTACCTGTTATTTTCTTTGCGTTCCTCTCTTAACTCGTATCCATCCATCTCCAGTCGTTCCGCGATGGAGGTAGGGGGATAGATTGATTGATTAGTATGGATAAAATCAGTTTGGTTTTTATCAATATAACTTGGGTTTGCATTTGAAACCTCAAGAGGTCGATTTTCCCGACGGCTTGAAGTCGGATTTTCCGACCTCTGGACGTCGGAAAAATCAGCCGATGGAACGGGCGTGGGGGCTTGGCCGAGTGTCTCCGTATTTTCCTGCACAGTAATCCGCTTGACAAAAATCCTGTCCGGCTTGCCCTGGCCCTGTTTGACGCGCTCAATCAGGCCGATTCCTTTGCTGGTGTCCAACTCTGCCAATAACCGCATGGCCTTGTTTCGCCCGCAGCTAATGGCTTCGCAGACTTCTTTTACAGTAAAGTAAATATAAACCCGCCCGATGTTGTCGTGCCAGCCGTTTTTCGCGGACAGGCTCATGCGGTTCAGTAGCATACCATATAGTAGCTTGGCATCAGCGGACAGGGGCTTGAAATGAGGATAGGTGATAAGCTGGCGGGGGATGCGGAAGTGTGTAAACCGCATTTCTTCATCGCCGCAAAAATAGTCTGATAAGGTCACGCTCGGCATAGATTGCCCTCCTTTTTGAAAGTGAAAAACGCACGATTGACTTTGATTGTCAAATCGTGCGTTTTTCTGCTTGTTTCATTTTGTCACAAAGGTTTGCTTTTTCGGTAACTGCCTTATTATATGTTGTTTTTGGTCTTGTCCTTTATGCGTACTGACCTTATCGTAGGTAAAGCAATTTATAGAAAACCTCGCAAAAACCGATATGAAGTGCTGGCGGTGATTGAGTTCGGAGAGAGGTTACACGTATGGCCCAAGAGAGATGGTGAGTTGGTGGAGGAACCGTTATGGACCCCATCTTTTATTGATGCGGAAATATGGGCGCGGGCGGTCAGCAGATTTCGCACCTGTGAGAGCCTTGATCGAAATGTGGAGAATCATCTGCTCCCAGAAATGGAGGAATATCTACAAAGTATCCCTGATGCGGAGCTGGTTTCTATCACAAGGGACTTCCTGTTAGAGTGTGGTGTAATTCACGTACCTATCTCTCAACGGGCAGGAAACACATATTATTTCAACGAAAATGAGGTTTACTCTCTTGACAAAAAATCAGAACTGTTTCCGTATGAGAAGCAAATTAAACACTGTCTTTTCACGGCTGAATACGAAACCTGCTTTAATGTGAATGTCTGGCGGAAAGCCGTTTCTCAGTTTGAAGTTGGAATGACGCTGCAAGAGTGCATTAGTGCTTTTCTGAAAACAGAGTTGGTTCATCGTATTCCGCAAGAGTTGTCCCACGTTGACAGATTGGTACAGAGCATAGCTCCACCTGCATATGAGCGCGTTCCAGGAAACAATAATAAAACTACATTTGACCATATTCGCATGACTGTGGGCCTTCCCCGCTATCAATTCAATTCATGGGAAGCCCTGCTAAATGAAGTTAAAAAGCATCAGAGGGGAATATATCAGAGAGTTGCACAAAGATTAGAAAAGGATCGCCAATTTAAGAAATATGGTATACCGATGAACTTCCTCAAAGTGAGCGATGTTATATTGCGGCGCGACTTTTCAATGGAGTTTATTTTTGAGTTAAAAGTCACCTTGCCGCAGGATATGGAGAAATAAAATGAATTACAAGTCGAAAAATCGAAACAATATTTGAAAGTGAGAGAAACCACATGAAAAGAGACATAAAAAAAGAGAGGATTGTCGAATTAGAAAAAATTCAAAAATCCTCTCAGGGAAAAATTTTCCCTGCTGACCTTCCTTTTGACCTTACCGTTGAATTGGGGGAGATTGTGGCGGCGGAATTGAAAAGCCCCGGCGTATATTACATCGGAGCCAAGAAAGAGGGAGATGTTCCAAGTAGTACGGAATTATACGTTGTGACAGCTGATGCTCCGGCTATTTCTGAGAAGGCACGAGCCTATGGGAAGGAATTACCTGGGCATCCAGGCTTGCGAATTTATGACATTCTCCAACCGGGCAGCGGTCGATTTGTGATAGATTTTGAAATGCGCCGGTATCAGATAAAATGTCACCTGCCGGAAATTGAGGACAAGGATTCTTTATACACCGCCGCGCTCTACGGAGCAGAAGAACACCCGGATTATTTTGGAGCTTTTCCAGTTCCCTCTTTCACTCCGAGAGGTTTTACAGTACGGCACAAGACAATTCTGAACGGTGTGTATTGGCTGGAAACAGATCACTGTGAGGAAATGCTGGCGATATGCTATCCAATCTGGCAGGCAGACATTACACTTTCCGAACAAAACCATGGTGAACAACTGGAATATGACCGGATACATGGGATAGACAATACTCTTGGTTATCTCTTTTTCTCTAAGCGGAACAGCGTCATCCCGTTGTACGAGCTTTCCCTTCTCCATTCAGAAATGAAGGAAAGCGGTGTGATTGATATGGCTGCGCTACTAAACGCAATCTGCGAATCTTACCCGGAGTATACCGCAATTCATAACGAGGAAGTATCAAAATTTGACAATAGAGAGTTCATAAAGGAAACGCCCGGTGCAGGTACAGATTTTATCAAGTTTTGATAGAGGATACAACGTATTAGCTGAAAGTTGGAGGGAATCATGACTACAAATCAAAATACCTGTGCATTTACCGGGCACCGGCCTAAAAGTTTCCCATGGAAATACAACGAAGCCGCCCGCGAGTGCGTATTACTGAAGGAGGCTCTGTCCGCGCAGATCACTGCTTTAGCAGAACGAGGTGTGACAGAGTTCCTATCTGGTATGGCCTTGGGGGTGGACCTTTGGAGCGCACAGATCGTCCTTGGCCTGCAAGAGAAGTATCCTACAATACGGCTCCACTGTATCCTGCCTTGCGAAGGGCAAGAAATTAAATGGGCAGATTCAGCGCAGGAGCAGTATCGTAGCATCCTGAGACGGTCCAGTGATGTGGTCTATGTAAGTCGAAAATACACCCAGAATTGTATGTTGGAACGAAACCGCTACTTGGTAGACCATGCGTCCATTCTGGTGGCCGTTTGCAATGGGACGCAGCGAAGCGGGACCGGAGCTACTGTGCGGTACGCTCAGAAGCAAGGGCGTGAAATTTTTATTATTGACCCCATCTCACGAACAACCACCTATTTTCCAATGAACTCAGTGCGTGGATAAAAGTCAAAGGGGATTGATAGGAGCATGACAAACCGTGAAACAAGGGAACTTGAAGCCTTGCTGTTTCTGTTCCGGCCTTATATAGACAAAGAGGCCCAGCCCGATTATGACGTTGTATACTCACGAAAATTCGGCTACCTGTTCATACAATTTTATCCAGAGGGAAATGGAGAGGATCAAATTACTTTGCTGGAAACCTCCCATGATCTGCTGTTTATGATGTTCTCATGGGTCACGCTGGATGTACTGGCGCTGGACTTGGAGGGCGAGCATTGGGAAGCGAAGATGAGATTGTTCCCATCGGAGGAAAAGGAAATCAGAAAGCGTATTTGCCCTGTTCTGGAAAAGTGCGGAAAGCGGAGCGAAGAATATAAAAAACTACTGAACAGGTTCTTGAGAAACTACCCGGACATTTTTCTGGATGATACTCCATTTTAGCGGTTGGCCACAGCGTAAAGCCAAGCTAAAAACTGCGCTGTCTGTACGACGCAGCTTTTAGCTTGATTTGCTATCTGAGCAGTTGGCGTGGTATACTAACTTCAGGCAATCGTTATTGGGAATGTCCACGAAACCTTAGCCCGCTTTTGAGGATTCCCCAAGAGAGTAGCCAATCTGAAAAGAGGGGATTTTTACATATGATGAATAGTGTGGTGTCAGGCCCAGCAGAGCGAATGGCGTATAAAGACAGTACCTATGTTATTGTCTCAAAAATTGCCTATCTGATCGGGGTCCCAAAACGAATATTTGAGAATCAGCATGAGCCTCCACAACTTGAAACATTTCAGCAGTTGGAGAATGATAAGAACGCCCGGATTATCCGTCATTTGTGCATCATTCGGACAGCGATTGAACGGAACTTCAAATACATCAATGATAAAATGAGAGTGGAATATAAAACCATACTCACCTTGCCGCAGTTTGTTCCCGCCGATTCAATCAACCAGCTATTGGCGGATGGCGTCAACTTCATCAGAAAATCAAATACAATGCTGGTTGGACATATCATTGAAATCAACCGCATTATTTCAGATCGTATCAATAACTGCAAGCAGTTATTTCCCCTCTGGCTTAACTGGAAATACATTCGAGAGCTTTTTATTATGCCGAATGGCTTGTGCGAAAAAGGGACCCAAGCGGCGGCGGCAGTCTATTATGAACATATACGGCTTTACCCCTATCAAATGTATATTCATTGGATGCCCAGCGATCAGGGCAACATCCTGTTCAACGACAAAAGATTTGTTTCCCTGCTCTACCACTGGCATGATGATGAGTTTACCGAGTATAACAAAGTATCAGATGCTGGCAGTTATATAAAAGATAGCATCTATGATTTTATTGATGCAAGCCAAAAAGCGGTGATCGTAGTCGATTGTGAAAATTCAGACCCCTATAAATTAAGTGCGACCCTGCGGCGGCTGAACAGCGCATACACTGAAAAAATCACTTCGATTATCCTCTTTGACGATATTCACACCGCCACAGCTTGGAGCATTCTGGAGAAGTTCACCTCCATCCCGGTGGAGCATATTTTGATTGAGCGGATCAAGCAAAACAAGTCCCTGGTGGACATTCGCCTAACGGCGAGAGCCTGCCAGGAATATTACGAAAACAAAGTGGATTCTTTTGTCATTGTTTCCAGTGATTCAGACTATTGGGGCCTTATCTCGTCTCTGCCCAAGGCCCAATTCTTAGTAATGATTGAACATGATAAGTGTGGGCCTGATATGAAAGCCGCGCTTGTCAATTCGGGAATTTTTTACTGCTACTTAGACGACTTCTATTCCGGCGATTCAGAAGAACTGAAAACGAATGCTCTGTTTCAGGAAATGCGTGATTACATGGAGAAGTCTGTCCAGTTGAATGTTATTGATATGCTCAATGACGCTCTCCGCGCCACTCGGATAGAAATGACTTCGGCAGAACGCCAACAGTTTTACGACAAGTACGTTAAGACACTTCAACTTTCAATCAGCGATGAGGGAAAAGTTTCGCTGGTTATCAAGGTGAAGTAAAGGCCCATCTGCTGTTCCAGTGGACCTTGTTTAATATGCACGGCTGCACACCAAACTCCTGCGCGAATGTGCGGGAGAGAGCGACCGAAGGGAGCGAAAAAGCCACGCCGTAAGGCGTGTTCGACTGTACGCAGAGCGGACGGTCCGGGGCTTGGGGGAACCCCAACAAGCGAGTGAGAATAGCCAAAAGGATATTCTTACTCATTGCTTGCCTTTTCCATCGGAACCTTTAACCCTGCCTGCGTCCTCAGAAACAACGCTTTTATTCTGGGCGGTGTATTTGACCGAATCTACTTATATTACTTCTGAAAAACAATCTAGAAAAAAGATGCAGAAAGTGGTAAAATAGACAGCATGGAACACGTAGATTTACGAAAATTGAATAGCGGAGAACTCACACAGGTACGCCGTCAGGTCGTACGCCTCAAAAAGATGGGGAAACCCGGGAAAGAGATTGAGGAAATAACCGGAGTACGGCAGAATCGCATTAGCGAAATATGGACGGCGTATCAGCGAGAGGGAGACGGTTCCCTGGAACCGAAGAAACGTGGCTTCCAGAAAGGGACACATCTGCGGCTGACACCGGAGGAGCAGGCAGAAATACGAGAAGCGGTCATAACACGCCATCCAGAGGAATTTGGGATCCCCGGCAGTCTGTGGACGCTGAAGAGAGTGTGCGCATACGTCTGGAAAAAGTATCGGAAAAAGATATCAGACGGCAGTGTGTCGGATTATATGCGGCGCTGGGAATTGACCTGCCAGCGCCCGGTGAAACGCGCCCGGAAGCAGGATCCTTCTCGCATCTAAAGGTGGCAGGAGGAGGAATATCCAGCCATTGCCCAGCGAGCCAGGGCGGAAAATGCCGTGATTTACTGGGGAGACGAGACTGGGATCGACAATTGCTCAAACTGTGAGCGCGGGTTTGCACCCAAAGGGCAGCCCCCGGTTCTGCCAGTGGAGACGAAAAGGGAGCGGCTGAATATGCTTTCCGCCCTGAGCAGGCAGGGGAACGTACGCTTTATGCTGTATGAGGATTCCATGAATCAGCAGCGCCTGATCCAATTTATGGACCGGCTGATTCGGACCTCCAACCAAAAGGTCTTCCTGATTTTGGACAATCTAAAGGTACATCATGGGAAAAAGACCGCAGCCTGGCTGGACAGGCGCCAGGATAAAATCGAACTGTTCTTTTTGCCGCCCTATGCCCCGGAGAGCAATCCGGATGAATATCTCAACCACGCGCTCAAGCTCTCGGTCCATTCTGGCAGCTTGCCTCAGACCAAACGCGATATCCGCCATAAAACAGCTTCTTTTATGCGATCCTTACAACATTGCCCTGATAAGGTCTCCGCTTTCTTTCAACATAGCCAGATTTCCTATGTTCTAATTCGGGAGTAATAATTACTCCTTGTAGGAACAATTTCCCGCAGGAGGCATACGAGCATGAAAATCGTATCATGGAACGTCAACGGGCTTGCCCGGTGCAGACGGAACGGATTCTTGAAATTCCTGGCAGACGCAAAGCCCGATGTGCTGTGCTGTCAGGAAATCAAGGGGGAGTGCCCGCTGAATGTTCCCGGCTATCTGCTGTTCTGGAACCCGGCGAAACGCTCCAACTACTCCGGGACGCTGGTACTGTCACGGCGGCAGCCCCTCTCCTGCCAGTACGGTCTTGGCATTGATAAGTTTGATGATGAAGGACGGCTTATCACGATGGAATACAAGGACTATTTCATCGTCAATGTTTATGCTCCGAACCTCAACACACATTCGTCCCCCGAACGACTGGACTTCCGCATGGAATGGGACAAGGTCCTGCGGGAGTTTGTTACGAAACTGCCAAAGCCTGTTATCATGTGCGGGGACTTCAACGTGACACGGGAGTACATCGACATTTACCCGGAGAACCAGAAGAACACGCCGGAGGAACCGCTGTTTCAATCGGAGGAACGAGCGAGTTTTGAAACGCTTCTCTCTGCTGGCTACATTGACGTATTCCGGGCCTTTTACCCGCAGAAGGAAGGGGCCTATACCTGGTGGGGGCCACGGCCTAAAAGCCGTCAGGAGAACAAAGGCTCACGGTTGGATTATTTCCTCGTTTCTGGGGAACTGCTGGCCTACGTTCAGAGCATTAAGCACCATACGACTACTCTGTGTTCCGACCACTGTCCCATTTCCATCATCCTGGGGGCAATCACCTTTCAGCAGGAAACCACGGATGAAGATATGGCTGTCAGGTGGCGCACGATAGACTGGCCGAAAATGGAAAATGAGCTTTTCCGCAAGCAGAACAAATTGGCTTTTGCCGCTTATAACCGGGATTGGGAAAACGTCAAAATCATGCAGGATAAGCTGGTGGCTTCGTATGCCGCCAGGGTACTTGCCGTCCGCTTCGTTGCCGACACAAATTCAGCAGCGGGTATTGACGGCGTAAAGCTGACCAGTGACGCACAAAAAATGAAAATGGCCTTATCCCTGACCCGCAGAGGATACCAGCCATTACCGAACCGATATGAGAAGGTCACGGAGCGGGGGAAGGAATTGACGTTGCATATCCCCGCCGCCAGGGATAAGGCTATGCTGGTACTGTATTCTTTCTCTCTTGACCCGGTAGCTGAATCCACAGCGGATAAAAAATCCTTTTTCGCCCGTAAAGGCCGCTCGGCTCATGACGCTTACGCTTACATACTCCGGGAGTTGAATCAGGAGAATCCGCCCAAGTTGATCGTCAGGGCCGATGTTGCCGCTTTCTTCGATAACGCTATGCACAACTGGCTCATTGAAAATATTCCAATGGACAAGACGGTGTTGCGGAAATTTCTCCGGGCAGGTGTTGTCAAGGACGGTGAATTGTTTGAAACGAACAAGGGAATTTCCTTTGCGTCCAGCTTGTCCCCTATCCTCGGCAATATGCTGTTGGACGGCCTGCAATCCCATATCTATGACAGTCTTTACCCGATGGGCGGTGTTGATTATTCTAATGGCTGCATGGTCAGGTTTGCCGATGATATAGTGGTTACGGCGAGGTCAGTAGAGAGCGCAGAGCGGATTATGCAGAGTGTCAGCGACTTCTTAGCCAGCCGGGGCCTAGGATTCAATCAGGAGAAAACCTATATCGCCCATATTAGCGAGGGCTTCACGTTTTTGTCATGGCACTTCCAAGAGAAGAAGGGCATTTTGACAGTCGAGCCGACTGACGGCTCCATTAAGAAGATTGAGCGCGAGTTGGAAAATCTGATTTTGAATTTCAAGGGAACACAAAGGGCGCTGATTGAGAAAATTAACGACAAGCTGAGCGGATGGGCGGCGTACCACCGCAGTACGGACGCCTATATGATTTTCCGTCACATTGACGCTGTGGTTGAGGGCCTGCTTGTCGTGAAGATGTGCCAGAAGTATTCACACTGGCACAGGGAAACCGTACTGCGGAAGTTCTGGATTTATGTGGGCGGGTATCACGTTTTTGCCCTGCCCGATGACCCGACTTGCCGGGTGGTTCGGCTGGCTCCTCTCGCCATCGTTCAGCACAAGCCCTGCAAGGTCAGTTTCAATCCGTATCTGGACAAGGATTATTTCTCTCAGCTTCAGCATCGCCGTGACGAGCAGAAAGCCAACGGCAAGTATAAAGCGGTATGGCAGCGGCAAGGGGGCCGCTGTGCGTTTTGCGGAAATCCTATGCTGGCCGACCAGGAGGTTGAGGTAATCGAGAAGGTGATCGGCAAAGGACGGCGGGTACAAAATCTGATTTACATTCACCGCCAGTGCGCCTACGATATGTTCTCGGATTCGGATGATGCTTTTGGGGAGCATATCGACCTCTTTGAACTGCTGGGAGATTTCGTTGACACCGCCCCTTTGAGGGAGTCTCCCTACCTCGAATTGCGGGAATACTTCCGACTGTCTGACAAATCCCCTCTCACTCTGACCTTTCGCCAGATTGAGCAAATCCTAGGAGACAGCTTACCAGCAGAAGCGTACTTCTACGATGCTTTCTGGTATGAGAATATGCCGGGAATGACCTCGCCCATGTGGCGAGAGGAAGGATACCCTTTCCATGCGATTATCCCGGACGAGATTGACTACTACATTTCCGATTCCTGGACAAGTCAGGGATATGAGATAAAGGCCCTCCACCGCCATGACGAGCGTGTGGTGTTCCGCCGGGTGGTCACAGGTGTGTCCGGCGTAAGAATCCCCAAAGCCCTGACCACCCGGAAATTGCCTGACGCGCTCGTCTACAAATTGGAAAAGCTGCTAAAACAGTTTGTTCGGGAGCATGGGTTGTAGCGTTCTTTTGCATAATTTATAGAACCTAGACAATACCCGATTGATGTGGTATGATAATTCCATGTTGAGAATATGCCGAAAGGACATTTCATTGTTGTTCCAGAGGTATCATCAGAGCGGCGACGCTATGTTCCGATGGGCTTTATGGATGATTCAGTGCTGTGTAGCAATAAGGTTCGGCTGATGCCGAACGCAACACTTTATCATTTTGGCATTTTAACCTCAAATGTTCACATGGCTTGGATGCGGGCGGTTTGCGGAAGATTGAAAAGCGATTATGACTATTCGATAAAAATTGTCTATAACAACTTCCCCTGGCCTACTCCCAGGGACGCACAAAGGGCCAAAATTGAGCAGACCTCCCAGGCGATTCTTGACGCCCGCACCCTCTACCCGGATGCCAGCCTTGCCGACCTCTACGATGAAACCACCATGCCCCCGGAGCTGCGGAAGGCCCACCAGCAGAACGACAAGGCGGTGATGATGGCCTACGGCTTTTGGGGCAAACTAAACTCCGAACCAGCCTGCGTGTCGGAGTTAATGAAGATGTACCAGCAAATTGTTTCCCAATAGGGCAAATATGAGGTTGAGAAAACTATAAGTTCGTCAATTTGTTTGCTTTAGAGAATTAAAGATTAAATAGTATTAACTTTCTTGATCTGAAATCATGTGAATAGCAACAGGCATCAAAGGGTACATTCTTTGATGCCTGTTGCATTTATTTATTGCCGACACCTCCATTGCGTAAATATTTTGTGCTTTCAGTGCAAAAACTTTGGGTGCTACTGGCAAATATGCAAATCTAATAGCACAATGTAAAATTGGACTATTAGAATGTAACCAATATTTCCACTAAAAAGGGGGGTGCATAGTTCTTGAAAGGCAAGGAAGTATTAAGAATTGAATTTGGTCAGCGTGTGAAACAATCGCGAGAAAATCTTAACTTATCCAGAAAAGACTTTGCGGAAATTATTGGGATTTCTGAATATTTTCTGGTACAGATTGAATTAGGAAAGCGTGGGGCATCCAATGTAACGCTTTGCAAAATGTCTGAAGCTCTATGTACTACTACGGATTATTTGCTGACTGGGAGAGCAGAATTGTCCAACATTTCTGCAATCACTTCTCTGCTGGCAAAAATAGACGAACCCCTCTTAATCGGGGCGGAAATGTTGCTGAAAGCATATATCAATAGCATTAGTTTTATAAAAGCTAAGGTAAACGAGCAGACGGAAGGAGAGGAATAGCAGCCCCACTAATTTTATTACGTGCGTTTGCACAGGTTTTATTCAAACTTTCTCAATTCTTTTGAACCGTGAGTATCATGCGATTAAGGCATCGAGGGAGACAGCACTCCCTCGGTGCCTTTTTATTTTTACTGGAAGGGGGAAATCTATTGAAGCGGCCCTTTTGAGACAATCTATTTCGACGTAAATTGGGATAATATATATAAACCACCCCCTTGGTTTTTCAAAGAAGCGCGAACAACTTTACGGTTGTTCGCGTCCTTTTTTTCTTTCGACTGGTTTCGACTGTATTCTCTGTTGTATTTCGGTGAATGTAGTCGAAAGCAGTCGAATATTTTTGCTCATTTTTGCAAATATAAGCGGATTCTATTTTATTTTGGCGAAATCAGAAATTTATTTGCTGTCTGTGGCAAATCGTGTTACTACGCTCGTGTCCGCGCTCCTCCCCGGAAATCTGAACCAGGACCTAACCCCATTCAGATTTTCGGAGGCAAGAAAATGTCAAAAAATACACATCTAAAAATTTTTCAAAACTTTTTTCAAAATCACCAAGTGAGCCTTGGTGTATTCCTGTTAGGATTATTTATAGGGCCGGAGAGGAAGGGGGTGAGTACATGGGCGTGTACGAACGCCGCCTGATGATCGTGGAAATGCTATCCGTTGCAAAGCGGATTACATATCATTATCTGGCGCAGGAACTCAATGTTTCCGTGGAAACCATTCGCACGGACATTATCGCGCTCATGTGCATCTACCCTATTGAGATCACCCGTGGCCGCAACGGTGGTGTTAAGCTGGCGGATGGCTACCCTGTCCGCCGCAAACCGCTGGGTGAAGAAGAAACCGCGCTACTTATGAATTTGAGGGCGCAGCTCACTGGCGAAAAACGGGAAATGATGGATAACATCATCCTCCAACTCGCAGCCCAATAACCTACTGGTAGCACCTTGACAAACAGCGGGACAAGCTCCCGCTCATAATCAGTATGTAAGTGCTGTATCCTGCATCAGCCGCACAATCGCCAAGACTGCCTGCGGGCCGGGGACGAACGAAAGGGGGTGGACCCTCGTTCCCTGCCCGTTAAAACGATAGTATCAAAGGTACGAGCGACACCTGGGCGGCTGTCCGGCGTTGGCAACGCCGCAGACGCGGGATGCACCGCAAACACCCGTATCGCAGGGTAAAAGGGAGATGCTGGGGGAACGGCCTGGGCAGCTTAGTCACCTGCCGCCACCGTCTGCTGGCACCGCGCCGACCCGCCATGGTTGGGCTTACATACTCCCGTGCCGGGGGAGAGCAGTAAGGCGGTCATGCCGCCCGATAATACGGCACACATTTTTATAAAGGGTATTCAAGGGAACCCGCGCCGGTCATATTTCCTTACAGAAGAAGGACACAGCCAGGACCGGCGCGGCCCTTCCCCCCCCACCGGATGAAAGACCTGAAGCCATAGGCCAACTGTGGCCCCAGGTGTTCCATCCGGCAAGGATGAACGATAACAGGCCGGCGGCCAGGGAGGTGAAAATATGCTTGTTCCAATCAGTGAAATCAAAGTCAACGCTGGACGGCGGGAGGTGGACCCGGAGGGAGTGCAGGAGTTGGTGGACAGTATTTCCAAGGTGGGCTTGCTCAACCCCATCACCATTGACCGGGAGCATACGCTGATCGCCGGATTGCACCGGCTGGAAGCGGCAAAACTGCTGGGATGGACGGAGATTGAGTGTAATGTCAGCAGTTTGGAGGGCCTACTGGCAGAGCTGGCGGAGGTTGATGAGAACGTGGTCAGGAAGGGCTTATCTGCCGTGGAGTACAGTGATTTACTTCTGCGCCGGAAGGAGATTTATGAAGCCCTTCACCCGGAGACGAAAAATGGCGGAGATCAAAAAAGCGAAAAAATCAGAACGTCAAAATGTCGTTCTGATTCTATGAAATCCTTTGTTCAAGATACTGCCGAGAAGTTAGGCGTCGGTAGAAGGACAGTTGAACGTCAAATTCAGACCGCTAAAAATCTGACTACCGAAGCAAAGGATATTATCCGGGACACCGGCACCAAAATCACGAAAAAGGACGCTTTGAAGCTGTCCCGTCTGGAACCGGAGCAGCAGAGGGACGCGGCCAGCCAGTTAGCAGCGGGGGAAATCAAATCCATGGGTGAGTACCATCCTGCCCCGGCAGAGGAACCGCAGCCCCCGGAGCCTCCAATGCCGCCCTCCGTTCCCTACACCCTGGGCGATAAACACTATGCCAGTATAGAGGAATCCGTAGCCGATCTCAAGAATCCCAATAAAGATTGCAGTTATAACCCGGACACGCTGCTTGCGGATATTGACGGCTTTGTAGATACCTTCCACAAGAATTTCGCATGGTATAACGACCCCTTCTGCACAGTCGTTTTCCCCGACATATCCCTGGTGCAATTTGATTTTGTACGTCAGCGTTTTACCACCATTACCTCTGCAATAGAGGATTTATTAAATCTAATGGAAAGGAATATGAACAAATGAGCTATCGAAAAAAGCGTCATACCTCCAAACCGGAGCCTTTGGAGCGTCAGACCACCATCCCCGAAGTGAAGTACCACAACCCTGGCGTGAGCCGTGACCTCTCCACCGCCAAGCTGACCTCCGGCCTGCCCTATCAGCGGCCTGTGGAGACGGAGGATGTGGACAAGCTGATTGCCAAGTGGAACCCCTGTCTGCTGACCCCCATTGTGGTCAGCTTCCGGGACGGCAATTTCAATGTGGTGGACGGACAGCACCGGATCGCCGCTATGCGGAAGATGGCGGGCGGCGGGGATGTGACCGTCCCCTGCATCATCTACACCGGCCTGACCTACGAGCAGGAGGCCGAGCTGTACTATATGCTGGACCAGACCAGAGGAAAGCTGCGGCTGGGCCACGCGACCAAGGCCCTTGTGGAATCCGGCGCGGACGCGGAGATCATTGACGTGAAGCAGCGGGTGGAGGACGCTGGCTTTGTGTGGGCGCTGGACCGGCCCACCGGGGAACCCTTTGAAATTTCCACCACCCGCGCCGTTATCAACGCCTACCGGCTCCTGGGCGGCGCGGCCTTCTCCCGTATGCTGGGCCTGATTGCCGGGGCGTGGCACGGGACACCCAACTCCCTTAAAGCGTCTATCTTCTCCGGTATGGCGCTGTTCGTCAAGACCTATGAGACGGAGCTGGTGGACCAGATTTTCATTAAGCGGCTGTCCGCCGTGGACCCGGACGAGATCATTCGCCGGGGTAAGGTGGACTTCTCCACCAACAAAGCCGCCCTGCGATTTGCCCGCGTCATTCTCAGCAAGTACAACAGCCAGCAGCGCGGGGGCCGCAAGCTCCCTTACCGCTTCAAGGGCTGATACATCACAAATCGCCGCAGGCCAGAAGGTCTGCGGCGGTATTGATTCATCGCAAAGGAGGTACAAACATGGAACCGTGTGCTTATTCCATGGAACAGATCGAGGCTATGCAGAATGTGGATATTCGGACTGTGGACCCGACCGGCCTGCGGGATATTCGGGAAGTGAAGGTCAACACCGATTTGCCCAAGCGGGAGAGGATTCTGGACTTCATCCGGCAGATCGGCAATCCCTACTGCTACCGCCACGGGAAATATGTTGTGAAGGTCAGTTTTACCGACACGGATGTAACCCTGGAGGACCGGATGCTCTCCTACATACGCTCCAAATGCTGACACAAACTTTTTTGCAAAACACTCTGGACATTGCCGGGAAGTTATGTTAACATGACGGCAACAGGACAAACCGGCGCTCCCCTGGTTGTTAAAGTGTTTTGCTGATTAACTTTAACAATTAGGAGAGAAGAATATGAATATTTCCGCTGAACAGGTATGGAATACCTGCGGTTATGTGCGCTTGTCCCGCGAGGACGGCGACAAGGAGGAAAGCAACAGCGTCACGGGCCAGAAGGATTTGATCCGTGACTACATGACGCGCCACCCGGAACTGCGGGAGTGCGGCATGAAAGTGGATGACGGCTACACGGGGTCCAATTTTGACCGTCCGGCCTTTCATGAGATGATGGCGGAGGTCAAGGCTGGCAAGATTAACTGCATTGTGGTCAAGGATTTGTCCCGCTTCGGCAGGGACCACTTGGGCGTAGGGGAATATCTGGAACAGTTATTTCCCTTTCTGGGTGTGCGTTTTATCGCAATCAACGACAACTATGACAGTCTGCACAGCAACGCGGAATCTGATGAGCTGGTTATCCCGTTCAAAAACCTCATAAACGAGGCATATTGCCGGGATACCTCGGTGAAAACACGGAGCCAGCTTGAGATCAAACGCCAGCGCGGAGATTTCATCGGCTCTTTTGCTGTTTTTGGCTATCGGAAGGACCCGGAGAACCGCCACCGCCTGCTGGTAGATGAATACGCCGCCGGTGTGGTGCGGGACATTTTCAAATGGAAGCTGGAAGGAATCAGCGCGGGCGATATAGCTGACCGCCTGACGGCGGAGGGTATCCTCACTCCCATGGACTACAAGCGGTCCCAGGGGATGCGCTACTCCACGTCCTTCCGGCTGAAAGAGGAATCCGTGTGGGATGCCGGGATGGTGTTGCGGATTCTGAAAAATCCGGTCTACATCGGCGTGTTGGAGCAGGGGCGCGTGACCACCCCCAGCTACCGGGTGAAGCGGCTGGTGGTGAAGCCCCGCGAGGAATGGGCGGTGGTGGAGAACTGCCACGAGGCCATTATTGACCGCTACGACTTTGAGACGATCCAGAAGGTGCTTGCCCTGGACACCCGCACCAGTGTCAGCGGCAGGGCGGTAGAACAGTTTTCCGGTATGGTGAACTGCGGCGAGTGCGGCGGGGCCATGATTCGCAAGACGGTTTCCTCCGGCAAGAAGAAGTATGTCTATTACGTCTGCGCTGCCCACAAGAACGAAAAGAGCTGCTTTGCTCACTCCCTGCGGGTGGAGGTGCTGAACGAGATTGTATTGGAGGCTTTGAAAAAGCACATTCAGGACGTGATCGACCTCTCTGATTTGCTGGAGCTGACCGACACGGCCCAACTTCAGCAGGCGGGTGTGCGGAAGCTCCAAGGCCGTTTGGAGAAGAAGCGGGAAGAAATCGACCGCAATCAGGCCCTTTTGCGCTCCCTCTATGAAAGCCTTGCTGACGGCGTGATCGACCGGGACGAATACCAAGACTTGAAAAGGACCTACTCCCGCCGCCGCGCCGAGGCAGAGGAACAGGCCGAGGCCATTCAAGAGGAAATGAACCGGGAAATGGGCAATCTCTCTGAGGGCCGGGACTGGATAGAGCAGTTTCGCAAGTACCGGAACATTGACGCTCTGGACCGCACGATGATTGTTTCTTTGATTGAGCGCATCCTGATTTTCCGTGATCGCAGGGTTGAGATTGTCTACCGCTGGCACGATGAATTTCAGTGGCAGACAGATTTACTCCGGCAAACGGTCCTTCCCGGAAGGGAGGCGGTCTGAGGTGGCGAGGACGAAACGCAAGGTCAATCCCATTCTGCCGGTAGCGGCCCCCGCAGAAAAGCCCAAGCGGGTATATCAGGCGGGCGGCTATGTCCGGCTGTCGGTGGAGGACAGCGGAAAGCCCGGAGCGGATACGATCATCAATCAGCGGGAATTGATTCAGAGCTACATTGACAGCCAGCCAGATATGCAGGTCTACGACCTCTACTGCGACAACGGACGGACAGGGACCAACTTCGACCGCCCGGAGTTTGAACGGCTGATGGAGGATGTGCGGGCCGGGAAAGTGGACTGCATTGTGGTCAAGGATTTATCCCGGTTTGGCCGTAACTACCGGGAAACCGGCAACTATCTGGAACGGATTTTCCCACTTCTGGATGTGCGGTTTATTGCTGTCAACGATAATTTTGATACGCTGACTGCTGAACGGTCCCAGGACGGCTATATTGTGCCGCTGAAAAATATCATCAACGAGGTTTACAGCAAGGACATTTCCAGGAAGCTGCTGCCTGTATTCGCGGCAAAACAGCGGAACGGGGAGTTTATCGGTAACTGGGCGATTTACGGTTATCAGAAATGCGCCGACGATTACCACCGCATTGAGCCAGACCCGGAAATTGCGCCCGTGATTCGAGAAATCTTTCAATGGCGGCTCTCCGGCATAAGCTATCAGAATATTGCCCGGAAGCTGAACGAGCGGAATATCCCCTCTCCTGGCCGCTATCACTATTTGAAAGGTAATTCAAAATCCGAACGATATGCCAACGCGATTTGGAACGTATGCTCCGTTAAAAACATACTGTCCAGCGAGGTTTACCTGGGTCATATGGTGCAGGGAAGGAAACGCTCCGGGCTTTCTGAGGGCAGAAAGACCTGCCGTGTACCAAAATCCGAGTGGATTATCGTCCGCAATACCCATGAACCTCTGGTGGATGAAGAAACCTTTCAAGCGGTTCAGCGGATGGCAGAGGACGCCAAAAGCACCTATCATGCGCGAGAGGGAAAATATGACGGATTGGGTGCAACACCCAATATTCTCCGAAAGCTGGTCTACTGCGCGGACTGCAAGCGGCCCCTGGTGAGATATAAAAACGTGAACAGCAGTATCGGGAGACGCTACTATGTTTACATCTGCCAGACCCACTCCAATGATCTTGCTTCCTGCCCAAAGAAGTATTTCCATGAGACGAAGCTGATTGAGCTTCTTTGGGACACGTTACAGCAGGAGATCGCACTGGCTGGGGATTTGGATAAGTTGGTGCGCCAGTACAGCACATCAGCAAAAGCGGCGGGTCGGGAGGCGGCTGTCAAGCGGGAGATCGCTGCTGCAAGGCAGGCCCTAAGCCGTGCGGAAATGCTCTATGACAGCTTGTATCAGAATTACGCTGATAAACTGATGTCAGAGCGGGAATACACGGAAATGAAGCGGCAGTACCGCTCCGATATGGAAAGGGCGCAGGCCCGGTTGGATGAGCTGGAACAGCGGCAGAAGGACGAACGCCAGCAGACCATGGAAAACCCCTGGCTCACCGCCTGCGGCCAGTTCCGGGAAGAACAGGCGTTGACGGCGGATATGGCCCACGCCCTGATTGAGCGGGTAGAAATTGACGCAGAGAATCATGTATCCATCACTTTGCGTTACCGGGATGAATACAATGCCCTGCTCCGGCTGCTGGCGGCAGAGGGAGAGGCGGTGTCCGCATGACCGGCGTGACCGCTAAATACATCCGGTTGTCTGCTGAGGACGTTGATTTAGGAAAAGACGGGAAGATCGAATCCAACAGCGTCACGAACCAGAGAAACCTGCTGGACGCTGTTATCAGCCGCACCCCGGAATTGGCGGATTCCCATGTAGTCGAGTTCTGTGATGACGGATGGAGCGGCAAAAACTTCGAGCGTCCCGGCTTTCAAGCAATGATCGCCCAGGTGCGGGCGGGGAAAATCCAATGTATCGTGGTGAAGGATTTATCCCGGTTTGGCCGTGATTATCTTACAGTCGGCAACTACATTTCCAGCGTATTCCCCTTCCTGGGAGTGCGGTTTATCGCCGTCAATGATGGCTTTGACAGCATCCGGCCAGCCGATATTGACAGCCTGGAAACCTCCTTTAAGGCCCTCATATACGACCTATACAGCCGGGACCTGTCCCGGAAGGTGCGGAGCGCAAAGCGTTTCCGCGCCCAGCAGGGAGACTTTCTTTCCCCTTTTGCTCCCTATGGTTACGTCAAGGACCCGGCTGACAGAAGCCGCCTTGTGATAGACCCGGAGGCGGCGGAGACGGTGCGGCGTATTTTTCGCATGACGGCGGACGGCCAGAGGAAGGAACAGCTTGCACGGCAGCTCAACGCGGAGGGCGTACCTACTCCCATGCTTTACAAGCGGGCGGCTGGGTGTACCCGCACCAAATGGAACAATCTGTTTGACGAAAACTTTTGGACGGGCGGTCTGATTTATGGCATCCTGCGGGATGAACGGTATGTGGGCAGGGTTGTCTATGGGAAGCATACTCGTGACCGGATCGGTCATGCCCATGTGGTTCGGGTTGACCGTGAGGACTGGATAGTTGTAGACGATACCCATGAGGGTATTGTTACTCAGGAAGAATTTGACCGCGCACAAGCGGCAATACGAGCCTTGGAATGCGGAGCGGTCAAAAATCATAGGCATCCCTTGCAGAAGAAAGTCCGCTGTGCAACCTGCGGCTATGCCATGAGTCGGGTACAGGGGTCAGCGCCGTATTTCGTGTGCCGTACTTCTCGCATGAATTCCGCCTATACTTGCAGGGTGAGGATACCCGAAGCGGACGTTCTGGATACTGTGTCCGAAGGGCTTCGTATGCAGGCGTTGATAGCGGTGGAACTGAGACGGTTATGGGAGGAACAGTGCCAGGGCCGGAAAAAGGATATTACCGCCACGAGGAAAAAACTCGCGGGACTGCGGGAGAAACACCAGCGGCTTTCCCAGCAGGTCAGCGGCCTCTATGAATCCTTTGCATTGGGCGAGATCAGCAAGGCGGAATATCTCACCGCAAAAGCCGCCGCCGCAAAACAGCGGGACGATGCCGCTGTCCAGATCACCGAGTTGGAGGCCTCGCTGGAGAATATGGACACGGACGGTAGCTTGCGGAACGGTTTTGTTTCTGCCTTTGGAAAGTATCAGGAGGTAGAGGAAATTACCGATGAGATTGTGGCGGATGTTTTGAAAGAGGTCCACATCCACCCTGGCGGGCGAATTGAAACCGTCTGGAATTACCGGGACGAGCTGAAAAAGCTGATACTTGATTTGCAAGGAGATCATCAGGATGGAGAATAAAAGAGCCTGGATTTATTGCAGGGTCGCACACCCTGACGCACACGCGCTGGCGGCTCAACAGGCCAGTCTGGAGGCATATGCGGAAGCGCACGGTTTTAAGGTTGTGGGCACGACTGCTGAACAGGCCAGCGGGTTAGACTTCTCCCGCCGTGGGTTGGCCGAGGTTTCCGGTGCGGTGGCTGATGGGAAAATAGACCTTCTGCTGGTAGCAGACCTCTCCCGCTTGGGGCGGGATGTTGGAAGGACGGACGCTTATCTGCGCTGGCTGGAAGATCAGTTTGTTGAGGTGGTCTGTGCTGACGGCGCTGTGCCACAGACGGCCACCGAGATACTGCGTGAGTTGGTGAACACAAGCAGGACAGATTACAGATAGTCCCAAGCAGGGGCCTCTCCATCCAAGAACTTGGACGGAGAGGCCCTTAATCCGTATAAAATTGGGGTGAAATACCATGGATATTAGATTTGCCGATACGACAGAAGCCGCCTATCAGGACCGGGTTTGCAGTATCCTCGCATCACTCAGCCTAATGGTAGACGCTCAAAAACATTCGGGAGATTGTAACGGAAATCTCCGGTGGCTGTACCGACGTGAAATGGAGTACCATTACAGACGAGCGGTTTTTGAAGCCCTTCGGCTGCTGGGTATTCTGATTCACGACACCGGCATTGTAAATGAAACAAACCTGAACCGACTTTGCGAGAACGGGCACACCGCGCTGGAAGATTTAATTAGCAGATATGCCAAGTGTTTTGATACTGAGGTCGAGTAGTCCCGCAGTTGAAACCATTCGGAAGTGTTCATAGTTTATTTACATTTAATTTTTGTTCCGTGCTTGACATTGGCGGACAAGGGCTATTCCGGCAAGAACACCGACCGCCCCAAATTCCAGGAGCTGATAGCCGACATCAAGCGGGGCCTGATTAAGCGGGTGGTGGTCTACAAGCTGGACAGGATCAGCCGCTCCATTCTGGACTTCGCCACCATGATGGAAACCTTTCAGGCGTACAACGTGGAGTTTGTTTCCTCCACGGAAAAGTTTGATACCTCCACGCCAATGGGCCGGGCCATGCTGAACATCTGCATCGTGTTTGCCCAGCTGGAACGGGAAACCATTCAGAAGCGGGTGACGGACGCTTACTATTCCCGGTGCCAGCGCGGTTTTCACATGAGCGGCGCGGCCCCGTTCGGCTTCCAACTGGAACCCACCACCATTCAGGGCATCCGCACAAAGATGATGAAGCCCGACCCGGAAACGGCGGACATCGCCCGGCTGATGTTTGAAATGTACGCCCAGCCCTCCACCTCGTTCGGGGACATCGCCCGGCACTTCGCGGACGAGGGCATCCTGATTTATGACAAGGAACTGACCCGTGGCTTTATCTCCCAAATGCTCCGCAACCCCATTTACGCCCAGGCCGATCTGGAAATGTACGAATTTTTCAAAAGCCAGGGTACGGTGGTGATTAACGAGGCGGCTGACTTCGCGGGGACAAACGGCTGTTATCTCTACCAGGGCCGGGATGTACAGGCGCGGAAAAACAAACACCTGAAAGACCAGATCCTTGTGGTGGCCCCCAGCGAGGGGCTGGTATCGGCGGATGTGTGGCTCCGCTGTCGGAAAAAGCTGATGGCGAACACCACGTTCCAGAACGGACGCAAGGCGAAAAATACCTGGCTGGCCGGGAAAGTGAAGTGTGGCCGCTGTGGGTACGCCTTAATGAGCGTAGGGAACCCGTCAGGCGTTCAATACCTGCGATGCTCCAAGCGGGCGGACAACAAGAGCTGTCCGGGCTGTGGGACGCTCCGCACCAGGGAATTTGAGCGGTTTATTTACGGCGAAATGGTGAAGAAGCTGGCACAATTCCAAACCCTGACGGGCAAGCGGGAAAAGGTCAATCCCAAGCTCACCGCCTTAAATGTGGAGCTGGCCCGTGTGGAGGATGAAATTGAAAAGCTGCTGAATACCCTGACCGGGGCCAGCGCGGTTTTGATCTCCTACGCCAACACCAAGATTGAGGAATTGGACGCACAGCGGCAGACGCTGTCAAAGGAAATCGCGGCCCTGTCTGCGGAAACCATGTCGCCGGAACAGATTGAGCGGTTGTCGGTGTACCTGAACCGCTGGGAAGAGATTGACTTTGACGATAGGCGGCAGGTGGCTGACGGCCTTATCTCTCAAATCCGCGCAACGGGTGAATGTGTCGCTATTGAGTGGAAAATCTGATTTTCAACTATCCATCGTACTTGACTATGGGCTGTATGCCCTTGTCAAGAGATGTAATTTTAATCTATGCGTTCTGAGCAGTCCCTTTTTCAGCAAAGACATTTTGTATAGATTTTCGCTTACTTGTTGTTAAGTGTCTAATAGTATCTTGGACCTGCTCCGGATACCTTCGTGATAATGCGTTTGCAATTCTTGCAGTGCGAATGCGGTTAGAATAAAGAAGCGAGTCACAGCCTATCGTCATAATATGGAGTATAAAATCCAAGATTTTATCAAACTACAGAGATTGACCATCTACATCATATATAGACTCAATCCCTCACAGGATTCCTGATAACCCATCGTTATCCTTGCTATATGCAGCAATTGTTTGCCGGATTACCGGGAGGCGCTGAAGCAGCGGCAGATCTGGTGTGAGGGTACTTTTGCCGCACAGAAATGGGGACACAACCTGACGCGTCTCCTGCGGCGAGGTTTAGAGGCAGCGGAGGACCACTGTCTCCTTTCCGCCGCGGCCTTGAACCTCAAAAGAATGATTAAACACTCAGTGTGATGCCGAAAGGCGTCTTTTTTCTTGCCTGAAATCTCCCTTGTCTCTATATTTCAGGCACTTTGTCAACAGCTCCATAGACGAGCAGAGTTCCAGCGAATGATTCGCTGGTGCAAACGAGGAAAGATTGACCTCATTTTGACCAAATCTATCTCGCGCTTTGCGCGAAACACTGAGGACTGCCTGCACTATGTACGAATGCTGAAAGCATTGCGGATACCAGTCATTTTCGAAACGGAGCGGCTGGATACTTCGCAGATGGACAGCGAATTTTTCCTGGCCATGTTGGGGGCAAATTCTCAGGCTAAGAGCGAAGCCACCAGCAGCCGGGTCAAATGGGGTGTTCGTGCTGCATTTCGCGAGGGTAAAGTGCGGTACCAATACAAGCGTTGGATGGGTTATCGAAAAGGTGCGGATGGAAAGCTGGAAATCATACCGGAAGAGGCTAGGGTTATACGGCAGATCTATGACGCCTATCTGTCAGGTAAAAGCCTTCAGGACATCAAGCGCATGTTGGAAGATGAGGGCATTGTAACAAAAACTGGGTTGACGGTTTGGTCGATGGGGGGCTATTCAGAACATTCTCCGAAATGAAAAATATGCAGGTGACGCATTGCTGCAGAAGACTTATACCATTGATCCCATTTCTGGTACCAGAAAGAAAAACGAAGGAGAACTCGCACAGTATTTGGTAAAAAATTGTCATCCTGCTATTATTCCCCGCGAGGTATCAGAATCTAGTTGAACAGCAAAAGCAAATTGATGATACTGTGATCACTCTGATTGCTCAGTATGCGGAGCGACAGGACTGGGATGGTGATATAGAACCGTTTCGTATACTTATAAACAAGAGACGAAGATTTTCACCAAGCCGCTATCCAGAACAACTCCCATTACCTCATAGCTTGGAAACATATGATGACGGCATTGCCCGCCGTGTCCTGGAAAAAGTTAAAATTATAGATGGGGAGCATCTGCTGGTAACCTTTAAAGGCGGCATTGAGATGGAGCAAATGTTTTGACATATAGTGAGAATGAGCCAAAACAATTTGGGTAAGCGAAAAGTATCGGCCCAATTGTTTTGGCTCATTCTTGATTATTCGTACCGAATACCGTATAATATAATTGAGGTGAGAACATGGAACGGCGTATCGCAAGGGTAAATATCAGCTCGGCTGGAGGAACGGCCAGCAGCGACTCCAAAACTTGTAAGATTACCTTGCCTACCACATGGGTAGAGGCACTGGGGATTACAGAGAAGCGACGGGAACTGAAGTTGACCTTTGATGGGACAAAAATTATGATGTCCCGCATACTCAGCGGTTCTGAGTTCGCGGAGCAGCAGCTGGCACAAGGCCATGAGGTACGTGCTTTACGTCTCTATGATCGGGATGCCCTATGCTCTACAATTTATGCGGATTTTACCGCACAGACGGTGATCGTAGAAAACCAGGCAGTTCCTACCATAAAAACCGCATTTGGAAATAACCTGCTGCCCAACTGGGAGGATTTCCAGCGTTTCCTTGAGGAGCGTTGTATCCCCCGGCAGCGGGCCGGACTGCGGGAGTATTTAGAAACCTTGGGGTTGGATGAGTATGATCCCTTAGCCATTATTGAGAAAACCGGCGGACGTATGGCGGAGGATCAGCAATGGCTGACCATTGAGGTGCTGAAATGACGATCCGGCTTGTGACAGATGAAAAAATTGCGGAAACCTCCTCGAAAGGGAATCAAGAAAAGTGGTATGACCAGGTAGCGGACTGTTGGTACAAGCTGGATCAGTTTGGCTATGAGGCACTGACGGAAACCGTTGTTTCCGTACTGTTGGAGCGGAGCAATCTTGAGACGGACACGCCCTTCACGTTTGTACGCTATCATGTGGAACGCCTGCAAGTCCATGGCCGGGAGCGCACAGGCTGCTCCAGCAGGAATTTTTTACAACCCGGCCAAGCGCTCATTACAGTCAATCGTCTGTTGTCCAGTCACTTGGGAAAACCTTTGAGAGAGGAACTGGTTCGCCTTTCCAGTGACAAAAAACGGATTGCCTATCTGGCGGAAATGACAGCAGAGATGACTGGTCTGAAGCTGTTCCCGCAATACCTGACCCTGCTTTTTGAGGTGGATGCCCTATTTTGCAACGATGACCGCCACTTGAATAATATTGCGGTCATTGAAAAGAACGGTAAATACGACTATTGTCCAATCTTTGATAACGGTGCGGGGCTTTTGTCCAACACACAGCTGTCTCAAATGGATATCTCTCCGCCTGCTCTGATTTCCGCTTTGCGGGCCAGACCTTTCGGCACTACGTTCACCCGGCAGATGAATACGGCCCGGAGCCTATATGGAACACAATTGACAATACCGAAACTAACACCAAACGATATTCAAAAAGTTTTGCAGCCAATTTTGGAATATTATCCCCGTCGAGACCACGGCATCATCGTGGATCGCGTTGAGGCTTGTATTCTTACAAGACAGAAAAAGTTATGAAATATGGAGGAACTGACATGAATAAACTGCGCAAAACGCTTTTCGTGTTCCTAATACTGTCGCTGGCTCTGCTTGGCGGATGCGCCGGGGACAGCAGCAAGTTGCCAGCCGGGGGTACTCCCGAAACGGAAACAGCAGTTGTCTCCCCTGACCAAGATGGGGCATCTTCGGAGTCCGCACCGTCTGACCAGGAAGAAACGGCCCCTATTTTCATCACTTTTAAGGGAACAGATCTGGATGGAAACACAGTTTCCCAGGAGATTTTCTCCCAGTCCAAGCTCACTATGGTCAATGTATGGGCGACCTACTGTAACCCCTGCCTCAGCGAGATGCCGGGGCTGGGCGAGTTGGCGGCGGAGTATGACCCGGCGGAGTTCCAGCTCATCGGCATCGTCAGCGATGTGATGGAGGGCGAGGACCAGTCGCTCGTGGAAAGCCTGGTCCAGGAGACGGGGGCGAACTATCTGCACCTGCTGGCCAACGATTCCATCGGCCAAGCCATCCTGTCCAGTGTGAGTGCCGTACCCACTACCTTCTTCTTTGACGGAGAAGGGGCATACCTGGGCGGTGTCGTTGGTTCTGCGGAAAAATCAGCATGGGAGGAACTCATCCATGAGCTTCTGGAAAAACAGTAAGAGGTACGCCTGGGTATTAGGGGCGCTTGCCGGAACTCTTTTCCTCGGAGCCGGAGCCTTGCAGGGGCAGTTTGCGGTGATATGGAAAAAGGCAGTGATGATTTGCCTGGAGTGTATCGGGATTGGGTGAGCTATGAAACGAATTCGATTGACAGTACAGATTCTGTTCACCATTGTAACAAACGGGTACATGTATGGCTTCCTGAATGGTAAAATCTACCGCGGCAGCTTAAAATACGCCTGTGTTCCGGGGCTGAACTGCTACTCCTGCCCTGGGGCCGTGGCCTCCTGCCCAATAGGGGCGCTGCAGGCGCTGTTGAACCAAAGGGGCTTTCAAATTCCCTTTGCCGCGCTGGGTTTTTTCTTCCTGTTCGGCAGCCTGCTGGGGCGCTTCGTCTGCGGCTGGCTGTGTCCCTTTGGGCTGGTACAGGATCTTTTACACAAGATCCCCATCTTCCACAAGAAAAAGCGCCTGCCTTATCACCATATCTTAAAGTATGGAAAATACGCAGTGCTGGTTCTTTTGGTGTGTGTCGGCTCCATGTTTTTGTTTGGGGGATTTGCAAAAGTCCCTGCATTCTGCAAATATCTGTGCCCCTCCGGCACCTTGTTCGGTGCAATCCCTCTGCTTAGCACGAATGAGGCTCTCCGAGGCCAAGCCGGCGGTCTGTTTCTGTGGAAGTTGGGGATTTTGATTGCCGTTGTATTGTTGTCTATGAAAATATACCGGCCTTTTTGCCAATATCTGTGCCCGCTGGGGGCAATCTATGGCTGGTTTAACCGGTTCAGCCTTGTGCAAATCCAATGGGAAAAGGAACTGTGCGTCTCCTGTATGGCCTGTGAAAAAGCCTGTCCAGTGGCTCTCTCTCTGCGAGAAATCTCCCGCTCCCCGGAGTGTATCCGGTGCGGAAAATGCGTGGATGCCTGTCCGCAGAAGTGCCTTCATTTTTGCGGCATCAGGACAAAAGGCACAAAGAGTTAATCAAATGATTTACAAATCAAATGTCAGGCGGAGCAATTCCGCCTGACATTTTTTTATTTCTACCACATATTTATGAACTGAGGTGATGCAAATTGGAAAGCGCACAGCGAGAGCTGGTCAGCGTTCTGCTGGATCATATCCGTTCCCTTGGTCTCATATCGAATTCCGCCTATTCCGGCGCGGTGGATTTGGTACATTCTGTGATAGACTTCCCGGAATTTTTCCGGTATCCTGTGTGCTTGACAAAGGAGGCGAACGGACATGAATGTGCTCAGGATACGCAATGAGATGCGCAGTGGGAAAACCATCTTTGACCTTCCCCTGCGGGTGACCTTTTACGCTAGAGTTTCCACCGACAAGGATGAGCAGATCAACAGCCTGGAAAACCAAATTCAATACTACACCGAGCTGATCCAGTCAAAGCCCAACTGGACCTACATAGAAGGGTACATCGACGAGGGCATCAGCGGGACCAGCACCAAAAAGCGGGACAGCTTCAATCGGATGATAAGAGACGCCAAAGCGGGGCGGTTTGACTTCATCATCACGAAGGAGATATCCCGCTTTTCCCGTTCCACTCTGGACAGCATCAAGTACACCCAGGAACTGTTGGAACACGATGTGGGGGTGCTGTTCCAGAACGACAACATCAACACCCTGGACAGCGACAGCGAGTTCCGGCTGGTAGTCATGGCCGGAGTGGCCCAGGACGAGGTGCGCAAGCTGTCGGAACGGCTGAAATTCGGCTTCCGGCAGGCCATTAAAAACGGCCATGTATTGGGCAACGACAAGCTGTGGGGCTACGACAAGAAGGATTGTGTGCTGACCATCAACGAGGAAGAAGCCCAGGTAGTACGGCGGATTTTTGATCTCTACGCTAATCAGCAGATGGGCATCCGGCGCATCTCCCAGACGCTGTACGACGAGGGCTTCACCAGCCGCAAGGGCAACACCTTCAATGTCTTGACCATCCGTCACATCCTCTGCAATCCTAAGTATAAAGGCTGGTACTGTGCCAACAAAAGCCAGACAGTGGACTATCGCAGTAAGCGGAAGGTTTTCCTGGACGAAAGCGAGTGGGTCATGTACCCGGACCCATCCATCCCGGCAATCGTGTCGGAGGAGCTGTGGGACCGGGCCAACGCCCTCTACAAACGCCGCAGCCAGCAAATGATGTCCCACCAGAGCGCGGCGAAGTTCCACAACCGCTACCCCTACAGCGGGAAAATCATCTGCGAGGAGCACGGCACCAGCTTCCACCGGCAGGTGCTGAGAAGCTCCAAAGGCGAAAAAGAGGTTTGGCAGTGCCGGGTATACCGGAACCGCGGCCGGGTGGCCTGCTCCGCCCCCCAACTGCGTACTACAGAACTGGATCAGATCATGGCTCAAATTTTCGACCAGCTGACCCAGAACAAACAAGCTATTATTGACGCAGTGGTGACCGTCCTCCAGTCTGTCCCCGACGAGCACGACTACGCCCAGGACATCCGTCACATTGAGGAAGACCTTTCCTCCATCCAGGCAAAAAAAGACCGCCTGCTGGAGATGAGCATTGAGGGCGTCATCTCCACAGCGGAGTTCAAGCAGCGCAACGATGGGTTCAATGAGCAGGCCAAGGTTCTGGAAGAACGGCTGGCGGTGCTCCAGTCGGAGGCAGAAAAAGGACAGCAGACCACGGCGCAATTACAGGAAATCCGCTCTGCTCTGGAAGAGGAACTAACCTTCCAAAACAGCGTCAATTCTGCTGTGGTCACCACAATTTTAGATAAAATCATAGTCAAAAAAGGCAGTACAAAAGAGGAACTTCATTTAGAAATCCACTTGAAATTCGGCGGCCCCTGCGGGGTCGTTTTTAACCGGGAAAATTCCTCCTTCCGCTTCAACCCTTGTTTAACGGAACAAGCAAAAGGAAGGGAACTCTGGAAAGCCAAGGGGCAAGCCAGTTTCCGAGATTATGGGCGGAATATGGTGTGCCACTATTCTGTAATTTGGGATGGGTCTTTCAAGGATTCCAACAGGTTAGATTGATGTTGCAATCCTCAATGGTTTTACGCGCAATAATCTCCCCATCTTCCTCGAAATGGTTGTCCCGCATCCCGAATTCTTGTGTTGCGCCATACAGAAAGGCTTCCTGATTGTCCAAAATAAACTGCTCCCGGTCATCCGGCTCTAAACGAACGAGAACAATTGTTAGAAAATGCTTGTGTGATCAGTGCCTGATAAATTTTTCATCACGGGTGGGAATCCCGCTTTCATCAAGAACATATCTTTCCACGCTCATGTGCAGGTCATATTTTTCCCGCAGTTGTGAGATGGTTTCCATCATTGGAGACGCATGATGCTGGTCCAGGGACTCCTGATCTCTCCATCTGTCAATGAGCAGAACAGTCTCAGGTTCACTAAAAGGAAAGAAATATTCATACCGCTCATTTCCATCCTCTCCGCGAATCAACGTCGCCGTCCCGCTTGCCTCCATTTCCTCGGCAAACTTGCGGGCGCTGCCGCCTTTCCCCGTATAGGTCAGAAGTACCAGGATGCTCATATGGCAGGTTCCTCCCCCTGATAGATGTTCTTCCCGAATTGATACGCTTTTTCCAAATAATCTGTCTTGTCGATCCGGGGCTTTCCATTCGTATCCCCGCAGCCGCCAGCCAACAGCATCCCCTTGTCGTGGAAGCCGATATAGTTGACGAGGGCGAAGCGGTAATAGGACACCGCCTGGTCGAAGGTCCAGAAGAAGTTATCCGCCGCTGTCATCAGCAGGGCACAGTCCTTCACAGGGTATCGTTCATATCGGCCCAGAGGCGGGTCAGTGTCCTCCTCCGCGATGCAGTAGAACCGTTCAATGAACGCCTTGATCCGGGAGGACAGTGTCCAGAAATACAGCGGGGACGCGAAGACCAGCAGATCCGCCTCCTTGACTTTGGGAACAAGGCCGTTGAAGCTGTCCTTTTGCACACAGGGCTTGCCATAACGGCAGGCGTTACAGCCCAAACATCCCTTTACCTCATGCCGCAGCAGGGAGATTACCTCCACGCTGTGTCCGGCCTCCTCAGCACCCCGCTTGAAGCTGTCTATCAACTGAGCGGTGTTGCCCTTGGGCCGTCCACCGCCCTGAATGACCACGATCCTTTTCATAGCCGCCTCCTGTCGATTGGATTGCAATCATTATACCTGATAAAATAGCCGTATTCAAGATGGATGAAGGAATCGGCGCACAATCGTTGCAAAGACTTCTCACCTAAATCAGTTCACACTTGATACTTTCCTCGGCACGGTTCATAATGCTGTTCATAGCCCTGACCCACTCCCACTGTGACTGGCGCTTCAAGTCCTCGGTGACGCCCTCGGCAGCGGCCATCTGCCTGATGATGAGCCGATAGCGATCCTGCGCCTGCTCGTCCAAATCGGCAAGGTAGGTGTGCAGTCTGCCCGTCAAGGTCAGGTGGTTGAGCAGGAGTGGATTCGTTTCTTCCAGATACGCCCGGTGCATCCGCCCCCACTTCCCGATGGGGTGGTCATCGTCCTCCGGTAATCCGATAGCCGGGATGTAGTAGTCCCCGACCAGGACATAATCAAGGTCGTTCATCTCATCATGTATCCTTGGTTTCAATTCATTCATAGCGTTCCTCCGTCATTTCAGATGTTTTCGGTAGCGGCTACCGATAATGCGATATGGATGTTATTTCCTTTCCTACAACAGCAAGTCCTATTCACCACAAATGAGCCGCAGTCATATGTATTTGGTGGCAGAAACCACCCTCCACATATTAACTCTCAAAAACGGATTTTAGAGGACTATGCAAGAAAAAACGGCTTTTCCAATATCCGGCACTTTACCGATGATAGTGCTATATTAGGACCAAGTCAGAAAGTGCTTATAAAAGAAGCCTTTTTCTGATTTGGTCCATTTTTTTGCGCTAAAAATCAAAACTAAAAAAGAGGGGATGTGCGGAATGGCAATAATTTACAGCGTCAGCAATTTTAAGGGGGGCTGCGGCAAGACATCAACAGCATTAAATCTGGGAGCTGCACTGTCTGCTGCCGGGAAGTCTGTCGCGCTGGTTGACAACGATGTTCAAAGCAATCTCACGGCATCGCTGGGCTATACCCCTGCCGAGCAGCCCCGCACACTGGCAAACCTCTTGCTGGCCGCCATTGACTACCCGAAGGATTTGGACTACCATTTACAGAAGACTGTCATCCATACGGACACCGGCATCGACCTTATACCTGCCAACCACCGGCTGTCGGACGCTGCCGCCCGACTCCAGGTTATGCAACTCTCACAGTACAACGCTGTGGGAGATTCCGGGCGGACCAGTGAAAGAGTCATGGCCGACCTGCTGGAACATCTGCGGTCTTTCTATGATTATATCATCATTGACTGCGGCTTGAAGCATGAACTGCTAACCGTCAACGCTTTGGCGGCGTCGGACTTCTGTATTGTGCCGGTCCAGGCTCACTTTCTAGCCAGCGAGGGTATCCCGGAAGTGCTGGAATTGGTCAGGTCGGTGCGGGAACGGTTCAACCCCAAGCTCCAAATCGCTGGCATCCTGCTGACCATGTACCAGTCCCGGCCTCAGCTGTGCCGCAGCGTCCGGGAGAGTGTGGGCGAGATCTACGGCAAGTCCTTCCACGTCTTTGAGCGTCCCATTGAATACTCCATTAAGGTAGCGGAGTGTCCCACCGCCGGGCAGAGCATTTTTGACTACGCTCCGAAGAATGCCGCCGCCGATTCCTACCGCAGTCTGGCGGAGGAGGTGCTGAGGCTTGCTTAAAGCGAACATGAACGATATGTTGAAACGGCGCATGGCCGCTACCCAGCAGGCGTCAGAGTTACAAACCAGCGATGAAGCCTACCAGCAGATTTTCCGGGAGAAGGCGCCTGTTGGTGCTGCCCAGCTCTGTGATCTCCCGCTGGACAAGCTGGTGGCCTTTTTCACAGCGGACATCGGCTTTCGTCCCTATTCCAAAGATATCCTGAACCGTACCGCGTAAGACAGACGCCAGTGCGGGTGGGAGATAAGCGGTGGCCTCTTGGCCTGAGATGTATCCGGCGTAGAACCGGATGGCCTTCTCGATAAACTCGTTTTGTGTACGGCAGTTGTCCCGAAGACACATCTCTTTGACGAGTTGCTGCGTCTCAGGGGAAATTCGCAGCGCGAACTTGAATTTTTTCTCTTGGCATGATGCTCCTCCTGAAATTCGTATATATCCCCGCCGAGATCCCGCGAAAAACGGGCAACGGCGGGCTTTTTGTGAAAGCAGACCCCCGAATTGACCCCAGGGGGTGAAAAATGACCCCCGCCCGAACGTCCCCGCCCCGCTCTGCGGGGCGGTGTTTCCCGTGCGGAGGGGCGCTTGCGACCCCCGCGCTTTATCCTGCACTTTATCTTGTTGAAACGCTGTCCAAAAGCCGCACCGAAATCATGGACGCCGCATTTTTCTCCACCGAGTTAAGGATGAACCCAGCCAGGTCACAGGCGTAGAACGGCCCCTCAATCTTCAGCCCCCGCTCCCGAATATACGCTTCCAGCGTGACGTAAGCTGCCGAAATATCCCAGTGGCCTCGGCAGCAGACATATAAAAAGGTTCCAGCGGGCTTCTCCTTATAATAGGGGAAGTCCGCTTTTTCTTTGATTCGGGTATAGAGGTGGCTGATGGCCCCTGGCCCGCCCTGCTCCCCTGGCTGGTGGATAGCCCCCAAGAGGAAATCCGTCTGTATCCCGTACCGAGCGCACAACGCTTGGCACCGCTCCAGTACGGTAATCAGCATCTCGTCCTCGCTGGCTCCCGGGGACATCAGCCCCTCCAGCTCCTCCACCGGGAGGGCCAGCAGGTGCTCCGTCTCAAACCAGGCGGTCTGTGGAACCATATCTGAAACCGACCCGAACTCCAGGCTGCGCAGGGCGTTGGATAGTACAAAGTCCATGTGCTCCAGCCTCCGCCGCTCCGCCTCCAGGCAGTCCTTCTGTTCCCGCAGAAGTTCTATGGTTTTGTGAGTATCCTGCCCCCGGAGGCAGCGGCGGATCTCCTCCAGGGGTGTGCCCGTCTGGCGGAAGATAGAGATGGCGTAAAAATCGTAGAACTGCTCCACATCGTAGTAAAAATAGCCGTTGTCCCCCTGGTGGACGGGCAAAAGCAGCCCAATATCCTTGTAGTGACGCAGGGTCTCCTTGGTGGTGCCGCACAGGGCAGCGAAAGCCCCGGAGGTCAGCCAGCCTATTTTCCGCTCCATAAAAATTTCCTCCCCAAAATGAAAAATATCTCTTGACTGCGTGGCTGCCACACGGTTTATGATACCCCTTGCCGAAAAAGATGTCAAATATTAAAACCGGGGAACCGCCGTTCCAGGCAGTCCCCCAATAAACCGGAATTTTATCACTTTAATTTTTCCCATTCTTCACGCTTTATGGCATATGCATATGATATCCCATTCTTTTCATCGGGATATTCTTTCACTTTCCTCATACCGATTGCAATAGCAACAGAATACGAACCAATATTTGTATATTTCATGTAAGAATATAGACAATCGTATTCTGTATTCATAAATGCCCAATTTCTAACTGCGCTTGCGGCCTCACTTCCAAAACCTTTCCTCCAATGATTTTTATGAATGTGATACCCTATTTCAGGCAGGAATTCTCCATCAATATTCTGTATTGTCAGCCCGCAGTCGCCGATAAATTCACCCGTTTCTCTTAAAACAACAGCCCACAAACCGAATCCATATTCCTCGTAGTTTTGGAGATTCCATTCAATCCAATCCTTTGTACGTTTCTCATCAAAAGGTTTGGGATAGTGTCGCATGGTTTCTGGATCTGAAAAGATTTCAAATAATGCCGGAAAATCCTCATGAGTAAATTCTCTTAACAGTAGTCTTTCTGTTTCAATTATCATTATTGTTTCTCCTTAAATCCCGATTTATCGCTCCAATTATATCACTGGCTTTGCGCCAATACAAGCCAGTTTTCTATAATGCCAAATATATTTCATCTGTAACCCAAAAGGAGAAAACCATGGAACAAAAACTGGACTCTTACCATCTGCCGGTCACGGGCAAAAACATCCTGCGCTTTGCATTCCCCACCATTGTCATGACAGTGTTCAACACCTTCTACACCATGGTGGACGGGCTGTTCGTCTCCAACCTGATTGGGATGGAGGCCCTGTCCGCCATCAACCTCACCGCCCCGGCCATCGCCCTGATCACGGCCATCTCCGGGATGCTGGCTACCGGCGGCAGCGCCGTAGTCATGAAGAAAATGGGGGAACACAAGGAACAGGAGGCCCGGCAGGATTTTACCCTGCTGATTCTCACCAACGCCGTTGTGGGCGGGGTGATGATGCTGCTGGGTTACACCCTGATGGACACTCTGCTGGGGACTATGGGCCTCTCCCCGGCGGTGTTCGGCTACTGCCGCACCTATCTGAGCAACTACCTGCTGTTCACCATCCCCATCCTGCTCATGTACAACTTCTCCCTGTACCTCATTGCCGCCGACAAGTCCACCCTGTCCCTGATCTGCACGGTGGCAGGGGGCGTGACTAATATCATTCTGGACTATGTTCTGATTGCTCTATTCGACATGGGTATCCAGGGGGCGGCCATCGCCACCGGACTGGGCTACTCCATCACCGCCGTGGTGGGCTTTCTGGTGTTCCGGAAAAAGGACAGCCTGCTCCACTTTGAAAGACCGGTCTTCCGGGGCGGGGTGCTGTTCCACGCCTCAACCAACGGTATGTCGGAGCTGGCCACCTCCCTGGTGTCCGGCATCACCACCCTGCTGTTCAACCTGGCGATGCTGAAATACATAGGCGAAGACGGCGTGGCGGCCATTACCATCATCATGTATGTGCTGATGTTCGTCAGCGCCCTGTTCATCGGCTACTCCTACGGTGTGGCCCCCATGATCTCCTACTACCACGGGGAGCAGAACCATGAGAAGCTGAAGAAGCTGGTAGGATTCAGCGTCAAATTCATCGTCGGGGCGTCCGTCCTCTGTACGTTGATCTCCATTCTGGCCACCGTCCCCCTGGTGGGTATTTTCACCCGGCCGGACAGCCCGGTGTATGAGCTGGCGGTGACGGGAAACCGCCTGTGCTCCATCGCTCTGCTGTTCGTAGGGCTGAACGTCTTTGCCAGTGGTATGTTTACCGCCCTGTCCAACGGGGTGGTGTCCGCCGTGCTGGCCTTCTCCCGGTCCTTCCTGTTTACCGTAGCCAGCATTCAGATCATGCCCGTCCTGCTGGGGGGTGTCACCGGCGTGTGGCTGGCGACGCCTGTGGCCGAGCTGCTGGGGACAGTCATGGCGGCGGCGCTGCTGCTGAAATACCGGAAGCGGTACGGCTATTGACAGCAATTGTAATCAGGCACCCAATCAGACAGATCAGCAACATGGCTATTGTGGACACCATTAAATTGCAGCAGTAATAAAATGCTGGAGGGCAGCGGCTTTTTGCCGCTCCCTTATGCGCTGTCCTGATACTTCTATGGCCGTCATTTAATTTTTCAAAATTTTAAGCACTTCGGACATTTCTGTGACATTTGCGTTTTACAATGACCTCACCCAAGGAAGCGAGGTGTTGAAATGAGTCCATCAATCAAAAATAAATATTTCTTCAATTGGGGCCTCAACCGCCCTTGAAATGTCAATAGCTAATTTCAGAGAGGGATTGTACTGTGCTTTTTCCAGCCGCATGATGGTTTCCCGGCGCACGCCCACCTGCGCGGCCAGCTGCTCCTGGGTCAGATCCTTCAGCTGCCGGTACTTTTTTAATCTGCACTCAAACTCGGCCATTTCTTATTCCCCGCCTTCCTCCGTCTGGTCGTCGTGGTCATAGCGGTAAAGCAGATACTCCGGGAGAAAAATACCCAGGGCCAATGTCAGGGAGAGTACGATAATCGTGGCAATCAGGGTATATTCCAGGCTGCCGAACAGCCTCCCCTGGCAGAGAATGACCAGCGCAATCAGTGTAATGCTGAACGTGATTTTGTAAGTGTTGAGCCAGGCGCGGGCAACATTCTCGCGGAAGCGTTCATCCATAAAGATCCCGGACATTTTTCCCTCATAGAAAAATCCAAAAAAGCCGAAAAACAGGAAAAACGCAAAGGGGAAAACAGCGCCCATGGCGGAGTAGGTCCAGAAACCCGCAAGGCCCAAAAATCCCAGCAGCCCCAGGAACCCCAGTTTAGGATTGACTTTGCGTGTCATGTTTGTCTTTGCGATGTTCCTCTTGCTTTTCCCAATGCTGATAAACAGCTGGATAAACAGAGCGAGCGCATAGACGCAGGTGAGGGAGATGGATAAAATCATGGGCAGATCCTTCGTGTTGAAGGAGTAACTTCCAAAGTCCATGGGAGCGACCAGGCGGGAGTCGTTAAATGTAACAGCGTACCAGACTGAGAGCAGCACGGCCGCGATGCAGAAGATCCCGCAGCCAACCCAGATTTTTACCTGATTCTTTTTCATGTAGTGCCTCCAATTAACGAGATATATTTATCTCTTGATAGGACAAATATATCACTTCACTTTCTTCGTGTCAATAGGAAAATGAGAAATATTTGTCTCTTTTTATTCCGGGCACTTCGGAGTGACCATTACAAAACATTTCGTGACATTCAAAGAGCATTTCATAACAAACAGGCGGATGGTCATAACAAACAGGCGGATGGCTGCTTGCCAGTGCAGGGCAGCCGTAGTATAATATTCCGTCATAATAATGAGGGAGGTGGATTACCCCATGCTGCGTATTGCCATCTGCGACGATGACAGTGCCACCGTCCAATCCAACCGCAAGCTCGCGGAGGACTGCCTGAAGCAATGCGGGAGCGCCGGCGAGATCGCCGCCTATACTCACAGCGGCAATCTCCTCTACGACATCACCGAGGATGGGTTTTTCTTTGACCTGATCCTGCTGGACATTGAAATGCCCGGCAGCACCGGGATGGAGCTGGCTGGGAAAATCAGGCCCTTTTTGCCCAATGTGAAGATCATCTTCATTACCTCCCATGTGGAGTACGCCATTGACGCCTTTGAGCTGTCCATCTTCCGGTACGTCCCCAAGAACGACATCGCCCGGCGGCTCCCTGGGGCAATCTGTGACGCCATCCGGCTGATCGAGCTGGAGGAGGGGAAGTTCTACACCATCCAGACCAACAGCCGCCTGGAGAAAATTCCGTATAAGGAGATTCTTTACCTCTCGCGGGACGGGAAAAACACCAGCATCGCCACCGCAGGCGGGGCGGCCAAGGTGCGCAAGAGCTTACAGCAGGTCTATGAGGAGCTGGGCGCAGAGGAGTTTATCTTCATCGACCGGGGCTGCATCGTCAACATGATCCACGTCATGCAGGTCAAAGAGGGCATGGCCGTCCTGAAAAACGGCGCCGCCCTCCCCATCAGCCGCTCCCATCTGCAGGAAGTAAAGGCCCAGATCAACGCCTACTGGGGGGCGCACATATGACGGACGTGTTTCTGCTGCTTTCCGGCCTGTTGACCGGGGCGGTGCGGGTTCTGGTGGGCCTGACGCTCGTTCACCGGCTGCTGTCCATAAAGAGACCAGACCGAAAAAGTATCGCGGCGGGGCTGGCCGGGGTGCTGGTTCTCACGGTTTCGCTGTCCCTGCTCCATGCGCCGGATTTCTACCGGATGGCTCTGGAGGCGGTTCTGATTGCCGCCTGCGCCCACCGGCTGCAAGGGGCAGAACTGAGAATGGGCCTGTTTGTCGGCATCTTTTATGAGATCGGCGTCTCTTTCTGGTCGTTTCTCCTGCCGGCATGGATGGGCGTGCTGTTCCGTTCCCAGGACTTTCTGAGCACCAGAACACTGGCCGGACAGTCCGCCCTCTGGCTGCTCCATGGGCTGCTGGCCGTTTTGGCGGTCTGGCTCTCCAGAGGCTGGGAGATCAACCGCAAATCCGCGTTCCAGGCTGTCTCCGCGCTTACGCTGGCGGGATTCCTCGGAGTCATCACACTGTCGGAGCAGACAGTTCTGGCGATCCCCGACGACACCCTTTATATGTGGACCATCCTGGCGGTGGTGCTGATGATGTCGGTGCTGGTGTTCAACATCAACCGGCAGTATGAGGTGGAAAAGGAGCTGGCAAAGCTGAAATCGGAGCAGGCCGAGCTGCTGGAGCGGGACTATACCGCTGTCAACCGGGCCTACCAGGTCAACGCCAAACTGTTCCACGACCTCCACAACCACATCGGCGTTCTGCGGCAGCTCCTCACCCATGAGAAGTATGGGGAGGCTGTCCGCTACCTGGATGAATTGCAGGCCCCGGTGCAAAACCTGACCGCCAACCTCTGGACAGGGGACGAGACAACGGACTACCTGATCAACAGCAAAGCGGCTGCGGCGGGGGAGGCTGGCATCCGGTTCCAGGCCCAGGTGGAGTTCCCCCGCCGCGCCAACATCCGTAGCGTGGATCTGTGCGCGATTTTGGGGAATCTTTTGGACAACGCCATCGAGGCGGCCCGGCAGGTGCCCGACCCGTCGGGGCGGACGGTGGCCCTCACCATCCGCCGCATCCAGCAGATGCTGGTCATCAAGGTGGAGAACAGTTTTTCCTCTGTACCCGTCCAGGAAAATGGCGAGCTGAAAACCACCAAGACCGGGGGCGGTCTCCACGGTTGGGGCCTGAAAAGCGCTCAGACCGCCGCGGAAAAGTACGACGGAATGGTGCAGGCCGGTGTCTCCGGGGAAGTGTTCCGGGCGGTAGCTACACTGTCCTATCAAGGAATGGAGGATTTTTCCTATGAGTAAATACGACGCTTTGTGGGACTATGTGCAAAAGGATGGAAGCCCGGCCCTCAAATTGACCTTTGCGCAGATCCAGGAAATCGCGGGGATACCCATTGACCACTCGTTCCTGAAATACAAAAAGGAATTGACGGACTACGGGTATCAGGTGGGGAAAATTTCCATGAAAGAGCAAACGGTTGTTTTTCATCGGATTGCTTAGAGAACGAGCTTGTGCTATAATCAGAGCGACAAATCGGGATATCCAGGGAGGTCATGTCGTATGTTTGACGAATTAACAACATGCAAACCAGAGGAACTCCAAGAATATGCAGAAAGAATTGCTGAGACGTTGAATGCGGATAATGCAGAAACTTTTATCCGTATTCTTTGGAATCGTGTTTCGGAATTAACAGACGAGCAAGAAAAAAGACTTCATCAATTAGGCAGAAAGGTTCGGAAAAGGTTTAATATGAAGCCAATCCGAGAGTAACAAATGTAAATTACCACTTCAAGTTTATCGGGGCGCTTATCCGCAGAAGGTAAGCGCCCCTTTTCGCGGCCAAAAACCAACCGTTTGCGGACACTCGCGCACAGCGCCCGGTTTTCTGTTATGATGCGGATACATCAAAGGAAGCACTGCTTCAAGGAGGAAACTGTTATGCGTCATGTTTATATTCGTGGTATCCTGGCTCTGATCTGGCTGGCGGCGGCTGTCAGCGGCCTGTATCGTGCTGTCCGGCTTCTCCCTCCAGCTGCGGCCCCATGAAGTGGTGGGGCTGATCGGCCTGAACGGGGCGGGCAAGACCACCTTCCTGAAAACCCTGTCCGGACTCCATGAGGGCTTTCACTGCGACAGCATCCGTCTGAACGGCCAGCTGGTCACCTTCCGAGATAAAGGTTTCAAGCTGTGCCGGTACACTGTCTTTGCCGAGGACAACTCCTTCCAGTATTTCACCTTCCGGGAGTACCTGTCCTATGTGGCGGCGGCGTACAAAACGAAATTGCCCGACGTGTCCGAGTTGGTGCAGGGCTTTCACTTCGAGGACTACACCGACACTCTGCTGAAAGACCTGTCCACTGGAAACAAGAAAAAGGCGTTTCTGATCACCGCCTTCGCCCTGAAACGGCCGCTCCTCCTGCTGGACGAGCCGGTGAACGGGCTGGACTTCCAGAGTACAGAGAACCTGTACCGGCTGATCGCCGGGTATAAGGAGCACGGGACAGTTCTGTTCTCCTCCCACATCCTGGAGAGCATCACCCTGACCTCGAACCGGGTACTGGTGCTGGAGGACGGACAGATCCGCCGGAGCTTTGAGGGTGGCGAAATAAACGCCGCCAACATTCGGGAGGCCCTGCATGATGAAAATGAGCTTTGACGTCACCGCCAAAAAGCTATTTGGCGTGAAATATGAGCGGCTGATTCGGACGCTCTTTCTGGAGCTGGTGGCCTTTTGGGGGCTGCATATCTCTGGACTCCAGGTGGAGATCGCCCCCTCCATCCTGTACCTGATGGCTGGTGCCTTCTCCGGCGGGGTCATGTGGCAGGCCCTTTCCTCTGACGACAACCGGGCCAACCTGGAAAATCTATTCATGCTCCCCTTTGAGGGCCGGACCCTGGTGCTTTCCTATGCAGCCGCTCTGGGGGCCTACACCCTGCTCACCAAGACCGCCGGCCTGCTGGCGGTGGTCTGGGCAGTCGGCCACTGGAGCTGGGCGGAGATTTTGGGGAGTATCCTCTGTGCCCTGGCCGCTATTGTGATCGTGTCCTGTCTCTATCCCCTGCGCCTGGGCCGTACAGATGTATGTCAAGCTGGACGTGACCGACACCGGAAAGGGCATCCCGGAGAGCCGTCAGGCCGCCATCTTCCGGCGTTTTTACCGGGAGGAGGAGGTTCACGACCAGCCGGGAGTAGGTATCGGGCTGTATCTGGCCCGGGAGATCGTCACCCGACAGAGCGGCTATATCAAGGTGACCTCGGAGCCCGGCCGGGGGTCTACCTTTTCCGTGTTCCTGCCCTGGCGATAAACTGTTCACAAAAAATTCATATTCAAAGCTCCAATTCGGACATTTCTGAGACATTTGGATTATGATGATGGTATTTTTGATCGTGGTGTATAGGATGCAGATAGGAGACCTCCGGCAGAACCCAGATTGCCTGTAATGCTGGCAAAAAGCCTAAAGAGTCCCACTCCTTGGGGCCAGAAATAAAAAAGCAGAATGATTTTAAAGTAAAATGGTTGATTATCTCAAAAAAGCCTTGATTTACGGGCATACAAGCAGGATTTCAAGCTGAATTTACTACAAATTTACTGCTTTTGAGGGAAAGAGCCTTGATATGCTGCCCGGAACCCTGCCAGCCCAGCCACCAGCACACAGCATTGAGAAAGAATAAATGAAAACTGAATACGACGCAAACGCGGCGTTTCTCTATCCCTACACGGGAGAACAGGAACGCCGCTTTTTTTATGCACTTATCCTTGCGTATGCCGTGGAGCGGACCGGGGTACAGGACGGGAAGATCAAGGGCAACCTGTACGAGCTGGACTATGAGAAACACTATGTGCGCGTCAAGGACAATACCCTTGCTGCCGGGACGGTAACGCTTGTTTATGAGCATGGGACCCGGAAGCCCTGCAATCCCTGTTGCGGGAGGAAAGGGAAAGCCGGGATAAGCTGAAACCGGAGGATTTAGGAGAGCATATCGCCGCATTGCATGAGGGCATGATCGGACGGGAAGCGCGGCGCATTGTGGCAGATATGAAAAAGCTGTCTGCCCCCAACAGCCCGGATAAATCTCATTTCATGGTGGAGCTGTCCCCGACATTTACGCGCCTTGCGTCCACAAAGGACACCGACCGCCTTTTTTCCATGCTGCCCTATAAGACGCTTTCCTTTTCCGCGATCAAGAACCAGCACATACGCGCTGATCGGCAAGGACGAGAACCGGGACAGGCAGATAAGGAAGCCCCGTCCCTCTGTCCGGGCGCAGCTTGCGCAGGACGCAAAAAGAACCGCCCCGAAGAAAACGGCGGCGAAAACAAAAAATCACGGATTGGAGGTATGAGCAACATTAAGCGGCTCACGCCGCCCCAAAGCTGGAAAGTCAACGCCCTTGTATGCCGGACATGCTGCAATTATGATAGCGGAAACTGTATCTTGCTTGACGACGGGGACACTTGCGTATGCCCACAGCTCATTTCCTATTCCCTGCTTTGTAAATGGTTCCGTATCGCGGTACTGCCCGCAGATAAGGAGCTGTACGCCGAGCTTTACCATGCAGAGGATATGCGCCGTTGTAGTGTGTGCGGTGCGACTTTTGCTTCCAGTTCCAACCGGGCTATTTATTGCCCGGACTGCCGGAAGCGTATCACAAGAATGGAAATAACAACCAATCAAGAAGGAGTTGAAGAAAATGAAGGCAGCACCACAGGAATGACTGAAAGAGTATGTAAAAAGCCAGCACTTCACCAGCACGGCGGAGCCGTGAATCAGGGAGTACGCCATTAAGAAACTCCCTCAGAGAGGGAGTTTTTAAAGGGTCAGATTTTCTCCGGTTCGGGGTAGTCCACGCCAAAGGTGTCCACGGTGACGGACTTCATCACCTGCTTCTGGCGGGGGCGGTCCTGCCAGTCGGTTTTGCCGGAGACGATCGCGTCAGCGGTCTCCATGCCCTCAATAACCTTGCCAAAGGCGGCATAGCTGCCATCCAGGTGAAGGGCCTTGTCTACCATGATGAAAAACTGGCTTCCAGCGGAGTCGGGGTCCATAGCTCGGGCCATGGACAGCACGCCCCGGTCATGTTCCAGGTCATTCTGGAAGCCGTTTTGGGCGAACTCACCCTTGATGGAGTAGCCCGGGCCGCCCATGCCAGTGCCCTGAGGACAGCCGCCCTGGATCATAAAGCCTGGAATACAGCGGTGGAAGATCAAGCCGTTGTAAAAGCCATTTTTAACAAGGGAAATAAAGTTGTTTACGCTGTTGGGGGCCACTTTGGGGTAGAGCTCCGCTTTCATAATGGAGCCGTTCTCCATTTCAATGGTAACGATGGGATTTTGTGCCATATCAATCATCCTTTCTCAGGCTTGTTTACCGATTTCGGGTCTTCATAACCCGGTCCATCTCCCGTTTGGCGTCCCGCCGGGCGGCGGACTCCCGCTTGTCGTAGAGCTTCTTGCCTTTGGCCAGGCCGATTTCCAGCTTTACCCTGGGGCCCTTGAAGTAAATGGACAGTGGAATCAGGGAGTAACCGTCCTGCTTGATTTTTGCGAACAGCCGTAAAATTTCCCGCTTGTGCATCAGCAGTTTGCGGGTACGGCGGGGGTCCTTGTTGAAGATGTTGCCCTTTTCATAGGGACTGATGTGCATGCCAAGAACGGAAATTTCTCCATCTTTAATCAGGCAGAAGGAATCTTTTAAATTCACATTGCCGAGGCGGATGGATTTTACCTCAGTGCCCGCCAGTTCAATGCCGGTCTCATACTTCTCTTCAATAAAATAGTCGTGGTAGGCCTTGCTGTTTTTGGCGACAATCTTCACCGCCTCGCCCACAGCGGACACCCCCTATCCAAAAAAGTCACACAAGTATACCACATCATATCCCAAAAGGCAAGAAAAAAGTGGGCAGCCATTATTATTAGGTTACACAAGGTCAAATGACCGAGTGTAACCTAATTTTTTTATACATAAGCAATGGCCGCTGACAACACAGCGGCCATTAAAAGTGGATTAAAAATCAGGCGACGGGGAAGACGACGCAGGCAGTAAACAGATCCGCCTCGGTGGTGACGGTAAGCTGGCCGCCGCAGGCCCGGGTGAAGGAGTCCGCAATGGACAGCCCCAGGCCGGAGCCGCCGTCGGTGCGGCTCTCGTCCCCCCGGACGAAGCGGGCGGTGTAGTCCGCGCCGGGCTTCAGCTCGGCGGCGGAGGTGTTGCGCACGGTGGCTGTGGCCTGGCCCTCCGCCACAGTGAGGGTCAGGTAGACCCGGGAACCGGCCAGGGAGTATTTTAAGGCGTTGCCAATCAGGTTCTGGAACACCCGGTACAGCCGGTCGCTGTCGGCGGTGATGGGCACCTCCCCATCGGGGATAGAGGGGCGGAGGGTCAGGCCGCTGTTGTCAATGGCCTGGGCCATGTCGGCCAGGGTCTGACGCAATAACCGGGCGTAATCAAGCCGCTCCAGCTTTACGGGCAGTTGTCCAGACGCCGCCTTGCTCACCTCAAATACATCCTGAACCATGGCTTTCAGCCGCTGGGCCTTTTCTCCCATAATCTGGACGTACTCGCTGGCCGGAGGCTCTAGCGGCTCCTGGGAGAGCAGCTCAGTGTAACTGATGATGGAGGTGAGCGGGGTCTTCAGGTCGTGGGACACGTTGGTCACCAGCTCCACCTTCATCCGCTCGCTGCGGGTGCGCTCCTCCACCGCCTGGTGCAGGCCCTGACGGATGTGGTTTAGGTCGTCGGCCAGCCCGGACAGATCGCTGTTTTCCTGTAAAGCAAGTTCCCTTTCCAGCTCCCCCGCCCGAACGGCTGCGGCCTGGTCCGCCACCGCCCCGAAGTCGGTCCATAGCCGTTTCAGCCGCCAAATCAGCACCGCGCACACCAGCATCAGCAGGGCGGCGGGGGTGACGATGACCCAGACGGCCTCCAGGGGCACACCGCCCCGGTAGCTGGAGGCGTAAACCAGCAGGTTCATGTTCACCACCCCCAGCAGGAGGAGCGTCATTGCGGTGATGCCGCACACCCGGCTCAGCCGCTTCTGGACGGGCCGGTCCAGCCCCCAGGCGGCCAGCATGGCGATTACACCCCGTCTCCAGGGCCGCTTATTATACCGCCAGTCGTTGACAATCAGCAGATACAGCCCCCAGAAAACTGCCAGCAGGCCCGGCGTGTGGTCCGCAAGCTCCCGGAGGTACTCCTGGAACAGCCAGCCGCCGTTCTCGCTGAGGATAGCCACCGCCGTGCCGATGCTGGTGGTCTGCTCCACGAGGGGAATATTGTAGCTGTCATAAAAACCATTCTCTGTCAGCCACTCCTCATAGCTGATCCCATTCTGCTCCAGCTCCGCCATGATGTCGCCGTTGAGATAGACATCTCCGGGGATGGCCTCAGCCACCGGCGTATCGCCGTAGGCATAGGTCAGCTCCTGCCAGATATCCCCCAGGTACTCCGGGCGGGGGAGGCAGAAGAACACCAGCAGCAGGGCGGCCAGAATTTTCACCTCAAACCAGACCTTACCCGTCCCTCGGGCCAGGGCCATGTCCGCCCGCTGCTTATCTTTCCGCAGCAGGACGTACACCACCACCAGGGCCAAGCCCACACCCATGCGGACGACGTGCCCCATAATGTCCTCCCGGTAAGCGGCCAGATTCCGTTTTAGATAATACAGCTCGTTGTATTCCTCCGGCCCGGAGTTTCCATAGTTGCCTTTGATGAAAATCTGCGGGCTGTTGATAACGGCCATGGTCACCTTGACCTTGCTCCCCGCCTCGTCCACGGTGAAGTTCTTATAGCCGGGGACATACCACTGATAGGGCTCGTCAATGCTCTCAAAACGGTAGTAGCCGTCGCCGTAGAGGTCCAGTTCGCTGCCATCCTTCCAGGCCCGGACCTTCTCCCCGTCGAATTGCAGGAGGAAGCCGTAGCCCTCGGGCAGCTGGGCCGCTGTGGTAGAGGCGGTCAGCGTGTCGCTGTTGCTGTAAAGGGCTTCTCCTTCCTTCGCCACGGTGTAGAGGACGTTTTTATCCTCCTTCATTTTCTCATGGATGCCTTTGGCCCACCGCTCCGGGCCGGTGGAGGGTACCGGGCCGTTGCCGTCGTCCCCGCTGTAGCTGTAATAGCCGTAGGCCCAGCCCCCGGCCCCCATGGTAATGAGCCGCTCCAGCCGGGAGGAGACAAAGCCCCGAAACTCCGTTGTGTCCCGCCAGTCAGAGGCGAAGCTGTCGGAGATCCACCGCCTGCTGCCCGAGGAGGTCAGCGCTGTGCCGAAGAACAGCGCCCCCTCCAGAAGCAGAGAAACGCCCAGCAGGAAGGCCAGAAAGCCAATGATTGATTTACTTTTTTTCCATTTTGTATCCAATGCCCCACACCACCTTTAAATAGTCTGGCTCACGAGGATTGAGCTCGATCTTTTCCCGAATGCGGCGAATGTGTACCATCACGGTGCCCTCGGAGGACCAGGCCTCCTCCCCCCACACCCGGCGGTATATTTCCTCCGCGGGGAACACCCGGTCCAGGTTGCGCATGAGCAGGTCCACAATGCCCGTTTCGATATTGGTCAGCTTCACTGGCTCGCCGTCCGCCGTCAGGATCCGGATAGCGGGGTCGTAGGACAGCCGCCCGCTGGTGATGGTCCCGTCCGGAACGGCGTTCACGTCCCCCAGGCGGGTGTACCGCCGCAGCTGACTGCGCACCCGGGCCACCAGCTCCTGCATGCTGAAGGGCTTGGTCACGTAGTCGTCCGCCCCCATGGACAGGCCCAGCACCTTGTCGCTCTCCTCGCTCTTGGCGGACAGCACGATAATGGGCAGATTCCGCCGCTCCCGGATGCGCAGCACCGCCGAAAGCCCGTCCAGCCTGGGCATCATCACGTCCATCAGGATCAGCCGCAGTTCCGGGTCTACCGCCTTGTCCAGCGCCTCCATGCCGTCGTAGGCCCGGAGGACCCGCCAGCCCTCCTTCTCCAGGGCGGTGGCAATGGCGCCCACAATCTCCCGGTCGTCGTCCACCACCAAAATCGTCTCGCTCATCAGGTTTGCTCCTTCCTCGTTTGCTGAGGCCAGAATAACAAAAGTTTCTTACAAAGTCCCTGGGTTTTCTCTTACAGATTTCTTACATTTTACGCCGGGACAGCGGAAAACGCAAGAAAAGCCTTCCCCAAGCCGGGGAAGGCCTTTAGCGAAGGACAGAAAATCAGAGCAGACAGAAGTTGATTTACCCGAAACACACCCGCACCGCCCAGGCGGAGGCCAAAAAGCCGGTCAGGTCGGCGCACAGGGCGGCGGGGACGGCGTAGCGGGTTTTTGTAATGCCCACAGCGCCGAAGTAGACAGCGATGGTATAAAAGGTGGTCTCGGTGGAGCCCAGCATCACGGCGGCGGTGCGGCCCAACTGGGAGTCGGGGCCGTGGGTGGAAATCAGCTCCGCCCCCACCCCCAGAGCGGCGGAGCCGCTGATGGGCCGCACCAGCATTAGAGGCAGCAGCTCCGAGGGCAGGCCCAGCCGGTCCAGCACCGGAGACAGCACCCCGGCCAGCAGCTCCAGCGCCCCGGAGGCCCGGAGCATATACACCGCCGTCATCAGTCCCACCAGAGCGGGGATGATACGGGTGAGGGTCTCCAGTCCGGAGCCCGCCCCCCGGACCAGGGCGGAGTAGACGTCAACCCGCTGAAAGGCGGCGTAGACCGCAATCGCCCCAATGGTCAGCGGGACCAGCATGGTAAAGAATAAATCCATAGCTTACCTCCAGAAAGCTCCTTTGCGCAGCCCCAATATTTCCATAGCAATCATCAGATTTGCCCTATATGCAGGGGCGGCAATTTTGCAGATTATTATAGGTGTCAGTAATTATGAATATAGCTCTAATCCCTCCACACCCGGGCAAAAATCTTACAGGCCAAAATCCCCACCCCCACTGACAATACGGAGGCCAGCCAGACGGCGGGGAGGATGTCGAAGGGGGCGGCACAGCCCTCGGCGGCCCGGACAGAGGCCACAGTGGTGGGGATGAGCTGGATGGAGGCGGTGTTGCACACCACCAGCATGCACAAACTGTCGGAGGCCACCCCCGGGCTGGACCGGGACAGCCGGCGGGCGGCCTCCAGGCCCAGCGGCGTGGCGGCGCTGCCCAGGCCCAGCAGATTGGCGGACACATTGGCGGCGATACTGTCCATGGTGCTGGAGTCCCTTGCCGCCTGGGGAAAGAGCCGGCGCAGAATGGGGGTCAGCAGCCGGGACAGCTTGCCGGCCAGCCCCGACTGGCGCATGACCTCCATCACTCCTGTCCACAAGCACAGCATCCCCGCAATGGACAAAGCCAGCTGCACCGCCGCCGAGGTGCCCTCCACCGCCGCCGCAGCCACAGCAGGACCACGCCCCGTGGCCAGTCCGCACAGGACAGAAATTACAATCATTCCGGTCCAAATAACCGTCATAGTCAAGGCTTATCCCTCCCCTCTGCTTCAACTATACGGGGCCAACTGGAAAATCATGTCTGCGGGAAAACCAATAATTTACAAAAAAATCCAGCGCATAACCTCTTTTCCACAAAAATTCTACATTTTTTACCCTATTTTGCCCGATAGAAACAGTTGACATTGCTTTTTTTTACCGCTACAATATAGGAGAGACGAGAATGTGCCGGGGGCGCGCCCGGACCCTGGGTCTGTGATAGATAAAAAGGAGGCATTTACATGAAATCCACTGGCATTGTCCGAAAGGTGGACGAACTGGGCCGCATCGTACTGCCCATCGAACTGCGCCGCACTCTGGATATCGAGGAGAAAGACTCCTTAGAGATCTACATGGACGGCCCATCCATTGTGCTGAGAAAGTTTCAGCCTGCCTGCATTTTCTGCGACAACGAAAAGGACATTATTGAATTCCGAGGAAAGAACATTTGCCCCAAGTGCTTCCAGGAGATGAGCGCCTCCTTTGGAAAGTGAACAAGGATAAAACAGGCCCCCGGCTTACGCCGGGGGCCTGTTTATAGGTTTGATGAAAGATCAGCCGGTGATGGACATGCCGGTAAGCACGTATCCGAACATGTTGTCACAGGGCCGGAGGCTGGCCTGGAAGCTGGCCAGGACCTGGCCGTTTACCTGGTAGACCAGAGAGCCGGTGAGCGTATAGCCCTGGCCGGAGGGCCTGAGGCTGTCTACCCGGACCTGGGCCAGGTCGTCCTCACCGCAGACCACCACGTAGCAGCGGGAGACATTGTCGTAGTTCAGCCGGTCCCGGATGGCGGCGGGCGGATCGCCCAGGCGGCTGGCGTCAAGGTCCAGGGCGGCGGCGTAGTCCAGCACGGTCTCCTCAGGCAGAAGCAGCTCCCCCTGTTCCGAGAGGGCACGGCTGTCCATCTGGCCGTAGAGGGAGAGCATGTTGTACAGCCCCTCCCAGGTGAGGGCGGTGTTGTTAAAGTCGAACCGGCTGGTGTCATGGTTGAGCATGGCCAGCACCAGAGCGTGAAGGGCGGGAGTCATGGACTCCGCCGCGCCCGTCTCAGCGGGGACGTCGCCAGGGAGATAGGCCTGCTCCGGAGACGAGGCCTCCGGGCTGTTGACCGGTCCCGCGCTGTTGACAGGCAAAATGAGCATTGAGGTGATGAGGGCGGCGGTCAGTAATTTTTTAAACATAGGAAGACCTCCTTTCCAGTTTGTGCTTTTATAGCAATCGTCAGAATTGCTGCCGCTTGCAGGGGCGGCCTTTGCCGCCCGCCCGACACAGACAGAGCTATTTGGTTCTGCGGGCTGCAGAGCCGGTGTCAGCAATCTTGAACTTTACTATAGTATAGCACAGGTGTTCTGTTACCTTCTTATCGAACTCATTACGACTTGGTAAATAAATGGTTACAAATCAGTTGCAGCAGCCGGGGAGGGGCTGTCCACTGTCAGTCTATGCGGCAGGAGAGGGGGACATGCCTGTTTTTCTTTGGTTGACCGGAGGGCGGGTTTGGGATACAATGTAAAAGCGGCTCTTGGCCGCCCCTACAGGATGAATCAAACAGTGAAGGATGTTATACATATGCTTAATCAACAGCAGGAGCTTCGATTCTGCAAGGCCCGCCGGGGAGCCATTGCCCGGGACTTTGCCCGGCTGAATCCGGAGCAGCAAAAGGCGGTTCTGGCCACCGAGGGTCCCCTCCTCCTCCTGGCCGGGGCGGGGAGCGGCAAGACCACCGTTTTGATCCACCGTATCGCCAACCTGATGAAGTACGGCCGGGGGTCGGACTGTGAGGAGGTCCCGGAGTTTGTCACAGAGGACGACCTGGCCTTTTTGGAGGAATACGCCCGGACAGGGGCGGGGGACCGGTACCGCCAGGAGCGGCTGTGCCAGCTGGAAAGCGCCGCCCCCTGGACCATTCTGGCCATCACCTTTACCAACAAGGCCGCCGGAGAGCTGAAAGACCGCCTGGCCGCCATGCTGGGCCCCGCCGCCAACGATATCTGGGCCAGCACCTTCCACTCCGCCTGTGTGCGCATCCTCCGCCGGGACATTGACAAGCTGGGCTTCTCCTCCTCCTTTACTATCTACGACAGTGACGATTCCCTTCGGGTCATTAAGGATATCCTCAAGGCGCTGAACCTGGACGACAAGCAGTTTGCCCCCCGGTCCGTTCTGGGATACATCTCCCGGGCCAAAGACGCTATGAAGCTGGCCCCGGAGTATCTGGAGGAGTGTGAGAAGTCGGGGGACTTCCGGCTGATTAAAATTGCCAGGGTCTATATGGAGTACCAGCGCCGCCTGTGGGAGGCCAACGCCCTGGACTTTGACGACATTATTCTCCACACTGTCCGCCTGCTGAAGGGCTTTGAGGACGTGCGGGAATATTATCAGCGGAAATTCCGCTATGTACTCATTGACGAGTATCAGGACACCAACAATCTGCAATATCTTCTGGCGTCCACCCTGGCGGGGGGCTATGAGAACTTCTGCGTGGTGGGTGACGACGACCAGTCCATCTACCGCTTCCGGGGGGCCACCATTGAGAACATATTGTCCTTTGAGAAGCAGTACAAAGGGGCCCGGGTCATCCGTCTGGAGGAGAACTACCGCTCCACCGGCCACATTCTGGACGCGGCCAACGCTGTCATCCGCAACAACCAGGGCCGCAAGGGCAAGGAGCTGTGGACCAGAGCCGGGGCGGGGGAGATGCTTCAGCTGTACACCGCCATGAACGAGAACGACGAGGGGCGGTATGTGGCGGAGAGGATTCTGGAGCAGTTCGGCCAGGGACGGAGGTGGAAGGACCACGCCGTCTTGTACCGGATGAACGCCCAGTCCAACCAGATTGAGCAGGCCTTCAAGCGGGACGGCATCCCCTACCGGATTATCGGCGGCACCCGGTTCTTCGACCGGGCGGAGGTGAAGGACATGCTGGCCTATCTGGCCGTTCTGGACAACCCGGAGGACGACCTGCGCCTCACCCGGATCATAAACAATCCGCCCCGAGGCATTGGGGCCAGGACCATTGAGCTTGCCCAGGAACTGGCCCGCCGGGATGAGATCTCCATCTACGCCGTGATTGACAACGCGGCCATGTATCCGGAGCTGCGAAAGCCCGCCAAAAAGCTGGAGGAATTTACCCGGCTGATCCAGGAGCTGCACATGCTGCTGGTAGAAAACCAGCTGTCCCTTTCGGATTTCTATGAAGAGCTGCTGGCCCGCACCGGCTACGCCGTCATGCTGGAGAGCAAAAACACTGTGGAGGACCAGGGCCGCCTGGAAAATGTGCGGGAGCTGCTCACCTCCATCAACAGCTATCTGGAAAACCGGGCCGATCAGGGGGAGAGCCTGTCCCAGGCCCTGCGCGGCTTTTTGGACGAGATCGCTTTGTACACCGATATCGACAGCCACGACCCCAATCAGGACTGCGTGGTGATGATGACCATGCACGCCGCCAAGGGGCTGGAGTTTCCGGTGGTCTTTGTGGTGGGGGCGGAGGAGGGAATTTTTCCCGGTATCCGCGCCATTGGCGAGACGGAGGAGATGGAGGAGGAGCGCCGGCTGTGCTATGTGGCCATGACAAGAGCCAAGCAACAGCTGTATCTCACCTGCGCCAACCAGCGCATGCTCTTTGGACGCACCAGCGCCAACCGCCCCTCCCGGTTTGTGGACGAGATTCCCCCCGAGCATCTGGAGCGGTCGGGCAGAAGCTTCCTGTCTGATCTGGGCGGGGAGGACTGGGGCGGCATGCCCAGCCGTGCCTCTGGCTACGGCGGGTACGGCCAGCGGCCCGCTTACGGGGCGGGACGGGGGGAGCGGGAGGGCTCCGGCTTGCCCCGCGCCGGCGGACATACTCCTGTGAGCGGTTTGCCGGACCGCCGCTCCATGCCGGCGACGTCACGTCCTGCTGCGGCACCCTCCCTCCAGCTGGCCAAGGGCGATATGGTGGACCACAAGGCCTTTGGAAGGGGAATGGTCCTCTCCGTCCAGCCCATGGGGGGCGACGCCCTGGTGGAAATCGCCTTTGACAACGTGGGTACAAAGCGGCTGATGCTCAAGTCCGCCGCGGCCCATATGACCAAGACTTAGAACCTGTATTCACAGGCGTTGAACGCCGTCTGGCCGGGTCTTTAGCTGCCCTGCCGCGTTAAAAAATCTTGAAATACATCCAGCATTCCTGCGATTTTTTGCCTTGCAGGCCGGCAAAATCCCTCGTCCATCCGGCATCCTCCGCCTATGAATACAGGTTCTTAAAATTATCTCTTGCGTTTGCCATGGCGGCTGTGGTATAATTAAAATGCAAGAAAGGTGAATAGTTTCCAAATGTATGCACCAAGTAAAATGAGAACCCCTGGAGAGATGGCACCTCTCCGGGGGCTCATTTTGCTATGGAGGGGCTTACTTGTCCCTTGCTGTGCCGGTCAAGCCACTTGCAGATATAGTGGCACGCTATACCCGCTGCGACAGACACAAGAAAAGCAAAAATGGTTTCCAAATGATACACCCCCTTTTGTTGCCGGTATCGTTGGGGGCAGCGCAGCTATTATACCAAAGTTCGACACAGACGGCAAGACTGATAAAAATTTCATGCTTTTTATGGAATTTTTTCAAATAGCGGGAACTTTTTTCGTGTTCCTGCGTCTATATAGCAAAGAAAAGTTTTCTTGCTGGAGCAAAGCTGTTTTGAAGCCGTTTCTTAACCAATCCTTAAGAATTTGTAATCACTTTGTAGTTGTCAGTTTACATAGCTGGGGCATATAATAAACACCGATGGACAACCGCAGGTCTGCCCGGAGGCGTAGCGCCCTGGGCAAGACTGTTTTAGATAGGAGGAGACCGAACATGCCAGAAGTAAAAGACAACCAGACTGTCCCCGCGCAGGAGGCAGCCGCCCCCGCCGAGGCCACCCCGTCCACGCCCCCCAGGCCCCCGGTGAAGAGGCCGGCAGGGAGGGGCCGGCAGAAAATTGTAAAGCGGCTTATTGCCCTGGGGGTGGCTGCGGCGGTTCTAGGCGGCGGTGGCTTTGCCCTGTACCGCTTTTTGACAGCCACGGACGACGAAGTGGGGGAGATTTTCCCCGCCATCGCCCAGATTGGCACCATCCAGAGCAAGGTGTCCGGACAGGGCTCAGCCCGAGCTAAGGAGCAGGCCGCCATCACCCTGACCCAAAGCGGCGTGGTTCAGGAGGTCTATGTCACCGGCGGCCAGACCGTTATGGCCGGTGACCCGCTGTACTCCATCTACAGTGAGGCGGCGGAAAAGGCGCTGACCGAGGCCCAGGAGGAGATGAACAAGCTGCTGGAAGAGGCCAGCAACCTCACCGTTCAGGCCCCCTTTGCCGGCAAGCTGATAGATGTGGCGGAGTTCCAGGTGGACCAGGAGGTGGGCAAGGGCGCCAAGGTTGCCACCCTGGTCAACGACAAAAAGCTGAAGCTGTCCCTCTATTTCAGCTACGCCTATGAGGGCGACATCTATGTGGGCCAGAGCGTGGACGTATCCATCCCCGCTGTGATGAAGACCTTTACCGGCCGTGTGGAGAAGATCAACAAGGTGAGCTTTATCTCTCCCGAGGGGGCTGTCCACTTTGAGGTGGTCATTGTCTTTGACAACCCGGGTACCCTCACCGAGAATATGGACGCCTCCGCCATACTTACCGCCTCCGACGGCGGAGAAATCTACCCCTATAAAAACGGCCAGACCCAGTTCTATGAGACCCGGGATGTTGTCACCAAGGCGGCCGGCCCGGTGGTCGGCCTGGGGAATCTGCTCAACTACGCCAACGTCTATGAGGGTGAACCCCTGCTGTACTTAGGCTCTTCCACCATTGACGAACAGATCCGGACCCAGCAGACCAAGCTGGACGAGGCCCAGGAGGCTATGAACGACTTTAACGCTGTGGCCCCCATTGACGGCACAGTGACCTCCTGCAACCTGGTGGAGGGCCAGGAGGTAAAAAGCGGCGACACAGTGGTCATGATCTCCAACAATGTGACTATGCTGGTGACCATCACTGTGGATGACCGGAATATCGCCTTTATCAAGCCGGGCAGCTTTGTGGACCTGTCGGACTGGAGCGGCGGCATGTACCAGGGCCAGGTCACCTCTATCGACATGGCGGGGGCGGAGAGCGGCCAGGGCATGACCAACTACCCCGTTACCCTCACGGTGGACAACTGGGACGGCTCTTTGATGGACGGCGCTTATCTGCAATACTCCTTTGTCACCAGCGAGTCTGAGGCCTGCGTGATGGTGCCCACCGCCTGTGTGCAGTACTTTAGCGAGAAGGAGACCGGCAACCGGCTGTCGGTGGTCTTTGTCCAGATGGACCAGCCCCCCGAGGAGCTGCCCGACCTGGACTATCCCACCTTTGAGCCGGGCCAGAAGCGCACCTTCCCCTCCCAGGAGGAGGGCTACTACCCCGTGGTGGTGGAGACCGGAATCGCCGACACCCAGAACGTGGAGATTATCTCCGGCGTGAACGAGGGGGATACGGTGTTCTACAACTACACCGTTACCGATTACTCCGGTTGGTGAGGTGCGCCATGCTGATCGACATTCGAGACCTCTATAAAATCTACAACGAGGGCAAGGAAAGCGAGGTAAGGGCTCTGGACGGGGTTACCCTCCAGATCAACAAGGGGGAGTTTGTGGCCATTGTGGGCCAGTCCGGATCAGGCAAGTCCACCATGATGAACGTGCTGGGCTGCCTGGACATCCCCACCTACGGGGAGTACTACCTGGACGGCAACGACATAGGCTCCCTGACCGACAAGCAGCTGGCCCGCATCCGCAACCGGGAAATCGGCTTCATCTTTCAGGGCTACAACCTGATTCAGGAGCTGGACGCCCTGGAGAATGTGACCCTGCCCCTGATTTACCGGGGGGTGTCCGTCTTCGACCGGGAGGACATGGCCATGGAGGCCCTGGCCAAGGTGGGCATGGACGACCGGGCCCACCACCGGCCCTCGGAGATGTCCGGCGGCCAGCAGCAGCGGGTGGCCATCGCCCGGGCCATCGCCACCAGTCCCCCTATCATCATGGCTGACGAGCCCACCGGCGCCCTGGACTCCCGGACAGGCCGGCATGTGCTGGAAATTCTCCGGGAGCTGTACCGGGGCGGGACGACCATCCTGCTGATCACCCACGACGACGGCATCGCCGCCACCGCCAAGCGGGTGGTACGGCTGTCCGACGGGAAGATCATCTCAGACAAACCCCAGGAGGTGGATTGGGAATGAACCTTTGGCAAGCCTTTAAAATGGCCTTCAAGTCCATCGCCATGAAGAAGACCCGGTCCTTCCTCACCATGCTGGGCATCATCATCGGCGTGGCGTCGGTGGTCATCATGGTGTCTGTCATGCAGGGCCAGGCCAAGAAGAACATGGAGTATTTTGAGAAGATGGGCGACAACAAGATCACTCTGTACGCCTACTCCTACTACGATGTGGACAACGAGACGGGTCAGAAAATTTTTGACTACTGCCTGTCCCTCAGCGACCTGATTCTGGGCATTACCCCGAATGCGGAGATCAATGACAAGGGGACGGTGCAGTACGGCTCCAAGGTGCTCCCGGTGAACGACTGGGAGGCCCTGGCCACCCCCATGCCCGGAGGGGGCATGATGATGGACGGGGATACCTCCGAGAAAATGCTCCGCTTCAAGCTGGGGTCCGAGAGCTACGGGGTGTGCAACAACTACACCCTGGCCGGCGGGCGGGAGTTTACCTACCTGGAGGTGGAAAAGACCCTGCCGGTGTGCGTGCTGGGCTCCAGCGCCAAGGAGCAGATCTTCGGCTATACCGACCCGGTGGGGGAGACCATCAGCATCAACGGCGACCCCTTCCAGGTGGTGGGCTGGTACAACAGCATGGACCTGCAGTACAGCAACGGGATGGACAGCGCCATCGTAATCCCCTACACCTTTAACCGCAGCATGAACAAGAATAACTCCATGAACCAATATGTCATCAAGGCCAAGGACGGCCCCTCCACCATTGAGGCCACCACCCGGATCGACGCCTTCCTCAACGGCATGTTCCCGAAAAACGCCGACGGCTGGCGGGAAAATGGCGACTACTCTGTGGGCAGCGACGACAGCTGGATGCAGGAGGCCCAGAAGGCCAACCTGATGCAGTCTTTGGTGATGGGGGCTATCGCTGGCATCTCTCTGCTGGTGGGCGGTATCGGTATTATGAACATTATGCTGGTCACCGTCACCGAGCGCACCCGTGAAATCGGTATCCGCAAGGCAATCGGCGCGGAGCGCTCCAGCATTATCACCCAGTTTCTTATTGAGTCGGCGGTGATCTGCTCCCTGGGCGGACTGCTGGGCATCGCCATCGGCTATGTGGGTACTATGATTGCCGGCAAGCTGATGCAGGACGTCTTTGAGGGCATGATCCTTATGCCGGAGCCCACCATTGCCATTGGGGCCTTCCTGTTCTCGGTGGTGCTGGGCATCATCTTCGGTATGTACCCCGCCATCAAGGCCTCCGGCCTCCAGCCGGTGGTGGCCCTGCGGGCGGACTAGGGAATGCACGCAATCCGCAGTCAGCTGACCGCTGACAGCCCCTTTCAAACGGGGTCTTTCCCCTGCGGGGGACGGGGAATGTCCCCAACAATGAACTAAGACAGGAGAGATAGGCTATGAGAACCTTCAAACGGCTGACGGCGGCCCTTCTGACCGTGGCGCTGGCCCTGTCCCTGACCGTACTGCCCTTGGCGGCGGCCCCCGGGTCTTTTACCGACGTGTCCGACGCCAACACCGCTCTGAACGCCGACATTCTGCGGCTGATGGGGGTGGTCAGCGGCACCGGCGGCAACGTGTTCAACCCCGGCGGCAAGCTGACCCGGGCCCAATTTTGTACCATGGTGGTCACCTTCCTCCAGAAGGGGGAGGAGGCCCCCCGCTATGCCACCCGCACCATCTTCTCCGACGTGGGGAGCGGCCACTGGGCCCGCGCCTACATCAATCTGGCGGCCAGCATTTCCGTGGCCGAGAGTGACGGAGAGAACAGCACCTCCATCCCCCTGGTCTCCGGCGTGGGGGACGGCCGCTTCCTCCCGGACGACAATATTTCTATGGCTGAAGCCGTTACCATTCTTCTCCGGGGCCTGGGCTATACCAGCAAGGAGGCGGGCGCCCTGTGGCCCCAGGGCTACATGAATCTGGCCGGCTCCATTGGCCTGACCGAGGGCCTGGACCTGGCAGCCGGGACGGCCATCAGCCGGGCCCAGGCGGCCCAGCTCTTTGTCAACGCCCTGTCCTGCAAGACCAAGGACGGCAAGGCGTACTATGAGACCATAGGCCATGTGGCCAACGCCCAGGACAAGAGCATCATCCTGTCTGTCAACGTGGAGACGGACGACGGCAGTACCATTGGCGCCATCCGCACCACCGGTATGGATAAAAACTCCGAGTCCTACCTCCCCGCCCATGGGGACGGCAATGTCACCGCACTCCAGGGCAAGCGGGGCTACCTGGTGCTCAACGACAAGGATGAGGTAGTGGCCTTTGTGCCCGACAACAGCACCGCCACTACGATTGTCCTCAGCGGCAACGCCCAGGCCGGCTACGTGAAGGCCGACAACGGCAAGCAGTACACCATCTCCAGCGGGACCAGGGTATTTGACTCCGCCTCCTCCGAGGGCAAGGACTATCTGAGCGCTTACAGTTCCCTTACCACAGGCACCCAGATTACCATGTACTCCGAAAAGGGCAAGATCGTGGCCATCTACTCCACTGGCGGCACCAATACCATTGACTCGGGAGCCGTAGTGGTCATGGGCAACGCCACCGCCGCTACCTTCCACAGCATCACCGGCGGTGCCACCAACTTCAACATCATCAAAGACCGCCAGTCCATCCGCATCAGCCAGATCAAGCCCTACGACGTGGCCACCTACGATCCCCTCAGCAACACCCTTGTGGTGTCCGACCTGCGCATGACCGCCGTTTACACCGACCCAATGCCCAACCCCAAGACCCCCCAGACCATCAAGGTGGTGGACAAGGAGCTGGAGGTGCTGGAGAGCGCCTGGGACACCATTGGCGATCTGAAGCCGGGGGACAATGTATCCCTCCTCCTCACCGCCGACGGCATGGTGGCCGGTATTGTCCCCGCCAGCGCCCAGGTCCGTTCCACCGCCATTGGCACCGCCAGCTCGGGCGGCGTGACTGTCTATCTGCCCAACGGCGGCACCCTGGAGCTGTCCGGCAAGGTGTCCAACGCCTCCAGCGTGACGGCCAATGAGCCGGTGGTCATCTCCTCCGTGCGGGATGCCTTTACCGTCAGCCGGCTGGTGACCAGCCGGGCCCCCGGTGTCTTCAATGTGACCAACATGACGCTGGGCGACCTCACCGTCTCCCCCAGTGTCCGGATCTATGAGCAGCTCAAGGGCAGCACCTTACAGCCTGTGGACCGTGGCAGCCTGACCATGGACACCATCCCGGCGGACAAGGTCAGCTACCACACTAACAGCTCCGGCATTGTGGACTATATCGTGCTGGAGGATGTCACCGGCGTGGCCTACATCTACGGCATGATGGTAGGCGGCTACGAGGGTGAGGAGGACCACGAGAAGTACGTCTGGCACCTGCGCAGCGGCAGCCAGGAGATTGACTTTGCCCGTACCACCTCCTACAAGGGCAGCAGCGGCGATATGGTGGGCGTGGTCCTGGGCTCCAATCAGGAGGGCAGCGCCACCATCCGGGAGATTATCAAGCTCCAGGAGGTCAAGCAGGTGAACGCCTCCGACTTCTTCGACAGCCAGGGTGAGCCCTACGTCCGGGTGGGCGCCCACACCTACCGCATCTCCAGTGATGTGGAGTGCTACTACAACCGCACAGGCAACCAGGTGGCCAAGGACAACTGGCTGACCAACGCCAGCGGCACAGACCGCTTCAACGCCATCAAGACCTACTCCCAGACCTATACCATCTATATTGATCCCGTAGGCCAGCAGGTGCGCATTATCGTGGCCAACTGATTCCAAACAGAACAGCCCCCCGGCGAGAGCCGGGGGGCTGTTCTGCGCTATAACGGTTGTTCCGCTGCCAGGTCGATAAAACGACGGACCAGCTCCAGCTGCCCGGCGTTCAAAGTGCGCAGCTTTTCCGCTACCGACCTCCAATCCTCCTCAGGCCAGCGGCTGGTCCCCACCAGAAACCCGTCCGGCGCGGTGTCCAGTGCGAGGGCCAGCTTCATAATAACTTCGGTGGAGGGGATGGATATGGCGCGCTCAATGTTGGACATATATGGGTTGCTTATATCAATGATTTCACTAATATGTTTATTCCTGACCCAATTCCATATATTGATGAAATTATTATGCTGGCTGGTCTTCTAAAATCTGATTGACTGGGGGTAAGTGTAAAAATGGGTTTTTTCAGTATAAACATTAAGGTTTTAGATAGTGTCTACACAAGGCGAAGGGATTGTGATTGAATGGAAGTATCTTAAAAAGACAGGGGAGAGAAAGATGGATGCTTCGTATCATCGGCATGACATAAGCGATAAAGTGTGGGAGTTACTTGAATACATCTGGCCGTGGATGCGAATGGTATGCCAGTCCGAATCCTTGTTACAGAAGGTGCCCGAGCGGATTGTAAAAAAGCTGTCCACCTGATAGAGGGTATTTCCGCAGAAACTCTGCTGGCGGATCAAGAACAGGAGTCCGCCGTTTTGGCGGACTCCTGTGTGCTTGCAATTATTTCAGATGCCAGCGGCAATTACGCCTTGGCCTTCTGCTTCTTGAAGGGCTTGCCGTCCAGGTCCTTCAGGGTGATGCCGGTAACCACGAAGAGGATGTTTATCAGCGGCATCATCCAGTTGAACAGCGCGAAGGGAGCATAGGTAGCCACCTCGATGTCCAGCGTGGAGGAAATGAAGGTACCGCAGGTATTCCAGGGAATCAGGGCGGAGGTCACGGTGCCGGCGCCCTCCAGAGCGGAGGACAGCACGGTGGGATGCAGGCCCATCTTGCGGTACTCCTCGGCGTACATACGGCCGGGGACCACGATGGAGATGTACTGCTCGGGCATGGTGGCGTTGGAGAACACGCAGGTGCCCTCGGTAAGAACGACCAGGCCGACGGGGCCCTTGGCCAGCTTCTTGAGCTGGTCCACAACGACCTCCAGCTGGTGGGTGTACTCCATAATTCCGCCGAACATCATGGCGATGATGGTCATGGAGACGGAGAACATCATGTTCAGGATGCCGCCGCTCTCCAGCAGGCGGGTCATGGTATAAGCGGTTTCTTCGGTGAGGTTGGCTTCAAACATGGCCAGCGCGGCATCGTTAAACTCGTAGCCGTTGATGCCGAAATTAAAAATCGAACCCAGGTTGCAGTTGGGCTGGAAAATCATGCCCAGCGCGCCGCCTACCACAATGCCCAGGGTAATGCCCGGGATGGCCGGGACCTTCATGGCCACCGCCACAATGACGACCACGGGGGGCAGCAGCAGGATGGGATTGATGTTGAACACACCGCCCTCGGCGGCATTCAGAGCCATGGCAAACTCGTTGACGCGGCTCATGTCGGCGTCGCCGCCGTGATACTGCGTGGCACCCATGATGCCAAAGATGACCAGCACAATGCCGTAGGTCACCGCGGTGGGCAGCAGCATGGCCTTCACATGGCTCATCACGTCGGTGCCGGCCATGGCGGGGGCCAGGTTGGTGGTGTCGGACAGGGGGGACATCTTATCGCCGAAGTAGGCGCCGGACAGGATGGCGCCGGCGGTCATGGCGGGGCTCATGCCCAGGCCGAAGCCAATGCCCATAAAGGCCACGCCCATGGTGCCCATGGTGCCCCAGGAGGTGCCGGTGGCCAGGGAGGTGATGGAGCAGATCAGCACAACGGCAATAAAGAAGATAGCGGGGTGCAGGATCTTCAGGCCATAGTAGACCATAGAGGGCACCACGCCGGCGTCAATCCAGGTGCCGATGAGGATACCGACGATAATCAGGATACAGCAGGACTGGAGGGCCTTGTAGATGCCGTCCATCATGGATTTCTCAATTTCATCCCACTTATAGCCCAGATGCATTGCCATCAGGGCCGCAGCGCAGACACCCACAAACATGGGAACATGGGGATCGACCTCATAGTACATGATGCCCACCGCCAGGGCGAGAATCAGGACGGCCAGGGTAATCAGGGCCTCCCAAAGCTTGGGCATGCGGCCGTTCGTTTTCTTTGTTTCACTCACTGATGTTACCAACCTTTCTTAATGCATACACTCCTTTGTCCGGGAATCCGTCAGGTTCCAAGACAAACAAATGCATTTGTGTGGGATAACGTTACGTTTTCTGGTAATCCGTGGGTATTCCGCGCAGAGTTAATCGCAACACCTCTCCTCCCCTGTTCCTCTCCTCTTGCGCCCGTCCGGACGAGGCGGATGGCCCACATCCGGGCCGCGATTTTATTATACTACAGCGCTGACAAAAACGCAAGTATTTTTCCAAAAAGATTCACTTTTCAGAGGTTGAAGTGAAGCTCCGTCTATTTTTGTCGGCGATTTTTACCAAAGTAAAAAGATAACTTCATAGGGCGGTTATGCGTTTATAACAACAACTTGTGCTTGCCGCAACGCGGCAGATGCAGGATTTCCTGCATGTAAAGCACACACCTGTCCCCTGACAGACGGGCACCCGGCCCGTCTGCCAGGGAGAAATCTTGTCTTATTTGCCCAGCTCGGTGAGCGCCTTGTCCACGGCGGCCACAACGATGTCGCACTCGGCCTCGGAGGCAATCAGAGGCGGGATGAAGCGCAGTACGTTGCCGGCGGTGCAGTTGATGAGCACGTTCTGCTCGAAGCACTTGTCCACAATCTTGGGCCCGATCTCATTGTCGGTGAGCTCCACGCCGTTGATCATGCCCAGGCCCCGGACCTCCTTGGCCACGCCGGGGTGCTTGTCGACCATCTTCTGCAGCTCGGCACGGAAGTGCTCGCCCACCTTGACGGCGTTGTCCATCACGCCCTCGTTGAGCATGGTGTCCAGGGTGGCGGCGGCCAGGCCGCAGGCCAGAGGACCGCCAGCGAAGGTGGAGCCGTGGGTGCCGGGAATCAGGGTCTTGGCGGCGTCGCCCCGGGCGCAGACCGCGCCGATGGGCACACCGGAGCCCAGCGCCTTGGCCATAGAGCAGGTGTCGGGCTCCACGCCGTAGTTCTGGTGGGCAAACAGCTTGCCGGTACGGCCGGAACCCACCTGAACCTCGTCGAACATGAGAAGGATGCCCCGCTCATCACAGATGTCACGCAGGCCCTGGAGGAACTCCTGGGTGGCGGGACGGACGCCGCCCTCGCCCTGGACGGGCTCGGTGAGGATGGCGCACACCTTGTCGTCCAGCTGCTCCTTCACAGACTCCAGGTTGTTGAACTCAGCGTAGCGGAAGCCCTCGGGCAGGGGGGAGTACCACTTGGGATTATGGACGATCTCCTGGCCGGTGGCGGTGGCGGTGGCCAGGGTGCGGCCGTGGAAGCTCTTCAGCATACTGATGACCACGTAGCGCTCGGGGTGGCCGTGGTCCACGGCGTACTTACGGGCCAGCTTGATCTGGCCCTCGTTGGCCTCGGCGCCGGAGTTGGCGAAAAGCACCTTCTCAAAGCAGCTGTTCTCCACGATCATCTTGCAGACCTGGATGGCGGGGGCGTTGTAATAGTAGTTGGAGCAGTGGAGCATGGTGTGGGCCCGCTCCTCCATGGCCTTCACAATGGCGGGGTGGCAGTGGCCCAGGCCGTTGACGGCGATACCGCCCACAAAGTCCAGGAACTTGCGGCCGTCCAGGTCCCACACGTAGCAGCCCTCACCCTTATCCATGACAATGGGCATACGGGCATGGTTGCCATACAGATACTTGTCGGCGTCGGCAATGGCGGCGGCGTTGCTGGTGTAATTCTGAAGCATAGGGATGACCTCCTAAATAAATTTTATGTTGCTCCCGCCCCCGCAGGGGCGGGAATTGGATCACTTATTCCACTTGATGCCCACGCTGGGCTGGGCAGTGCCCACAGTGGTGCCGATACCCTCGGTGGAGAAGGCCTCATACAGCATGCTGTGGGGCTGGCGCCCGTCGATAATATGGACGCTGGTGACACCCTCCTCAATGGCCTGCACACAGCAGTCCACCTTGGGGATCATACCGCCGGCAATGGTGCCCTGGTCCTTCAGGCCCTGAACGTCGGCCACGTTCAGGTAGGAGATGACGTCCCGCACCTTGATGTCGTTGCACAGGCCCTCAATGTCGGTGAGGATCATCAGCTTCTCCGCCTTCAGCGCCCCGGCCAGCTTGCTGGCGGCGGTGTCGCCGTTGATGTTGAAGCTGTTGCCCTGGCCGTCGGTGCCCACGGGGGCCACCACGGGGATGAACCCGGCGTCCAGCATGGCCAGCACCGGTTCGGCGTTGACCTTCACCACGTCGCCCACATAGCCCAGCTCCTCGCTGCGCTGGACGCACTGGAACAGGTTGCCGCTGATGCCGGACAGGCCGACGGCCTTGCCGCCCTGGGCGTTGATGCGGCCCACCAGCTCGCTGTTCACCTGGCCGATAAGGACCATCTCCACCACCCGGATAATCTCGGCGGAGGTGTAGCGCAGACCGTTGATGAATTTCACGGGGATATCCAGCTGCTCCAGCATCTTGTTGATGCCGGGGCCGCCGCCGTGGCACAGCACGGGCTTGAGGCCCATGGCCTTGAGGAGGACCACGTCCTTAATGACGTTGGCTTTCAGCTCCTCGTTAATCATGGCGTTGCCGCCGTACTTGATGACCACGATCTTTCCGGCGTACTTGCTCAGGTAGGGCAGGGCCTCCAGCATGGTCTCCACTTTATTGGCGATTTCGTTCATGCGGTCTCCTTCCCATCAAGAGCGGTAGTCGCCGTTGATCTTCACATAGTCGTAGGTCAGGTCGCAGCCGAAGGCGGTGGCCTGGCCGTCGCCGCTGTGGAAGTCCACAATAATGGTGATATCGTGCTCGGTGAGGACAGCTTTGGCCAGCTCCTCGCTGAAATCGGTGCCGAAGCCGGCCTCCATCACCGCCACCTCACCGGCGGCGCTCTTGAGGATGCAGTCGGCCTTGGTGGGGTCCACGTCCGCGCCCGAGTAGCCGGCAGCGGCCATGATGCGGCCCCAGTTGGCGTCCCGGCCAAAGACGGCGGCCTTGAACAGAGTGGAACCGGCGATAGACCGGGCCACCAGGCGGGCGTCCTGTTCGGTGGGCAGGCCCTTGGCCTCCACAATCATCAGATGGGTGGCGCCCTCGCCGTCAGCGGCGATACGGCGGGCCATGTCAATGCAGATGCCGTCCAGCAGGGCGGCAAAGGCCTCCTTGTCCTCCTCAGTCTCAATGGCAACGCCGGAGGCCCCGTTGGCAAACAGGAACAGGGAGTCGTTGGTGGAGGTGTCGCCGTCCACGGTGAGCATATGGAAGCTCTTGTCAGCGGCCCGCTTCAGCAGGGGCTGGAGAACAGAGGCCTCCACCTTGGCGTCGGTGGTGACATAGCTGAGGGTGGTGGCCATGTTGGGGTGAATCATTCCGGAGCCCTTGGCCATGGCGCCGATACGGATGGTGCCGCCGGACAGCTCCAGCTCATAAGCCACTTCCTTCTTCGCCAGGTCGGTGGTCATGATGGCCCAGGCGGCGTCGGTGCCCTGCTCCACAGTCATGTTGGGCACAATGCGGCGCACACCGTCCAGCACCTTCTCCACAGGCAGCTGCTGGCCGATAACGCCGGTGGAGCTGACGAACACCTCGTCCTCCCCCAGGCCCAGCAGCTCCTCAGCCAGGACCTCCACCTTCTTGGCGTTGGCCAGGCCCTGCTCGCCGGTGGCGGCGTTGGCGTTGCCGCTGTTGATAACCACAGCCCGGGCCTTGCCCTTCTTCAGCACCTCCCGGCCCAGCAGCACGGGGGCGGCGCAGAACTTGTTGGTGGTGAACAGGGCCGCGCAGGAGGCGGGCTCCTGGGAGTAGAGGACGGCCACGTCGGGCTTGTCGCTCTTGCGGCTCTTCACGCCCACATAGCAGGCGCCGGCCAGATATCCCTTGGGGCTGGTAATGCTGCCGCCCTCGATCACTTTATAAGCCATAAGCGTTTTGCTCCTTTCTAAATTACAGATGCGAACCAAGCGTAGAATCAGGGGATTTCAGCTGCTTGGCTGACTCTTTCGCTTCATAAGGCCCCCTTCGCAAGGGGGCTCCCGGCGGAGATCAGGGGTACATGGGAGGGATCATCAGGCCGGTGGTCTCGGGCAGGTCAAAGATGATGTTCATGTTCTGGATGGCCTGGCCGGCGGCGCCCTTGCCAATGTTGTCAATGACGGAGCTGATGACGGCTCTCTTGGTGCGCTTGTCGAAGGTGGGAGTGATGCAGCACAGGTTGGTGCCGGCGGTCCACTTGGTCTGGACGGGCTTGCTGGCGGGGAACACGTGGACAAAGGGCTCGTCCTTATAGTAACGATTGTAGAGCTCAAACAGCTCCTCATCGCTGGTATCCTTGTTCAAGGTGGCATACAGGGTGACCTCGATACCCCGGATCTGGGGGGTGAGGTGGGGCTGGAAGTTGATGAACTGCCAGGTCTCAGGCTTCATCAGGTCCTTGCCGGTAATGTAAGCGATATTCTGCTCGATCTCGGGGGTGTGGCGGTGGCTGCCGCCCAGGGCGTAGGCGCAGAAGCTGTTGCTGGCCTCGGCCAGCAGCTTGTTGGGGGCAGGACGGCGGCCGGCTCCGGTAAAGCCACTCTTGGCGTCCACGATGATGGTGTTCTCCACCACCATACCCTCCTTCAGGATGGGCATCAGGCCCAGAGTGGAGGCGGTGGGGTAGCAGCCGGGATTGGAAATCAGGCTGGCTCCCTTGGCCAGGTCACGCATAACCTCGGGGATGCAGTAGACGGCGTCCTTGGTCATCTGATGATCGGGATGGTCCAGGTGGTACCACTTCTCCCAGGTCTTGGCGTCCCGGAAGCGGATATCGGCGCCGAAGTCGATAAACTTCTTGCCCCCGGCCAGCACCTTGGCAGCGATACCGGGCACGGTGCCGGCGTCTACAGCGGTGAAGACCACGTCGCTGTCCCGGACGATCATATCGAGAGTGGCGTCGTCCATGGGCAGGATCTCCTGGTCGTAAAAGCCCACCAGAGCGGGGTGCTCGTCCTGGATCTTGTGGCCGGCGGCGAAGCTGTCGGCCAGGTGTGCCACCTGGGTTTCAGGATGGTTCACCATCAGGCGGAGGAGCTCACCCAAGGCATAGCTGGCGGCGCCGCAAACAGAAAAACGGATCATGATACATTACCTCCTTGAATATTCCGCCCGTATTTTACACGGGCTTTTGGAAACTTTTTGAAGCGTTAAACGCCTACTGCCGCAACCTTTACCGGCTTTTTTGCCCCTTTCTCAAAGACACCGATATAGATTGTGTTGAATTTTCCTGGTTCTTATTATATAATTATTGGACAGAATATACAAGCCATGATTTTTTCTGTCAAACATTCCGTTTTTGAATGAATCTTTGGTTTAAATACACAAAGAAAAGGAGCCGATTTCTTATGAGCATCCAGAAGTACATCGCCTATCTGAAGACCATCGAGACCGGCAGTATCACCCGCGCCGCCGCCCAGCTGGGCTATACCCAGTCCGCCGTCAGCCGCATGATCGCCGACCTGGAAAAGGGTTGGGGCGTCACCCTCCTTACCCGGAACCGCTCCGGCATCGAGATCAGCTCCGAGGGGCTGATGCTGCTGCCCAAGCTCCAGGTCATCTGCTCCGGTTATGAGTCCCTCAATCGCACAGTGGCCGAGCTGCACAGCCATACCTCTGGCTCCATCCGGGTGGGTACCTTCTCCAGCTTCTCCTGCGGCCTGCTCCCCGCCATTATCAAATCCTTTCAGGAGACCTATCCCCACATCAACTTCAATCTGCTTAACGGGGAGTACAACGAGATTGCTGGCTGGCTGCGCAAAGGGCTGGTGGACTGCGGCTTTGTCGCCCTGCCCGCCGCTGATGACTTGGACACCTCCTTCCTGGTTCAGGACAGCCTGGTGGCCGTCCTCCCCCAGGACCACCCCATGGCCGACGCCCCCTATTTTCCCGTGGAAATGCTGTCCAACGAGGATTTTATTAACGTAAGAGAGGAACAGGACTACGAAATCGCCAAGTTTCTGGATGAGCTCCAGCAAAAGCCCAAAATTCGCTACGAGAGCAGCGACGACTACGCCATCCTGTCTATGGTGGAGGCCGGCCTGGGCATTAGCATAATCCATGACCTGATGCTGATCCCCAACCGCTATCACGTGGTGGCCAAGCCCTTCGATATGCCCATCATCCGGGATATCGCTGTGGCGGTCAAAAAGGACGCCGCCCTGTCCACCATCACCCAGTTGTTCGTGGACCACACTAAAAAGTGGGCCAGACAACAGTTCCTCTCCTCCATCCATGGCCAGGTCCCCCCTTGTGGACACATTTAGGGGCAGGCCGGTATGGATTGACAGACAACGAAAAGCCCTTGCCGATGTTGCCATCAGCAAGGGCTTTCTAATACGGTTTTGTCACCCACAAGCCGCAAAGGAGCACCTTTCTCAAAGCAGTCATAAACCCTGCTGCTCTCCCCATAGGATAGAGGGAAAGGGGGAAGCGCTATGGCGTTTGTGGACGACCGGGCCCGTCCCGAGATGGCCCACCACATCATTTTGGAGGAGCGGGAGCAGCTGTCCGTCTCCGGCGTGGAGGAGGTGGAGAGCTTTGATGAGAACACCATCCTCCTCACCACCGCCCAGGGGGCCCTGGAGATCCAGGGGGAGGGACTGCATATCGAAAAGCTGTCACTGGACGGGGGCGACCTGCGGGTGGAGGGCCGGGTGAGCGCCCTGATCTACGAGACCGACATTGGACGCCGGGGCGGCGGATTTTTCTCCCGGCTGCTGGGCGGATGACCGTGGATGTGGTGCAGCAGAGCCGGGCCCTGTGCCAGGCCTTGCTGCTGGGGGGTGCCATGGGGGTGGTGTACGACCTGTTCCGCATCCTGCGGGTGCGGGTGAAGGTCCCGCTGCTGGGGCCGCTGCTGGACCTGCTGTTCTGGCTGACGGCCACAGCGGCCCTCTTTGTCTGGTCTCAGGGGGCCTGGGGCGGACAGGTCCGGCTGTACGGCGCGGCCTTCTGCCTGGTGGGCGGAGCCCTGTATTTCTGGGCAATCAGCCCGTGGCTGCTGCGTTTGGGGTACCTGGGAGCCGATTTGATGGCCGCTCTTTTGGGCATTTTGACCTTTCCGCTGGGGGTAGCGGGGGCACTTCTGAAAAAAATCAGAAAACTTATAAAAAATGTCTTCCTTTCCAGTTCAAAATGGTATAGAATAGATTCCACAACAGAGCAGTTGGATACAGCGGCCCGCCGCCGTACCCTTCGGGAGAGAGGAGAGGATGTTCATGACCTTCAAACGGGCCGGATTTTTGACCAAAATCGTTGTGCTGGTGTTGCTGATTTACATGGCCATCTCTCTGCTGGACCTGAGGGGGAAAATCCAGGACGTTCAGGCTCAGCGGGACAACCTGGCCAGGCAGGTGTCCGACCAGCGTTTGGCAAACAAAAAGCTGGAAGACGCCATCGCAAACAGCTCAGACCCTGAGATGCTGGAGCAGGTGGCCCGGGACCGGGGCTATGTGGAGGAGAACGAAACTCTGTTTATCGACGTGGCCAACTGACTGGCCGCGCCGCCGCAGTACGTGTGTTGCAAATTATACAAGGGAGGATTTGGCCTTCAATGGAGTTAGGTGTAGGGACCATCGTGGATGGCAAGGTGACAGGTATCACAAAGTTTGGGGCCTTTGTGGCTCTGCCGGAGGGGAAATCCGGTCTGGTCCATATTTCGGAGATCGCCTATTCCTATGTGAATGAGGTGAGCGACCATCTGCACGAGGGGCAGGAGGTCAGGGTGAAGATTATCGGGATTGACCAGGCCAAGCGGATCAATCTGTCCATCAAGCAGGTGGAGCCCCCGCCCCAGCGCCCCCCCAGACAGGGTGGCCCCCGTCAGGGCGGCGGAAGCCGTCCCCCCAGACAGGGCGGAGGTTCCTCCCGCCCCATGGGCTTTGTCCACCAGGCCCCCAAGGAGCCTACCGACTTTGAGGACCGGCTCAAGCAGTTTATGCAGTCCTCCGACAGCAAGCTGTCAGAGCTGCGGTACATTGAAAAGAAGGGCGGCAACCGCCGGGGCGGCGGCGGACGCCGGTAGCGTGTATAGTGAAGTGGGGGCCGTCTGCGGACGGCCCCTGTTTGTTTTGTTGTGTGAGGTGACCGACATGGATTGCATGATTCGCAAGTGGAGGATTTCGGACCGGGAGCGTCTGGCCGAGATGCTCAACAACCCCAAGGTGCTGGACAACCTGCGGGACGGCCTGCCCTGCCCCTACACTCCGGAAGACGGGGAGGAGTATATCCGCTCCATGTTGGCGGCAGACGAAACAAAGACCTTCGCCTTCGCCATCACTGTGGACGACGCGGTGATCGGCAGCATCGGCGTGTTCCGGGGGGAAAATATCCACTCCCGCACCGCCGAGCTGGGCTACTACATCGGCGAGCCCTACTGGGGAAAGGGGTATGCTGCCAGCGCGGTGAAGCAGGTATGCCGGTATGTTTTTGACCACTCCGACATACTCCGGATCTTTGCCGAGCCCTTCGCTTATAACGCGGCCTCCCGCCGGGTGCTGGAGAAGGCGGGCTTTCAGCTGGAGGGCACCCTGCGCAGCAACGCGGTGAAAAACGGGAAAGTGCTGGACATGACCATGTACGCCCTGGTGCGGGAATAAAAAAGACGCCCCATTCGGAGCGCCCATGTGCGGGGAGAGACTCGCACAAAGCATATTGGTCGAGCTGGGACAAGTCTACCATAATTTGGAAATCAAGTCAATGGGAACCTTTGTCGGTTTTTGGAGGTCTGATCTATGCCCACCTGGAGCGGCACAAGAAAAAAACTGGAAGAAGACTACCTCTGTCCCGCCCTGCGGGGCCGGGTGCGGTACTTCGCCACCACCTACCGGGAGAGCCACGACCAGGAGGGCCGGGCTGCGATCCTGGTGGACGGGGTGGAGATACTCAAGAGCAATTATTATGATTATGATGGTACATTTTGGAGCATGTATTACCGCTCTGAAGAGGAGCCCAGCGCCATCCAACAGACCGTTCTGGACCAGGGTCTGTTTGACCAGTACGTCTTTTACAACGCCTTTCATGAGTTTGACAACCAGAGCATTGAGGCCAGCCTGACCAGCAGGACACCCCTTGTCCGCGTCTTTGCCCTGCTGGACCGCCGGGTGGGCAAGCGGCGGCTGGCTGCACTGGAGGACACGATGGAACAAGAGCTGGACTGGGTGTGTCCCTTCTACCGCCTGCGCATGGAGGCGGAGGGGCTGAAATTTGGAGGTAATCGCAATGAAACGGATTCCTGATGAGGCGTGTGCGTCCATCTGCGGCCTGTTTTGCGGGGCGTGTCCGTCGTTTCCCGAGGAATGTCACGGCTGCTTTTCGGATTTGGTGCGCGAGGGATGCAGGGGCTGTGCCGACCATGGTTTTTTGGACTGTGCCGCAAGCCACCATATTACGCGCTGCTATGAATGCGAGGAATTTCCCTGTGTGAAGCTGAGAGAGTTCAGCACTAAACCGGTTATCAATGGGATTTGCAATCACGCAAATGTGATTCCGGATTCTTTGCGGATGAAAGAAATTGGAGTTGCCCAATGGATTTGTGAGAAAATTGCAGAACACAAATGTCCCAAGTGCGGCAGATTGAGAAACTGGTTTGAAATGGGGACTCATAGCTGTGATTAAACCATAGAAGGAGAATGATATGCTTATCGTCAACGGAACAGTCCACACCATGGACAGCCCGATTATTGAAAACGGCTATGTGGCCGTCACAGGGAGCAAAATTGCAAAGGTGGGGCCCATGAAGGAGTGTCCCTCGAGTTGGGAGGGAGAGATTATCGACGCCCAGGGGGGGCATATCTGCCCAGGCTTTATCGACGCCCACTGCCATCTGGGGATGTTCGGCGACGCGATCGGCTTTGAGAGCGACGACGGCAACGAGGAGACCGACCCCTGCACCCCTCAGCTGAGGGCCATCGACGCCATCAACCCCCTGGACCGCTGCTTTTCCGAGGCCCGGGCGGCGGGGGTGACCACCGTTCTCACCGGGCCCGGGTCGGCCAACCCCATTGCCGGGCAGTTTGCCGCCGTTAAGACGGACGGCCGCTGGGTGGACGCTATGGTGGTACAGGCCCCGGTGTCTATGAAGCTGGCTTTGGGGGAGAACCCCAAGCAGGTCTACCACCACCGGGATGAGACCCCCATCACCCGTATGGCTACCGCCGCCATCATCCGGGAAAATCTGCGCAAGGCGGTGGAGTATGGCGAAAAGCTGAACAAGGCCGCCCAGGACGAGGACACCGATCCGCCTGACTACGACGCCAAGCTGGAGGCCCTGCTCCCGGTGGTACGGGGGGAGCTGCCCATCCACATCCACGCCCATCGGGCGGACGATATCGCCACCGGAGTACGTATTGCAAAGGAATTTGACCTGAAGTGCGTTATTGTCCACGGCACCGAGGGCCATCTGATCCCGGAGCTGCTGGCCCGGGAGGGCATCCCCGTCATCACCGGCCCCGCCCTGGGGGACCGCTCCAAGCCGGAGCTGGCCAACATGACACTGGAAAATCCAGCGGTTCTCCACCGGGCGGGGGTCCCCTTCGCCATCTGTACCGACCACCCGGAGGTGCCCATCCAGTACCTGCCCCTGTGCGCCGCCCTGGCCGTGAAGGGCGGTCTGGACGAGGAGACGGCCCTGGCCGCCATCACCGTCAACGCCGCCAAAATCGCCAGGCTGGACGGAACGCTGGGCTCCCTCACCCCCGGCAAGGAGGCGGACATTACAATCACCAGCCGCCACCCCCTGGAGTTGCTGGGAGAGGTGAGGGCCGTTCTCATTGGCGGCCAAAGAGTTTAGAAAATTTTAACAAAAACCAGTGGACTTTCCGACTCTTTGTGGTATAATAAGGATAACCGGAGGGGATATCACCCATTCCGGCCTATACCAGCCCTCTGGGCGAAAGGAGCGATTCGATGAAATTCGTATTTACGGACAAAAAGGTGACCCTGCCCGATTCCGTACACAAGTACGCCGAGAAAAAGGTGGGTAAGCTGGACCGTTTCTTTAAGGAGGACGCTACCGCCGCTATCACGTTCAGCGTAGAGAAGGAGCGGAACAACAAGGTGGAAATCACCATCCGCTCCAGCGGCACCATCTTCCGGGTTTCCGAGAGCACCTCCGATATGCACGCCTCCATTGATGCCGCTGTCACCACCCTGGAGCGTCAGATCCGCAAGAACAAGACCCGCCTGGAGAAGCGGCTGCGTCAGGGTGCCTTTGAGCGGGCGGTGGAGGTCGAGGTATCCACCTTCGCCCCCGAGGAGCCGGAGGAGGGCGAGTACCGCATTGTCCGCAGCAAGACCTTCCCCATCAAGCCCATGACCAGGGACGAGGCTATTTTGCAGATGAACCTGGTGGGCCACAGCTTCTTCGCCTTCCGGGATGAGGAGGCGGACGGGGCCTTTGCCGTGGTCTACCGCCGCAACGACGGGGACTACGGCCTGATCCAGGATGAGCAGTAACCCCAATGAATAAGAAGGGTTGCGGGATGCCAGCCGAAAATGAAAGAAAAGATGTTTAAAAGGCCATGGCATACGATTTACTCAAGATCTTCAAAGAAAACCCTGGAAAAGCATACCAATATGAGCAGTTGGAGGCGTTGATTGACGCCTATATCTCCGGAATAAATCAGTAACAGACAACAGGGCCGGGCATCTGCCCGGCCCTTGCCAAAGGAGGAAGCGTCCATGAGCCGGGAACGAGTTTTGGCCCTGCTGCGGGAGCGGCAGGGGGAGTATCTGTCCGGGGAGGCCATGAGCAAGACCCTGGGCATCAGCCGGGCCGGGGTGTGGAAGGCCATTGAGGGCCTGCGTCAGGAGGGGTACACCATTTCCTCCGCCCCCAACCGGGGCTACTGTTTGGAGGACGCCCCCGACCGTCTGCGGGTGGGGGAGCTGTTTGGGCTGCTGTCCGACGCGAAAATCGGCTCCCAGCTGGCCTGCATGGACGTGATCGACTCCACCAACACCGAGTGCAAGCGCCGGGCCATGGACGGGGCTCCCGAGGGTCTGGTGGTCACCGCCGAGGAGCAGACCGGGGGCCGTGGCCGCCGGGGCCGGGGGTTCCAGTCCCCCCGGGGCAAGGGGCTGTATCTGTCCGCCCTGTTCCGCCCGAATCTGGAACCTGCCCAGGTTTCTGACTTTACCGCCTGGGTGGCGGTGGCGGTGTGCGATGGCATTGAGGCCTGCTGCGGCCTCCGCCCCCAAATCAAGTGGACCAACGACATTGTAGTAAACGGCAAAAAGCTGGTGGGCATCCTCACCGAGCTGAACATTGAAAGCGAGACCAACGCCCTGGACTATATGGTCACCGGTATCGGCATCAATGTAAACCATGAGCCTGAGGATTTTTCCCCGGAAATAAGGGACATGGCTACTTCCCTGTCCCAGATTCTGGGCCGGACTGTGCGCCGTTCGGAACTGGCCGCTCAGGTCATCCTGGCGCTGGACCGGATGTACGCCGCCTACCCGGAGGACCGGGCCGAATATCTGGCAAAGTACCGGGCGGACTGCGTCACCACCGGCCATCAGGTCCAGCTTATCACCCCAACCGCCCGCCGTCAGGCCTTCGCCCTGGAGATCGACGAAAACTTTAACCTGGTGGTAGAGCTGTACAACGGCAAAAAGGAGACCATCTGCGCCGGAGAGGTATCCGTCCGGGGGATGTATGGGTATGTTTGAGAAAAAGCCGCTCGTAAGAGCGGCTTTTTCAGGTCAAGTTTGAAAACCAGTTAAATGTCCTTCCAACCAATCTAAAAAAGTCGCTGTACCCAGGCGGTCATAGCTTCCCAGACCACGGCAGGAGTTATAATTCAGCGTCCAGATTTGCTCCCTGGCGGCACCATTGACGACCAGAAAAACGGTTTGCTCCAGCGGAAGATTCCGTTTCTTTTCAACGGTAAGAGTAAGACAGCCGCATTGAACACGCTCCCGCAGTCCGTCTGGGTCGGCGGATATGTTATATTGATATTGCGGCTCTGCCTCTGGATGCCGGCACTGATCGGTGTGAAAAAACCAAGGGGCATCCAAGGGAAAACGCTGGCCAATCCGGTTGGAGCCGCTGTACTCCAGGGGATACATCAGCCTTCCAGGCACAACCTTTGATGCATCATAGCCGTTTCCCACTGTTGTGATAAACCAGATATACTCCCGGGGCAGTGTGATGTGGTATTGCCTCTCAAATTGACGGACCGCGTCCAGCGCGGCGGTTGGATTCAGCCGGACGCGCCCTTTTTGGAGCAGTTTTATAATTTCTTCCTGCTGCTTCATCTATGTCAGCTTACTTTCCAGCCAGGCCAGCAGGTCGTTGAAGACCTCCTGGCGGTTGATCTCGTTGAACATCTCGTGGCGGCCGCCGGGGTAGAGCTTTACAGTCACATCCCTGCATCCGGCGGAACGGAACATTTTTTCCACCTTCCATACTCCCTCACCCATGGAGCCCACCGGGTCGTGGTCGCCGGACAGGAAATAGACGGGGGTATCCCGGTTCATTTTAGACAGATTCTGCCTGTCGGCAATAAACTGCAAACCGCCCATCATGTCCCGAAACATGGCCACTGTGGGCATAAAATTGCAAAGCGGGTCGGCCAGGGCGATATCCACCTGGGCCTCGTCCCGGCTGAGCCAGTCGGAGGGGGTGCGGTTGGGTTTGAAGGCCCGGTTATAGGCCCCCAGGGACAGATCGTTGACCAGCTTGCTCACATGGTCGGGGCCCCGGAGCCTGCACAGAGTGCCGGCCAGAGCCTTCCCCGAGGCCACGGCGGCAGCGGGCTCCTGGCCCGTGCCGGACAAAACGGCGGCGTCCACTGTCCCCGGCCAGCGGATCAGATAGGTCCGGGTGAGGAAGGAGCCCATGGAGTGGCCCAGGATGACGTAGGGCAGGGAGGGGTGCTTCTCCCCCTCCAGCTTCCGCAGGCGGCGGATATCCCCGCAAACCAGGTTCCAGCCCTGTTTGGGGCCAAAGTAGCCGAACTTGCCCCCGGCGGTAAGGCCGTGGCCCAGGTGGTCCTCACCGCACACCAGATAGCCGTGGGAGGCCAGAAAGCGGGCCACAGGGTCGTACCGGCCAATGTGCTCCGCTACCCCATGGACGATCTGTACCACACCTCGGGGAGTACCCTCCGGCACCCACTCCCGGGCGTGGACGGTGTGGATGCCGTCACAGGAAGGATAGGACAGGTCAAAGGTCTGGATCATAGCGCACCTCATTTCCGCTCTGGAGAGCGTTTTCCTTAGTGTAACCCAGAAGGCGGGATCAAGTCAAGCCATCTGTTCCAGTAACGACCGGATGGTTCCGGCGTGGAAGGAGCCCTCCTGAGCCAGCTCCAAGTAGAGCTCCTTCAGGCAGGGGTCGGTGGTGGACTGGGCCCCCTGGCTGTTCTTCTGCTCCCACTGCTGCTCCCACAGGAATTGCTGGCGCAGGGCCAGGGGCAGAGAGGCGGGCAGCTTGAGGGCCTCGCATTTAGGGGTATACCGTTTGGCGGTGATGAGGAAATAGGCGGCGGACAGCCTGCGGAAGGCGGAGCGGTGGTCCCGTGCCAGGGCGGACAGGGCTTTGGCGCAGGCGCCGCTGGCCCGGCGGGCCATGGCTCTTCCGGCGGCGGCCCCGGTACAGGCCAAAGTCATCAGCTCCTCCAGCGGCTGGCTGTCCCCTTGGGAGGCCTCGCCCAGACAGAAGGCCGGAGTTTCCGGAACAGGGGCCGTCCTTGCCGCGGACACCGCCCCAAGGGTACGGGGAGATTCCGGACAGGCAGAACACTCCGGACAGGCGGGGCACTGGCTGTCCGGGGGACAGTCAGGCACGGCGGGCAGTGCCGGGCAGTCAGGCTGGTCCGGCGAAGCGGGACAGTCGGGTACTGTGGGCATGGACGGACAGTCCGGGACAGGAGAGAGGGCGGGACATTCGGGCACAGCGGGAAGATTTGCCGCAGCCAGAGGGGCAGAGGCGGGGGGCTGTTCCTCCGCCGGCTGAGTGGGTACAGCGGGGACAGCGGTATCTGGGATGGATGTATTTTCGGCAGCCTGTTCAGGCATCACCCGGTCCCACACCCGCTGAAAGGTGGCCGGGTCAATATTCTGCCCGGCCAGAGCGGGGCGGTCAACTTTCAGTTCCATAATGTAAGACTCCTTTGCTTGCGAAAATCGTGCGGGGAACTATACCATTCTATGCCCTGCTCCCAAAACCGCGACCCCCGGAACTGCGGGAGTGTCCCTTTCGCAGATTTTAGGGGCGGCCTGTGGCCGCCCGCAAAAAAGATGGCGTTTCCTGTAGCAAGCGGGCTGCCACAGGCCGCCCCAACAGATCATGCCAATTCTGATGCTTGCTATAAAGTGCGAAACAGGACACTTCTTATTTCCCAGGAAAATCCATATTGGAACATCCTGCCATATTTGTAGGGCGGGACAACCTCGGCCCGCCGCAGGTTTGCAGCTGTTGCGGACGGTGCGCCGGGGTCGTTGCGCCCTGCAACGCCAAAATTGATTCCCCTTCTTATTTTCCTGGACGGCTTGCCAGTCAGGGAGAAATATGGTACAATTCCTGAGATTTACAAGGAGGTAAGAGGATATGGAAGAGAAAAGTCATCCAATTCCGGACGTGGTCAACCGGCCCAACCAATTTTCTTACGAAAACGGGATTGTGGTCACCCACGTGGAGCCCGGCCTGGCCCGGGGTGTGCTCCGCGCCGGCCCCACCTCTGTCAATCCCCACGGCATGATTCATGGCGGAGCTATGGCCACTCTGGCGGACACGGTGGGGGGCTGCTGCGCCTGCTCCAGGGGCGGGCGGTGCGTTACCAGCTCCAGCTCTATGGAGTTCCTCCGCCCCGCCCAGGGGGACCTGTTCTGCCAGGCCACACCCAAGAAAATGGGCCGGCAGCTGTCGGTGATTCAAATTGTTATCACCGATACCAGGGAGAAAACAGTGGCCACCGGCACCTTTACCTTCTTTATGGCCGGTCCGGAGGGGGAGAAGGGCTGATTTTCCGTCATCTTTCCAGGGATTTGGGCTTGACATCTGTATCAGTTCGTGGTAGGATATGTCCAATTTCATATGAGGATAGAGGCGCGGCGCTCATGCGTACCGCGGGACAAGGCCAGGCAGCCGTCCCACGGGAGAGGGTGCGCCGCCGAAGGTCAAGCGGCCTGCCTGGGCCGTTTTTCCTGGGCCGGGGGATAACATCTCACGGACTGTCACGAAAGTGGAGCGCTATCCAGAGATCCCCGGTCCAGGACTGGGGATGTCCGGTTTTGCCATGGGGCGCGTTCTGCGCACCATGGTTTTTGTTTTGCGCGAACGGGGGTTTGTGTGCCCCCAAACTACATAGGAGGGAATTACATATGACAACCAGAAGAAATTGGGCCGTGAGGGCCATCGTTCTTGTGATGATGCTCCTGGCCATGGCCTGCACCGCCTTTGCCGCCGGAGACCCCACCGAGCTCAGCGGCACCAAGTATATTGAGTGCCCCGACTGCGGCACGCTGGGCATAGTCCTGTCTGACGAAGGGGAGGCCGTCCCCTGCGACACCTGCGCCGACAGCGGCTATGTGGGCTACATTCAGTCCCCCAGTCACTTTTTCAACACCCCCATGGCCCTGCTGCCCCCGGTCATTGCCATTGCTCTGGCCCTGATTACCAAGGAGGTCTACTCCTCATTGTTTATCGGCATTGTGGTGGGCGGACTGCTCTACTCCAACTTCTCCTTTGAGGGCACCGTGCTACACGCCTTTAACGACGGCATTGTGGCCTCCCTGTCCGACAGCTACAACGTGGGTATCCTCATCTTCCTGGTCATTTTGGGCGCTATGGTGTGCCTGATGAACAAGGCGGGGGGCTCCGCCGCCTTCGGCCGCTGGGCCAAGAAGAACATCAAGTCCCGGGCCGGCTCCCAGCTGGCCACCATCCTGCTGGGCTGCCTGATTTTCATTGACGACTACTTCAACTGCCTCACCGTGGGCTCTGTCATGCGGCCCATCACCGACAAGCAGAACGTCTCCCGGGCCAAGCTGGCCTACCTCATTGATGCCACCGCCGCCCCCATCTGCATCATTGCCCCCATCTCCTCCTGGGCCGCCGCCGTGGCCGGCTTCGCCGAGGACGGCCAGGGCCTGAACCTGTTTATCCAGGCCATCCCCTACAACTTCTACGCCCTGCTGACCATTGTTATGATGGTGGGCATGGTGGTGATGAATGTGGAGTTCGGCCCCATGGCCCGCTATGAGAAGAACGCCATTGAGAAGGGCGACCTCTTCTCCGGCTCCAACCCCTACGCCATGCTTGACGACGAGGTGGACGAATCCAGGGGCTCCGTGCTGGACCTGGTGCTGCCCATAGCCGTGCTGGTGGCGGCCTGTATCATTGGCATGATCTACTCCGGCGAGTTCTTTGTGCCGGGAGCGGATGGTTATCATGACTTTGTGGTCGCCTTCTCCAACTCCGACGCCTCCGTGGGCCTGATGCTGGGCTCCGCCTTCGGCCTGCTGTTTGCCTTTGTCTACTACTTCATCCGCCGGTCCATGACCTTCAGGGAGATGATGGGCTGCATTCCCGAGGGCTTTAAGGCTATGGTGCCCGCCATCCTGATCCTTACCTTTGCCTGGTCCCTGAAGGGTATGACCGATTCCCTGGGCGCCAAATTCTTCGTCCGGGACTTCGTCCGCTCCGCCTCCGGAGTCCAGGTGTTCCTGCCCGTGCTCGTCTTCGTGGTGGGCTGTCTGCTGGCCTTCGCCACCGGCACCAGCTGGGGTACCTTCGGTATCCTGATTCCCATTGTCCAGAGCGTGTTTGAGATGAGCAACCCCATGGCCATCATCTGCATTTCCGCCTGTATGGCCGGTGCGGTGTGCGGTGACCACTGTTCCCCCATCTCCGACACCACTATCATGGCCTCCGCCGGTGCCCAGTGTGACCACGTCAACCATGTGTCCACTCAGCTGCCCTACGCCATCTCCTGCGCGGTGATCTCCGGCATCACTTACCTGGTCGCCGGACTGCTGGTGACAGCGGGTCTGCCCGGCCTTATCTCCCTGCCCGTAGGCATTGTGCTGATGGCCGGCTTCCTCTTCTTCGCCAAAAACAACCGTACTGCCTGAGGTCCCACTGAAATAACAGAGGAGCCGCTTCTTTATGAAGCGGCTCCTTCCGTTTTACAGAGCTGAATGGGGTGACAGCAAGCCAAATTTGACGATATATTAGCTTATTTCTGCCCGATCTGCTATTATGAACCAAACTGGTTCCAATACCCCATCACAAAGATAAACAGCACAATGAGGGGCAGGATATAGCTGACATAGAACCGCACCGCTTTGGGAAAGGCCAGGCCGTCGCCGGTGTTGGCCTCGGCCAGGAAGCGGTTCCAGCCCCAGCCCTTTTTGCTGGTGCAGAACAGCAGATAGACCAGTGAGCCCAGAGGCAGGATGTTCTGGGACACCAAAAAGTCCTCAATACCGGACACATCCATCCCCAGTATGGTGAACCCGGACCACAGGTTGGACCCCAGCACGCAGGGCATGGACAGCAGAAATATCCCAATCAGGTTGATCAGCACCGCCTTCTTCCGTGACAGTCCCCATCGGTCCATGGTGAAGGAGATGATATTCTCAAACACAGCGATCACGGTGGACAGGGCGGCGAAGGACAGGAACAGGAAGAACAGTCCGCCCCACAGCCGGCCCATGGGCATGGCGTTGAAGATATTGGGCAGGGTGACAAAGACCAGAGCGGGCCCCTCCCCTGTGGACACACCGAAGGCGGAGCAGGCGGGGAAGATAATCAGACCGGCCACAAAGGCCACGCAGGTGTCCAGCACGCCAATGCGCAGGGCCTCCCCGGCCAGCCGGTGCTCCTTGCCGATATAGCTGCCGAAGATCGCAATGGCCCCAATGCCCAGCGACAGGGTGAAGAAGGCCTGTCCCATGGCGGCGAATACTGCCTCACCCAGAATCCAGTTCCCCTCCCCGTCGTAGACCAGGTTGCGGAAGTTGGGCTTAAGGTAAAATGCCAGCCCTTCCCCGGCTCCAGGGAGCAGGACGGAGTTTACTGCCAGTACCACCATCAGGGCCAGCAGGCAGAGCATCATCACCTTATTCACCCGCTCCACACCGTTGCGCAGCCCCTGGGCGCACACCAGCATGCCAATGGCAATCACAATGGTCATATAGACCGTCATGGTTACCGGCTGGCTGAGCAGTCCGCCGAAAATTCCGGCCACGCCCTCGGCGTCCAGGCCGGTAAAGCTCCCCCGGAGCATTTCCACAAAGTAGTACAGCAGCCACCCGGCGATAACGGTGTAGAACATCATCAGCAGATAGTTGCCCGCAAAGCCCACATAGCTGTACCAGTGCCATTTGGTACCCTTGGGCTCCAGCCGCTGGAAGGACAGGGCGATGCTCCGCTGGCTGCTCCGGCCCACGGCCAGCTCCATCACCATAACGGGCAGACCCAGGATAATCAGGAACAGCAGATACAACAGCACAAAGGCCGCGCCGCCGTATTTCCCCGTGATATAGGGGAAGCGCCACACATTGCCTAAGCCGATGGCGCACCCCGCCGAGATGAGCACAAAGCCCAGGCGGGAGGAAAATGTCTCTCGTTTCTCCATTAACAAAACCAATCTCCTTTGCTATAATGAGCGTAAGAGGGGCGAGCTGGTGGTGCAGGTCACAGGCCCTTCCTCAAGATTTAGAATCTGTAGAAAAGCCGGTTTCCTGACAGGGGGCCGGTTATTTCTTTGTGATATTGAGGATGCCGAACATAACAACGGCGAGCAGGTTAAGTAGTGCTAAGACTTCCAACGCTGACATCTTGTCACCTCCTCGCGGAGGTCGAGCCGTTCCTCTCTTGCCCGAATACTATACCACAAACATGGTGGTTGGGACAAGTCCTCTTTTTCCGGAAAATTCCCCTTGACAGGGGGATTTTTTGCGTTATAATGATAGTACATAAGTTCTATCGAACGTATTTTCGCAATTCAGGAAGGAGGGCCTGCTATGGAGCTGCTGGACAAGCTGAATATTCTGGCCGACGCAGCCAAGTACGACGCGGCCTGCACCTCCAGCGGACTGGACCGCGGGGGACGTCCGGGAACCATTGGAAACACTACCCTGGCTGGCTGCTGCCACTCCTTCTCGGCGGACGGTCGGTGCATCTCTCTGCTCAAGGTGCTTCAGACCAATTTCTGTGTGTACGACTGCCAGTACTGCGTCAACCGGAAGTCAAACGACGTGCCCCGGGCGGCCTTTACTCCGGAGGAGCTGTGTGAGCTTACCATGGGCTTCTACCGGCGCAACTATATCGAGGGGCTGTTTCTCTCCTCGGCGGTCATCCAAAATCCGGACTACACCACCGAGCTGATGATTCAAACCCTGCGCATCCTGCGGGAGAGGCACCGCTTTGGCGGCTATATCCACGCCAAGGCTATCCCAGGCGCGGACCCCCTGCTCACCCGCCGGCTGGGCCTGCTGGCCGACCGGCTGAGCGTGAACATTGAGCTGCCCTCCTCCCCCAGCTTAGCCCTGCTGGCCCCGGACAAGAAAAAAGAGGCCATTCTCACTCCCATGGGCCAGATTCGGGACGGAATTACCGCCTCTAAGGCAGAGGTGGCCGTCTACCGTCACGCCCCCCGGTTTGCCCCGGCGGGACAGTCCACCCAGATGATTGTAGGGGCCACCCCGGAGACAGACCGGCACATCCTCACCCTCACCCAGGCCCTCTACGACCGCTATCAGTTAAAACGGGTGTTCTACTCCGCCTATATGCCGGTGTCCTCCAGTCCTCTGCTCCCTGTGGCGGAGAATTTTAAGCCGCCCCTGCTCCGGGAGCACCGGCTGTACCAGGCCGACTGGCTGCTGCGGTACTACCACTTTCGGGCGGAGGAGATCCTGGACGAGGACCAGCCCGACTTGGACCCCCGCATGGACCCCAAGTGCTGTTGGGCTTTGCGCCACCTGGAGTTCTTCCCTGTAGAGGTCAACCGGGCGGACTACGAGGCTCTGCTCCGGGTGCCCGGCCTGGGGGTGCGGTCGGCCAAGCGGATTCTCAGAGCCAGGCGGGTGGGCCCTCTCACTTTCGAGGGGCTGAAGCGGCTGGGGGTTGTCCTCAAACGGGCCCAGTACTTCCTCACCTGCTCCGGGCGGATGATGGCCGGCCTCCAGGTCAGTGAGGACGGCCTGCTGCGCCACATGGTCTCCCTGGAGGCCCCCGCCCTGGCCGCTCCCATGCCGGAACAGCTGTCCCTGTTTGACGACGCAGGGTAGGGATGCAAAAGCCTCCCTTCGCAAAGGGAGGTGTCATTTGCGAAGCAAATGACAAAGGGTTTTCTCCGATCGAAATGTATCTGCTTTTTATGGAAAACCCCCACCCGCTTCGCGGGAGCCCCCTTTGCGAAGGGGGCCTTTAGCCCTGCGGGGAAACGAAAGTTTTGAGAGGTGTCTCCACATGCCCTGGACCCAAATTTCCTGCCAATATGACGGCACCTATCCCGGTTTTCTCTGCTGCGTGTTTGACTGCTACGTGGCCAGGGAGGAGCCGGTGGAGTTCCACACGCCGGATGACATGTGCTGTTCCCTCTACCCCCTGCGGACGGTGGACACCGACCAGGCCCACGCCCTGCGGGTGTACCGTTCCTTCGCCAAGTTCGGGGCGGAGGGCCAGCGGCTGGCGGTACGGACCTTTCTCACCTGCCTGCCCGACAAGGAGCTGTGGCTGTGGCGGCTGATCCGCATGGGCTACGAGCTGGGGCCCAAGATTGGCAGCTGCCTCACCGACCCCACGGTGGACCGGGTACGCAAAGCGGTGTGGCACTTAGAGCACGAGGCCCATATGTACAAGGGCTTTGCCCGCTTTTCTGAGCTGGACGGGGTGCTGGTGGGGGAAATCGAGCCCAAGAACCGGGTACTTCCCCTGCTGCGGCCCCACTTCTGCTCCCGGTATCCCCAGGAGAACCTTGTCCTTCACGACCGTACCCATTCAGAAGTTCTTCTCCACCGCCCCGGCCCCAGGAGCTGGACCATTATTCCGGTGGACAGCTTCCAAGCCGGCCCCGCCGGGCTGGAGGAGCTGACCTACCGGAAGCTGTGGCGGGCGTTTTACAACACCATCGCCATTGAGGGCCGGTACAACCCCAAATGCCGTATGACCCACATGCCCAAGCGGTACTGGGCCATGATGACCGAGTTCCAGGAGGACTGGGACACCGCTCTGCCTCAGGTTTCCTCCTTGCCCTGTAAAACGGAAACGTGATAGCAGTCAAAAACACGGCTCCCGGTTTCTGTACCTTTGCTGCCATCAGCATATAGGGAATCCTCGCAAACAGCGCAATCGTTCCAGGTATCAAAATCCAACGAATGGGGCAGATGCCGCCGGATACCATGAAACTGTCAATCCTATTTCTCCAGCATAAAAACTCCCCCTATGATAGCTACTCATAAAACAGTATCAAGCAACAAACTGAAATAGGGTAACTGCCATACAGGGTGCAGAAAAAGACAAGTAAGAAGCAATCCGTTTCTTGCCTGTCTTTTTCATTTTGTTACGCAATAGAACGCCGTTTTTGAGGGCATACATACAAAGCCCTTACCCCGTCATTTCAACGCCCGCAAAGCCGCATAAATCAAGAACAAAATACCTCCTACTGCGTAACAATCCCCATAATAAATCGAGGGCGAAAGCAGTCTACTGATTTCGCCCTCTTGACTACCCATAAGCAAAGGCGGGAAAAGCTGTCAAGGGCGCGAAGCGCGAAGTTTACCCTTGACAGCTTTTCCCGTCTTTGCTATCTCCTATCGGTCGAAGCGGAATTTCAATATGGCTTCAACCAATTTTGCCTTTAACCTGTCCTGTGTATCGTCATTGATATGTCCCTTATACATAGACAGGTATTTGATGTGTGCGGTGTAGTGCCGCAATACTGCGTCTACCGCTTCCGGCTCTCCGGCAACAGCTTTTTGGATTACCTCAAAAGGTATCAGCTTTTTGTTCCTCATTTTCCAATCTCTCCCATTCTTTCCGCAACTGTTTCAGCGCGACATTTCTCCGACTGTTTATTGTACTCCTGCAACGTCCGTACAGTCTGCCTATTGCTTCATCACGATAGCCGACAAAATAATACAATAGCAAGGCTTCCCGACGCAATTTCGGCAGTCTTGATAATGCCGTCGCTAACCGTTCATCATCAACAATAACTTCCTTTCCCAACACAAGAAATACAGTCGGCTTGTCCTGCTTTTCAAAATAGCTATCCATAGCAGAAGGCTCAAAATATCTTTCCGACATTAGGTAGTCAAGGGAAACTTCCCGTTCCTCTTTTCGCTTCAAATCCCGCCATGCGTTGATTGCTTCATGGCGTAGTACAATCTTACAGAACGCATTGAACATATATTCGATATGTTCCATGAACTGTTCAGAATATCTCATTTTCTCTCACCCCCTTTCTTCCCAGTAGGGGGCTATTACAACAAAAACCCATGCAGAATATATCTGCATAGGTTCTTGGGTAATATGAGTTATTAAGACATACTAAATGATATGTGTATTCATACTCATATGAATAACTCTTATTAGGAACACGAAAACGCAAGGTTTTTGACGAAAATTTATGGTGAATTTAGATTATCTCTTTAGAAGTTCTTATATGTCGGTATAGCCCGTATTTTCGGGCTTTCCCGGCATTTTAGATATGGGGAGAAGTTCTCATATACTCTCAAAACCTCTTAGGTTTTCCCTCTCAATGGTAGTAAAAGAAGTAGTAAATCCGTCTGCGGCTATGCAATCAGCCGTTCCATTTCAGCCCTTGCGGAAGCGAATGTTGCGTGTGCGTAGTAGTTCAGCGTCATGGTGATATTGGAGTGTCCCATGATATACTGTAACGCTTTCGGGTTCATTCCGGCATTGGCTAAGTTGGTGCAGAACGTATGGCGTAAGGTGTGCGGTGTCATTACTTTGGGTAAGGCTTCCTCATGGCATTTGTTATACTTCTTTGCAAGTCCCCGGAACATGGTAGCATAGCTTATATTTGTTTTAGGGTTGCCGTCCCGGTTGAGGAAAAGGAAATTGCTGTACCCGTCAATGGTGATCGCTTTTGCGCCCCTGCGGTTCTCTAACACGCGCCCCAACGCTTCATACACTTTTTCACTCATTGGAATCTGTCTGATACCGCTCTGCGTTTTGGGCTTCTCTATGTAGTACCCGGTTTCCGCGCTCCGTAAAAGCTGGTGGTCTACATTGATTACCCGGTTTTCAAAGTCAAGGTCGGTTACAGTCAGCCCGCAGAGTTCGGAAATCCGAAGCCCTGTCCCAAGCAGTATGATAACCTCGTCACGGTATTTCTGATAGACGCTATCACTTTGCATAAAGGATAAAAGGCTTTCTTCCTGTTCCGCTGTGAGGGGTACTTTCGGCTCTGTGTCGTCCTCGATCACGGTGTTAAGCTGGAAGTCAAAGGGGTTTTTCCTTATACAGTCGTCCTGTATCGCCGTATAGAACGCAGCTTTTAAGGATCGCTTGTCGTTGCTTATGGTCTTATAGGATATTCCCTTTTCTTTCATGCGTAACGCCCATTCTTTCGCGTCGGACAGCTTCACACTGTCAATAGGGCAGGAACCAAGTTTATCCGCTTCCAGCAGCTTCATAAGCCGCTTGCGTCCCTGTGTGGTGTTGTACCGAACATTTCCCCGGTGGCGGGTCTGCTTTGCGTAAAGCTCGCATACCGTCATTTTTTTACCGATTGTGTCTATCCCGTCGTCAAGGTCTTTCTGTATCTCTTTTTCCTTTTCTCTAAGGGATATGTCGTCACGTTTCCCGGCTGGGGTCTTGTCCGTAGGTACTAACTTCCAAGCGTAGACAAATTGCACTTTGCCAAAAGTATCAGTATATTTATAAGCATATCTCCCGTCTTTTCTCTGGCTCTCTCCCGAACGCAAAATGCGGTTTCTATTATCACGTCTTTTCTCCGACATTGTTTTGCTCCTTTCCGTGTCGGAAAGAGCCTTGATATGCCTATATCTATTATAGCATATTCAAGGCTCCTTTTCACTATCTTTTTTGCTAAATTGCGTCCAGTGTGTCAATGACTTTTTCAAACTGTTTCCTCTTGATCTGAATACGGTTGCCGTTCAAGATTACCCAGCCCGCCGTAGGGTTTTCCTCTGCAAGTTTCCGCAGCTTGTTTTCACCAATGCGGAAATATTTTGACGCTTCCTCAATAGTAAGCGTGTATTTTTCCCAAATAGGCACGTCAGCATTATTCATTCTATAAATCCCCCTTTCAAAATGGGTAAATGGTTAATAGTGAAATAAGGCTTTAATCGGACGGTTATTAGCATAACCTCACGGGAGTTTCACCCCTGCATGGTTCTCATGCAGCCCTACCCATTGCCTGCGACGCTCTGAACGCTCGGACTGTGGCGGTAAGGGAGTATCATTATATATTCTGCGCTGTCGTCGCCCGCAAGCTGCTAAACTTGCTCCCCGGCGCGGTGTTGGTCGCTCGGCTGTCCCGGTGAAGAAAAGAAAACCTCTCCGGGATAGTGTCATGGCGCACCCGCCGTATAGCTCGGCGCAAAAGGGACGTACCCGATCTGCCCTATCCTGCGCCGCCGTTATCTTGCGCCGCTTTCTTTGTCAAAGTACAAAATTCAAGAGCTTATCGGCTCACGGAAGCATACCGCGCTGGCGGTATGCCCCGGTGAAACGACAAGCAGCCCATAAGCGGGAACACGGAAAGGGGGACGCGCCCTGCAGGGGATAGCCTGTGTTTAGCCTATGTTAAAGGCAAGTGTGCGGGTAATCAGCCGTACTTGCAGCCTGTTCTTCATTTCCTCATCAACGTAGGAATAAGTGTTGCCCGCGTCGTCTTTCAGCGTCCGGATGCAAAGTGCCGCTATGTAGCCCTCGTAATGCTTCAAGACCGCACACATGGCTTCCGTATCACCGCCCGCCGCCGCTGCAATAACAGGGAACGGCAACAGGGCAGAGGATTTGTTATTTCTGTTCATCTGTTTTTCCCTCCATATACAGTTTGATTTTTTCAAGCGCGGTTTTCCTGTGCCGGAAAATCGTACTGCGTACAACATTCAGCAGCTCGCCTATTTCCTCGTCGCTCATTTCCAAGAAGTAGGACAAAAGGATAATGTCACGCTTCTTTTCGGGCAGGGCTTGCAGGGCTTCGCCAAGCAGCTCATTTTTTACAAGCACATCATAGCCGGAAACTTCAAAGCGGTAATAATCGCTCTCGTATTCGTCCAGCGTATAAAGCTGTGCAAGTTCCGCTTGGCTCATTTCTGAAAAATTCACTTCATGTGCGGCGCGTTTAGACAGCTCCCGGTAACAGCTTCTTGCTTCGCCTTTGAGGACTTTTTTTGCAAGCGTGTCATACTGATGTTGGATTGTTTTCATTTCAGAAGAAGATAGCTCCATAGAGTTCACCTCCTTCCTTCGTGGTGTAAAGGACAAAGGGCTTGTCCTTCCGTCCCCTTTCGCACACTATCCGTATGGAAGAAGGTGTTTTGTTGCGTTTTCCTAATGGCTTTTTTAGAAAAATGAAAAGCGCAAAAAAAGCCCGTCCACAAAAAATGTGAACAGGCAAAATAGCATTGAAAACCGTATTATAATGATTAGACAGTTCATACTTATGGGCGTAATTTTCCCCGGCGGTGGACGGGCTTTTTTTAATGTGTCAATGACCGTCAGATTTTGTCGATACGCTCTGTGCTTCATGGCGGCTACCTCCTTTAGCCGCCGCTTTAACAAAAACCGCGTATTACTTTAGAGGATAAAAGAAACGGCGGCTTTGATCTCTCAAAAGCCGCCGTGTAAGAATAGGCGCATGAAAACCTCTGCTGTACGACGGCTTTTTTTCTTTTGCCGTCGTGCGGCAGATAAATTCTTTTTCAATATATTAAATTCTATTTTAAGAATTTAACAAAGAGTAATAGCAAGAAATCCCTTAAATAAAATTCCTATTTTTTCAGTTGGTAGAAATTATAAAATGCTGCGTTTTTTGCAATAAGTGTTTCAAAGGTGCCATGCTCAATGATTTTTCCGTCTGCCATAAAGATAATTTCATCATAGAGTTCAAGAATATCTTTGCTCATATTGTGAGTAATAGTGAGTAGCGTTAAATCAGATATTGCTAACAATCTGCTTTCAATATCATACGCAGTTTGCATATCAATAGCAGACGTACCCTCGTCTAAAATTAACAGCGGCTTTTTACGAATTAAAGCCCTTGCTACAGCAATTCGTTGTTTTTGCCCGCCGGAAAGGTTATTACCGTTTTCCCCAACATGATATTCAAGTCCGTTTGGTACTTGCTCAATGAAATGCAATAAGCCACTATCAGACAGTGCAGATTGTAATTCTTCTTTGCTGTAATCTTCGTGTAAGCAAATATTGTCTAAAATGCTTTCGTCAAACATATAGACGTTCTGATGAATGACAGACGACAAGGCGGTTATTTTATCAATATCCACAATGGAAAGATTATCTTCATCATACAGAACATCACCTTTGAAATCAGAATAATATCCGGCAATCAGTTTGATAAGCGTAGATTTTCCGCAACCACTTTTACCAACAAAGGCATATTTTTTTCCTTTTTTAATGGATAATGAAATACCGTTTATGACTTCATTTTCTTTATCATAGGAAAAATGCAAATCCTCCACACAAATCATCTCATTGAAAGTAGGGGTTTTTTTTGTATCTGTGTCTTGATTCCGGTAATCTGAAAATTCATTTAACTTCTGTGCAATCGGCTTTATACTCTTGATTTTAGGAATATTACTAAAAATGATTAAAAGCGGATTTGCAAGATTACTGCTAACCTGTACCATGCCTAATAAGGCTCCTGCGCTGATACGTCCGATAATAATGAAATATGCTGAAAGAAAAACAACAACAACTTGAACAAGAAGCGCAAGAACCATAGAAACCGCTTCATTTGCAGCAATCGCTTTGTCAACTGAATATTTTGCTTTTATCGTGTCCTCATTACTTGTTTCAAATCGTGAAAGGACATATTTTTTCATTCGGTACGACTTGATAATTTCAAAGCCGGATAACAGGTCTTTTACATGATTTGTAAAAGAGGATAGCATATCAGAATATTTGTCCTGCCGTTTAGAGAGCAGTCCTCCGAACAGACTGGGGACGATAAGCATAATGGCGATTGCAATAATTACGCATATCGTAACGATAATGTCGAAGTAAATCATTACAGCAAGGGACGCTATGAAAATAATCGTGTATTGAATGACTTGCAGGAGAGGAAGTAAAAAATTGTCCTCAATCATTTTTACATCATTCGTAATCGCAGATAAGTAATCTGCGGTATTGTTTTTGGAGTAATCCTCAATCGTGTGTTTCTCAATTCCTATAAAGGTTTTAGAACGGACAGCTTTCATAATCTTGCAGACAAATTTTTTGCTGAACAAAGATTGTAGGTACATAAATACTCCCATAAGCGCAAAGTAGGCTAAAGAAAAGAGTAGTATTCTGATGAAGCCGTCCATATCGCCCATATCTACAATGTCCATAACCTGTTGCAACAAGATAGCGATAAACACATAGGATAGAGAACTGATAGCAGTAAATAGTGCGGTAAGGAAAAGCAGAAATTTGTATTGTTTTAAGTATCGAATCATATAGCGGTGTCCTCCTATTTTCTGTTGAATATCAAATCACAAACAAGCCCTGTCGCACCCAAAACAAACAGACAAGTAGCTGTTGATTTATAGCCCTTTTCAGATAAATGTGCAGCACCTATCATCAGTCCGATTTCTGCCGCAGCAGATACCGATTTAGATACAATGCGGAATGAACGCTTTTTCCATGCTTCATTTGCAACAGCTTCAATTTTGTTTGTAGCATTTTCGATTTTTTGGTCTAAGTTTGACATAGTATTCTCCTTTCATACATTTAGACGGTATGTATATGCTTAAAAAATAATACCTTACGAACGAATGTAAGATTTGAAAATAAAACTGCCTTTCTCAAGGCAATTTTATTTATTCGCCTACGTTTAAGCGTTCAAAGTAATTCTGTGCCATACCGAAAATTTCATCATCAATAATCGGCAAGTTCATACTATCCAACAGGTATTTGATAAATGCAAACTTTGAAATCAGTTCTTCCGGTGTAGCGGGATAGACAGAGGGAATTAACCAAAAGTTTGTAAGCAAGGGCAAAAGTTCGGATAGTTCTTTTGCATACTCGGTCTGGATAGAACCGTCCTCTATCCCCTCTTGAATAAGCTGTAACCAAAGAGGGGCAATCAATTTTCTATTTGTGTCAGCCAGTTCTGCTAACAAACGGGGGTTTTTCAAAAGGGGAATACTTTGTTTGCCAAGCTCTGTCCTATCAATATCAACATGGTTTAGCTTAATGACTTCTCGCATTTTCTGTAGACCATTCAAGTTCTTCTGCTTCTGAACGGTAACAAACGGGTTATTATCAAAAAAGAGTTTTTCCCCCAATGCGTCGATAATTTCCTCTTTTGATTTGAAATGATGATAGATTGCTCCCTTAGTCAGTCCACCAAGCTCATTTACAATATCCTGTATAGTTGTATTGTCGTACCCTTTTTCCAAGAATAATCGCTGTGATACTTCCAATATCTTCTCAACGGTTACTTCTGGATATTTATTTCGTGCCACACCAATCCTCCTTTCTACTATCATTCGTTTGGTATGTAACCCATAATAACAAGTGAAGCAGATTTTGTCAAGATACATTCAGTAGGTATTTATTTCCTTTTTTTACAAAGCTCCTATAATATGTTCTATTTTGGCTAATAGTAGGTACTGTGTAGACATATCCAAAAAGAAAGGTGAACAGTAATATGGGCGTAATTTTCCCCGGCGGTGGACGGGCTTTTTTTGATGTGTCAATGACCGTCAGATTTTGTCGATACGTTTTGCGCTTCATGGCGGCTACCTCCTTTAGCCGCCGCTTTAACAAAAACCGCGTATTACTTTAGAGGATAAAAGAAACGGCGGCTTTGATCTCTCAAAAGCCGCCGTGTAAGAATAGGCGCATGAAAACCTCTGCTGTACGACGGCTTTTTTCTTTTGCCGTCGTGCGGCAGATTATTATTCTATATTCATTTCTAAATGACCCGTAAAGTTATCTCCTGTAATTCCGAAATAGTTTCCACCCTCCGGCAATGTTAATGTTTCTGAATAACCGTCGCTTGCTTCAAGTAAAACTACTGGATCATCACTTCCAGAAATCCAAAATACTTGTGCTGTTCCCTCGGTAATTTCCAAGTTGCAGGAAACGGAGATGTCCTTACCATTTTCGCGCTCAATAGAAGTCCCACCAAAGAGATATTCTGTTTTGGAAAAATCCTTATAGTCTGCTACATAAGTTCCAGTGTAATGATCGTCACCATACGTCCGCTTCCCTTTAAGAGATAAATCCCCTGTCAGTGTTGCATTTCCGGCTGATTGTATAACATTATTGTATTGATCCAGAATTTCATCTTTTGAACACCCTGTAAGGGACAAACCTATTGTGAAAGTACAAACAAGCACAAGAGAAAAAATTTTTTTATGACACATATCATCAACCTTTCCATAATTTATCTGTTTAACAGGCGAGGAATAATTACTGTAACCAAAATTCCTACAACATAAACCGCATTAACACCAAGCGCAATTTTGGTGTTAATATCCCTGAGTTTTATTTTTGCAAAAAGGAAAAGAGCATATATAAAGCTAACCGCAGCGAAAATACAATACCCTATGATAATAGCTGTTGCGGCAGGAGAATCCGGCTTCCATATAAAGGGTGCTGTCAATGGTACAAAGGCAGTAATAAGTGCAATCGTACTTAAAATTTTTTCTTTCATTTGAAAAACTCCTTTCTTGCTATTAGCGTCCATTCATTTTTAAGCGTTCACGTTGTGCAGGACGCAAAGAAATATTGCTTTTTTTATGTTTCGTTTTAGAATTTCCCGGTGTTTTAGAAATCGTAATGATAAATACAGAAATCAACAGCATGATTCCAAGTGAAACAAGCCCTAAAGGAACATTAGCATTGCTTGTTGAATTTATATATGATGTGGTATCAAAACCAATCACCGTGAAAGCGGCTAAAAATGGATAAATATTTCTAAGCAGACCGCTTTTAAAGAACATGCTGCAATATCCTAACACAAATGCAATAATCGAACCTCCCATGAAAAACCCCGGTATTCTTCCGCAAAAAGAAATAATCGGAAGAACAGCAATATAAATACAAATAGATATACCAGCCATATAAAGCAAACCGCTTATCAAGGCAGAAATACTCACGCCGGGCAATCCAGCACAAATACCAACAATAATTGTAATAACGAAGCTGTATATTCCCAATACAAGAGATAACAGACCGATAGCTGCCAATTTCCCGGTCAATAACTTAGAAAATGAAACGGGAACAGTTAAAATATTTTTCAGTGTATCATCGGTATATTCTCTGTTTATCAGATAACCGCCAATCAAGGTAAAAATAATAGGCATGAATATAGTTGCATTGTTCCAAATCGTACTGTCTACTAATGCGCTAATGTTGAAATTAGGGTTTTTGGCTTCCTCAATCGCAACATTCTGTGTAATTACCCCAAGAACGGGAGAAAGCGTCATTCCGATAATACCAATCAGCAGAATATGATACCGTTTTATCTTTTGAAATTCAGTTAAGACAATGGATAACATATAAAACCTCCTATACTTCCTGTTTTTGATAAACTCTTGTAACCAATGCAATACAGACAACGGCTTCCGCAACTAATATCAAAAAAATTACGGGCGTTGATATAAAATACGGACTTAACCGATTATAAAATTCTGTCATAATTTTTCCTTCCGGCACCTTAAACTGATACAGCCATCTAAAGATAATAGGGACAGGAATAAATGTGCTGATGTTAAGCCCTAATGGTTTCATCATAATTGCATCGCTAAGATGTAGCGCATATCCAAGCAGGGTATAAAAAAAGGCGATTATGACAGAAATAATATAGGACTTATTACACCAGACCACTAAAATAATACATGGCAAAGCTGCCGCCCATAATAAAATTCCTGTGCAGAGTGTAAGGAACAACTGCAGCCCTAATCCATTTAAAGAAATGCCCTGTGTAATGGCAAGCAAGACACTGATACAGAATCCCGCAAGTTCATAAACAACAGAAAAAAGCACAAGGACAATAACTTTTGCCATAACCAAGCGGCTTTTTAAGACAGGAACACAAACAAGATTTTTTAAGGTATCGTTATCATGTTCTTCAAAAAACAGGTTGGCAGCTATCATTACCAGTATGGGAATCAGAAGCAAAAAGCCGCTTTCTTCACGGGCAACGCTCGCAAAATCTGCAAAATCTCCGTCAGACAAAAGCATAGCGTAAAAAACCGGGAACAGGACAGAGGTAAAAAGAGCAATTTTAAACAGCCCTTTCCGTTTCAGCTTCCAAAACTCACATTTTACAAGTTTAAGCAATCCCCTCACCCCCCGTTACACGTTTGAAATAATCTTCAAGGCTTTCTTCACAAATATAGGCTTGTGATACTTCTAGCTCGTTCTCCACAAAAGCCGTTACAATCTTCCCAACAGAAATATCTAAATTATGCAGCCGCATATTATGGTCGTCCTGTATGGTAAACTGGTTTTCATGGAAGATACGTTCTAAAATTCTTGCCGCTTGTGCCGTATCAGAAACAGTAAAGCGGATATGCTTGCTGCTTTTTGCTTCCAGTTCTGTAAGGCTTTCTTCTTCCAGCAGTACGCCGTGGTCGATAATGCCTATATCGTCAGCCAATAACGCAATCTCGGAAAGAATATGACTGGAAATCAAAATTGTTTTTCCGCGTTCATTACAAAGGTCACGGATAAAGGAACGTACCTCTGCAATACCGATAGGGTCAAGCCCGTTGATCGGTTCGTCCAAGATTAAAAGCTCCGGGTCGTGCATCACGGCAAGAGCAATCGCCAGCCGCTGCTTCATGCCAAGCGAATATTGGGAAAACAGTTTTTTGTCTTTATAAGGCAGACCGACTAAATCAAGCGCATTTTTAATTGCGTTGCGGTTTGGCACTCCCCGCAGGGTAGCAAAAATCCGCAGATTTTCCGTTGCTGTCAGATTCGGATAAAAACCGGGGGATTCAATCAGACTGCCGATACGGGGGAGCAGCTTTTTTTCATTCGCCGCTAAAGGTTTCCCCCAAATCGTGACTTCCCCGGAAGTGGGCTGTGTCAGCCCAAGCAGCATTTTCATTGTCGTTGTCTTTCCGGCTCCGTTTCTGCCAAGCAGACCATAGATACGTCCTTTCTGAACATGGATATTCAGATCGGCAACGCTTTTCTGTGTTCCGTATTGTTTGGTAAGATTTTTTGTTTCAATTACATATTTGCTCATTGCGAAACCTCCTTTTCATGTCTGCTATTCTATCACGCCAATCTTGCATTAACCTTGCACGAACCTTGCATTAACCTTGCAATTTGGGGAAAACAGATTTTTACAAAGAATTACTCCCGCCATGTAGGGCGGGAGCTGGTTAGTCTGTCAGAGGGAAAAGCAGGGTAAAAACGGTTCCTTTCCCCGGTACGCTGTCTGCTGTTATGGTTCCGTTTAATTTTTCTACAAGCTGGTGTACGATAGACAGACCAAGACCGCTGCCTTTTTCAGACCGCCCTTTATCGCATTTATAAAGCCGCTCGAAAATATGCTTTAAGTCCTCCTTGTCAATTCCCACTCCATTATCACGCAAAAGAATTTTTATGTTCCCGCCCTGCCCGGATAAAGAAATTTCAATTTTATCTGCGTGGCTATGGGAGATTACATTCTGTATCAGATTGTTTAATATCCGCATATATCCGTCCGGGTCAATCCTTACCCGGAAAGGCTGCTCTGGAATATCAATCGAAAAATCCACCTGTGTATCTTCAAATATCGGTATCCAGTCAATCAATATATTCCGTGTCAGTTCTGTTAAATCAATAGTGGATATATTCATGGAAAATTCATTTGATCCCAGCTTAAACCAGTCAAACAACACATCTATATATTCTTTTAAGTCATGTGCTTTCCGTCGGGCAGTTTCTATATAGTCGTCGCGTTCCTTTCCAGTGGCAATTCCTTTATGTGCGGCATCTAAATATCCAATCAGTGTAGTAAGCGGTGTCCTTACATCATGGGAAAGGCTCGTCATAAGCCGCCTGTTTGTTTCTTCTGTCTGATGATAAGCTAAAAGTCTGCTTTCGTAGGAGAGGATAATATCGTTGATCTCATAAGCAAGAGGGGCTACAAGCTCATGTGTTTCTGATAAAATCCGTCTGTTTCCATTCCCTTTTTTTACATCTTCTAAAGCGTCAACCATTTCCAAAATCTGTTTTTTCACACGCCGGACAATAAGCAGGGAGCTGCAAACTGGAAAAAGGACAGCGACAATTATAATCATAATGACAATCTCTATATACACCCCTCATACCTCCTTATTGAAGCGGTAGCCAATCCCTTTTACCGTCTGTATATATTTGGGGGTTCCGGGATTTTCTTCTATCTTTTTTCGCAACCGGCTTATAATTGCCATGATATTGCTATCATCATAAACATAATCTTCTCCCCATACTTTTTCATAAATCTGCTGTTTTGTCAGTATTTTTCCTTGATTTTTGGCAAGAAACAGGAGCAGGTCAAATTCTTTCGGCGGCAGCTCAAATTCTCCGTTTACCGTGATAATGGAACGGCTGTTAAAGTCGATAGTCAATCCGTCAAAATCAAATGTCTGTGACTGTCCCTCTTTTTGATTGAAACGGGTATAGCGTCTTATCAGTGAAACAATGCGGGCAATCAGCTCGTCCATATCAAAAGGTTTTGTTAAATAATCGTCGGCTCCTGCCCGCAGCCCCCGCACTTTTGAAGCACTGTCATTTTTTGATGTGAACATCAAAATCGGCAGGCTGTTTTCTTTTCTGATCTGTTCTAATGTTTCAAACCCGTCAAAACCGGGCATCATTACGTCCAGTATGACAAGCTGGTATTCTTTTTCTTTCAGTTGCAGCAAGCCGGATTTGCCGGAATAGCAGCAGTCAGCTTCGATACATTCCTGTAAAACGCTTTGCTTGATTAGTGTGCAAAGCTCCTTGTCATCATCTATCACTAAAATCCTATTCATGCTTTTTCGTCCTTTCTGCTTTCATGCGGGCATCTGCTGGCTTCTCCGCATCTTTTGGTATCAGCCATAAGCGGCTGAACTTTGCTACTCCGGGTATGCGGTTCTCCTCACATAGTTTTTGTACCCGTCTTTCTGAAATGCCCCATTTCCTCGCTGCTTCCGGGGCAGAAATAAACTCTAACATCTTCATTCACCCTTTCCCTAATCTATGTCAGTATAATTATATGCGTCCAGCCGAATGACTTCAAGTGGTATTTGCATATTACGGGAATTATTTTGGCTAATCAATAGAACTGTGTAGACATATCCAAAAAGAAAGGTGAACAGTAAAATGTAATAGGGTGAATGAATATGGCAAAAAGACCAGTACCGAAATATGATTTTAAGGCTTTCGGGGCGGCAATTAAAGCCGCACGAAAAGGGCGCAAGGAGAGCAGGAAAAAAGTGTGTGACGAAATGTATATTTCCCCACGTTACCTTGCAAATATTGAAAATAAGGGGCAGCACCCCAGCGTACAGATATTTTTTGAGCTTATGCTCCGTTATGATATATCCGTAGACCAGTTTCTTTTTTCGGAAAAGGAAGCGGAGAAGTCCACGCAGCGGCGGCAACTTGACGCGCTGCTTGACAGCATGGATAAAAAGGATTTGACGATTATCACCGCTACCGCTAAAGGAATACAGGAAACCAAAGGGACAGACGATTAACCGCTGTTCCCTTTTTCCGTTGTTATTTAGAGAAGTTGCAGCCGTTTTTTGTGCTGCAATATTTTTTTGCGCTAAATTCAAGAGATAATGCAACAAATACGCTCTTTTTGAGGGGATAGTAAGTAAAGCAGCAAGCATAGGAAAAGAGTACCCTTTTCCGTATTTCTGCCCGCCCGGTCGGTCAGAAATGGCTTGTTGGGAAGTTTCCCAAACCCTCTATGAGAACGGAAAGGAGCGAAAAACCATGAACGGACGCAAAAGGACGATACAGGTCAAATTCTATGTGACAGAGGAAGAAAGAAAACTGATTGAGGAAAAAATGAAGCTCGTCCCCACAAGCAACATGGCGGCGTATCTGCGCAAGATTGCCATTGACGGGTACATTATCCAAGTAGACCATACGGACATAAAAGCAATGACAGCGGAGATACAGAAAATCGGGGTGAATGTCAATCAGATCGCACGTCGCGTAAACGCGACGGGAAACGCCTATAAAGAGGATATAGAGGAAATTAAGGGGGTGCTTGCGGAGATATGGCGGTTACAAAGATTAAGCCTGTTAAAAGCACTCTAAGCAAAGCCCTTGACTATATCGAAAACCCGGACAAGACGGACGGAAAAATGCTGGTGTCCTCTTTCGGGTGCAGCTATGAAACGGCAGATATTGAGTTTGGCTATACCCTCTCACAAGCGCGGGATAAGGGAAACAATTTAGCCTTTCACTTGATACAGTCCTTTGCTCCGGGAGAAGTGGACTATGAAAAAGCCCATGAAATCGGGCGGCAGCTTGCCGACGCGGTAACAAAGGGGCAGCATGAGTATGTATTAACGACGCACATTGACAAGGGGCATATCCATAACCACATTATTTTCTGCGCGGTCAACTTCGTAGATCATCACAAGTACGTTTCCAACAAACGGACGTATTACGGCATACGGAACATGAGTGACAAGCTGTGTCGGGACAACGGGCTTTCTGTGGTCGTCCCCGGAAAGGGCAACAAGGGAAAGAGCTATGCGGAGTACCAAGCGGAGAAAACGGGGACAAGCTGGAAAGGCAAGCTATCCCGATCTTTTCCCGCAAGGGGAGAGCTTCGTACTGTTTGGCAATCTCAACCGCTTTTTTCTGTAAATCCGTAAGTGGTTTGTCGGTGGTCTGTCCTGCCTGTTCCGGCGTGTCTGCTTTTTCAGAAACGGGGTTTTCCGGCTCCTGCGGTTCGGCGGTCTGTGCCGCTTCCGGCTCCGGCGCGGTGTAAGGCTCGTACCCGTTGGCGGCGTATTCCTCCACGGTCATTCCCGCGTCTGCCGCTTCCTGTGCGATTTCTGCCTTGACGTGTTCCTTGTAGGCGGCAAGCTCCACGTCAAAATCTTTAAGCTGTGGGACGGGTGGCAAATGGTATTCGCCTTGATTGATAAGCCCCCGGCACTCGGTAACGTAGGCTTGCATGGCGGTATGGTAGGCGGTTTCCGTTGGGGTAAGGCTCTCCCCGGCTAACAAGGCTCCTCCGGCGATACGCTCCATTTCGGATAAACTGCAATGCAGTTTCAGATAGGGGATAAACTCATTCAGCAGCATTGCCCGCTGTTCCTTATCGGCTTCCAGTGCTTCCTTGCCCTCATGCTGTAAAAGGTAGTTTTCCCACTCTTTATCGTTCAGATAATAGGTATGGTGCTGTTCGATATGCTCCATAAGGGAACCGTCCCCGTCGCCAAAATCCTGTTGCCCCTCGTAATGGTCGGGCTTTCCGTTCATCACATAATCAATCTGAAATCTCGTCTTGAAATAACGGGGCGTATCAAGGCTGGCTTCGTCCAGCACCGCAAACAGGGTATCGGCACGGGACAGGGGGATTGTTTCGCCCTCCCGTAGCTGGCTGCTTTCACTCCAAAGGATTGTGACCGTTGGCTCTGCCGAAAGGTCGGGTGTCGGCTCTTTTTCAGCTTCCTGTGCTTTCTCCGCTTCCCGTTCTTTTCTGATTTCCGCTAAATGCCCGTCAATGGTGTTAATCAGCTCGGCGGCGGTGCTGCGGATTGTGGCAAGGGATTTTTTCAGCTCTGCAAGCTCCCGCCCACTGCTCCATGTGGCAATGTAATTGAAAGAGTAGTCGGACGTGTCAAGCCCGTAGTGCTGGCATACGGTGTAAGCGATACTTTCCGCCTGTACCTCCCTTGTGCTTCGGTCGGGGCGTTCCGGCGCGTCCCGGTCTATGTTGTGCAGCGTCGCGTGGGCGATCTCGTGGATAGCGGTCTTTACGTTCTGAAGCTCGCTCATTCCCTCGTTGATCGCTATGCGCTGCCCGTCATAAAAGCAGCGTCCCTTTACTGTACCCTCCAACGCTTCAAAGCCCATAGCAAAGGGGGAAGTCCTTTCAAGGGCGGTAAAAAAGTCCCGGTATTGCTCCACGTCGCCCGTCAATTCATTATCCGTAATGCCCGGTATCTCTTTCCCCTCGGTCTGTGATACGTCAAAAACAGACACTATCTTAAAGGCGGGGATTTGGATTTCCTTTGTTTCCGTGACAGGCTTCCCGTCTTTTCCGATTATGGGCTTTTGGGTGTGCGGGTCAATCTTTTCAACCTCCCGCTTGACTATGTAGGGGGACGGTGCAAGTATCTTGATAGATTTCTCGTCGGGCTTTACATGGCGGTCAAATTCCTTTTTCCATTGCTGATAGCCTTTGACAAACGTACCGCCCTGCATGGCGATCAGTACGGTGTTGTTAAAGCTGTAATTATGGAACTTTGATAAGGTTTGCAGATAATCGGTGTACCGCCCATTTTCAAATACCCCCATAATTCCATGCTCCAAACGGTCTGTGATTTCTTTCATTTTGTCGGTGGAATTTTTTGAAGTAAGGATAATCGGGGCAACCGGGCGCGGCTCAAAAACGGGTTCCGCTGCCGCTTCAAAATCCGATTTCTCCGGGGCGGGGCGTTCCGGCTCCGGGAAGCTCATTACCTTGTATTCTTTCGGTATGTCATTGTCCCGCCCGTTGTACCACTGTGAAAAGGTGTTGCCGTTGTTGTAGATATAGCCTTGATCGGTAAACTGCCCTTTATCTTTCTGAACCGCGTCCTGCCCGTATTCCTCGTACTTGAAATACTTCTTTGCTTCTTCGGGCAGCTCCAATTCGTCCAGCTCGTCAATGAGGTAATAGCCGTAGTCGGCTTCGCTGCGGACAGCAGGGTATATCCAGTAGCAGTCAAGGTTCTGTGCAAGGTTGATAAGGTCTTTCACGCTCCCGGCGTGTTCCCCCAGCGTTACCGCCGCCGTGAATTTGTCCCTGTCCTCGTCGCTTTGCATTTCTAAGAGCTTGCCTAAATAATTCAGCTCGTCAATGGTGCTGCCCTGTATCACGGAAAGCGGCACGTCAAAAGGCTGCTTCTCGGTGTTTGCAAAACCGTTGATGAAAAAGTCCTGCGGGTTGTCTGCGGTAATGCCGACGCTTCTCATGGCGGCGTGAAGCTGCTCCGTGGTGGTCGGTATGGAAAGCCACGCGCCGCCCGGTTTCCCGGTTTCAAAGCGGGTGCGGCTGTCGATAAGGATTGAAAACTGCTCATTCATTGGGTCACGCTCCTTTCTCTGCCCGGTGGTCTGCTCCGCCGCTTGTTCTGCGGGGGCTGGGTCTGTCTTTCCGGCTTCCTGTCCGGTCTGCGTCCGTTCCTCCCCCTCAATGGAATAACCGGGTAAAAGCTGCCCGTTTACTTTGAACTGCTCGGCGTACTCTTTCGGGATAGAGGGCGATATTTCGGTAAATAAATGGGCGTATGCCTTGATACGTCCATTCAGATACTTTTCCATAGCCGCCTTGTCCGCAAAAACTTTCCTTTCCTGTCCGGCGATCTTTGCCTGTCCGTAATTGTGGGGGCTGTTGGTGTAAATGCTCCAAGAAAGCGTCCATGAGTAGGGAATGCCTTTCGGATTGAGGGCTTCTTATCCTGCGTCAGCTTCTTTGCGGAAAACTCCTTGAAAGCGGCGGTCAGCGCGTCCGCGTCCCTGCCCTTGAAGAATACAAGATAGCGGGGCGGGGTTTCCGTCGCGTCCTTTTTCAGCGCAAAGTCGATACCATATTTTTTTGCTGTACTCTCAAAGGCTTTGATGTTGTCCTTTGTGATCTCAATGTTGGAAACGCCCGTGTTCTGCTTCATAAGCTGCTTTAAGGTCTGCTTCCCGTGGGGGATTGCCTGTCTGTCAAGCTCTTTCTTTGCCTGTGAGAGCAGCTTTTTGATTGCCTTTTGCAGCACTTCGGCGGTCAGCTTCCCGGTCTTGATATACAGGGCAACGGTTTTTTCGTTGATCTCGTCCTGCATGGGGTCTGTCCCTCCTTTCGGGGTAGTCTATGGGGCGGCGGTCAGATACGCACCCGCAGCCCGTTTAAGTCGTCGGCTCTGATACCCACCAAGTACCATTCCTGCGCCATATTCATTTCAATACGGGTCGGCTTCCACTTGCCGCGTGTGAACACGTCGAAACAGTCCCCGCAATGCAGCCCGCCGTAATAGCTGGCAAGGTCAAAGCGAATGTCGTAGCGGTCTGTGCGCTCGTCAAATACCAATGCTCCCGTCATTTTCTGTGCCATAATAAAATCCTCCTTTTGTGGTTGTGGGTGGTTACAGGCTTTCGCCCGGTTTGAATGAATAGGGGTCGTGCGGCTCCTGTGGCGCAAGTGCGCCGCTTGCCATGTCGTGAGCCACAAGGGACGTGTAATAATTGCCGATTGTGGACGGGGCATTGAAAAGCACCGCCCGTAAATACTGCTTGATGTTGCGGATTTTGGTTGTGTTCTCTTTCATGCAGTCCAGCACAAAGCGGATATGTTCAGCGTCCAGCTTCATAAACTTTGCTTTTACCAGCTCGGCGGGGTAGTCGTCCCCGGCAATGCGGATCGTCTTTCTCCGGGTACAGACGGTTTCCAGCATGAGGTCTACAATCTCATTCAGCCTGTCCCCGTCAAACTTCATATCCTGTATGAGAATGTCATAGTCGATATTGTCCTTGATGATCTCCCGGTAAATCTCAAAAGCGGTCTGTGCTTCCGCTTCCTTTCGTTTCCGTTCCGGCGGCGCAGCCGCTTCCTGCTCCAAAGGAGAGGGGTTAGGGGAAAGGATAGGAATGGAATGGGTACTTTGTAAATCCGTATTTATTTTTTCTTTTGTTGGTAAGTCAGTTCTTTGTATATCTTTATTTAATTGCATTGGATTTTCCGTCGTCGGTTTACCCGGTGTCGGATTTTCCAATATCGGATTGCCCGGTGTTGGATTTTCCAATGTCGGGTTATCCAATCCCGGCGGGGTGTCGTCCGGCGGCTGGGGCTGTTCGTAAATGGTGTATTCAATGGCGGTCATTTTGCCTTTTTCGTCCCGTCCCTGCCGCCGCTTGATATACCCGGCTTTTTCCAGTTCCCATACGGCGGTACGGATAGCGTCGATACTTTCCCGGTTGATCTGTGACAGCCCCGCAAGGGTGTAGTCCCAATCTTCGGGAAGTGACAGCATTTGCGATAAAAGCCCCTTTGCCTTTAAGGTCAGCTCCTTGTTGCGTAAATGGTGGTTGCTCATAACGGTATAGCCCTTGTTGCGCTCCACTCGGAAAACTGCCATAGCTTCATCACTCCTTTGGTTGTGGATTTGTTACGCGATAGAACGCCATTTTGCCGGGGTTAGGTATAAATCCCTGTCCCCGGCAAAAGTGCGCCCGCAAAGCCGCATATAGCAAGGCTCTTTTTGCCCCTATTGCGTAACATGAGGGCATAAAAAAAGCGGCGTTCCTGTTCTCCCATGTTGGGATAGAGAAACGCCGCGTTTGCGTCGTATTCAGTTTTCATTTATTCTTTCTCAATGCTGTGTGCTGGTGGCTGGGCTGGCAGGGTTCCGGGCGGCATATCAAGGCTCTTTCCCTCAAAAGTAGTAAATTGGTAGTAAATTCAGCTTGAAATCCTGCTTGTATGCCCGTAAATCAAGGCTTTTTTGAGATAATCAACCATTTTCCTCCTGAAAATAAAAGAAAAAGATTGAAACTATCACATTACGCAGAAAGCCGTCCTTGAAAATGGGGCGGTTTTTCTGTGCGATATGGCCGGAGTCCACTGGGGGCCGCCCTGCTTTGGTTATCAAGGCGGCCCCAGCAGCCCCGGCCATTCTACCCGAAAAATCTAAATATCGCATGGTGGCTTCGAGACAAAATGTCCCAAAGCAATCGATATTCCCGCGCATTTTTACATAGGGGCTCTGGTGATATATCCCCCGTCGCCGCCTACTATTGAGCACAGACGGGAGCGGGCGGTCAAGGGTGCGTAGCACCGCCGCCTGCGGCGGCTTGCCCTTGACGGCCTGCCCCGGCTGTGCTACCCCTCCGGCGCGGCGGGGGATATATCCTCCAGAGCCGCCCCTTTTCCCATGAATGGGAAAGGGCGGGGGGATTGGGTTGAACGCGCTGTAAAAACCGCTTATTTTCCACGGTTGGACTGTTATCATTTGGGCGTTTGAATGCCGCTTGTATCAAGGGTTTCCGGGCGTGTTCGGCAGAGGGGTGGTATGTTTATATGTCCTGCGCCCTATTCGTTCCACAAAAGCTAACATGGGGCGGCTGTACTTTGAGACATTTTGTCCCAAAGTTGGGGCGGCACTTTTTTATTTTTAAGGCCGAAGTAGTATTGACAAGAGGTTAAGACTGTGGTAGTATTTTCTTGTAGCCACTACTACAGTCTTAAAAGGAGGTGTGATTGAATGGATATTAAACTTTTCGACTCTGAGTTGAAAGTGATGTCTGTCCTTTGGCGCGATGGCGATGTTCCCGCAAAATATATCGCTAAACTGCTGACCGAGGAATTGGGCTGGAATGTCAATACGACCTATACCCTAATCAAACGTTGTATCAAAAAAGGCGCGATTGAACGCTCCGAGCCCGGTTTCATGTGCCATGCGCTTGTGCCGAAAGAGGATGTGCAGGAGGCGGAAACGAACGAACTGATTAACAAGGTGTATGATGGCTCCGCCGACAAGCTGTTCGCGGCCCTGCTGGGACGGAAAAAATTAACTGCCGCGCAGATCGAAAAGCTGAAACAGATTGTCGGTGATTTGGAGTGAGGTGGTGCAAATGAGCCTATTGCAAATGAGTTTTGTGGGGGGCGTGATGATTTTGGCAATTATCGTTATACGCGCCCTGGCAGTCAACCCTGTTACCCAAAAAGACTTTTTTAGCACTCTGGGGAATAGCGGTTGCGCGGCTTTTGCTCCCGTTCTCCGTCCCCTCTGCGTTTAGTGTATATTCACTGATTGGCAATCATACACCCGCAGTACCCCCTACAAAAGGCCCGCAGGCTGTTGGAATGTTGCCGACTGAAATAGCAGGGCAAATGGCTACTATACCCGGCAATATTTCAAATGCCGCAAGTTCCATTTCTGTGTGGGTGATTGTTTGGGCTGTTGGCGTACTGGTCTGCGCTTTGGTCTTTGCCATCGCATACTGGAAGTGCCGGCAAGAATTTCAAACGTCCCTGCCGATAGGCAACGTCTTTGTTACAAACTGGTTGAAAGCCCGTCGGTTGAAACGTTCCATTTCAGTTCGGCAGTCCAGCCGCTTTTCTGCCCCGCTCACTTATGGCGTGTTTCGTCCGGTGATTTTGCTGCCAACGTCTACCGAATGGGAAAATACAAAGGCACTGCAATACGTCTTGACGCACGAATATGTGCATATCCGGCGTTTTGACAGCATCACAAAATTAGTGCTGATTACGGTGCTGTGTGTGCATTGGTTTAACCCTTTGGTGTGGGCTATGTATATTCTCGCAAACCGGGATATTGAGTTATCTTGTGATGAGGCCGTCGTCCGGCTTTTCGGAGAAAACACAAGGGCGGCTTATGCGCGGACACTAATCAGCATGGAAGAAACAAGGAGCGGTTTCGCTCCGCTGTGTAGCAATTTTAGCAAAAATGCAATAGAAGAAAGGATAACGGCAATTATGAAGTATAAGAAAACCAGCATTTTTTCACTTGTTCTTGCGCTCTCTCTGATTTTTGGCGCAACTACGGCTTTTGCAACCTCTGCCCAACAGGAGCCGGATTATAAAATGACGGACGAGGATGGCAATACTACAGCTTTTGAGGGCCGACTAATGATTGCCTCCAGATTTTCCCCCGGTGAAAACGGCAACTATATTTATGACCCGGATGACGCTCTCAATGCGCTATCCGCCGAGCGTAGCATTTCCCCAGACGAAATCAATCATTTTGATAATGTTGATTTCAATGTGACACCAGAAGGAACCATAAACCAGCATCCCGACAATTTGCATTATCAGCCCACACGCCCCATGCGTACTGAGGCAGAGATGGAGCAGATTATCGCAGATATTGAAAGCGGCAAAATTCCCGGATACAAAATATCGGATTTTGTGGAGGGCAAAGTTCCGGGATTTGAGCTGGAGGAAGGCACAGAATGTTCTGTTGATTTTGTAGACTATTCCGATGGTAATTGTGTACTGAACGATTAAAAGATATACCTTTGAGACAAAATGTCCCAAAGCTGGGGCGGTGCTTTTCACAGTGCCGCCCCCTTTTCCCGCTCAATGGCAGACCATAATATCAACCGTCTGCCGGGTCTGAAAGACGGGCGGAACAATAAGGAACCGGCGCGACAGCGGCGGTGACGCAGCCAACCTCTTTGGGACATTTTGTCCCAAAGAGCCGGGTTTGGGGAGGCTCCCCAACAAGCATTTTGCGGGCCCCAGCCCAGCAAAAATTTCGGAGTGTGTCCACACCCGAATTGCTTGCCGTTTGTGCGCTCCCTAATAATCGGCAAAATAATGGCGGCCATATTAGCAGACTTTGCTACATGGTATCTGGCCTTGTTTCCAGACAAAGTCTTTCAATAATAATTTAATGATTATCGTTAAATTATTATTGACACCTTTGAATTTCTGTGCTATCATAAATCCGAGGTGATAAATTATGAAATTCATTCAGAAACTCGCAAATGAACGATTTGCAAGACCTGCCGCTCAACTAATGAAATTTGCTTGCTATTTTGTAATCTGTTTCTATGTCCTATGTACTGTCCTCAGCTTTATGGGGCGTCAATCTTTCTTCCTGCATACAAAAACGGGAACCTATGAACGAGCAATTTACGCAGAGGAAAATCACGCTGCACACTCTCGCAGTATAACTGTATTTATGGGCGATGATATTCATGTATGGACAAACGATAATGACCAGATTGACCTAACAATTCAGATTGGGCTTTCTCTCATGTATGCTGTCCATATAGTTCCTATGATTTTTGCTTATTGGTTTCTGAGCCGTGTATTTTCCAATATAAATAAAGGGCAAATTTTTACAGAGAAAAACTCCTCCTATCTGCTTTATTATGGGATGCTCCAATTTTCAGTGGCTGTTTTTGTTCCATTCATCAAACTATTGATTTGCTGGCTTACCAACCTTATATCTAATGGTCGGATGTCCATTTCTACAGGGCAGGCAATGTTTAATATGCTTATCCCCAGCATCGCTTTTATTGTAGCCGCATATATCATCCATTATGGAGTGCATTTGCAGGACGAGGTGGACCACACGCTATGATTATTATTCGGCTTGACCGGGTGCTGGCGGACAGAAAAATGCGGCTTAATGACTTGGCGGCCCAGGTCGGTATATCTAATGTCAATCTCTCTTACTTGAAAACGGGAAAAGTAAAAGCTGTCCGGTTCAGTACGTTAGACGCAATCTGCAAAGTTCTAAAGTGCCAACCAGGGGATATTCTTGAATATGTCGAAGACGAAGATTAAAAATGCGACTTTGAGACAAAATGTCCCAAAGTTGGGGAGATTGTTGGGCAGGAATATGAAGTGCTTAATGCCTATCAACAACTTGGAAATTGGGGAGGCATTGAATATGATAAAATCGAAAGTGTTGATCTTTATGGCAATACTTATACTGACATTAGTTGGATGCGAAAAGGTAGAACAGGAACAGCCGATAGTATATTCTTTTAGCGAGGAAAATGAACAGCTTTCAATTTCAAATGGCATTATTCTTTTGAATGGCACAGAAGAAATCTTTACTGGCGGTGATTTGAGAGTAGCTGATGATTTTTTCAATAACATTACATCATACTCCACCACATTTTACATTATGGTTGGTGATGAAAAAGATGTTATTCTTTCTAATGATGTGATAGAAATGACGGGAGATACTGTCAATATAACTGGTGATTTAGGACAAATATCTGGGAACAGCACAATTAGGAGAATAAAAATTGATGATACAAGTGATTTGGAAAACATTCTCCATTTTGATCTTACTACGAAAGATAGAAATGGTAAAGAAAATGTGTATCAATTACAACTGTCTCTAACAGAAATAACAAAAAGTGATGTTGACTAACTCCAGACAATTTGATGTTGATAATGGCTATCCTCTTTGGGACAAAATGTCCCAAAGCTGGGGCGGTGCTTTCATAGTGCCGCCCCCTTTTTATGCCCGGTGACATCCTTGCTGATACCCATAGTCGGAGTTATAATATAACACCCAGAAGATCGGGGAGAACCCCGATTGGGAGATGGCCGGTATTTTCGCGGACAAGGGCATAACCGGCACAAGCATGAAAAAGCGGACGGAGTTCAAGCGGATGATCGCCGCCTGCAAACGAGGCCGAATCGACCTGATCCTCACCAAATCCCTCTCCCGCTTCGCCCGGAATACGGTGGACAGCCTGGAAATGGTGCGGATGCTCCGGGCCAACGGCATCGGTGTGATCTTTGAAAAGGAAAATATCAATACGCTGACGGAGTCCAGCGAGTTCCTGATCACCCTGTTCAGCGGATTTGCCCAAGCGGAGAGCGAGTCCATCAGCAAAAACGTGATCTGGGGCATCCAAAAGAGCCGGGAGGCGGGGAACGTCCCCTTCCAGTACAAGAAGCTGTTGGGCTACCGGCGGGGGCCTGACGGTCAGCCGGAGATCATCCCGGAGGAGGCGGAGACGGTAAAGCGTATCTTCCGCCGCTACCTGGACGGGTGCAGCCTGGGTCAGATCAAGGCGGAGCTGGAGGCGGACGAGATCCCCACTTCCTGCGGGATTCAGGGTTGGACATATCAGGTGATCCACAACATCCTGGTCAATGAAAAATACATTGGCGACGCCCTGCTGCAAAAGACATATACCACCGACTGTATCAGCAAGACGGTAAAGAAAAACCAGGGAGAGCGCCCCATGGTGTATGTGGAGAACAACCACCCGCCCATCATCCCGAAAGAGATCTTCTATCAGGTGCGGGAGGAGATGGCCCGCCGATCCAGCAAGCGGAAGGTGATGCAGAAAACCGGCAAGACCGAGCAGGGCAAATACTCCGCCAAATATGCCCTGTCCGAGCTGCTGGTGTGCGGGGAGTGCGGTACGCCCTACAAGCGATGCACCTGGGCCAGAAACGGCAAAAAGCGGATCGTCTGGCGGTGCGTCTCCCGGCTGGAGTTCGGCACGAAATACTGCCACACTTCTCCCACATTGGATGAAGATAAGCTGCACCGGGCCATCCTGGAGGCCATCAACGGCCTCGACCAAACCGGGCAGGAGATCACGGAGGAGTTCTTGGACATCGCCAGCCTTGTCCAGCAGGGACAGGAGTGCGGCGGGGTTGATCCCCTCGCCCTGCGGCAGCGGCTGACGGCCCTGACGGCGGAACAGGCGGCGCTGATGGAACAGGCGCTGGCGTTGCCGGAGGATACGGAAAACAAAGAATTGAACGCCCGGCTCAGAGAAATCGCGGAGGAGAGGGAGAGCATCCTGCACCAGCTTGGGACGCTCCAGCAGGCGGATGAGCGGCAGGCTGACCAAGCGGCCCGGATGAACAGCCTGCGGGAATTTGTTGAGCGGAGGGAAACGAAATTCGCCGCATACGATGACGCCATCACCCGCAAATTTGTGGAGCAGGTCACCGTCCTGGACGCTGAGACCATCCGGGTCAAGTTCCGCTATCCAGGGCTGGAGGTTGACAAAAAACTGAACTGATAGCGGTGCAAGTTCAAATACCACATCTTCGGACATTACCACATGGACAGGGTCATCCAAAAGAAATATGTTCTGCTGTACGAGCGGATCATCAGACCGAAGCTGTGAAAAGTGTCCGGCAGGGCGGGAACAAAATTAGTTCCCACCCTGCCGGACGCTTTTCTGTTGTAGCCACAATTCCAGCAGGTCGAGTGGCATTTCTTCAAACCCGTTGCGCCGCAACGGTTACCGGCCTGCATCTTTTTTCTCTACAGAAGGAATATCATAAACGAGTGGTACGCAAAGGACACAAGTAAGAAAATCCGCGCTGTGATGAAGTCAAAGGGGGAAGCTGGGGAACATCTTTGCAGTAACCCGCCCTATGGCTACATGAAAGACCCCGACAACAAAAAGCATTGGATTGTAGATGAAGAAGCCGCCAAAGTGGTGCGCCGGATTTTCCGCTTATGCTTAGAGGGGTACGGACCGACACAGATTGCCCGTATTCTGAAAGAGGAAAAAATAGTCACTCCGACAGTCTATTTCATGCAGAACGGACGCGCAACGAGAAACGCCCCGCAAAATAACCCCTGTCGTTGGAGTGCCGAAACGGTAACATTTATTTTGGAACGCCCAGAGTATCAAGGGCATACAGTAAACTTCAAAACTTTTGTCCAGTCTTACAAGACTAAAAAGAAATGCTACAATCCGGCGGAAAAGCAACTTGTGTTTGAAAATACCCATGAAGCAGTCATAGACGCTGACACATGGGCGCGGGTACAGGAATTACGGAAGAACAAACGTCGTCCGACAAGAACGGGAAAGACAAATATGTTTTCCGGCATTGTCCGCTGTGCTGACTGCGGTGAAAAGCTGTACTACTGCACAAGCAAAAATTTTGAAGCGCGGCAAGACCATTTTGTGTGTTCCACTTCAAGGCTCAAGGGAAAAGAAGTCTGCCCGACGCATTATATCCGCGCCGTAGTTTTGGAACAGGGTGTGCTTGCACATCTCAGACTGACGATTGCTTGTGTAGCCAACCATGAAGAACAATTCCGTAAGGCTATGGGTGCAAAACAGAAAGCAGACGCAAAACGGGAGTTGACGGCAAAACGGAGGCAACTGACGCAAGCAGAACGCCGGATTGAGGAACTTGACCGATTGTTCAAGCGTATTTATGAGGATAACGCAAATGGTAAACTTTCTGACAGCAGATTTCAAATGCTCTCTGACGATTACGAACAGGAACAGGAAGAACTGCGGGAAAAGCTGTTGCAACTAAGAAGCTGTACCAATAGGCTAAAGCCTTTTTAACAAAGTGCGAAAAGCGGCAATCATGCAAACCGCCTGAGCAGATTGGACAGATATTTCATAATCTTTGGAAAGACGGCGGGAATTGTTGATCCAAGCCAGAGAGCGCTCAACGATCCAGCGTTTTGGCAAGACTTC
>NZ_CALPCP010000004.1 GCF_943192995.1 Flintibacter muris
TTTCATTTCTTCTGCCCCCTTCCCTTCTATTTTACCATACTTTCCGGGCGGGGGGGATTAAATCAGTGGTTCCTTAGAAGCCTGTCGTACAGACGTTGCGGTTTTTAAAACATTCAACACAGCAGGATAACTTGTACTTAACTCTTGATAGAAAAATTCAAGTTGCATTTCTTCATTGCCAATAGATACTTTTCTTTCTTTTGCAAAATTAAGCAAGTTCTGTTTACGACTCCAATATGTCCACTGGCACAATCCATAACCAGCTTTATCATAAATAAAGTTAGTATACGTACCATTATCAACTGCATCTGTATATTGCTGATCTGTCATACCAAATTTCTTTTCATATGTGTTCTGCAAATTGCGTGAATTTAATCCAGATTCAGCAAACAGATTACCTAATACACCAGCAATCCCAAAATCATTTAAACCCTTGCTTCTAAGAAAATTTATAATTCGCTCAATAATTGTTGCACCAATTAAGGCCATCACTATCACCTCCAGTTCACATCAGTTGATAATGTGGTTTTTCCTCTTTAAAAAGCCAATATCGTAAATAATCATCAACCACAATCGCAACAGCAGACAAAGCAATCCAAGCAAAGAAAAAAGGTAAGCAAATTTGTCCCATAATATTAAATGGCAAATTAGAATAATCCCAAATTGCAAGTCCAAGCCATACATTTAGAATCAGTCCAGCAATAAATTCAATGCCTGTTACTAAACAAGCACCAATTAATGATTGCTGTACCATGCCCATTTCCCAAGGGATATACTCATTGATTGCACCGATAGCAATAAAACAAATGCCACCAACTAAAGCCATAGTCCAATGACTGTGACCACGCCAGAGCATTTCAATACAAAAATAAATCGTGCCGCCAATCATCAGCAGCACGATCATCTTCAGCGCATTTTTAATTTTCATTTTGCACCTACCAATTTAGCAATATATTGGAGATCGAATAAAGGCGCATTATAAAATTCATAGTTCCAAAGCCAATGGTCAGCAAAATCAGAACGCTTATACTTTTGACATACAGGATCAGTCCAAACTTTATCCCATCTATCTTGATATGTAGTATCATATTCTTTTAGTTCCAGACACTTTATAATTGCCTGTGTTAAACGACCCCTTTCAAGACCATTACCATCATCATTTTGTGAAAAATAATCAAAGGCATCTTGACTTGCAACAAAGCAAATAGTTCCCTTATCACAAGTAATGTGACTGTTTACAACATTACACTCTGTTCCATAAGGGATATTTACATTGCCACATTGAGCCAATTTCTTATATCGCCTTGTCACAACGTATTTGTTATAAATTTGCATTTACACAATCTCCTTTTTATTTTAATCAAGCACTACTGTTGAACCACCAGATAAAGTAGTTAAAATCTTTTGAATCTGCGCTTGTGCAGCAGCAATATTACTTTGCATCAAAGCATTTAAATCTTCTGGCAATTCCATACCATAAACAATACCCGCTAAATCATTAACGTCAGTTGTTCGATTTACCAATACACGAAGCATATTGTTATACGTGGTATGGTATGTAATCATAGACTGAGCCGCAACATAAATTGCTACAATGTCAGATTTATTATATGTGGTGCATTCTTTTCCATCAGCATGATACGGATATTCCTCTACACCAGCCATCACAGAATAAAACATATTAGTGATATTATTCTGATCATAACTGTCCAAAGAAAAGTGTTCAGTAGTATCACCACTGTTAGATGTAGGCACATCAACGCCAGCTTCGATTGAACCATTGCAATAATTGCGAAGTTCATTCAATTTAGCTGTCCGCAATAAATTCATCATTTCGTCTGTCACAGGATTATCTTCGCTAATAGGAAAGACAGTCAGATAATCAGCAACAGTAATCTTGCAGTTCGTCAGTAATTCATTAACCTGTTCTTTGCACCACAATGCAGGATAGTATTTCTGAACCATTTCTAAAGCTGTCATATTCCATCCTCCCTTAAATAAGATTTGCCATTACTCGCATATAATCAAGTTCAGCAGTACGCTCTACTTCACTATCTAATTCAAAAATCGCAACTTGTTCACAATCCTGATAATCGGTTGAATTAGTAATGGCGTATACAATGCCGCCAGCTACAATAGCGTCTGCTTCACCTTTGGGACATTCAATATTCGTATTAGTTTCGGTAACTTTCCGAATAAAAACCACTTTCTGAAATACCCCAATCAGTTTGTCACCAGACATTAATTTATACATTCTTCATCCTCCTTATCATAAAAAGTCTCACGAATTTCCCTTAATAAGTCAAACGCTTCAGCACTTTTGCTTCTATTTTTCATACGATAATCCCAGCGATCAACCAAAGGAATAAAACCATTCATATAACGTTCATAACGTGTACGATCCAATTCTTCCATTTTGGCCTCATACTCTTTGGGAGATGTAAAATAGAACCACCCAATCTCATAATTCCATCTTGCATCTAAAGTACATTTGAACTTCTTATCCCATTCAGCCAATTCTTGTTCAAATAGACTGATAAAATACAAATCCATATCATGTACTGTTTTATAACTATCACACCTTGCAGCGTGTGACCGCCAAGATTGATAAGAAGTAAACACATCTTCTGCGCTCATCTTTCCCTCATCAACCCAACCACGAAAGATTTTTAATTTGCGCCGAATTGCTTTAATGCTATTACGGCTTAATTTAATGACAACCTTTCCAGTAGGCTCTAAGCGAACACGCATTTTAAGAAATTTAAAACTGTGATTTTTAAATGGAGTTATTTTGCACTTCTTTTCATTTAGTTCAATTCCCATTTCGTTAGAGAGTTCAACCAAAGTATCATGTAATCCTTTTAAAAACTCCAAAGAATCACTTATTACATATCCATCGTCCATATATCTCGCATATCCATGAACTCCAAGTTTGTCTTTGATGTAATGATCAATCGGGCTGGCATAATCTAAAGCAATATTCTGTGATACTTGACTACCTAATCCAACGCCACGAGGATTGTCCGGGTCATGTTCCACGCCACCCAATTCTAAGAAATCATCAATTAATTGACAACCAATTTCCTGTAATTTGGGATCAAGAATATGTTTCTTTAAACGTTCTTTCGCTTTGTCATGTGGTATCGAAGCGAAATATCCATGAAAATCAAATTGATAAATTCCACCTTCCAGACCATATAAACGATAATGATGATGCAAGAACTCAACAAGCCTTTTTAACGTCATGTCCATGCCCTTATCAGGCAAACTTGCACTATTATCATAAATGAAACTTCTGGAATAGGCTTCTGTCATGATTTCATCACAATAACATTTTTGAACACTACGATCTTGAATAACCAAAGAATTAATATCACGCTCTTTACCATGTTCAACAGTTTTGAAATGTTTGAAACCACCTGATTCATATGTGCCATTGAGAACTCGTTCTTGCAAAGAATCAGTCTGCGTCAAAAGCACTGACTTGAAATTGATAGTAGAGGTTTTCCAGTTCACTCCTTCGCAGCAGCTTTCACCAGCGTCCCACATTTTATCAAATTCAAACACATCCTCAAATGCCTTGCCGCAGACCAACCTTGCTTTTTCTTCTCGTTCTCTTTTACGCTTTTCGTATCTTTTCTGTTTTCTTTCCTCGCTTGTCATATTGCCAAAGAACAAATCCTTTCCGTATAGCCTTATCATCCACTGGCGAATACGTCTACGCATCACAACCGTATCCGTTGGCAGTTTCCGATGCTGATTTACTAAGCTACGTAACTATGCACCTATGAAATTTAAGGGAGCAACGTGCCACGGATCATTAGCCGAAGCCAATTACCGCAAGAATGAAACGGGATGCTACTTCCTTCCGACACACCGCTCAAATCAGCAAAATGTCAATAAACCATGCAAGCAGCGTCCAGATGCAAGTATCGAAAAAGTATTTTAGGATGCCATCAGGCAGAGCCACGGCATACATCCTCCTTCTGAAATAACGGATATTGTGTTCGCCAGTAAAGGCCAGTATTTTTCAGCCTATAAGGGCTACTAAGTCTAATCCAAGTTTGTGTACTAAATTTGATGCACCACAAACAGCTTCAAGAATCCGGGGCGACCCCATTGGAATTGCCAGAGTTGTTGTTACTCGCCGCTCCAGAAGTGTTGACATTGCAAAAATTGTTCGTGTTGCCAGCATTCACAGAGCGCAGCCACCAATTCGCAGGGGTTTTATCAGGATGTAACCGTTGTCGGCAATTTATTTTTCAGAGTCACCTACATCAAAAATATCTTCTGATAAAACAACCTCACTTTCAATCGCAGTATCATTTATTTCATCCTTCTTCTTGGGTTTAGGTTTACCATCACGCTTGATGTACTCCCAAAGTTCTTGTTTAAGATAATCCAAGAACTCACAGAAGAATTTGAAATTAATAAGTTTACTCCAAGATTTCTTATTCTGATATTTTTTGTAACGTTTCTTATCAGATTCAATGATTCCTTTTACCAGAGCCGCTTCGTAGTTCAAAAGCCTCGCCCATTCTTTAAAGATTCCAGATGTTTTCTTCTTATCACCAAGAAAATTATTTCCTTTTAGCACCAACGAAAATGTCACAGTAAGCAAACCACTTAATGCGAAAATTGCGGATCGTGCTTTTGCGAAATATTTTTCTCGAAGATTAAATTCTGTTTCCATCATATTATTATGAATATAGATGGAATTAGCCCGTAATACATCTTCATGAATTTCCAACGCAAGCCGGGTAATATCGTTGGTCAGACAAAACCTGTAAGATTTTGGGAACTTCTTAACTTGTTCCAGCGTATATGTAGCTAATTGTTGTGCTACTCGAATGAATTCAGCTTTTGATTCATTGCGCTTAGAAGCGTAGACAGACATTGATGATCCTCCCATTTATCATATTTAGATTATTTGCCCCACATCTAAGCAGACATGAGATTGTTTTCTCAACCCGCCCTTTATGTTAGCAGATTGTTTTCTCATTGTCAAGGGCAAATTGAGAAAATTTTCTAAGTTAAGGGGGTAAACCGTTCATCCCCCTTATCTGTCCCGGCTTACGCCTTAGACAAGATAGGGGGATTCACTGATTAGCTTAAACACAGAAGGCCGGGGCGACCCCACCGGAAGCGCCAGAGGTGTCGAAACTCGCCGCTCCAGAAGTGAAGACAAAGCAAAAATTGTTCGTGAAGCCAGCATGCACAGAGCGCAGCCACCAAGCCGCAGGGGCTGTTGTAGCACTATGGCGGTAGAACACTTTACTGTTCCCGGCTTTATAATAATCATATTGTAATTGTGAATTCTGTTCATACTGGCTGGCGTATGTTCTTACTCCCTGAACTTCAAATTCGGACAGCAACCATAAGTAGTCTGTTGTTGCAGTTATTGCACTTGCTGCGTTGGTAGTTCCACCAGTATTATCAGAATACTTTGTACAAGACTTCATGACAGCACGAAGATCACTTGGCAAAGCAGCCAAAAATGTATTTGCGGCTGGGCTTGTTGGGCTGTTAGCGGAACCTAACAAAGTCTTGCGCATATGGCTATTATTCCAGCCTCCAGAGTTTGTACTACTACTGGAGCCAGATGCAGGATTCATGGTAAAAGAACCCTGATTTGCATTATAACTACCATAAGTGCTATCAACAAAGCAAATCGGATTACCGCCATTACTGACTTTACCAATCTGGAAATGAATACGATTTGCGCCTTCTTTTGCACTATTATGATCAAAGCCCAAAATGAAAGCCCACACATTCATATTGATTGTAGTAGAACCAATAGTGCCATTAACAGCAATTTGCTTTGCATCACCAACATTCCAATAAGTTGAAGCCACACCAGCATCAGACACTTGCTTAATCTGCGCCCAAGTATAACTATTGAGTGCATTACCAGATGCAGGAATAAACTCAGCTTTGACAGTAATTGTCTTATTTGAAGGTGCATTATAATTAGTGCCAGCCGCAACTGCAACAGTAATTGTCGCCGTACCAGACTTCTTATTGACATGGCTAATAGTAATTACATTGCCACTGATAGAAACTGTAGCAACACTGGTATCACTGGACGTAACAGAAATTTTACCATCACCAGCACGTGTCACAGTCACGGTATCAGTTAATTTATCAGTATTCAGTGTCACAGTAGTTTTACTCAGGCTTAAACTGCCAGCCGCTTTACCGATTGTCCAAGAAACTTCCTTTGATCCAGTGCTGCCATCAGACCAGCAATAATCATCAGTTGGCGTAAATGTGGCTTTATATGTACCAGCGGCAGTCTGTTTGATAACGCCACCGATAGTCAACTGATCAGTATTATAATTGCTGAATGTAGGTGTAAGTTCTGCCCCTGTATAAGTTAATGTACCACTTTGAGCAGGAACCGCAGACAGCTTAGTTTTATTAGGAATTGCGGTAATCTGACCAGCCGTACTTGCGTTTACTGCACCTTCAGCAGAAATGGGGAATAGGGCAAAATAATAAGTAGTTCCGTTTGTGAGGCCAGTCACCTCCAGCGGACTACTTTTGTGTGCATTTCGAGTTGTACTGTTTAAAGCCAGTGTACCATCTTCAGGAGATGTAGGATAACCGCCAGTCTTATAAACCACCTTTGTACTTGCCCATGTAGAGAGCGTCACACCATCAGTTACCTTAGTTGCAGCAGGATCAGTCCATGTAAGCTGAACACGACCATTCAACTGTGCGGCAACCGCCAAAGCAGACACATCACCAGTAGGAACAGGATTAGGTGTAATTGTCACCTCGTTTGCAGGATTATCAGCATAAGTATTTGTGGTAGAATATGGGAAGAACTTGTAATAATATGTCACGCCATCACTCAAACCACTATCACAAAAATACTGTGTCTTATATGCGTCACGAGTTTTATTATCAAGAACGACTGTACCATCACGGCGACTTGCTGGCATAGAACCTGCCTTACGAACCAGCAATGTACCAGCCCATGCAGCAAGAGTAGCATCACCAACAACCGTATCAATAGGATCGGTCCATTTCAAGTATGCTTTACCTGAAGCAGCCAACGTAGCAAGGCCAGTCACAGGAGCCAGAGGAATCCCGCCACCGCCACCAGAACCGCCACTACCAGTTGGGAAAATAGAAACAATAGGCATATATAACCTCCTTTAACCAAGAAGAATAATTGTCACAGGAATATCACGTGTAGGCTTATCACCGTATGCTGTAACAGTCAAAGAACCATCTGCTTGATCGCTAATACGCATATCAGCAGCCACAACATCTTCAAGCTGTTCAGTTGTGATATTTTGCCCGATAGTAATAATGCCGTTTTGGTCTGCGGTAAGCCCTTCGACAGAAATTGTTTGAACATACGGAGAATCATCACTCCATGCAGACATAAGCAAAACAGCATTGATTGCTACACTAAGATTGGCTTTTTCACCAAGGGCGGTATCAATTTTTTCCATATTGGAATTTGAGTTGCCATTGATGCTTTCACGCCATTCTTTAAATTTTGTCTGGTCATTATCTGTGAGTGCCAGATCATAGTTTTTCGTTGCGCTCAAAATAAAACACCACCCTTCCTTGAATTAACCAAGCAGAGTGATGAGGATAGGAATATCAATTTGTGGTGTATCTCCACGACAGGAAATTGTAATAGAACCATCTGCTTGAGCAGTTACAAACATTTCAGCGGCAACCACAGCTTCATACTGTGCATCACTAAATGCTTGTGGTAAAGTTACATAACCATTCTGATTAGCCATAATAGCAGATACAGAGACAGTTTGTTGCCCACTTACCCAAGCACTTGCCAGTAACGTAGCATTCACTGTTGTACTCGGTTCACAACTTTCAGCCCCATCAAAAGGCAATTCGTTATATCGTTTATTACCATATCCTGTTTTATGACGTGTACTACCATCCGTAAAAATTACTGTAATTTGTTCGCCATCCAGCAAAATAGGATTCTTAGCTGTCCAATTTGCAACAGTATCACGCCGCTGTTGAATTGCGGATACCTTTACGACCTTTTCAGCCATTCACTTCACCTCCGCTTTTAGAATAAAAAGGGGAAGGTTTTCACCTCCCCCAATTAGCTTTTAATTACGCATTACCGCCATCAAGAATGATAGTGTCGGTGTCATGCACCACAGTATCAGGCAGAGTGTAAACAGTAGTCTCAGTACCACCAATCTTCACATTGCCGTTAGTATCGGAGGCTTCAACCTTAGTTGCGCCCTCTGCAACACCATCCAGCTTAGTCTTATCGGTAGCAGACATAGCACCAGCAGCAGTAGTAGTAGCCTCGTCCAACTCCAGACCAGCCGCACCAACCTTCAGGCCATTGGCATTCGTACCCAGCTTAATAGCAATGACATTGGTTGCAGAAATCTCAATACCATCACCAGCGGTATACTCATCAACCAAATCCTGAACAGACAGATAGATGTGAGACTCATTGCCATCACCGCCAACAGTGTTCACAACAAAGTCAATGTACTTGTCACCCACAACAGCACCAGCGTAAGGATCATCAGCGGCGGCAACCACCTTAATATCGGCAGACTTCACCAGATAGTCCTTTGGAATGTTAATATCAGCACCAACCACAGTGCCATCCACTGTCACCTGATAAGAAGCAATATAACCAGCATTTGCAGTTGCCTTCTTCACCACATCAACAGTGCGATCCTTAACATACAGGCCATCATCCTTTTTCTCCAAACCATTATCAGCCTCGGCAGACATATTCACACCGATAGTCTTAGCATCCGCATCAACAGTAACAGAGCCATCAGCAGCGGTGTAAGTAGTATCAGCAGTAGTAATCCGCACAACCTCAGTATAATCCTCGTCAGCCAAAGCCTTCGCAGACAGAATCAGGATATGCGGATCAGTAGCATCCTGCTCCAGCTTATATTGAGTATCGGTGTCCTGTACCTTACCAGCAATATATGTGTCAATATTTTTAATCTCTTTTGCCTCATACACGGGCTTAGTAGCAGCCTTTGCCCATTCAGGAACATCCCCCGCCAGAGCTGTAATATAAGGCAAATCATTAAAAGCAGTAGTGCCATCACCCAGCTTCAGCAAAATAGCGGCCTTAGTACCAGCATCAGTATCGGCGGGGATCAGCACAACAATAGGCTCATTCACAGCATAAATAGCATTCTTGGCCTCTAAATTAGCTAAAGTATCACCACGAAGTTTATACTGAACAGCAATAGTCTTAGTAGTAGCCATAATCAATACCTCCTAATATTTTTAAACGTTACCATCAAGAATGATGTAATCACCATTATCTTGCTTTAATTTGTTTACATTCAACGAAACGACCTCCATTGTGCCGTCTTTGCCAATAGTAACCATGTTTTCTGAATCACTGGATTTTACTATACCAGCCGTAGTTGCATCACCAATAGGAACATTAACAGTGACACCTTCTTGGATTGTTTTATCTAATTCTGTAAATTTATTCTGAACATTTTTGAAGTTATCGTTAATCTTTCGTGCAACTTCGGAACCAGAATCAGAATTAGCCTGTGTTGTTCCTGCTCTTAACAACTCATAAACGAAATTCATTCAATCAGTCACCGCCTCCCTTTAAGCATACAGAATATAATCTGAACGTAATTCAGCGGTATTAAAAAGGAACCCTTTATAGTCCTCTGGCTGTCCTACTGGAGCAAAGCAGCTACCAGTAATAACAGGATCATCACCGCCTCCGGGCGGCTCATACGGAGGGCTGTGAACGGGATAGAATACACCCCAATAGAAACCATAGGCCATAGACATATCACATCACCGCCTTAATAAATAAAACAAATGATACAATCGCTTACAGGCTTTTTGAATTTTACTTCTTTGATTTCTGCGGTATTTGTACCACCAAGAGCAATACTTGAAAAATTGCCCAAACCATCAGTTGTGTACTCAAACCCATCCATAATAAATTCAGTATAAGCCGCTGTTTTCATGGTGATATGATATAATTTGTCAGCACGTGAACTTGGCTCCACCTTTTTAATTTCCGCTAAACAACGTTCAACAACATTCTCGTTTGCAAGGAAATTTTGATGGATCAATCCACCTTGTTTTCTTACCATTACTTCACCACCTTTTATAAATCGAGTTCTTTATGTTATTCTGTAATTATCACATAATCGACTTCGTTCAAAGTCATATTATCAAAATCACTCAAAGTAAGATCGTCCATTTCAGATAACAACCGATAACGTTTCAAGCCTGCGCTTGCCTCACAGTCTAAATACATTTCAGATTGTCCAGAAATAAACTGAATCAAAACTTCTGTCATTTCCACAAGTAGATTCAAGGAATTGTCAATCTCAATAAACTTTTGCAGTTGCCAATCTATATCTGCATTTGCACTTAGATACATTTCGGATTCCACACCATACAACACCTTTTTTAAAATATACTTTTCAATAGGTGATGCACTCATATATGAAATTGCTTGACCAGCGATTGTAAGCAAATAAAAAATATCTGTTGGCTCAACATCAAGAAACATTTCAGATTCATCTATCCCAATGTTTTTCACGCTTGCAAAATCAATATCTGCCAACAATTCTGCATCATTTATAATCTTCTCGAAACTGTATTTCAAAGCATCAAGTTCATTAACCAGTAATTGCATATCAAACTCAACATTGCCGAATGAATGAGCAATATAATAATCAAGCGGATCAACAGCAATTTCCAGAGAAGAATCGCCTCCAGTGAATGATTTTTCTGTAACATCAAGTTCACTTGCAAACGAAACCATTTCTGTTTCCCCACCTGTAATTACTTGGTTCACCAAATCCATATCAACATCCACATAAAATTCATTATGAATTTTTTCTGCAACAATTTCTAAAATATTTTCCATTGTTGTGTCCAAAATCATTGAAGCATCAATCTTCAAACTCTTGCGCACTTCAATATCATCTAATGTCGCATATATGTATAGCCAATCATAAATTGAAAAAGAATCTCTTTGAACTAATTGCGTGATAATAACATCAATTTCGGTGAGCCGCTTCTTTAAATAAACATCAAATGATTGCAATTATCTCACCTACTTTCTTTGAATAATTTTACGTGGTTGGAACTGCTGGTGCTGCTGGATTTGCCAAGGTCAGCTTCAAGCTACCTGTTTTAACCATAACGATTGTTGCAGTTTCAACGCTTCGAGCCTGTGATAATACATTAAACATAAGCAAATTACCGTTAGTAGGCGCATCGTATAAAACAAAATGCGTCACTGTACCCCAACTTGCAGAACTCTCAGGAAAAGAAATCTCATTCTTATTAGTAATTACACCATTTGCAGGAACATCTAAAGATGTTAATTCTACACGTGCATATCCAGCCGATGCAAGAGGTTCAGTTGCACCAGAACCATCTACATCAGGAGCGGAAGAACTTAAACCAAGATATACTTTACTTGGCAATCCCGGACTTGTTTGCGTTTTAAAAACGTTGCCCATAATACAGTTCAGAAAATATGTAGAAGTCATATCTTACTCTCAACCTCACTTTCATAATATTTTTTGGTTTATCTATTTCAAAAAACTTTCATTGATGTTATGTACAATTTGCAAGAATCCCTGATTAGGGACTTCTACTTCTCCATCAACATCTTTGATAGTGATTTGATAAATGTATTTTCCGTGTAATCCCAAAGTATCACGTGGTTCTAAATCGACCGCAGCAACATTTTTCACTTCATCATCACCAATAAGAAATGTAAGTGGCTTTGAAATTAACGGATCGCCAGTCTGATCAGAATAATCAACGACAGCAAAGTTGCCAGTACAACCATCTGCATTAAATGGGACTTTAGCCATTGTGAATAAATGCCAGTGAAAAGTATTGGACTGGCCTGAAACGAACATTACTTCTGGCATTGTGTAAATATCACGCCTCATAAATCACCCTCCACAATCCACAGGAAATTCACAAATGAAATCCAAAATGCAATTACCTGTTACACGTATTTTGTTCATGCCTTTTTTCAATGGAAACCAATTAAAATTGCAATATTGATATAAGTTAGAATAGGCATCATCAGAAGATTCAATTATGCTCAAATCATTATCAATCGAAATTGTCAAGAAATAACTTTGTGGCAATCCAGAGAATTTCAACTCCGAATTACCACAAGATTGATTAACTATTGAAATTGTATTGCTGCCATTTAGTTGAATTTTCATTTTTGGATAATAAAGTCGATTAATAGTAGCACGACTAATCAGTTGAATATTTGAAACACCACTACATGAATAATTGAAACTCTTAGGAAACATATATCCATATGGTGAATCGCAAGTTACTTTTGCTGTAAACGCCCACGGCAACCAAGATAATTGAATCGGCTGTAAGTCACTGATTACACAATGATAACGAATCATTTCTAAATCTGGCTGTTCAATCTCCAGCCAATGATATGTATTGTGTCCAGCTAACCAGTTTGCGATAGCATTCATCTCATAGCGATCCAAATGCTCATCCATGCTTAGTATCTCCGATGGATCGACACCAAAAACTAAATTAAATTCAAGTGGACTTTCAAATGATCTACCATATAAAAAAGTCCGTCCCTTGGACGAAATCACATCAGTTTGTAATTTGCCTGTACTGGCAAAGGGAGTAGCTTCATTGGTATTCCCATCAATATCAAAAATCCGTAGTCCAAATTGTTCACATGGGATTCTATTGAAAGAAAACCGCTTTGCGATAAACCCCATCTACTCACCTCACAATCAATTTTACTCTGTCTTTTTCTCTCCTTCATTCTGCTTTGCTTCATCCTGCAAAGCAATACGAATTTCATTCAGAATTGCATAACACCCCGCCAAATTGCCAGCATTTTGAATCCCCATTACAGAAATATTGTCAAGAGCCTTACATACAGCATCGACCCTATTTAAAATTTCTACTTTTTCCATTTAGTCATCCTCCTTAATTTGACATTTCAAGCGTTCAATTTCTTTAAATAACTTTTGAATCATGTGAACGCACACAGGAATTATTTCGCCATATCTAATTCCATAATAAGTTTGCAATTCGCTATTTTCATCTTCACGTTCAAATGTTTCTAATAAGGCAAGTTCATCTTCTGACAAACCACATTCATTCCGCACAGCTTCAACGTCTTGAGCAATAAACCCAATATGCCGCTTTTTATCTTCTTGCTTATTCAAAAGAAATGATGCAGGATTAAGTTTCAAGAAAAAATCTTCATATCTGTCGATATTGTATAGAATATTGTTCTTAAATCTTCTATCAGAATCTACAGTGATTTCACGATTTGCATGAATACTACTACCAGCACAATAAAACTGCGCACTACCCCCTGACATTAATGCTCCCGCATTACTCACAAAAACATAATAATCAGCATATGGGCCAGCAGAGCCATACATTTTTGCTCCATTGGTGACACGAATTCCATCACTACCTTGAGCGCAACAAAAACCGCCAGTTCTTGTTCCTAATGTAACAATATCAGCATCAATCGTGCCAGACCTAATATAATTCGCATTAATATAAAGTCTACCGCCATAAGAATCACTAAAAATCCCGAATCGTGTTCCGCCACTTGTTAAAACATTAAAAACATTCAAATCATTACATCTATTATCCCAAGCAAAATTATAAGCATCATTGGCGTAACGATATGCGGCATCCGCATCATCAAGAGCATCATAAGCAAGATTGTATGCACCATTAGCACGTGTATACGCATCTCCAGCATATCTCCAAGCATCATCAGCATAGTTGTAGGCTCCGTTTGCACGTTGATATGCCTGACTCATAGTAGGATTGATTTCATCAACTGTCGCCCAATTTATTGAACTTCCTGCTCCCATTGTGATATTACCATTAATAGTAACAGCACCATTATCTGTCACTTGGAACGTAACAGCGTTTGTTGACTTGTTTCTAATGGTAATACCATACAGATCAAGATAGTCAGAATCAATCTTAGAAGAACTGGTTGCCAAGTTATTACTGCCAGATGTATTTGTCAGAATATTTCTGCCACCAATATACAGTGAAGAAGCATCAACACGGCCTTTAATATCTGCACTTTTCGCTCTCATGTTTCCGTTTGCATCAACATAGAAATTTGGATTAGTAGCAGTACCACCGATACTCAAATTGCCCTGCGAATCAACACGAAATGCAGTAGGGCCACCAACCTCAAGTGAACCTCTAAAAATACCAGCAACAGCGTCAATCGTACCTTTTAAGTACACGTCACCATACATATCAATCCAGAAATTTGCATTAGGTGTATCATTGGATGCTAAGTTTGCAATTCTTGTTACGCTGCGGTTATTTGCTGTCCTGACACCCGTTGGCTGTCCTTTAGAATTGTAATAGAACATAGTGTTCTTATCGCCACCACCAACAATACCAAATACGGCTCCTAAATCAATTCTGCCACCAGTGCTACCATAGAGATTAAACGAAGCATTATGCAGCGAAGCACCTTCTCCATCCATCTTGAAAACGGCAACACCACCATCAGTCTTTTCGCTTTCAATAATCAGGTTGTTACCAGCAAGAATAGTTCCTACCAGAGCAGGAGTTACAATGCCATATAACGATCCCAAGTTCTTGTCTACAAATTCACCGATACCGATAGTCGCAGAGTTCCATCCATCGTTTGTAAACATCAAGGCATTATGAGCCATCCAGATTTGCTTTGGACTATAGCCACCACTTGCCTCATCATACTTCCGACAGCGTAACCCAGCTTGATCAATAGTGATTTCGTTATGTGTACCAGACAGAATCATATTCTTCATTGTATCAAGAGCAGAATCCATAAACTTCTTGATATTGGTATTAGCACCACTATTAACGAAATTACTGTAATTATATTGGTTAAAATCCAGAGTTTTGCTGACAGATACAGATTGATCCAAATTATCTAACCAACTGAATTTTCCATTTTTCACTTGAAAATCACTTGCAAATTCCAACTCAAGTTGTGTTAAATCATCAAATTCAACTGACACACCAGTTACAATAGGCTCAATTACCCCCATATTTAAATGCAAGTAAATTCTTTCTCCTAATGTAAACTCTTTTGCAAACGAAATGAAATCATCTATTGCAAAAAAATTTGAACTGTCAACTTCAAAGTGATATACTGGATATGCCTTTATATCAAGAGTTTCTTTGCCATATTCAAACAAATCCCATGCAATCGACATTCTTTGATATTCGCTTGTTTCATAAGTCATATATGCAGTTGTAGCAGATGTGCTAATCCGAATAGATGTATTGCCATAAGACACATTCGTATATAATCTGCCAGTCAACGATAATGTTCCACTTGGAAATGTATTGCCATTAATTGAGCCTTGGTTCAAATACAATGACATAATAAAAGTATTATCACGATTGACTTGCAATGTTCCATTTACAACATCTGCATTCAATTTAAGTTGAGAATCATTAACATTGATAGAACCGCCACGAATAGTATAAAATGTAATATCACTCGTATAAGTTGCTGGTCTAACATCTGTGCAATTTGTAATATTGAACACAGACGATAATCCGCGAGTTACACTTGATTCAGACGAATAACTATCTACTTCGCTCGCCACAAAAGAACTGTCAGTTAAACTACCGCACTTAAAGTAACGGTCTAAAATTTTCAATTCGTTATCTGTAAAAAACGAAGAAAATGCCGTTTCCTTATTTATCTGTTTCAACTGACTTGTATAGTTATTGATTTGATTTTGAATTGTGGTAAGTAAACTTTTCTGAGAATTAATCTCACTTTCTTTAGACCTTATTTGCGAATTGACAGTATTTAATTTCGATTGCAAAGAACTATCCATTGCAACGGCCTGAAGCAATGCAGCCTTTTGTGATTCAAGTCCCGTTAATTCACCTTGCATATCTGTCAAAACGGCACTCTCGGTAGCATAACGTGAAATTTGCATATTTTGAGCAATGACTATGGAATAATACAAGGTCTGGTAACTTTCGAATGTTGTTTTCCAACGATTCCACTTTTGAATAATGTCTGCTGAAAAATATCCCTCATTCATATATGAATCCAAATTGTAAATTCGATTTTCTCCCATTGGATTCACACTACGAATATCAACACCATCTGCTCCGTTTACATCCAGCACTGTAAATAAATCATCAATATCTTCTTCGACCACAATTTCTTTTGCAAGATTACTGGTTGAAATGTAAACTGGTTTCGCTGGGACAGCATCATATTTACTACGTACATTAATTTTACGATTATAAGTATCAAAATCAAAAACGCATTCATATGTCTTTTCTAACTCTGATTTCATAAAATCATAAATAGATGAGCCATCTACACTAAATGTACGATACTTACCAATTAAACTTGAAGAAACTGTACCAATGCTCCAAGAAGGCATCTCTGACAAAATAATGCCTAAAATAGTGCTATCTGGTGTGAATGGATTCCAAAAGTTATATGTACCTTCTTCCAATGAGATACTTTTATTTGTGAATTCATATTCCAATGAATAGCCTGAACAAGTTTTACTTGCTTTTACGCCATTATCATTTTCTTCTGGCTTTCGCAAAGTAAATTGTCCAAATCCCTCAACATCAATAATTCTCAAGCCAGTCAGAAGATCATATTCACTTAGTTTCTTTCCATTGACGTGTGATGGATATTCAAAAGAAATTTCAGATATTTCATTATATCTAATCTCTGCCGTTGGTTTTATAATATGTCCTAAAACACCGATTGCTTTTCCATCAAAATTTCGCAAAATGAAATTCGGACGTTTACGAAAATCTATCTTTGAAAAATTAACAACCAAACAATGACCTCCTTTCTATAAATAAGTGGAGGACGTACAATGTCATCCTCCACATTTAAATTATTGTCTGAAACTTCTCTTACCACGCAAACTAAACACATCGTCAAGCTGTGTGATGGTATATTTACTGATTTTCTTTGTCAGACTCTTGATTTCAGCATCATCCAGCTTTTGCAGAACTTGCATTGGGAATGTCAAATTAAATTCATTCGACATACCGCTATTCTCAACAACTGTCTGTGCTTGCTGGGCATCCTGCTTAATCTGTTCCTGCATCCTGCTCCCCATAAGGTCAGTATCAGAAATAGAATTAATCACTTTGCCATACTTGCCTAACATAGTTTCTGCAAAGTCTAATGCCTGATAAATAGGCTTTTGCTGTTCTTCGGTAAATACAGCTTCGCCCCTTTTCAGCTTTGCAAATACCTCATCCTGCTCCAGCGTAGGATCATCGCCAACAATACCGCCAGTATGATAAGTGTATTTCTTATACTTCTCATACAGCAATGAACCATCAGATGTATACCATGTACCATTATCACGATAAGCGTTGATACCATATCGGGCCAGACTTTGCCCAAGCTGGAGGTTTTCTGCATCCAGCCGCTTTCGTTCGCTTTCACTTGCATCACCCCATGCTCGGCTATTTGCATACATCTTTTTAATGATATTATGCGCATTTTCAGTTTCTTGCCCACCACTGGTATCATAATTGCCAGAGTTACCGATCACATTCGGAGTAGTAGATGTTCCAGTCAACCCACCACCAATGATTGTGCTGCTGCTTGAAGAACTGGAACTGGCCTCCAATGCCGCAAGTTGCTGTTGCGTTTGCAGAACAGCATTAAGATAACTTCCATACTTTTCAACAGCAATACACGCCGCATCCCAAGCCGCAGTAATCTCATTATTTGTGACAGTGCCGTACTCATAGTTCCAATCAAGAAGCTGCTGATAAAGTGTATCCCATTGTGTCTGAATCCGTTCAATAGCAAGACGATACAACTTTTCTTCAGAAGAAATACTATTCTCCAGAACCTCGATTTCTTTCTTCTTTTCCTTTTCATAGGCATCTGCCATATCATCAAGCATATCACTGGCTGCATCATAGGCATGATCTGCTTGCTTGTCTGCCAAATCATTCGACAGTTTTGCAATATCCTCTTTCAACTTTGCTTGTTTAGCAGCAGATTCACGACTATCATCCAATTCCAACAAAGCAAGCTGCTGTTGAAGTTTGGCAAGTTCCTTAGTCTTTTCCGCAACAGTCTTAGTATAATCGTCTTTTTCTTTCTCTAACTTCAATGATTGCTTTTGCAGATCGACAATTTCTTTCATCTTGTCAACTTGATCTTCAAGGGCTTCAATTTGATTCTTAACCTCTTGTTTAATCATAGCCATGACATATTTGAGCAAATCATCAAGTGCATCAGACTGTTCTTTCAATGCCTTTTTAGCAGACTCGTTGGCCTCTTTTACGGAGCCTTCAACCTTACCAATGCTGGTAATTGAAATACCAGATAATGCACGAAGGTTATTGATATTCTGTAATGCTCCAGCATACATCGTATCATTAAGATCGCCAGAAACATTCAACAACTTCAACTGTGCATAAACTAAATCCCAAGTGGCACTTGTAGTAGTTTCTGTTGCCAGTGTCAGATTCATAAGTTCATTAATCTCATTGCGCTCAATAGCACTACGAATCTGCTGCACATAGCTAAGTGCTGTTTCAACCGCCATCTGTTCGGTACGGGCTGCAATTACCTTTTGTAAACTTTCTTCATTGATAACTAACTGCCCATTTTCATCCTGCAAATAGGCAAGGTACTGAATACCCCAAGAACAAATTTCTTGTAAAGTATCAATGGTAATAAAACCACTATCCGCATATTCTTGAGCAGCATCTTTTAATGTATCGTACAGACCTGTAATTTCGTCAAGTGCATCATTGGCGTTATCTACTACCTGTTGCCATGCGTTTGCAGAAGTCTCGGCAATTTTATCATAGTAGTCCCACCACAAATCTGACAGTTTACTAACTTCATCACTGGTATCAGAATATCCAAGAGAACGATAATACTCTGCTTGTTGATGTATCTCATCCTGCATCGCCTTATAATGACTAATAATATCAGACGTATATTTTGTGATCCCACTAAAGTCCTTATTTGTAATTGCCTTGTCGAGCCAATTTTCATTTAAGGTAATAGCGTTTTCGTGTTCTTTAACAGATTTCTCATATGTTTCAATAATTAAATCTTGAATACTATCCTGATATTCCCACCATTGTTTTTGCAATTCTTGAATATAATCAGAATTTTCATCAAGCCCTAATGCACGATATTCCTCTGCTTGTTGGTGTACTGCATCCTGCATTGCTTTATAGATTTTAATAATTTCATTGGAGTTTACACCTTTATGTTCCATAATGAAAATAGTATGTTCATAATCTCCAATAAGATCATCCATAACCTCTTTCATTTTCTTTAAGGTATCTTCTAAAGCATCTTCAAGATTTTCAGTTTCTTTTACCGCATCTTTCAGTTCTTTCGTTGTAGTAGAAGAATTATTACCAGACAAAACAGACTTATAAGTTCCGCCCTTTGGCTTGATTGTTCCACTTGCACCGCCATTATAGCCACCAGAATAAGCAGGAATTGTACCACTAATATATTTACCACTTTTTAGAATTTCTTTTGTTTCATCAGCAGTATAAACCGTATCGCCTTTATTAAGATGAACCAGTTCAGGGCCATTTGCACCAGCTAAGTAAGCCTGATCACCAGATTTAACAAGTTCTGCTCCTTCTTCACCAGTTAATGCTACACCATCAGGAGCATTCTTAGTTCCGTTAGCAAAGCCAAGCATACTAAACAAGCTATTCTTTCGTTTAACATCAACAGAAACAGTAACAGTCTTACCTGTTAAACCATTAATCTTTGTTTGTAATTGCTCAACTTTCCCCTCTGCCGTTTCCGCAGACGTGCCAATAGCTTCTAACTGTGTTTGTGCATTATCTGTTGACGATTCATCAACGCCGTCTATTGATTTCTCTAAATCATTAACTTTTCCTTCAACTGTTGCAAAATCCAATGTATCAATAAACTCTAATGCACTTTTTAAATCATGAACTTCACCTTTGGCATTAGTTAATGTAATTCCATCAGCTTCATCTAACTTTGTAATAAGACCTTGGGCATCCTCCTTGGTGAAGTTTAATTGCTCCATCAAAATTGATAGGCTTTCAGTATTCACCTTTACTTCAATGCCATCACCTGTTGCTAAACCTAAAGTGGTAAGGCTATTGGTCAAAGTATCTACATCAGATGATGCAGATAAAAATGTAATGCCTTCAACGTTTTGCAATGTTTGTAACAAATCATAAATATCTTTATTAGTATATCCTAAAGAAATTAATTGATCCGTTAGGGCATCTACATTAACCGCAGTTCCTTCTAAAGAATCAGATGAAAGGCCAATTTTTTCAATAGCATCCAGGACTTCATCAACATTATAAAAATCAATATTGCCCCACATTGACAATGCTTTTAAACATGACAATGCTGCCTCTTCTGTAATGCCTAACTTTTGAGCAATTTCATCTATTGATGTTGCATCAATATCGAATGTAAATGAGCCATCTGAAAGTTTTTCGATTGTAGCAAGAACATTGCCGTTTTCATCCAACACTTTGCCATTTTCTGCAATTTCATATAATCTATCAAGAAATCCTGCTCCAGCACTATCGGCATCTTCAAAAATACCAACATTCTTTTGCATGGCAGCATAAATTTCATCCAGTCCATCAGTCCAACCCCATGTTTGAAGTTGTTCAGAACCAAATAAAAATTCGGCAGCGGCCCAAAATGCGTTACTATTAGTAGTTCCAGCTTCAAACTGTTCGTTTAAAACCTTAAATGCTTCAGCATAAGATTTAAATTCTTCATCTTTTTCTGGAACATTCATAGCTGCATCATAACGAGCCTTAGCTTCTGTTACCTGATCAAAGTCACGAACCATACCTTCTAAGGCTTGGTTAAGTAACAAAGCACTTTCAGTAATTAATGCAAAACCATCTTCACCATCAGCCACAGTCTGAAGAACCTTTGCAAGAAATTCTGCACTCATGCCATCCTGATCAAGAATAGATTTCAATGTCGAACTTTCTTTTGCAAGGTCTTTAATGTTTTCTCCCGTAATTCCGTCAAGAGTATTTGCCATCTGCATTAAGGATGTTTTTGTATCTGCAAAATCCTCAGAATCCCACATTCCCTTTAAGGAATTACGAATATTAGTCGCTTGAACATCAATTTCACTACTACTATGCTCGAAATAATACATTAACGCTTCAATAGAAATTCCAGCTTCATCAGCAGATTCTCTAAGAGCGTCATACATTTCATTGACAGCACCAGTTTCACCAGTAAAGTGCATAGCCTCGCCAGTATGGATTGCAGTATCTCCAATATCAGCAAGTAAGTTCTTAACTATTTGCCCATCAAACTCTAAGCCCTCGGTGTCCAATCGCAATAAATCTTCGCTTGTCCAACCTTCACCAGCTTTATCAATCAATCCCCAAATGTATTCATCAACTGTATGAGAATCCAAAAGAACAGGGCCATTTTCTGTTTGTAGGATAGGGGAAAACGCAATTTCTACTCCATCATATTCGGACGATGAACCAAATACTGTAGAAATAGAACCTTTCATTTCATCTACAGTTGCACCCCAAGATTCAATAGCATCTTTATATGTAGCAAGATTTTCGTCTGTCCATTCAAGAATCTGACGATTATTAGTATCAATATTACCATAAACTGTATTTGATAAATCAACACCTAACAACCTTGCTTCATTAACAACACCCTGATATTCTGAAAACAGTTCTTCGTATTCTTGCAATTCATCCGCAGAAACAATATCTTCAATACCAGCAGCCTCAATAGCTGTCTTTAATTCATCAAGCCCATCAATTTTTGAAGTAACTACAATATTATATGCTAATTCAATTTCATCATCTGACAATGATTCAATATAGTCTGCATATTCCTGATATTGCTTTAATATATCTGCGCCAAATGCTAATCCATTACTAAGTAAATTACCAGATTTAAAATCAACATCAGGCATATCAAACAAAGACGATAAAATCCTTATCTTTTTATTCCCGATTTCGTCTGTTGCTCTATCAAAGGACGCATTCAGATTATCTACAACATCACTAATTTTTAATCCTGCATCAGAACAGGCTTGTGCAAGTTCTGGAAACTCTGATCTAATTGTGCTTGCAGTAATTTCAGTTGTTGACGCAAGTTCTTTCAGTCGTTTAACATCATCAGCATATTGTTCATTATTAATAATGCTGTTCCATTGCATATCCTTCCACTTGCCGGGGTCTAAGGAAGTATATATGAGTTCTATTGCAGAATTAATCTCATCAAGTGCATCTTTTTGATCGCTTGTAAGCTGATCATATGGTATGGCCTCAAGTTTACTCCTATAATCACTTAAAACTTCAACTTGTTCCCAAATACTATCTGTTGTATCATCAATTAAATCTTGATAGTCTTGATAATCTTCCTCATAATATTCGCTACTCTTATCAAGTTCATCCTGCAATTTTCGCATTTGCTCTATTCCTGCAAGTAGCGCAGAAATATCGCTTTCATCAGAAAACAATATTGCGTTATTGCCAGTTGAGGTTGAATTGGAAATATAATAGTCTACCGCATCAGAAGTAATTTCATTTTTATAATTCTTCCTGTATGCAGTAACCGTATCCTCTGCGGCCTCTTTGCCTTCACGCAATGCTTTCTTTTCAGCTAAATCAGCTTGAATCTGTAAAAGTTCAACTGATTCACGTAATTTTTGAAGTTCAGATTCCTCTACAAATGTAAGAGTATCTTTGGCCTCCAGTTCGGCAATTCGCTCATTTGTTGTTTCAAGTTCTTTATTAAGACTTTCAAGTGTGCTGGTTGCTTCTTCAAATTCAGAGAAAGATTCATTCATCTGCTCTGTAGCTTCTTCGGCAGAAACAGTAAGAGCATCATATGCCTTTACTGCACCAAAAATTGCGCCAGCAGCTAAAATTGCCCATCCAACAGGATTAGTTGTTAGAAATGCAATTAATCCTTTTACAACATTTGCCAAAGCAACACCAAATGCTTGTGTTGCAACTGTTGCAGTTCCTTCAGCAACCGCAAACGCCTCTGTGGATACTGCGGCTACAATTTGTTCTTCGCTAAATCCTGCGGTAGTCAACGCAGAAATAATCATTTCTTTATTATAGCCTTGCATTGCTAATTTTGCCGCAATTTCAGATGCCTCCATATTGACGGCAGATAATGCAACTGCCGTTTGTGCTGCATTCAATCCCAATGCACTTGCAGCAGCTTCAACCTGTTCGGCTTTCATTCCTTGCAATGCAAATTGCATTGCAATAACTGCATTTTTACCATTTTGCAAATCAGATGTAAGCACTTTAAAGATATTTGATAATGCACCTATGGATTTAAGCGACATAATTCAAAAATGCGCTTGATTTCATTTTAATAAAATGGTAAAATAAAAGAAAAGATTGGAGGAATAAATATGGCTTTAATCAAATGTCCTGAATGCGGAAAAGAAATAAGTGACAAATCTTCGGTTTGCATTCATTGTGGATTTCCTTTAAAATCTCAACTTGAAAAAGAATGCTCTGAAAACATCTGTGTTGTTAATGGCATCCCATTTAATTTCACTGAAATCATAGAAGATGTTAATAACTTTTATAAAAATTCTTCCAACACATCTATTATCGAAAAATCAAACTTAGGATTAATATTAAACAGGAAGATAAGACAACTAACTGGAATTAATGACGTTGCTGGTGCAACATTAGCATCCAAAATTATTTCATTAAAATCAATACCAGAATCATTCAATTCATCTGATTTCCCTGATCCTCTTTCTTTTGATAAAACCAAAGTATGCTGTCCTCGTTGCGGTTCCACATCTATCACTACAGGAGCAAGAGGAATCAACTGGACATTAGGATTAATCGGTGCAAGTAAAACAGTCAACCGTTGTGCGAAGTGCGGTCATACTTGGCAACCGCATCTATGATTGAATTTCTTACGCCCCTTTCGGTAACTTGGCAAGGAATAAAGCTAAATTCAAAAAGACTTTATCCACTATACAATAAAAGTCATAAACACTTTTGGCGGTTTATGGCTCCAAGAATCGGTAGTCTCTGAGGATTCAGGCCACGAAGGTCTGTGTCCTACTGATTGCCTCTTGTCAATAGTCCGTAGCACAGGATTACTCCTGCTTTTATCTCAGCATAGACCATCCAGATAATTTTTTCTGCTTTCGCAACATTCACGCCTATCATTACTGATTACGTTGTAGTTTATCTGGCCCTTAAAGGCTTTCCAGTATTTACTTCTTTGATTATTTTAGAACTCCCATCACTATATCTTGTCAATCACGCCATATTGTGATTTTCTTGATATAATTAGACTCACTATCCATAGGTAGTGTGTGATCTTATCACTCAATCCAAGTTCTTTACAAATGCTACAATACCCACCCCAGCAAGTGCCGTTCCAAACGGCCCAAGTGCTGCGGTTAATTTTCCAAATAAACCAAGTAAAGTAGTGAGCATATCAATAACAGCACCCACTTCTTCACGCTTAAACATATCTTGGAAGATACCCACACCAGTTTCTTTTAAAGCATTCAGCTTAAATTCGAGAGACTTAGTGATAACTTCCATCTCCGCATCAGCATTACCAGCACTATTTGTCATATTCTGCATTGCCTTTTCTGCCGCTTCAAAGTTTTGCAGAATGGCTTGACCAACACTGGCTCTATTTTTGCCAAACAACTTTTCCATCAACTGTTGCTGTTGCTTTTCACCAAGATCATCATAAACTTCAGAAATATCTTTCAGGTATTGATAGATAGATTTATAATGCTCTTGCGTTTCATCTGTAAACAAAGAAACGCCTTGAGAATCTTCAGTGGCTTTTGTCAAATCATATACTTCACCAGTGATGTTCGCAAGTTCTTCTGAAAGTTCCCCTGTTTCTTCATCATATCCACGCACACGCATAGAAATACTACGTAAGGCATTGCCAACCTTTGAATCATCCTGAGTAATTTCTTGCGCAGCAGTAAACAGTGCAATATTCTCATCAAGAGTAGAATTCATTGCCGCCATTGCCGATGCTGAATTTTGCAATCCATTAATAATCTCAGCATTGGATGTAGCAGCAGTATTACCAACGATATTGATTTTAGACATTACCCCATCGAGAACATTTTCCGCTTCAATACCATAGGCTTTCATAACGCTAACAAGTCCTGTTGTAGCTGTCCCAATATCTACACCGGGAGAAATCGCCGCAAATTGAGCAGCCAACTTTGCCATCATTTTAGAACTTGTCTTATCACTATATCCTAAACGTGACCAATCCGCTGCGGATTGAATAATATCTTTTGTTGTAACTCCGAGTTCCTTTGCGGCATCATTAGCTTCTTTATAAAAAGATGCTAAATCTGATCCAGACATTGTAGTTGTCTTTTGTAAGTCAACTAACGCAGTATCAAGTTCGACAACAGTATCTACGCCTTCTTTAATGAGAGAAATAATTTTCCGCAAAACCATTACTCCACTTGTTAAGCCAAGCAACTGTAATGTTGTATTCTTGATAGAAGTTGCAAACTGATTTGTAATAAGGCCAGCAGCTTTAGCTTCTGATTTAATCTTGGCAAATTCCGCTCTCGCATTTGCAAGCATCGCTGGATTAGTGTTATTTGCTAAAATGGATTGTATTTCACGTAACTTATCTCCATATGCTTGAGCAGCCTTTGTATTTTGATTCATCCATGATTCAATAGTGTTTGAAAGGGTGGACGATCTGGTTAAAGTCAACTGAGCCGCAGCATCATCTTTAACTGCCTGTTCATGTTCTCTTGTAGCCTGTTCAGCAGTTTTAGACTGTCTTGCCAATATATCCAGACTATTAGACGTTCTCTTGATAGCCTCGTCATATTGGTTATAGGCACTGATAACTTTTGAGTTATCTGTACTCGTAGCAATAGTCTCAGCTAAAGAACGCAAATTTGCAAATTCATTTTGCATAGTTGTAGCAGCACTACTTGAAACATTTTTTAAAGAAAGAAACTTTGCCTCTAAAGCACTGATACTATTTTCTAATCCGTTAGTTTTTGCCTGACTACGATACGCATTTGCTGTTTTGGCAATCTGATCAGCAACTTTTGCTTCTTCTTGTGCAAGTTTAGCTGCATTTTCATGAGACTGTTGAAAATATTTTGATAACTCTTGAGATTGCTGAATTAATTCTGGATGTACAGCAGCAGTTCTTTCAATTTCAGCAGTAATTTGTCGCCTAATAGTATACTGTTGCTGAAGCTGCTGATTAATAGCATTATACTCATTTGAATCAACTTGCGTATGAATCTTTTGCTTTTGAAGATTAGCAATTTTATTATCAACAGTTTGTAAAAGTTTGAATTGAGCTTCAAGTCCAGACATTTCCTGCTTTACAGCTTGTGCATCAAGTTTAAGCAAATCAAAGCTGTTCAAAAATGCAGTAAGAGATTTTTGATCAAAAGCATTTGATAACACACCTGTCAATTCGGTAATTTTATTTTTGAACTCTCCAGTTAAAATGTTTGACCTATCAAGTTCTTTTTCAAAATTAGAGAGTTTAGATAATTGTTCCTCTTTAATAGGAGTAATATCTTTAGTTCTAAGCTGTGTAGCAACATACTCTGCATTTTGATATTCTTTTGCTAAACGCTTCAAATCTGAAATCTGCGAACTAATATTTGACTTCTGCTTTTGAGACAATGCGCCATCAGCACTTTCAAGCTGTTCAATTTGAATCTTGATTGCCTGATACTGCTTCTCTAACGCTTTCAAATGACTATCATCTTTAACACTCTTAGGAGAAGTTGTATAAGCGGACGCAATATCTTTCAGCAAAGATTTCTGTTGAGATAAATATTTAATCCGGGCATCATTATCTGCTTGGGCTTTCTTTGCTAAAGCATCTTGCTCTCTTTGCTGTGCCTTTAAATTATCTGTAATTGCAGTTTGTGTCCGTACAACCTTGCCTGTTTCTACATTGAATTGCTTTGTCACAGAAACAAGTTTACCTTGTTCAGTTGAGCCTTGAATCATCAAGTTTAAAAGTTTTTGTGTAGATTCAGTCCCATCATCTTCAGCCTTTTTAACTTCGACCCATTTATGCTGTACTTTCTCCAAAGCAACATTCATAGAGGTGAATTCTTTTGTCAATTCTTTTGCACCAGAATCACTAATCTTTAAGCCAGATAATTCTTGTCTGATCCGCTCAATATTACTTTGCTCAAGGCCAACATTAATCTTAATATCTTTAACAGTTAAAGATTGATTGAGTTGCTTGGCAATATTATTAATCTGCGAAGTAATTTGCTCACTCCGAATATTATCAATTTTGGCACTTAAAGTAATTTCCTTTTTGCCAATATTAGTCAACACTCGGTTTAGGTCTTGACTCATCTGTTCTGTAGTTCTCGCTATATCCAAACCTAATACAATCTGACCATCTACATCAGGCATAACATTCACCTCCATAATAAAAATTTATCGCCTCCTTCATAATGAAAGAGGCGATTTATTCTTCCCAATAATATTTATCAGGTCTTTTTATCAGCTTTACCTTTATAGGCAACATAATCTTATTGTTGAAATCCTCAATTCCTTGTTCTACAAAGTGTTCTGCCTTACGATATACCCATCGCTCTTTATGAGCAAATCCATCGAAATGCCAATCCTTTCGTACAACAAAACCATCATTAATAAGCCAAAACACATTTGCATATTTGTGATTTGATTCATTAAAAATAGATGGACGTTTTGAGTTTTGAATTTTTAATGTGATTGTCAAACAATTACCATCAACTTTAATATCTGCCAAATCAGAAGTTGAAATACAATCCCCCATTGTCTCACGATTGATCCGTTCTTGAATACAATCTCTTAACAAATTTGCCGCATTTACCAATTCTTGTGATAATGTCAATCCAGATGAGGTTTTTATCTTTGTTATATCAAGACTTTTTAATATCTTATCTAATGACACGATTATATCCCAACTTACATTGTAACGACTTTATCTGGCTTATACTCTTCAATCGCATTTGAAATACGTGTCAATGCTTCTTGGCTAATATTTGCTTCATTGCCAGCCGCATCTAAATATGGCTTTAACAGCATTCCAAAAGATGTTGCCTTTCGTGCATTCACATCTTTCATATAAGCCAACTTATCAGCAGCCATCTGACGCAATTCCTCGATCAAAGCCTGATACTTTGTATCTGCGACATTCTTTACAAGATTAATTGCTTTACAAAGTTCATAAGTCTTTTCAATATTCATAATCGTAGACTTCTCACCAGTTTCATTACCAACTTCATCAAGAATCGGAATTGTATCCTCGATTGGCGGTACATTGGTTGTCATCTGGAGCAAAGCAATCATAAACAATGGATCAAGATACTGTGGCATAAAATCGCCATTTTCATCAAAGCATGGCGTTACAACACGGTCAACAAAAATACCCTTTTCAGAAATTGTCAAAGAAGTTTTGAGGGCAATTTCCATAACAATAGAATCACCATTATCAGGATCGCCAAGTTTCAGTACAGTATCACCCGAATTGCGCTTATAAATATCAAGAACCGCATTAATTGACTTTTTAGTAATCTTTCCCATATCAATTCTCCTTTAAAATAATATTTGTTATTTCAATTTCTGTACGTGGATTATCACTATCCACATAACATTCAAGCGTTAATGATGTTAAATGTTTACTATCATCATCAATGATAAATCCGCTTTTTGCAAATCCATCAAGAATGAATTTCGGAGTTGTAGCATCAACATCATGTCTGCGATTTGTTTTATAATATGTAGTGAATTTCATTTTGCATTTCTCAATGAGTAGGTTAGAATAACCTTGTTTATTAATAAACCATACTATGAAATCCGACCACTTTTGTTTTAATGCGTTCATCATTGGACGCTTCATTATCATCCACTGATTCATAAGCGGGTGATAAGGATTTTCTATTGGCTTTTTTGTTGCTTTAGAATGCAATCGAAAATATGTTCTTTCATAATCTTCTAAAGTCCTGCCATCTATAACTAATTTTAAGTTTTCCACATATCCTCCACAAAACTAAAAAAGGGGAGAGCATCAGCCCTCCCACTCTTTATTAATCTACCTTCTTTCGTGGCCTACCACGTGTACGCTTTGGCTCTGGACTATTTTCAGTTACCTTCTTGTCATCCGTAGACACTGTTGCATCAGGGGCATTGGAAGGTTTCTGTCGAGCAGCCTGAACACGGCGCAAATATTCTGTACCACATTCAGGGCTACAAGCTACTTCACGATAATTGAAAGCACCAAGCGCACCACTCGTTTTATTACAAGGAGTGAACATCTTTCCGCACACACGACACGGAATAGTATGTACTGCCATATCAAATCACCTCAATCAAGCAAAAGTAGCCTTCTTAAAGTTCAAAGTCACGACCTCATTGCCATCAACTTCAATGGTAAAAGTAGTGTTTTTATCAGTAACACGGAAAAGAATATCAGGATCAAAGTCCATATTCTCTTTTCCGGGCTTCGCAACACCATTTGTCTTTAAAGTCATTTTAGTTCCTGCCTGAGTAAGCCGCAGCGGGAAATAATGACCAGACTGTTCATTTACATCGGCAGAATTGAACTCAGTAAAACCACTCACATTTTTAAGTGTACCTGTTACAGAACCGTCAGCATACACTTTTACATCTGTGCCAATTAAATCAGAAACAGACTTGCCCAAAAGAGTCTGACCTTGGGCGGGGATAGTTAAGCGGTCAGACCCAATTAAGGGTTTTCGTCAGTATTCCCCGCATCCTCGGCATCTTCAGCGTCCTCACCGAACACAGTCAAATCCCAAAACTTAGTGCCACCATTAGTACAAGCAGACGCAATACTGGTAGCTTCAAAGCCATGAGTAGTCTGACTATCACCGAAAGCAAGATCAAACGCACCAGTAAAGTCAGCATAAGGAATATAGAACTGAACATGATAAATATTCTGACACTTATCCTTTGCCAGTGCATCAACGTACAACTCAACAGTCTCAGAATAATTATCAGAAATATTGCTGATAACATCGCCCTCAACATTACGAGTGTAATACACAACAATAGATGTAGCATCCTCAATCTCACCATCAGCGAAAGTCAGTTCCTTGGTAGCAGGATCATAAGCAAACTTGCCCTCAGTAGCAGTAGCATCCTGTGTCAGTCGCTTATTAATTGTACCATCAGAGTTCTTGACAATAACTTCCTGAATCTCGTTGCCAGCCGTACCGACAGCCTTATAACTGGTAGTAGCCTTATTACCCGCAACAACCAGATAATCAGGAACCTTTACAGGAGTAGAATCCTTATGCTCACCAGCAGAACCAACTTCGACCTCGACCAGACCCATAGACACCATACCGTTTGTACCAGACACAGTAACAGACTTATTCCGCTTCAACTGACCGATGGTACGACCACCCTTACCAGTCAGAGCAGTATTGTCCTGACTATTGGCAATAGTAGCATTCTGCAACTCATCCAACGTAAACCGATGTGCGCCGCCATTGATGCCAAATGCCATAATAGTCTCAAGACTGGAAATAATCAGATCATTAACAACAACCTTAGACATATCTAATCCTCCTTCATTTTTCACATAATAAAATCACCAGAAATTCATTCTGGTGACAACCAATTAATCTTCTCCAGATTAATTTTTGACGTATCGACAGTTCCAAAATAAACACCATTCATTGTTTGTTCCCAATGTTTCTTTTTTTGAATCTGCCTCCAACTTGCATTTAACTTATATACACTAAGCCCCATAACAGTTTCATAATTGTATGGAAATTCTTCAGTATTAACCAAAGAAATAATCATATTTTCCAAAAATGACTTGTATGGTTTCTTAGCAAGTCGCTGTTTCTTCCTTCGATTTCGTTCAATCAAATATCTTTTTGCTTCTGCATTACCAGCCTGACCAACAGGAGCCTCCCAAAAATGAATTTTACGAATCGTATTGCAAATTTCTAAAGCGATCATTTGGTCAATTACAATATCATTCTCTTTGTCCCAAAGAACTTTTTCGTTATTCTTGCAATTAACCGCTTCTTGGAAGTTCTTTAGGTTCAAGCCACCAAACAAAATGGACGTATCATCTTCATTGGCAATAATCGACTCCATCATCAACATGAATAACTGAAAATTGGTAATTGTCTCATAATCAATTCCAATATCATCAAGTTCAACCATAAGATCGAACGGAGTTGCAATTAGTGTTTGAATAATACTATAATATTTCATATCTCCAAAATCAAAAATTTCATCAACAGTTGGAACATGAACTGAAATTTTATCGTTTATTTTGTAATCGCTGACTTTAAGTAAATTTGGTTTCTGAATCATACCTTTGCACCAGTTCCAGAATTTCCATTAATGGTAGGCCGATTAAGGTCTGTAACAGTATACTCTAAAGATACACCATGAAATTTAGGGGCTGGGCTAATATCATTAAAACCGTAAAGTTTCATTCTTCCAACACCTAAATCAAAAGAACCATTAAATAAATCCTCAATTCTTTCTGCAATCAAGTCATATCTTAAACCCTTACTTGTACGAATATTATCTTGATGAACAAACACGTAAAAGGCAATAGTCATATTTTTAAATGTTTTGTTCATTACTTCTGGTACATAAATTCGATGGCAAATAAAAGTACCTGTATCCTTAACTGCATCTGGAGTATAAGCATAAGGAAATATCTGCTTATACATCAAATCACGATCTGGAATTGAGGAATTTGGCCTATCATTAATCAAATCAACAATCGTTTGATCACTACAAAGTTTTTCATTAATTCGACTGCGAAATTCTTTTAATTCACACAACATAGCCATTTTTATCACCTCAAATCCACATATCAGGATTATCTTTCAATTCTGCTCCTGTTCCAATCGGATCGAAAACATAATCCGCAATCATTAATTCCTTATTATCACGTTTAGGATCAAACTGATCTTCCGCAACAGTAAGATGAATATATCCTCTTTCTCCAGCATCAGAATAGCTAATAGTATCAGCCTGTTTTACTTCAAAAGCAGTAGGCTTTTCTAAATTCCTATCTAACAAGAAACGGAATCCACCATCAATTAATCTCGTATGCTCATCAAAAGTAATATAAACAATCATCTGCGATGTACCAATCGTCATATGCAACTTCTCATCATATCTATCCGTTTCACCGCTACCATATTGTGTTGAGTTAATAACACTAATTGGATATTCCACGATTTCATGTGTTAATGGTGAAAAAAACTTAACCTTATGATTACAAAAAGATAATTTTCCTTCCCATTGAATCCCATGTAAATTATTAGCATTAACACACAACCAATATCCATGTTCAGGCCAAGGAATCACATCACCCATATAAATAGGCTCATGAATCATTGTATGAATATTTGCTTGTGCTGGCGATGTAGAGCGATATGTTTGATTATAGATTCTTGGATGAATAATTCTATCTGAATTCCATATAGTTACACCATCTGGTACATAAGAAGGATCGTCTGCAAAAGTTTCTTGAACCATATGCAAGGCATTATGTATTTGGTCATCACGCATCGAATTTCCTCCAGCTTTCATTCTACGGAGGAAATTTTGATATGCACCCACAAACGATCACCTCCTATTTATCTTCATCACGCTTGATCCAGCGATACCTTGATAACTTTGCCTCATTATCTTTACGAAAAGTCTCACGTGTTTCTAACGCTTTACTCAAATGATTTGCTGGCGAAAAAGCATTAAAATCTTTACTTGAAAGTGTTGGTTTTAACATAAGAGGGACACGGATATAATTACTATCAAGATATTCAATTACCATATAATTAGATAGAATTTCGATTTCCGCATCTGTCAACTTACACTTAAATTTGACCTTGTTCCTTTGTGATAAATCTTGTCTGCAACCTCTAAAGTTTGCAACCGCAGGACGTATATAATCTGAAAGAATTTCATTGATTTCATCTTCCTCCAGATGTATAAAGTCATAGTTCCTTATTTTTGATAAAACACTTCCATAAAGTTCAGTAAAAGGTGTACCCATAAGGAATCACCTCCGTTACACCAAATCCATCAATTCAATGCTCAACTTCTTTTCAAGCAACCGAATCATCTTAACATTTGCAATCTTTCCGTCTTTAACATACTTGACAATCTTGGGTGTTAATTCTGCTTTTACTGTTGAATCCAAGCCAGAAAGCAATTCGTCAACATCTTTGATGTTATCTCCACAAAACCGCTTCATATCAGAACGATTTACCTTTGTCGCATAAATCTTATCCAAGTGCAACTTCTTCATAACAATTTCATTATTAGGCAGAAGCCACTTTTCAGTAAAATAACGTGGATGCTTTGTATTCATAATACGAAGCTGTTTAAAAGTCATTTCCTGTGTATCACCGACTTCCAACCATGAAAAAGTTTCAAATGTAACTGGACAACTATAATAAACAGCAGGAACACGTGCTTCTACTACAATCCTTGTATCATCATTTAAAACGTTGGAAGTGGCAGGGGCGACTTGCTCTTCCGCCCCATTATCAGGATTTAAATTCTTATTTTCCTGTGCCAATTTTAACGCCTCCCAATATATATTTAGGATTTAATTAGGCCAAATCCCAATGCCCAATAAAGTCACTGGTAACAGCAGCCAAACCAGCCTTAACTTGAATCTGACCTTCAAGAGTCATATCCCTATTCTCACGATTATCAGTCGTTTCTTTCAGACGGGAATCGCCCTCAAACACAAACTTGATAGGCTTTGCATTGGTAGCCACAATCAAAATCTTAGTTGTAGACAGCATAAAGTCAAAAGTACCTTGCTTGAACACTTGCGGAATTGGCATCAGGTCATACCCCTCCCAACTGGAGATTACACCATTACGCTTGCGCTCTTCCTTTGCAGAATCAGGAATCCAGTTCTCATCAATATTCTTTTGCAGCTTTCGCAAAGCAGAACCAGTACCAACAATGACGGGCTTCACACCATTGGCGGTTTCAACCTTCTCAATCAGTTCAAGCAAATTATCACGTTCAGTATCAGTAGACAGCGCACCATGACCAACAAAACCCTCTGGAGACATATCAGCCATATCAGCAAACGCAGCGTACACAGCATTCTGGAACGCCTGCAAGAAGGACTTACGGGCTTTATCCATCAGCTTAGTCCAAGAATCAATGTTCTTCATAAAACGCTCAAACTCATTATAGAAATGAACCTCCCACCAAGAAGTTTCAACAGAGAAAGACTTGCCAATATCCATACGCTCACGAATAGTATCCCAATGGTTTCCGCTAAACTTAGAAACAATGAAATTACCATTATCCTCGGCATAAAATTCATTCTTATCACCCAAGTCAACACGAATAGTTTCAACAAAACGATTGAAGAACTCATTCTCACTCCAGCCTTCAGGTAAAGTCTGATCCAGAACAGTTTCAATAATTTCAAAAATTTCATTCTTGTACTTACGATAAGTACGATAATTATACTTCTCGCCATGCAGGACATCCTTTTCAAAACGTTCACGCATAACATCATCCATGCTACCAGCACTTGTATCAACATCCTTGGCAACATAATTAGCCACATCACCAGTATAAGTATCAATACCAAGTGCGATCAACTGCTGCTTCTCAGTAGAGAAATTAGCCAGCTTACTCATATCACAAGCCATATTCAATACCTCTCTTTCTTGTTTTCAATTAACCCACAATATCGTTCCGCAGAATCTCGATAAAGTAGATAATGTAAGGGCGACCATACTGCTTACCACCCTCAGTTTTCCAACCAAGGCCACGCTTTGCCGTACCGATAATCTTGCCAACAAAACCCTGACCAGTAGTATCGGCCTTCTCTACCATCTTCACGGTAGTCTTACCAGCCTCAACAATCACGTACTTGCCAATCTCAGGAGCATCGGCAGAACCATAGTTAATACCTTCCTTGCTCACAGCATACACATCACGGGCAATCAGATCATAACCACGGAAAGGACGATCAGCCTCATTGATATAGTTATAAAGAGCCTGATTAGTGCGCCGTGTCTCGTCATAATCCCACTCAGGATTTGCAACCAGTACAACACGATCCTTACCAATCAAATCAGCAGTAGGAGCCAAGAACTCATGAGTTTCAAGACCCTCCACATCATCAGCCAGATCACCAACATAGCCAATGTGACCATTCTCCACATCAACATCAGCAATCAGACTATACAAATGACCTCCACCACGAACAGCGGCAATCTTAGAAGTCTCAACGACAGTATAATTCTTATCCATAGTCTTAATCCCTCTCTTTCATTTTAATTAGTCTTTGTAGGCAGCACACCATAACGAGAATTTACCTCTGCCTGTGGTTTCTGTTCAAACACATCTGCGGTCAAAGGCGCACCACCATCTTTAGGCTTACGACTAAAGTTTGTATTCAAGTTTTTCTGTGTGAACATAATTGCACACTGACTCTGAATATCCTCAAGAGTGTATTTATCCCGATCTTTCTTCAACGCAGTATAATCAGCACTATCAGCCAAATGCTGATCAAACTTTCTAAACTCTGCATCCTTGGCGGCTTCAATAGCTGCGGCCTCACGCTGTTGCTCTGCAACAACATAAGCATCATACTTTGGCTTCATTTCATCCAACTCGTCCTTAACGGCAGTATAATTGGCCTCCGCCGTAGCCTTTTCCTCATTGGCTGCGTCCACCTGACCGCTCATATACGTAGCAACATCAGAAACAGCCTGTTCAAACACAAAAGGCGCAGAATCATCCGCACCTTCATCAAAATCAGCATATGTAGTTTTCTTCCGAGTAGCAGATGCAAAATCAACGCTAATCTTATCGCCATCCATAGTCATCTTCATACCATAAATACGATAATGGTCAGCACGATCCATAACAATTACTTCATCGCCCTGAACATCAACAAAACAATACTGAGAACATTCATAGCCCCAACTGTCACGATACTTCTTCTCGCCCAGCACAGCACGAATTTCATCAATCTGCTCCATCAAATTCAAGGTAAAATTAGCCTTTGGCATATTCTCACCTTCCTCACTTTCTTGATTTTCACTTGTCTTTTCAACAGACATACTATATTCTGTCAGTTTATTCTTAATTTCTTGAGCAATAGTCTGAGCAGTAAATTTAGATACAGCACCACTATCAATCATAGCTGGCTGAATTTTTTCATCTGTTGACGATAATAAGCAACATCCTTCAAACTTAAAACCTGTAAATGTGAATGTGCCATCATCATTTTCTTCGCCAGTGATTGAAGAAAGTTCTAATTCCATACTTTGCGGCTTGCCGCCATCACGCTCAAAAATTGTAACTGCATCATCAAATTTGCGCCATAAAATAGCATCAACTTGAAAAAACTCACGGCAAATTCCATCGGAACAAACTTTTTCAATCCAACGATAATTGCATGACTCTGGAATTACACCATAGGCAGAACCAGCATATACATAATCTTTACCGTTTTCACCTTTAACAGTCTTGTATTCATGACCTTGAAAGTCCAATTCTCCGTCTGGATTCAGAGCGATATACCCCAACACTGGAGTATTCATGATACTATCGGCATTAGCATCAACAACTTCCTTTTCAAAAATACTGCCGTTAAAATTCAAACCTGTATGTAGAACATCAATCGTAATGGCAAGAAAACGAGAATCTTCAGTATCTACACAACTATTGATCGTAAATGCAACTGGCAACCTATTTCGTTCATGACCCACTTTCCTCATCACCGCCTTTCTATAAAGATTTTAATAACACCAAAAGGTGATATTAACGATTCAAATTGGCATCGCTATCTTTTGTAGCTTCGCCTTCTTCAGATAAATCAATCCCCCTACTTTCATTTGTAGGGCGACCACCTGAAACATCTTCACCAGTAGATGTATAAGAAGTTGCTAAAGGAATATATTCCTCGTGCAATTTCAAAACATGATTTTCCAAGAAAATGCTGCCAAGCTGTCTACTTGGTGACTTTCCTAATGCAACACCATAATCAATCTTAAAAGGCTCACCATTTTGTGCAGCTTTCAAAAATGCGTCTGCAACTTCATTCCGATTGAAAACAGTAGAATCATGAATTCTCAATGCAAATTTATATGCTGGTTTATTATATTTGCGCAACTTTATAAACCGTGTAAAATATCTTTCACACTGTCTGTAAAAGGCATAAATAAAAGCGGCATCATTCTCAAGAGACAGCTTAAACGCTGTTCCAGACGATCCGCTGTTAAACATTTCACTTGATACACCAGCATTATCATAAATATTCTTAATTGCATCACTCAAATTATTTGCATTATTTGTGTTGTCCTTAAAACTTACCGCAGTAGCTTTACCCGGAGCATGAATCAAACCAATATCATCAGGCATATTAGCTTTATTCATTTCCGCAAATACAGCCAATGTCTCATCTGTCAAAAGCGGCTTATCAACATAGTTTTCATCAATAGGAATTTCAATCACAATGGCCTTATAGTTATCTACTCTGGCCTTTTGCATCTTCAATTTCTTATAAACATCCAAATCAAGAATATCCTTAACCAAGGCCAGTAGCAACGGCATTGGATACAAACACGATTCATTCAACTTAAAGCATACCTGTTTATCTGCTGGAGGAATATACCACCCATCAAAATAATCATCACCGTTTCTATATTCAATGTATGCTTGTTGAACATATGTAGGATAAGTAGCAATCTCTAATGGATCAATACCACTCAAACGAATTCTAAAATTGAAAACGCCATCTTGAATTTGCCGAATTTTACAAATTGAAGGATTCAACTTATGAATAAAAAAATCATAGCTATCTTCAAAAATCAAACCATAGAAAACATCCTCTACAATAAGCGTACTCATAATTTTGAACATTTCATGTTTGAATCCCATTTTTTCAAATTCAGAACAAACACTTGCGAAAGAATCTCGTAGCTTATTCATTTTTTCTTCCGAATCTAACTCGCTTGTTTTTGCATCATACACATCAATGTTATAATTGAATAAGCCCATTTTTGAAAAATAGTTATTAAGTCTCATATAAAATTGAGATGTACCCATAAGCTGGCGACTAACATCAATAATCATATTTGAATGAGCCGCTGGATTATTCAAAGCATCTTGTATTCGTTCAATAGGATAACTACCAATCTTATATGATTTTAATACTTCCGTATTTGCACACAAATCATGAACCATAAGCCTTCTAAATGCACCTAAGTCAAGACGGCCTTTGCCACTGACAGCATCTTCAAATGATTTTGAATCTCTGTCATAATCCAGCTTAGAATAAATTACCTTTGTTTTTGACACTTAATCACCATCCTTCCTTAATACATTCTCGGCTTACGATTCAATGCTTGTAGCCGCTTTGCAAAAGATTTCATGTCAACATCGCTTTTGTTATTATCAGTTTCTTCAACCTTGATAATAAAATACAATAAGTAAGCCGTTGCTGAAAATCTATCCTTGTCAAACTTTCCAACGACTTTTTCAACAGATAGATTTTTACCATTTTGAACAAGTTTCAAATTGCCTACTTCTTGGAAGAACAATTCTTCTTGAACATATGGCATAACCTTTGAATTCAAATCTTCATCTGTACGAATTGAATAATCATCGCCGCCATTTCTACTTTCAAGAAATTTTAGCATACACGAATCAATAACATTGATAAAATTTGAAAGAATTTGTGTCTGACAAGATTGTGCTTTAAGATCATATAAACACTGTTCTGCCTTTGGAGACTCTGGTTCTGCGGTAGTATTCATAGTATCCCATGCAGGATATGTTTCTCCAGTAAGCGGATCAAAATTTGACTTCATTAATTCATCAATTAATCCAGAACCAAGGCCATTACCATCAACAACAACTTTTCGTGCATGATACCGCTTTCTAACACGCTTTACCATTATTGCTTGCGTTGAAAAATTCAAAGTATTTGACATATGAATAAGATTGACTAACTGAATTTCAGTTATCTTTCCATCTGTCCCACGAATTACTTTTCCAACAGCAATAGATGATTGGTTGTTACTCTTGTTCTGAGAACGAGCAACGTCAACACCTAAATAGTATTCATCTTCATCGCTTGTTGCATTTACTTCTGGTGCTGTAAGCGTTCGACAATTCATAAGACGATTGATATTAACAAGCGCACCTGTAGAACTACCAACCCAATTACCGCCGTAGTTCATATCAAAAGCAATAGGAGACATATCCTTTTTCTTTTTTAGAATTGTACTTTTGCTTGATCCACGCCCATACCAACAGCCCAGCATCCAGTTAGACCCTAAAACAATCTTTCCATTCAAATCTCTCATGTCATGAAACATTGCCAAATTTCTATTGTACTCATCCGAACCTCTAAATCCGGGAGTTGTATAGAAATTGATCTGCTGATTTAGTTCCTCTGGATTTACGATTGCCAGCTTACCACAAGTAGTACGACCAACTTCAACAACAGGTTCCAACGCATCTTCAAAGATAACATTATCCATCAAGTTAGATTCTTCAATACTAATTCTTTTTCTACGTTGACCTTTACTTGTTTGTGCATTTGCTAATGCGTCAATTCTTGCACCATTTCTAAATACAATAAGAGCATCACCTTTAATAAAACTGGTTTTTACAATTTCTTTTGCCAACATTGGATAATAACGAACAAGTTCATTATATTTATCTTTAAGCAATGCTGCGGCGTTCTCTTTTGTTTGCGCAGTTAATGATAGTTCAATGTTAGGATACCGAATACAAACAATAACCATGTTTGCAAATTCAAGAAATGTCTTTCCATATCCTCGATTGAAACAACCATGTTCGCTGAAAAATCTTGTTCCTGCTCTCATAAACACACGCTGATCAGTGTGCAGCTTAATCGCTCCTTCTTCTGGAGCCATTAAATCAAGGGCCAAATCTGGATACCAAATCCACCAACTTGCAAAATATTCAGCTTTCCTAATTTCTTCAGAAGTCATTTACTCACCATCCCCATAATAATCAGGAGGCAATTTAATGAATTCCTCAATATTTTTGCGATTAGATAAAGTTGGATCATCCTCAAAAATCCCACCAAGATCGCCATATTGCTTTATATATTCCGCAACCTTTTCATCATAGAATTTATATACGTCAGAATACTCAACTTCTGGCTTTCCTTCCAAGCGGCGACAATAATTCACATAGCACCAAATAATAAAATCTGGAGCATCATTTGCCCTGTACTTAAATTCAGGCAGTATTCTTGTAACATCCTGAACTCGTTCAAACTTTTGAAAAAACTCAGAAAAGCAAGTGACACCACCTTGAACATCAATAGCATTCAACTGTTTAAGTGCTTCAGAAGCCAACTTAGACCATTTTTCTGCGTCTGCAATGCCGCCAGAACTGGTTGCTATTTCTTCCTTTGCAGCAAACCTAACATATCGCAAAAGTAGATTCTTTTGACTGCTTGAAATATTCGGATAATCTTGTTTACTATCTTCATAAATTCGTTTCATTGTTTGATATTCTTTTGCAGTATATCCTTCACCAAACAAACGAATTACATCCTCAGTAACAACAAAATCTTCATCAGATAAATAATAAACTTTTTCGGCGTTCATTGACTTTCGCCGTGAACTTTCAATAGCGGATTCTGAACCACCACTAAAATTACTATCTTTCCAAGTTTTATTTCTATGTTGCTGTAAAGAAATGTTTTTCAAATACTTTCCAATAATGCCATCATTAGATACATCATCGGAACCAATATTTTTCTTTACTTCTTCTTCAGATTTATCCCACAATGCTTGAATAAAAGGTTTATCTAATTGACGCAATAGCGATTTGAAATTTTCAATATCAAACTCACCATCATCATTATAGCAAGCATTCCTAATACAATCTTTGCACATAGGGATTCTTCCATCTTTATGCAATGGATTATAACTTACAAAAAAGTCACGTGTAATCGACTTTTCTTTCCCACAAGCAGAACATACCTTTTTAACAACTGGTTTTCTGGCAGTATTAGAACTGCCTGTTTTTCTCGCCATACTGCCACCTCACTTATAATTATTTTGGCTCCTGCGGCTGGACTCGAACCAGCGACTCCTTAATTAACAGTCAAGTGTTCTGCCAACTGAACTACACAGGAATATAAAAAGACCAAGGACTATTAATCCTTGGTCTTTACGTTAGATTCACCAGAATTGCACTGGAGCGGCTGCAACCGTGACCCTTATCTAACACAGATCATATTACATTTTGGAGGAAATGTGTAAACAAGAATACTCTGGTCTGGATATTCAGACTCGAACTGAAACCTACATGATCCCAAATCATGCGCTCTACCATTAAGCTACATCCAGATAAATCCACAATAGGCCGAGCGACACTTCGGCATCTCCTTTTCGCCAGTACGCACAATCTGGCATGGTGATAGCTGCCCATTCTATCCTCTATTGTGGTATTGCTGTCTAAAACAATTACTTTTCAATGTGCCTTGTCAAGTCATATTGTAACTCCAGCAACAAAGTTTGTTATAGCAAAGAAAGGGAGAACATCACACCGCTTACCCAAGGCGGCTGGTACGGGAGAAGGGGATCGAACCCTCACGACCACAGGCCAGCGGATTTTAAGTCCGCATCGTCTACCAATTCCGACACTCCCGCATATAAACTATTTACTCATCCCAAGGAACAAGATCATACAAATCAACTGGCGAATTTGCTGTTCTAATCTTTATAAATCCTTTATCAACAACTTTCCATAAAGTAAATTTCATCTTTTCTACATTCTGGCTGATCTGATATTTCTGACCAGATTTTGTCATACATAACACGCCAGCACCATTATCAGATGTAGGAATATTTTTTACAATCTTTTCAGTTATTTCTTCTGCTTTCTTTCTCATAAAGTACCTACCTTAAAAATATGGCAGGGGTAGTAGGAATCGAACCTACGATCAAGGAGTCAAAGTCCTCAGCCTTACCGCTTGGCTATACCCCTATATAAAATCCCGCTGCGTTGCAAGCCGCCTTCACGTCACAGTGAAATGTACTAAGACCATTGTAATACGGGATATGGAGACATTGGTGGGATTTGAACCCACGATCATAGTTTTGCGGACTATTGCCTTACCAATCTTGGCTACAATGTCATGTCCTGATTATTCAGGACTATTTAATTACTTGAGATTCCGCATAGTCGATTGAAGCCGCTTTCCCTTGGCTTCTTCACCTCCCGGCATTTACAGTCCAAAGAATTTCTCCACCTCCACGCAAATGCGCCCTTTGTTCAACCCGGCGCACTCTGCTGACCACAGAGTTTTCTTTATTTGGTGCTGGTAGTGGGACTTGAACCCACACGGTATTGCTACCAACAGATTTTGAGTCTGCCACGTCTGCCAATTCCATCATACCAGCGAATGTTACTTCTTCATACTATTAAACGCCAACTAATGCAAGAATTTCATTTTTTACACTTCTGCACTTAAAGCAATCATCTGAACTATTTCTCGTATTTGGACGTTTTTTCGCTTTATACGCTTCCCCAATTTTAAAAAGTCTATTTTTAACATACTGATAACTATACCCTATTTTCTTTGCAACATCTCTATATGAATCACCTTCTAAGCGATACAAAAGAATTTGCAAATCAACAAGGCACATTTTTTCAAGAAACCATTGTATATAAGGAATAGACTCCATGTGTTCATTTGAAAAATCACTTGGTAATACAGATTCCAAATTTACATTTTCGCCATCAGCTATTGGTGCTTCAAAAGATATTGTTTGAACTTTGCGTTTGTCTGCTCTGATTGTTATTCCACATTCATTAAACATACACTTATACGCATATGTTGCAAACGAACTACCTTTTGATTCATCATAGCTTTGTGCTGCTTTACACAAACCGATTGCAGCATCACCATAAAAATCTTCGCTTAACTTGTATTTATGTAAAAATCCATAAATCAAATTATGATTTTCTTCAACTATGCGAGTATGTTCAGCAAGCATTTTTATTACGCTCCTTAAAAATTTATGGTGTCCCAAGCGGGACTCGAACCCACGACAGACAACTTAAAAGGCTGCTACTCTACCATCTGAGTTATTGGGACATATGGTGGAGCCAGTGAGGATCGAACTCACGACCTTCTGCTTGCAAAGCAGACGTTCTACCAACTGAACTATGACCCCATTGGAGCCACTGACAGGACTCGAACCTGCAACCTGCGCATTACAAGTGCGCTGCACTACCAGTTGTGCTACAGTGGCAAATATGGCGACCTCGAAGGGACTTGAACCCTCGACCTCCAACGTGACAGGCTGGCGTTCTACTCTTCTGAACTACGAGGCCATTTTAATAAAGTGGTAAAAGGGACTTGAACCCTATCCCACTAACCCATTATGGGTTAGTATGCTATCCACCTACAACATACCACATGGTTGCGGAGATGGGATTTGAACCCATGATTTCCAACTTATGAGGATGGCGAGATAGACCAGACTTCTCTACTCCGCAATATATAAAGCAAGCGGTGGTTTATGGGCTATATGACGAGAACACCACAAAACTTTCATACCCCGTATACACTTGCTTATTTACTAATCAGCTAATTTCAAAAGAATTTTTGCATGAGTTGGATCGGATAATGTAAATCCAAAATCTTTCCAAACTTGATCCCTAAGAAATGGAAGTGTATAATGTTCAAAATATATAACTTCATACTTTGTAGGAATCTTACTCAGAAATTCTTCAATGCTATGTGGGAAATAATTTTCTCTAACTTCTCGATCCCAATTTTCCACATAACGATAAGTCAATAGGTAATGTAAAAAATTTTTGTTACTGGTCAACCCCCCCATTAAAAGCCTCAAACTCTGAAATCTTATCAGGATTTTCACGCTGAAGAACTTTTGCTAAAGAAATAGGATTGGTTGGATGACAAGAATGTTTAGAATAAAACATATCTCGAATTGCAATGTATGCTGCCCCACTATCAAAAATATTCCGATAATCCCATTCAACATCGGGCGAATACGCATGAATTTCATGGAATACAGACGAAGCATTTAAAACAGCATTATGCAAATTAGATTTCGGATCAGTTGAAAGGAGATCGGCATTAGGAACATTTTGTTTGGCAATATCAATCATTTCTTGACTAATATCATAACCATCTAATTTCATGCTCGGACAGATTTCGCCAACCATTTTTAGTAACGATCCATCTGCACAACCATAATCATAAATGGTACTTATACTGCCATCAATCTTATCTAAAAACCAAATCTTATCCAGCATACTTTTTCGCATTCCATCATTATAAACACTCATATTTGCAATCGGAGTCATTTCTACATCTACCTTTTTAACTTATTTGTAGTTATCACCGTACAGTTTCTCTCTGTATTAACCGATACGGTGATCACATCGGAATGATATTACATCTTAGTGTCTATCCACAGTCATAGGGCTTAATGATAGCCCACACAGCACATCTCGGTTTAACTGACCCAACCGAACATTTGCTCTCAAAACGGCACTGGTAGGGTGTACGGGACTCGAACCCGTGATGCCGCCGTGAAAGGGCGGAGTCTTAACCACTTGACCAACACCCCATATTAGAAATGTTGCTATTTAACTTTGTTTGCGTCAGGTTTATTTCTTCACCTGACACTACTTATTATAATTAGAAATATTGTTATTGTCAAGAGATTTTTAAATTTTGTTTCAAAAAATTTTGGTGGGAGAAAAAGGACTCGAACCCTTTCCCTTTGGGCTTCAACCAAATGCTCTGCCTGTTAAGCTATTCTCCCATACCGGGCAGGAGGGACGATCCTCCTGCACCAATCATTTGACACAATCTGTCAGAGAATTACCGGGACGAATTTTTACAAAATCATGTGCTGGAATTACTTTCCTATCTTTTGTTCCAAATCCATGCCCAACATACTCTTTCTTCTCTCTGCGTTCAATCTTCATAAACCCATATAATGAAACAGAATCACCATTACTAATTGCATTTACAATCGCTGCCTCATATGCGTCCATAAAAGTTGCAACATCCTTTTTAGATTGTTCTGTTCTACTTGCAATATCTGCGATTAATTCATTTCTATTCATATACCACCTCACAATTTAATTGCATACTCAATAGATTTTCCCTTACCTTTTTCAAAAACAAGGAATGTTGCTCCAGCATTTGAGGTTTTATGAATAGACAAAGAATAATCATCAACGCCGATAATACTTGGGACATTGATCACTTCCTGATTAATACCCACAGTTTCACTACGAGAATGATGTTTGTGACCAGCAATCAGAAAGTCAAGCTGAACACGATATATCTGCGAAAAATCTTTAATGGCCTGTTCCATACTTTTCACTTCACCATGAATACCAAGTAACTTATATCCAAGAATATCAGCATAAATGTACCCTGTCGGATTCTTGGTAAAAGTAAAATTAGGATTGTTCACAAGCCTTGTAGTAATAATTGCTTCTACCACAAGACTCATATTTTCTTTTGTAAATGTACCTTTGGGCTGACCAAGCATACGTAATTCTGTATGATTTCCATTAGTAGTCTGAAATTCAACTTCAACGTATTTGCTCAATTCATTCAGCCAGTTTGAAATAAAATCCGCATATCGAACAGTACCCTCTACTACGCCATACCGAAGCTGCATTAACTGTTTAACCCTAAGTAAACCATCCTCAAAATCGCCTAATGAAAATACATGGATTCTTGAAAAACCTTCTTTTCTAACAATAGAAATAGTTTGATCTAACAAATTCCACATTCTATTTTCAAATATTTCAGGACTATAAGAGTTAATTACCTCATTACTGAGGCCACGAATTTCAAATTCAGTACCATAGTGTTCATCACCAAATAACAAAACACCTTCTCTGTCAGACAATTCAGTATAAATTGGATCAGGAATCACTAAAGGTTTCAACTGTGCAACTGCTTGACAAATATGCTCTACAATCAATTCATCACGAGCATTTTCACGTAGCCAACGATTTAATTCTAACTTTTCAGTTTGAACTTTGTAGCGTTCTTTTTGTAATTCACGCATTTGAACAGTTGCTTCGGTGGGAGTAACAGTGGAACTTTCTTGCGGATTTTTAATCCAACCAGCCTCCAAATACTCATAGAACAATTTTGCTCCCTTACGAATTGTATCACGGTGTTCATCCTCACCTGTATGTTCAGCACGTAAGTCCGCTATATCCTGCCATTCAATAGCAGGATCAGTCAAACGTTGAGAGAGCAAATCAAACTGTCGGCTTAAAAACTCTGCTTGTTCCAACTGTTATCACTCCCTTCTAAGGGCAAATATTTTACCCTTAATCTTCGCTTGCAGAATCATCACCCTTTACATCTGCATCAGGCGCATAATCCATACACTCTTCCATTGTCAGTGTAATCATCATATCCTTCTTTGCGCTCTCATGAAACTTCATCAGAGGCTTCAGCTTTTCACAAACCATATAATGGTCACAACGTTCACACATAAAGTTGTTAATCATAACATCTCTCCTTTTGATTATAATTATTGTTATTTTAATCAAGCAAATCAGCCATTGCTGCTGTTTCACTTCGCTCAGTCTTGAGAAACTTGACATAGCCAAACCGCTTATGTCCTTTGAGCCGATCTACAGCAATCATAAGCCCATTATTTTCCGCAAATGTTTTATGATCTGTCTGTTTATAGTCACCGTTTAACCAAAGAGCAGAACCATCACCAACACGGCCTAAAAGAAGCTGAACGTGTTCCTTCGTCATATTCTCAGCTTCGCTACACATGATAATCGTATGCTTAATATCACGTCCACGAATAAAACCTAAGTGTTCAACCTCGACCTTGCCTTCATCCATTAATGATTCAAGTCCGTCAACTCCGCCAACATGATCTGCCAGCGGCATTGCAAACGGTAACAGCTTATCAAACGCATCACCCGGCAAAAATCCAAGTGGCTTAGAATTTTTGACCTCAACATTATTCCGAACCCACATAATCCTATCATACTTTCCCTGCAACACTAAATCCAGTGCTGCTGATGCCATAAGATAGTCTTTACCAGATCCAAAACAACCAGATAGAATTTTTACTGTAATATCATCATTATAAAGCAAATCCATAGCAAGTCGCTGTTGGGGATTTCTTGGCTTAATATTTCCAGTATAAGAATTCTTGATTGCCTTGTAAGCAACGGGAACATATGTAGAACCATTCCATTGATAAAAGTCCTTAACCTGACCCTCAATGTCATAAATCAAAACATATTCATTTTGCAGACAATCGAAAATGTTATCGTTACGATTTCCATAAAAATCATTTAAGCGTGAATCATCACACATAATTTCCTGAAATCCACGGTATTCATCCATATCCTAACCACCTTTACAGAATTTCGTCAAGGCTACAATCCTCGCCAATAATATAGTCGCAGAATCCCTTCTCCTTGGCCTCATCTGCAAACAAATACCACTCAACACGAAGTTTGCTATCATATTCCTCAGACGTAATCTTGCTTCTGGACAAAACATATGCCTTAATTCTCTGCTCAATGCGCTTATTAAATTCCATTTGATCTTGCGCCTTTGCACCAGAATTAATAACAAAATTTGTTCCATCGTGCATCAAAAACTTAGCTGTCTTAGACGCATAACGCTTGTGTCCTGCAAGGCCAATCAGGAATCCCATAGAATATTGATAACCAAGATTAATTGTGTAAACAGGTGTCTTACTTTGGAGAATTACATCAACCAGTTCAAACCCCGGATCAATAGAACCGCCATTAGAAGAACAATACAGTAGAATTGGCTTACGATCCTCAACAGGTTTGCCCTTATCATCTGCATTATACTGGAGGATATGTCGTACCACATTATCAATGACACATTCATCAATATCTTCATTAAGATACAGCTTTCTATTTTGCAAATTACGCAAATAGAAAAGTTCATCGACCCCCCAAGATTTCAGAACTGCCCCTTCATCGAAGCTGCAATCAATATCATAAAATCCACGTTTGCTCATAAACTTACCTCCATCAATGACGGTATCTGCGCTTATTGCGCTCACGTTCCTTGTCAATCTGCTTACAGATTGAAGCTGCCGCATAGTTACTATCAACAATCAACCGCAAATACTTTTCGGCCTCTGGCAGATAATAGTGATGCCGCTTGCTTTTCTGGATACAGGTTCTTACAATCTCCGCACGAGGGAACACCTCACGCACACGCTCCGATTCTGCCTTAGTAATAGAAATCAAAATATTCAGTCCTTTACAATAAATTTTTGGGTTAGAGTTATCCTTCCCTTATCTTTTTTAAATTTTCCTTAGAATCTCCCCAAAATGGGGAAATTCTAAAGCCTAACAAAAAACGAAGTATCAAAATTTACCCCCATTTTTGCGAATTTTGAACGAGTTCAAGGGAATAAGTGAAATCATAAATGTGTATATTTCCATCCGCTGACTCTTTTAACTTGCATATTTGAGTTCTGCTTTGCTCTAACAAATCATAAAACTGCCCGTCTTTTGATTGAAAACATACATAGAACAAGAATTTAGATATTTTCGACAATTCTTTTGACTCAATCACAGCTAACAAATGCCTCATTGTTTTTAAATCAAGTGTCATTGAGTTTATATATCGAACACATTCATCTTTTAAACAGTCTGCTATTTTTCGTTTTTCTGACAATGATAATTCTTCGCTATTCCAAATATCATTGCAACTTTGTTTAAACTCATTTGCACAATCAATAATTCTTTTTACTTGATATGATCTTACTTGTCCATTTAATTTATATGCTGGTATCAAGCACGAACTAAAGGGTAATCCTTCGATTTTACTACCATTTTTTGACCTAACGTTTCTAAATCTATTAATACAGAGTTCTAAATAATCCATACTTGTTTCATGTTTCTTATATGTCATTCTCCCACGTTCTACGGTAACATTTTCATTGTCTTTCAATTTTTTTGCTTCTTTATAACTTTCCACAACTCCTTGTTTAACATATTCTCCATCTTCTTCTACATAAATGTAATATCCATCACGATAACCCTTATAACCATCAATATATCTAAAAAATAGCGGTCTTATATGTCTACCTTTCTTATCACGTAAATCATACTTTTTCTTTAAACATTGTAACTCAAAAGTATTATCGGCAGGATTTTCCCTCTTTGCTGAATCAATCTCCAGATTACTCATAACATCCAACTGTGCAATGTCACAATATAGTTCCATAACACTATCAATACTGGCTCCATGATATAGACGATCCCAAAGAATAGAATTCAACTCCTGCGAAAGATTAATGATCTCGCCAATTTTATTAATACTCGTTTTTATATCCAAATCAGCTTTATCAATGTCTGTGTATTTTCTTTGCCGAGTTTCGGATTCAACTAATTTTGTTGGAACAGGAAAACGATCATAATTTCGCTTGGCTGCTTGAACCAGTATCTCATTATCTGTAAGCATAACAGTATCACTATCAAAATCTGCTCCAGATAACCGTTCCAAGATATTTTCATTAATACTATTGATATATACGATCTCTTTTGTAGGATTCATATATCTATTAATTTCTGAACGCAACACATTTCGAGTAACAAGTATGTTCCCCATAGTCACGTGTGGACTTCGAGAACCAAGTAATTCTTTATGATTTTCAAAACGTGTACTATGAACCGTCCCCTTTTCTATAACAGAACTGCCATCAAACACTCCAATAGCCTGTTTAAGCATTTCAATCGGATTTCCACAAATGGTACTGTAATTACCCTGCACAAGCAAATGGCCCAATCTCAGATTTTTTATAAAAGATTTTACAAGATCATCTCTAAACTGTTGATATATCTTTGTTTCAGCAAACTTGTCTGTAAGCCCAAGCATTCTGTATATTATGTCGTTTTTAGATGTAATTGCTTTGTTGTAAAAATCCTCATTAAAACTCTGATATTGATACCCAATCTGATGCCGCATTACAGCAATATCAATTTTAATCATTCTTGCATAATCCAAAGACGGTTTTACCAATCGTTCAACTTCATCATATGTCATCTGCAAAGTATTCAATAACTGATAATGAGTCTGCACCATGCGTCCATTAAAAAAATGTGTCGGCTTTTCATGCTTTACTACACCAAACGTAGACTCCAAAGTATTAAGCCAATCTTCTAACTTCCCAAATTTCACATATTTAATTGAACTTAGAGTAGTAATCAACTTAATATCTTCAATTCTTTTAGCTGTAGTTACACCGTTCAACTGGCCTACATCGGTTATACCATTATCCGAAAACCACTGTTGGATATTGGCATTAAAACAACACGACTTGAAAAATCTGGCACGAAGCAAGAGCATACCATGTTCACGTACATCAGGATTAGTTTTCTGCTGTTGCTTTTGAAAATCCAGAAATACGCTTCGATCCATAAGGGACTGACCATCCCAAATGCTATTACCGATTTCTACATCCTCAACCTTGGATACCAGTCTACCATCAACAAACCGTGTTGCTACAACCCTATCCCTAAAAACACTCTTATAATCTTTTACTACCAGAATGTTTTCAGGATGAATTTGAATTGTATCAATAATACTACTTAATGTTAAAGCGATGTATGGCTCCAACGCAGCAAGATCAATGTCTTGTCCCCTTTTCACTTTAATGCCACACATTTCCCACTTGTGCATTTGTCGATAAAGTCTTTCATCAATAAAAAGACACTTTCCTACACGACTTGAACCAGCACTCCGTTTGAATCGTACATACCTAATTCCATCACAAAGAAAACCATTTTTATAAAGTTCTTCTCGAATGTTAGCAACACTATTAAGAATTGGAATATTAGATTTGGCCTTATACATTCCATCTTCATAATAAAAGCACTTCCCAAGAACATCATTAGGTACAGGATTCTCCACTTGTATATCAACTTCAATGCCAACTAAAACTCCGTCCTGCATTGCAATACAATCTTTGAATAACAAATCTTCATAAGCATAACCAAATTTGACATAAACACCGTTCCGAATTCTATTGAATGCTTTGTTGTTGTATTTAAAAGTCACATTGATTACTCTCTGCGTATAATCTTTGCCATTCTTATTAAATGAAAAATCTCTCCGCCGATATACACTTTCATATACTTCCTGCATCTTAATCAAATCCAGACTATAATCAAGCGTATTGATAAATCTCTTTAAATTCAAATCACCATTCTGATCTCGCAGCTTATATCCAATTTTCAATCCCTTATCATTCACCTTGGGAACTAAATAGCTATTTGATATGTAAATATCTTTCCCGTCTAATGATGGAATGTGAACGCCGCTTTCAAGCATTTAATCCCTCCGTTCAAAATGGATTTTTAAGACTATTTGCAAACTTAATATGATCTGGCGTATAGAACTCTGCTGTATCAGGAAGTTCATCACGAAATTCATCTGGAATCTTCCCTTGATACCATAAATTGTTTGTAGTCAATGTCGAACCATCCTTGAATCTGATCCAGAATCTACGACCAGAAAATCCACGAAAGGCTCCGGGGGCATTTTCCCCTCCATCACAATAACATTCTCCATGAATAACAATGTGTTTATCTTTTTCGGCAATGATTTCACGCCAAAAATTAATTGTAAAGCACTTATCACTACAAAGAACATCACCAAGATACTGACTTTTTTCAATTTCTCTACCGCAGATTTTACATTTCAGCAACTAAACCACCCCCATATAATTATAAATATTGCTATTATCGTTTATAAAGCACTACTGTATGCTTCTTAAAAATATCCTGAATAAGCTGGTGAACAATATTCCAGTCAGCACCGCCATGACCACATCCAATCTGATACGGCATAGCAATAGCCTCAGATGTGGGTACAATATCTGCCAAGCTGCTCATAGCCTTACTAAGCGCAGCAATGTCGGTATACTGTTTCCCATACCCAAACCGTTCTTGTCCAAACAGATTACAAATTACCTTACCATTATCCGCAGGAACAATCAGCATCCGCCCAAGAAGATTCTTCGCTCTATGATCTTCACAGTATTCATGATAACGGCGGTATACATCGGGATACTTGTTTTTAATCTGTAAAGCAACCCCACGTCCCATTGCTCCATAACAATTTACTTGATGAGCAATATAAGTTTCCTTGGCCTCCAGCAAATCACCATTAATCAGTTTTACCATTTTCAATTTCCTCCATAACTTTATAAAATTCGCTGCCTTTGATTTCAGTAAATACATCAGATGGCATTTCAATTTGATTAGCACTAAAAGAACAATACAAAATACCATTATGATCAAACAAACGACTTGAACTTCGTCCCATATATTTATTGAGCCATGCAGGAGAAGGTTTATGAACATTCTTCAAACCAACAGCACGTTTTACCCATTCCTTGTTAATAGCAGAATTTTTCAAAAAGAACCGAAGTCCTTCATCTGTCTCTTTTGAGCAAAGTTGTTTTGCAAACTTAATCTTATCATTTTCAGTTGGCACAATTCCAATTACCGTAGAATTTTGACAATACAAGTCTGCTTCAATTCCAAATTCTTTAAAGAAATCATCTACTATCTTTTTATTTGGTACAAGGCAATTCTTCCAAGCCCAATAATCATCATATAGTGATGATCCCTCGTTGACTGTATAAAATTTATCCAATAAAGATTCTCCTTTCAAACTTCGATTCCATCTGCAATAAGCATTTCTTTACATTCATTCAAAAGTTTAAACCAATCTGGTTTAATGTCTGACGGGTAATTATACAAAAACGAATATTTCTTACATAATGGATACCAATGATGAAAATATTTAGGATTTGGTTTGTGATCGGGATGCTTTTTGGCTAATTCAAGTTCAATTTTTCTATGTTGCTCGTATAAATCTTCATGCCATGCTTTAGCCCGTTCAATTTGCTCAACCATAACATATCTTTTGCTTAGAAAATCTTCACAAACCAATTCTCCATTTACCCATTCATACCCATTTCCAATAGTACAAAACAAATGATCTAAACATCGTTGCCTTGTTGGAAATAAGTCAGAATAAAAATCCATCATCCATTGCAATGTGTTTTCTGCTGTCATACAACCTCCTAAATATGCGTCCAAATCTGATTTTTAACAATTCTTGAAATAAGTCCAACACTTACTCTAAAATGGTCAGCTAATTGCTTACGATTACATTGTTGCCCTTTGCCTTTAGGAATGTAATGTTCACGAATATATCTAACATCTTCCTCGGTTAGTTTTGCCATTCCATTATTACTGCCACGATATTGACCATAATGTGAATCAGACGCAAACTTCCATGTATGAATCGGATTAATCAGTTCCATATCCATTGCGTGTTCGTAGTTATATTCTCGTGAACACCATTCAAGATTTGATAACTGGTTGTTCCTCTTATTTCCATCCCTATGATTTACAATTTCAAGATGATCTGGATTGGGAATAAATGTTTCTGCTACACATCTATGTACTCTAATATTCTTATTCTTTCCACAAACTGAGGTGCAAATTTGTAAATACTCATTTGTTCCAGCATGAAGCGCATATACTCGCTTAGTCTTGGCGTTCCGAATCCTACCCCATGTCGATACTTCAAAACGCCAAGAATAATCTATGCCATCATACCAAGCACCAGCCCATATTTCTTGTTCCATCACATCATCGCCTGAAGCTGCTGCACACTTTCAAAAATCGCATTAGCAGTTTTTATCATATCATCACTACAATTATTTGCTCCCATAGAAATTCTGATAGTACAGCTTGCATCCTGATCATCAAGATACAATGCCTTTAAAACATGAGATGGATCAAGAGAACCAGCAGTACAAGCAGACCCAGCAGACACACAAATGTCTTTCTCATTTAGCAATAGCAACATTGCTTCACTCTCACACTTTGGCAAAGTTAAACTAATAATATTTGGTACACCGCCAGAACAATTCACAACATAATTGACACCAAGCCGATCTAACTCACCCAAAAACAGCTTTCGCAAATGTTCATAATAGGCTCTATCTGCATCAATATTCTTTATAATTTTTTCCGCAGCCTCACCCATAGACACGATCCCCGGAACATTTTCTGTTCCTGCCCGAAGATGATTCTCTTGGCCTCCGCCTGTAATAACAGGCTCCAACTTAATACCACGCCTCACATACAATGCGCCAATTCCCTTCATTGCATGAATCTTATGACCAGACATTGCCATCAAATCAATATGGCTTGTATTTACATCCAAATGAATATGTCCCAATGCCTGAACTGCATCTGTCATAAAAAGTACACCATATTCCTGACAAAGATCGCCAATGTCATCAATAAGCTGAATAGAACCAATTTCATTATTAACTGCCATAATTGAAACAAGGCCAAGGGTATCCTTGAAAATTTTCATAACACGTTCCAATTCTTCAATATCTACTCGTCCATCCTCATCAACTGGCATATAAATAACTTTAAATCCATCCTTTTCAAGAACCTTACAAGTATTAAGAACTGCATGATGCTCAATCTGGCTTGTGATAATTGTTGTCTTGCCGTTCTCTTTCAAATAAGGTGCAATACCACGCAAAGCTAAATTATCACTTTCACTACCACCAGCAGTAAAAACTATTTCATCATCCATTGCGCCTATACATCTTGCGATTTGTTTTCTGGCCTTCGCAACCATCTGTGCTGCTTCAGTTCCCGCCTTATGCAAACTACTTGGATTTCCATAACAATCATGAATTGCCCAACAAGCAGCTTCAAAAGCATCTCTGGAAATTTTAGTAGTTGCAGCATTATCAAGATAGATCATTTAATCACTCCTTATTCCCATCGCTAAACTCTTGAATATATTTTTGATATGCCTGACCATATTCTTTGCGACCAGATTCAATATTTTTTTCAATTTCGGTATCCTCTAAGTCTAAAACACTTTGTCCTCTATCAAAAAAGTCGCAAGGTTCATCACTTTCACATTGGTCATGCCAAATACAATCTAAGCACGTATACTTTTCAGTTTCCATATTAACAAAACACTCCTATTCACATAATATTCCTCCTTTGTAATTATAAATGTTGTTATTTAGTTAAAAATAGCTGCTACAAATTCACTTTCCATAGCATCTTTGCCATTATAAGAATACGTAGAAGAAATATTTAAGATTTTTTCTGCTCTCGTAATTGCAACATACATAAGTCGCTTTTCCTCATCAATGTTTTCGCTTTTCTCATGAGGCAACAATCCTTGATTAACTCCAGCAACAAAAACAATCGGAAACTCAAGTCCCTTAGACTTATGAATCGTCATAAGCTGGACGGAATTAGGATCATGTTTTTTCTCCTTTGAAAATTTCATCATAAAGGAAATAAACCGCTTTGTATCATTGTAATTCGAGGCCATACGCTGAAGCGTATTCAAGTTATCAGTGCGGCTATCATCGTTGTCACACAAATCCTTTGAAACATAAGAATCCAGATTCAACGTTTCCCGCAGATCAGCAATCATATCTGCAACTGTTTTATACTTTGACTCACTAATTGACTTGATCGTTGCATGAATACTATTTACGCTATTTTTTACTTTCCAATTAGTTCTACTTACTCTGAACATGGCACAATAAAGAGACATTTTTTCTTTTCTGGCAGTACGTTTAACTTCCTGTAAAAATGATTGACCAAGATAACGATTAGGCCGATTATAAATATACTCAAATGCTTCATCGTCATTTATGTCACAAACTAACCGCAAATACGACAAAACAATCTTAATCTCACGGCGATCAATAAACGACATACCATCTACAATCGAATACGGAATTTCACTTCGATACAATGCCGTTTCAAAATTCTGCAACTGAGCATTTGTTCGGGTTAGAATTGCAATGTCTTTGTAATCATATCCTGCTTCAATATATGTCTGAATCTTTTTCGCAATCCCATTTGCTTCTGCACTTTCATCATCATACCTGGTATACTGTGGCTCTTCAAACTTTTTCTTATCTGCAATACTTTCTACATAATGTCGATGCTTCGATTCTGGAATACATTCAGCAAAATGATTTGCCGCTGCTACAATATCTTGACTACTCCGATAATTCTTGTTTAGGTGAATAATCTTTGCATTAGGCCAGTCCTCATCAAAGTTCATTACAAACTTGTTATCACTACCCCGCCACATAAAAATATTCTGAAGTGGATCATCAACAACAAAAACATTTTTATGCCTTGCGCCAATTAGTCTGATAATTTCATACTGAACAGCATTTGTGTCCTGCATCTCATCAGCCAAAATAAACTGATACTGCTCCTGACAATAACGAAGGCCATCCTCATTAGTGTTCAAAATCTCATAGCACTTTACCAGCATATCGTCAAAATCCAACTGATTATGTTCTGCCTTGTATTTCTCATAATACTTATAGACTTTTCCAAACTTTGTAGAAGTATCTGGCTTTTTCATCTGGTTCTTTTGAATTGAAATATAACTTAGAATATCTGCGATTTCTTGTCCATCAGGCTCTTTCTCTCTAAAATAATGTTGCAAAATTTCCTCAATAATTTTAACTTTTTTCCAATCTGCATCCAAAATCTCAAAATCTTCTCTGTTGAACTTCCGAACAATACGGAATCCAAAAGAATGAAAAGTTTCAACATTGATGAACTTTACATAACCCGGAATCATTTTTGCAAGCCGTTCTACCATATTCTCTTTTGCTTTCTTGCTAAAAGTAATCGCTAAAATATTTCCGGGATCAACGTCATAGTCCTCAATCAGTTTTACAATTCGAGTAACAAGCACACGGGTTTTTCCACTACCCGCAGAAGCAATTACATTACAGCACCCTTCATAAAAATTTACAGCTTCTTGCTGTACTTTACTAAGTTCCATTATCTTTTTCCTCCAAATTCATTGTTGCCCCACAATGAGGACAATACTTAGTTTTTCGCTCATTCCACATATCACAACAGCTTGATACAACACCACTGGCTACTGATACGCCAGACCGATATTGTTTAACCCATTGTCCGTAATGAACAGGTATAGCTTCTATTTCCTGCTGCCTATTAATTACCGATAGCGCATTGGCCTGAAACCCCGTACCACACATTGCATACATCATATCCTCATAAACAGCAGCACGATCAATCAGTTCCATCACGTTTCCCCCCTGTCCCATATTCTACTTCATATCCATATCGCTCTTTCATAGTATCTTGGTAATCTTTCTCCTGAACAGACGGTAACATTTTTATCACATCATCTGCTCCATATAGCAAAGTAATATCAGACAATCGCTTAAACTGTTCTATGTAGTTACTGCCCAATGCTTCATTCTTTTCCAGACGTTTTTCTGCATTGGTATCCATAATGGCTTTTAGCACTACGCCAATCTCTTGCCGCCGCTGATCAATAGTTTTTTCATTAAAACTGCGCAAAATATTTTTACACTGTTCTTCATCAACACGCCACAATTCAAAAGCACGACATACAAATAAAATCCCATGTTCTTTCATCATACGTGTCAACTCAGTATTGTAACGCAATGCTTTCTTCCCATACCACTTTTCACTATCAGATAAAATTTTAGCTTTGCGGCTGGCCTTTTCAACCAATTTTGAATACAACTTCATTTCATCATCTGTAGCTTTTCTGATCTCCGCTTGCTCAACAATGATATGTCCATTTTCAATCTCTGCCGTTGTAGGCATAACACCAATCATATGTGTCTCATTGTAAATCACACAATTCATTGCTGCCAGATACTTAATGCACCGCCGAATATAATCATCAATTCGATTGTCAGCCTTGTTGAAATACTCTGAAAGAATATTTGCATCAAAGTCCATATCAATAACTACTGAATCCTGATTATATTTCATCTTGGTATAATTGGAATTTACCATGCTTACTACTTGTGCTAAATCTATAGATGTAATTACTGCCTTACGATCCTTATACCCCTCACCAAAAAGGACTTCATACAGAATCAGTGGCGCAAGATATTGGTAAATGCCTTTGTGTATTTTGGAATCATACAATGACTTTGGATACTTGTACACCTCCAGCACTGTGTATTTTTTGGTCGTTACGTCATACTCATAATCACAGTACCTTGCCAACGTGTCCAAGAACATACTTTGATATTTGCCGCTGGCAAACTTTTCTTTTCGGTGATAGGATCGCCGCTGCGCCTCAGAACAAACCTTATCTACAAGCACACTTTCATTGTAAGTCCCACGCTTTAGTCGAACTTCACGTTTCTCGATTTTTTACACTCCTTTCAAAATTGCCGAAGTTGCTATCCACCCGAAAATCCTTGAAACCGTTGCGGCACAATGGATTCAGCGATTTTTGCTATGCACTTTTTAGCCATAATTAAATATATATAATATTATGGCCTTTTGGTGCATACAGGAATCCCGCAGAAGCAAGCCAAATTGGGACTGTTCCAAGACTTTTTTCTGGAGGGCAACTATCAAACACAGTTGTATTATTTCATGAACTTGCCGTAGGCAAGTGAATGACAGCGAAGGCAACGCCGTAGGTGTTGGCAAGCTGAAATCCTACCTCCCGCCGATTAAAGCCCGTGACTCTCAATAAAAGCATCCATTTCAGACTGATCCCGCTTTATATAATGATAGGTAGTTCTAATATTACTATGTTGTAAAAACTGCGATACCATTACTTCATCCTGTGTATCTGTACTTGTAGAGATCATGTGATAAGGATTAGTTTTACGCAGCGAGTGTGTCCCCATGTGCATATCAATGTTCAGTGCTTTAGCTGCTCTCTGGAGCATACGCCGCATTCCATCCACTGACATAGGCTCTGTCGGTTTCTTCCCATTCGGGAATAGCCAATCAGACATTTTGTACTGACCAAGAGTATTGAAATATAAAGTCAGTGCATCTCTGGCCTTAGTATTCAACAACACAATAGACTTCTTCCCGGTCTTTTGCTCATGGTCGAATGTCACGTGTGTTTTAAAAGACCCATCTGGATTCAGAATGTCATATACATGGAGTGCTAATATATCCCCCGCCCGTCTGCACATATTCAAAGAAAACACAAAATAGGCGTAGTCCCGGATGTTATTATTCATCCAGCCTTTACGATTTAAGAAGTAATTCTTCAGCCGCTCAATATCATCCAGCGAACGAATAGGATCAGTAGGATTGTGATTACAATGGTCACGTTCTACATAGTCCTGATCCATGATAGGAGCAGCTACCTTTTGTGTGGCTGCTGTTTTTTCTTGCATCAGTCGCCCAAGCATCTGTTCCAGTTCAGGAGAAAAGGTAATTGTCATTTCACCAGCATTGATAGCTTTTTTGTTGTTCATCGCAAAGCCCTCCAAAATAATTATAAATACTGTTATTTGCTCAAAAATGAAAACCAGCCTATTTTGGGGTGAATCTCTATTATTAGTATAACCGATTTTGGCTTAAATGTCAACTTCAAATTGCTGTTTTGCGAATTGAATTTGTGCATATATTTTGTGGTTATCGAATTAGTCGGGACACAAATTCCCCATTTTAGGAAGTTTCATCGACACAACTTTAGATCAGAAAGTGAAATTATGGTGGCCTGTTCAAATTCGTAACTGGATACTTTTATCCCGTTTTAGGAATCTTCTACGATGACAATTCCGATAGCAAATTGCGGTTTGGATGTTGAGTAGGTGTACTTTACCTTTTTGGCAAAAATGAAAAGCGTTCAAAATGTAAACCATGCCCCACGGAGGGCGGACGGGATCGGCGGGAGTGTTTCGGCGTGGTTTGTTCCCATTTTGGCGGGTTTGTTCGGCATACACCAAAAACCGAACAAACACCAGACAGCAGCCAGACGGAGCAGGACGGCGGGAGGATTGACCCGGAGGCCAGCAGCACACAGGCAAGACGCAGCGTGTCCAGCTTGTGCGGCTTTATCCCCTGTTGCCTGAATCAATCGTTTTTTAGGGCGGTTTTCGTTTCGGTTTCGTCCTCCCCATATCCCACACACCAGATCACACCATCCACCACACCAAACCGCCCACCAACTCAAACAACTATCAGCCCATTTCCACACCAACGATCCCGCCCACAAACTACACCACCAGAACGACAGCGGCCCAAACCTACAAATAACTATCAGACACGAACCGTCACAAATCGCCTTGTAAAGCCCTACAGGCCACGCCAACACAAAGCAATATAGAGATACTACCGCCGCCACAAAACGCCGTTAGCGGCCTTTAAAAACCGTATATAAGCAATCGCACACTATACCGCCTTTTGCCGGTACTGGTACAAATACCATAATAACAATATTTATAATTTTGCACAAAATCATCCGTTGTTTTTTGTGCAGTTTTGAAGCAAAGAATCCGTTGACAAATTAGAAATGTTGTTATATACTCTAACCATACCAAACAACGAAACACAAGCCCGCTACAGTCTGAAGGAGGCACACGCAAGGCGGGAAGCATGGTCAGGGCGTGAACCTTGAAAATTAAATAGGCTGTTGATCCCCTGTTATATAGGCTTAAAAATGTGGTTGACGTGTCCCACGGCTGGCCTTCCTTAATATAAGGAAGTTTACCACTCTGGCGGTTGAAATACCGTCAATGGCATAGTGAGGAATTGGGGGGATTTAATGAGGCCACAAACAATATTTCTAAATTCATGCTAACGTATGGAGGTTAAAAATGTATCTTGAATTATCACTTGACGGCAAAACCAATATTGAACTTGCTAAAAAGTTTCAAAATGGTTTTTGCTATCGTGGTATTTATGACCACGGTAAACGCATTGCACAACTTGAAGTTGTGCTTGACTATGGCGAAAAGGGTTATACCATTATTAGTGAAAAAGCCGGATTAATTGACGTTATCGGCGTTGAATTGAAGAATTTTGATAAAGTTCTTCATCAACTGAAGCGTTTAGGCTTTTCCGGGTTTGTTGGTGTATCACACGATCAAGAATGTTGTGAAGCTGAATGGTACGATCCTAATTTCTTTATTTTCGTGAAAATCTGATTTTGTCCGCTAACGTGGACACACTTTCCAGCATTTACCGGGCTATTGGAGCATAGCAGATCAAGAAGGCAGTTATAGCAATCTGCGATAATTAAAAGCTAAACCGTTTTTAATCCGTCCATTGGATAGAAGCCATAAAACAACTATTGATTTAGTGTTTTTACATGGTAGAGGATTAAAAAAACAACTGGTTTTCTGGCGGGTTTTCCAGTACAAAAAGCCCGATCCCATATACCTATAAACCACTAAACCACAATAAAAATTATAGAGGTGAAAAAATGAAAGTTACACTTGAAAAGGAATACAAGCGATATATCACGCTTGAAGAAGCTCCCCTTGTGCGCCGTTTTCTTGCCGACATGAAAGAGGACGAATTTCCTATTGTGGACGCTGCGAAAATGGCCGTTGAAGTTGCGTGTGGCTGGGGAAATACGTGTACCAAAATCTATGAGGCAAAAGCTACTTTTGCCAAAAATCAGCGGGTTTATAATTGGTATAGTGAAGAATCCCGTGATTTTGACGTGTGGATTAACATTGTAGCGGAGGCCACAAACGGATTTTATATCATTGGAGTATATTTAACCGACATTCACAGCATTACAGGCGATAATAAAGAAGAAGTAAAATCTCATATGTACATACGTAAATTTACGGAGGTAAAATAATGAAAACTCAAAATATTGACGTTCACGGCGTTTATAGCCTAACAAATTGTGCTTGTATTGAAATTCATATTAAAGAAGGCTATGATCCTCGTATTATGTGGAGAGTTTCCATTGTAGATCATCCATTGCAAAAATGGCATGAAGCCAGAATTAACGAAACAGCAGCAGGAAGGGCATATTTTAGAGCGGGGAATATGCGGATTTATTTAGATCAGGTAATGAGAACCTAACAAATAACAATATTTATAATTTGCGCTGTCCTATCGGCAAAACGGGGAGAAGGAGAAAGTCATGAAATACAAGACAACAAAAAAGGCAATCCGGGAAATGGGCGATCCGGTTTATTGCGTGGGATATTGTAACCTCCAAAACCTTTTGCGGTTTGTTGATCCGTTCGCCTATAGTGCAAGGGCCGAAGGTTGGGCTTGCGATTATTACAGCGTGGGAAACGTGATTATTTCCACGGGTTATTCCCCCATTGGGCGTAAAACAAATTATAACTTGTGCCGTGAGTACGACAGAAAAGCCCTTGCGATTATTGAAGATTATACCTTGAGCGTGGACGATATGCAAAACGGCGTTGCCGCATTGCTGGAGGAATTTGTGGGAAAGTTGACGGCGTAAAATAAGCGGTTTTCTAAAGGGTTTTCCGCAACAAAAAGCCCTATTCCATGAAGCTATAAACCACAAACGGAAAAATAACGGAGGTTTTTACTATGACAAATCAAAAATTGACTTTTGACACGCTTGACAGTTATTTCCTTAATACTGGAAATATGCGGCTTAATATCGGCTATTTCCGGGATAGTGTGCGGGATCAGTTGGACATTGTGCAACGACACACAAACGGCGGCAACGGGAAAAGTATGTTACTTGTAAATCTGGAAAATTCCCGCCGTTCGATCCGTTCTCTGGTATGGGCTGCTTTTGTGGAAATGACAAACGGCTATATTGAAAATGAAACGGGAAACAAGAAATACACTTGCACAAGTGACCAACTGAAAAAGTACCTTGCAAAATACGGTTACACATTGGAAGAAGCCCTTCAGCCTGTTATTGATGAAGTTACAAGCTGGCGGGAGGACGTAAAAGCGGGAAAAACGGTTTAAGCGGAGACTTCCTGTTACCATTGCCCGGAAAAGAATTTTTACAAAAACGTTGCTATTATTGATTTATGGAGGGCGGAAAAATGCGGACTATTGATATTAAAAAGGCTTTTATTGAGACTTGCTATAATGGGGATCGTGGGGCATATCTGAAGGCCAGAAAAGCGGACTATTGCAAGGTACAATTTGAGTGGAGTTGTTTTATTGACTCCCTATGTAAAAGCGGAGAAATTACACAACGGCAATATGATAGGGTTACATTTTAAGGAGAACGGAAAATGATTAAAGTTATATATAAGGTTTGCAATGTTGAGTTTGAAGCACTGGCTGGAAATATTTCCGAAGCATACAAGTATATTCAGGCTATCATTAAAACCAATGAATTAAACTTTCCACGTCAAGAGGAAACATTGTCTTATTATATGTGCTTATTGACAAAAATACAAAGCGGAAAAACGGTAAAATACGAAAACCATGTTTTCAAGATTGAAAAAGTTACGGAGGAAAAACATGATTTATAACAATACCATTTCTGATATTGACAGTTGTATTTATGAGCCGTGGAGAATATGCGGTGAATATGAGGACGGTTTTACCGTTACAGTGGGCGGTAATGATGAAGAGGATTGTATGCAACAGTTGATTGACCTACAGGAAAAACATGGCGATTTAACATGGTATTCAAGTTATACGGATCAAGACTATGCAGCAGGAGAATATATAGGCAGAGAAAACTTTATTGATTAAATTGGAGGCTGTAAAAATGGCAAAGTTTGAAATTAGACAGATTGACGCATGGACCGAGGCTGAAGGCGGTTGGACGTGGAATGATTCAATTAAAATTGGCGAATTTAAGACAAACGCAACAGACGAAAAGCGGGCTTTTCTATATGCCCTTCATAAATTAGGGATTGTGTGCAAGCGTGGAAGAATGGCGGTTATTAATGACGGTAATATTTTTGAATTACAAGACAGACGCACAAAAGAGCCGCTATATGCTGCTATTCCATGTTAAGCGGAAAAGTAAAAGGAGGTTACATATGTTTCAGAAAATATTTAATGATATTCTATCTAATCTGGAATATGAAAATATTTCTTATGAGGTAGTTACAGAATGTGGAAAATCTGTCATTAAAATCAAGTGTGAAAATGGCAAAATTGGAAAAATCATTTTTGACGATATGGAGGAAAATCATGATTGTTTATAGTGTAATTGGTTTTCCTATTTGTGGAGGTTGGGCAACATTTCATAGAGAATATAAAAGGCGCAAAAATGCGGAAAAACAACAAAAGAAATTAGCAGTTAGCGGAAATTTCAAAAGCGTTATGTTACGACAAGAGGAAGTTTTAATTGATAAAGAGAATACTTATATATCTATTGATAGTCCTCTTTATTTATTGGAGCGTGACGCAAGCGGAAAAATCACAAAAAAAGATTATGGACGGAGGGCAACGTAATGAAAATATACGCAAGGCAGATTGAGCCGCAATTTCAGGATAGCAGGATTTTTGACGATGACGGAAACGGCGTGGAGTATATCAACGTATGGGGGAATAAAGACTATCAGAGCCGCACAAGCAGCGTATTTGACAGGGTAAAAGAATGCCTTGACGCTGGAGAACTGGCAGAGGATATTGAAGCAATTACAGAAAAAAGCGGCTATTCGATTTATAGTACAGTCACAGAGGCCATTAATAACCAGTTGTGGCGAGACGATGGAAAAGCCTATGGCACACAGCAGATCGGAATGCTGAAGCAACTTGTTTTGAAGTATAGCGATTGCCATAACAGTGAAGAGGATCAGATTTTGGTTGACGTTCTTTCCATTGTGACAGGAGAAGAATGGGACTATAGGCAAATTCACGGCTGCTGTCAAAGTGAGTGGAATACCGTTTATTATCCCGTTAAATATTGGACAAAAGAAAGCCTTGAAGCCTTTGAAACAATGTATTTCAATACTGGTTCGGAATGGATTATACATGAGGGGGATACAGAGCCGACAAGCCCTGAGGAAATTGACGGTTGCTCTTGTTATTGTGTTTCGTGGAATGATGAAGGTATTAAAAAGGAACTGGCAGAAGTGGCGGGAGCGGAAAACCTGGAGGACATTGTACTTTATAAGTATGCTGGATCGAAAAGCGTACCTATTTATAATGTAGCTTGACCATAGCGGAAAAATCAAGGAGGAAAATATGCAAATATATATTGTTTGCGGTGGTTGTGTTGACGATTATCACATTATTGCCGTATACAGATCATTGAAGAAAGCGGAAAAACGTGTTGAACTGGAAAACAAAGAATGTAAAGGACTGAACGCATATATTGAAATATACGAAATTTCAAAATAAGCCGCATATCGGAGAAGGGAAACTAAAATGGAAAAAGGATTTAATGCGGAAAAATTTATGGCTTATCTGGAGAAGGAATTTAACGGCATGGAAAATTATATGTTGCGTCAGCTTGTGGAAAATTTGATTAACTATGGACACAAGCACAAACAAGTTAGCAAGGATCAGTTTGTACAATGGCTGTCTGATATGATCCCGGAAATTTCCTTCGGTGAAGTTGCTGCTTTTATGGATGATAACAGCTTAACGGAGAATGGCAAAGCGGAAAAGCAACAGGCATTACAGACAATGAAATGGCCTGTATATTAAGGAGGTAAAAAAGTGGAATACACAGATAAAGAATGGGAGGAATGGGAGGAATGGGAGCGCAAAGCGGAAAAGCGTGAAAAGATTGTACGCACTATTTCAGGATGGCAACAGTAATATTCTTTTTCCTGATTTTAGGTAAGGCTGGAGCGTCAGATTGCGGTGCTCCATTGGAAGAGATTTTTCCGTCAACGTTCATCTATTGCGGATTGATGATTGCATCTTTCAATGTATGGGAGGCTTCTGGAGGAAACAGAATAACAGAATAGTTAATAGGTGGTGAATAATGAAATACATAATTTGTGGTGTTCCCTGTATTGAGGTTTGTATGGAAAGCGATCATAAAAAGTCATTCTTCTATGCTGGTAGATATTTTGTAAAGTTATCGGACTACTATGCGGAGGATTACTAAATATGAATTGCCCACAATGCGGAAAACCTATTAATAGGCATTACAGAGGGTTATGTCAAAGCTGTTATAAATATTTCAAAGGTGGTGGAAAAATACACGATATTCCAGCGGCGGGAACTATCGCTTATGACGATCAGGGCAAAGTGATATGTCATATTTGCGGAAAATCGTTTGTGCGGTTAGGAAGTCATGTAAAAGAAAATCATGATTTAACCATAGCAGAATACAAAGAAAAATTTGGATTATGTCACAGCGCAAGAACAACGGAAAAAACATATTCAGAGACAATGCGGCAACATGCAAAAAACAATGGTATGAATCAGCAACTTTTAGAAAGCGGAAAAGCTACACAGATTCAAAAAGGAGAAACGGACAAGCGTAAAGGTAAAAAGGCAAGACTTCAAGAACTTCTTGATAAGCGCAAGCGGAAATTTAAGAAATAATCCATAGTGGAAAAGCTATCAAAAATCAATTAATTAAAAGGAGAATTATCATGAATAAACTTAATGTACAGTGGACGGCAAAGACTCTTGTTAATCAGATGAAGCGTGGAAACGTCAATTTTGACAATGCAGTGCAGCGTGGTCTTGTGTGGGACGTGGAAAAGAAGTCTCTCCTTATTCACAGTATGGTTTACGGTTATGCGATCCCCGCTATGTATTTCACACGTGACGAGAACAAGATTTATGACAGTCTTGACGGCAAGCAGCGGAGCAATGCAATTTGTGAATTTCTCAATGACGAGTTTGCACTTTCCACAAATACACCTCCTGTTTTTGACGATGACGGAAATATGGAGGACATTAGCGGAATGACGTTTAGCCAGTTGCCCGAATGGGTACAGGATCGGATCAATGAGTATTCCCTTACGATTTACTACTATGAGGATATGACGGAGCAGGAGATCAGGGAGTTCTTTAGGCGGTTGAACAATGGAAAGCCTCTGACGGCTGTTGAGTTGACCAGAGTAAACACGCCTTGTTTGGTAGTGTTCCAGCAGCTTGCAGCGCATGACGCTATCCAGAATGTTGTTACGGCTGCTGGCAAGCGGCGGTTTACTGATGAGAACATCGCAATGCAGCTTTATCATATGGCAACCGTGGAAAGCCCGGACTTCTCTACAAAGTCTTTCCGTGAGTGGGCAAAATCTGTACAGACGGATGATGATACTATCGGAAAAATCCAGTCTGGCCTTGATGCTTATAAGGCTTTTCTTGAAATGCTTGATCCTGTTGAGGACAAGAAAATCCTTCGGACGATTAAGACACGGACGCACTTTGTTAGCTGTGCTTACTATTGCTATCTGGCAGTACAGGAAGAGACTACACAGGACGAGATCAACCAGACGTTGCGGACGTTCTTTAGCGGCAATCCTTCCACCTCTGAAGATTATAACAAGACTGTCGGTAGCGGCAGCGCAAAGCCCGGAGCAGTTCAGACACGGCAGCGGATCATGCAGGAGTTGGCTGGTGTAGAGGTACAGAAAGATACCGATGTAACGGAAGAAAAGATTGAGGACGCACAAGATCAGCAGGATCAGGAGCCGTTGCAGGAGTCCGAAGTGGAAAATCATGGTGAAGCTGGTGAGCAGCTTACCATTGAGGACGGAGAAAAGCAGGAATAAGTCATAGCGGAAAAGCTGTCCTATCTGGCTATACGGGGAGAAAGGAAAACAAAATGACATGGGATGAAATGAAAACAAAATATCCTGAATACCGTGATGAAATGAGCAAAGAACGGGAACAGGAATTTGTTCAAGATTGTTTTGAATGTTATGAGGCTGAAGGATTTGCAAAAAGATTTTGGTCAATGGGTGACGATTATAAAGAATATATTGGAAAATCCTTTGAAGTTATCAGACGTGTACCAGAGTATGACAATGAACATAAAGATGGTGCAGACTTAGAGTGTTTGCCAATGTGGAAAATTCGCTTTAGTGATGGTAAAGAAATTGACGCATATCCTGATGAAATAATTGAACGTGAGATGCTGGATAATGGTTGCCCGGAGAGCATTATAAAATAGGAGGAAATTGAAATGGCAAAGATTTATGCAGAGTGGAAAGAGAACGGAGTTTTTGATAACGGGTTTTTCAATAGTTGGGATGAATACCATGCAGCATTTTTCAATCCTGATATTGATTTGTTGTGTGTACGTGTCATTCATTAATTAGGATGGTGGAAAAATGAGAGTCAAAACAGTGTATGTTAAAGATAAGCAGCGATTGAAATTAAGTGATTTTCCGAATTTCAGTGTAACAGGCAGCATTACAGGAATGAAAAAGATTTATGGTAAAGACGCATTGCTTGTTCGTTACGGTAGTTGGATTTATAACGTAACCAGTAGGCCAGACATTTACTATGGCGAAGCCCATTAATAAAAAAGGAGTTTGGAAAAATGTCAATGAATTTTGAAGATATGGTTCGTTGCAATCATTGTATGAAAGTATTCCACCAGAATGAAATTATTTATGATGAAGGAAAAGACAAAGAGTTGTGTCCTTATTGTGGAAAAGATGGTGGATTGATGGATATAGATGAAATTAAACTGGCAATCAATCATGAAAAGCTGGCAGCGTGTGGATTTTCTTTTGATAGCTGGAGCGATATGTACTTGTATATTAAGTCTCTTGTGGAATGGCTGGAGTCTCACAATAAGAATTATACAAAAGAGCAGTACCACAAGATCGACAGCTTGAAAGAAATGCTTGACTGTATTAATTATGGAGTATAGGCAGCAATGCCAGAAAGGACGGAAAGTATAATGAAAGATTTTTATGGGCTGGAAAAATTGATTGAAGATAATGGAGGTATTGAAAACTTTCGTTGTTTTACTCAAATGGGCAAGATTGAAATGGTTACGCCGTTTGGATTTTGCATGGTATCTGGCGATAAGGAAACATGGACAGAATGTAAGATTGATGAAAGTCATTATAAGGTTTCCGATGGTTATAAAATCACTTTGCGTTCCATTGATCCAATGTTTACATACGATCATTATTATCAAAGCGATTTTATAAGCCTCATGAAAAGTGGATGGATTATTATAAAAACAAGCGACAAGCAAACCATACAGCATATTAAATGGTTGGAACATCTTTGTGGAAAAGCCTATGTGGTTCATGAGGCCGATATTGTAACCGAAGGGGAAGTGGAAAAATGACCAGCATTGTATATCAGGATCGGTCAAGTGGATCAATGTACCTTTACAAACCAAAATATCCAGCACAGCGGAGTATGTTTGAGCAGAAGCGTACAGAACGCATTATAGCAGCACTGGAGGAATTACGGCACGTTGCAAATATTAATATCTTTCTGTTAAAGAAAAACCATTTGCGGAAAATTGCAGAACATAAAATGTAATGGAGGTTTAGAAAATGAAATTGTATATTGTTCTTGATAGTTGGAATACCCATTTTGGCAACGGCACGAACATTGAGGTCTTTACCGACAAGGATAAGGCACAGGCATATATAAAGGATCAGTTGGATCAGGCGATTAAGGATTGGAATTTTAATAAAGATATAGAGACTGACGAGCATTACTTTTGTATTTTGGATGATGCAGCTACTATTCTTGATGATTGTGACGTGGAAAATTGGGTTGTATTTGAAAAAGAAATTGAGGTGTAAGAAATGCAAGTATACATTGTTTGTGGCGGTTGTGTTGACGATTATCATATTATCGCCGTGTATAGATTAGCAAAGAAAGCGGAAAAACGTGTGGAGCAGGAGAATGAAAAATGCAAAGGACTTTGCGCACACATTGAGGTATATGAAACTGAAAAGTAAATCTCAAAGGAGAAGCTATATGGAGCGGAAAAAGCGGTATCAGGTAAGACACAGTAAAAATGAGCGGATTGGAACGCTGACCAGACTTTTGAATAGTGAAGGTAATGAAATCAGAACTGGCGATTACATTAAGCTAAAAGGAATAAATTATGATGGTATTGTTCTTTGGTGCAGAGAAGCAAAGTGTTTTGGAATTTTCTTTGGCCTATGGTACTTAGACAGAAATCCTTATAATGCAGATTGTTACGGGAAATTTATTGCAATCAACAGCGATCAGGGTATGAGAATGGATTTGATACCGATAGATCAAAGTGAAGCCGTATATGACAATATTAATATTGAAAGGTGGAAAAATTAATGAAAAATATTGCTATGTTACCAGTACGTTGTATTTCAATTCGTGAATCAAATCCAACGCAAATTACAGTTGGACATGGATATGTGGTTGATCGTTTATCAATTTGGATGGATGCAGATGGAGATGCTTATGGTGTTGTCTACGATTGTAAAGGAAATCGTCTTGGAAATATGCTATTGAAACATTTTAGCTGCTTATGAGGTGATTCAAATGGAAAAGACAATCTTTGGTGGTAGACCAAACAATCCAGCAGCTTATTGTAAACTTCACTGTGGATCATTGACGGTAAAGGAAATGAAGCGTAAGGGCTGTCTTGGAAAACAATGTTGGCATTTACAAAAGAATGAGCAGCATGAGTATTGGCGGCAAAGAGAATTGGCAAAGGCAAGAAAGGAAAAATAACATGAATAACGAAATCTATTATGTGTTGGTTGACGATCATATTGTTACCCGGCAGGAAGTGGAAATGGCGTTTTATGTGACGCATGGGCTGCAAGTAGAATTGCTGGGTGGTACGATGGAGGTACGAATGATCCTGATGGTGTAGATCAGGCCGCTTTGAAACAAGCAGAACTGTACGTATCACGTTTTGATCGTGCGCTGTTTGATGCTCGTGCTTTTAATGTGCCGAAAGAGGAAGTTATGAACTGCTTGATTTGGCGGCAGCAGGACGCTACTCGTAATAGTATCCAGTCTGCGGGTCAGGCTCAGTTCTCACACAAGCAACTTATGGGGAAGTCTTGCAACGAAATTCAGGATATGCTTTTTACTCAAAAGGGTATTAACTGGAATGATTATCCAACTTCCTGCAAGCGTGGAACGTGTTGTATTAAGAAGCCTGTAACTTTTGATGCCAGAGATAAGTCCGGGAAAGTCACAGGTGTTTGCTGTCGTGATAAATGGGTAATTGATACTGAAATTCCTATTTTCAATCGGGAGCCTAATTATATCAATTCCCGTATATTTGTTGGTGATTAAGTATGATTTATTGTACTGGTGACATTCATGGTGATGTGCGAACGCTGTTGAACTGGCTTGATAAATGTCGTATTCCACATCAAAAAGATCAGATAATTGTCTTGCTTGGTGATGTAGGAGTGAACTACTTCGGTAACTTACGTGACCAAGAGGCGAAAGTTATTTTGCAAGACAGTAATCGGACATATTTCTGTATTCACGGTAATCATGAGCGTAGGCCAGCAACTATCGGAACATATCATATTGAAGTATGGAATGGTGGAGCAGTTTATATTGAGGATGAATATTCCAATATTATTTTCGCACAGGATGGCGAAGTGTTCAACCTTGAGGGATTGCAGACACTTGTACTTGGTGGAGCCTATAGCATTGATAAATGGTATCGTATATTGCATGGATGGCGTTGGTTTGAGGACGAGCAGATACCAGAGCAACGGCGGGTAGCTATTTTGAATAAGGTAAAGCAGCTTGACAAAGTTGATCTGGTTCTGTCTCATACTTGTCCGTTTCAATGGCAACCAACTGATTTGTTCTTGTCTGACATAGATCAAAATACTGTTGACAATTCTATGGAACGTTGGCTTACAGAAGTTGAAAAGAACTTGAATTATCGTTATTGGCTGTTTGGACATTTTCATGATGATCGGTCAATTAATGATAAAGCGCAGATGCTTTTCAAGAATGTAATTGATTTAGAATTTTTGAAGGAGTAATTTAATGAACAATGTTTTTATTAAAGGGAAAATTCCAGATTTGAATTTGGATCGTAAGCTGAATTTGCATAATGGCTCTTTGGTTATTGTTAAGCGCAAGGAAAACATTATTGGTATTTTTATGGTTGTGTCGTTCCGTGATAATAAGAATAAATATAGTGGCAGTAACACTACATCATATTGCTCTCTTGTCAATTTGGATAATGGTTCTCTTGCTTTTGAAGAAAGATGCAGCAGAAGCACAACTGTTCGTAGAGTGCTTAATCATATTCTGCGTCTTGGATTTTCAATGCCTTATAATCCAGATTCAAAAGAGAATGATGGTCAGATGAAAGATTATGACATTGATTATTATGGCAATGGGGCATATAAAATTGAAATTGATTTGGGGTGATTTAATGAAATTCATATTAGGATTCTTTTTTCTTGCGTATGTATTTATGTTTTTCTATCCTAAATTCACTGTTTCAATCAATGGAGTTCCTACCAATAGCTTCACAATGAGAATTTTAGGTGCATTGGCTGTAGCGGTTTTATTGACAGTGTTTATAGGCTTGCCGCTTTTGGGTGTGATTTCTATATTTACTTAATGGGGTGATTTTATGGGATTTGTTTTTACTGATGATGGTAAGGAAATCATTATTGGCGATCCTGAAAAGAATATCCAGCAAAGTGTAGAATCTATTAAGCAATCAGTAAATTATCTTGTTCGAGACAATAAGGCTCTGCGCTCACAGATTAAGGAATATAACAAGGATGCTGAAATTCAGGCCAAGGACACGGAACTGAAATCTGTGCGAGATCATGCACTCTGTATTATGTCAGATAAGGAAAGCAAAGCCAGACGTGCATTTATGGAGCGGCATTATAAGTCTTGTGGCAATGCGGGAACATATATTTATGAACTGTCTGGCACTGGTATTGGCACAGTTATTAAGATAAAATGTCCTGTTTGTGGAGTAGAGGAAAATATTACAGATATAGATAGCTGGTAAAGGAGTGATTAGATGAATAAACCGTATGATTCTGGTTTAATTGTTGGACGCTTTCAAACATTTCACAAAGGTCATCAACGGCTTGTAGAAACCGGGCTTACCTTGTGTGATAGGTTGCTTATTCTGGTTGGCTCCGCACAGGAATGTGGGACTGTCAGAAATCCGCTTAATATTCAAACACGTATTGATATGATTCGTACTGTGTATGACACAGATAGGATTATGATTTATGGTCTAAGCGACATGACAGATGAGAATGATATTCGCCCTGAGTGGGGACGGTATCTGCTTGGCAATGTAGACCGCTACTTGTATAAGGCTCCAGAACTTATGATTTATGGCAACGATGAATCAAGAAGTCGTTGGTTTGATGTAGAGGACATAAAAGATACATCTGAATTTATTGTAAATCGTGGTAGCTTACCCATTAGTGCTACTATGCTGCGTACTATGATGGTTCAGGATAATCGTAAGGACTGGATGCAATGGGTTGATCCCCGGCTACACAAAATGTATGATCGTATTCGTACAGAATTGATGACAGTTTCGTATTATCAGGACAAGGCTAAAATTTTTTGAAACAAAATTTAAAAATCCCTTGACAATAACAATATTTCTAATTATAATAAGTAGTGTCAGGTGAACGAACAGACAATACTAATCGCTAAATAACAATATTTATAATCAAAGGAGATCGTGGTATGAACATCGAAACTAAAGCAAATGTTGGTGACATTGTTTACTACCTGAAGCGGATCAGTCGTGTAAACTGTTCTGTATGTGCTGGTACTGGCAAGATTCATCTTGGAACAGCAATTATGCCAAATGCTGAGTCACCAGATGCGTTTGCAGCATCTTTAAGTGAACAGTTTATGCAGAATCTTACTGAAATGATAATAGGAAATGTCCGTGAGTATGATTGTCCTGAGTGTGGCGGTAAGGGTACTGTAAAGGCTACTGGTCAGTCCCGATATGAAGTTGGTAAGGGTACTGTGGTTTCTATTGAGGCCACTATGAATCAGGGGCATGAAAAGGTTATCTATCGTGTTACAGATTCTACCAGTGCTACCAACAGAACGCTTACGGATGAAAAGCTGTATCTGGATCAGGAGGCCGCTGAAAAGCAATGTAGATTCATGAATCTGGAGCGGCGTGTGGTTCCTCTGGAATGTGTGCAGATTCCTCCCCGCTTCGCTAAGACAATCCCTTGCAACGAAAAGTTAGTGAATCGTCTGAATGAGTGGCGTAGTCATCGAAAGTTTGAAACTGAGATTTATGTGGATGAGAACTTGAATCTGTTTGATGGGTATACCTCTTATCTGGTGTATCGTATGCTTGGCATTTTTGATATTCCTGTTGTGATCTGGCCTGAAGATGCGAGGAAGTAATGGATATTGCAATCGGCAGTACATATCAAGATAGACAGATGAATCGAATTCATGTTGTTGATATTGCAGAAAATTTCAATAACAAATCTGGCGAAAACTCAAAAGTAGTTTTATACAGAAAGAATAAAGATAAAAAGATTCTACAGTCTTTTCACGATGTACTTATATCAACATTGAAAGAAAGGAAATGATTTGATGCGAACAATTAAAAATATTCTTCTAACGCTACTTGCTCTGGTAATTGTAGTTGGGGGAACTTATGCCGCTATTCAGTGGGATGCAATCGTTGGTAAGTGGCAAACGGAGGCAAACCGTGAAGTATTTAAGCAGACTATAACATATTCTGAAGCTGCTGCATCGTTTTTGGCTGATAGTTATAAACAGTATAATGATGCTGAAACAGATGCAGATAAGAATACAATTATGGAATATGTTGTAATGAGGTATCCAAATTTGGACACTAATTCTATTGATAATAATAAGCTGCGTCAGTTTTACAATCAATGTCTTAATCATTAAAATAAAAGGAGAATTGAGATGAAGAAATTTAAAGTTTTTGCACTGATGCTTTGTGCGGTACTTATGGTTAGCACACTCTCTGGATGTTTTTATGATAGCGAGGAAACACGGTATACAAATGAAGTAAAATCACAGATTCGAGATAGCATTGGATTTCCTAACATCACAAATTATTTTGAGTATTCTCAGTTGAAGGAAATCTATGAAATGCGGGATAATCCTAATCTTATTTGTTATTGGTATACTAAGAATGAGTATACTGGCAAATGGATTTATCAAGGAACTTGTGTTGGATATGGAATTCCTTATGGAGCAGCAATTACCGCACCTGAATCTTCTCAGGAGGCTCGTGGCGGGGGGAGTTATTGGAATATTGTACCTCTTGCTGAACCTAATGGATTGTATACAGAGAGCGTTGTTACTACCGCTACGTGGATTCTTTCATCCGTTGATGGTGAAATTAAACCTGTTTATGTAGAGAGTGAAATCACTGTAAGTCAGACCAAGTTAGATAGCAGACTTTGCGAGGATTGGTCTATTCCCGATAACTACTAATTGAAAGAAGGAAAAAGATGAAGAAAAAGATTATTACAGTTTTTGTGTGTATGATGGCTTTGGCTTGTTTGCTGTGTGGGTGTCAGCGTCAGTCTGATCGAGTCGCCTATAATATTTCAAAAGAGGCAGACAACTTTAATGTGACACGGCGGCTTGCGGTTATTAATGCACGTACTGATGAGCCTGTGTTTGAATTGATTGGTAATTTTGCAATCTCAAACAATTCTACAAATGAACTGGTAGTCACAGTAGAGGTTGGACAAGGTGTTTATAAAAAGCACATGGTATATCTCAACGAATGGACTATCTACGTAGTTGAGGATGTAAGCGGAGCCTACGTTGACAAGTATCATTATGAAGTGAACTTCCTGCCTGAGATGATTATTCCTGTTACAATTACGATGAATGATTGAGGTGCTACAGATGGATGATTTTCTGCATGAGATTCTTGAAAACACGAAAAAGATGTTTCCGGGAGCAACCAGTGTAAACATCGTTGTCACAAATGAAGATGTTAAGGCAACTGCGTCTTATCGTGGTGAACTGTCTGATTATTCTATGAGAAAGATTGATGGTCAGTGGTGCAGTAAGCGGAAATAACAACATTTATAATACAGAGGATTCTATGGACTTGATTGAAGAGTATCGATGGTTTCGTGAACATTCTAAAGATTATCCGATCTGTAGTAGTGAGTTGGCGAAAGCATTTGGGGTTCCTCGAACTACAATCAGACGCATGATTAATACCGCACGTAGTAATGGTAGTCCGATTTGTTCTGGTCAAATGGGTTATTACATAACAACAGATAAAGAGGAAATAAAAAATACCATTCAGTCTTTACGTGGACGGATCAGTAAAATGGAAAAGGCTATTACTGGCCTTGAGACTTGTTTGTAGGGGTGTGATATGGAAGTAATTATTTCAAAAGCAATCGTAAGCATTGCAATATGCGGTGTAACTGGATATGTTGCAAAGTTGACTAAAAACGCAAATTGTCTTTGGGCATTGTGGTTCGTTCTATTCATTTGGTAATTGCACAACAATCTCCCTCACTACATACGTGGTGAGGGAGGGATATGGCAGCGTGGCAGAGTGGCTTAATGCGGCGGTCTTGAAAACCGTTGGCGACCAATAATCGTCCGTGGGTTCGACTCCCACCGCTGCCGCCATATTGGAGAATGGTGGAATTGGTAGACACACCGTACTATGGAGCGGCGAAGGTAGCGCAACCTTCTTTGTAGGTTCAAGTTCTACTTCTCCAGCCAAATTATTTTATTTCTAAACGTTGATTAACCAGTCGTTTCAGATCATTTTCCCAAGCAGTTTTTCTATGACTACGTTTCCATTTAAGATATTCATTCCAGCGTACATTAGAGGCTTCTACAGACAAGCCAAAGACACGTTGAATATCTTGCGCTGATTGGATATGAAGCTGCTCATATAAAGGCATAGGACAAAGTAAGAGTGCAGCAAAATAATCAGCTTCGGCCTCCAGTTCAGGATTAGAAAGTTTATTAAAGTTATTCTCTGCGATCCGTGGCTCTGCCAAATATGATAGATGCTTTAAGATCACGTGACCAAGTTCATGTGCCAGCGTCCAGCGAATACGTCCTATTACATTGTTGTTAGATGTAGAACTATTGAAAAGAACAAGGTATCTGTTATTAGTCACGTCATAATGAGTGCAACCACTTTCGCTTTCGCATAGTTCCAATACATCATTGATAGAACATGAATTGATTTCAGCGAAAGTAGTGTATGCCATTGTTTTGCAATTCTTAATTTGGTCAAAGAATAGCTGTGGGTTCATTGGGAAACTGATTGTAGGTAAGCTGCGGTAAAGCTGTAGGACTTGGTTACAAATATAAGCATATCTAATCAAGAGTCTATCACCTCGCAATTATCATAGCATATCTAAAGTCCGATAATACGGACTATTATTCATCATCTTTGAACGCATAATCAAACCCAATACGAAGCATTTGCATCATGCGTTGTGGATCGCCTTTGACCATCTTTGACTTTGCTCGTTGGATAGAAATAATATCTGGATCACCACAGATTTCATCTGCTGATGTAGGAATTTCAGTTAGGCCAAGCAAATAATCGACTGTAACGCCGAAGTATTGTGCTATTGCTTTGATTTTATCTACTCCGGGCGTACTGGTAGCTTTCCACTTTTTAATTGTCGAGTTTGAGAATCCACAATCACTTTCCAGACGTGCAATGCTGATTTTTCTATCCTCACACAGCCTTTGAATGCGGTCATATAAACCCATTTCCATAAAATTTCCCCTCCACTTAGAATATTATCTCATTTTATGCTTGACATTGAGAAAACTATCTGATATAGTATGACCGTGGGATTGAGAAAGTTATCTCTGCATTGCCCATTATACGGTAAATAATCTAATTTGTCAATACAGAATAGGAGTGTGGTCAAGTTGCATATCAAAGTCGATCAAGTGGACAATAAAAAGATGCTTTCACTGATTTCCCTATTAAGCAAATATGATCTATTTCACATTTCAGTAAATAACGGGAAAGAGTTTAATGCTACTGAAATAATTGGTAGAGAGTCTGGAACACTTGAATTTAGGCGGCTATTTGCAACCCCTGTTTTTACTGATGATATTGTGGTCAATATTCAAGCTGTTGATATTGACGAGTTTATTTGCAATACACCAAATCAGACATATAGAATTAAAGCATTACATAACAAGCCGCAGAATATTGTTGTACGTAAACATAAAACTTGGAAAGAAATTTCTGATTTGATGGATATAGGTTATTTTAGCGAAGAATTTGCAATTCATATTAAAGAGTTGGATATGCTTATTCTGGCAATTGATCCGTGGCTCCTTGGTGAATTATCACCTGTTGAAAAAAATCAAATCAAGAATATTATTAACATATATTTGGGTGGCCTATCCCGTTCTATGCAAATGAGTCGATCTGTTTGTTTTCAAATAAGAAATGTAGATGGACATGATAGAATCTATGCAGGAATTTATGATCTGGAGGGACGGTGTTCTGTTACCAGTAAATTAATTTATGATGACCGGGATAAGGAAACTGTGTCTGATGAGTTTTACCAGAAGGCTCAGTGCATTTTGAAATACGCCAAAGCTATGTGGAAGAAATTGTCACAGTAAATATATTGTGCTTGACAAATGCTGTCGAGCATGATAATATAATAACAAGATTTCTAATACATTTGCAAAGAGGGTGTTGTAATGAAAACAATAAAGCGAGGTGACATTTATTATGCCGATCTAAGTCCTGCTGTCGGCAGCGAACAAGGCGGTACACGTCCAGTTCTGATTGTTCAAAACAATATAGGTAATAAACATAGTCCAACAGTTGATTGTGGCTGTATTAACTTCAAAATCAAAACGAAAGTTGCCGACACATATAACTATCAATTCAGGCGAAGGAAATATTGCTATGGATTCAACTGTTCTACTGGAGCAGTTGAGAACTATAGATAAGTTTCGGTTGCAAAAGTATGTAGGCAGCGTATCGAACGAGGTTATGGATCAGGTTGATCGGGCTATGCTAATTAGTCTTGGGTTGAACATCGCTTAATAACAATAATTATAAAAAATTTCAAAATGGCGTTGACAAAAAGATGTATTTTTGTTATCATAGAAGTGTGAGGTGATAGCAATGATCGAGCAAGGCATTTTGGATAAGTACATTGATGAATCTTCTTTCAATATGAATGATGCCAGCCGACAAAAGACCAGACTGGTTATCACGAAGTTCTTTGAATACAAATCTGATGTGGCCTACGCTGATTTGACGAAACAAGACTTTGTTGATATGCTTTCACAAGCAGCGTGTATGTCAATAAACAGTTTTCTTTCCTACAAAAGTACAATTAATGACTTTATCAAATGGATGTACGAACAAGGGTATGGATCGGAACAGTTATCAAGAGATTTTGCACAAATTCAGTACGCAGATATAAACCGTTCTGCTTTTTATACCAGATATTATTTTTCTGATCTGCAAGATTTGTTTTCTACTTTGGAAACTATATTTGAAGATAGAGGATCGGAATTTGATACATTTAAAGCGGCAGCATTGTTAATCTGGTACGGAATAGAACCTAAAGAAGTTCTTGAAATATTGAAATCTAACCTAAACGAAGATGAAGATACGATAGAAAATCCAGCGACAGGTCAGATAATTAGTTTAAGCAAAGATGTATCGTATTTTCTTGCAAAGTATAAGAATGATGATACTTATGATTCAAGAAAGATGGGCGGCAGAGTATTGTCATATGTTAAGAGCAAATACTTGTTGCGAAGTTATAGAAACGCACATCTTACATTGTCTCAACTTTCTAATGTTCAAAGTTCCACTTTAAAAATTGCTGATGAGCATGGAAAACAATTTCAATGGAAACGAATTTATTTATCTGGATTGTATTATCGTATGTACGAATATGAACAGGCAAATGGTGAAATATCCAGATCAGATTTTGAAGTTTTGAAAGCATTTTTCAAGGTGCAGGATGATTTGACACCCCAACGAAAAACAGACCTTTTAAGAAAACTTAGTGAATATCAGGAATTTAAGAGTTATATGTATTCTTGAATTTCGGTTTTAAGAGGCCATACCTCTTAAAACTTACATAAATAACAATATTTATAATTATATCGCAAGGTAGTTTAACTGGTAGAACACTCTGGTGACGTGCTGGGGATATGTGTTGGTTCGAGTCCAACCTTTGCGAACATCAAAATTCAAAAATCAAAAAGGGGTAATGCAACATGACAACTGAAACTATGACCGTACATAAGGCTCTTGCTGAACTGAAGATTCTTGGTGGTCGTATTGAGGCCGCAATTCTGAGTGGTGATTTTGTTATCACAAAGAAGAACAATCAAGATACAGTAAAAGGCAAGACAGTAGAGCAGTATAAGGCCAAGGCTACAGAGGCTTTTCAGAAAGCATCTGATCTGATTCGCCGCCGTAACGCCATTAAGAACGCTGTGGTTGTTTCCAATGCTACGACTATGGTAAAGATTGGCGACAAGGAATATACGGTGGTTGAGGCCATTGAAAAGAAGAATCACGGCATGGACTATTACATTCAGCTTCGTGACATTCTTCGCCAGCAGCTTTCAACGCAGAAAACCGAACTGGAGAAGCATAATGCCTCCCTTCAGCAGAAGGCAGAACAATTTGCTGTGGCAATGATGGGCGGCAAAGACGTAAAGGATGTAAAGACCGATAGTGATGAGTATGTTGCTTCGATGAATACTTACATCAAGGCAAATACTATGACGCTGCTTGATCCGCTTGGTATCGAAACAAAGATTGAGGAACTGGATGACATGATTAACACGTTCCTGCCTGAAGTGGATGCGGCTCTGTCGGTGAGTAATGCGGTGACAACCATTACCATCGAATATTAAGCAAACTATCTACTCGCTGCGTAACGAAAACTGCAAACCATAACACGCCTGAGTTTAGGTAATGTTCTGAGGTGTAAATTAATAAAAACATTACCGCCTATAAAAATTACAGTCTCATAAACTGAGAATATACATATCAAAAAAGAATTGATATTATTCAAGTTTCTAATAGTAAATTGGAAATTGTAAATGATGACTGTAAAGTTCAAGGCTAAAAGCTGAAGGTTCAAACTTCAACGTTCAAAGTTTATGAATCTTCAAAGTTGAAAGATTAGGCAACAAAGAACAAAGTTTTACAAAATCCTTGGCAGATGGTTTTTGGAATTGTTATGCTTGTCCAGCGGCTCACCACAAGGCTGTTATGTAGCGAGTTGATATATAGAATGTCTGATAGATATTATCGGGCATTCTGTCCAGAATTTATTATGGAATGTTGGCTTAGAAGCAGCCATCATCTAAGGAGTAGATCGAACCACTGTTAAGTGCGAAATGCTTTATGTCGTACTACTTATCAATGAAAGTGGCATGAAGTGATGTGCTGACAGAAAAATGGGGCTGGCTGATATATTTATCAGAATCTTTTGGCGTAATAGCACACCATAATAAATTCTGAATAGAGTGTCCGATGCAAAGGAGTGATTAATTGCACAAAAAAGTAATTGCTTTTATTGACAGGTTTACATCTGGTGGTAAGCTGAAAGATACGATTACTACTTTTACAGAAGGTTGTTGTTACTGGTTTGCTTATATTTTGCATAGTAGATTTTCAAATTCAATTATTATGTATGATGCTGTAAATAATCACTTTGTTGTAGAAATTGAGAATCGGCTATACGATATAACAGGTGAAGTTACTGGACAATATGATGTTGTTCGGTGGAGTAAATACCTTGATAAAAGGGGTATTATTCGAGACTGTATTAAATTCTAAGAAGGAGAATATAAAATGGAACTTTGTATTGATCAGAATGTTTTGGATCGCTTTCCTAATCTGAATGTCACTAAGGATAATGATGTAGTCAGGGTAAAGTTTGGCGAGAGTGGGAACAATTCTGATTTTCTGTTTCCCCTGAATTTCCCGCTGCATAATCTTGATAATCTTTCTTGGGCAATGATTGATGAGATTGGTCGTGCAGGAAAGGCAAAAACGTTCTTTGCGCTTGGTGCAACCAAGAAGGATTACATGAAGAATGGTTTTGTTGTTGAGTATCAGATTATGGACTTTGACCATGATGATCTTGCTGATGATAGCGGTAAGGCTCCTATCAGTTGGGATATGGTTGCGCTTTATAAGGATGAGATTTATATGAAGCGTAATAGTGAATCCTCTTGCTGGGATGAATGTGACGGACGTACATTCCTGAATGGTGAGTTTTACGATAATATGTCTGATGAACTTCGTGCCATTGTTAAGCCTGTATGGAAGTTGACCGCCAACAAGAACGGTGAGATTGTAAAGTCCAAGGATTATGTCTGGCTGAAGTCTGAAAAGGAACTGTATGGACGTACATTCTATTCCAATGATGGTGAAGGCTATTGGTATGCGTTGTTTATGCAGGAGAACTTTCCGTGGTTTAAGTTGAACGGCGACAATGAGAAGGACTGGCAATGGCTGCGCTCTGTGTATGCTGGCAACGCGAGCTGTTTTTGCCGTGTCTACACTTCTGGAGCGGCGAGTTACAACTACTCTGGCTTTTCCCGTGGGGTCGCCCCGGCCTTCTGTACCTGAGTTCATCGGTTCATCACCATTATCTTGTCTAAGGCGTAAGCCGGGACAGATAATGGATGATGAACATTCAAACCAAGTAAAACGAAAGGAAGATATAGATGAGGGTTCTGCTTTTGCTCCGTGGGTCTGCTGGAGTGGGTAAGTCTACTTATATTAAGGAACACGATCTGGAGCAGTATGCACTTTCTGCTGACAATATCCGCTTGATGTGTCAGTCGCCCGTTTTGCAAACAGATGGATCAATGGCAATCAGTCAGACAAATGAAAAGCTGGTATGGAATCTCTTGTTCCAGATGCTTGAGGCCAGAATGCAGCGTGGCGAATTTGTGGTGATTGACGCAACCAATTCTAAGACACAGGAGATCAACCGTTATAAGGACATGGCAAAGACATATCGGTATCGGATTTTCTGTGTTGATATGACTGGCGTTCCTATGGAGGAATGTAAACGGCGCAATAAATTGAGGCCGCTTTATAAACAGGTTCCAGATGAAGTAATCGAAAAAATGTACGCACGTTTTGAAACACAAGCTATTCCTGCTGGTGTGACTGTAATCCAGCCTGACGAACTTGACAAGATTTGGTATAAGCCGAGTGACTATTCTCATTACAAAAAGATTCATCATATCGGTGATATTCATGGTTGTTATACTGTCTTGCAAGAGTATCTAAAAGATGGATTTAAGGATAATGAACTGTATATTTTTTGTGGCGATTATATTGATCGTGGCATTGAAAATGTTGAGGTCATCAAGTTCCTTTTCAGTATTATGGATAAACCGAATGTGATTCTGCTGGAGGGTAATCATGAACGCTGGCTTTGGTATTGGGCGCATGGTGGTACATCTCAGTCTAAGGAATTTGAGAATGTGACACGGCGACAGCTTGAAGCTGGGGGGTTGGATAGTAAGGTTGCTCGAATGCTGTATCGTAAACTTAATCAGTGTGTGTATTATAGGTTTGGTGAAAAGACTGTGCTTGTTACTCATGCTGGTTTGAGTTTGATTCCTGATAATCTGACTAAAGTTGCATCTGAACAAATGATCCGTGGAGTTGGTCGATATGGTGACTACCTTGATGTGGCAACTACTTTCGATCAGACAATGCCTAAAAATACATATCAAATTTTTGGTCATCGTAATACTGAAGATTCTCCCATCACAATGTCAGAACGGTGCTTTAATCTGGAAGGTGCAGTTGAACGAGGCGGTTGTTTAAGAGCCGTTGTTTTGGATGCAGATGGGTTCCATCCTGTTATGATCCAGAATACCGTATTTCGTCAGCAGGAGGAAGTTGCACCTGTTGGATATACCACAGAAGAAAAAAGCGTAATGGATGTTGTCGATAAGTTGCGGCAAAATCGTTACATCTACGAAAAGCAACTTGGCAACATTTCATCCTTTAACTTTACTCGTGATGCTTTCTATGATAAAAAATGGAATGAACAGACTACTAAGGCACGTGGCCTGTTTATTGATACCGCTAATGGCGTAGTGGTAGCACGTTCTTATCCCAAGTTCTTCAATGTTAATGAGCGTCCTGAAACCAGATTCGGTATGCTCCAGTATAAATTGAAGTTCCCTGTAACAGCTTATGTAAAGGAAAATGGATTCCTTGGTATGGTATCCTATAATCCTGAAACTGATGATTTCTTTATTGCAAGTAAATCAACAACAGAGGGCGATTTTGCTGGCTGGCTGCGGGATATGTTCTTTAAGAATGTAAAAAATCCTGATAAGCTGAAAGATTATCTGAAGCGCAAGAATGTAACCCTTGTGTTTGAATGTGTGGATATGGCTAATGATCCGCATATCATTAAATATGATACTTCTCATCTGTTTTTGTTGGATGTAGTCAAGAATCAGCTTGATTTTGAAAAATTGCCGTATGCTCAAGTTCTTGAACTTGGTAATGAATATGGATTTGAAGTTAAGACAAAGGCAGTTCAGCTTCAGAATTGGCATGAGTTCCGTGATTGGTACAATGATGTACTGGCAGAGGATTATCAGTTCAATGGACGCATTATTGAAGGTTTTGTAGTAGAAGATAGTGTTGGTTTTATGGTAAAGATTAAACTTGACTATTACAAGCTATGGAAACATATGCGTGGCGTTGCACAATCTGTTTTTAGAAGTGGTTACTATCGGCGTATGGGTTCGCTGCTTACTCCGCTCCAGAATCAGTTTTATGGGTTCTGTCAGGAAATTGCAAAGCAAGAAGATCATCCTACTAATATCATTGAACTGCGAGATATGTTTTTCAAGCAAGCAAATAACAATATTTCTAAATGATTAAAGAAAGAGGGTAACTGTCATAAATCCAGTATTGTTAAGCACAGGAAATAATAACTGGTCTACACCCCAATGGTTCTTTAATCGTCTAAATTCAATCTTTGGTTTTACTCTTGATCCTTGTGCAGATGATATGAACCACAAATGCGAACAGTATTATACTGTAGAGAATAATGGCCTAACGAAAAATTGGGGGGGGCAAGTAGTTTTTTGTAATCCTCCATATGGTCGTAGGACAAAGGATAATCCGGGTCAAGAAGATTGGATTGAAAAATGCTGGAAGGAATGTAAAGAGCATCATATTACAAGTGTGATGCTCATTCCTGCCAGAACAGATACAAAGTCACAGCATACATATATTTTCCCAAATGCTAAGTATGTCTGCTTTGTAAAAGGACGATTGAAGTTTGGGGATAAGGATGCAGCACCATTTCCAAGTGAAGTTGTTGTTTTTACAGAGCAAGATTATGATGATGAGATTAAAACTTTATCAGACTTAGGATTTTGGATCAAATTAAAAGAGTAGGTGGTAAATATAAAATATGTTGGCAGCAAATCACGAATTGCCAAGCATATTGTTCCAATTATTCAATCATACATAGATCAAACAGATGCCAGTTTCTATTTAGAGCCTTTTGTCGGGGGGGCAAATGTAATTGATAAAATTTCTTGTAACAGAAAAATTGGATATGACATAAATCATTATTTGATTGAACTGTTTAAACATAGAGATTTGATTTGCAAATTGCCTGATGAAATCACAAAAGAGGAATATGATGCAGTACGAAAATCTTTTCAGACTGGAGATGGCAAATATCCAGATTGGTATATAGGAGCAGTAGGATTTCTTGCATCTTATAATGGAAAGTTCTTTGGCGGTAGGGCTGGTATTGTTAAAACAAAAATTGGGACAACACGCAACTATTATGATGAAGCAAAGCGTAACCTTTTATCACAACTCCCGCAGTTAAATGATGTGATATTTGGCGAGTCTGATTATAGGCAGCTTGATATGTCGCAGTTTAAGCGTGGTGTAATTTACTGTGATATTCCTTACAAAAATACAACGGGGTATCAGGATACCTTTAATCATACAGGGTTTTGGCAATGGGCTGAAGAATGTTCCAAAGAAAATATAGTTCTGGTATCAGAACAAGTTGCTCCTGATAAGTGGCAATCTGTATGGTCAAAGCCAGTAAAAAGAACACTGGACAATGCCTCACGGATTGACATTACGGAACAACTATACATATTCAGTGAATAACAATATTTCTAAACGGAAAGGATGACATTATGACTTCTACACTTCGTATTAAAAATTTGGTAATTCTCGTTATTTGTGCAGCTATTGTGGCTTGTGTGTTGGCCTGTTGCTCACCTCATCCTGAACTCGTTCCAGTATTTTAACATGGAGAACGGTATGAACAAGATTACCCAAACTTGGGGGGGGGGCAAGCAGAACCATTTGAAAACGGTAAGCTGAGAGACAACGTTATTTTCAACGCTGATTGTATTGATGGTATGTCGCATATGCCAGCTAAATCAGTAGATTTGATTGTAACTGATCCTCCGTACCTCATTAACTATAAAAGTAATCGGCGTGTGGTTAAAGAGAAATTTGATAGAATTCAAAATGATAAGAATGCAGAGCAGATTATTCAGGATGCGTTAAGTGAATATTATCGTATTCTTAAAGATGATTCTGCGATCTATATGTTCTGTAGTTGGCATCATATTGAATTCTTTAAGACGGAATTTGAGAAGTATTTCAATCTAAAAAATATCTTGATATGGAACAAAAACAATCATGGTAGCGGCGATTTGCGTGGATCGTATGCGCCAAAGTATGAAATGGTTTTATTCGGTCATAAGGGCAGAGCATTGTTCCAAGAGAAGCGAGTAGCCGATGTTATTGATTGTGCAAAGGTTTCTTCCTCAAAGCTGGTGCATCCAACTGAAAAGCCAACAGATTTGTTGGAGTTGTTTATCAGAAACAATAGTAAACCGAATGATATTGTTTTTGATGGATTCATTGGTGGTGGATCGACAGCATTGGCAGCATTACATACAGGCCGAAGATTTATCGGCTATGAACTGGATGAAAAATATTATCAAATTGCCTGTCAACGAATAGATCAAGAAATAGGAGTGATTCAATGAAAATGGATAAAGTAGCTTGTAGTGGAAATGACGAATTTTACACACCAGATTATGCAATTACACCACTTGTAAAATATCTACCTGCCCCCCCCGAAGTAACGATTTGGTGCCCGTTTGATACCTGTGAGAGTTTATTTGTTAAAAGGTTTAAACGCCTTGGTTATAACGTGATTGCTACTCATATTTCAAATGGGGAGGATTTCTTTGAAATTGATGTTCCAAAATGTGATTACATAATCAGTAATCCACCTTATTCTTTAAAAGGAGAAGTTTTGCAGAGACTTTTTGAAATAGGAAAACCTTTTGCTATGCTCGTTGGAGTTGTTGGGATTTTTGAAAGTCAAAAACGGTTTGATATGTTCAAGCATAATGATTTTGAAATTATGTATATGAATAGACGAATTGCGTATTTTAAAGACTATTCTGAACAGAAGCCTTCTTTAAATCCTCCTTTTAGTAGTGTGTATATTTGTAAAGATATTCTTCCAAAGACCATAGTGTTTGAAGAAATTAAAAAGACATAGGAGGTCAAGATGCAACCCATTTTCTCAGAATACATACAATTTCTAAAAAGTCATGGTTGTAATACAGATTGGTTTCAGGAAAATACCTTTTGGCTTGATAATAATATTGTGAAAGCCTTTAAGCGGGGGGGGGCAAATAGTTTGTCTGTTCAGGATTACGGTTGATGATAACCTGAATTTATCCTTGAAGAAGCATAGAACAAATAAAGGATATACAGAGTTTGAGTCGTGGAATGAAACCATTTGTCGCAATCAAGAGCATTTGAAAGAAATCGAGCATGAGAGTCTTTCATTATTACAGGAGCATTGTATAAGTGCAGATAGAAAGATTGTCAATACAAATTCCACTGGCAAAGACAGTATGGTAGTACACCATTTGGTAAAGAAGGCTGGTGTAAGTTGCGAGACTTATTTCAATGTTACAACACTTGATGTAGCAGAAAGCAATCAAATGGCAAAAAGAAATGGTTTCAAGCATATTTATCCTGATCCGCAGCATGGAGGTTTTTACAAGTATGTTCATGATAGTGGGATTATTCCAACAAGATTTGCACGATTTTGTTGTACATACTTTAAAGAAAAACCAACCGTAGATTATTTCCCCGCAGATGATAAATTGTTATTCCTATTCGGTATCCGTAATGAGGAAAGCAGCCAGCGGTCAAATTATGATGACGTTACTAAAAATCCTATGTGGGGTGATCGAGATTGGATTAGTGTTCTTCCTATTCGTAAGTGGACTGAGTTAGACATTTGGCTTTATATACTTTCCGAAGGCATTGAGGTCAATCCAAAATATAAATATGGATACACAAGAGTTGGTTGCGGTATTGCCTGTCCTTACTACACGAAATACACTTGGGTTCTTGATAAGTTTTGGTATCCATATCTTTATAATCGCTGGAGAGATATTCTAAAGCAAGACTTTATAGAGAAAAACAAGTGGCTCATTATGAACTGCACTATTGATGAGTATATCATGAAAGCATGGACTGGTGGAGTATATCGTAAAGAGCCAACAGATGAAGTTGTTCAAGAATACGCAAAGTATACTGGGTTAGATGAAGATGTGGCAAAGAAGTATTTTAACAGATATTGTGAAAATGGATGTTTGAATACCAGAGGCCAACCGCTCAAACTTAAAGATAAGAATATTCTTGCAATGAATATGAAAATGTTTGGTAGAGATATTCAGAAGTTCAAATGCAAAAAATGCTTAATAAAAGAATTTGGTTGGAGCAAAGAACAATGGGATCAGCAAGTACAAAGTTTTAAAGAACAAGGTTGTAAATTATTTTGACGGAGGTTGTATGTTCGGCAAGAAACAGCGGCAGATTTTTAAATTACAAAATCGTGTTAGAGAGTTAGAAAATATTCTTTGTCCGTTTAATCAGCATGATTTTGTTGAAATAAATAGAGTATATGATGGTGGTGATCCGATTTATTCAAGAGAAGAATGGATTGTATCATGTGAATGCAAAAGGTGTCATAAAAAGATTGTTAAAACAGAAATTTAAGGAGTGATGTAATGAAAATTTATTATGCTCATCACGTTTGGAAGTATGGTACGCCGATTGAGGATTATGAACTTGAATGTATCAAAAAGAAATTCGATTCTGCCGAGATTATCAATCCTCGTACATCATTGCCACAAGATAGGCCAGAGTCGGTAATTTTGCAATCAGCATACGATACAATTAAGGGCTGTGATGCGCTGGTATTTTCAACGGTGTCTGGCATGATTGGGCATGGAGTCTTTAATGAGATTGCTGTAGCTGTTAATCATGGTATTCCGATTTATCAGCTTGAAGGTAATGATTGTTATAAAATTGCTGATGCAGATTTAAAGGATATTATCTTTCGTGGTGATAATCGAGTTTACGCACTTGTTCATACCCCGTACGAATATCAGGAGAATACGGATTGGTGAACAATGGGACTAAAAGTATTATCAATCTGTGGCGGGTTAGAAACTGGTTTACTCGCTTTAAAGGAGTTAGGGATACCAGTTGATGAATACCATACATATGAAATTTATGCTCCAGCAATCGAGTTAAGCAAGCGGCATTTCCCGGAAGTACAGCATCATGGAGATGTAATAGGTGCAGACTTCTCGCAGTTCAAAGGTTTTGATCTGGTAATTGCAGGAACGTGTTGCCAAAGCCTATCAAAACTTCGGCAAGAGAATAAAGATGTTTGTTCTGGCCTTAAAGGTAAGTCTGGTATCTTCTTTGAGTATGCCAGAGCAGTTCAGGAAATAAAGCCCAAATGGTATATGCTTGAAAATGTTGTGCCTAAGAACAAGGCCGATCAAGATACCATTACGGCAACCTTGGGGGGGGGCAGACCCTATACTTATCGACAGTGCTTTATTTTCAGCACAAGAGAGAAAACGTCTGTATTGGAGCAATATTCCTATTGCCGCCTTACCTGAATCTAATTCGCTTGTTCTTCATGATATTATGATAGATGATGCACCAGAAAAGGATTATTACAATAAACCATATATCTTTAATGGTAAAGACAAACGTGTGATTGCAACTATTCAAGATAATTGGTTAGACATAATGAAGCGTGTATATAATCCAGATTTCAAGTGTGCCACTTTAACTTGTGTTAGCGGCGGTCATCAAGAAAAGAAAGTTTGGGATCGAGGCCGTATCCGAAAACTTTCTCCTGTTGAATATGAGCGATTACAAACGCTGCCAGATGGTTTTACTGAAGGATATTCTGACAATGTTCGTAGAACGCTTTGTGGTAACGGCTGGACAAAAGAGGTTATAAAGCATATTTTTAAAGGCTTATAACAATATTTCTAATCAAATAAGAAAGAAGGTAATGTATGGCAAAGGTTTTAGAGTTAGAGAGTGGTGTTGATCCTATTCCTACCGAAGCAGAGCAAGACAAGATGACAGACACAGAAAAGGTAATCCAAAGTTTGATGCGTAAGTCCTATACGCTGGGTGTCCAGTCTGGCATTCGTACTATGTGTGTTACTGTGTTGTCACAGTTGAAACAGACAAGTAAGATGAATCCTCAGAAGCAGTTGAATCTTTTGAAGCAGATGTGTATGAGGAACATTGAAAACCAGAATAAGGCTGCGCAAAGCACAGAGAATCCTACAACTGAAACTACTACAAATAATTAAAAAGGAGAATGAAAACAATGTTTAGTCGTGATATTTTGACCGTTAAAGAGGCTCAGTTGAACGCCCTTGTCGCAGAATCGGGGGGGGCAGTATCTTTAATTACAAGTACGATTGATCGTTTGGAGGCTATCAATAACAAGATTACTGATACACGTCAGGAGATTGCTACTTATCAGTCTGAGTTGAATCGAATTGATGGTTCAATGGAGCAGCAGTTTGGTCATAACGCAAAGATCATTGGCAAATTTAAGAGTTTTCTGGAGGACTAATGAAAGAATGTTTTGAAAATGAAATTAGTTGGATTCATTCAAAAAGTATTCAGCAGTTTGCAAGGTACTGTGTAGATAATCTTCCCGATTATTTCTTTACGGTTCCTGCTTCATCCAGCGGCAAGTATCATCCGTCCTATGCTCTTGGTGATGGTGGCCTTGTACGCCATACTAAAGCAGCGGTTGCAGTTGCGCATGAATTGTTTAACCTTGAAATGTTCCAGAAGCAGTTTTCAGAGACAGAGCAGGATTTAATTCTGTTGAGTCTGATCCTGCATGATGGAAAGAAACAGGGTGGCGGCAATGGCAAGCATACTGTATTTGAACATCCTTTGTATGCTGCTGACTTTGTAAAGGAATGTAATTTTGAATGTTCTAAGCTAACTGATGAGCAAGAGCAGATTGTACGTAATGCTATTTCTTCACATATGGGTCAATGGAATACAGCACGAAATTCCAGAACTGTATTACCTAAACCCGCAGATAAGATTCAAAAGTTTGTACATATGTGTGATTATCTTGCGTCACGTAAATTCTTAGAAGTTAATTTTGATGCAATAAGTTATTAAAAAGGAGAGATGTAGATGAGTTATCAGGCAAGATTTAATTTTGTTGGCACACCTGTTATTCCCAAGCAGAAGGCAGATACTAAGCGTCCTTTCTGCAAGGAGATGACTAAGAAGGATGATAAGGGCAAGAAGCGTGAAATGTTGTCTATGACGTTCGGTGTCAAGGAAAGCGATTCTAACATGGCTTTCGTGGAGGCTTTTGACAGTAAGCAGGACGTTATTAAGACAATGAATACCGATAACGAGAAGCTGGATGTTAATTGGGATGATCGCTTTGATGAAGATATTGTTTCTCAGGTTGCCAGTTATCGAAAGTATATTGTTGATCTTGGTGAGGATCATGGTGGGCGACAGGAATTTATTACCGTCTATGACATGATTAAGCACTTGCAGGAGCATCTTCCCAATTATGAGGGGCGTGTGGTTGTTACAGGCCAGTTTACCCGTGATTGGTATGCAAAGAAGAAGATGTATTTCAGTAAGTTCCGTATCCAGAATGTCTTTGCTGCCCCGGAAGAGCGCAAGAGTCGGTTGATGATTACTGCCGATCTGTTCTATAACAAGGATAGCTTTGACGATTCTGATTTTGATGAGAATAAGAAGATTACGCTGGATTGTTATATTGAGCAGTATATCAACAAGGATGAGGGACGCAAGTATGTTCCCATTCAGGTTGTGTTCTCTGGTGCAAAGTATGACATGGAGAATGAGCGTCATAAGAAGTTGCTTAACTATAAGCTGAAGTATATCAAGGTTAAGGGCAAGGCTATGGTTCATATTCCGTGGGAAATGGTTCTGCTGCGTGGTGCTGAAGAGGCAGACTTTGATGAGTCTATGTTGACCGATGCACAGAAGGAACAGATTGAACTTGGCATTAAGACACTGGATGATTTCAAGCCCAAGGGCAATATCTATGGAGATCGCATTGACGAGTTCCGTTTGTTTGATCCGAAGCTGGAGGGTGATTTCGCTGACGGCTTGCTTGAGGCCGAGGACAAGGGCGATGAGTTTGAGGAAAGAATTTATCAACCGCCGCAGGATGAAACGCTGGACGAGGCCAAGAACAGTTCAAAGAATGGAAAGAAGTCTGATAAGGACGATGAGCCGCCGTTCGATGAGGACGAAAAGAAGGATGACGGCGTTGATGAAGATGACCTGTTTTAATTGAAAGGAGTGATGTGTAATGGCAAGAAAGTTTGGTAAGAAGCGTGAGATTTGCATTGATCCTCTGGCATATAACATTGGTCTGATTGGTGAAAGTGGTATCGGCAAGTCCACTGTTATCAAGGAAGTCTGTGAGAAGCTGGCTGGTGATGAGGGTTATATTGCCCTCGACATTGGCAAGGAAGATGGTCACGATGCCATCAATGGTATTGTGTCTGAAAAGATTCCTGATTGGTCTGCGTTTAAGGAGTTCTGTGATGATGTAATTGAAAACAAGCTGACTGATTATAAGGAACTGCGTGTTATTGTTCTTGATACATTTGATCAGTTACTTGAGATCGCAGAGCCAGAGGTTATTCGGATGCACAATCGGGCAAATCCTGATAAGCCTAAGATTAGTTCTATTAAGGCTGCATTTGGCGGGTTCATGGCTGGTGAGGATAAGGCCATTCAGATTGTTCTTGATAAGCTGTGGGAACTGAAAAGTGTCGGTGTTTCCTTTATTGCCATTGGACATACAAAGAAGAAGGATGTAGACGATCCTATTACTGGTGAGTCTTATTCCATTCTGACTACCAATATGAGTCAGCGGTATTTCAATGCGCTCAAGACTAAGCTGCATTTCCTTGGAGTTGCATACATTGATCGTGAGATTGTTAAGCAGAAAACAGGCAAGAAGAATGTGGTCACTAAGCAGGAGGAAGTTAAGGGCAAAGTCATGAGCGAGTCCCGCCGTATTTCCTTCCGTGATGATAATTATAGTGTCGATTCTAAGTCTCGTTTTGCTGACATTGTGGATCAGATTCCTCTTGATTCTGATGCTCTTATTAAGGCTTTGACGGATGCTATTCTTGCCGAGCATAGCAAGGGTGACAAGACCGTTGAACAGTCTAAGAAGGAACTGGAGGCCGCTCGTAAAGCAAAGGAGGCCGAGGTTGCTGAAAAGCTGGAGCAGGATGCAAAGAACAAGATTGACGAGGAACGCAATGCAGAACTTATGAGTGTGATTCAGAATAAGTTCTCTGATGCTGCCGCTGCCACTAAGAAAAAGGTAAAGGCAATTATGGCTGAGAATAACATTCTGAATTTCAAGAATTCTGATGATATTCCTACTGCCATTCTGGAGAGCATTGTTGAGGTTCTGAATCAGGCAGAGTAATAGGAGGTACTTATGGCGAGGCCATGCAAATGTGCTATCACAGGTGAAAAAGGAACTACTGATACATTTGTAAAGATCAATGGAAAGTATTATAAAAGCCAAGAAATTTATGATGCTAACCAAATGAAAAAGGCCAAGCGTAAAGAACTGATTGACTATGTTTGTCGGGAGTTTTTAAGGTATGGAAATGGGCAACCATTTCCTACCTCCCTCCCCAAAAAGTTAAATGAACTATCATTTTATGATGATGATGTAATTTTAGAAACTTTCAAACGATGTGCCTCTGACATTCATTATCAGATGGAACATAAACAGTTCTCCGCTGAATACAACAAGATAGCATATATGTTTGCGATTATCAAAAGTTCTATTGCAGATGTAAATGCAGAGTTCCAACGCAAAAAGAAACAAGAGAATATAACAAAATCAACTGAAATTGAATGTGGCGATTTATCCAGCATTGGGACAAAAACCCGTGGAAAGGATATTAGTAGCTTTCTCAACGATGATGAGTTTTAAGGAGGGTGATTGGCATAGATTTAAAAAAGTATCCTGAAGAACTGATTAAATGTCGAGATAGCGCAGAAGCTACATTCGTTTTCTGTTTATGGAAACAACCTGATTTGTATGACGATTTTCAGCGTGTTAATGCAAATGAAGATCAGACATTGAAAACAGATGATGGTGTTTTCTACTTTTCGCTTGGTCGCCAGATGTTCAATCAAGGCTTTAAGTCTTTTGACAATGTTACCATTTATACTTTTTTGGAAGGTAAACCGACAGTTAAAAAGCACTTTGATGAACTTGGCGGTTATGCTACAGTAAGTGAACTTTGTTCTTTGGTGAATCCAGAAAACGTTGATGCTTATTATGACAAGGTTGCGAAGATGAATACTTTGATGACTTTGTATGATAAGGGGTTTCCTGTATTAGACAATATTGATCGGTTCTCTAAAATGACAAATCAAGAAGTGTACGATTATTTTGATTACATTTTAAATAGTGTAAGCATTAAGAATACACATGATATTGAAATTGAAACGTTGGAGATTGATGAAAAGTTCCTTACTGAATGCAATGATGGATCGGCGCAAGGCATTAGCTATGGTGCGCATTGTCCTATTCTGAATTATTTAACGCTTGGCACTCCGCTTGGCGATATGTATATGTTTGCTGGTCACAGTGGCGTTGGTAAGACTTCATTTGTGTTTGAGAATATGATCCTACCAATGACAGAGGATGGTACGAAGTGTGCCGTTATCAGCAATGAACAACGTTCAAAAGATTTTAAGCAGCTTCTACTTGTGCATATCCTTACTACTGAACTTGATTATTGGGGATTGACCCGAAAGAAATTGAAGATGGGTAAATTCACTGATGAGCAATGGCAGATGCTCCGTAAGGCCAAAGCTATCTCTAAAGAGAAATATTCAAACATCCAGTTTGTTAAGCTATTCGACAATGATATGAATAAGGTCAAACGGATTATTAAGAAGCTGGCAAAACTCGGTTATCAGGTTGTAATGTTTGACACAATGAAATCTGAGGATGAGATTGATGACGCTATGTGGCAGCAGCTTTTGATTCATAGTCGTAAGCTATTTCAAATTACAAGCCGTGAAAATATTTCACTGATTTGTACTTATCAGCTTGCTTTACATACTTTGAATAAGCGGTATCTGGATGCCAGTTGTCTTTCTAATGCAAAGCAAATCAAGGAAGTTTTTTCAGAAATGGTTTATGCAAGGCCATTATGGGACGATGAATTTCCGGGCGAGAAGTTTGATGTAAAACCATACCAGCTAAAGAAAGATGAAAGTGGTAAATACACAAGTGTTCGTAAACTTATTCCATTGGACAAAGAAAAGAAATATATTGTTGCTTTTCTTGATAAGACCAGAAATGATGATGACAAAATTCAGGTTCTTTATGAGTTTAATGGTCGGTTCAATCGGTGGAAAGAGATTGGATATTGCTCAGTGTTTAATGAACATAAGTAAATTTAGAAAGAAGGAATATATTATATGAAAAATTATAAGTCTGTTTTGATTGGTATTGCTGTAATTGTTGCTGCAATTCTGCTGTTTGTGTTTGCTTTTCAGGGCGTACAGAATAAGGCTATTTCGCTTGAGGAACAGATTAATACAGCACAGTCCGAGATTAAGGTTCAGGAGAAGCGCAGGGCTGATTTGATTCCTAATTTGGTTGATTGTGTTAAGGCATATGACGAGCATGAGTATCAGACACTTATGGATGTAATTGGGCAGCGTGGTAGTTCTTCAGACGAAAGTGTTCAGGAGATTCAGATGATGATTCAGGCCGTTGCCGAGGCGTATCCTGATCTGAAAAGTAGTGAGAACTATAAGGAACTGATGAATGAACTTGCTACCACAGAGAATTTGATTGCAAATTATCGTAGTAATTTTAATACTTGGGTGAAGAATTATAACCAGTATGTTCGGAAGTTTCCTAACAAGCAGATTTTGAATATGCTTGGTTATCAGCTTATGGATTATACATATCTTGACTACAATGTTTCTTCGGATGCTCCATCTAATCTTTTTGGTTAAAGGTAATTAATATGAAAATCACAAAGCGAGAAGTTATTTTTAGTATTGCATTAATCTGTATTATGTTTGTTATTGGTATTGTTTTGTCTGACAAAATTAATGACAGTTTGATGGAGCAATACCAGAAATACAATACTGCGCTTCAGATTAATGACGATCCTGAATTGTTTAGGTATGGTATACGTACAAATGTTGGTAATGCGTTTGTGCATGGTGATCTGGCTGCGGTTGATCCTGTTTCTTATCCTGAAGTCGATGGCCTATATGGTTCCATGACTAAGGTTACTGAACGTTATACACGGCACACTCGTACAGTAACAACACGTGATTCAAATGGTAAAACCCATACAAGAACAGAAGTGTATTGGACATGGGATGCCATTGGTAGAGAATATCGCAACGCAACAACCATTTCATATCTTGGTGTAGAGTTTCCATATGGTATTATTGACTATTTTCCAGAGAACTATATCACTACAATTAAAATTTCTTCAAATTTGAGAGATAAATATTATGGTTCTGATATTTCGTACACAGGTACATTGTTTGCAAATTTGAGTGATAATACTATTTCGCAAACTTCGTTTTACAATGATATGACAATAGATAAGACAATAGAGCATTTGGAAACAAAAATACAACTGGTCATTTTCTGGATATTCTGGATCATCTTGATTGGTGTTGCTACATATGGATTTTACTACTTGGATAACAAGTGGCTTGAAGGATAATCGGTTGTAGATTGAAAGGAGGGCGGTATTATAGTAAATGCACTATCGCTGTCCAATTACTTATCTAACAATTTAGATGCCTGTATCGTCCTCCTTGAATCTATGGACTATACGCAGATCACTTACAGAAATCAAAAGAATGAATTGCGTTTTAGTCGTGAGGATGGGCATAATCCAACAGCAATGCGATTAAAACTTGATACTTTGAAGTTCGATGGGTTTTCAATCAATGCACATGGGAATTTGTACTCTCTTGTTATGCAGACTAAAGATTTGTCATTTCCGAAAGCATTGAAATATATTGCTGAAACACTTGGGCTTGAAAAAAGTCAATTCAGTAAAAAGATCAGGTATCCATTTGGCGGGTTTTACAAAGGCTTGATGAAAGAAATTCAAGAACCAGAGTATTCAATGGCTACATATGATGAATCTATTCTTGATGAATATACTGGCAAATATAATTTGATGTTTTTCAAGGATGGAATCAGTTTTCAAACACAAGAACACTTCAATGTCGGATTTGATTTAGAGTCGCTGCGGATTACTGTTCCTGAGTATACTTTAGATGGTAAGCTATGTGGGATCATGGGGCGATTGAATGATAGCAAATGCTCCAAAGACGAACGTTGGTTGCCGATCATTCCATGCTCACGCAGCCTTACCCTTTATGGATACCATCACAACTATGAATCTATCCAGCAAAAGAATATTGTAGTGGTTGGTGAATCAGAAAAATTTGTTCAGCAGCTTCATTCTATGGGCAGCTATATAGGGTTGGCTACTTGCGGTTGTGATGTAAGTGATATTCAGGCAAAGCATTTAAAAGCATTGATGACTTCAAAGATTATTCTGGCCTATGATGAGGGACTGGAAGAGGAACAGATAAGGTTACAGGCTCAAAAATTGATTTTAAATAATGCAGTATTTCAAAACCATGTTGGTTATGTATTTGACCGAGAAAATTTGATACTGCCAAAAGGAAGTAAGGCCAGCCCATCCGATTTAGGCAAGGCGGCATTTACAGAACTTATAAAAAGTCATGTTGTATGGCTGTAAATAACAATCTTTATAATTAGAGAGGTGCATAAATGGCAAAACGTGAAAAAGACCCACGGCTTCAGGCATTGTTTGATGCTGGTAAAAATGTATATAGTATTTCAAAGTGCAATACAATCGAGGAATGTTTGTTTGAAGCATTTAATACATATATCCTTCACAAAAAGGGTACGAATGGTATTTATGGAATTTTGGGAACTAAGATTCATGACAAGCTGGAGGAAATTATTAATGGCAAAGCAACCGCCGCAGAGTTGCCAACCACACTTAATGAAGAACTCTTGGACTTGGATATGCTTGGCGTTGAATTTCCCAAGGACTTTAAGGGCAATGATACTATCCGTAACAACTGGATTGCTGATATGAAACATTTCTGTAGCACGTTCCAGCCTCCAAACGGCACATTTAAGACAGAGGAATTGGTTATCTATCCTCTTTCTGATGATCGTTATGTACAGGGCTATATTGACCTGATCCGTGAAAATTCTGATGGGACAATTTCAATCTACGATTGGAAAACGTCTACTGACTTTAAGGCGGCTGAATTGGTACATCATGGGCGGCAGCTTGTGTTCTATGCTCTGGCGAAAGAAGCTGAAGGATTTACAGTTCGGGATGTTTCTTGGATTATGCTGAAATACTGTGAAGTTAAATTCATGGGCAAGAAGCGGTCTAATTCTAAGAATAAGACTGAAATTGTGAAAGTTTTGAATCGTGGTAAGTTGATCTACGAACTTAGGGATCATATTCAGCGTGACCTTGAGGAACTTGGTTATGATGAACTGGATATTGAGATTATGTACAAAAAGGCGCTGCAAGCAAATTCTTTAGATGTCCTGCCGCCAGAGGTTCAGGAGCGATATACAGTTAAGCCTTATGTACGGCGATATGAGATTACCGATGAACTGCGACAGGAAACGATTGACTATTTGAATCGAATGGCAGATTTGTTTGAGTCATTGGATCGTAATGATGAAAGCCAGTGGCCTCCCCGCCAGTTCACCCGTATTAATGGCAATGGTAATGAAGTGGAAGATACATTCTTCTGCAATAATCTGTGCAATTTCCGTAATACCTGTGTTCACGTCAAAAGATTTAACGATCAGTGGGCTTTGCGAAAACTGGATAAAGACGAGGATGCAGATTTGTTTTAGTGAAAACGATTTTGAATGAAGGTGAATATTATAAAAGATTTTTTAGGACAAGAATTGAATATTGGGGATAAAGTTGTTGCTTTATCCCATAAGCGCACAAGTTCAACTTTGTATTTAGGCGAAATTGAAAAGCTAACAGATAAAATGGTTGTTATTAAGACAGTTGATAGCAAACATGATTGGCGTTATGAAGAAACAATGCGTGTATCTTCTTATAAGGTAGTTAAGGTTGAAACAAATACTTCAACAGTACATGGTAGATGGGAAAACGGAGTATCAATCTGTCCTATATGTGGAATGGATAAATTTTCTGGTCTTGATGCTGATATTTGGGCTGATTGGCAACCTAAATTTTGTCCTAATTGTGGTGCAAAAATGGATGTGAAAGGCTGATTTTATGTGGTTATACAGAAAAATTCTTTTATCAAAATGGGAGTGGTTGCAAAGAGCAGTCACTATCCAGAATGACGGATTCTATACCAGATATAAAGTATTTGGTATTACAGTTGCAAAGCATGAGGCGGTGAGATTTTAGATGTTTGGTAAATATAAAGTTGCACATTTGCTTGGGATTACAAGAGAACATGAAAAGCAATTCCGTCATGTCGAAATTGAGTTGACAAAGCAAGGATATATTTGTTTCGCTCCAGCAATTTACTGTTTTGAAACATACAAACAATATCCAGATTTGTTAGATGATATGTGTTATGAAAAATTGTTGGTTTGTGATTTGTGTGTGGTAGTTACACCAGAACATATAGGTAAGTCTACTTCAAATCGCATTCGACAAGCTATTTCTATGAATAAGCCTGTTTATGTGTGGGAGAATGATGGACTAACTAAAACAATTAAAAGCGAAGAAGATTTGTTGAATTACATAGGTAAAAAGTAAGGGAGAGATAAAATGCCCGGAGATTGGATGCTTGGTTTAGACTGGCCTACGTGTAGTTTAGATCACAAAAAATGCCATAGCTATTTATCCAGATGTGATTGTTGTGATGATAAAGAAAGAAGGAGTTCTATGAATCGTTGGGCGATTGTTACAAATAATTTTGAAAAGGCAAGGGCTATTTTACAGACCATAGTTACGATGTGCGATAAGGGAACAGTAATAAGGACTGTTTATAGCAAGAACGAAATCTTTGCTGAATTGTCAGATGGCACATTAATTCGTTGGTGGCGTTGTTCCGATTCAAGTAGAGGAATGAAATGTTGTAAACTTTGGTGTGATCGTGAAATTGATCAGTTAATTTTTGAAAATGCGATTAAACCAAATTATTACGGTGAAAAAGAAGATATTATTTGGATTTAAAGGGTGATTACAATGAAAAGTCGAAAATGTTGGAGTTTAGATGGTATAGCAGAGGACAAAAGAAAAGATTTCATCATTGAATGTTTAACTGGATATATAAACGAAGTCGAGAAGATGAAAGAAGATGGCATAACTGAAATACATTATCCAGAAATAATTAATACAGCAGAATTATATAAAGAGATTATTCGTATGTTACAAGCTGGAGGTGAATAAATGCAGAATTATCATAGACATACATCTTATAGTAATATTTACATTGCCGATTCAGCCGCAGTTAATGAAGATTATGCGAAACGTGCTGTTGAATTAGGCCACAAAGTAATATCCAGCGTTGAACATGGTTGGCAGGGATATTATTTTGAAACGTTTGAGTTAGCTAAAAAATACGATTTGAAGTTCATCTTTGGTGCTGAAGCATATTGGGTTAAAGATCGACACGAAAAGGATCGTACCAATGGTCACATTATTCTGTTGGCTAAAAATGAAAATGGACGGAGAGCAATTAACTCCATCCTTTCTACAGCGAATGAAGATGGTTACTACTTCCGTCCACGTGTTGATATGGAACTGCTGCTTAGTTTACCAGCAGATGATGTAATGATAACAACGGCCTGTATTGCGTTCTGGCATTATGAGGACATTGAAGATTTACTTGTCCAGTTACATAGCCATTTTAAGAGCAATCTATTTCTTGAGATTCAGTATCACAATACAGACCCGCAGATTAATTTAAATAAGCGAATTCTGGCCTTGTCTGAAAAGTACAGCATTGAAATGATTGTTGGAATGGATAGCCACTACATCTATCCAGAGCAATCAAAAGAACGTGACTATATTCTTGCCGCCAAGAATGTTCATTATGATGATGAGCAAGGGTGGTATATGGATTATCCTGATGATGATACTACCATGCAGAGGTTCTTAACGCAGGGTGTATTTACCAAAGAGCAGATTCAAAAGGCAATGGACAATACTGATCTGTTGCTGGAGTTTGATGATTACTCTGTTTTGTCAAATGGTGAGCCTAATCCGATTTTTTCAAAGGATATTAAGTTACCTACCTTATATGATGGCAAACACGAGATTGATGGTAAGTTGTTACCCAAGTTGTCACAGGAGGAACGCAATAAAGAATATAGTAAGCTGATCACAAGGCTTTTCAAAGAATATATGGAAGGTGTACCGCCAGAACAATATGATGAATACTTTGAAGGTATTAAGACAGAGGTTCAGGTTATTAAGGACACCAATATGTCAGACTACTTCTTGATTGACTATTACATGGTTAAACGAGCAATCGAGATGGGGGGCGTTCTGACAAATTCCGGGCGTGGCAGTTCAGTTGGTTACTTTACAAATACTCTCCTTGGATTCTCTAAGGTGGATCGCTTTCAAAGTCCTATTAAGCTGTATCCAGAGCGTTTTATCAGTAAGAGTCGTATTCTTGAAACCAAGAGCCTTCCCGATATTGACTTGAATTGGGGAACACCAGATATTGCAGCCGAAGCGCAGGAGCAGATTCTTGGTAAAGATCATGCTTATCCCATGATTGCTTTCGGTACGTGTAAGAAAAAGAGTGCATTCAAACTTTATGCACGTGCGCAGAACATGGACTTCGATCTTGCTAATACTATTTCGGCACAGATTGAAAAGTATGATGAAGCCTTGAAATATGCAGATGATGATGAAAAGGATGATGTTAACATCTACGATTATGTTGATGAGCAGTATCATTCGTACATTGATGCCAGTAAAAAGTATCAGGGCATTATCATGGATAAGAAGAAAGCACCTTGCGCCTATCTGCTATATAGCGGCAGCATTCGTGAAGAGATTGGCCTAATCAAATGTAAGAGTGAAACAACCAAGAAAGAATATATGACCGCCGTTATTGACGGTGCTATCGCAGAGAATTATAAGTTCTTGAAAAATGATATTCTGAAAGTAGATGTTGTTTTGCTTGTCGATATGATTTACAAGCGAATTGGCATTAAGCCACATACTGTAAATGAACTGATGGAACTGGTTAAGAATGATCCGCTTGTATGGGGTATCTATGCTAATGGTTATACGATGGGCGTAAATCAGGTTGAGAAAGCATCTACAACCAGAAAGTCCATGAAATATCGTCCTAAGAATGTATCAGAGTTGTCAGCTTTTATTGCTGCTATTCGTCCTGCATTTAAGTCAATGTATTCAAAACTTGAAAATCGTGAAGATTTTTCCTATGACATTCCAGCATTTGATAAGATTCTTCAGACAGAAGAACTTCCGCAAAGTTTTATTCTGTATCAGGAACAGACTATGAATACATTGAATTATGCTGGGTTCCCCATTGACGAATGCTACGGCATTATTAAGGCCATTGCCAAAAAGCATCCTGAAAAGGTTCGTCCGCTAAAGGAACGGTTTATCAATGGATTTAGAGATCGTATCATGGAGGAAGGTACGCCAAAGGAGAAAGCCGAAGAGGACGCTGCAAGGGTATGGCAGATCATTTCTGACTCTTGCGGATATGGCTTTAACTCTGCTCATGCTTATTGTATGGCACTGGATAGCCTGTATAACGCATATCTGAAAGCACACTATCCCTATGAGTTTTATGAAGTCTTACTTCAGACCTATTCTGATAAGGGTAAGAAAGATAAGGTGGCAGAACTCAAGCAAGAAATGAATCGTGCTTTTGGCATCCAAGAGGGAGAGTACAAGTTTGGATTAGATAATAGAAAGTTCGTTGCCGATCCAGAGAATCATACAATCTATCCTTCCTTGTTGTCTATTAAAGGGCTTAGTCAGGGATGTGCCAATGATCTGTATGCTCTTGGCAAAAAGAAATACGATAATTTCTATGAATTATGGAAAGACCTTAAAAAGAAAAAGAATCTAAATAGCGGCAAAATTAATACGCTGGTTGAAATTGGATACTTTGATGACTTCGGTTCCATTGGCAAAATTAAGAGGTTTATTGAAATTCTCGACAAACTTTATGATCGTTCTCAGTTTAGCAAATCTAATCCTCCAACTGAATTTATTGAATACATCAAAAAGTATTCAGAAGAAACCGAAAAACAATATAGAAAGTTTGATTTTGATTCTGCATTACATGAAATTTGGTATGACTTAGAAGATATTGAAATTCCATTTAGTATGCGCTTGAAATACGAACTTGACAATATCGGTTATGTAAAGACTTGTATGCCAGATATGTCGCCAGAGTATGCGTTTGTACAGGAATATGAATGCAAATACAAGAATCCTAAATTAACACTGTATCGTCTTTGTGATGGCAGCACTGAGGTTGTTAAGGTTCGGCGTAAGAAGTATGATGAAGCACCTATCAATGTCGGTGATATTATCAAGACTATTGAATGTTCTGAGGAAGGCCGCTGGTCTAAGGATTCTAATGGTGACTGGCAGCAGAGCCAGCAGGATAAGGAAAGTATACTGAAAAAATGGTCGTTTGTTCGTGAAGGAGAAGAAAAACATGACGATACTTGGGTTCCTTATGGATATTGATGAAAGGTGTATAAAATGAGATATAAGTTCTGGTTTGAAGTTGAAATTCCAGATGAGAAAGCATCTGATGAATCCTTACAGAAATTATTTCAAAATGTTGCCAACGCAATACAGCCAGTGTGTCATTTTGATGATAACGATTGGGATTTTTGTGTAGCACATGACAATTTCTGATTGGAGGATTTTATGACTTGTCCATATTGTGAAGCTACTTCAAATGATTTTTCTGTTGTAAATCAAACATCTGAATACAGCGGTATTGAAATTGCCCTTAACAGACAGGGAATGTTAAGGGCAAGGGTATTGGATTCTTATGATAAGTTCTCAACACAAGATATTGTTGAAATTAAATATTGTCCCTTATGTGGGAAGTTATTTAAAAAGTAAGGAGAGTTGAATATGAAAAAATTTTTTGTCTTTCTGATTGCTGCCATTCTGTGCATTAGTCTTTGCGCTTGTACACAGGAAGAAATGAACTTTAGAAGTAATGCTGGCCTGACAGAGATTCCTAACAGAGACAACCTTTATTATGATGCAAATACAAAAATTGTTTATATTGTTTATCGTGAGAAAAGTGGTTATGGAGGATATGGATTTATGTCTGCATACTATTCTTCTAATGGACTGCCTTATTGCTATGATGCAAACAGTCAAACACTCATTGAAATTGATGGGCGGTGAGATTATTGGCTAATCTTACTAAATACGAACAGGAAACAATCATTAACTATAATAATGAAGAAAAGACCGCTTCTATCTTTACATATGATAGATCACTTATACGAAAATTAGATAAGAGGTTGCCAGATTATCCAGATATTACAGTAGTTCGTAGAGGCGAGGATTGGGCTGAATATAGTTTGCCGAAGAAATGGCTCAAGGTTGGATTCCCAAGACAATTATCTGATGAACAACGTGCAGAAATGGCAAATAGAATGAGGGCAGCGAGGGATAGCACAAATGAGAACTAAAGATGAACTCTTTATGCTTGGTGAAATATCTACTTTGCTTCAGTATCTTTTTATGAATGAGAGCCATACTATCACATTCAACAATGGCCTTACCAATTTGAAGATAAGAATGGATGAGAATTTTAATATCCTATGTCAAAATTTGAGTTTTCCTGATATTCCTGAATCTGATTTTACAGAACAAATGACTCCATTGTATATGTTGGGAGTGATTCAGATTCTTCACAATACGCCTCCAGTAGAATTTAAGGATTCATTTAAAAACAGATGGGAAGAAATCAAAAAGATCACTTTAGCTAATCTTGCTTTGAATAGGAATAAGTAAATGGTAAGATTTAAGATTAAAGAAATCGACTGTTATTATGCCTCTGATACAATATTGGACTTTATAATTTATGCAGAATCTAATTTGCATAATATTGGTCGATATAATGGTTCTTTATCATTGTACTACAAATGTCTATATATCAGACGCAAAGATTCGGTAATATATAAATATGGAGAAGATAGAAATGGTGATATTCAACGATTGAAACAATTCATGCGTAGATGTTGCCGTGAAATTAATTTATGGAAAAGGAAGGTATAGTTTTAGTGGGTAAAAATAGCGGCATTCTTTACTTAGATGGAAAGGCTCTGTGCATGGCTGAAATGCCTGAAATCACATTTGAGCCTAATAAAGATGATACATATTTATTTTCTGCTTGTAAAAACCATTCAATTACTGGAACATTTATCTATCTTAGAATGAGCCGCAAAAAATTTATTCGCAATCTGATAAAACAAGGTTATTCAAAGAAAAACGCAAAATGGATTGCATGGTATTGTTGTAAAAAAAGAATTCCTTACAGTAAAGCAAACACTTTAATTTATTTTGGCCTGTCGATTGTATGAGGTGATTATGGGTGCTATCTTACGGCTTGATAAAATGCCAACAAAATGTAGTGTGTGTCCGTTTGCTTATGACGATGTACAACGGTGTAAGTTAAGATCATCTTCTCTTATCTCTGGCAAAACCAGACCAAATCGAATGCCATTATGCCCATTACAAAATGAAGGAAAATACATATCTGCATTATTAAAGTCGATTCATAGAATAACAGTTAAGAGGTGATTTCACATTTTAGAACTATATAAATATACCGACAAGGAAATTGAACAGCTTGTAAAATCTATTGTGATTCTTACTGACACCAGAGAGCAAAAGAATCAGCATATTCTTGACTGGCTTGATAAAAAGCATATTCCACATAAGACAAAGGCATTATCTAATGGCGACTATAGCTTTTATGTTCCTGCAAATCCTGATCTCAACATAGACCGTGACTTGTTTTTCGATAAGGAAATCATGGTGGAACGTAAAGGATCGCTGGAGGAACTGAGTGGCAACTTCTCGCAGCAACGAGCAAGGTTCGAGGAAGAAATGGCTACATATCCCGGTATCAAATATCTATTAGTAGAAAATGCCAACTATCAAGACATTATTACAGGGAATTATGATACAAAGTTTTCCGCAAAGGCTTATCTTGCCAGTCTACACACCTTTAATCATCGCTATGGCCTCCAGATGATGTTCATGCCTGATCCGCAGTATTCAGGCTATTTCCTCTATGGTGTCTTTACATATTTTTTGAAACAAAAATTGCGATAAGCCTGACAATAACAATATTTATAACTATAATAATAACAGGTGGGCCAGCCGTCAATATTGCAGGCAAAGAAAGGAAATGATAGATGAATATTCAAACCGTACAGTCTCTTGTTGATAGGTTAAATGAGTGTTGTGACGCATACTACAACCAATCCAATCCGCTGATTTCGGATTCCGAATATGACGCTCTATTTAATCAGTTAAAAGAAATGGAAGAGGAAACTGGTATTGTATTGAAAAATTCGCCAACACAAACAGTTGGTCATGTGGTCAAAAGTAAGCTGACAAAAGTAAAACACGATATTCCGCTGCTGTCACTTGATAAAACTAAGGATATTAATGATCTTGTTAAATTTATTCAAGCCAATCCATGTTTGATGATGTTTAAATATGATGGCCTCACAGTTGAATTGATTTATAACAAGGGCAAGCTGGTTCAGGCATCTACACGTGGCGATGGTTATATCGGTGAAGATATTACACATAATGCAAAGACGTTCAAAAATATTCCGTTTACCATTCCGTATCAAGGATTTCTACGGGTGGTTGGTGAGGCTATTATTTATAAGGCTGATTTTCAGTTTATTAATGATAACCTTCCTGCTGGCGAAAAGCCATATGCCAATACACGTAATCTTGTATCAGGCTCAGTACGACAACTGGACAATAAAATTTGTGCTAATCGAAATGTTCATTTTATGCTTTGGGATGTTCTTGAGGGATTGGATGATATTGCGGAGAATCCAGATAGTCGAAAGAGCAAGTTCTTGGCCTGTATTGACTTGGGGTTTGAAAAACCTACTGCATATGTCGCTGATGTATCTGGACTTTCTGCCCTTCCTGATGGAATTAATTCATTGAAGCGAAAAGCAATCGAAAAAGGAATCCCCATTGATGGGCTTGTTGTAAAGTATGACAGCATTTCTTATTCTCGACAAAAAGGTGGCACATCACATCATAACAATGATGGAATTGCTTTTAAGTTCGAGGATGAAAGAGAAAAGACAATTCTTCGTGAAATTGAATGGTCACTTGGCAGAACAGGCCAGCTTACACCTGTTGCTATCTTTGATCCTGTGGAACTGGAAGGAACTGTGATTTCCAGAGCCAGTGTACATAATCTAAGCTACCTCATAGACTTCGATTTAAATATTGGTGATGAGATTGAAGTTTATAAGGCAAATATGATTATTCCTCAAATTTATAAAAATCTGTCTGGAGAAAATCGGGCAAAAAAGATTGGCGTACAACATCCTACAAATTGTCCTTGCTGCGGTCAGCCTATTAAGGTTGAGCATGTTAATAACACCGATACTGTATATTGTGTTAATCCAAATTGTGATGGGAAGAAGCTCGGTGCATTTGAGCACTTTGTAAGTAAACCAGCTATGAATATTGATGGACTGTCTGAGGCTACTTTAGGGCGGTTTATTGAATGCGGATGGCTTGATACTTTCACAGACATTTATCGGCTAAACCAGTATAAAGCCAACATCGTAAAGATGGATGGATTTGGCGTTGCGTCATATAACAAGCTGTGGAATGCGATTGAGAACTCCAGAAAAGTTACGTTCGATAAATTCCTTGTTGCTCTTGGGATTCCCAATATCGGTAAGACGGCAGCAAAGGCTATCTCGCAGTATTGCAATGGCAATGTAGAACAGTTTGAATACTTGCTTAATCAGGATTTTGACTGGACGCTGCTTGATGATTTTGGTCAGGTAATGTCTGACAGCATTAAGCAATGGTTTAAAGATACTGCAAATACAAGAATGTATGTTGACTTGCTAAATGTCCTCCAAATCCAGAAGCCAAAAGAAAGGAATATTCAAAATTCTGATTTTATCAATAAAACGGTTGTTGTGACTGGAACACTTCAACATTACACACGGGAAAGCATTACTGCCAAATTAGAAGAACTTGGTGCAAAAGTATCTGGCTCTGTCTCAAAAAAGACTGACTACTTGATCGCTGGCGAAAAGGCTGGATCAAAACTTTCAAAAGCACAGCAATATGAAGTAACTATTTTAACAGAGAACGATTTTCTGAAAATGATTTCGTAAGGTGATTAATAAGAAAGCGGGATGTGCGCCTTAACACACATCCCACCATAGAAAACCTTATTCTTCAGCTTGTGCCGCCTTCTTGCTAATCGCTTTTTCAAGCAGAGCATCAATTTCTTCCTCAGTTAATCCAGCTTCTTTTGCCTTTGCAATCAGCAATTTTGTTTTTGCGGCCTTAGAGGTACGAGGCTTGGGGTTCAAAATGGAATTCTTCTTTTCCTCCAGCTTTTGAATTGCTTCTTTGTGAGACTTGATTTTTGCATCAATCTCAGCAATGCGTTCTTCAGGAGGGCGGCGAATTACTTTTCTTTTTTCGGCAGTTTCAGCCATAGGTATCAACTCCTTTGCTCAATTTAGGCAAAGTAATTATAACACAGGAAACTCATATTGTAAACATGAAAGGTGAAATTAAATGGGAAATTATATTTACACGAACAAGGACTTGATTAAAATGCAATCTCGTCCGTTCGATACAAAGCTCCAAGTGACAACTGCAAAGTTCCTTGAGTTTTGCCAAAAGACCCAATATAACGTTTCCCTCTCATTTTCGGGGGGGGGCAGATAGTTCAGTTCTGTTAGATATGTTTGCAAAGTTCTGGTCTTTGCATCGTGATCAGCATGACAACAAACCATTGACTGTAGTTTATGCCAATACCAGTAATGAGTTTGCATCTATGCCAAAGCACGTCCAATTCTTTTGTAATTATATTGAACAGAAATATGATATAAAAATTGATTTGCACATTGTACGCAGTAAAATTACTTTCTTTGATGTAGTTAGGACAGAGGGGTATCCTGTAGCCAGCAAAAAAGTCGCTCGGATGATTCGTGATATTAAAGCAGATTTAAAAGCAAACAATATTGCTTATTCAGAGATTGAACCATTTTTAGATAAAGGAATTGAATCAACGCAATATCTTCGTTCTTTGCATTTGCGAAATGGGGTAATCCTATATCTAACTGGCTATACAAGCAAAGATACTGTTTGTAATGCTTGGACGCTGCCTAAGAAATGGAGGAAACTAATTGAGGCTCCATTTGATATAAGTGAAAAATGTTGCTTCTATTTAAAAAAAGAACCAATCAGGCTTGTAGATAAAGAATTGAAATCAAATCCAATATACGGAACGCTGGCTGAAGATAGCGAAATACGTAAAGACGCATATCTCAAAAAGGGATGTAACGCTTTTAAGAACGGACATGGTAAATCAACGCCTATGGGCTTTTGGACACGGCAAGATGTTCTTCGTTACCTTTATGATTTTAATATTCCTATTGCGCCTCCCTATGGAAGTATCACAAAGTTAGAGAATGGGCAGTTTGAATTTACTGGTGAACATAATACTGGATGTAAGTTGTGTCTGTTTGGTTGTCATTTGGAGCATGAACCTAATCGAATTCAGCGATTGGAAACGATTGAACCAAATACATATAAATTCGTAATGAAAAGTAGAGAAGAAGGAGGTCTTGGCTATCGTGAAGTAATGGACTATTTAGGCATACCGTATGAAACATCAATTAATAAATCATAGAAAGGAAAAGAAAAATGAATCGCAAGCAAAAGCAAAATGAACAGAAACCAAAGAGTGAAAACAAAATGCGCTGCATGGAATGCGGATCATCCCGTGGCACGATGCACAAGATTAAAATGCCTAATGGCAGTAAAGGTTATCTTTGTGATTTCTGCTTTGATGCTTATCGCAATGATAAATAAAAATAATGATAATTGGTCAGGAGGAATTCTATGAAAATTGTTTCACCCAGCTTTGAGATTATTACCCCCATTGATGGAACGGAAATTTTAAAGACGATTGAGGAAGTTGGACGTACTTGCTATAAGAGTGAGGATAAGATTACTGACGATTCCTGTTTCGGTTTTGCACAGCGCATTATTAAGAGTGGACATGAAGCTGTAATTGAACACTACAATGTAACCGTTCGACTTACAAATGATCGTGGCGTATCTCACGAGGAAGTTCGCCATCGTATTGCAAGTTATGCACAAGAAAGCACTCGTTACTGTAATTATTCTAAGGATAAGTTTGGTAGCGAGATTACATATATCGATATTAAGGGCGGCATGGAGCTTGATCCGAAGGTCAGCCAGCTTAACGCAGAGACTTTCACGGCTATTTATGATGAATGGGTACAGGCTTGTCTTGATGCTGAGAAGCATTATAACAGAATGATTGAACTTGGAGCAACGCCGCAAGTTGCACGTTCTGTTCTCAACAATTCAACAAAGACAGAAATTTGTGTCACAATGAATCTTCGAGAGTGGCGACATTTCTTCCGTCTGCGTACTGCTCCAGCAGCGCACCCGCAAATGAGGGAGATTGCGATTCAACTTTTAATGGCATTTAAGATGATGATTCCCGTTGTTTTTGATGACATTTATCAGGAGTATTTGGAGAGTGTCAAGGAGAACTAATAAGATTATTGATTGTGGCGATTACTGCAAAGTCGAATTGTATTATCCGCATTCAAATTTTGTTTGTGATTATGTGCTGATTTCAAAGTCTGATGTAAAACTTGTAAGACAAATCTACTGGCGCAAGACTGAGCATGGATACGCAAGAGGTAAAAATCCATTTACTAAAAAAGATATATTTCTTCATAAGTATATTACACATACAACTAAAGACACTGTAATTGATCACATTAACCGAAATAAATTGGATTGCAGACGTGAAAACATGCGCATTGCTGATAGTCAAATCAATTCATTAAATCGCAATGCGCCATGCAATTCCAGCACTGGATATAAGGGCGTTACATTAGATTGCAGAACAGGTAAATTTCGAGCTTATGTAAAAGTTGATAGAAAACAAATCAATCTCGGCCTTTTTGATACCGCTGAATTGGCATATCAAGAAAGAAACAATTATGAACGTTGTCTTATGACAATTATGACTATGAAATGCAAGGGGGTTTGATATGAAAGTAGTTTGTATTTCCGGGAAGGCACAGCATGGTAAAGATACTTTAGCTGGTATTTTGAAGAAACATCTTGAGGATCATGGGAACCGAGTATTGGTAACTCATTTTGGTGATTTGCTGAAGTATATCTGCGAAAAATTCTTTGATTGGGATAGGCAGAAAGACGAAAAGGGAAGAACACTTCTTCAGTATGTTGGTACAGATGTTATCCGAACACAAGAACCGAATTTCTGGACAGATTTTATCAAGAAAGTTTTGACACTGTTTCCTGATGAATGGGATTATGTCCTGATTCCTGACTGTCGTTTTCCTAATGAGATCGAATGTTTTAAGGATGGCAATTTTGATGTACGCCTTGTAAGAATTACCCGCCCGAACTGTGATTCTGGTCTTACAGAGCAGCAGTTAAATCATCCTTCTGAAACAGCAATGGATAATTACCATGCAGATTGTTATATCGTCAATGATTCCACATTGGACAATCTCGAAGCACAAGTTTCAGAGATTCTAAAAACTATCGGAGGTTAAAATGGCAGATAAAAAGATTGTTCTGTGTGACGCAGATGATACCATTGAAAATTTGTGTGAAACTTGGGTTAATTATCTGAATTGTCAATATGGAACAAAAGTAGCTGTTGATGATGTTGTTGATTGGGATGTAAGTAAATTCTTCCCTGAACTGACTAAGGATCAGGTTTATGCACCTATATATGATAAAGAGTTTTGGAAATTAATTCAGCCCATTGATGGATGTTACGAAATTCTTCATAAAATCAACAATAAACACAGCCTATATATTGTAACTGCTACAAACTATCAAACTTGCGATACAAAAATTGAACGTATCATTGTCGATCTATTTCCGTTTCTTCAGTGGTCACAATTTATTATTGCCTCTAAAAAGCAGCTTGTGCATGGTGACTATTTGATTGACGATGGAGTACATAATTTTGAAGGAGGTCATTATAAAGGAATTTTGTTTGATCGTCCGCATAATCGTTTGTTTGATGATAAAGCTGCTGGCCTAACCCGTGTACATACATGGGATGAAATAGGTGATATTCTGCTGTAATTAAAGGAGTGATTCAATGATTGTAATTAAGCGTGATGGTCGAGAAGTTGAATTTGACAAGCGAAAGATTAGTAATGCTGTTTTGAAAGCAATTATTGAGGTTGATGGTGAAAGCACACTTGATACAGAAAGAATTGCATATGGCATTGCTGATCGAATTGAAGAAAAGAGCAAGGATACCGCTTTGACCGTAGAGCAGATTCAGGATATGGTTGAAGTCCAACTTATGCTTAGTTATCGAAAAGATATTGCAAAGGCTTATATTCTTTATCGTAATGAGCGTACAAAAATTCGTGATAGAAATAGCAGACTTGTCAAAAATATTATGATTAGGGCTGATTCTAAGGTTAATTATCGGTCTAATGCAAATGTTGATGAACTTTCATTTTCTGGTCGTGAGAAGGAGGCTTCTGCCGAGATTGGTAAATCTATAGCATTGGATTTTGATGGCTTATCTCATGATGTAGCAGAAGCACATAAGCAGATGTTAGTTTATCAGCATGATCTTGAAAAGGCCATTTATGGTATTCATAACTGTTTGAATCTTAACTTCCAAGAGATTTTTACTTATGGATTCCGTACTCGTAATGGTGATGTGCGTCCTCCTACAAGTTTCAGCACAGCTTGTCAGCTTGTCGCTGTAGCTTTCCAGTGCCAAAGTCAAGTGCAATTCGGTGGCGTAGGCAGCATTCATTTGGATTATGACCTTGCTCCGTTTGTTACAAAGAGCTTCTTTAAGCATTATGCTGATGGTCTGAAATATCTTCACCATAATACAGATGAAGAGGCTAATAACTTTGTTTCTAATTGTATTGATGAAGATATTGGTATCAATGATATGGAATTAATAGATGATGATAAGCAGGATGTATATAACTACGCTACGGATATGCTGGAGCGTGAAGGCAAACAGGCGGCTCAAGGACTTTATCATAATTTAAATACGCTTGAATCCAGACAGGGTTCGCAGGTTCCTTTCACCAGTATTAATCTTGGACGTGATACCAGTACAGAAGGTAGACTGGTGACAAAGTGGATTATGGAGGCCAGTATTGACGGCATTGGGCAGCATCATCTTACAAGCATTTTCCCAATTAGTATTTTCCAATATAAGCAAGGCACTAATGCTAATGCTGGCGATCCCAACTATGATATGAAGCAGCTTGCTCTTGAATCAATGAGTAAACGTATTTACCCCAACTGGTGTAATTGCGGTTGGTCGCAAGCTCACGAAGATGAGAACAATCCTGATACATATTTTGCTACGATGGGTAAGTGTAAATGCAGCTCATCTAAAACCTTTTGAACCTCGCCAGAGGGTGTGGGAGTAATCCTGCTAACGGATAGGACTTTAAACAAAAAAGTTGAGTCCGTGCTAAGTAATTAAGAATAGTAAATAACATAATAAGGTGGTGATTATTGTGTTTATTTACAAAATAACTAACAAATTGGATGGCAAAATTTATGTTGGGCAAACAATTAGGCCCGTTCATGAAAGATTTAAACGCCATATAAATGATGCTCTTAATAATATAATTGACACTCATTTTGCAAGAGCAATACGAAAATATGGCGAAAGGAATTTTGTCATTGAAATAATTGATACAGCAAACACGCAAGAAGAATTAACTCAGAAAGAACATTTTTGGATTGGATATTATAATTCCACAAATCCAGAGATTGGATATAACGAAACAAATGCAGTTCATAAATGTGGTGGGAATACATATCAGGCTAAGTCTCCATCTGAATTAAGTGCGATTTCTGAGAAAATACGTCTTTCTAAAATTGGGAACAAAAATTCAAACGCAAGAAAAATCAAATGTTTAAATGTGGTTACAAGGCAAGAATTGTTCTTTGAAACTGTTAAAGAATGTAAGGAACATTTCAAAGAAACGAACCATCGCTTTATTACTGTCCGAACTTCTCATAAAGTAATTGGCCTTTATAAAAACCAATGGATGATAGCATATGCAGATGAATGTTATGGCGATTATCTGAAAGAAAGGCATAAAAGCGGAACTACTATTCAAACAATTAATAAATCCACGTGCGATATGCGAATTTTTGATTCTATAAGACTTGCTGCAAGAGAGTTAAAAATTTCAAGAAGCAATATAATGGCACAGATACGAAAAGGAAAGACGCAATTTGTTATAAATAACTATGAGTTTACTATTCTTAATTAAAAGTGTATCGACTATCCCTGATGAATGTATGGGAGTAGGGCTGGAGATTGGCACCAGCGATGTTATAGGAAACGAAGCATCTGAAAACCGAAGCGGAAGGCTATCGAAAGATAGAAGATATAGTCAGTTCCATTGGTGACAATGGATTTCAACGTGTCGTACACTGATTGGCTATGACCGTCATGGACTTGGATATATTCGCCAAGGTCGTGGTAACAATGTCCCTAACACAATTATCCTTCCAAAGCTGGGTATTGAGTTTGGTATTTGTCTTGGTAAGCGTGATAAGCCTGATCTGGATGGATTCTGGAAGGCTTTTGAAGAAACCTTACAGTTGACAGAACGTGGGTTGCTGGAGCGTTTTGAGATTATGGTACGGCAATCTCCTAAGTCAGCACCATTTATGTATCAGAACAATACTATTCAGGATGCAAGGAACTGTGAAAAGGATGTGTTCAATGCACTGAAGCACAACACATTGGCGATTGGTTATCTTGGTATCGCTGAAATGTGTCAGGCTCTTTTTGGTAAGAATCATGTTCATGATGCAGATGTTCATGCTTTTGCATTGTCTGTCGTTAAGCGTATTAATAAATATGCTGCCGAAGCGTCTGAGCGCAACAATCTGAACTTTTCTTGTTACGCCACACCAGCTGAAGGACTTTGCCGCACAGCATTGATTGGACTTCGTAATCAATATGGCATTATTGAAAATGTTACATCACATGAATACTTAACCAATTCTCATCATGTTCCTGTTTGGGAAAAGGTATCTATTCAGCAGAAATTGGAGTGCGAGGCTCCATTCTGCAAGTATCCCACAGGCGGTTGCATTACCTATGTTGAGTTGGATAGCACTTTTGTGAAGAATACGAAAGCTGTTGAGGATATTATTGATTATGCGTTTAAAGTTCTGGACATTCCTTATCTGGCCTTTAATTTCCCGATTGATAGCTGCTTAGATTGCGGTTATCAGGGTGAATTTAATGATAAGTGTCCTCAGTGCGGAAGCGAAAATATTCAGCAACTTCGCCGTGTCACTGGTTATCTGACAACGGACTATCGCAATTTTAACGATGGTAAGCAGCGGGAAGTACTTGATCGTGAACAGCATAGTAAATATACTCCACAAATTAATCAAGGATCAAATGAGTCTTAATTGGCGATATGCTGGTATTGAATATGATGATATAGCAAATGGTATTGGCCTTGGGGCGGTTTTCTTCACACAGGGCTGTCCCCACCAATGCCCCCAATGTCAAAATCCTCAAACGTGGAGTAAGGATGGAGGCATGAAATTTACAGATGCTACATTTGATCAACTAATTCAATATTTTTACGATATTCCATATGCCAGCAGACTTACGCTTTCTGGTGGCGATCCATTAGCGAATCCTGAACTGACATATTATTTAATCGTTAAATTTAAAGCTCTCTTTTCAAGAAAGATTATATGGCTATATACAGGCTATCAATTTGAGCGTTTTACATTTAACCGAGCAGAAACAAAAGAAGAAGAATTAATACGAAAAATCATACGGCTCTGTGATGTGATAGTTGATGGCAAGTTTGAAATTGATAAACGTGATATAACCTTGCCATTTATGGGTTCAAGTAACCAAAGAATTATTGATGTGCAAAAATCTATAAAAGAAAACAAAACAATTCTGTGGAAGGAGAATTGATATGACACTGAAAGACTTATATTCTAAACCGTTGTCACAAATTCTTGAACAACTGGATATGATTGATTTAAAAGTACATTCTGATAGTAATGGTGTGATTTATAGTATTGAAATTAGGTATGCTGATCCATCATGTTCAGAAAATAAAATTGCAAAAAGATAAGGAGGACAATTAATGCTTGTTGTAAATCTTTTTGGTGCGCCCGGAGCAGGAAAGTCTACTGGTGCAGCGTACATTTTTTCAAAGCTGAAAATGGCTGGTGTTAATGCAGAGCTTGTCACTGAATTTGCCAAGGATAAGGTATGGGAGGAAAGCAAGGCCGTATTCCAGAATCAGGCTTATATTTTTGGTAAGCAGTATTTCCGTATCAGTCGTGTTCAGAATAAAGTAGATGTAGTTATTACTGATTCACCTATTCTACTTTCTCCTTTCTACACTGACGATCCAGTGCTTGGTAATGAGTTTGATAAGCTGGTTACTAAGGTGTTCAATTCCTATGATTCTTTCAACGTATTTATTAATCGTGTGAAACCCTATAACGCTTCTGGCAGATTCCAGACTGAACAGGAAAGCGATGAATTAGCTGAAAAATTGCTGGCCTTTATTACAGCACATGGCATTGCTTGTAGACATTACAACGGCGATGTAAAGAGTTACGATATTCTGGTGGCTGATATTCTCCAGCGGCTTAAATGTCCCGGAAGAAGTTATGCTACAACTTAATAACAGTATTTTCAACAAGAGGTGCTTATGGAATTTATTGATTGCAAAGCAATCGCACAAAAATGGAAAGATGAAATCAAATCGACTGGTGTAAACGCATGTTTATATGTAATTTCGGCTGGTGATGATCCTGCGTCAGCCGCATACATCAAGGGGAAATTAAAAGATGCTGAAGAAGTTGGTTTCAAGTGTATACATAAACATCTTGAAGCAAAAAATCGAGATCAACTGCTTATGAATCTAACATTTTTGCTAAACAATCTTCAATATGATTCACGTGTTGACGGAGTAATTGTTCAATTACCATTGCCATTTAGTATTACTTTTGGTGACATTAAAATGTGGTTGTCAAAAGAAAAAGATGTTGACGGGTTTTTATCTGATTCTATTTTTGATCCATGTACACCAGATGGAATTGTACAACTGCTAAAAGAAATCAATGTGGATATTGATGGCAAACTGTGTGTTATTGCTGGCAGAAGCGATATTGTGGGCAAGCCACTTGCAGAAATAATGATCCGTGAAAATGCAACAGTTGCTCTTTGTCATTCTCATACTCCAAGTAAACTTTTATATCAACTGGCACAAAAAGCAGACATTTTTGTTAGTGCTGTTGGTCAGAAAGATTTCATAGATAGCTCCAAATTCAAAACTGGAGCAGTTGTAATTGATGTTGGTATTAATCGAACAGAACAAGGAATGTGTGGTGATATAACTATCAATCCAAATTCTAATGACATTCTTATTACACCAGTCCCCGGAGGGGTTGGCCTGTTGACACGTGCAATGCTTATGAAACACTTGCTGGTGGCTTACCAAAAATATCATACAGGGAGGCAAACACGATGAATAAATTTGAACTTATTTCTAAAGCGGAATATGACAAGGTAGTAACTGAAGAATTTAGAGCTGAAAATGGGGTCCTTAATTACCAGCCTTATTCACATCTGCAAACACCAAAACGAGCAACAAAGGGGAGTGCTGGATATGATTTCTTTTCTCCTATTTCTTTCAAATTATACCCTGGGCAGACAATTAAGGTTCCCACCTGTATGACATGCAGCTTAAATCGAGGAAACGTCCTTATGCTGTTTCCCCGTAGTAGTTACGGATTCAAATATAGGATGCAGCTTGATAATACCGTTGGCATTGTAGATCAGGACTACTATAACAATGAGAGTAATGAGGGACATATCTTCATTAAAATCACTAATGATAGCAAGTCTGGTAAGACATTGGAAGTTAATGCTGGAGTGCCTTTTGCTCAAGGAATTATCTTGGCTTATGCAATCACTGATGATGATGATGTAGTTGCTACACGTACTGGCGGCATTGGAAGTACATCAAATAACTAATTGAGGGTTTTATGAAATTTATCAAGAATTTACCGTGGGACGCAATTACAGCTTTCATAATTGTTCCCGTTGTAGGCATTTGCTTGATATGTTGGCATTCGGCATGGGAACATGACTATTTTGGTGATGGCTCATGCCATGCCTGTCAAACTGGACACTACGAACTATTTGATATTGAACATACAAGACATGGCGGCGAACTTTATTACTATCGCTGTAATGAATGCCTTGACATTGAAAGATACGAAAATTATCAGGGAGGAAAATGAGTGGCAAAAAATTCCTTTAGTTATATAACTGAAATATATTCATCTAATTGCCTATTTGAAGCAATCAAAGCAAAAATAAAAAATCCGTCTAACGTCACTATTTATTTTTGTAAACCAAGGATTACAGAGAATGGAAATTTCCAATGGTTACATTTTATGTGGTCGGATCAAAACTATGGTTATGATTTCTCAGACAATGAAGAAACTGAATTGCCGTGGTATCGTACATTCTGGTACAAAGGACGTATTAGACAGTTCAAGAAAAGTTTTGTAAGACGATATTCTGATTATCGAAATAAAAGGAGGTAGTCACAATGAAAATGAATCACAAATTCTATATATGACTCATTGGTGTTATCGTTGGCATAAATATCTGTTGGCAATTACTTGAAGTGTTGATCTACGGCGAAATTCAGCAAAGAATTGTTGATAATATTGTTGGTTTTCTTTGGACTGGAGCAATATGCTTTGCGTATAAGTTCAAAGAACTTGAATTAAAACGGATGCTAAAGAAATATGACAAAGTTCATATTAATGCAGAATGGTGGTTGAGAAAACCTGTTCCTCCAGAAACTTATACTGGAGGATATGCAAGTGATCGTATTTGGCTGCAATCCGAATGTGAACTTGGATGTAAAAAAGGAAGTGATGTAGATGAATGACATGATTGAAATTATTGGTGGGGATAATATTAGATTAGCCTTTGCAGAATTAAATATCAATGCCAAATTTACATATAAAAGCAACCATCTTCCTTTTCCTGTAGAAGTATGGGAGATTTCAATAGATGATTTTAAAATTCTTTGTGACTATCCTGATGAAAAATGGAAAGACGAATGGGGTTGGTGGCGGCAAGGCCATTGTATTTATCATGGCAATATTTATAATTATTATGCCGTAAATGGCAAAATGATGTATGGATATGAACCAAATCGAGAAGAAAATTACAAAACAAAACCATATCTTGATTTTTATAAATATCTACTTGACGTTCATCATGTAAGCACATTCTATAATTTCTGCTATTTTGCATTTAGCCTTGCGGACGATAACAAAATGAAAGTTTCTGAATTTCTCAAAGAATATCAACCTTGATAGGAGGTGCAAATGGGATTAGAATATGGCTCTACAGCAAAAATTCCATTTTGGGAACAATATCTTTTGTCAATAAACGAAGCAGCCGAATATTTCAATATTGGCAAAGATAAAATTCGCAAAATCATTACAGAAAACAAAGATGCAGATTTTGTTTTATGGAATGGAACAAGAGCGCAAATTAAACGTAAGAAATTTGAAAACTACATTGATAGATTGAATGTATTATAAATACTTGCTTCTGAAAACTCGATGTGGTACAATTAAAACGCCACATCGAGTTTTCTTTTTTCAGAATTGAAAGGAGTGTGTAATGTCTTAAAATGTCTGAAAAAAGAAAAGACAATAAAGGCCGAATTTTAAGAAACGGCGAAACACAACGCTCCGATGGAATGTATATGTATCGCTATAATGACGCTGGCGGTGTTCGGCGTACAATTTATAGTTGGCGACTTGTTGAAACTGATAAAATTCCTCCACGCAAAAAATCTTGTGAGCCATTAAGAGAACTTGAAAAGCAATTAGAACGTGACACAGATGATGGCATACAATCTTTCATTGCTGCAAAGAAAACTGTAAATGACTTTTATGAAAAGTATATGAGCATGAAGAAAGAATTAAAACCATCAACTCGTTCAACGTATGCCAGTACGTATAATAAATACGTGAGAGATGAATTCGGATTAAGACCTATTGGATCAGTTAAATACAGTGATATTAAAAAGTTTTACCTGTCAATGTACTTTGATAGTGGTTTAAAACCTAATACAATCCATGCTGTTAATACGATCCTGCATCCAATCTTCACTCTTGCTGTACGTGATGGGTATATCAGATCAAACCCGGCCTATCAAGTATATGCTGAACTAAAAAAGCAAAATGCTTGGGGGCAAGAAAAACGTCATGCTCTTACAGAACAGCAACAATCAGCTTTTGTTGATTATATCCGAAATTCAAAAAAGTATCGAAAATGGCTCAATATGTTTACCTTATTTTTAGGCACTGGTTGCCGGGTAGGAGAAGTTGTTGGCTTGCGCTGGGAAGATTGTGACTTTACAGAAAATATCATTTCCATTAATCACAATCTGGTTTATTGCAAAGCTGATGACGATAAGAAATTTAGGTATTATATTTCTACCCCTAAAACCAAAGCGGGTGAACGTATTATTCCTATGCTGAAAGAAGTACGCAAAGCGTTACTGGAGGAACGCATTAGTCAAATGCAAACTGGCTTTAATCAAACTGTCATTGATGGTTATTCAGGTTTCATTTTTCAAAATCGCAATGGCGGTATGCGTAAGCCAACAGAAATCAACAAGGTCATTAACAGGATTATCGCTGACTACAATGCTGAAGAAACCGAACAGGCAAAAAAGAAAAAGCGAGAACCTATTCTGCTCCCGCATTTCTCTGTCCATAATTTACGGCACACTTTCTGTACCAGATTTTGTGAGAATGAAACTAACCTTAAAATCATTCAAGAAATCATGGGACACGCTAACATTTCTACGACAATGGACGTTTACAATGAGGCCACGCAGGAGCAAAAGAAAACAAGTTTCGCTAATCTGGAGGGCAAGATTATGATTGGTTGACACAGCAAAATCTTACACCAATTTCTACACCACTTCACCACAACATTCACGCCAGTATACGCCAATTATTTATCTATGGTTATGAAAAAGCTGTTAAAATGCGATGTTCACGCCAGTATACGCCAGTTATAGAATAAAGTTATTTAATCCTGAAGATAGTATACCTTATTTTCCGGCATAGCAACAGTACTATGTCTATTTTCTGTACCCATTTTTTCAATTTTGAATAATATCCACTTGTCAAAGTCCAATGCCAGAGTTTCGCTGGCAGGATCAATCAGAATTCCGAGAGATCATAAAATCTTTTAAGGTTTTCCCATCCTTCACCAGAACGTCAGTGTAGTAGTGAGCGGGCGTCTTGTTCTTCATCTGCTCCAGCAGGTCACGGAATCCGGCATGGAGCCGGTTGTTTTGATCGGAATAGAGATCATCGTTGTTGGGCATTCGCAAAATGTACGCCGCCAGGGTGTGGAGCCGGGCCGGGTCCTTGTAGACCGGCAGGGCGTTGTTGCCCAGGCAGATGCTTTGATTTCCATGTACGTTGGAAAAGGGATACCGGTAGGTTGGGGTATCCTGCGTCAGCCGCTCATCCTTGACCACGCACAGACAGGCTTCTGTTACCTTGTGCTCATGCAGCAGATATTTGAAGCGAAATACCAGCCGGGGGATAGGAAAATGGGGGTACTCCGTCCCAAAATAGGAGAAGTCCGCATACAGTTCCGGATACCGGATGTAGTAATAGGCCCATTTCTTCTCCAGCACCACGGCGATACAGCCCTCGGGCAGCAGGCCGGTGGGATGGCTCTCATCGTCCACCCGGCTGGTCAGGATGCAGTCGGAAAGTGACTGCGGGGAGATGTTCTTTCGGGTAATCACGCCCTTCTTGCTGTGTTGCTCCACCTCGACCTCCGCCTGGTCCGTGTTGATGCGGATGATCATGTTGTAATCTTTGGGCATTACGCCGCCTCCTTCCATTGCGCCGCTGTCACTACGGACAGGGGGATGATCCTGGTCTCCTGGTTTAATTCCGCTTCCAGCTTCTGGTTGAGCGACAGAAGGGTGTAGCGAATTTCCAAAAGTCCTTCCGGAACAGCCTCATGGCTGTAAAATTCTTCGCCTGTGAACAGAAGGATGCACTTGCGCCCGTGCTCCGCGAGGGACAGACGCCAGTCATAACCATAACTGTAGCTGTCAAAACGGAAGTTTTCACGGATGGTTTGTTCAATGGTACTTCGGTACGGGTTTTTTTCCTCAGTAATCCCTTTGTCCCGCTCATATTCCTGGCACAACCGGCAAAACCGGTCAATGATCGGGTCGGTAAACAGCCAGGTGTCAACATCTTTTCTCTCATTGTAGTAGTGGGCGGTATTCTGAAAGATCCATTCCGAGGCTTCCAACCCCAGCGCATAGCAGCTATCTTCATCTAACGCCCATAGTCCAATATCATTTTTCGCTTTATCTGGTACATCACTGTCAAAAAATATTTTTGCCAGACGGAGTACCGAAAAAAATGTGTGACTCAATTCCTGCATAACAGCACCTCAGCAAAATGTACGGGACTTTTTGGCTTCCGGTGGCAGATTCTGGACAGTTTTTGCAAGTTGCTCCAGCTTATAGCCAGCCTGTGCAAGTTCATCATGATATTCCGCAAGCGGTTCAATATCTTCCACATCGAAAGCGCTGTAGTCGATGTCCCGCAGCAGAATAGACTCGCCATTCATGCAGGGCAGGAGAATTTTTTCCAGCAGATATGGGTTCACGCCCTCTGTGGGGATCGGCGGCTCATCCTTTGTCTGAGAAAACCGCATAGACAGCAGCTTCAAATCCAGTTTCATGGCGTATCCTCCTCCAGCTCCAGCGTAACCGCGCACAGGGCGTAGTCGCCAGGGCAGGCAGATACGGCCTTCTCCTGTTCCGGAGAGAGGACCGCCCGTTTCTGCTCCAAGTAGTAGAGTCCGCAGTCCGGCAGGAATGCTCCTTCCATCACGGCCAGGTGCCAGATGGAGTGAGCTTGAAGCGCTTCATTGCTCCCGTCAGCTGTGACGTGGCAGACCAAGGCCTTCCCGATTCGCTCCGTCTGGTCTAAATTGATATTGTTCAGCATCCCCATCGAGTGATAAGCGATGGCTTCCTCCTGCTTCTTCTTCGCCTGGTGGAATACGTTGAGAAAGGCCACCGGGTCCTCCCATCCCAGCACAACGCTGTAGGGGGCTGAAATGTCCTGTCCCCAGGGCTGGCTGGCCGGATAAAAGCGGGAATAAAAATTCCCCAGATCAGGAAGCAGCAGCTGGGTGACTGCGGCCCACGCCTGTTTGCGGGTCTGCTCTGTGTTTTGGGGCAGCCATTTTCTCGGTACAATGACCGCCAGATAGTTGAATTTCATAGCAATCTCCTTTAATAATCCTCCGGCAGCAGCACAGTTGTGGCCGACCGGTCCCATTCGGTGATGATCCAGAATTTGACGCCGTCCTTGCTGTGGTAGACGGAAAGCAGGCGCTCGCCGCCCTTCACCGCTCTGTCGTTGGCCCACTTGTCCTGCGGGCACACATCGCCCCAGTCGCAGTTCTGGTGTCTCTGGAGGGCGGCGAAAATTTCTGCCTTTGGGACTACCTTCAGCACATGGGGTGTCGCTACTGTCTGTCCCAGGGCAAAGGGGACAGAAATCGTTGGAAATTTCATACTCTCCTCCTTTAGGTCAGTGCCCGGAACCCATGCGGGGTCAGGACGTTGAAAATCATTTTGTTGGAAATGGTCTCGTGGATCTCGGAGCCGATATGTTTCCCGTTGGAGGCGTACCGTTCCTCACTCTCCATCCGGGTCACCTTGATGATCCGGCCCTTGATGATATGGGGCGTGTCGCACTGGATCAGCCCGTTTATCATCCCTGAGCCGCCGATCAGGCCGATCTGGCTGATGGACAGGGGCAAAAGCGGACGCTTCACTCCCTTGTCCAGTTCGCTGCGGGCCATAAGCTGGGCGAAGCTGTCACAATGACGCAGCTGCCGCTCCAGTTCTTTCTCGTTGAACCTCTCGCCTTTGAAGGTCTTCACCCCCAGCGGATGGGCCGGGAGGGGATACTGGCCCTCTGGAAGCTCCGTCAGGCTGGGAATTTTGGCGGGGTCAACGGTGTACTTCTCCAGCCACAAGGCATTCTCCGGCACGTCCGCCCGGCGCTTGCGCAGGCCCATGACGGCGATCTGCTTGAATTTCTTAAACTCGCCGTCGGTGAACCGCCAGACGGTCAGTCCCTCAAAGTTGTCCGCCAGCACCCGGCAGATGTCCGGGGTAAGCCGGTAGTAGGGAATAACATAGACCAGCAGGCCGCCGTACATCAGGTGAGGAAGGCTCTCGATCAGGAACCGCTTCTCATGCCGGGCCCGACTGCCGCTCTCATTGAGGACGGACAGATAGGGCGGGTTGAGGAACAGCAGATGGAACGCCTCCTGGCTGATCTGGCTGAAAAAGAAGCTGCCGAAGCCCACCCGATGCAGGCGGGTCTGGGCCTCCTCAGCCCGGCTCTCGTCCAGCTCTACCCCGTAGGCATAGCAGTGATTCCCTTGAGCGAGCTGCCGCAGGGCTTTCCCGCAGCCGCAGCAGGGGTCAAACAGATTGGTGGTCACCTCCTCCGGGAACTGGATGCCCCGCAGAATGAGGGAGATGTTATCCGGGTCGGTGGGGTAGTAGCCCAGCCTGACATTGTTCATCAGCCGGCCAATTACCGCCGCGTTGGCGGTCCCATCCACGGGGAATTTCTTGATGAAGTCCTGGATGGCATCGTAGACGGGGCGGTAGACATTGCTCATCAGGTCAAACCGAAGCAGGCCCGCCTGGAGCATAGCCGCCGTCTTGGCGTTTTGGTACTCCTCCGCCTCCATCAAAAAGAGGCGGGCCTTTCCGATGGCCTCGGCCAGCTTGCGCCGGACGGCTTGCAGCAGGGAGAAATTGTCCCGGGCGGCGGCCAGGTCGGTGTCCTTGTACTTCTCCACCCTGGCTCGCTGGATTACCATGCTCTGCGTCAAATCAGCGATGGAGCTTTGCAGGGATTTCAGCTCCTCCACCGCGTAGCACCGCTCAGGCTGCCCGCTCATAGGCGTTCCCCTCCTTCCGGAGCGTGCGGAACTCATTCAGCAGTCTGCTGTAGGACATAGTTTTCAGCGCGTCCCGGGGCAAAAAGCGGTTGCTCCCGCCGGAGTAGTCCTTGATGTGCTTGACCTCGCGGTAAATCACCAATTCCTCAAACCCAAAGCTGGACTGACCGATCATGATGTAGATGCCGCTGTTGTTCCACATTCCGATCAGGGTCGTCTCGCCGGAGACGGCAATGCCGCCGGGATTGGCGGAAACCTTGTACTCCCGGAGGCCCAAATTCTTGGCCAGAGCCCGCAGAAATGCCTTCCCGGTGTTCAAAAACACCTTTTTGTCCCCGTTGGGGCCGCCTTCCCGCTCGCCCCAGATGTAGCTGAGGTCGTGGCTGAGCAAATCGGCCAGCTTGCGCATATTCTTTTCCTGGGATTGTACCGACATTTTGATGCCCTCCTTCAAAAATTGAGAGCGCAAGGACATAAAAATCCCTTGCGCTCCATATTTCTCAGCGGCAGCTACGCCGCAGGTCTGATATCCGTTCCACTACCCGTCCCAAAAACAGGGGCGTTCTCCTCTGGGGTGCCGGGGATGATTTTCAGTGTGTAGCCGCTCTCTCTGGCTAACTTGAACATACCAACGAAACGGTTCAGCTCCTCATCTACAGATTCATCATCCTTTTGTTCCTCGACAGGCTCGAAGTCCGCATCCATGGCCTTCGACTTCTGCGGCCGGGCGGTCAGGGAAGTCCAGAAGGAGCGCAGGGCCGAGGCCAGCAGCAGCCGGAACAGGCTCCGCTTCCTGGGCTTCAGGTGGATGACATCATCGGCCTTCACCTCGTCAATCTCACTGAGGGCCACGGTGAGCTTCCCAGTCGCCACAAAGGCGGAGGACAGAAAACAGGACACCGCCGCGCTCTCAAAGGCGAACAGCTCCGGGGTCTGCACCCGCTTGGCGATCAGCCGCTGGCAGGTCACGCTGGCGGCCTCCAGGTCGTCCACCCGGATATCATCGGCGGACACGGTGCCGGCGGTGATCATGCCGCCTCCGCTGATGGTCTTGGCCTTGATGCCATAAGCCACCTTCAGACAGCCCTTGACCACCAGGCGGTCAGTCTCCAAAGTTTCATAGCTCACGGTCTCCCCCTTGGGGATGTAGACAGTTTTCATAGTGATACACTCCTTCACGTTTCTCTCGGCGGTACCGGGCGGCCATCGCCCAGCCGCACATCCTGGTGGCTGTCAAACACTTCCCGATAGACCTCTTTTCCGGTCGCTCCGCAGTCCTGACAGGTCCAGTCTACCGAGCCATTCTTGCTGGAAACGGCATTTTCCCCGTAGATCAGGGGCCCGCCGCAGACGGGGCACACACCTGCAATGTCCTTAAATTCCATACCGCCCTCCGCTCACGCCGCCGCGGCCTGTTTCATCCGGACAGGCAGGACCATAGCGAAGTCGCTGCGGCCCTCGGCCTCCAGAATGATTGGCGCCACAGGGTTGATGACCTTCAACTTCACCTGGGGCTCCCCCCGGAACTGCCGGAGGGCGTCGATCATGTAGCGCAGTTCAAAGCCGAAGTCGATACTGCTCTCCCCGTCGATCTGAATCTGCGTGCAATAACCTCCGCTGGGCGTTAACATTGACAGCTTGCCGCCGGAAAAACGGACGCAGGCGCTGCCTATGCTGCGGGTCAGATTTTTCAGATAGTCCAGTTCTCTCAAGAACTCTTCGGGCCAGACGCAGAACTCCTCCTTAAATTCCTTGGGAACGGCGCCGTCCACATTGAACACAAACGGTCCTCCGATCCGGGTCTGAAGCTCTGTTGTACCATCCGTTACCTGGAGATACCACTCACCCACGCTGGCAGTCACTTCCTGATTGCCGAACATTTTCAGGTATTTCAGTGCTTCAGGCAGGACCATAAATGGCTGACGGACAGCCAGACCTTCATCCACATCCCAGGCCAGCCGGTAGCCGTCCACGGCGAACACCTTGTTGCCATCGAACTGCACATGGGTGCGCTGGGCCTCCAGCTTATCATCGGGTTTTCTCAGTGCGTATTTGACATGCTCCACCCGCTCCAGCAGCCGGGCGGCGTTGACTGTGTAGGTGTGCCGCGTCTGTTCCTCCCGCATAGCGGGGTAGTCCTCGGGCAGGAAGGCGTCCATCTGCGCGGCCCGGGGGCCGCAAGACATGGTGAGCTGGATACAGCGGGTTTTATGATTGCTTTTTTCCTCCGCCTCCAAAATCAACTCACCCTCAAAGTGGCCACAGGCCCGGGCGGCGTCCTTGGGACGCTGAAACACGAAGCTCAGATCATCGCCTCGGGCGGGAATCGTCGTGGTCAGCCAGGTGGTAAAGTCGGTGGCAGTCAGGGTACAGCGGTCATTGCTGATGCTCACCAGCACGCCCTCCAATTCGGGGATGGACGCCGGCTTGATCACCTTGATTACCTTGTTCAGTGCCTGGGAAAATTCCTTCGCGTCTACGGTTGCTCTCATGCGGTTTTCCTCCTTTTCGATTTTTGAATCTCCGGCCGCACATTAATGGTATTGGTGGAGAATGTCACTTTCCGCACCGTACTCTCACCCACGGCCAGAATGTTGTAGATCATGTCCACCACAGCGGTGGCGGCGGTGATGTTGGCCGCCATACTCTGGGGAGCCGACACCGACGCCTCGGCGCAGGACAGCTCCGTGGGAAACTTATCCGTCTCTTCCAGTACGTCCGGGTAGACCACACCGATGGGCGGGTAGTAGGTTCTACCACTCCGCCGTACACCGCAGACTACCTGGCCGGTGTACTCCCCGTTGCCGCTGTCAATGTAGATCAGCTCCTTTGCCTGGGTGAACACTCTGTGGCACAGCTGCCGGGACTTGTTGTTGTCCACAGCTCCCAGCAGGATGACCATCTCCTCCACAATTTCCTCGCGGTACGAATTGGGCCGTCTCTGCCGGAACCGCATGGGTATCAGCAGGTCGTTCAGGCGGTCCTCATCCTCCACGAAATCGGGGACGTACTCCGTCTCCATGCCGAACACGGAGGAGTACCGCTCCGCCAGGACCTGGGCCTTGTTCTCTCCCAGGTCGGCGGGAGTAAAGTTTTGCCGCACCAGGTTTTTCTGCTCCACCACGTCGCCGTCGCAGATGATATACCGCACCGGACGGTCCAGCGAGTACAGCAGCCGGTACAGATGGGGCGCAATGTGGCCCCCTGTGCCGCCGGCGCCCAGCTGAACGATCTTCACAGGGCGGGTCTGGGAGAATCTCATAACTCACCCTCCAAAAATGTCCCAGATAACAGAACTTCGCGCAGCCGAGCTTTGGCATCCTTTATGGCTCTTGTTTCCCCGGTTTTGACGTTATCCCGCCATTCCCGGGGAAACACCTCGCCCAGACCTTCAAAAACCAGGGCGGGGTCCAACTCGCAGTAGGTGCCGCCGCAGGACATCCGCACCGTGATCTCCGGGAAAAACCGGTCCAACCGGCCCAACACGGTATACAGCCGGGTGGCCCGCTCATCCTGGTCGTCCACAGGAGAGAATTTCGCCGCCATGCTGTTGTGGCTGTGGATGTCCATGTAGTGGAGATACCGCGTTTCATCCAGACCATCCCGGCTCAGATCGGCGTTGACCCTGGCCTTGGAGACCTCCTGGGGCGGGATGCGGACCACATACTCCTCCGACTCCTTATCCCAGAGGATGTGGGCCAGGGCCTCAAACTCCGCTGTCTCATTCATGTAGCAGCGAAAGAAGGAGATGATCTGGCTCAGCAGGGAGGCGGGAATCAGGGGGAGGGCCGGGGTGAACCCGGCCCTGATGCGTGAAAACTCCACCACATTGTCTTTGGGGGCGACGAACTCGCCCAGCTCGGTCTTGCGCAGCTCGTAGACCCTGCCGTCCCCAGAGGGAAGCAGGCAGATGGTTTTGTCCGACGCCCTGGCCTCCTCCAGAGAGGTAAACGTCCCTTTGTAGTCGGCGATGCCTTTGCTCTGGGCGGTGACTCGGGGCTTCACCAGGCAGTCCGGGCTCTTGTCCTTGGACTTTTTCAGGCCATCCAGGAACGCCTTGGAACGCTCGATCTCCTCCTTGACGGACTGGATGGTGGCGCCCTTAGGGTCGGTGATGGCCTTGGTCACCTTGCCGTACTCCACCGACCAGGATACTCGCTTGCCCTCGCCCAGCTCGGGAAAATCGTCCGACTTGGCGATGCGCAGCTCCTCGAAGGTCATAGCGCCATCGGTGATCTCATCCCTGGCGCTGCCGTAGGAGAAGATGGGGGCCTTCTCAAAGAGGGATTTGGCCGCTGTCTGAGCCGCCTGGGTTTCCTGCTTGTCAATGGCCGCCGCGATGGGGTTGGCCGGCTCGCTGGCAGGCGAGGGGTTCTGTGTTTTGGCCTGGGGAACAGGCTGGGGCTTGGGTGCGGGCTCCGGCTGAGGCGCGGGGGCCACGGGGGCCGCAACCGGCTCTGCCGGTGCCGCAGGAGCTTCCGGCTTGGGCTGTTCCGGGGGAGCGGCAGGGGTTTCCGTCCGCGCCGCCGGAAGGTCAAAGGGATTGACGTCATCTGTGGGAGCGCCGCCGCCAAAGATGGCGCTGACGTCCAGTTCTTCGCTGTCCTTCATGCCGGAGAACGGGAATCCGCTGTTGATAGGCTCACTCATAATGCTGGCTCCTTTCAATTTTTGAACAAAAAAAGACCACAACCACCCCAAAAGGCAACTGTGATCTTCTTGTTCGTCTATTTACTTCCAGGTCGATTCGGTTTGGTGCGTTAGGGCATACTACGCCCCTGGCCGCGTTCCATTCCTCCCTCACTTACTCCGCCCTAAACTTACTCCGCCCTGAAATACACTCTTATTTTAGCATTGTGAAAAGAAGCTGTATAGTTGAGGTTTTCTCAACTAAAAAAGCGGCGGTCCGAAGGCCGCCGCTGAGATATAAATTATGTTCTGTTTCTTCCACGCTCAAAACGGGCTTGCCAGGTCTTTACGGTTTGAGACTTCAAGAAATCCACCAGGCTGTCCAGCTTCTGATCGCTGTCAAACTGTTCCAGTGCGTTATAGTACGCCCTCCGGTCCTCCGCGTGGATAATGACGGGCGGATGGTCCAGCAGAAGCAGCAGATAGTTCATCAGCAGCCGCCCGGTCCGGCCATTGCCGTCACAACTCTGGACAAAAGTCAAATGCTATTTTCGGCATCTTCCAGAATACTTAATTCTGTGAAATCGTCCCTTGAATGGGTGAAACCTCGCCTTAAATAGTCCAAACCACCATCAACACTACAACAGCCACATTTGCAAGTAACGAAATCATGCCTATAGGTGGATTCAATAATATCCCCACACAAGTTACATTGTATGACGTTCTTGACAATCTTTTGCATGTTACCACCTCATAAAAAGTTTAGCATATTTCTCCCTCGCTCGCAAGGCGTCAGACAAATTCAAACCCGCTTTGTCACCAGTTCCCGCACAATATCATCTCCCAGCAGCTGGCTGGTGCGGTAGATGTCCTGGCAGAACGCCTTCAGGCTGAAATCCATGTTGGGTTCATCCTTGTCCAGCAAAATGCCGGTTACCTTGAAACGGTGGGCTGTCTGCTCCTGTTTCAGTTCATCCAGGCATTCCTGGGGCAGCTCGCATTCGCCGTCTGTGATAAACACAATATCAGCGTTTTCAAAGCCTTCCTCCTTCATCAGCCGCATGGCCTCCACCATAGGTGTCTGGAAGTCGGTGCCGCCATTGAGAAAAGTCTCGGCGGCGGACAGTTTGTCCCCCATGGTGTACTCGCCCGGCCGGAACAAGTCGGTCTTGAACTCGCCGCTGCTGGCAAAATGGATCAGCGCAAAGCCGCGGCCGCTGCCGGCGGCGATCTCCAACAGGGTCAGGGCCACGGCCTTGCCCCATGCGGCGGGGTCGCCGGCGGTGGAGATAGACTCATCCAGGCAGCAGATGATGTCCCCCATGCCTTTATAAATGGGCTCCCGCCGCTGGTACTGCTTGATCTGCTTGCGCTGATACTTTTGCAGGAACAGAGGAACCGTTTTCGACGAGGCCAGCATGGCCAGCTCCGAGGTAAGGGCCCGGGAGATGTTGCAGCCCAGCTCCAGGGAATACTTTTCGCCTCGGCCATAGGCGTAGCCGTTGCGCTTGCCCTGGGCGAATATCTCACGGAACCGGCCCAAATATTTGGAAATGTCCTTCAGTACGTCGCTTTTCCGTACCAGGTCCAGCAGACCGGTGTTGACCTTGTTCTTCTCCAGTTTGCCCGGTTCATCGCTCCAGGCCCCGATGATGTTCCGCACTTCCTCAGCCTTTTCCACCGCGGCGCTGACAGCCTGGGCAACGCTGGCGGTCAAATCGTCCTTGTTTTTAGCGGCTTTGGCGTCGATCATCTTGCCTACGGCCTCCACCTGACGTTGCTTACTGTCCGCCCGGTTGGCGGCCTCCACCACGGACTGCTCCAGCTGTGGGTCGCGCTCCTTACACCGCTGCATCCGCTCCAGCAGGCCGGCCAGGTCCCGTTGAGCCTGTTCCTCACCCTTTTCCAGCTTCTCCAGGGTGTTCAGGGCGTTATTCTCGCCGCCCAGGTCTGAAAGAAGGCCGTCCAGCTCCCCGGCAGTCCGGGCGATAAATTCCGACGCTGCCTCATAGGCGGGCAGCTCCCGGCCCTCGCAGATGGCTTTCAGCGTGGGAAAGTCCTCGCTCTGGGTGATACGCTCCAAAATGGGGGCGTTAAACTTTCGGGCCGCCACGGACAGGGTGCTTTCATCGTTGCGCCGGGGCAGCAGGGAGTAGAAGGACTGGAACACGTCCCGGGACAATGCCGGGAACGAGGCCAACTTCTCTGCGGCAGTCTGTTCAACCTGGTCCAGGCTGCCATCGTCTGCTCGCAGGTCGGTGTAAATGCTGTCCTCCAATTTTGTGGAGCGCAGCACCCGGTCGGTGGTGTTGATCTCCGATGGAGCAACAACATTCGCCAACGGAGAATTGAGGACCGCGTTGATTGTCCGAAATTTTTTCATATAGTACCTCCCAAAAAACAATAGAAGCAGCACAATTCTGTACTGCTTCGATCCGTTTTTATTCACTTTTACAGAAAGTCGAGGGAATCCGTATCTTGCCGGCAATCTAGGATCGCGTCGATGTAGGCCTCATTTGTTCCTACCTCGTACAAGATCTTATACCGGCCATAAAACAGACATTTTCGATATGTTTCAGCGGGAAGCGGCGGTTCCTCCTCATAGGCCCCTGACAAAGGGAATGAGGAAATTTGCCGTTTTGCCTCTTTGAATGATGCTAAAAACCTTCTGGCCGCCGGAACACTCACATTGGAAAGAAAGCGCATATGCTCCAGCAGCATCATCTCGGCTTTCGGCGATACAACGACTTTGTATCTTTTTGGCATTTACCCCTCTGCTCCTTCCAGGATACGTTCCATTTCCGCAATCACTTGATCGGCATCCTGTCCCACAGAACCGTTTGCCCGGGCCTGTCTGGCCTCCAGCGCATCGGCATAGGTATTTGCCGCCGGTGTCAGAGACAAAGAAAGGGGCACCCGTTTTTCTCGGGCAATCTGCTTCAGCAGCAGTCGAATCGTTGTGGCCATATTCAGCCCCAGAGCATCTAAAACCTGTTCAGCCGCTTGCTTTTCGGCGGCATCCACACGGACATGAACGAAAGAATCACTCGCCATTATGATCACCTCGACTCTAGTATATCCGGTTGTGTTCCTGTTGTCAACACAATTGGAACATACCCTGATATATCGACCGTAGGGTCAGCCCTTTTTCCTAATCGTTTGTAAATGCGTTCAGATACATATTGTAGTCCCGCCACCGGGTAATCAGGCGCACCCAGAAGTTGCAGTATTTACCCTCCAAATAGAAGTTGTACTCCTGATCTTCAGTGGGATGCACACGCGCCTCCGGGTGAGCATGGCAAAACTGCACCAGGGTATCAAAATCTGCCAAAGCGTTGCGCGCAGTTAGAGCGTCATAGACCTGGTCAATTTCCGCAGAAATTTCCTGGGTTACCAGGTCCTGATGGCAGGGCCACACAGTATTCCACCAGCGGTGACCATCGTGGTCGGCGCGGATATGTCCGATTTTTCTGCGGGGAACGCTGATGAAAGAACCCTCCGGCTTCTCTGTGTCTTGAAACACTTCCGGAAAAGAACATTCTGTCTTTAACTGGTCAAGAATGGTTTTCGGCATCAATTATCCTCCTCGTTTCGGTTCGGCGGGAGGGCTATCCCCTCCCGCCGCTGATACTTAAAACGGCAGAGTGCCGTCATCCGCAGGCTCCCCAAAATTCGGAGCAAAGCCGCCTGGCAGACCGCCAAAGGGATCACCGCCAGCCGCCTCCACGGGACCGCCAGTGCTGGCCGGGGGCTCCTGGCCCTCCTTGGCCTTGGAGTCGCCGAAGTAGACGCTGTCCGCGACGATCTCAGCGGAGCGGCGCTTGTTGCCCTCCTTGTCCGTCCAGTCCCGCATCTGCAAGCGGCCAGAGACCACCGCCATGCGGCCCTGAGAAAAATACTTGCTCACAAATTCCCCGGTGGTACGCCAGGCCACAATGTCGAGGAAGTCGGTGGGCCGTTCGCCGGTGGCCTTGTCCTTATAGTCCCGGTCGCAGGCAATGGAAAAGCTGGCAACCGGAGTACCGCTCTGGGTGCGGCGAAGCTCCGGGTCGCGGGTCAGGCGGCCCATAACAGTGATGTGATTCAACATAATAGTCTTTCTCCTTTTGTTTTTATTTCTGTGCTATGGAAGGATCAAAGGTTGGTGCAGGTACAAACCTTGACCAACTCAAGCAGTAAAAGAAGTAGGGGTGCAGGCCATCGTCGATCTCAACGACTTCTCCCAGGGAGATATCGGCTTCCATCAGGAAATCATCCAGGTCTCCGTGGCTTACCCGCTCATAAAATGTCCTGGCATTGATGCCCAGGGACGTTTCAAGCCGCAGCTTGTAGCGAGAGGGTGACGGATAAATGTACTGGTCGTGTTTGTGGTCAAAGTTCCTGCTAGTAAGGAAGTCCAAATCCCTGCTCTGTTCATCGGCGAAACCATAGACCCGGCACACCGGCGGCGAAATACGTTTGGGGCACCATTTGGGCGCTTTGATTTTGGGATCGGAAGCCCAAAACCGCCTGGGAGCCCTCTTTTTCGGAAACCCTCCGCAATAACGGGTGCCCAGGACGCTGTTGCCCGCATACTGCAAGTGCTGGCAGCTTCCACATCCAGGTTCCGGGAAGGAATACTTTTTTGCCATCTTATCACGCTCCACGTTTTATCAGTTCCGGCCCCCGAGAGGGCCGGACAGTCTGCTTTACTGCAAGGCGGCCAACTGATCCAGCGGCGTGTAGGTAAAGCCCACCGCCTCATGGGCCTGACGGCTGATGCTCTCCAGGTCGGTCAGAAGTCCGTCCGTCATCTGACGCTCGCTGTCGGACTGGGCTTCACCTGCCAGCTTCTGCTGGTCGCCGTACAGACGGATCAGCTCACCCCGCAGCTTGATCAGGGCCTTGCTGCCCACCTGCTCCTTGGCTGCGTCAAATTCTTCCTTGGCCTCCGCCGCCATGCCCCGGATGTTGTTCACCTTGTCCTGCATGGGGTTGATACACATACGGTTCAGCTCCGACTCCACCACGGCCCGCTCCCCCGGTTTCTGCCAGAGGTAGTTCTTCAGCGCAAGCAGATCCTGGGGCTCCACCTGAGTGTGGCCGGACAGCCACGCCCTGGCCTGGGCGATGGGGTAGTAGTTGAGGTACTTGCGGTCGGACACAGTGATCTCGTTCCTGCGCAGCTGGCACAGGATGTCGTCGGCCAGCTCGTTAATGGCCTCCGGAACCGGAAGATTTGCAGCTTCCTCCTGCATCTGCTTCAACTCATCCAGAGTGACGGAGGCAGCAATTTGTCCGGTGCGGCCAGCCTGCTTGTCCCGCAGGACGGCAAGCCGCTTGTCCCGATTCTCGATGTTCGCCGTCACCACCTTCAATTCCAGGCGGTCGTACAGAGCCTCCAGAATTTTCTCCTGGGGGTCGCTGAAATTGGGCACTTCATTTGACGCCGCAAAGAAAGAGATGGTGGGGATGGGGTATGTACGGCCCTCATTGGTGTACTTGCGCTCATTCAGTGCAGTGAGCAGCGAATTGAGTACCCCGTCGTTGCATTTAAAAATTTCATCCAGAAAGCAGATGTCCGCCTCGGGAATTTTGCCGGCGGTATTGACCTGGGGATCGCCGCCATAGAGCTCACCTAAAGCCTTGCGCTGGCGCTCCATCTGCTCAGGCAGGTCGCCAACATCCCCGCCGCTAGTAAGACGGGCTTCCAACCGGCCATACATATCCTGGTACTGGGGGTTCTTCTCCAGCACATCCCTGGGTACGCTGCCGGGAATCAGACTGGACAGGTCAATGCGCCCAAAGAGCTGTTCCTCATCGGTCTGCTTGGACAGCAGCCGTTCAAACTGCCTCGCTCCGGTGATCCGGTTGCGGAAGGCATTGATGGCGTAGCTCTTGGCCTGGCCCGGGGCGCCCAGAATAAACAGGTTTTTCCCGGTCAGCAGGGCAATGGCGATCATTTCCACCAGCTCCTCCCGCTCGGCCACCTGGGCGTTGACATCGGCAATCACGGCCAACATCTGGTCTCTCAAATTACTCGGCATAGAGATCAATTCCTCCTTCAAATTGTTCTGACATGTATTCCTTATAGCATTCAGCACAGACGATATTGTGCAGCGGCTGATAGCCCACCGCCTTCAGCAGCGCCGCGAACAGCAGCGCATCCCGTTCCGATGGAAATGGGTACACATCCATGTCACAGCCGCCCAGGCAGCAGAAGCTGGTCACAGCTTCCCAGCCAGGGACGGATTCTGACCGACGCACCGAAAGCCGGGAAGCTTTCCGGAGTTCTTCATTGGACATCTGAAGAATCCTGACTATGGCATCTCGCCGTGTTTTGCTATCCATAGTTCTGTCTCACGCCACGACCAGCAGGCTGTCGTCATCCCGGAAATCGTCCAGGGAGATCACCGCGCCCCGCAGGTCACGGGGAGCGGCGGTAAAGCCGTACCGGCGGCGGCTGTCCTTGCAGTTGAGCATCTCATACTGGAGCTGGCACATGATGTGCTGGTCCAAATTGCCCTTTTCGGGGTCGAAGTTCTCCACGCACTGGATCAGGCGGATGGCCAGGTCCTGGTACACATCGTCGTAGTCCAAATGGGCGGCCCGCATCAGAGCAGCGTTCCGCTGAATGATCTTGCCGATCCAGTGCAGGTTTTCCTCCACGATACGGTTGCGCTCAGCGATAGAATAGTTGTTTTTCATAATGTTATCCTTTCTGTATTTGGGGGGTCCAGAAGCGGCAATAGCCCTGGCCCCAGTCTTTCATGAGTTCATCATGGGTATAGTTTGGCGAGTTGTACTCCGGACTGCGGCACTTTTGCCGCAGGTGGAAGTGCTCACACTCCATGTAGGCGTGCAGACAGTTGCTGCAATTCTTTTCACTTTCGCTCAAGCGACTGCCCCCTTGTTCCATTCTTTTTCACACAGGTCAATGACCTGCTGGCACTGATCCATCTCAAAGCCGCCGATGTGGGCGTCTTTTTCGGACAATCGCATCTGACCGGCCAGCCACTTGTAGGCTTGGGTCCGGCTCATCCCGCTGCTCTGCCAGAAGTGATCAAAGACCTGGTGGGTCTCCCGCCGCTTGAGCCGCAGCACCTCATTGGCCACGTTGCCCAGGGGACGGTTGGTCCCCTTATGGCAGCCTACCCGAGCGTTGCAGTTCTGGCAGAGGTAGATGTTCTCACCAGCCAGCCCAAGCCGGTCGGTGGAAGCACCATAAATCTTCCGGGCAGGCGCCAGCCGAATCACACCCCCGCAGTAACGGCAGATGGTGGGAATTTTCATCTGTGTCCACCCCCTACGCCGCTTTCTTCCCGGCAGCCGGTTTCTTGGCCTCTTTTTGGGGAACGGACTGTGGCGCTCCAGGCCGCACACCGGCCTGCATGTAGAAGGCGTGCTCGGTATCCAGCGTCAGCATCCCGCCGGCGGCGATCCCCAAAGCAGCCGTCCCGGACAGGGACCGCAGGCAGTTGTTCAGCCGCTTGGTGAGATACCAATATTCCCCCTGGGGCATTCCGGTCAGCGGGGCCACTGTAACAGCGTTCTGGGCACTGCCGTGAACGCCGCCGCACCGGAAGGACAGCGTCATGCCCTCAAAGGATAACTGCACCTTCCCATCAGGCTCCACACAGGACACATTGTCCAGAGCCCTGCGCAGCTCCGCCACATCGGTGAGTACGGTAAACTGATTTTTGAGGGAACTGGTCAGAAAGTCCGTGTCAATGTACTTCTCCTGAATCAGCCGGGCGGAGAACAGAAATCCCTCCCGGACGAAAACAATATTTTTGCCGTTAACACCCGCTCTAAATTCATCCTTATCTTCACACATCTGGGCCAGGCGGCTCAGAGAAGGTGCGGGGATCAGAACGCTGAACTCGCCGGTGCTCTTGCTGTCCCCTCTGGCTGTGACCACGCAGGTTCCGTCACTGCCGGCGGCCCGGAGGCCGTCCTGGGTGACCCGGAACTGAACGCATTTCAGCATGGGCTTCTCGTTGTTCTCGTCGGCGGCAAAAACCGTCCGCTTTGCCATGGAGGGGATGCCGCTGATCCGGACCAGATTGGTCACAGCGGGGATTTCCACTTTGGGGTAACTGCGCCCCTCCCATACGGACACGTTGTATTTGGCGTCGCCGCTCCAAACAGCCAGCCGGCTGTCTCCGGGCATTCGCCGCAGTTCCACGGTGTCGCCGGGCAGCTTCTCCAGCATTCCGGCCAGCAGCCTGGCGTCGATGGCCAGGGCATCGTCCTCCGGGGCGGCGCAGGCCAGCTTCTGCTTCAGGGTGACCTCCAGATTTGTGGCGGTGAGAACGAGCGATTTTCTGGCAGCGCTCACCTCCACGAGCACGCCTTTCAGCGCTTCCAGGGGCGAGTTTGCCGGGGCGACCGCCGCCGCACGCTTGACAGCGTGCAGCAGTTCGGTCCGATTCATGGTAATGTTCAAAGATATTCCTCCTTCTACGCAACAAAATCGAAGAAAGACAGCTGGTTTTCGTCCACCGGCTTCTTCTTCGATTTCTTTTTTCTGCGTTCTTCCAATGTCCGTTGCAGCAGCCCATCGTAGAGGGCCTGCTTGTTCTCCGTGTCGATGGTCCGCATTCGAGGCGGCTCCACCATTGCAACAGGAGCGGGGGTATCGTCCACAGCGGCCACAATGGGCACTGCTGCGGACCGGACCCGTTCACGGTGGGGGTTGATGACCGCCATTTTCTTAAAGGTGGCGGCAATGTCCTCCACATTGTCCTTGATCCCCAGGGCCAGCTCCTTCGCCATCTGAGAGGTCAGGTCCTTCACATCGCTCATAGCGGCAAGGCCCTCCTCTGAAAGATTCCCCTCGATGATCCCGGCTACAGCCAGCTTGGAGGCCATCAGCTTCATAGCCTTGGCCTGCATGGTGTCAACGTAGTAGAGCATATAGACCTCCACCCGGGGCGCTGTCTGGTTGATCCGCCAGCTCCGGCGGGCCGCCTGGCGCAAGGTGAACAGGTTGTAGCCCATGCTGTAAAAAATCAGGGTGGTAAAGGCATTCAAATCAAGCCCTGTCTCCACACATCGGGGGTTTGTGATCAGCACCTGGCAGCCAGAGCGAACGCGCTTCTCTACCCAAGCCTCCCGTTTCTCTGGGGAGATAGCCGGAGATAGAATCTCGGTGCGGAACCCCTCCCCGGTGAGCAGCTTCACCAGTTTCTGCTGGGAATCCGTTCGGGTCCAGCTGGTGTAGATCATGACCCGCTCACCGGCGGCGATCTTCTCTCTGACAATCTCCAGCACCTTTTCTTCTTTTGGCAGGATGTCGTCAAAACCGGCCTCGTTGCTGGGGTAGGCAATAATATGGCCGTCGATGGGGTGGACGATATCTGGCTGGTCATAGGGCTGGTCCGGGTAGACGGTGAGCAGATTCAGATAGGCGGACAGCAGCTTTTGAGCCGCTTTCCGGTCCGACTTCAACACTGTGCGGATTTCCTGTTCCATATCCTTGTAAGCGCCATACACACTCCATGGCATATCAATGGGAATGGGAATCTCCTCATAGTCCGGGAGGTCCTTGCCCATATCGTTCAGCGAGAGAAAAGCGGTGTATTCCAGCAGGAACCGGGAAAACACCAGGGGGGACACCCCGGGGAGCTGGCGGGTCTTGGTTTTGCGCTTGCTGGCCCGGCGGTTGGCGTTGTAGGCGGCGTCGGTGGTTTCGTAGGTGTTCTCCACCACCCCGTACTCCGCGTCAAAGGTCTGGGGACTGCGGTAGCTCTTGCCGTCCTTGCGCATCAGACCGGGCACCAGCCGGTACAGCAGATGGAAAATGCCCGAGCTGTAGCCGTTGATGAGGGTGGCCGTCATGCCCACAAACCGCTTACTGACGCTGAAAATCTCCGCCATTGCGTCCCCCTGGCCGCTGTTGTTGTTGTACTCATGGAGCTCATCGGCCAGGAAAGCGTCAATTCGTCCCTTCATCTTCTTTTTGATGTAGGTGCTCAGGGGAAAACGGCGGCAGGCTCCCTTGACCGGGAAACTGCCCTGGGGATTTTCAGCAATCTCCCGCAGACGCTCCAGAATCACGTCATTTTCTGTGAGAGACTGGTAGCTGGCGGCGAAAGACTTGTAGACCCAGCCAAAATGCGATATTTTGGTCCAAAGGATATTTCTGCTTGGATTGACCGGGGCCCACAGCATAGAGCCGCACTCCCGGCAGACACGGTTTTTCTTATGTTCCCGCAGGAAAAATTGCAGGTCTGCGTTGACCAGGTAACGGGAGCCGTCGTCGCTGTACTCCATCTGAAGGGGCTTGCCGCAGTCGGGGCAGAGAAACGCCCTCTGACGTTGGTTCCAGACAACAGCGGGGTAACGCATATAGCCGTCCCGTGCCTTCTCCTTGCTGAATACCGCGTAGACGCTTTTGTCTCCGGCCTGGTACATTCCATACAGCCGCTCCAGCTCTGTGATACTCTTGACCACCATGGCATAGGTGTTGGGCAAGGTCTCCCCAATCTCCCGCACCCACTTCTTGGTGATATGGGAGGGGCACATGACCAGCCCAAAGGATTTTTGGGCCCCGCCCCGGCTTTGAGCTGCCCACATACCATGCAGAGCGCCCAGGGCCGTGGAGCCGATTTTCGTCTTTCCACTTCCACATTCGGCAATGATGAGCGCGACACCTTTCCGATCCAACTGGCGCTTGACCGCCTCGGCCACGGCCAGCTGTGCGTCGTAGAGGGAGTATCCCGCTTTCTGCTGGATGTAGTCGTTGACAGCCAGCACCTCCTCGGACAGCGGCTCGGAGGCCGGGTCGAACAGAGGTGTGAACTGGTCCCGGATGCGGTCGGCCACAGTGACGCCGAAGGTGTTGAGGTAGCCGGTGATGTTCTTCACATCTGCAAAGCCGTCCGGCTGGCCTGGGTCAGCACCGGGAATGGTAATCGCTCCGCACTCCAGGCCCCGTTCCAGAATCTCCACCACATTTTCGTCGTTGGGCCGCAGGTCCAGCACCCAGGCGTCCAGCTTCTCCTTCAGGGAGAAAACCTCCAGCGGCCGAAGTTCACCCCGGTCGATGAGGGCGTCCAGAACACAGTCCCGGAACTCTGGAATCAGGGGTGCGGCGGTCTTGCGGTCCAGCTCCTCAAAGAGTTGGTCTCTGTCCCCGGCGGGGACGAAGATGTAGCACCTTCGGGGCTGGATGGTCTGCTGCTCGCCGGCCTCCTCCGGTTCCTCCTCGCTGTCCGGCTGGTCAGCTGCCTGCGGGTCGTCGTCCACCATGAGGGTGCCCACAGCGTACAGGCCGTCGTGGGACATCTGCCGCCGGTACTGCTTGGGGACGCTCTTCAGCTGGCGGGTCTTGCCGTTGAACGGGATTTCAATGGTGGCCCCGCCGTAGATGGCGTCCGACATGGCCTTTACCATCTCCGGGTAACCGCCGAAGCGGACGGCGCTGATCACGCTGTCCTCCCCGTTCCGGTCCAGGATGATGGTGTCTGCGTACACGGTCAGACGCACAGATTTGCCAGGGTCAAAATAGGTCAATGCGATCAGTCTGCTCTGTGTCATTCATCTAAAAACTCCTTCCCTTTTGAACAAAAAAAGACCGTGTTCGCCTCTGAAACAGGCAATACACGGTCGTTCTTGTTCGTTATTTGATTTCAAGGTCGATTGAAGTCCGGTGCGGCTGGGCGCACTACGCCCCTGGCCACATTCCATTCCTCCCTAACTTACTCCGCCCTAACTTACTCCGCCCTGAAATACACCTACATTTTACCATTGTGGAACGGAGCTGTATAGTTGAGGTTTTTTCAACTAATCCTGATTTTCATAGGAGACCGCCGCAGAATCGGGGTGAATCAGGATTATGGGCAGCTTCCTTCTCCTTGCATAATTCACAGTCTGCATGGTGCCAGAGCGGAGATTTCGGTCGTTATCATACACAGCCAGCAGGCAGTCCGCATGGTCTACCATGTACTGGTTTCTCAATCTGTAATTGGTCATGGGGGGATTTTCCTCACTTCCGGCGATGATAACCTCTGTACTGTGCTGGCGCAGGACAGACAGCCGGTGACGGCTGACCTTATCCCAGTTATCGTCATGTCCCACGAAGGGCAGGACCAGAACCAGCTCCAGTTCGCTGTACTCCGGCTGTTCCTTCAACTCTATCAGCAGCTCCCCGGACCAGAGGTCTACCCCCAGGGCGCCCCCGATATAAAAACGGCGGGCGCCTTTATCATAAAGCTGAACAAGCTGCTCCTTCAACCGGTGCTTGAGCCGCTTGCAGCCGTTGTTGTTTTCATTGTATTTCCACTTGAACCGGGTGGGCCGGTGGCCGGTAATGGCGCAGGCTTTATGCTCCATATTGCTCCTCCAACTGCTCAGAGTTCCAGAGCGGCTTAAAATCCAGATTTGCCAGCGCGTCCCGGAAGGCCATCAGCGTTTCCTCCCACAGTGAGGACTTCTGCGACAGTTCAGCCAGATAGTCCTCCCAGGAGTACGCTTTTCCCCTGGCAAGCTGTCGCTTATATTGAACAACTTCCGTAGTCAGTAAAATGCTCTCCACAAGTGCGCGCCCCTCATCGACGGTGAAAAGCTGGGCGGAATATATATTGCCGCCGCGCCTATCATCCATATCGCTGTCAAGGAACAGTTCAACTTCTTTAACATCGAAGTTAAAGTGTCCTTTTTTCCGAAAGTTTTTCAGTGTCTCCCGCACTACCATAGCCGCCGTATTTCTGATCTGCTTTATTTGTCGTATGTCCCAAACAAATTCCTGCCACGACATATCGCAGAATTGACCATCTTCATGTAATAGCTCATACAAATCCCGCTGAACCCGATAGGTGAGGTAGTACACATAGGCGTCCAGTTCATCCTTATTTTCCAGAGTCATATAAAAGTGAGTGCTGATTATCATATCGCCCTCTGAGGACAGAATATCGTTCAAAGCCTTATCCCTCCTTATGCTGATTGTCTTTTGTTCCTTACTTACGAGTTATGGCGTTAAATATTATACGGCTTAACACACTAAAAATCAAGTTTTTTGCGAAGTATAATATACGATATAACGAAGCAAGGGGGATGGCGTATGAAGGACATTCTACAAGAGATTACCAGACTTCGCTTGGAACGTGGTTGGTCAGAGTATGATTTGGCTAAAAATTCTGGGATGTCACAATCCACTATTTCCACTTGGTATCGAAAGAAGCAAACTCCAACCATCCAAAGTTTGGACAAAGTATGCGCCGGTCTTGGAATATCGCTGTCACAATTTTTTGCAGAGGGCACAGACGCAATCGTGCTTACCAATGAGCAAAAAGAATTGCTGGATAATTGGTCTGCATTGAACAAAACACAGCGGAAAATTGTGATTCAATTACTCGAAAATATGTGAAAAAGCGGCCCCAGGCTATAAGCCCGGGGCCATTCTCATTACCACTTGCTCATAATTTTGCCGTACATCTGCCGCTTTTCCTCCGCAAACCGCTGGACCAGGACAATCACGGTGTCGCCCACCATAAAGTCGGAGTCCTCGTGCTGGTAGGAGTAGTTGCACATACAGACAGTGCCGTCGGGCAGATTGCAGAACACGCCGCCGCCGTACTTCCCGGCGATGGTGGCGTACCGGCGGCTGCCGACGGGGTGGCGCTGCTCCGCGCCGTCAAAGGGGTTGGACTGGGTGGCCTTCACCGAAATCTGGAGGTCATCCTTCTCCGGGTCGAAGCCGGTGACAACACAGTCCAGCTCCTCGCCGGGGTGGTACTCATCCCGCAGGTCGGGGATGGCGGTGTACCGCAGCTCCCGCTGGGTCAGGTTGATGTCGTGGCCGTAGCACTCCACCAGACACCGCCGGGGCCCCACCGACAACACCCGGCACTTGACCTGAGCGCCGGTCTGGCTCAGGCTGGACCGGTGGGCGAAGAAATACCGCTGGGACCGGGCAGCCAGACGCCGGGAGGCTACCGCCACACCATTTTCTCTGTCCACCTTGATGATAATGAAGTCGATGGTAGCCCCAACCATGTTCTGGAGCACGAAGTCGGGCCGGGCCTGTTCCTGCTCCCACATCTCGGTGTCGGGGATGACCACCCGCACCCGGTAGGGCACCACGATGGCGCAGTACATGGTCTTTTTCTCCATCGCTCCGGTCTCCTTGTTCCGGACGCTGATGTGGAGGGGGTCTACGCCGATGATGGTCCCGGTGAGGGCGCTGCGGCCCCGGTAGGAGGCGTAGATGGAGTTCCACTCCTGGCGCTCCTCCGCTGTCAGGCCACGATCCAGGGCGTTGAAGTCCAGACCGTAGAAGTTTTGCCGGTCGCTTTTGGGGAGAGGGGGCGTAGGCTCAGGGTCGGGCGGCTGCTCTGCCGCAGGCGGCGGGGACGGCGGGGTGCTGGGCTCCATCCAGAAGGGCTTCATGGCGGAGGGTTCCTCCGGGACATCCACAGGTTCCTCCAGAGGCGGCGGCTCAACTTGGACGGTCGCTTCCCCGTCCTGTCCGGTGTCCTGGCCCTCCGCAGGGAACTCGACCGGGGGTGTGTCCATGTCCTCGGGCGGCGGCTCAGGCAGCGGGGCCTCCTCATCAACGGTGGGCGGGGACACATCCTCCGGGGGGATATCAGCGGGCGGCTGTTCCAAGCCCTCCACAGCATCTTCCGTGACCTGGGATTCCAGTTCGGTGTCGTTGACCTGTTCGGGTTCCTCTACGGGATTGACTTTCTTTCTAGGCATAATGCTACCTCCAAAAATGTATTTTTTACGGCCCGTTGGAGCCATAAAAGCGATGTGAGCCGTCCGTCTGCCGGGCGGCAAAGAAGTGTTTGGGCGGCAAGGCCAGCCCATCCGGGGGCGTGCCGCTATCGCTGATCCAGACGATCCGCTCCGACCGCTCCCGCTGGAGCAGCTGGGTGTCGGAGACATGGGACAGCATGGCCACGGAAAACAGCTTCAGCTTGTCCCCGCCCAGGGTGAAGCAGAGCAGCCGGGGGCTGTCCACCTTCACGGTGAACTCCTGGGGGGCGCCCTCGCTCAGCTCCAGCATAACGTCGATGGCCTCCAGGCGGGCGGTGTCGGGCTGGCCCCGGGCCAAGTAGACAAAGCCGCCGTCCACATGGAAATCACCCAAACCGGAACGCAGCTGCCGCAGCATTGTGGTCATGTGCTCCTCCCTGACCGCAAAGCCAGGACGCTGGAATTTGCCCCGCACCAGGGCGTGGAGCTGATCTTCCCGGACACAGCCCAGCTTCCGCAGGGCGTCCAGGATGTATTTCTGCTGGTTGGACAAAAGCATTGCTACCACCTCCCCGAGGGCACATTCATCCGGTTGAGCTCCGGGTCCACTATCAGGTCGCTCTCACTCTCGGCGATGCAGTTGAAGATGGTGGCCATGGTGTAGGCGGTGGAGTTCCTGACCTCCCGGTCCAGGTTGGCCCGCAGCTTCCGCTCCGCGTCCCGCAGGATCATCCCATCCAGCAGCTTCAGCCGGGCCCGCACCCGCTTCTGGGGCAGGGTGGCCCCGCCCACTCGGAAGTGGTCCAGATAGAACAGCCGCTCGATAGCGTTCTCGAACACCCGGGCCACCTCCGGGGAGAAACAGGAAAGCTCACAGGCGTCCAAAATGCCCATGAGCTCCTCCTCATCGTCCGCCGGTCCGTCCGCGCCCCCGGCGCTGGCTGACTGACTGACATCAGTATAGCTGGATTCAGTATGACTGGATTTAATATAACTTGGCCGCATTTTTTGAGGTTCTGCAACCGCCGGTTCTGCGGTTCTTGAAGCTCCATTTTGGAGATTCTTGCCGCTCAGATCCTGCGGTTCTTGTTCGGGCATGGGAAAGCCGGCGCCGTCAAGACCGTCAGAATCCGCGGTTCTTGAATCGCTGTCCGGCTCCGGAACGAAGGGGGCGCTGGAGTAGCTGGGGTTATCCACCGGCTCCACGCTGGCCAGGTAGATTTGGTTGGCGTCGCCCCGGCCACAGCGTTTCTCCCAGACCAGCTTCAGTTCCACCAGCTTCTTAAAGGCCGCCGTCACCCGCTGTTCGCAGATGCGCAGTTCCCGAGCCAGTTCCTTCCGGGGGAAAATGACAAAGACCTCGCCGAAGTCGTTCACCCAGCCGTTCCTGCGGGAGAGCTGGAAGCGGTTGAGCAGGAAGGTATAGGTCACCTTGGCGTCCAGGCTCATGCCGGCGTACCGGGGGTCGGAGAACAGCCAGCGGGGCATCTGCATGTGGTAAATGGTCTGCACGTCTGTCTGCTTCATCAGCGAGAAGCCGGGGCGTTCTTTCATCTGTGCGGCCCTCATTCGGGGTCACCTCCAACTGTTGAATTTTTCTTGAAATTAAGGAGTAAGTGGTATATAATTCGCTTTGAAAGGGGGAGTCCATATGTCCGGAGGCCCAATGTTTAATATCTTTCCAAGTTCCGCAGAGGAAGCTGTTGCAATGCTGTATGTCCAGAGACAAGATCTGACGGGCAAAAGTCCGTCCGAAATTTATACAATGTTTCAAGAGGCGTACTATGAGGTTCGGAAAGACCGGCGGGAAAAGCAGAAATCCGGCTGGTTTAAGGATAAAAAAGATGACCTGCAAGTGTGATCGGCTCGCTTGCCTATCATAACGTCTGCAACAGCGCAGCCCGCTGGGATCACCGTCCCGGCGGGCTGTCCGCTTCTTCCTCGGGCTCATCGTCACCGACTACATCTCCCAGGTCAATCAGCCCAATCCCGCCGGCGGTTTCCTGCTTGGTATCCTCAACGCTGTACTCCAGGTCCTGAGCGGGATTGACCACCTCCTTCGCTGGCGGCGGTTTTTTTGGGACAGGCTCCATCGGTTTGGTCTGCTTACTGGCGGCCTGTTTCTTCTGCGCCTGCTGTTCCCGCCGTTTCCACTTGGGGATGTACTTGACCACCCGGCGGGATTTCAGCGAGCCATAATCCGGAAGTTCCTCCGGGGCCAGCTTATAGAGCAGGGCGGGTTTGTGGCCCTGGAACAGGGCAATGCACTGCCGCCGGTCCAAGCGGAGAATTTCATCCGGCTGCATAAGCTCCCGCTGGGTATTGCTCCGGGTCTGGGAGTAGGGCCGGGTGGAGGTGTAGACCGGGGAGAACAGGGGCATGAGGGGCATCTGGTTGTTGGTCACGGAGATGGTCACCTTGCCGCACTTCTTGGAGATGTAGTCCGCTGTGGTCCAGTCGTTGGCCCCCATGTAGAGGGTCTGGTCGAAGGTGGCCAGCTGGTTCTCCCACTCCTTGCCGGGGTACTTTTCCTGCCACTGGCTCAGGCTCTGCACCACGATCTGGCAGCTCATGTTGAAGCCTCGAATGCTGTTCAGGGCATCGGCAATGCCGTCCATATAGCCAATGTTGCAGTATTCGTCCAGGCAGAAGTTAACCAGCACCGGCAGACGGCCGCCCTTGCCCTTCAGCCGGGCGTAGTCGGACAGCCGGGGCAGGGCCAGGGAGAAAAACAGGGAGCTGAGGAAGCGGTAGGCGCTGTCCTGGGCAGAGATGATGACGAAGTAGGCGCAGGGCTTTTGTCCCGGGAGCAGCAGATCGACATCGTGGTTCCGGGTGATGGTGTCCACCAGCTTGTTCTGAAAAATAGCCAGCCGGTTGCCCAGTCCAATGGCAATGTTGCCCCAGAGATTTTCCCGGGCCTTGAGGAACAGACCGTGGTGGCCCTTGGCCGGGTGCTCCGGGGGCAGCTGGGCTAGGGTGCGGTTGATCTCCTGGATGCTCTTGTTGGCCAGCAGCTGGTACACATCCCCCAGCCCCCGCTGTTCGATGGGGAGCAGCTTGCCGTTGGCGTCCTTCAGATTGCAGACGTAGTGGATGAGGGCCATAAGCAGGTTCAGCTCCGCCCGGCTCCAGAAGTCGTCCGCCTCCTTGGGGCCGGAGGTGTTCTGGATAATGGTGTTGGCCACCGTCTGCACCAGCTGGGTCTCCTGATCCAGGGAGTACAGGCAGTTCCAGCCGTCCGAGTGGGCCATGTCCAAAAAGTTCACCGCCCGGACGCAGTAGCCGTGTTTGGTAAAGTAGGGAGCCATTTTTTCAAAAAGCTCGGCCTTGGGATCGGTCACAAATACCGATTCCCCCCGTTGGGCACAGCCCAACAGGAAGGGGATGATAAAGCCCCTGGATTTTCCGCTGCCTGGCGCTCCGATGCACAGCAGATTGTTGTTGTCCCCGGGCACCATCCGGTGGGCCACATAGGCGGCATATTTGTCCGGGTCGTCCGGTCGCTTTTTCCACTTTCCCAACATCATGCCCCTGACCTCTGCGACGCTGCCCAGCTCCAAAAACTCCTCCAGCTCCTTTTTCGTCAGGAAGCCGGAGGAGCCGTGGGTGGCGTCCGGTAGGATATCGAAGCCCCGGGGATCGCGGATAAACTTGTAGCCGGAGAAAAAGATGTACCCCTTTTTCGTGATAAGGCAGATCAGCAGAAGGATGACAATGGTGAAGCCCAGCCCGAAGGGCGTGAACAGCACAAACCAGTTGCGCAGGGGATTAAACACCCAGATACTGCCCACCTCTTCACCCTCGGTGTGGAAGGTGGCGGCGGTACCCAGGCGGATGGAGTTGAGGAACATCCCATAGAAGTACCAGCCCAGCAGTCCAAGGGGGATGTAGACAGGAAATTTGGCTTTATGCCGCTCAAACCAGGGGCCTAGCCTTTCGGCCAGCTTGTCCTCCAGCTTTTCCAGATATGCGGATGGGCGGAGCATCGACAACGTCTCCTTTCTCGGTGAGGAATTGAGTGCGGGGCGGGGTATAGGGAACCGGTGGTCGGCCGGTGACTGCCGAAATGACCTCGTTGGTCAAGGCGAATACTCTGGCGTGACCAGTGGATTGGCAGCGGGGGATCAGCACTGTCCTGGCCTGCCCCTCCAAGGCAGCAACGGCGATCTTCTTTATCCCCCGGCCCCGGGCGGCCTGAATGGCGGCGTTCAAGCGGCGCAGATCCATGTCGGCGGCGATGACAAGAGGGCGGTCCCGATAGATGGCGTCCCAGACAGGCACATCCAAAGGCGGAGGCTGGTACTCCTCCTTCAGCGCGGCCCGGGCCAGCCGGGTACGGTAGTCAGGCTGTGCCATGATTTGAAGCTGCACTGCCCCGGTGTCGTCACAGGACAGGAGGTGGACCGGAAGCTGAAGACACTGGTATGCACCCCCGTAGGAGATCAGCTTGGAATCGGCCTGGGTGTCGGCTTCCAGCTCGGTGAGGATATCCTTGTAGCTCTCACCGGCGAAAAGAAAAGCCCGCTTGCTGCCCGGAAACTGGGCGGTCTGGTTGGAGAAAGCAGTCAGTTCATCTGTCAGGGCCACTTTACCGATACCGGGACAGACATAGTGGACGGCGCAGATTAAGTCCCCCAGGTGAGCGATGGCCGCCACCCGAGTGCTGCCCCAGGGATTGGAACCACGGCCTCGTGTAATAGCAGATAGGAACAGCGAAGGAGCGTCGCTTAATTCTTCCGGTGTTGTCGTAAAAATATTGATGGCCCCCTTATAGGCAGTAAGTGCCAGATTGGTCAATCTCAGGCGGCGGTCAACCGTGTCTTTGTGATAAGATTTGGTCAGGTCGGGGAGCGTAAAAATCTTCTGTAAAAAAGAACTTCCCTTTTTCGTGAGGGTAAATGATTCGCTCTTTTTGTGGAACTGAATCAGCCCCATATCGAACAAATTATCCCGCTCTACTGGAGTGGATAGGCTGTTCAAAGACTCTGGCTTGACAAATTGACACCAGCAAATCAGTCGCAGAATATCTATGTCACTCTGGCTGAACATCACCAAAATCCCTCCTTCCTTTACATTCCTGCGGGCACCGAAACCGCCTTTGCGCCGGTTCCGGCGCAAAGGCAATTTCGGCGCTTCCCAGGGCCCTATGTGGGGTCAAGCTGTTGCCCCCACATAGAGGACAGATGATGTAGAAAATTTTGGAGCGCCTATGAATAAAAGGCCCTTGTGCCACAAGACTTTCAAGGGCTAGACCCCCAACAGCTGGCCGTTTATATCCAAAGAACGAAAAATGTGCATTTTTTCATAGCGGCCTGTTGGGTGTCAGAGCCCCCAACTGCCGCTATAGAAGTCAGGGACAGCGTAATCTCCGGAGCGGTAGGCAAAGAAGTCAGCCACATCCACCATGTCCAGCAGGGTGATATGGCAGACATCTAGCTCGCTCTTGGTAGACAGCAGTGCCAAGGCCAGAGTGTGCTGGTCGTCATCAGGGATCAGCCTGCCCTTGATGGCGTTGCTCACCGCCTTATAGCCCTTATTATCTTGGTCGAAGATGTGCCGGCCCTTGACTGCGCAATGTTCGTCGATGACCAGCATGGCCTCCTTGAAAAAGGGCAGCTCGCTCCCACCGCTCTCATATTCGTCCAGCAGGCGGCGGATGGTGTCGCTGAGCCAATCCGATGTTTGATACCGGCAGTGGGGCAGCAGGGTGTTCAGCTGAATGTGGAGCCAGCCGTAGCCAAACCGCTCCACAAATCCGGCCGTCTCCATCCGGGGCAGGACCGGCCGGTTGCCGTATCCGCCCACTCCAGGGCTGTGGCGTTCACACAGCTTTCGTATCTCCAGAGTAGAGCGTTCAAACTGCCCGGAGGCCTGTTCCAATGTCCGCTGCAATTTCTCCGGAGCCATACCGCTGTCCGCTAGGGCCGAAAGGATACCCGCCTGCCGAGCGGCGTCCACCACCAGCTCTTGGATGCGGTTCATATCGTCTTTCATCGCGTTCATGTCTCTTCCTTTCTCCGGGCCCGCAGGTCGGTGGGCGATGTGGTGATGGCGTCGTACTCCTTTTCGGTGGCGTGGAACTGGACGGGGACATGGTTATAGCCGATACAGAGGAGGCCCTCCCCCCGGCGGAACCGGGTGATCTGGCGCACTTCATCCTCGGACAGGTTGAGCACGCCCTGGATGAGCCGGGCCTCCTGTTCCTCCATCTGCATGACCAGCTTGATCCGGCTGGAATCCAAAATCCCCTTGCCGTATTTGCCGCCGTCCAGACCGAACAGGTCCTGCATCCCCTGGGTGGAGGTGACGGCGATCCCGCCCAGGCCCCGGATGGTCTTGACCATCTCCTGAACGAAGCCAGCGGCCAGGGGGTTGGAGTTGGCCCCCACCAGGGACCACAGCTCGTCGGCGATGAGGGCGGACAGGTCGCCGCCGGCGTCCATGATGAGGTCGTTTGCCACATCGGTGGCCCAGAAGATACCGGGGAGCAGCAGGTCGTCGGGCATCCCCGAAGTATCCAGCACGATATACTTATTATCAAGGTCAATGTCGTTACGCTGGCCCATAGCCGAGGCGGAGCCGGTCACATACCGGGCCAGTACCACGGCCAGGTGCCTGGTTTCGGGATTCTGGGAGAGCACATCATACCAGTCCGGCAGAACAGGCATCTCCACAAAATTGCCAAATTCATCGGTGATGGTGGCGTTGTCGAAGGTGATCCCGTACCGCCGGTAGCACTCCACCAGGGAGGAATCCAAGTGGTTTTTATCTTCATCTCTCAGGTCACGTTTTTGGAGGGAGTACCAGATAATCAGCCGGGAAATCTTGTCGGCCAGGACAGAATCGTCCCGGGCGGCCATGTCACGAAGTCCGGCGTAACTGTCCAGGGATTTTCTCCGGATGGCCATGATGTTGGGGCAGTCCCGGGAGGAGGGCGACAGCCGCAGATACAGCCCGCCCAGCAGCTCACACAGGGGCCGGAACTCGTGGCCCTTTTTCGGCACAATGAAGATGACCCGTTTGCCCTGTTGGCGCAGCCGCCCGCCCAAACACTGGAGTGTGAAGGTCTTGCCCGCTCCGGAGGAGCCGCCGATCCAGCAGTTGCCGTTGGTGTACTTATAGTCGTCAAAGGGGTCCAGAAACACCGGGGAGCGGTTATAGAGGTTGAGGCCCAGGAAAATGCCGTTGCGGTCGCTCAACTCGTAGGAGGCAAAGGGGAAGGCCGCTGCCACACCGCTTGTCAGAGCGTTGCGCCGGGATTTGCGTTCCACGTCCGGGTCCAGAGCCAGCAGCGGGAGCATGGAGAGAAACGCCTGCTCATTCTTGTAGTCGCACCGCCGGGCGATCATGTCAATGGAGACACACAGTTTTTCCACCGCCGTCACCCGCTGCTCCAACGTCTCCGGATCGTTGGCTGTGACCTCAATGAGCGTATTCATGTAGTAGAAGTCCTCTCCTTGCCGGTTCATGGCGTCCTTCAGGTAGAGGCCGGAGCTGATGGCGCTGTCCAGCTCCTCGAAGTCCTGTCGGGTGTCACCCGCATCCCGCATCCGGGAGCGGTTGACCATAGTCGTCTGGGCGATTTTGGACAGGATTTTTTCCTTGGGCTGGCGCTTGAAGGTAAAGCTGAGGTTGACCCCCTCCCCGGCCTCCACCAGAGGAGCCAGCCAGCAGGAGCCCACGGTGGTGGAGTAGCCGTAGCCGGCCACATAGAGGTAGGCATGAAAAATGCCGTCCACTACAATGTAGTCCCGGCTTTTGGTGTCTATGGTGGTGGGAGAGAGAATGTCCAGAACGGTGGTGGACCCGGCCTCCAGCTCGGTGAGGTCGGGCTTCTCCTCGCCCATGATCAGGCGCTTGAGGGAAAACTTCTGGTCCTGTTTTTTGACCGGAGGCTTCTTCTTTTTTGCCGTCTTTGCGGGCGGCTTTGCTGCTTTCTTTTGCATTGTGTCACTCCTTCTTAATATACGGCAAGGCTTCAGGCCTTGAACCAGACAGGATAATATGATATAGTTTAGAAAATGAAACAGCGATAAATCGGGGTTTGAAAGGAGAACTACTATGAAATACTTGATAGATTTTATAGTATTGGCTCTCTTATATGTTTTTTACCTTTTCAATAAATGGAAAAGAAAAGGCAAAGATGTATTGATTTTTAACACACTTATGTATGTGTATCTTTCTTTTGTACTTTATTTCACTTTGATGCCAATCATAGTAAAACTCCCGTTTATCCTGAATCACCCCTATACTCCTATGAATATGGTTCCGTTTGTAGATGTGCTATTGGGCAGAGGAGATTTTTTCAGGCAGGTAGTATTGAATGTCATTATGACCATACCGTTTGGCTTTCTATATCCGCTGTCACGAGGACATAATCCGGGGCTTTTCAAAACAATATTTTGTTGTTGTCTACTGAGCCTTGGCATTGAATTATTGCAACCTTTAATTGACGGTTTCCGTTCATCGGACATTACGGATTTAATTACTAATATAACTGGTGGAATGATAGGATATTGTTTTTATATCATATTTAAGCCCGTTACAGACTGGATTTCACAACGGCTAAAAGAGAATAATTAGCAATCCAAAACTTCCAGTTTATCGGGCGGCTGTCAGTATCAGACAGCCGCCTATTTGCGCCTGTTACTCATAAATCCCGTGAATGGCCGTGGTCATGTCAAAGACGCCCTCGGGCAGCTTGACCCGCTGGCTGGTGCGCTTGTTGATGATCTCATACAGCAGCTTCAGAATGAAGTCGTCGGAGAACCGGGGTTCCAGCACCTCCAGCTCGCACAGGTCCAGGTAGCGCCGGGCGGTATCCGCTTCCTCGTTCAGACGCTGGATGATCGCTTCGACGCTGTGGCCCTTGGACTTCATCTGTGCCTCATACTGGAAAATGAGAAAGAAGCGGTGCCGGATGGCGTCGCTGGCCACCCCCTCACCGATCTGGGCGATGTTGTCCTCAATCATCTCCCAACAGCACTCGTTGTCCTCGGCCTCCGCATACTCCCGCATCCGGTCCACATAGGCGGCGGTGTCGGCGGGGAGAGTGCGGGCCTCCAGCTGTAAGCTGTCTGGGGCAATCTTCAAATAGGCCGCATAGCTGGAAACGATGTTTTGCCGGTCATTGGGGGATTTGAGGTAGATGTTCACCGGCAGCACCTCCAGAATTTTGATGAAGCGGTTGTCCCGGGTGATGACCACCCCATTGATGATATTTTTAATCGGCAGCCAGGCCTGGATACTGTCCCGCCAGGCCCCACCCCCGGCGGTCTTGACAGCGCCGCCGAAAATCAGTTCTTTGATGTTCAATTTGTACACTCCCCTCGGTAAAAAATCAGGCGGCGGTTTTTCCGCCAGCGCCACCAGCAGCCCAGCCATCGGGTCAGGCTGTCGTCACTGATGCCAATGAGCCCAAAGCCCCCCACGGGTACGATAACGGTCAGCGTGACCATGATCTTGGGCGTCAGGGACAGAGGCAGCAGGACGACGCACAGGTACAGGATAGGAAGGGTGAGCAGGATGGCTTCGACCATATTCCTGATCTCAAACAGGCCCATCACCCGGCCGGCATCAGTAAAGTTGGTGGGGATGTAGTAGGTCTCATTCATCCAATTCGCCCCCCTCCGGCTGGAGCAGGCGGCCCTTGCGGACCGCAAAGCTCCGTTCTAACGCGCTGAGCCGTTCACGCCGCTGGAGGATCACAGCGTCCACGGCGGCGCCCAGCTTGTCCTCCAGGCGGGGCGTGGGGGAAATCTCCCCCAGTTCTGCCCGGCTGATGTACTGGTTGGACAGCCCAGAGGCCGCCGACATCTCCGACAGCGGGATTTCGTACCGCAGGCGCAGCGCCCGCAGATTTGTTTTTCGATTCAAGCTGCCTTCCTCCCCTCATGGATGCAGGACCCAGAACGGCCCGCCGGCAGAGCCAACCTTGCGGCTGGCCTCGCCAGTGACGATTCTCAGGTCCCATTCCTTGTTGCTTCTCTTGACGCTGGCCGGGTCGGCCACCAGGAGCTTGCCGTCAGCAGTGACGCCCCGGAGAACGATAAAATGTCCGCTGTTGGTAAAGTGGCCCTTGGACATGATGGCGATAACCAGCTTACCCTCTTGCAGGGCCTCCACCAGCTTTTTCCCATCCCGGCCAATGCTGGTCACGGTCAGGCCGTAGTGCCGTCCTCCGTTGGGAATCAGGCTGTGATAGCTCCCGCTGCCCTCACAGAGCCCGCCGTTCGCCACCGACCACTGGGCCACATCATAGGGGGTGACTCTGTTGCCAGTCAGGGAGGCCACGGCGATAGCCAGAGCCGTGGGGCCGCAGCCCGCCCGGCCGATGGTACTGGTCTTGCCGTAGGGCTTATTGCCCCACCGGGCGTCCGTCTGGTTGTAGTAGACCACGGGCGTAGCCGCATTGCTGAAGGTGATATCGCCGTAGTCAGTGCCGTAGGAGCCGGGGCCATCTGTGTCGCCGACAGTCACCCGCTGATCCTCCGCCATGACGGAGTAGAGCAACGTGGCCCAGTCCTTCTCCGCCTGAGAGAAGCCCAGCCGGGTCATGTAGGCCTCCGGGGTCAGGTCCCAGACGGAGATATTCAGCACCCGGTCGGTGATAGAGGCGGAGTAGTCCAGCTTGCCGTAGAGCAAGTCCTCCAGGGCAGCGTCATCCATGACAGCCAGGTCCTGTTTGTAACGGACAGAACCGATGGCGATAAGCCAGTTTTGATTCATGCCCCCTGAGCTGTCCGTCACCTGGTAGTTGTCGTAGTCCGAGAAATTGGGAAGGATGCTGCTGACCAGACGCTCCAGCGCCGATTGATTTTTCTGGCCGATATTTTGGTAAGTGTTGGTCAGCCGTCGGGCGGAGGCGGTAAAGTCCGCCACGCCCTGATTCGTTGCGCTGTCAAAACCGAAAATTGTATTGGGCAGCGCTGTGAAAATCAGCAAGGGCAGGAGCAGCAGCGTGGCCAAAACGCCCGAAATTACCTTGGGTAAAATAGATGTGCTTTTTGCGCTATACACTTGTGGGACCTCCCTCCCGTTTGGTTTGTCGTGTGGGCTTCTGTTTCGATGGTCCGCCGCCCAGCTTCTGGCCCGGCGGTGAGCGGGAGCCTGGCGCGGTTCCTGCCATGCCGGGGCGGGGAACGGAGCCGCCTCCTTTCACCGGAGGCTTGTCCTTCTTGGAGACCCGGCGCTGTTCCTGCTGTACCGGGCTGGAACTCTGCGCCCCAGACGTGGGCGTGGCGGGTGTCGGGGGAATATTCCTGCTGTGCCGGGATTCAGTGGCGGGAGGCCTCCGGGTACTGCGTGTTCCTGCTGTGCCGGGCTGAGAGCCGGGAGCAGTTGTCCCGGACAATTTGGTAGCCGGAGGCTTCGCCGTTCCTGCCATGCCGGGGCGGGAGGCGGAGCCGCCGCCTTTCATCGGGTGCCTGTCCTTCCCGGGGCCCCGGCGCTGTTCCTGCTGTGCCGGGCTGGAGCTCTGCGCCCCTGATGTGGGCGTGACAGGTATCGGGGGCGCATTCCTGCTGTACCGGGGTTCTGTGGCAGGAGGACGCTGTGTGCTGCGGGTCCCCATTCCTGCTGCGCCGGGTTGAGAGCTGGGAGCTCCCATCCCAGGCTTTCCAGCTGCCGGAGGCATCCCGGTTCCTGCTGCACCGGACTGGGAGATTTCCATTTTCTGAGAGGTTTTGGAGAATGTACCGCCGAAACCAGCGCCTCGGGGTGTGCCGCTGGGCCTTCCCCCGAACGTGCCGCCACCGCGAGGTGTATCCGTTTTTGCACCAGCGCCGCCAAAGCCGCTGTGAGTATCGCTAGAGCTACCACCAAAACCTCCGCTGCGAGGAGTACCCTCGCCGGTAAAGCCGCCACCCCTTGGGGCGTCCTTGGAAAATCCGCCGCCACGGGGAGTACCCTTGCCGGTGAAGCCACCACCCCTCGGGGTGTCCTTGGAAAATCCGCCGCCACGGGGAGTACCATCGCCGGTGAAGCCTCCGCCCCTCGGGGTATCCTTGGAAAATCCGCCACCACGGCCTCCGGTGAAGCCGCCGCCCTGGGGACCGTGAAAGCCAGTGAATCCGCTGGAAGAAGTGGATTTTTCCTCTGTTTTGCTCTGACTGTCGGGCGGCGTGACATAGCTGGAGCCCCGGCGAGTACCGGGCTGCACCGACGTTTTCCTGCTGGACCGGTCTGGACGGAATGTACCGCCGGGGCCAGTTCTCTGACCGCCGGATGTGCGTTCCTGCTCTGCCGTCTGACGCTGACCATTGGTCTGGGTCTGGGACGTATTCTGCTGGGATGTGTGCCGGTTTTGTTCCTGCCGGGTGTTGGACTGCTGTTCCTGCCGTGTGTCGGTCTGGCTGGCCTGAGTCCGTCCGCCGCCATAGCGTGGACCAGCTGCCGCACCGCCGATCCCGCCCACAGCCGCACCAGCCGCAGCACCGCCGATCCCGCCGACAGCGCCAGCCGCAGCGCCGCCGATCCCGCCGACAGCGCCAGCCGCAGCGCCAAAACCTTTCCCGGCACCCTTGAAGGCTCTGCCAGCCGCGCCTTTTCCTATGCCGGCGCTCTTGCCAACCCCGGCCGCCGCTTTTCCGGTCAGGCCCAGAGCGCCGCCAATCCCGTTTGCCGCCCCCTTTGTCACCATGGACAGGGCGGTGCGGAATACGGTGTAGGCGATTACGCCGGGGAGACTGGACTTGTTTCCAGTGATGGCTGGATTCAGGCCGATCCGGGTGATAATTTCGTCCGCCTTTTTCGCCACCTTGACGATGCTGACGATCAGCACCATCCACAGGAACACGTCTGGAAAGCTGGGGACAGTGGACACCACCGACAGCAGCATTTTGAAAAAGACGATGTTGGTGGCCATGAGAAAGCACATACTGCCGAACATCCGGCACCAGCCGGAGAAAATCTCCGATGTGCTCTTACTGCCACCCATAGCAAAAGCCAGCGGGGCCATGACGGTGAGCATAGCCAGCACCATGTACCGCTCTGCCACCTCCAGCAGCAGGGAGAACACCATGAACATGGTGATAAGGTCGAAGATGATGACCAGCAGCCAGGAGGCGGTAAAGACACCAAAGACGCTGCCGTCCACCAGCTGGACATGGATGGCGTCCGGGACATCCAGCAGGGCAATCACTTTGCTGGTGATACCCAGAACGATTTCACAGATCTGAGGGCTGGCCAGCAGGAGGAAGCCAAACACAAAAGTCCGGGCGAAGAGCAGGTTGGGGTCCTCCCCCTCGAAGCCCAGCCCGGCGGCCATGCTCCGCAGGGCCTGGAACACCAGGTTCCCCAGCAGCAGCGCCCAGCCTACCGCCAAAATGATTTGCTGTATGTCCCCCATGACGGGGATGTGGGTCTTGATGTAGGCGAAATCCAGGCTCATTACATTGAGCAGGGATGATGAAAAGTAATTCCATATGTCCAAAATCAGGCTGTAAACCCACTCAAAGAAGCCTTGAAAAAGAAATTCCAGCAGCGTCAACACCTCCTATCTCATTTCCCCAGCAGTCCCACCCTTCTCTCTGCTGTCTTGCGAAAAGTTCAAGTCTTTCTGCGCCGTCAAACATATCCTCTAACATTTTATAAGCGCATACCGGCTTGCGGCTGTGGTATGAAGCAGGCTCCCGCATGACTGTTGTGTACTTGCCAAAGCATTCTCGCCTGGGCATCAGGATTTTGTTCGGCTTGTAAAACCATAGCAGATACTCGTGGCTGAATCGAACAGTGAAGGCGGGCGCAATCCCATTCTCTTTATCCCAGATGAAGCGGGCGTGGAGTTTATATCCGCGCTTTTCCATTTGGAGCGATGTTTCCAGCAAAAATTTATCTATTGTCCAGATAAATATGTTGTGCTTTTCGTTCGTCCGCTCAAAAAATGGGTCCTGCGTCTTAAAGCAGTCTCCCACTGCCATTGTCGGATAATCAAGCTGTCTGCCCTGATTCGGACGGCATTTTCGGATATGCCCCTTCCTTTGCGGCCAGGGTGGGTCCGTATAAATCAGGTCGTACCGTTTATCCGTTTTGGATATATCTGTAATGATCATCAGGGCGTCAGGGTAGCCAGACCGCTGAACAGTGGGGTGACGTAGGCGATAAAGGCCCCAATACCGTTTATAATCATCCAGGCGATCCAGATGCGCTTGAGCCAGTCCCAGGCCTGATCGACCTTGTGCTGGTTGTTGGACAGCTTGGCCCCCACCACAGCCACGGCGGACATCAGGCCGGCCAGGACAGTGCTGACGCCGGCGATTTTGCCGTAGACATCCACAATGATCCGGTTGGCGACCGTCCACATATCATCCAGCGCGAAGGCAGGCGTCACCATGCAGGCACACACCAGCACCACAACCATTGTCCGGACGTAGTACCTGGGGAGCCGGGGGCAAAACCGCGCCCAAAAGTTTCGTTTCTTCAAAAAAAGACCTCCTATACAAACCGGCGAGGATGTGATATACTTGCCTCTCGGTGATATAAAATGATTTTTGCTTGTGATAAGTGCCATTTCCTGTTCAGCCGCACCCGACAGCCGGAACAGTGCCCCGATTGTGGCAAGTTCGCCGTCCGTGAGGCGACTGAGGCGGAGCGGCAGGAGTATGAGGAACACCTGAAGGAGTTCCAGAACGGTTAAATATAAAATGGGACTTGATATTATGAGAGAAAATAAGTACGATGACTGCGTATTTTTTCAGAAATACAGCGAGATGAATCGTTCCCGGCAAGGACTTGCCGGAGCTGGTGAATGGTACAAGCTAGAAAAGCTGTTACCGGATTTTCAGGGTTTGTCCGTTCTGGACCTGGGCTGCGGTTATGGCTGGCACTGTAAGTATGCGGTCGAACATGGGGCCGCCTATGTGCTGGGGACGGACATCTCCCATAAAATGCTGGAAGCCGCCGCACGGAAAAATCCCGGTCCCAACATTGAATACCGGCAAGCCGCTATGGAGGATCTGCAATTTGCGGACGCCTATTTCGATGTGGTATTGAGTTCCCTGGCCTTTCATTATGTCGCTGATTTTACCTCACTGGTCCGGAATATCAGCCACTGGCTGAAGCCGGGCGGCAGATTCGTCTTTTCAGTTGAGCACCCCGTATTTACCGCCTACGGCTCTCAGGACTGGTACTATGATGAAAACGGTAATATTCTTCACTTTCCCATAGATAATTACTATCTGGAAGGAAAGCGTGACGCAATCTTTCTGGGTGAGCAGGTTACAAAATACCACCGGACGCTAACCACCTATCTTGAAACGCTTATAGCAAACGGATTTCGGCTTCAGCATGTGGTGGAGCCTCAGCCCCCAGGGCATATGATGGATATCCCGGGCATGAAAGACGAGTTGCGAAGGCCCATGATGTTGTTGGTTTCAGCGACTAGGGAAGGGTGATGGTCAGTTATAGAACGCCTGGGCGATCATGCCGATATGCCGGGCGAAGCAGGCCAGGAGCAGCGGGTCAAAGATACCGCAAGCCCCGGATACGATCATGTCACTGGCCTGGTCCTGGGGGTAGGCCGGCTTGTAGACCCGGGGGTGGATGAGCGCGTCAAAGGCATCTGCCAGCCCTACCACCTGGACCCAGGGGGTGATGCTGTCCCCGGCCAGCCTGTCCGGGTAGCCGCTGCCGTCCCACCGTTCATGGTGGTGGCGGCACACGTCGCAGATCAGAGGAAACGCCTCGCACTCCCGCAACTCCGGGATGTTCTCCAGCAGCTCGCAGCCCTGGGTGGTGTGGGACTTCATCACCTCAAATTCCTCCGGGGTCAGGTAACCCGGCTTGTTGAGAATTTCCTGCGGGATGGCCCGCTTGCCCACGTCATGGAGCAGGGCCAGGGTGGCGTAGAGCCGGATTTCCGCCATAGTCAGCGGTGGAATGACAGCGGCAGCGGAAAAGGTACGCAAAAGCTGTCCGGTCAGGTTTTCAAACTGTACGCTGTGGGGAGCGTGGTCCATGAGAAGCTGCTCCCGGCGCAGGACAGTAAACGCAGGTTCTATATTCAATTTTAGTTCACCTCTACCTTAATATAATGCGAGGGACGACCCGATGGGCCGTCCCTCTTTTCAGTTTAGTAGCCGGTCTTGGGGAGGGTGGGAACGTAAGTGGGCGTCAGCTTGCGGATGACGGTGAGCCAGGTAGCCTGGGCAGTCTGCCAGGCGCCCTGATACTTACCGCCCACATCGGCCCGGTTGATCAGTTGGTAGCCGTTGGCCGCCGTACCGCTGACGGTGACGGTCAAAGTGGGATTGGCCACCGACTGGAAGCCCACGGGCACCTTGCCAAAGTCCAAATACACATCAGTGACATACTCCCCAGCCTGCATGGGGATAGCGTTCAGGCTGAAGGAGTAGTTGCTGCTGGTGATGAGATTGGACGCCAGCACCTGGTAGGCCCCGGAGTAATTGGTCTTGTAGAGAATCCGGTAATTGAGCCGGGCGCTGTAGGTTCCGGTGGTGAAAATAGTCGCTCGGGCCGCGTCGGTGGGAATGCGGTCATGCCAGTAGTAGGATTCAAGCGGTACATTGCTGGTGTTGGCCACGGTGAAGTCATAGCGCATCTGGCTCCCGGCCAGGACCTCGGCGTTGCCCCGTTTGGTGATAGTCACGCCCAGGTTGGAGGGCTTGTCGTAGTCGCTCACCTTGATGATCTGGCCCGAATACTCCAATGTTTCGTCAAAGGTCTTGCCGCTGACCTGCCAGTAGGCCGGGGCAGTAACCTCCACAATTTTATAGCGCCCTAACGGCAGAGGCTTGGAGGCGGCTACGCCTCTGGCATCGGTGGTAATATAATCGACGACCTTGCCTGAGCGGGCCTCGCTGATCTCATAGACCGCGCCCTGGAGGGGAGCACCGGCAGGGGCCCCGGTGACCTCATTGTACTCGGCAGCGTACTTGTAAATCTGGAACTGGCCGGTGATGGGAGTATTTTCCCACTCGATTTCCACCGTTTTCCCCGGCTGGACATAGACAGTCTTATACTCCTTGTCCAGCTCATAGCCGGGTGCGGCCTCCAATTCACGGATGAACAGCTTGCCCTTGCCCTGTACGGTCAAATCGTCGATATAAATGTAGCCGTTGTCGTCCGTGGCATACTCCCCAATGGGATTCTTGTTGGAATCGTAGACCAGGAATTTCACGTTATAAATCCCCAGGCCGGTCACGCTGTCAATCTTGTGCAGGATAATACCGCTGAATGGGGCGTTGGTCACGGTCAGTGTGGTGGTCTCGTTGTCCCGGATGGTGAAGTAGTGGGGGGTGCTGTCAATCTTGAAGCCCTCCGCCGCCTCGACCTCCACGCAGTAGTAGTCGCCCGCGTCCAGGGAGACATGGACCCGGCCACGGTCCCCGGTGGTCACGGTGTCCACCAGAGCGCCGTCCATCTTGCGGATTTCAAAGGTCACACCCTTGATCCGCTGGGTCTTGTCCGCTTCGGACACCTTGATCAGCTCCAAGCCGCCCACAGGAGTGTTGTAAAACTTCAAGGTCTGAGCGTCACCCACCTTGATCTGGATGCTCTTGGGGCTGGTATCGAGCACATAACCGTCCAGGCCCCGGATTTCTTTCGCAATGATGGTCACACCGGGCTCCAGGCCCTCAATTACAATCCGGCCATTCTCATCGGTCACATACTCGCCGTTGGCGCTGCCCAGCACCTGCCCGTTGGACTCAGTGACCAAAAACGTCACGCCCTTCAGCGGAGTGGTGGTTCCGGTGATGTATTTTTCGATAATCAGCCGGGTTTTGGGGTCGTTCTCAAACGTGAGATCATTGCCGCCGTTGGTTCCGCCGCCAGTGCTGGTGTTTCCGCCTGGATTGGCCGTACCGCCAGTGGTTCCGCCGCTGCTCACGGAATTGGAGCCATTTTTCACAATAATGGTCTGGGGTGTGCTGTTGAGAACGTAACCGCTGGGGACTTTGGTTTCCACAACCACGATGGTACTGCCAGGCACGAGGCCGGTGACTGTCACAGCCCCATCCTTGCCGGTGGTGTAGCGGCCCAGCACAGTCCCGTTGCCGTCCTTGACCGTGAATTCGGTTCCCGGTACAGGCTTTCCGGTAACGGAATCTTTTTTCGTAATCGTGAGAGAGCACAGAGGTTCGTTGAGGAAAGTTAAAGTTTGTGTGTCCATGGGGTTGACCGTGACCGTCTGCGTCTGGGTGCTCTGGTCAATCACATAGCCGGGGGCTGGTTTGACCTCTTTGGCAACGATAGTGCCCGTCACGCCGGAAATCCGAATTTCACCTTTGTCATCGGTGGTATAGAGGCCGTTGCTGCTCAAATGGCCGTTGTCGTTATCAACGTACCCACCGTTGGCATACGTCACTTGGAATTGTGCGCCGGGAATAAAATTGCCGGTTACACTGTCTTTCTTTTGAATCACCAGTGTACCAGCCTTGGCGTTCCAAAAGGTGAGCTGCTGCACACGTCCGCCCTCGATTTTGATGTCCTGGGGCGTGCCATCAAGGACATACCCTTCCACGGTCTTGATCTCTCTGACAATCACCGTAGTTCCGGGCTCAATGCCTTCCAGGACGATTTCTCCCGCCTTGTCGGTGTAATAGCAGCCATCGTCCGGGCCAACGGCGGCCCCGGAGCCGTCCACCACCTTGAAGCACACGCCGCTCAAAGGCTCGTTTTCGGTTCCCTCGATGAACTTCCGAATTATTAAGGTTGTACCCGGTTGGTTGTCAAAAATCAGGCTGTTGGAAATGCCAGACTTCACCACAATGCTCTTGGGTGTCTCATCGAGGATGTAACCTGTAGGTGCTCTGGTTTCAGACACCATGATGGTACTGCCAGGCTCCAGTCCGGAGACAATCACTGTGCCGTCCGTTCCGGTTTTGTAGATACCGTTGGTGGGGCCGACAGCGTGGCCCTCGCTGTCCCGGACAATAAATTCAGCGTTTGCCAAAGGCTTGCGGGTCACAGCGTCTCTTTTCGTGATGGTCAATGTGGCCTTGGGGGTGTTGGTGATAATGATCGTCTGCGTGTCTCCGTTGGGGCCGATGACCACGTTGGTGCTGGGGCTGTCCATGACGTAACCGTCCGGGGCTTTGATTTCAGACAGTACATAGGCTCCCGGAGCGAGATTGCTGATCCGGATTTCACCTTGGGAATCGGTAGTAAAAATGCCGTTGGAAGTCAAAGTAGCGGTGCCGATCACGCCGTCCAGGCCTACTTCACAGCCTGCAGCGGTGGTCACCCGGAACTGAGCGCCGTGCAAGACCTGGTTGGTCTGACTGTCCCGTTTCTGGATGATCAGTTTTCCTCGGGGCTGGTTTTTCATTGTCACCGTGACCGTTTTTCCTGCCTGAATCACAATGGTCTGAGACTGGGTATCAATGAGGAATCCCGCCGGGGCTTTTGTCTCGGTAATGACCACGCTCCGGCCAGGGGTCAGGCCCTCGATGCGCACCTCGCCATTTTCGTCCGAACGGTAAACGCCGTTGCTGTCGCCAATGAGGCTGCCGTCCGAGTAGGCCACCTTAAACTCCGCATTCGCCAGTGTAACACTGGGGTTGACACTGCACACCTTCCGAATGAGGAGGGAGCCGGTGGGCTGGTTGCGGAACTCCAGGGTGACGGTCTGGCCTGCATTGATGACAGCGGTCTGGGGTACGTCGTCCAGGATGTAGCCGTCCTTGGCTCGGACCTCTTTCACGATCAGCGTCGTGCTGGGGTCGATACCGCTGACAGTGAAGCTGCCGGTGCTGTCCGTCACAAACTTACCGTTGGCGTCGCCGACGACATTGCCCTTGCTGTCAGTGACCAAAAATTCAACGTCAGAAAGCGGCTGTTTTGTGACGGAATCCACCTTTTTCACCAGAAGGGAACCCTTGGGGCTGTTTCCGAAATGGACCTGAATAACCTCCTGATCGTTGCCGGAGAGGTACACGGTCTGGGGCGGGGTGTCAATCACATGGTCGCCATCGCTGGACAGCTCCTCAATGATATAGGTGCCGGCGGGGAGACCAGTGGCCGTGAAGGAGCCGTTCTGTCCGGTGCGGTAGGTGCCGATCACGGTGCCGCCTGTCCCGGAAGTGTTGCCGGAGAGGTAGCGGATCTGGAACACCGCCCCCTCAATGGCCATGTTGGGGCTGACACTGTCATACTTCCAAACGCAAATGGCCGACAGGGGCCGGTTCTGGAACAGGAAGGTGTGGCTTGTCCCGGAGGGGATGAACGCCTCCTGGGTGTCGGGGTCGGCCAAGGCAAAGCCGTGGGGCGGTTCCAGCTCCTTCACCCGGAACCAGCCATCCCGGAGGAAAATATCCGGCTCAGTGAGGACAATACGGCCATTTTCGTCCGTATAATGTACACCCAGGTCGTTGTACTCACCGGTGCTGGTGTTATTGGAAGCGTACCAGACCTGGAAGGGCACGTTAGCCTGCCGCTCATGGGTGATGGAATTTTCCTTGATGATCTCGATAGTGGGCCGCTTGTGGTTCTCAAAGAGAACTTCCCGGTCTTTGTTGGGATAGAGGGTCACAAGCTGGTTGGCCGCGTCCTGGAGGTAGGGCTCCGGGACTGATTTCTCAGAAATTTCGTATACGCCGGGGAGCAGATTCTCCAGAGTGCCCTTGCCGTCCGGTCCGGTCTTGACCTCGTTGACGCTGTGGCCGTCCGCGGACTTTACCAGGAAAACCGTGTTGGGGACGACCTCGCCGGTGTCCGCGTCCCGTTTCCAAATGATAAGGTTGGGCCGCTTGTCGTTCTTTACCCGCAGCTCAGAGGTCTTGTTAGGGAACAGCTCTACATGGTACTCGGTCTTGTCCAGAATGTGGTCGGGCAAGGTGGCAGTTTCCACCACGGAATACATGCCAGGCTCCAAATCCTCTACAAAAATCTCACCGCCGTTTTTCGTGGTGCGGTCAATATACCGGCTTCCGTCTTCGATTTTGGAAATGCGAAAGGTAACACCGTCCAGGGGAGTGCCGTCCGCACTGGTCTTGATCAGACGGAAACCGGGCTTTTTGTCGTTGCTCAGACGTAACTCGGAAACCTTGCCCGGAGACAGCTCCACATGGTACTCTGTTTTATCCAGAATGTGATTGGGTAAAGTGGCTGTTTCCTGCACCGAGTAAATCCCAGGCTCCAAATCCTCCACAAAGATTTCGCCGCCGTTCTGGGTAGTGCGGTCGATGGAATGGCTGGCGTCGCCAATGGGAGCAATACGGAATGTCACGCCATCCAGAGGAGTGCCATCCGCGCTGGTTTTCACCAGACGGAAACCGGGCTTCTTGGTGTTGGTAAAGACAAATTCAGCCCGGTCGTTTGCCCTCAGATGAATAATGCGCTGGGCATTGTCAATAACATACCCGGCGCACTCTATCTCAGTGACCTCATAGGACCCCTCGGGAAGATTGGAAAGGTCGATCTCCCCGCTGTCGTTGGTCACAAATTCCTGCGGCCCAAAGCTGCCGTCCACGGCCCGAATGCGGAATTTAGCATTGGGAATGGTCTTGGACGGGTCAGAGCTGTCCACCTTCACCAACTTCATGCCGGGCTTGGTGTCGTTGAAGAAAAACAGCTCTTTTGTCCCACAGCCGGCGGTCAACTCAATCTCCTGGGGGGCGGTGTCCTTGATGTGGCTGTCGTCCCCGGTGTCCACCTCGACTGCCCGGTAGGTGCCGGGTTCGATGCCGGTCAGGAGGATCTCACCGCTAGCGTTCGTCTCATAGTTGCCCAGAGAAACGCCGTCCCGGAAAATCTCAAAGGTGACGTTCGCCATGGGCCGGTGGCTCTGCCGGTCATATTTCACGATCTTCAGTCCGACCTTCGCCAGATTTTTGAAGACAAGGGGGCCGGCGGGGATGGGGTTGCCGTTGGCGTCCAGTTCCAGCTTGATTTGCTGGACCTCGGTGGTGGGCTCGTAATTGGGGGGCGGGACCAGCTCCGTCACGGCGTACTCGCCGGGCTTGATGTACTTTCCTGCCGCCTCGGTGGGGTCCCACCACTGGACGCTCTCCAGAACGCCGTTTTCATCGGTGTCAAACTCATAGACGCCGTTGGTGACAGAGGAGAACTTGAACGTGGCGGGGCCAACGCCGGTATTGGTATTGGCGTCCCGTTTGAACAGGAGGGCCTTCCCAGGCTCAGGAATGCCGCCATTTTCAATGCCGCTCGCGGGGCCGACCTGGACCGCGCCCGCCGCCGTGCTGTTCTCCGGGGCCTTGCAGGTCACGGTGAAGGGGGAGGCCAGCGGAGCACAGCCGGCGGGGGCCTTTGTCTCCTTGACGTACAGGGTCACAGAGCCACCATCCTCCACAATGTTGGGGACGGAGGTGCTGGCTGTGCCGTCGGAACCAGTGGTCATTACGGCCAGGGGTGTGCCACTGCAAGAGGAATCCGCATATACAGAGAACTCCGCGCCGGCCAGGGGCTTCTTGTCCTTGGCGGCGATTTTTTTGAGCTTCAGGTAGACGGGTTTCTTCTCGGTAATAGTAGTGCCGTTGGTAAAAGTCACCTTGGAGGCTCCGCCGCTGCTGGTAAATTTCTTAGCGGACATATCGGCTGTGCCGCCGATGCCGGTGATATTGGTCAGCTGGGAGGAGTCGTCCTCCGTCACTTCGTAGCGGAAGGATGAGTCAGCCTCGAAATCAATGCGGATGGTCTCGTCGGCCTTCAGTGAGAATTTCAAACTGTTGTCAGTCTCAGTCACCTGACTCGTGCAGTCAACATCATTTTTCTTGGCGCTAAAACTGGCAGGACTGCCAGAGGTATATCTAACTGTGAAGTTCCATTCCACACCGGCCGGAATGCCCGTCCCAACTTTTTTAGTAACTTCCAAGGACGGCCTTGTAGGTTCAGGACGCTCAAAATTAAAAGGACTAAAAATGTGAAGTCCGAAGGATCGACGTTCGCTAAATATAGTATCCCGGATAGGTCGAGGATACTGGATGGTATCCACATAGCTGTCTGTCTCTCTGAACCCGTTGGTGGAGTGCAGCTCCTCACCGGTAGGAGTACCGTCCTCGTTAAGCGGATATTCGAGGAACTGCTGATCCTTGCCCTGCCGCATCCAGCGGGCCATGTTCACCATGGTGGACGCCTGGTCCCAAATTAAATTGCCTTTGACTTGGGATTCATTATTGTAAATGGTGTAGGCCATCATCTCCCGCAGCGTGTAGGCCCGGCGCACACCGTCAGGGTCCCTAAAGACACCGCCTGTTTCTACAATGACCCGGTACTTTGTGCGCAGATTGCCGTCCGCATCGTGGACATACTCAGACCAACGCTCCATGGCTTCGTCCTTGCTCCAGCCGGTAACATCTCCGCCAGCACCGTTGTCTGTTTCACTCAACCGGCCCAGAAGATAAAGGAACGCATCATTGGCCTTGTAAACTTTGTAGAGGTTTCCAGGGGTCACAGACTCGGCGTCAGTGCCCCACATGGAGGTGTAATCGCCATCTCTCCAGCCAGAGGACCAGGAACTGGAGTTACAGTGGAACATCTGCTCCTTCTGTTGGTCGGTAATGCCCGTTTCCTTTTGGAACTCATCCGCAGTGGTCACCCAGCGTTTGTTGTGACCGGCGGTAGCATCGTAGGAATAGACACCCTGGGGCACAGAGGAGCCGGCCATAAGCTGGGCGGCATCCGCACCTTTTCCGTTGTACTGCATGGCACAGGAGTTGTACCAGGTAATGTCACTCCGGCACTTGTCGGCGGACCAGACATCTGACCCGTTCTTGTTCCATACCACATTAAGGGGCGTGCCGACAACGTGCCAAGTACTGTAATCGTTGGTATTGAGGTCGGTAACAACACCATTCGGAAATTCAATCAGGGTAAAGCGCAGAAATGTCCGCTCCGCATCAGTGCGCCAGTCTACGTTGGAGGTAGTGGGTTTCTTACCGCCGGGGCTGCCAGGGTTATAGGCCCCAACGCCTCCGGTGGGGTCGCTGGCGCTTACCTTAGAGGGAACGTGCTTGACCGTCTGCGGGCAGAACCTTGTAAGCGTCACGCTGGGGTCGGCGCTGTAGGCCCGGTCAACGGAAAAGGGCAGGTCATAGCTGAGATTACTCAGACTGTCGTCCGCCGTTTTGTACTCAGTCCAGACGTCATACTTCTGGTAGGTCACCCCGTCCAGGGTGTAGCTGTGCAGTTGGGCGGGGTCGCCTTTGGCCCGGCTGACACTCACCGTCTGGCCGCTCTGCCGGACTACCAGCGTGTCACCGGCGACCATAGCCTCCTGCTGACGCTGGGCCAGCTGTTCGGCCAGAGCGTAGGAACCGAGGACCACATACTCAAATCGGGTCAGGCGGGAGTTGAACAGCCTGCTGCCGTCCAACTCATAGGCAACGCTGGGGAGCACATCAGGCAGGTTGACCAGGACACTGTCCTTGTCCGCCCAACCGGTGCCGTCCAGGCCAGCGCCGGTCCAGCCACCCTCCGTGACATAGCCAATCTTGATCCGGTTGTCGCCCTTGTCCTCCAGAAGGGCAAATGGAGTGGCAGTAGGGATGGCGGCGGCCTGGGTGTCGCCGCTCTCGGTCTTGTAAACGGTGAGGACCTCATCACCGCCGTTCCAGGCGGTGGTGCCGGCCACGTTCAACTCGAAGCTGCCGGTAGGGGCGTAAGGGTTGGAGCTACCGCCTATGTCAGCGGCGAAAGCGGAAACCGGGAGCATACCAGCGGCCATAATGACAACCAGCAGACCAGAAACTGCCCGTTTCCAATGGGCTTTCATACATTTCAGCATTGAAATTTCCTCCTTGTAACGGATTTTTGGTATGAAAAAGGACCGCACAGAATTGTGCAGTCCTTGCGGATGTGATTCTTTACTTGTAATTGGGGCTGTTCATGTGGGGAATGGGTGGTTTTAGGTGCATAGATACTCCTTATTTTCCGGTAGGCCAGCCCATAACGCTGTTCCCGGTGTAGGGGACGCTCTCGGGATACCGGGTCCAGACCTCCAGATGGTAATGCTTACCCTCGCCCCGATAGCAATCTAGGTTCTCTCTTCCATAGGGATTCTCCCGGTCAGGCCACTGGACTGTCTCTCCGACATTTCCGTCGGTATAGTGGAATGCGTTGATTTTGTTGGGAGATTCCAGGGCAATCATCACATGCCAAATTGAGCCGGTCTTGTTGTTAACCAGAAACAAGATATCTCCAGGCCGAATCTGTGATAGGTTGTCCACTCTGCGGCCCGGGTTGGTCTGATTACCAAATATAAGAGAACTTACCATGGAAGCGTAACCGCTGCATCCATAGTACTCGCTGATCCGGTAAACATCCATAATGCGGTTTGCCGCTGTACTGGGCACATCATTCTTGTGGGTTCCCGGAGTATTGTGAGTACCCCAGACAGTGCCAGTAGGCCAATCCTTTTCAATTTGGCGAAGCAACTCCAGCACATTTTCCTCGGTAATGGGCTTGCCATTAGTCAGATAGCCGTCTCCGATACCCTGCGAAGCCGTGTGAGAGTTTCCTGCCATAACATTCAGTGCCCGATAGATCAGGATGGCGATGTTCCCCCGGTTGATGGCTACGCCAGCCGCCGCGCTGTCCGGGAGCAGGCCTAACTCAATAGCTTTGTCACAAGCGGTGGCATAGTTCCACTGGCTGGCCGGGCAGTCCAGATACCGGAGCATGACGGTGCAGGCCGCCGCCGGGGTCACCGGGTCACTTGGGCCAAATTGCTTGTTGCCATAGCCGGCCATCAGCTTTTTCTCGGCACAGTAACCGGCATAGGGCATGGCCCAATCGGGAACATCGGTGAAGGGACAGATGGTGCGGTAATAGGCGGCGTTTCGGCCCATATCCCCGGTATCATCGGAGAGCCGGGTCAGGATTACAGCCAGCTCCGCCCGGGTCAGGCCGGAACCGAGATTCAGATTGCCGTTCTGGTCACCGGTCAGGATACCCTTTTCCTTCAGCCAAACCGCCGCCGTTTCCCGCTCGGACTGAACGGCCAGGGCGGGGACCGCCAGTGACAGTGTCAGTGCGGCGCACAGCAGCAAGGTCAAGATCCGTTTCATATTTTGCACTCCTTTCAGTACCCAAAATCAACTTGTTTCTTCCTTCTGATTTGAGCATAGTACGGAATCCGGACTCTGTCAAAGGATTATTTTAAATCCCTTTGCCGATATTTTGAACCTTGCCGTATTTGTTGAATTTCGGTCGTTTCACCTCCGCTTTTCACGGAGTTTCGCCGCAAAAGGTTATTTGTAAACCTTTTATGAACGAATCTCTACCGCCTGTACCACGACCCGGCTCTCCGGGTGGTCGGCCAGGCAGGTGGTGAGGGTGAGCCGGTTGTCGGAGGTGGCCTGGAGGTAGCTCCAGTCGGTGTTGGAGATGGTTTTCACCAGTGTGACCGCATAGGTCCGGGTGCCGTACATGGTAGTGTAGGTGATGGTGTCCCCCTGCTTCAGATTTTTGATTGCGCCAATGGCGTACTTGGTCCCCCGGTTGTGGCCGCACGCCCCGACGTTGCCGTCCCAGGCGGAGGTAGAGCTGTAATGCCCCAGACCCTTGGACATACTGGTACTCGTTTCCCCCTCCCAGACCTTCATGTTGATCTTGAGGGACGGAATCTTGATGGTGCCGATATGGCCGTCCTTGTAGGCCATGCCCTCCGCGCTGGTGTAGGCGGGTTGCTGGTAGGTGGGAGTAGTGGGGATGGTGGGCGTGGGGGGAACGGCGGAGCCCGGCTTGCCGGCTTCTACCAGCTCGGTAATAGGTCCGCCGCCGGCCACGCCATAGCCGCCCCTGCCCGTTGCCACGGACTGCTGGAGACCAGGAAGTGTGGTACGCTCCATCACGCCGGTCATGGTGGTGCTTTGGAGGCCGTACTCCAACTCGGGAATCTGGTAGTCCACCACGTTTTTGCCGCCGTAGTTGTATTGACTGCCATAAACATCCTCGTAGCTGGTGCTCTTATAGTAGTCCTGGGGAGCGGTGGTCTCAAAGGAGTAGTCCGCCGCGTAGGCGGAGGGGGCCAAGACCAGCATAGCCAGGACGGGCAGGATTGCTTTGCTCAAAGTTTTCCAGGTTTTCATTTCGTCTCCTCCTCTTCAGATTCGTCCTCCGGTTCCTCCTGGAGCTGCCGCAGCGCCCGGCGGGAGCGGAACAGCAGCACCCCCAGGGTGGCAATGATTCCTGCACCCAGGATGCCCAAGGCATAGGGCAGGATTTTACCGGGCAGGCCGGCCACGCTGACGCCGCTCCGGTCGGGAAGCAGGTTGATGCCTGATGTCTCCGTCCCCAGGTAGGTCACCTTGTAGGTGACGCTCTCCACGTCGTCTCGGGTGACCTCGCCCACATAGTCGGCGGAGGTGATGTACCCAGTGGCGACCTTGTGGTAGCTCTTACCGGAGTAGGTGGCTACGGCCTGATAAGAGGCCGGGGCCAGGGCATCCCCCACCAGGTCAGTGCCAATGATCTGCCAGTCCACGTTGGACAGGTTCAGCGTCACCCCGTCCTTGACTGTGGTGGCCGGGATGTAGGACATATCGTTGCGGTCCAGCGGCCCGATGGTCTTGGTGGCGGTGACGGTCTTGGCCTTGCTGGCATAGCCGGAGGCCTCGGTGCGAATGGCAGTGTGATCCAGGGTCAGGACGCCGGAATAGGTGCCGTCATCATAGTCCAGCGTGGTCGCCAGCTGTTCCAGGATCTTGCCCAGGTCCTTGGTGCCGGTCTCCAGGGTCACCGTCTCGGTGTGGTACTTGCGGTCCGACACCTGATTCTCCTCCTTCACGATCTCCGCGAAGGTGTAGCGGTAGCCCTCCTGCTCGAAGGGCTCCTCAATGAGCTGCTGGGGATCAGTCCCGGGGGGCAGGGTGTAGGTCTTGATGAGCTGCTGGCTCCCGTTGAGGTTCTGGATGGTGGTGTCGGTGGGCACCTCCAGGGCGCAGGCGTTGGTTACCAGAGCCGCCGCCAGCAGCAAACAGGTGAGCAGTCTTTTCATCTCCGGGCCCTCCTTTTCCAGAAAAATACCGCACTGGACAGTGCCAGCGCGGCCGCCAGGGTGATGGGTACGATGTGTTTCATGTGCGTTTTTCCTCCTTGACGATATATTCTACTGCGTACTCCGGGTGATCCCAGAGCGACGCCAGCAGTCTGAGTGAGTGCTCCAGCGCTTTTTCGGTGTCACGCTTTTGGCGCTTCACAAAGGCGTGCAGGAGCAGATAGTCCCCGTTGGGACAGGGGGTGAAGATGACCCGCACCACCACCCGGCCCTTCTCCCGGAGCTCATAGAGGCTTTGATACTTTTCAATGGAGAAGTGCTTGTAGTGGGGCTCTTTCAGTTCCGAAAGGGGCGTCTGGGAGAGATAAAAAATCTGCCGGACCAGCTTGTCCCGCAGCTTGGGCTCCAGCCCCTCAATGAACTCCGCCGCCTGGGCAGGACCATCCGGGGGCTTGTAAATTTTAATACGATCCATGTTCTCATCCTCCGTTATGTATTTTCTGCCAGACGTTTTAAGTGAGTCAGAAAGTCCTCGGCAAACAGCTCCGCAAAATCCGGGCTGCCGCTGATCCACCACACCGGGTCGGGCAGGGAGCGGTAGATGCTGTCATATTGCAGGCAGATCATCAAAAATTTCTGCTTGGGATCGGCCTGCTCCGCCGTGTGGAAAATCTGGGCTATGGTTTCCTGGACGTTCTCGTAGTCCTGATAATAGTCGCACAGATCATCAAAAAACTGGCCGGCGAATATGCTGCTAAATACGGCCATAGCGTCCCGTTCCGGGGAGCCGTCCTCGGTGGTCAGGCCCATGCGCCGCAATCGCTGAGTGGCGGAGTCCTCAAAGGGACTGTGGGCCCGTTGGTAGTTGTTCATATCGTTGTCACCTCCTTCCAGGTATAAAAATAGCCTGACGCCCACAGGCATCAAGCCAAAATTGAAAATTCTCTATTGCAAAAACGGCCCGCAAATTGACCGAAGGGGCTTTCTGTGCTATACTAATGGCAGGAAGCAGTGAAAAGGAGCGTTGCCCCATGCCAAAGCAATATACCATTACCCCGCTCAGCGAACTCCCTCTGAAATCGGATTTTATGTTCGGGCAGGTCATGCGCTCTGATGAGATATGCAGATTGTTTCTGGAGGCGCTGTTGGGCATAGATATCCAGCGAATCGAATTTCTCGACCGCCAAAAAGAAATGAGCGACAGCTATGAATACCACGGCATCCGCCTGGACATATATTTAAAAGATGGAAAGGGCACTGTTTTTAATGTAGAGATCCAAGCAGAGCGGAAGGACGACCTGCCCCGCCGGGTCAGGTTTTACCAGAGCGGCATCGACCGCAATGAGCTGCCCAAGGGGGCGGACTTTGCCAGTCTCTCCGAAAGCTACATCATATTCGTCTGTGACTTCGATTACTTCCACATTGGCAAGGCGGTGGGCGAACGGATAGCTTTCTTGAAGGATACCAACGTCCCCTATGCGGATGGTTCCCATGTGTATTTCCTCAACAGCCGATACACAGAGGCCAACGCCAGCAAACCGATTTTGGAGTTTCTAGATCTAATCCGCACAAACGACTTGGAACAGCCCTATGAGACGCCCCTAGGGCAAATGGCCCGGGAACGGATACAAGAGGTGCGCAGTGACAAGAAGCTGGAGGTGTCGTATATGACGTATGCGCAGAAGATGATGGATGAACGCAGAGTAGGTTATATGGACGGATTGGAAGACGGCCGCGCAGAGGGCATGGAAAAAGGATTCAAAGATACAATTATTGCATTAAAGGACATCCTTGACCCCGCCGTAATTGCAGAGCGTTTCAAGATGTCCCTGGAGCAGGTGATGGACATTCTTAACCAGAAATAGCCTTATGAAATCAGGGCGGCCCCATATAATGAGGCTGCCCTGATTTAGTCTATGAAACCTTAGCCCTTTCTCGCAGAAACTCCAGGAACAGCTTTTCAATTTCCTGGTCACTGCTGAACCTCTCCAAATAGGGGGCAAACTGCTTGCGGTCAAAGGATATTTTCCTGGGCGGGGCCATCATACGTTTTTCCGCCGCATTCCGGGCTTCACGCCAAGCGGCGTACATTTCCTGCCGTCCGGCAGTCGGGGGAGGGCATTTGCAGACAATGTGCTGCATAATGGCTTTGTTCATCGGATAGCCCTCAATAGAACACATCTCAATAAACGCTTGCTGAGACGCAGCGTCGTAGTCCGCAATCAGGTCGGCACAGGCGAGGTTGAGCTGCTTTGGGGTGTTCTCCAGAATATCGGACAGTTCCGGTATCAGCTGGGTCAGCTTAACGGCTTTCCGAATTTCGTACTCGGTGACGCCAAAAAATTCGGCGACCAAGGCCCGGGCCGAATACTTCTGGCGAGAATCGCCAGAAGTTCCGTTCTCCATATCGGAACGGTATCCTTGGCGGTTTTTTGCGTCCAGCAATGCTTTGTATGCCTTTCCTCGCTCTATGGTGGAAAGCCCTTGCCGCTGGATCAGGTTAGTAGAGGTGGCAATCACGATGGCCCTAGCATCATCCGCCTCCACTACCTCCGCAGGAATCGTAGTCCACCCAGCCAGTTTTGCAGCGGCAACTCGATTGTGACCGCTCAGGATCTCATACTTATCTGTACTGATAGGGCGGACGATGATTCTGACAAACAGGCCGTCCTCCTGAATCTGTTCCGAAAAGGCTTCCAGCTTGGCCCTGGGGTAAGGGCGAAAGCCGATATCCGCTGTGAAAAAGGATACCAGCTTGTCCAGCGGGAGGTCGCAGAGCTGGGAGGCTCCAGCTGGTGCCTTTTCACGGAAAATCTGCTGGTAGGCTTCATCGCTGGTTTGTAACTCTGATGCCTGCTGGGTAGCGGCCATGCGCCGTTTCAACATATCGTTCATGTTCGCTTTAGGCAAGCCTCAGCACCTCCTCTGCCAGACTGCGGTAGGACTCAGCGGCAGCATTCTTCGGAGCGTAATCGAAAATGCTCTGCCCGGCGGCGGGACACTCCGCTACCTTGATGGAGTATTCTATGGGCCGCTCAAAAACATGAAACGTCTCGCCGTAGATCTCGCCCACACTTTCCCGGACGCTGCGGCACAGCTGAGGCCGGGACTGGTACATGGTCAGCAGGATGCCAGCGACCTGGAGTCTGGGGTTGAACCGTTCCCGCACTGACCTTACCAACTCCAGCACCTCCGGGATACCCTCGCTGGCCAGAAAGTGAGCCTGGACCGGAACGATACAGAAATCCGACGCTGCCAGCGCATTGACGGTCAGCAATTCATGCTTCAATCCGCAGTCGATGATAATGTAGTCATAGCAGGGACGCAGATGCTCTAACAGTTCAGACATGACACATTCGCTGGCCCGATCAGAATCCCCAACAGCATTGTACTGAGAGAGCTGCATGACCTGAAGCCGGGCAGCAGCATCCGACAGCCGGCGGTTGGCTGGGATGAGGTCGATGCCTGTGTCCGTGTGGATGATAGTCTTCCGCAAGTGAAAATCCAGATCCTCTGGGTAGTCGATGGCAGACAGTAGAAGGTTGGCAAGGGTGCGAGGCTGCTCGGCAGGGGTGTAGCCCAGCGACGCTGTGAGATTGCTTTGAACATCGTTGTCAATCAGGGCAACAGACTTCCCAGCAGCTGCTAATGCAGCTCCCAAATTTAAGGCTGTTGATGTTTTACCACAGCCCCCCTTAAAATTGCTGACGCTGTAAATAATTCCCATTCCGCACATCCCCTCATTTTTTATTTCAAATTTTTAACGCAAAAAATGGACCAAATCAGATAAAGGCTTCTTTTATAAGCACTTTCTGACTTGGTCCTAATATAGCACTATCATCAGCATAGATGTCCACCAGCTCCCAGCCGTCATGATGCCCGATTTCCTCGGTGTATTTGCGGATCTGCGAGGCGTAGGAGTGAAGCTGGTCGGAGGAGTCGGAGCTGACCCGGCAGTATGCAGCTACCCGCAGGGTATCGGGCTTGCTCTGGCTGGGCGGGATGATGGTCACGTTTTTGCTCATCTGGTGCGGCCTCCTTTCCTCTGGATACCGACAACACTACCACACCTCACCGGGAAAAGCTATCACTATTCCCAAACAGTTGCGGGGCGATACCGCTCCAGCGCCAGCCGCTTGGCGGCCCACAACTCCTCGGCAGACAGCAGACCAACTTCCGCTGCCTGCTCCAACAGCCGCATCACCAAAATGTACCGCATCTCGTTCTTCACATCGATCATGCGGATGCCTCCCGGAAATAGTCCGGCCCCTTCACCTGCTGAATAAAGCGCGCCACATCCTCCAGGCTGCCAGTGACGGGCATCTCCGGCAGAGCGGCCAGCACATCCTTGCTGTAGCGCTTGCCCTTAGTGGCTCGTTCGTCCAGGATGGCCACCACGCAGGTGTCGGTCTCGGTGCGGATGGCCCGCCCGAAGCCCTGTTTCAGCTTAATCTGCATCTCCGGCACCACCACCGCCCGAATGAACAGCCGAAGGGAGGGATGATTCTCCCTCTCTTTTTCCTTCAGAGCGTCCGGGACGGCGAAGGGCAGGCGGGGGATGATCAGCAGGGACACACAGTCGCCGGGGAAGTCGAAGCCCTCCCAGGCGGCCCCCGCCGCCAGCAGCACACTGCCGGGGCTGGCTTTGAACTGCTCGGTAGTATGGATGGCGCTGCGGCCCATGGTGAACAGCGGATAGCGCAGACCGTGGTCCGGCAGGCGCTCCTTCACTGCCGACATAGCGGCGTAGGATGTGAACAGCGCCAGGGCGTGGCCCTGGGCCGCGTCCAGCAGGGCGGCGATCTCCTTCGCCAATTCGTCATAATAGGCGGCAGCTTTCTGCCTGGGCGGAAACTGAGGTAAGTACAGCAGACAATTCTGCTGGTAGTCGAAGGGCGAAAGCGCAACAGACTCCGTAACGCAGCTGTCGGTCAGCAGGCCAGTTTCCTCTTTGAAGCGGCGAAAGTCCTCGCCTACGGCCAGCGTGGCGGAGGTGAGGACGGCGGGCCGCTCCTGCCGCCAGAGCGTCTGGCGGAGCTGAGCGGTCAGATCAGAAATGGCGGCGCACAGCATGGTGCCGCCGCAGCCGTCCTCCGCTGTGTAAAACACCAGATCAGAGCGGCCCTGCTGGAACAGGGACACAGCAGAGGAGACAGTTTCCAACTGCCTGCGGGTAGGTGGGGTGAGAAGGCCGTGGAGCTGCTTTCGGATCACGGTCAGACTCCGATCCGGGGCAGCCAGCGATCTTGCATAATGCTCAAAGGGCCGGTCCTCCGGTGGGCGGGCCAGTTTCCGCAGCAGAGACTTGGCGCTGTCACTCAGGATCTCCGCCGCCAGCAGGAACCGTTCTCCACGCAGGCTGTGGGTGAGGGTGCGGATGTCCTCCGCCTCCAGCGTTACGCCGAACATCTGACGGGCAGTGTCCGGCAGTTTGTGAGCCTCGTCCACGATGAGGGCGCAGGCGTCCGGCAGGATGGGTCTGAGCCCGCTGCCTCGATGGATGGCGTCCGCCAGCAGCAGGTTGTGGTTGCAGACCTGGAAAAGAAATTGGCCTGTGTCACAGGATTCCAAAAAGGCAAGGTATCGGCAGCCCTCCCGCCTGCAGTCGCAGACGGGAGGGACGCAGACCCGCGCCCGGTCATAGCCGCTCAGGTGGGCGGCTTCATCGGTGTCGAGCTGGCCCCGCAGGGTGAGCAGAGCCGCGCCGGATCTCCAGTTCTTCTTGCTCAGATCCAGCTGGCCCAGCCGGTTTTCCAGACGTTCATCGCAGACGTAGTGGGACTTTCCCTTGCGGATCACCGCCTGGATGGGCTGACCAGCCAGACCGTCCTCCATCAGCACAGAGGACAAGAGCGGCAGGTATTCATCCCGCACCGCATTCTGCAGAGCGATGCTGGAGGTGGAAATGAGGAGGGGGTGAACCTCCAGCCCGCTGGTGGCCCGGAAACGGCTGAACACCGTCCCAGCCACCAGATAGGCGTAAGTCTTGCCGATCCCCGTTCCGGCGTCGCACAAGGCGATACCGCCGTCCAGCATGGCGTCCAGCATCCGGTGGCAGAGCGACACCTGTTCAGGGCGCTCCGCCATGTTTCGTGCGGGGAGTAATACTTTGAAAACCCTATCAATCTCGTTGTGGGCGTTTTGCCTGTTATTGTTGATATTCATCCGTAAAATCCCCTTGTTTGGTTCATTTTCTCATTGGTACTCATCGTATTTGCAGCTCGCCCCCCGATGAGGTATAGGGAACAGTAACGGATAAGGCTCGGCAGACCTTCACGGACACATTCCAAGGGTCTCTACTGCTTTCAACCCAGGGGATGATAGGCGGCGATGCCAAGGCCGTCCCGCGCAGGCTTAATCGCGGCCCGGAAGGGACTGTTGCCCCCTCCGGGTCATGGCGCGCACTGTGCGTCTGTCCGTGTGGTGATCCGTACTGCTGATATGAAATTTTCAAGGTGCAGGGGTATTTGCCTTGGTTCTATTGTAGAGGACTTGCGGGATGATTTTTAGAGTGTTTTAGTCACATTTCCGTGACAAATCGTCACATCTCATCACAGCTTTCGCTGAAACGCCTCCAAACTGCCAATCAGTTCTGCTATATCCATTTTCAGCATATCCCGGTCGTTTACGCTTGATGACATGGCTTGCTCCTTACCCAAAATGAGCAGATCCAGCGATACACTAAAAATATTGGAGAGCTGAACAAACAAATCTACAGAGCAACCCCTTTTGCCGGCCTCGACATGACTTAATAGGCTTCGGTCAATATTCAGTTCTTTTGCAAGCGTTTCTTGGGTATACCTGTGTTGAATGCGGAGCTGACGGATACGTTCTCCGCTTTGTTTCACATCATAAGTCATTTATGTAAGCTCCAATCTCAAATTTAGGTGTGCGGGGTGAGATTGGATGTCATGGGTATTTTGCTATGTACGGCTGCCACTGTGAAAAAATGGGCCAATAATAGAGGAACCCCCATTTTTTCCAAATAGTGAATATTTTATGAATTTTTCTTGTGTTTTCCCCTTGCTTGGAGAAATTCCGCTCAGGCTGAGCAAACAATATTACACGAGGGTGGTCGTTCAGATCGCCATCTGCCTGCATTCGGCGGTACAAAAGGGCTTTTTCATAATATCACCTGCTTATGGGTACAAAATGAGGGCGTTAAGGGAAATTTCCTCCCTTAACGCCCTCAGAAATATCGCACATGGAATGTCAAAATTTTGAGGGCTTTATACTGATAAAACCAGTTGCAAATATGGATACGCCTAAAATCAGTTTTTCATATCCTTTTCCCCGTTTTGGCTTATACTCCACAATTCTTCAGCAGTACCAGACCAGCAGGCCGCATAGCTCTTGCACTTATCACAAAGATGATTCACACTCTCCGGCGATTGCAAATCGGTGGACTTTGCACCGGTACGCTTTACTATTGCCCGCAGACACTCCGGGTTTTCCAGCGTGGGGCAGGGCCGCAGCATATGAAGTTCTGGAAGAACGTCTTTCGGACACCCGTATCCAGTTGATAGGCTTTCAAAAGGGGCTGATACCAGTTGCCCTTTTCCTCAATGGCTTTATGGAAAGCGGCCCGCTGTTCTTCGTACCAGCCGTCCGGGAGGGCCGTGTCGATCAGCTTCATGGCCTTGGGAATGTTGGCCTTCGGGTCTTTTTCCAGATAGTTGAGCGCCGCTGTAACGGCGGTGCTGAAAGCGGCGTTTTTCATCGCACTGATAATGTCCATATCTCTATCTTTCTCCTTAGTTTTTGCTCCAGATTACACGATCCCATATCCACCATGCGATACCACCCAGGATAGTGAGAAGCAGCAAAGAGCAAAGTACATATTTCTTTTTCATAGGAACCTCCTTGCCAGGATGGGGATACGGCTTGTATCCCCATCCTGGTATTTTTGTGCTATGCAGTCTGTTTTGATAAACTCCGAAACTCAGAAATCAGCATAATAATAGCAATAACCAGTACGATCAAATCCGTTAGCGCTGGAGCGAGGAATACGCCGCTGATACCTATCCCGCCCAGTTTGGGAACCAGAAGGACCAGAGGAACAAACAGTACGATCTGCCGCAGCAATACCAATACACTGGCCTTGGATGCCTTGCCCAGAGCCTGCATCAATGTAATGGCCATCAGCACAAGCCCCAGGAAGATATAGGTACTGAACAGGATGCGGAAATCCGTTACGCCCATGCTCACGATCCTGTTTTCTTTAATGAACCAGGACAGCACCGGTTCCGCGCCAAGCTGGATGGGGATGTAGAAAATCAGGCTCAGAACAGTGACACCTGTGATAAAGACTTTCGTAATCTGCTTGACCCGGCCATACTGCTTTGCTCCGTAGTTTGTCCCGACCGCAGGCTGGAATCCCTGGCTGGCGCCCCACATGGGGATCATGGTAAAGGATTGTACGCTCAGTGCGGCTCCTAAAAGAATCTGCCAGTCATCCCCGCCGTAGCTATGGGCGGTGTGATAAAGGACCGTCTGCTGGAGCAAGGTCATGACCTGCATGAGCATGGCGGAGAAGCCGACCCCGAAAATCTCGGGAATCAGGCTCTTTTCCACCCGAATGCCGTGGATACGGACATTTTTACTTTTGGAGCGGAAGTGCCACAGCATCGCCGCCGCATAGACGATCTGGGCAATGACCGTTGCGTAAGCCGCGCCTTCAACTCCCATCCCACGAGGCTTGAGGGCGGAAATCAGAATGGGGTCAAGGATGATATTTAGGATTGCCGACCCCCCGCTGAACACCATAGCCTGTTTCAAAAGGCCCTCTCCCCGCATAATCATATTGGACGACTGAGCGAAGTTGACAAACAGGCTGCCCGCGAAGATGATGCGCAGATAGCGTTCGGCATTGTTCAAGATTTCGCCCTCCGCACCGCTCAGGGAAAGAATGGGGCGGGTAAAAATCATGCCCAGAGCTGTAACAATCAAGCCGAGGATCAGGTTCAGCGCGATCAGGTTGCCCATGATCTTGTCAATAGTTTCCTGATCTTTCTTTCCCACCGCTCTGGATAAGACCGACGCCGACCCAACTCCAATCAAGGTGGAAATGCCAGAGTTGATTAGGGTAAATGGGTAGGAAACGGAAACCGCACCCATAGCCACCTGGTCGATTAGCTGGCCCACGAATACTCTGTCCATGAAGCTGTACAGCCCGACTACAACCATGCCGATGATTGCCGGAAGGCTCAGGGAAATCATCAACTGAAACGGTGATGCCGTCAGCAATTGTGTACGAGTGTCTTGTTTTTGTGCCATTACATATACCTCCTATTTTATGGCAAATTGTGAGTTGATGTTTAACTGCTATAATGAATATCCATAGTCCGATGCAGATCAACACAACGCCACCGAATATAAAAAGCAATCTGGCGCAGCATGACAAATAGCCAGATCACTGCCGTCCAGAGGCTGCGGATCATCATACTCCTGTTCCGTCAGTTCCCCGGATAGATGGCTGTACAGTTTCAGCTCTGTCGTTTTATTCTCTATCGCCCCCACCTCCTGACCGGGCGCTAAAATATCTTGAAAACCCATCCGCCCCAGCACCTTCTCATAGAGCTGCTTTTCAAACGCATGGTATTCCGGGGCGGAGGTATCCACCTCCAGCAGCGTGGCGGATTCGTAGGTGCTGCCGGGGATGATTTCCCAATCCACCGCCTGGAAACGGACGGCAATCAGCCAATCCATGAGCTGATGCCCTTCCATCAGTTCAAACATTCCACGGTTATCTTCATAAGGGAACAGCGAGGGGACATCGATCCCCGTCAGCTCCTTCGCCATGCGGTACAGGGTAAAGCCCTGGGCGTCCATGCTGGGCGAGATCGCATCGTAAAACCGTTTCATATCCTCCGGCGTGGACAGCCGGGGGCAAAATTCCCCCAGGGCGTCCTGGAGCGCCTCTGCCTTATGGGAGAGAAAGTTCATGTACTCCTGCTGCTCGTTCGATGTGAGCAACAACGATTCGCAGTTCTGTTGGTTCTGTTCCAAGGCTTGTTGTGCCTGCCGCAGCTCAGTGCGGGACGTTTCCAGCTCGGCGCGGACGGCGGGGTATTCCCGGATGGCCCGGAGCATATCTCTCAGTCCCACCGTCATCCCGCCTTTCTGAACCGGGAAATCAGCCGGTCCAGCACTCGGATGCGGCCCTGCACCTTCCCGGCAGACACGTCCAGGCCCTTCATCTGGCTGTCGATACGATAGCGGATGGCCTTGAGGGCCTGCCGGTCGCTGCAGCATTCCATCACGATGTACTCGCTGCCGCGGGCCAGTACCTCCCGCCTGCCGTTTTCATCCCGGATGCTGGACATTAGCCGCTGGCCCAGGCGCTTGCGGTAGGCAGTCTGAAGGGCGTCCGCGTCCCCGGACACACCATGCTTTTTCAAAATAGCGGCGATCTCATCGGAGCTGATCCGCATATTGGCGGACAGCGTGTCCATGATCTCCTGCTCCGCCTCCAGGGGCAGCACCGGCCTGCCGGGAGGCCCAGCCGCCCGTGCGGGGTGTTCTTTGCTCATCGCTCCGGCTCCTTTCTTTTCTGAGATTTGTTTGCAGTCTGCAGCATCGGATCAGCCAGCGGTATCCCCGCATCCTCCGGGCAATAGACATACATCCCTTTGATGGAATGGGCCTGTTCCGAAACAAAACCCACAGGCGCGTCCTCCAGGCTGGTCACAGCCATGACCGTCCGCTTGCGCCGGTCCCGCCAGGAGGTATAGCTGTAGTGGTGGTTCCAGTCCCGGTAGATGTGGATGCTCTCCGGCTCCCCGCGCCGCTGGGCATAGGCGGTCACAGCGACTTTTTCCGCGATGAACGGAGGGATAACACCCTGCTGCAGCTCCGGGCCGATGCTGTTGATGTACTTGACCATCTCCCGGATGTCCCGGCAGTCAAATTCCGGCGCGTCAAAGCCGTACCGCTCTGTGACCAGCGCCCATTTGAACCGTTCGTGGGGGCTGTCCAGAGACACCACAAAATATTTGCCGTCACGCTCCCCGGACAGCGGCTCGAAGCGGGCATCGTCATACAGCGGCCCATCCAAGGGGCAGTTGTTCTTGAACCAGACATAGTAATTGTCCAGGATGAACGGGTCGGTGATCCCCATGACCACCCTGCCGATCTTCTTCAGGCGGCCAGCCAGAGCGTGATCCTGGCAGAACCAGTCGTACCAGCCTGCTTCGCATTGCGTGGTAATGTCTGAACGGGCAAAGGCCCCGGCCCGAAACTTCTCCTGCCATTGTCGGACAGACATCTCATCCGGCATCGCTGTCACCTCCCGGCAGCATTGTTTCCAGGATACCGGCAATGGCGGTGAACACCTCCGCCAATTCACGGGCCTCCTTGATGTTGTTCTCGATCTCATCGGGGCGCATCCGGGTACACTCCGTCCAGATGCGGACGTTTTCCTCCGTGGGCGTGAGCAGCACAGCCTTCTCAAAGGCTTTGCAGAACAGTCCGGCGATCTTGCCGCGGCGGTTGGCCTCGGCATCCAGGGCCTTGATCTCCTTTTTCGCCTTTTCCAGCTCCACTGCCTGGGCGGCGGCCTCATCCCGCTGCTCCTCCGGCAGTTCCTGCACCTGCCGGGTGATGTTGTAGCCCTGGTTGATGGACAGGTCGCCGCTGTCAAGTGCCTCCTTCACGGCGGGAGGGGCGTGTTCGTCAATCTGTATGACTCTGCTCATAGTTTGCTGTCCAATGCCCACGGCACCTGCCAATTCTTTCGTGGTATTTATGGAAGGAGGAAGGTTTTGCGAATTCGCAAAACCTTCCTCACCGATATCACTGGGACGGTACGCTTGCCCACCAAGCGACATATTTTCTTTTGCCCTGGCCTCAATGTCCGGCTTCAGCCGGAGGGCGATCTTACCCAGCTCCCACTTGTCCAGGTTGCGGCGGCCCTTCTGGGTGTCCAGCGCCCACTGTTTGGCCTCCAGCAGATCCGCGAACGAGAACACGGCCATCTGGTAGGGCAGGCCGTGCTGTTCGCACAGCCTCTGCCTGTTGTGACCATCGATGATGACCATTTCCTCATTGACGATAACCGGGGAATAACAGCCGTTTTTCAGGATGTCCGCCTCCAGGGCGGCGAGCTGCTCCCCCGTCAACGGGGGGAGCAGCTCGGCCATCTCAGGCAGTACGGTGGGGCTGCGCTCCGTACTGCTGTATATGGTTCCGGTGTTGCGCATCAGGCGGCGTCCGCCGCGCCGCCGTCCTCAGCGGCCACGCCAGCGGCCTCCTCCACCTTCCGGGGGGACAGGAACTCCACCTCGTTGGCCTTGATGAGAAATCCGGGCTGGCGGGTGGGGTCCTCGGAAAAGACGATGGTCTCGAAGTCCCCGGAGGCGGCCAGCTTGCAGCCCTTGTAGGCGAAGGCGGCGCACCGCTCCGCCAGAGCGCCCCGTACCTTGATGGAGATGAAGTCGGTGAGCTTGTTGCCGTCCCGGTCCCGGTAGCGGCGGTCGGAGGCGATCCGCAGGATGGCGTAGGGCTTGCCGTCCTCATGGGAGCGCAGTTCCACATCGTTGGTCAGGTTTCCGATTGCAGTGATCTTCAGCATAGTTTTTCTCCTTTTCAGATTGGTGATTTGATGGTATTATTTAATGTATAGGGAAAGCGGAGGCCCCCTCCGAAGAGGGAGCCTCCATGGTGCGCGATCAATAGCCGGTCTTGGGGAGCGGGGTGGGCTTGCCGTAGACCGTGGTCACCCAGCGGCTGATGGCCTGCACCCAGACTCCGTTGTAAGTACCGCCCACGTCAGCGATGTTGACAAAGCTGCTGCCAGCCGTCAGACCGGCGATGGCGGTGCATTTAATCTGGGGCTTCTCCACCTGGGCGGAGCCAGCCGGGGCCTGCCCAAACACGAACATGATTTCGGTGACACGCTCATTGGCTGCGAGGCCCAGGGCCGCGGGGGATGCCGCCAGGGTATAGTTTTTGCTGGTGGACAGGTTATCCGCCAGCGTCCGGTACTCGCCGCCGTTCACCCGGTAGGTGATCTTATAGGTGCCGGGGAAGTTGTAGGTGCCGGTGACCACTGTCTCCAGCCGTACCTGTGCGGGCAGGGTGTCCCTCCAGTAGAAGTTGTCCAGCCGGACGTTGGAGGTGTTGGCGATGCCAGAGAGCACATAGTTTACCGGCTGGCCTGCCATGGCCTCCTTGGGTCCGGTCTTGGTGATGGACACTCCGGTGGTCAGGCTCTTGTTGGTCACCTCGAAGCGGAGGATCTGGCCCTCATGCTCCAGGTAGGCGGTCAGCTCCTGGTCGCTCACACCGTAATTCGCCGGAGCCTGCACTTCTCGAATGGTATAGCGGCCCAGAGGCAGGAGCTTGGAGGAGGCCAGTCCACGGCTGTCGCTCTTGATGGTGTCCACCAGATTGCCCGCCTTGTCGTAGATCTCGAACACAGCGCCCTCCAGCAGCGTACCGGCAGGCAGGCCGTTGGTGGAATTGTAGTCGGCGGATTTCTTCGTGATCTGGATCTGAGCGGTGATGGGGATGTTTTTCCACTCGATCAGAGTGGTTTCCCCTGCGGTCACATACACGGTTTTCATCTGAGTGTCGGGGACGTAGCCCTCGTTTTCCAGCTCCCGCAGGTAGTACCGCCCGGAAGTGGTAAGCCCCTCGATGTACACGTACCCGCTGTTGTCGCTGGTGTACTGCCCGATAGGAGTGTTGGTGCTGTCGTACAGCAGGAAGGTCACCCCATAGATACCCTTGCCGGTGACGCTGTCGGTTTTATGAATCAAAATGCCGGAAAAGGGCTTGTTTTTTACCGTCAGAGTGGTGGTTTTCCCATCTGTCACAGTGAAATAATGGGGCGTATCATCCAGCTTGAAGCCCTGCGCGGCCTCGATCTCCACGGCATAGTAGTCCCCGGCGTCCAGGTTGACATGGACACGTCCGTTGTCGCCGGTGGTGACTGTCTCCACCAGAGCGCCGTCCATTTTGCGGATCTCGAAGGTGGTGCCGGGGATACGCTGGGTGCTGTCGCTCTCGTTGACCTTGATCAGTTCCAAGCCGCCCTCCGCCTTGTTGAAGAAGGTGAGCGTCTGCCCCTGGCCCTCTTTGATGAGGATGCTCTGGGGCATGGTGTCGAGGACGTAGCCGTCAGCCGTCCGGGTTTCCTTGGCGGTGATGGTAATGCCGGGGGTCAGGCCGGTGATTACGATTTGGCCATTTTTATCGGTCACATACTCTCCGTTATTCGGCCCCACATACTGACCGCTGGAATCGGTGACGAGGAAGGCCACGCCCTGGATGGGGTTGGTGGTGCCATCCACATACTTCTGGATCGTCAGAGTGGTGCCAGGAGTGTTGTAAAACACAAGGGTTTGGGTATCGTCCGGGTTGACAGTGACGGTCTGCGTCTTGGTGGCCTGGTCGATGGTGTAGCCGGGGATCGTCCTGGTCTCGGTGGCCACGATGGTGCCGGTCACGCCGGAGATGCGGATCTCACCGTTGGCGTCCGTGGTATAGAGGCCATTGGAGGACAGATGCCCGTTGGCGTTGTCCACATAGCCGCCGTTGGCATAGGTGAGCTGGAACTCCACGCCTGCCAGGGGTTTCCCGGTCAGGGAGTCCTTCTTTTGGATGACCAGGGTACCGGCCCGCTGGTTCCAGAAGGTGAGTTCGGGGGCCTGGGGGCCTGCGGTGATCTTCACGGTCTTGGGGGTGCCGTCCAGCACGAAACCTTCCACCGTCTTGATCTCCCGTGCGGTGATCACAGCGCCGGGTTCCAGCCCTTCGATCACGATCTCGCCTGCTGCGTTGGTGTAGAAGGTGCCATCGCCGGGGCCGACAGGCGCGCCGGAGCCGTCCACTACCTTAAAGGCCACGCCAGCCAGAGGCTCATTGGCGGTTCCCTCGATGTACTTGTGGATCGTCAAGGTCATGGTGGGATCATTCTCAAAAGTCAGATCGTTGCCGCCGCCAGTATTACCATTGGTGGTCCCGCCCACGGTTCCAGTGATGCCGCTGCTCACCGTGTTGGAGCCGTTTTTGACGGTGATTGTCTGGGGCGTACTGTTCAGAACATAGCCGGAGGGCACCTTTGTTTCCGTTACCACCACAGTGGTTCCGGGTACAAGGCCGGTGACCGTCACAGTGCCGTCCGAGCCGGTGGTGTAGCTGCCCAGAAGAGTTCCGTTGCCGTCCTTCACCGCGAACACAGTTCCCGGCACAGGTTTGCCGGTGACAGAGTCCAGCTTGGTCAGCGTCAGGCTGCACAGAGGCTCATTCAGAAAAACAAGGGTCTGAGTGTCCATCGGGTTGACGGTGACGGTCTGCGTCTGGGTAGCAGAATTGATCACATAACCGGGGGCGGGCTGGATTTCCTTGGCCACGACCGTCCCGGTGATGCCGGAAATGCGGATTTCACCATTGGCGTCCGTGGTATAGAGGCCGTTGGAGGACAGATGCCCGTTGTCATTGTCCACATAGCCGCCGTTGGCGTAGGTGAGCTGGAACTGCGCGCCGGAAATCAGCGCGCCGCTCACGCTGTCTTTCTTTTGAATGACAAGCGTTCCGGCCTTTTTGTTCCAGAAGGTCAACTGCTGCACGGTCCCGGCTTTGATGAGGATGTCCTGCGGAGTACCGTCCAGCACATACCCCTCCACGGTTTTGATCTCCCTGGCGATGACGGTGGTTCCGGGTTCGATGCCCTCCAGCACGATTTCTCCGGCCTTGTCGGTGTAATAAATTCCATCGTCCGGCCCAACCGCCGCGCCGGAACCGTCCACAACCTTAAAGGCCACGCCGGACAGCGGCTCGTTTTCGGTCCCCTCGATAAACTTCCGGATAATCAGCGTTGTGGCAGGCTCATCATCAAAAATCAGGGTGTTGGCCGCGCCGCTGCGGACAACGATGTTTTTCGGAGTCTCATCCAGCACATAGCCGGTGGGGGCCTTGGTTTCGGAGACCACATAGGTGGCGTTGGGGGTCAGGCCGGAGACAGTGACCGTGCCGTCCGTCCCGGTGGTGTACCGACCGATGGCCCGGCCATCGCTGGCCTTGACCGTGAACTCCGCGCCCTTCAGAGGCTGCTGGGTCACAGCGTCCCGCTTCAGGATCGTCAGGGTGCAAAGGGGGTCATCGTAAAACCGAATGGTCTGCGTGTCTGCCGCGTTGACTACCACGGTCTGAGGGGTGGGGTCGATCTGGTAATTGTCAGGGGCCTTGATTTCCGTCACGATGTAGGTATCGGGGTTCAGCTTGGAAAGAACGATCTGCCCGTTGGCATCGGTGGTGTAGAGGCCGTTGGAGGAAGTGAGGCCCTCGTTATCCGGGGTCAGCTCCCCATTGGCGCTGGTGATCTTGAACTGTGCGCCAGACAGCGGCTGTTTCGTCACGCTGTCGTATTTCTCCACCACCAGATTTCCCTTGGGGGTGTTGGTCACAATGACGGTCTGTGTATCGCCGCCCGAACCAATGACCACGTTGGTGCTGGGAGCGTCCATCACATACCCTGCCGGTGCCTTTACCTCAGTCAAAACGTAGGCACCGGGGGCAAGGTTGGAAATGCGGATTTCGCCGTTAGAATCGGTCGTGAACAGCCCATTCTGGGTGAGCGTGCTGGTGCCGATCACACCATCCAGGCCCACTTCGCAGCCAGCGGCAGTGGTGATCCGGAACTGCGCTCCGGCCAGGGGCTGGCCCGTCAGACTGTCACGTTTTTGGACGATGATAGCCCCTTTCGGCTGATTTTTGAACGTGAGGGATACCGTTTTGCCCTCTTGGATCTGAATGGTCTGGCTTTGGGTGTCAATGATAAATCCGTCCGGAGCCTTGGTTTACTGGGCGAAACCGCCGCCAGCCCCCAATTGACGCAGTAGGCGGTACCGGTCAGGCCGTCATTGCTGGTGTACGTCCAGCTGCTGCCGCTCAGAGAGCCGCTTGTACTTTTGCTCAGGTATTCCTTGCGGCCCAGGTACTGGATGGTGACGCTGCCGCTGTTGTTCAGCGTGGCGGCGCTGGCCGGGAAGGTGAGCAGGCTGGCCAGCGTTGCCACGGCCAGCAGCAGGGAAAGGATGCGGGTAAAAGGCTTATGTTTCATGAAGACTCCTTTCTGTTACGATCTATATGGGAAACAAAAACCGGCAGGCCGCGGGTGCGGTCTGCCGGTGCTGGGGATACGGATGATCCTTATTTTGTTGATCCAGGGACATACAGTTCCTTGAGGAAGGCCGTGGCCTCCAGGGCCTGATCCGCGCCGCCGTAGGTCTCGATGAGCAGGACGCCGTTCCTGCCGGAGAGGTCGTTGGCGGACACGTCCACATGGAGCCACTGGCCCTCCACATACACGAGGTTCCAGGTGTGGGTCTTGGTGCTGATGGTGAAGCAGGGGATGTCCGCCGCCGCGCAGAGGAACTTCATCGCTCTGGCGTAGGAGCCGCAGGCGGCTTTCAGCTCCCCGGCGTGGGGCGCGAAGGTCTGGGTGATGCCGGAGACCTTGCCCTGCTGGTAGGCCAGCAGGGAGCGGATGTAGTCGTTGAAGTATTCTACCCGTTCCCGGTCTGTGGCCAGCGTCCCCGCATGGTCAAGGGCAGGCTGGATGAAGTCCAGGGGCGCTTGGTAGTTCTCCGGCATTTCGGCGGACACGGCGAAGTAGTCCAGGTACTGCCAGTAGTTGGTGAAGTTCCGCGGCACATGATGCTCATACCGCAGCACCCCTTCCATCCGCCCGATCAGGTTCTTCACCGCGCTGTAGTCCTCCTTGGACACCATAGTGTAGGCGGGGGCGGTTTCGCTGGTGCCGTCCACGATAGTCTGGCGGATCGTATTGTAGAGCGCACGGTCATAGACTCCGGTGAACACGCTGGGGTTGGCCTCCTGGCTGAAGTCCTCCCGGCTCCAGTGGTCCACGCTGATGGTGTAGGGTTCCGGCTGCGGGGCTTCCGCCGCCTGGGCGGGGACGGCCAGCAGGGCCGCGGTCATGGCTCCGGTCAAGAGCAGGGACACGATTTTTTTGCTTTTCATGCTCGATTCCTCCGTTTTCATAGTATGGTGGGGTTTTTGCAAACCGAACCATACCACATGGGACGGGGGAAGTCGAACACAATCGGCAGACAGCGCGGAGATTTGACGAACAGCGTTATACCTGCACGGCGGTCACGCACCAGCGGTAGTCCGGCTGGTTCATCACGCAGGTGTAGAGAGTGATGCGGTTGTCGCTGGTGGCGGCGGTGCCGCTGGAGTCGTTGACACCGACCTTCTCCACGCTGACTACGGCGTAGGTGCGGGTTCCCAGCATGGTGGTCAGGGTGATAGTGTCGCCTGCGGACAGGGTATGGATCTGCCCAAAATGGTTGGTCACTCCTCGATTATGGCCGGCGAGACAAACATTTCCATCCCAGATGCTGGTGTTGGTGAAGTGGCCCGCGCCTTTGGCCAGCGCGGCGCTGTCCGTCCCCTGCACTACCTGGACGCTCAGGCCGATGGAAGGAATCCTCAGCGTTCCCAGGCTGCCGTTGGCGTAGTAGAGGTCGCTGGTCACCTCCGTATAGCCGGAGCCGATGCTGCCCTGGACGATGTCCATGGGGCTGCTGCTGGGGATCTGGGTCACGGTGAAATTACCACTGGTGTCCACCGAGGGGTACTCCCCGGTGATGATGGAACTGCCAGCCGCGCCGCCGGTGGCGTTGGCTCCGGCGCTGCCCACCGCGTTGACCAGCCCGCCGCTGAACGCGCCGGGGACGAGGTTGGGGGTCAGGTACTCGCCGCTGCCGGGGAGGTAGCTGGTGGGGGTTCCGAAACCGGGCGCGATCAGCGCCGTATTCTTGCTCCGGTCCACATTGGGGTTCTCCCATTCGTAGATGGTATCGTCTGAGGTGGGCTGGCCGAACAGGTAATCCTCCGGCGCGTCAAAGGTATATTCCAGCGCGTGGGCCGGGACGCAGCAGAGGGCGCACAGCATGACGGCCAGCAGAAAACTTCGCAGTTTCAATGGGTCATCTCCTCTCACGGTATTTTTTGAATGCGAACACACCGCCAGCACCAAGAGCCAGCACCACAACGCCGATCATCACGGGGCGTTTCAGGCCGGACAGATCCACAGGTTCCTTCCCGGTGTCCGGGGCCTCCGTGCTGTCCGGGGTGCCTGTGCCGTCCTCCTGCTCCGCATCGCCGGAGCTGTTTTTCTCATCGCTGCCGGGGGCCTTGGACTCCTCCGCAGCTTTCTCACTGCCGAAGATGGCGGTGTAAGTGACCACACTGCAGCCAGCCTTGGACACCTCGCCGGTGTAGCTGGCGCTGACCGTGTAGCCGGTGGCGTACTGGCTGGTGGAGGTGCCGGTGTAGCTGGCGGTGGCGGTGTAGCGGGTGACGGGATTGCCCTCTCCGTCAATCTCCGTGGATTCGCTCCACTTCACATCCCCCAGGGTCAGGGTCTTGCCGTTGTCCGTAATGCTCTTGGGAATGAGGGAGACATCCGCCTCCGACAGATTGGGATAGCTGCGGCTGGCGGAGAGGGTATTGGTTTTGGTGGCGTAGCCGTCCGTGGTGACCTGGACGCTGGTGTGGTCCAGACGCAGGATGCCGACATAGCCGTCCTCGGTGGTCACCTCCATCTCAGCGTCCAGCCGCTGGAGGATGGTTTCCAGGTTGTTGGTATCGCTGGCCTGGGTGACGGTTTCGGTGTGGGTCTGGATGTCCACCCCAACCTCGTCCTTCCTGGTCATGTCCAGCAGGTAATAGCGCCGGCCATTTCTCACGAAGTCCTCCGTGGGGATGAGGCTGGGATCGTCCGCCAGGGACAGCTGATAGACCTTGTTGATCCGCAGCTCGTCAAAGTCGCCATAGGTGTACTCCTCCACGGATATGGGGTAGTAGCTGGCTCTCTGGCCCGTATTGGAAGCATCGGCGGCCAGGGCGGTGGCACTCCCGGCCATGACAATGACAACGAGGGCGCACAGGGTGGTGAAAATGCGTTTCATGGGATAATTCCTCCATTTTTTCGTTTATTTTAAGCCTGGATGATGATGTTATCTGGCCGCAGCCTGCCGCTGATCCCCCCTTTCCCTGGTCCGGCCGCGCTGCTGCAGGTACTCGTTCCAGTCCTTCCCGTGGGCGGGCGTCCTGGTGGATACGGTGTAGCCCTTCTGGGCGTACTCCTCCCGGAACTTCTCTGTGGCCTCCTGTCCCGGCCCGTCCGCGTCCAGGCACAGGACGATCTGTTTCAGATGCGGGTTCTCCCGCAGGTAGGTGTCCAGCGGCCCTTGGTACAGTCCGCACAGGGCTACGGCGTTGCTGGTAACCGCCCGGTGCAGGGTGCAGAAGCTCATGAGGTCGATGGGGGCCTCGAACACCGCAACCCAATCCAGGGCGGGGTCACAGGGGAGCCGGAAGGCCACGCTCTTGTCGCTGCCGGGGGCATCCCGCTTGAAGCTGGAGCCGCCCAGGTCGTAGGTGCCGCGCTTGCTGGCGAATACCGGCTTTCCAGCGCTGTCCCGGCCCACGAACACGCAGTTGTGGTGCAGGCTGTCCTCGTACAGCAGGCCGGACTCGATGAAGCCTCGGATCACCTGGGGGGCGATGCCTCTCTTTTGAAGATAGGCAAACACCCGCCGCTGGTCCTGGTTGGGGATGGGCAGGGCAAAGGCCGGCTTTTCCTCCTGCGGGGTTGGTCGAGGGCGTGGGACGGGGGAGTCCCTGGCGCGGTGTCCATTGAACTCCAGCAGGTAGGTCACGGCATCCCGGAATCCCTTCCCGCAGAACTCCTGCAGGAAAGTGATGGCGTCCCCGCCGGTGCCGTTGGAGTAGCGCTTCCAGGTCCGGCGGTCTTTGATGCGAAGACTGTCCATCTCCCTGGTGGTGTGGTAGCGGCTGCCCAGCCGCCGGACGCTGTAGCCCAAGTGTTCCAGCAGGTTCGGCAGGTCTGTCCCTTTGGCAGTCTCCATCTCCTCGTCCGTGAAGCGGAAGGCTGGGGCTGTGCTTTGTCTCGTAGTGATCACCTCCTTTGGCGAAATGAAAAGAACCCCCCAGAGCATCCCACATTGGGGATGCTCTGGGGGTTCTCATCTGCCGTTGATTGTTGTGGTGTGCTGGCTGGTGGCCTTACCCGGCCTTTTCCTCGCCCAACGGGGCGGGGTTCGGTTCCTCCTGGGGCTGGAGGTCGCCGCCGTCCTGCGGGGCCTCACAGGGGCTGACACCGGCCTGACGCTCGGCCTCGTTCAGCGCCTCCTCGATCAGCCCCAGCACGAACTCCCGCTGGGTGAGCTTGCGGCCCGTGCGGGCAGTCTCGCGCTCCAGGTGCGCCTTGATCCGCTGGAAAAGGTCCTCTCCGATTTGGAAGGCCATCGTTCGGGTGCTGTTGTTGTTCGCCATGACTTGGTTACCTCCATTTTTCTTCATTTCGTAATATTCGATGAGCAGGTTGGTGATGTACTGTGCGGTGGTCAGGCCGGACTGCTCTCTGGCCTCGCAGACGCGCTGGTGCAGGTCAGTGGGAATCTGAGCGCAGAGATTCTTGGTGGCTGGCATGGTGGTATCTCCTTTCGTCTGATTGCAAGGCAAGTATACCCGAAAGGCATGGCGAAAGCTATTACCAATACCACCAATAGATCATAGACAAAGCAAGCATAACTACCAATGTGAACAGTCTGGAAATGAAAAAGGCCGCCCACAGGTCTGCCTTGAAAACTGGCAGGCTGCGGACGGCCTTTTTGCTTTTTGAACGCTGGAGAGTTCGAGTCGTGCGTATTCCCAAAAACCCCCAAATCCGGCGGATTTGCATCTCCGGCGCGTTATTTTTATTTTGCGCTTCCTTATTTTGTAAATGACTTCATATTGTTCTGAACTTTCGCCGTTTTCTGCTTTTAGTCGCAAAAATCCCGCACCGAAGTGCGGGATTTTTGCCTGCATCTTTTTTGTCAATGCAAGTTGGTGCCGGTGGGGGGACTCGAACCCCCACGATGTCGCCATCGGCGGATTTTGAATCCGCTACGTCTACCAATTCCATCACACCGGCGTATAAAGATATTATACACGATTTTTTATAGTTTGCAAGAGGAAAAAAGCTGGAGTAGTAGATTAAATGCAGAAAAGGTTTTTCAACCTTTTTCTGCATTATTTTTTGCCTGAGCGGGAGTAGAAACGGGAAAAGGGGTGATTATGGTGAGAACTTTGACGTTGGAGGACCGCCGGAAAATTGAACTGATGATCCTGTACATTCGCGTAGAGGACTACGGCCCGAAGCCGACGCAAGGAAAGCTGATGAAACTAAACAAGAAACTGACCTTCTCAATTCAGAAGTGCGACGACGAGGGCGGCATCTATCGTACGCTTCCAATAATTTCAAGCATCAACTTTTCATTTGTCTTTTTGGCAATTTCTGCTCAAAAAGGCGAAAAACGCCACATTTTTATGTGGTGTTTTTCGCCTGCATCTTTTTTGGCGACACAGGTTGGAGCAGGTGAAGGGAATCGAACCCTCGTGTTCAGCTTGGGAAGCTGACATTCTGCCATTGAACTACACCTGCATGTCATGTTCTTATTTTTATTATATCATATCCTAGATAAGTTTGCAAGCAAAATTTTGTTGATTTACCATTGAATGTTGATTTACTATCGCCCCTCGAAGGCTGCGCTCGGGGAGATTACAATAAAGGGGATGGAGTTTATTTGGAAAATGGTTGATTATCTCAAAAAAGCCTTGCTATATGCGGCTTTGTGGGCGCGTTTCTGCCGGGGACAGGGATTTATACTAATCACCAATAAAAGCATTTAAAATCAAAATTCTCCCTGTAATGTGAGAGATGAGTTCAGGCAGGAGGGAGCAAATGGTAAGGCAGAGACGATCCACAACCTTATCCAAAGAAGGAAAGACTTCGTTTTTAAA